>NZ_JBIBRZ010000002.1:1440257-1645746 GCF_043076955.1 Streptomyces sp. NPDC016562 | reverse complement strand
GCCCGCGGGGGGGGGGGGGGGGGGGTGGTGGGGGGGCCGGGGGGGGCGCGGCGGGGGGGGGGCGGGGCGGGGCGGCCCCCGCCCCCCGCCGCGCCCCCCCCCCCCCGCGGCCCCGCCTGTCAGCGCCTGCGGGTGCGCTTGACCTTGAGCTCCGCGAAGCGCGGTACGTCGCCCTCGCGGACCCGCTGCCAGGCCCGGCGGTAGAGCTCCGCGGCCGGTTCGGCCGGTACCAGCGGCCCGCGCTGGGTGTGGCCGTACATGGGGAGCTTCCACTGCTCCACCGGCAGCGCCGGGGAAGGCCGCTCCGCCCATCCGCCCGGCAGGAACAGCGAGCGCCCGGCCCGGCTCCGCTCGGCCGACACCACCAGGTCGGTGGCGGCCAGTTCGGCGCGGGCGGCCTTGAGCCGGGCGGGCTTCCAGCCGGTCCAGCGCGCGGTGTTGCGGTCGGTGGGGTCGGGCATGGCGAGCAGCGCGAGGTACAGGGCGGCGGCGTCCGCGCCCAGCCCGTACTCGGCGCCCACCTGCGCCACCAGCTCGGGAACCGACCGGCTCGGGTCCTGCGGCCACCAGGTGCCGTCCGGGTCGGCGGCGCCCGCCGCCGGTGCGCCCGGGTCGGCGAGCAGGGCGGCGAAGCGCGGGTCGTGGACGGCGCGCAGGGCCGTCTCGACCGCGGAGGGCCGCTGGTCGTCGCCGCGCAGGACCGCCAGGTACGGGTCCGAGCCCGTGGAGTCGAGCAGCGCCGGGCGCAGCGCGGGCTGGGGCTGGTCGTCGTGGGTGGCCATGATCACCGCGCCGTACCGCTCGAAGCCCTCGCCGGTCTCGGTCGGGGTGCCCGCCGCCTTGCGGAAGTCGGAGAGCCGCGCGTAGTGCTCGCCGGCGAGCAGCAGTTCGGGGGCGGCGAGCCGCTCGCGTACGGCCGTCAGCGCGGGCGGCAGGGCCGCTCGTAGCGGATCGCCCGCGGGCAGCCGGTGGGCGAGCCAGGCCATCATCGCCGTGGCGCCGGTCAGGACCGCCGAGGTGAAGGGGTCGGTGGCCGGCTCGCGGGGCTCCGCGCGGTCGCCCTTCACCGTCCACGCGACGTCGACGGACAGCTCCCGGGAGGCGGCCGGGTCGAGGAGCGCGGACAGGGCGCGGGGCACGGGCCATCCGGTACGCATCACCCGCGAGGCCTCGGTGAGCAGCCACTCGGGCACGGGCGTACGGCGGCCCACGCGCCGGTTCCACACGTCGGCGGCGGCCGCCGCGTCGGGGCCCTCGGTCCACAGGAGGGCCGGGTCGGCGGGCAGCAGTGCGGCGACGACGGCCCGGCGGACGACGGTGTCGAGCCTGGCGAGCTCGTCGCGGGCCTGGTCGGCGGCGGCGACCTTGACGCCGAGGAGGGTCCGCAGCTCGGGGGTGAGGAAGTTGCTCCACGGGGTCTCGATGCACGGCAGACCGGCGACCACCAGCCGCGCCAGCGCCGCGGGCACCCCGGTGAGCCGGGCGAACTCGTCGGCGGCTCCGGGGAAGAAGGGCGCCGGGCCGCGGTCGGCGGCTTCGGTGAGGAGGCGGGACAGCCAGTCGTGGCCGCGCTGCGGGTCGCCCACCGGCGAGGCGCCGCGCACGGTGTACGGGCCGGGGACGGTGAAGCGGCCCGTGGGGTCGTGGAGCAGGGCGCCGAACTCGTGGCCATCGGTGACGGGTTCGCTGTGCTCGGTCGTGGCGAGGACGGCGCCGCCGCCGAGCGGGAGCACGGCGCGCCGGTGCAGGTCGCGTGCGCTTCCGTCGGGGGCGAGCAGGTGGCGCTGGTCGAGGCGGACGAAGACCCGGCGCCAGTGGTCCGCGGATCCCTCGGCGCTGGCCAGGCCCAGCGCGTCGATCGCGCGGAGCAGGCTGAGGACGGCGGCGCGTTCCTCCTCGCCGGTCGCGACCGCGACCGCACGGTAGGCAGCGGCGGCGGGCTGGTCGAGCAGGGGTGTCCAGATCAGGGCGGAGTGCGGCAGGGCGGGCACGTCGAAGTGCAGCCTGCCGGGTACCTCGACCGTCCCGGTGTCGGCGCTCGCGGCGGCGAGTTCGCGCAGGAAGCGGTGGGCGACGTCGGTGGGTGCGCCCTGGCGGTAGTAACCGGTGCCGGTGAGTCCGCTCAGTGCCTGGTCGATCAGGTGGTCGGACGGGCCCTGCGTGCCGGGCCCCGCTTCGGCGTCCTGCCGCAGCCGGGCGGCGACCCCGTCGAGGGCCTCCTGCTGGACGAGGGCGAAGCGCAGGACCTCGACGATGCCGCCGATCAGCTCGGGGGCGGTGACCCGGGGCAGGGCCGCGCTCACCAGGGCGGGCAGGTTGCCGGAGGGCGCCGCGGCGGCGGCCTTGAGCAGGGCGCCGACCGTTTCCCGGTCGGCGGTGCGCAGCGCGGCCGAACCCTCCGGGTCGCGGGGGCGCAGGGCGTACCAGTGGGAGAACGGGGGGAGTTCCACCGCACCGGTGCGACGGTCGTCGTCGCGCGCCTGCGCGGTGATCACCCCGTCGGGGTCGGTGATGGTCAGCTCGTGGTAGCGGTTCGACAGCGCGCGCGGCCGGTCGTCGCCCGGGAAGGTCAGCGCCGCGAGCGGCATGGTGCCGTCTTCGGGGACGATGACGGTGCGGCCGCCGGTGTCGGCTCCCCGCCAGCCCTGGCCGGGGATGCGGGCGGTGCGCCAGCCGAGCAGGCCGCCGACGGGCGCACCGAGCACCGAGCCCGGTACGGCGGGCGTCGGCCGCAGCCGGCAGGAGGACCCGACGGAGGTGGCGTCGACCGGGTACCCGTCCACCGGACCGGCCAGGGCTGCGGACAGCGCTCCGGGCAGGACTCCTGCCAGAGCCCCGGACAGCGCGCCGGGCAGGGAGTACCGGCCGAGGTCGCCGGTGGCGGGGTCGTACTCGCGCCAGCCGCGCTCCGCGCCCTCGGCGGTCCGGTCGCGCTCCTGCCACACCCAGTACGAGGCGCCGTCGCACAGCATCGGCCGCTCGTCCGGGAGCTTGGTGTCACCGCGGTGCAGGACGCCGCCGCCGGTGGTGCGCCCGCCGTCCGGGAGCGGCAGGCTGAGGTGTTCGGAGCGCAGCTGCCAGTGGGCGCGGTCGGTCGCGAGGCTGAAGACCGAGCCGGGCGCGGTGTGCCAATAGCCCTGCGTCTCGTTGGAGCTCCAGGAGCTCCAGAAGACCAGCAGTTCACCGTCGACGTAGTGGAACCCGTAGCGGTACTCGGAGCCGGTGGGGACCCGCAGGTCGTGCGTGAGGACGGTGGAGTCGGCGTCGATGACCCGGACCTGGTGGGAGTTGGCGACGATCAGGTACGGCCAGGCCTCGACGACGGTCAGGCCGTGCCGGTGGTGGGCGGTCGCCAGGTCGGCGACGGTGCTTTCCCAGGCGGGCCAGGTCAGTTCCTCGAAGAGGCCGCCCCGCAGGGTGCGGGCCAGGGTCTCGCCGAGGTCGGCGGCGGCCGCGGCGGCCACCTCGTCGGGGGCGAGCTCAAGTGCCTCGGCGGGCAGCCAGGTCAGGCGGGCGATGGCGTCGGGGACGCCGGGCAGGCCGGCGGCGGTGGAGGCGCGGGCCACGCCGCGCACCCACTCGGTCAGCACGGGCCGGCCGCCGGGCGAGGCGGCGACGCGGCGGATGACGTCGTGGCCGTCGTGGCCGAGGCAGTTCAGCGCGTGGTGGAACGCGGGGTGGAAGCGCCCGTCGGCGGCGATGGCCAGCAGGTCGCGGCGCTGCTCGGCGCCGGCCCAGTCCGTCAGGTTGAGCTGGCCGTGCCGATAGCTCTTCTCCTCGGTGTCGGGGTCGGCGACGGGGATCTCCAGGCTGAGCAGCAGGTCGAGGAGGTCGGCGTCCTCGACCCCCACCCGCAGGCCCGGCTCACGCCCGGGCCGGGCGAGTTCCGCGCGCAGCCGGGGCGCACAGCGCTCGACGAGGTCGAGGAGCGCGGCGGGCGTGGGGCGCGG
The DNA here is from genome assembly GCF_043076955.1 of Streptomyces sp. NPDC016562. Taxonomy (NCBI): domain Bacteria; kingdom Bacillati; phylum Actinomycetota; class Actinomycetes; order Kitasatosporales; family Streptomycetaceae; genus Streptomyces; species Streptomyces sp. NPDC016562. The sequence continues at coordinate 1,641,796 of NZ_JBIBRZ010000002.1, read as the reverse complement.
GCCCCAGCCGCTGTGGCGGGCGGCGTGGAAGCGCTCCAGCCAGCCGGCCGCACCGTCGGGGCAGCGCTCCTCGTCGGGCAGGTCCGCGCAGGTCAGCCCGGCGGTCGCGCCGGACTCCTCCAAGACCTCCAGCCACAGGTCGGTCAGCTCGGCCCCGTCGCCCCCGCTGGGCGGCGTCAGCCCGAGGAGCGTGCCGCGTACGGCGGGAACGCGGCGGGCGAGCGCCACGAGAGCCGTACGGTGCGCCTTCCACCAGCCGACGGGAGCCCGCAGGGTGGCGGGCAGCGGCAGCAGCTCGGCGAGGTACTCCTGCTCGGACTCGGTGCCGGTCATGCCCGCGGCGCGGGCCAGGCGGCGCAGTTCGACCGCGGCCTGGGCGGAGGGCGGCAGCCCGCCGGCGGTGCGGCGCACGCACAGGCGGCGGAAGCGGTCGTGGGCCTCGGCGGGGGTGACGCGGCCGGACAGAGCCTTGCCGTAGCCGGTGAGCACCTTCACCGGCAGGGCGCCGGCCAGGGCGAACTCCAGGAAGACGGCGTCGAGGCGGTCCTCGTCGACGCTCAGGCCGTGCTCGGCCTCGGCCGCGCGGGCGCGGCCGAACAGCTGGGCGGCGTAGGTGGTGTTCTCGACGCCGAGGAAGACGCGGGCCGCCTGCTCGTGGAAGACGGGCAGGAAGTGCGGGACGGAGGCGCCGAGGCGGCCGGCCAGTTCGAGGCAGTCGTCGAGGGCGGCCTTGGGCTTGGTCTTGGCCTGCCGGGCGATCCGGTCGAGCTCGGGGACGACGGCGAGGGCGTGGTGGCCGTCCTCGGGGTGGTGCACGAGGACCCACTCGGGGAAGCCGAGCGCCTGGCGCCGGGTCAGGCCGACGACGGGCGGCTCGCCCTCGTCCCGTACGAGCCCCAGGAAGCCGGCGGCGAGGTCCTCGGCCTCACCCAGTTCACCGGCCGTGAGCCGGACGACGACGCGGTCTTCGCCGAGGCCGGGGTGGCGGTAGGTGCGCGCGGTCAGGTCGACGGCGGTGGGGCCGGCGCCGGTGGTGCCGCGCGGCAGGACGGCGCCGGCCTTGAGCAGCAGTTCGGCCTGGCCGGCCGCATCGTCGGTCGTCACGTCGTCGGTCATCGCGTCGGTCTTCATCTCGTCGTTCGTCTCGGTGCTGGGCGCGGCGCTGGTCTCGGTCGTGTTCTCGGTGCTGGTGTCGGTGCCGGTCATGCGTTCCGGCCCTCCTCGATCGTGCGCCCGGCGTACAGCGCGGCGGCCATCCGCATCCCCTCGGACCAGGCCACCGGTCCGACCTGGGCCAGGGGCACCGTCCGGCCGTCCTCGTCGTGCCAGTTGAGGGCCCCCGTGCTCGTCTCGTCCTCGTAGTAGGGCTCGCCGATCCAGACGGCCGCCTCCGTGCCGGGCCCCGCGTCGCGGACCTTGCAGGTGGCGTAGCCCCCGGAGACCCGGTAGCCGAGGCCGGTCGCCCGGGCGGCCAGGCCGAAGCGGGTGGGGAAGACCCCGCCCGCGTAGTCGCGGACCTCGGTGGCGGTGGCGGACAGGCCGGCCGGCTTCTGCCAGGTGGCGCGGTGGATCTGCTCGACCCGCTGCACGATGCCCAGCTCCGCCGCGAACTCCCGTACGTCGTCCAGGTCGGGCAGCAGCACCGGGTGCGGGAGGGTCACCGTGCGCGGGGAGAGCCGTACGGTCTCACCGTCGAGGTTGACGACCTTGAGCTCACCGGAGGCGGTGGCGTCCCGCAGGAAGCCCACCTCGTCCGGGTCGTCACCGACGACCGCGACGTCGCGCAGGGCGCTGCGCCAGGCCTCGTCCGGCCAGACCCGGGCGAGCAGCTCGGTCGGCACGGGCAGCGAGGACACCATCCAGCTGTCGACCTGCGCGAGGCAGGCCGCCTCGTGCCGGTCGAGCCATGCGGCGAGCCGGCGCAGCCGGTCCACCTCGGGATGGTCCTTCAGCGCCTTGGGCAGGGTCTTCAACTGCCGCCCCGCCGCCCGGCCCGTGGCGGCCCTCGCCGCCACCCGTCCCTCCACGAGGGCGATCTCGTACGCCTCGCCCGCCGCCAGCCATGCCACCATCAGCCGTGCCCCTCCCGCATGTACCGATCCGCTTCCGCGCAGCCCTGACAGGGGGGCCAAACCCCCCTGAGCTGCGGTATGTCGGGAGACTAGCGAGAGCCACTGACAATGCCCGTCGCCGGGTCGTCGGCCGGTTGATTGTCCGGTTCTGGGTACGCTCTCCCCGACGGTGTGCGGAGCGGTACCGGCTCGGGGTGGGGTTATGGGACGTCATATACGGGTGCGCGGTGCGGCCGTCGCGGCCACGCTGCTGCTGGCGGTGGCGGTGGCCGGCTGTTCCGATCCGTCGGCGCCGGGTTCCCCGGACCCGAAGGCCTCGGGCCCGCGGTCGGCGCCCCCGGCCGGTGGCGGACCGGCGGGCGGGGACGTGCTGCCCGGCATGGTGGGCACGGCCGAGGCCCGGACGCGGCTGGCCGCGCTGAAGGTGGCGCCGGTCGGCACGATGGCCGGGTACAGCCGGGACAAGTTCGCGCACTGGGCCCAGCAGGGCAACAAGTGCGACACCCGTGAGGTCGTCCTGGAGCGCGACGGCAAGGACGTCACGCGGGACGCCGAGTGCCGGGCGGTCTCCGGCACCTGGAAGAGCCTCTACGACGGGGTGGTCGTCACCGAGGCGGCGAAGATGGACATCGACCACATGGTGCCCCTCGCCGAGGGCTGGCGCTCCGGCGCGGCCGGCTGGGACGCCGCCAGGCGCAAGGCCTTCGCCAACGACATGACCCACCCGCAACTGCTGGCGGTGACCGCCGCCTCGAACCGCTCGAAGGGCGACCAGAGCCCCGACCTGTGGCAGCCGCCGGACAAGTCGAGCTGGTGCCAGTACGGGCGGGCCTGGACCACCGTCAAATCCGTCTACGGACTGACCGTCACCGAACCGGAGAAGAAGATGCTCACCACGATGCTGGACACCTGCTCCTCATGACCGGCGCGCGCCACGAGCAGTGGCAGGACGAGGTGCTCGCCGGGCCGGGCGGGGCCATGACCGACGAGGTCGGCGTCATCACCGGCCCGCTCACCCTGCGCACCACGGCCGTGGCCGGGGACCTGGCCCGGTTCGACGTCCAGTACAAGGACGCCGACGAGTGGTACACGCTCACGGGCAGCCCGGTGCCCCACCACGGCGCCCCGGACGCCCTGCACCGCGCCGCCCTCGCCGCGATCCGCGCGGGCCACGCCGCCGAGGCCCCGCGTACGGGAGCCGCCTGAGCGGGGCTCAGAGGACGGCGACGCCCAGCGGCCGCGTACCCGCCGGGAGGCGGCGGGTGGCGCCCGTGTCGAGGTCGACGACCGTGATGCCGTTCCAGTGGCCGTCCCGGGTGTAGCCGCCCGTGACGTAGGCGGTGCGGCCGTCGCGGGACACGGCCACGTCCTCGTGCGGGCCCTCCAGCGGATACACCCGCTCGGCGCCGTCCGGTGAACGGACCGTCAGGGACGGGCCGTTGCCCTCGCCCGGCTCCACCGCGCCGGTGCCGACCACCAGGAGCCGGCCGTCGGCCGTGAGCGTGACGCCGTGCTGGTGGGTGTCGGCGGTCATGGGCTCGACGGTGGTGCGGCCGGTCCGCGGGTCGACCACCGCGAGCCGCTCGCCCTCGAAGGGCAGGAGCAGCATCCCGTCCGACGGGCGGACGGCCGTGTAGTGGGGCTTGAGCCAGGAGCCGAGTCCGCCCTCGGTTCCGTAGGGGGCGACCTGGATGCGGCGCGTGCGCAGCGAGCCGGCCGCGACGACGGTGACGTCGAAGGAGTCGTGGCCGGTGACGTAGACCTCGGCGCCGTCCGGGGAGACGTCCACGTCGAAGGGGCGCCGGCCCACGGGTACGACGGCGGTGACCTGCGGACGCGCCGTGTCGATGACCTCCAGGACCCCGTGGGCGCCGGGCACGTTGACCCCGACGTACGCGTTCGCGCCGTCGGGTGAGAGCGCGATGCCCATGCCGCCGCCGCGGTACTCGCCGTCGGTGACCGGGCCGGTGTCCGTGCGGTGGGGGACGAGGGCCAGCCGTACGCGGGTGCGCGTGTCGACGACGGCGACGCCCTCGGCCGTGGCCACCCACGCCCGGCCGTCCGGGCCGACGGCCAGTCCGTACGGCGCCCTGCCGACGGTGACTGAGGCGACTGCGCCGCGCCGCGGGTCCACGAACGTGACGGTGTCGGCGCCGAAGTCTGCGGTCAGGAGCAGCCCGTCCGGTGTCGGCGCGGTGGCGGGCAGCGGGGAGGCCGCGGACGGCGCCGGGCTCGGCGCGGCGGTCCCCTCCTGCGTGCAGGCGGCGAGCAGCAGGGCCGCGGCGAGCCCCGTGAGGGCGGTACGGGCGCCCCGTGCGCGGCGCTTCACCGGCCGCTCCCCCGCGCCGCGAGCCACGGCGGGCGTCCCGGCGGTCGCGGTGACACTGCCCGGACCGGTAGCCCCGGCATCACCGTCTGCCCCGGCGCCCCCGGCCGCCCGCAGGAGTCGCGCCATGCCGTCGAAACCGCGGCGGGCGGCGTGCTCGTACGGGGTGACCCCGTCGTGGTCGGCCCGTAGGGGGTCGGCTCCCGCCGCGAGCAGCGCCGCCACGACCTCCTCGTGGCGCGGGCCCCCGTCGCCGAGGATCACCGCCTCCAGCAGGGCGGTCCAGCCGAGCCGGTTCACGTGGTCGACGTCGACGTCCGTCTCGTCGAGCACGGCCCGCACGTACGCGGTGTGACCCCGCTCGGCGGCTGGGATGAGGGAGGTCCCGCCGAAGCGGCCCGGCTGCTTCAGGTCGGGTCCGGCGGGCAGCAGCAGGCGCATCATCCGGACGCTGCCGGTGACTCCGGTGACCAGCCAGGCGCTGTCCCCGCGGGAATCGGCGGCGTTCGGGTCGGCTCCGGCGGCGAGCAGCAGCTCGGCCACGGCCAGGTGGTCGCCGAGCGCGGCGAGCAGCAGGGGCGTGCGCAGCCGGTCGTCGCGGGTCTCGACGGCGGCCCCCGCGGCGAGCGCCGCGCCGACCGCCTGCGCGTCGCCGCGCCGGGCCGCGTCGAGGAGCAGTGCATCGTGCGCGTTCATGGTGTCCCTCTCGGCTCCGGGCGGGGAGGACGGCGTACGTCCTCCCGCTCCCCCGTCCATGCTCGCCGCGTAGGGGTCCCAGGCCGGTCAGCCCGCCGGCCGGAGCGCCCGAGCGGTCCGGGGGACCCCCGGGTCAACCGATCGGCCGATGTGCCCGGCGGAGCCGTGTCAGGCCTCGTACTCGGTGAGGTCGATGCCGTGGATCTGCAGGAGGTAGTGGTGCTCGGGCTCCGTGGTGTCGCGTTCGAGCACCATGCCGAGCTTGCGGATCACGTTCTCGGAGTCGTCGTTGCCCGACCGGTTGATGGCGATGACCCGGTCGAGACCGCGGTCCTGGAGCGCGAACTCGAGGGTGGCCTGGGCGGCCTCCGAGGCGTAACCCTGGCCCCAGTACTGGCGTCCCAGGCGCCAGCTGATCGCGATGTCCGGCAGCGCCTCCGGCAGGTACTCGGGGACCGAGAGGCCGACGACGCCGATCAGCTCGCCCGAGGCGAGGAGTTCGACGGCGAAGAGTCCGAAGCCCTCCTCGTCCCACTCCTCCTCCCAGCGCTCGATCTCCTCGGCGGTCTGGTCCAGGTCGAGGGTGGAGCCGTCACCGATCCAGCGCATCACCTCCGGATCGGCGTTGATCTCCGACAGGGGGACGAGGTCGTCGTCGGTCCAGCGGCGGAGGAGGAGTCGGGGGGTACGGATCTCGGTCATGCCCCACATCCTGCCGAAATTCCTCCGACCAGCGGTAATCGGCCGTTGCGGGGATGTTTCAGATTCGTGGCCATGGCGGTGGGAAGGTATCCGCGGCCCGCCCCGGGCCCCTACGGTCCGTCGGGAACCACGACCAAGGAGTGACCGCGTCATGCCGCACGACCTGTCGGACGACCTGTCGGACGAGAGCCACTACGACCGCACGCGCCTGCGGCAGTGGGCGCGCGGCCGCGCCCGCTCCGCCGGAATGGACCGCCGTGACCTGCTCAAGCTGTTCGCGGCGGGGGCGGCCGCCGGATCCATGGGACTGGCCGCGGGCGCCGGCCCGGCCTTCGCCGCCACGGACACCGCGGCGGCCGCAGCCGCGGCCTCAGGTGCGCCCGGCGCCCTCGCCGCGCCGGGCATCCTCAAGCCGCTGCCGCCCGAGCTGTTCACCCTCCGCGGCACGAACGCGGAGACGAACTTCGCGGCCCTGCGCGGCACCGGCCTGCTCACCCCGGTCGACCGGTTCTTCGTGCGCAACCACACCTCCACCCCGCGCGTCGACCCCGGCCGATGGCGGTTGAAGGTGTGGGGCGACGGGCTCGCGGGCGGCCCGGTGGAGTTCTCGTACGAGCGGCTGCGCGCCCTGCCGGTGGTGGAGCGGACGCTGTTCCTGGAGTGCGCGGGCAACGCCCGGAGCTTCTACGCCACGCAGCAGGGTCAGGCCGTCACCGGCACGCCGTGGACCCTGGGCGCGATCGGCGTCGCCCGCTGGCGCGGCGCGCGGCTGTCGGACGTCCTGCGGCAGGCGGGCGTGACCCCCGGCGCCGTCGACGTCATGCCGCGCGGGCTGGACGACGAGGTGACCGCGAACGGGGTGAACCTGGGGCGGGTGCGGCGCCCGCTGCCGGTGGCGAAGGCGCTGGACGACGTCCTGCTCGCGTACGAGATGAACGGGCAGCCGCTGCCCGCGGACCACGGCGGTCCGGTCCGCCTCGTGGTGCCGGACTGGGTCGGGATCTCCTCCATCAAATGGGTCGGGGACATCGAGGTGAGCGCCGAGCCGCTGTACTCGCCGTGGAACACCGAGATGTACCGGCTGTTCGGGCCCGGCCATCCGGCGGAGGGCGGTCCGGTGGTGACCCGGCAGACCCTCAAGAGCGCCTTCGAGCTGGACCTGGGGGCCACGGTCCGTGTGCACCGGCCCCGGGTGCTGACCGGCCGCTCCTGGTCGGCTGCGGCGCCCGTGACCCGTATCGACGTCAGCGTCGACGGCGGTGGCCACTGGCGGCGGGCCCGGGTGCACGACACCCCGAGCCGCGGCGGCTGGGTGCGCTGGTCGGTGCCGTGGACCCCGCGGGTGACGGGCGCGACGGCCCTGCTGGCGCGGGCGACCGACGCGACCGGGCGGACGCAGCCCGAGACGTCGGCCCACAACACGCAGGGCTACCTCTTCGACGCCGTCGTACGCCACCCGGTCACGGTGGTCCCCTAGGACACCCCTTGTCCGACCTCGGTGTGGAAGCGGGCCTCCGGCGCGTCGGCGGACGGCCCGTCGAGGACGGGCTGCGGTACGCCCTTCAGATGCTGGTCGAAGAAGGCGCCGACGTAGCGCCGGGTCAGTTCGACGGAGCGGCCCCCGGGGAGCGGGACCTCGGGGTCCGGGAGGCCCAGTTGCTCGCCGATCGCCGGGAAGTCGGAGAAGGAGAAGTGGCCGGAGCCGTCGAAGGTGATCCAGCGCTTCCAGCCGTCGAGCCGGGGCCAGGTCTCGTCCCAGCTCTTGTTACCGCCGGGGCGCCGGGCCTGCGCACCGAGCAGCATGAAGGGGCGGCCGCCGAGACCGGCGTCGGCGACCGGTGCGGAGAATCCGCCGTCCATGTTGACGCCGGCGAGGATCCTCGGGTCGGCGGCCATCGCGGTGGCCGCCGAGGCGCCGCCGAGGGAATGCCCCGCCATCGCGATGCGGTGCGCGTCGATGATTCCGGCGTGGCGCCAGGCCGCGCGCGGGCCGGTGAGGCGGTCCAGCAGGAAGGACACGTCGCGGGCGCGGGTGACGGCGACCGTCCCCGTCCCGCCCGCCTGATCGGCTTTCTCGCAGGCCAGGCACGTCAGTACGCGGCCGCCGGGAAAGGCGGTGCCCACGCTCTCGTACGCGTGGTCGACCGCGGCGACGACGTAGCCGCGCGAGGCCAGGTCCTCGGCGAGCGAGGTGAGGGTGGCGCGCGGGACGGTGAATCCGGGAGAGAGCACGATCAGCGGGTAGCGGCCCCCTGCGGGGCGGGCGCCGGGCCGGGCGTGGGTGGCGACGCCGGCCAGGGTCTCGGCGGGGATCGCCTGGTCCAGTCCCCGGTCGACCAGCAGGAGCCGGGCCTCCTCGCGGGTGAGGTAGCGCGCAGTCCTGCCGGTGTCGCGCCGCGCCGGGTAGCGCAGGGTGACCATGAGCTCGCGCGGGCCCGACCCGGCCCAGGGGTCGGTGCGGCTGTGGTCCACCAGGTGCAGGTCCTCCTGGCCGACCGCGAAAGGACCGGTGGGGCGCGCGAGGTGCACGGCCGCGCGGCGGCTCTCGGCGCTCAGGTCCGCGGTCTGGTCCGCGGTCTGGTCCGCGCTCCGGTTTGTGGTCGGGGACCCGGCGGCGGACGCGGTGCCGGCGGCGGCGAGCGGGGCGGGCAGGAGGAGGGCGAGCAGGGTGAGTGAAGCGGCTGCCGTTCGTCGTCGTGTCATGAACGCCACGCTAGGCGCGCCCTGTTGGCGGGTCGTCAGCTGTGGGAGGGACGACGCGTCAGACCGCGGGCGGCCTCCGGTGGCCCGCCGGTCATTCCGAAGTCGTAGTCAGGACGATTGATGCACGGCGATCGAGTCGAGCTTGCCGCGCAGGTACGCGTGGGAGTCGACGGGCGGGTGCACCACGCGGCCGACCGGGGCGGGCAGGGACTCCACTCGGGTGTGCGGGTCGCACTCGTAGAAGTAGACGAGCGAGATCAGTTCCTCGGCCGGCGCGTCGCCGGGCGGGGGAAGTACCCGGTGGCGGCCCGCGCGCCAGCGGTCGCCCGTCCAGCGTGCCATCAGGTCGCCGATGTTCACGGTGAGCGCCGCCGGATCGTAGGGCGCGTCCTGCCAGCCGTCGGCATCGGTGTGGATCTGGAGCCCGCCGGAGCCGAGCTGGCGGTCGAGGACCGTGACCGTGCCGAAGTCGGTGTGCGCCCCGATGCGGAACTGGCCGGGCAGCGGCGGGCCCACGGTCTCGGCGCCCGGATACCAGTTGAGGTTGAACCCCCAGGTGGGATGTGAGGTGTGGCGGGTGAAGTGGTCCTGGTCCAGCCCGAGCGCGCTGGCCAGCAGTTCCAGCAGCTCGTCGGACAGGGCCCGCATCAGCCCCAGGTACTCGGTCACCAGCGGCCGCAGCTGCGGCACCTCGGCCGGCCAGACGTTGGGCCGGAACCACTCGGCGTCGACGGCGGGGTCACCGGTGGGCTCGTCCGCCGCGAAGGACCAGGATTCCTTGAGGTCGGGCGGCGAGGGCTCGCCCTCCGCGTAGCTGTTGGCCTCGGCCCCGGGGCCGAGCCAGCCCCGGTCGCCGACCGTGACCGCGTACGGTTCCTTCGCCGCGGCGGGGAGCCGGAAGAACGTGCGGGCGGCGTCCCGGATCCGCGCGGGCAGCGAGGGGTCCACCCCGTGCCCGGTGACCAGCAGGAATCCGGCCGCGCGCAGGGCCTCGTCGACGCGGGCGGCCGTACGGGCGCGCGCCGGCGCCCCGCCGGACCGCCACGGCCCGAGATCGATCACGGGGACCTGGGAACCGACCATGGGAGACCTGCCTTCCGAGGCTGCGGGTGGGGGCCGTCCGGGACTGCGGGTGGGGGCCGTCCGGGACCGAGGCTATCGGCGTGGACGGCCGGGCGCGCCCGACACGGAGCGTGATTCTCGGCCACCTTCCGTGGGCTTTCGCCGCCGCCGGCCGCGAGGATCATCCCGAAATGTTCCAGAAGGCCCAGAATGGGACTGGGACTCACGAGGGACGGAGCGAGCGGTGGAGATTTCGACGCGGGAGGTCTTCGGCGCCCCGTGCTGGGTGAGCCTGATGGCACGCGACCTCGATACGGCGCAGCGCTTCTACGGGGCGGTCGCGGGCTGGAGGTTCCGCCCCACCCGTCTCGGCACGGCCTTCACGGTGGCGTACCTGGACGGCGTTCCGGTCGCGGGCATCGGTGCGCTGGCCAGTGACCTGGGCGTCGCGGTGGCATGGACCCCGTACTTCGCCGTGGACGACGCCGATGTGGCGGTGGACCGCATCCGGGAACGCACCGGGACGATCGCGGTCGGTCCGGTCTCCTTCGAGTCCGGCGGCCGCGGGGCCCTCGTGGCGGACCCCGACGGTGCGGTGTTCGGGATCTGGGAGGGCGATGTGGCCGCGGACTGGCGGGTGGGCAAGGGCCCCGCGCCGGCCTGGCTGGAACTGCGCACCCGCAACGCCCTCGACGCGGCGATGTTCTACGGCGCGGTGCTGGAGTGGGCCACGGGCCGGGAAGGCTGCTGCGAGGTCTCCTACGAGGAGGACCAGGTCGTGCTGCGGCAGGAGGGCGAACCGGTCGCCCGCCTCAACAGCGGACCGGTCGAGATCGCCTCGTACTCCCCGCACACCAGGCCCCGCTGGCACGTCCACTTCCGGGTTCCCAAGCTCCGGCCGGCCATAGAGGCCGCCGTCGCGCTGGGCGGGCGCACCGTCTCGGACATCACCTCCAACGCGGAGGAGCGGTGGGTGACCCTGCGCGACCCGGACGGCGCCCTGTTCACCCTCACCACCGCCCTCGGGTCGGACACCGACTGATCACTGCCGGAACTGATCAGCGCTCCGGGCCGAGGACGGCCAGGACCCGGTCCGGTGTGAGGGGCAGCTCCCGCAGCCGGTGGCCGGTGGCGTGGCAGACGGCGTTGCCGATCGCGGCGGCCACCCCCACGATGCCGATCTCGCCGATGCCCTTGCCGCCCATGGGGGTGAGGTGTTCGTCGCGCTCGTCGATCCAGTGCGCCTCGATGGCGGGCACGTCCGCGTGCGAGGGCACGTGGTAGGCGGCCAGGTCGCTCTGGGCGAAGTCGCCGTAGGCGGGATCGACGGCGCTGTGCTCGGTCAGGGCCATGCCGAGGCCCATGACCATGCCGCCGATGAACTGCGACCGCGCCGTCGTCGGGTTCAGGATGCGCCCGGCCGCGTACACGCCGAGCAGGCGGCGTACGCGGACCTCGCCGGTGACCGTGTCGACCTGGACGTCGGCGAAGTGCGCGCCGAAGGCGTGGCGGGCGTACGGGGGCTTCTTCTTGGCCGCCTCGGTCGTGTCGGCCACGGCCGACAGCCCCTCGGGCGGCAGCGGCCCCGGGTGGCGGGCGAGCCGGGCGGCGAGGTCGGTGCAGGCCTCGTGGACCGCCCACCCCCAGGACGCCGTTCCCGCGGAGCCGCCGGCGAGCGGGGCCGCGGGCAGGCCGGTGTGGCCGATGGCCACCGTCACGGACGCGAGCGGCGCGCCCAGGGCGTCGGCGGCGACCTGGGCGAGGACGGTGCGCGCGCCGGTCCCGAGGTCGGTCGCGTTGAGTTCGACGAGGTAACCGCCGTCGGGGTGGGCGCGGGCCCGCGCCGTGGAGGGGCCGATCCAGACGGGGTAGGTGGCGGCGGCCACGCCCACCCCGCGCAGCAGCGGCCCGTCACGGCGCGGGGTGCGCCCGGCCTCCCAGCCGAACCGGGCCGCGCCCTCCCGCAGGCACTCGACGAGGTGGCGGCTGCTGAAGGGGCGGCCGCTGTCCGGTTCGACGGCCGGCTCGTTGCGGATCCGCAGTTCCACGGGGTCCATGCCGAGCGCGTCCGCCAGCTCGTCCATGGCCGATTCCAGCGCGTACATGCCGGGGGTCTCGCCGGGGGCGCGCATCCACGAGGGGGTGGGGACGTCCAGGGCGACGACGCGGTGGCTGGTGCGCAGGTCCGGTACGGCGTACATGACCCGGGCGGGGACGGCGGCCTGTTCGACGAACTCCCGGACGCGGGAGGTGTGGGTGGTGACCGCGTGGGTGAGGGCCGTGAGGGTGCCGTCGCGGCGGGCGCCCAGGGCGAGCCGGTGCAGGGTGGGGGCCCGGTGCCCGACCGTGGCGGCCATGTGGCGCCGGGGCAGGGCGAGTGTGACGGGGCGTGCGGTGTGCCGGGCGGCCATGGCGGCCAGGACCACGTGCGGGCGCGGGGTGCCCTTGCAGCCGAAGCCGCCGCCGACGTGTTCGGACATGACCTCGACGTGGTCCTCGGGCACGCCGAAGAGCGCGGACAGGGTCGTCCGGACGGTGCCGGCGCCCTGGCTGGAGTCGTGGACGCTCAGGCGGTCCCCTCCGGCGTCCCAGACTGCGGTGGCGGCGTGCGGCTCCATGGGGTGGTTGTGGAGCGGGGGCACGGTGTACGCGCAGTCGATCCGTACGGGTGCGGCGGCCAGCGCCGCGTCCGGGTCGCCCTGCTCGCGCTCGGCCGGGTAGCCGCCGTTGACCTCTTCGGGCGTGTAGGCGCCGGGGTGGTCCTCGTACAGGACCGCGTCGTGCGGTTCGACCGCGTAGTCGATCCTCACCGCTTCGGCGGCGGCGCGGGCGACCTCCGGGGTGTCGGCGATGGCCAGGGCCACGTACCAGCCGCGGTGCGGGACGGCGTGGTCCTGGAGCACCTGGAGGGTGGGGTCCTCCCAGGGGCCGAGCCGCGGCGCGTTGTCCGGGGTGAGGACGCCGAGTACCCCGGGCATGGCCAGGGCGGCGGTCGTGTCGACGGCGGTGACGCGGCCGCGGGGGACGGTGGCGGGGACGGGCCAGGCGTAGGCGCAGCCGGGCGGGGTGTGGTCGGCGGCGTAGCGGGCGGCGCCGGTGACCTTCTGCGTGCCTTCCGCGCGGATGGTGGGGGTGCCGAGGGCCGGGTGGGCGGGCATCGCCTGCTCCTCTGGGGGTTCACGGACGCGGTCTGCGGGGGTCTGCGGGCGGGTCACGGGCGGGCGGGTCACGTGTGGGCGGGTCACTGCGGGCGGGTCACGTGTCCGAACGGGCCAGCGCGCCGAGCACGTCGCATGCCAGGTTCCCGGCGAGTGCCACCTTGAAGGCGTTGTCGCCCAGGGGCCGGGCCCCGGCCAGTTCGGCCTCGACCGCCTGCCGGACGGCTTCGGGGGTCGGCGCGGACCCCGTGAGGGTGCGTTCGAGGGTGCCGGCGCGCCAGGGCCGGTGGGCGAGCCCGCCGAAGGCGACGGCGACCCGCCGTACGAGACCGGCGTCGGCGTCGAGGTCGAGCACCACGGCGACCGAAGCCAGCGCGAAGGCGTACGAGGCCCGGTCGCGCGCCTTGCGGTACCGGGAGCGGGCGCCGGGCGCGGCGGCGGGCAGGAGCACCCCGGTGACGATCTCACCGTCGCGGATTTCGGTGTCCTGCTCGGGGTGGTCGCCGGGCAGCCGGTGGAAGGCGGTGGCCGCCACCGTCCGGGTGCCACCGGTCGCGTACAGCTCGACGTCGGCGTCGTACGCGGCGAGGGCGACGGCCATGTCCGAGGGGTGGGTCGCGACGCAGTGCGGGGAGTGACCGAGTACGGCGTGGTCGCGGTGGATGCCGTCGAGCGCGGAGCAACCGGAGCCCGGCTCGCGCTTGTTGCAGGCCTTGGAGACGTCCTGGAAGTACGTGCAGCGGGTGCGCTGGAGGAGGTTGCCGCCGGTGGTGGCGACATTGCGCAGTTGCGGGGAGGCCCCGGCGAGGAGGGCCTGGGCCAGGGCCGGGTACCGGGCGCGTACGAGGGGGTGCGCGGCCACGTCGCGGGCGCGGGCCGTGGCGCCGATGCGCAGGGCCCCGCCGGGCAGCTCCTCGATGGCGTGGAGCGGGATGCGGGAGAGGTCGACGAGGGTGCCGGGGGTCTCGACGCCGAGTTTCATCAGGTCGACGAGGTTGGTGCCGCCGGCGAGGTAGCGGGAACCGGGACGGGCGGCGTGGGCCTCGGCGGCCTCCTGGAGGGTGGTCGCCCGTACGTAGTCGAAAGGCTTCATCCGGCCACGTCCTGCACGGCCCGGACGATGGCCGGATAGGCGCCGCAGCGGCAGAGGTTGCCGCTGAGCCGCTCCCTGATCTGCTCCTCGGTGAGGGTGACCGGGGGGTGGGTACTGGCTTCGGCTTCGGCTTCGGCGAGCAATGCGACGGCGGAGCAGAGCTGGCCCGGTGTGCAGAAGCCGCACTGGAAGGCGTCCCGTTCCACGAACGCGCGCTGGAGGGCCGCCGCGTTGTCGTCGCCGCTGTCGGCGAGTCCCTCAACGGTGGTGACCTCGGCGCCGTCCTGGGCGACGGCGAGCAGCAGGCAGCTGTTGACCCGCCGCCCGTCGAGGAGCACGGTGCAGGCCCCGCACTGGCCGTGGTCGCACCCCTTCTTGGCCCCGGTGAGGTCCAGGTGCTCCCGGAGGGCATCGAGGAGGGTGACGCGGTGGTCCAGCCGGAGGGAATGCCCGGTGCCGTTGACGCGCAGCGTGACGGTGGTGCTGGTGGCGCCGACGGGGGAGGCGGCGGCCTGCGGGGGATCGGTTCGGCTCACCCCCACAGACTCGCCGAACGCGCCCGCCGCGGCATCCGCGGTCGGCCATTCGCGGGCTCCCGCGCCCCGGCGTCACGCTGGGTGACGCTTCGAGATGCGGGCGAACGGCAGTACTGGTTCGCTGAATCCGCCCGCTCTCCCCCACAGATCCAAGGAGCGATCAATGAGCGTTTCAGGCGAATCCCGCGGCCGGTCCCAGCAGATGCGCGACAAGGCGCAGGAACTGAAGGACGCGGCCGAGCGGTCCACCGACCCGGAGGAGCGCCGACGGCTGCAGGAGAAGGCCCGCCGCCTGCAGGAGCAGAGCGAGCAGGAGGGCCGCATGGACACACGGGGCATGGACCCCATGTAGTTCGGGAGCCCCTGGCTCCGCCCCCGCCGGTGTCCGCCGCGATCCTGTCGCCGCGGACACCGGCTTCGGCGCGTCACCGGGTTCGGCGCGTCGCCGGCTTGGTCAGGTCTACAGCCGGACCTGCCAGGCGGCGGTGGAGCGCAGGGTCGGCAGTACCTTCGGGTCGCGCACCGACGGCGTGCGGTCCTCTGCCGTGACCGAGAGCCGGTGCGTGCGGAAGTCGAACAGCCACAGCTCCGCCACGGACACCTCGCTGCGGCCCTCGAACCGCTTCAGCTCCCTGCCGTCGAGGTACCAGCGCACCACCAGTTGCCGGCCGTCCGCGCCGGTCAGCGCCGGCACGGCCACCTTCGCCGTGTGGCGCAGCCTCAGGGTGCTGTCGGTCGGGGTGAGCGCGGTGACGGTTCGTGCGTGCTGGTAGAAGCCGGCGATCATCGACTCGACGCCGGGCAGGTTGAAGGGCTTGCCCAGGACCCGCATCAGCGAGTTGTCGGTGGGCCGGTAGAGGCCCGTGACGTAGTAGTTGCCGCCCTCGTAGGTGCCCACCGTGCCGCCGTCGGGCGACGGCTCGCCGAGCCAGCGGTACCACTTGGCCCGCTGCGCGGCCATCCGGTCGGCGGACAGGCCCGAGCTGTTGGACTCGGCGGGCTCGCGGCCGGTGTACTTCTCGTAGTCCGGCACGCCCGTGTAGAAGTACTCGTCGGCGAGCTTGCCCAGCGAGTGGCCCGTCTCGTGGATGGCGACCTGGCCGGACTTCGCGTGGCCGGCCGAGGCCGTCGATATCCCCTCGTAGCCGAGGGTGGGGCTGGGCTCGTTGTAGCCGGCGCCGCCGTACTTGGCGCTGTTGGCCAGGACGATGACGAGGTCGGCCTCCGGCGCCTTCGCCACGTACGTGTCGACCTTGGGCTGGTCGATGCAGAGCAGCCGCTCGATGCCGTCGCACCAGAAGTACGAGCCGAGGGCGGTGTCGCGGACGGTGGCCGGGTCGGGGTCGCCGGAGACGCCGGAGTCGTGGGAGACCGCGTCGACCGTCCAGACGTTGAACAGGTTCCGGTAGGTGGTGTACGGCTCGACGGCCGTCACCTCGCCCCATTTCTGCGCGGCGTCGGAGCGGAACCGCTCCAGTTCGCCGGCGGTGTAGCCGTCCCCGACGATGACGACGTCGAGGCGGTCGGCGGTCGGGCCGTTGTCGACCATCTTGACGACCTCGCCGTCCGCCGCCCGCTCGGCCTCGGAGAGCCGGCCCGCGCTCTTCGCGGGGCCGGCGGCGGCCGGTACCCGGGTGTGGCCGGATCCGGCGAAGCCGCCGTGCTCCGGGCCCGGGATCTCCACCTCCACCCGGTCCTTGGCCGGGGCGTCCACCGCGCGGGCGGGCCCGGCGGCCACGAGCGCGGCGGTCGCGACGACCATCGCGGCGGCCCCGCGCAGGGCGGAGCGTACGGCCGGGCGCCGGAGGCGGCGTCCTCTGACTGGATCCATGAAGTCCTCCCCCAGGAAAGGGAATTAAGCAGCTTGTTAAGCGCACTGAAACAGCTGCTTAAACTAGGGGGCGCGTGAGAGGTGCGCAATGGCCTGCTCCCCCTCAATACTGGGGAGTTCGAGCAACCAGGGGGATTCCATGGACGAACCGGCGCGTATCGGCCGCAGGGTTCAGCGCATGCGCGGCGAACTCGGCCTGACGCAGCGGCAGTTGGCCGAGCCCTCGTACACCTCGGCCTACATCTCCACCCTGGAGTCGGGCAAGGTCCGCCCCTCCGAGACCGCGCTGCGCTTCCTCGCCGCGCGCCTGGGCACCTCGTACGAGGAGCTGGCCACGGGTCGTCCCGCCCATCTGGCCACCGAGCTGCGGCTCGCCCTCACCGACGCCCAGCAGACGCTGTCCACCGGCGCGGCCGACGAGGCCGCCACCCGCTACCGGAGCCTGCTCGCCGAGGCCACCGACCTCGGGCTGACCTCCGAACAGGCCGAGGCGCGGCTGGGGCTCGGCGAATGCGCGCTGGAGGCGGGCGAACTGCCCGACGCGATCGCCCACTTCGAGGCGGCCGAGCGGCTCCTGGCCGAAGAACCGCTCCCCCGGCGCGCCCGCCCGATCCGCGGCCGCGCCGTCGCGCACCTGCTGGCCGGTGAGCTGCGCTACGCCTGCTACCTCCTGGAATCCACCATCGACGAGCTGGGCGCGAGCGGGCTGGCCGACCCCGAGGCACTGGTGCTCCTCTACGCGGCGGTGATCGGGCCGTACATCGACATGGGGGCCCTGGGCCGCGCGGCCCACGCGGCCGAGCTCGCGCTCGCGCTGGCCCCGCAGGTCAGCGACCCGGCGCTGGTGGCGGGCATGCACCGGCAGGTGGCCCGGACCTTCCTGGCCGAGGGCCGGGTGGCCGACGCCGACGCCTCCCTCGCCAAGGCCCAGGAGATCTACGGTCAGCTGCGGCTGCGGACCGATCTGGCCCACTGCCACTGGATGCGCGGCTACGTACAGGCCCAGAACGGTGAACTGGAGTCAGCCGAGCGCGAGTTGCGCACGGCCCGGGACATGCTGTCAGCCCGGCGGGCCGGGCTGTACACGGCCCAGGTGGAGGTCGAACTGGCCGACGTCCTGCGCCAGCTCGGCCGTTTCGACGAGGCCGCCCGGCTGCTCTCGACGCTGCTGGAACTGGGAGACAGCCACGGCGCGGTACACGCGGGCGGCGCGCACCGGCTCCTCGGCCTGATCGCCGAGGAGCACGGCGAGACCGAGTCGGCCGAGGAGCACTACGTACAGGCGCTGGCCCTGCTGGAGCGCAGCGGGGCCAGCGGCGACCTGGCCGATCTGTGCAGGCTGCTGGGCGACCTGCTGCGACGTACAGGCCGGGTGGAGGCGGCGATGGACGCGTACCGCACGGGCCTGGGCCACCGGGCGGCGCCGGGCACGACCACCCTGGGCCCGGCACCCGCGTCGCCCGCCTTCGGCTCCGCCCGGCTCGGCGCTTCCCGGTGGGCCGCAGATCACACGGAATAAACTCCCCCTTGAGCGACGGTTGCGCTGGCTGCGGCGGCTGGCCCAAGCGCGTCCACGGCTCCTGTCTGCGCCTTCCCGCCGACGTACGCAGCGCGGGCTGGGCGACCTGGCTTGTGGCACGTCTCCGCACGCGTGCGATCATGCTGTTCGCCGACGTGGCAAGGAGGGGCGGATGGCCAGAGTATGGGTGACGGTATGTCTGCCGGCCGAGGCCGCAGGCGATATCGAAGGGGCGCTTGCAGAGGCCCTCGCGCCCTTCTACCTGGACACGTCTGACAACCCCGTCGACCGTGGCATGTGGGACGCACGCCACATTTCCGGTGGCAGCGACGGCATGGGTTTCGCAGTCGCCCCGGGACACATGGGCGACCCCAGACTCATCCACGACGACCCCGGATACGACGGTTCGCCCCGTCCCAACGTCCCGGGCGTCTGCGCCGGGGGACCCCGTGCTCTGCTCAATTTCTCGCAGCCGAACCTTGCCCACGAGCGCGCGGTCGCCGCGTCCTGGGACCTGTGGCACAGCCTGTCCGCCCTCCACCCCCCAGCCGTTCCCCTCGCGGTCTTCGTCGACCGCTGGCGGAACGATCCGGACGCGTTCCCCGGTGACCGGTGGGGAGACGAGATGCTCTCCGCCTACCGGGCTCAGCCGCTGATCAGGGCGTACCTCGACCACCCCTTCAGCCTCAACTTGGGGTATCTGGGGTTCGTGGGCCCTGCCGGCCCCCAGGAGCACCCGGTGATCGGCTACGACGGAACCCGCGCCGAGTACATCCGTGAGTTCACCAGGCAACACCCGCCGGACACGGACGTGCTCACCTTGGACGGTTGGTGGCTGGAAGGCGGCAGCCATGCCGTGCACGCCTCCTGCGATCCGGGTTCTTGCCCTCACGACCCTCCGAAGCCCACCGTATGGCGTGGCAGCGAGGCGTACCTCGCGGACCTTCCCGGCGACACCATCCTCGTCCGGCTCCGCTGCCACGCCTGATGTCACTCCCGCTGCACGCTCCACGGAAAGTGAGCCAGAACCCTTCAACCGACAGCGGATCAGCCGGCGCGGGCTGGAGACCCAAGACCGGCCACGCGGACATCTGCCGCAACGCCGGTGGCCTGGACGGCCTCGACCTCATCATGTGCCTGGGCACGGTCATCGCCAAGGTAAAGCTGGAGGATGAGGTCGGCAGCTCCCCGGACCCGGCCACCGTCCATTCCTTGGCCCAGCTCTTCGTCCCCCGTATCGACAAGGCCGCCGCAGCCTCCTGAAACAGGCGGGGGGTGCACGAGAGGATCGGTGTCCGCCGCCACGTGCTGGCGGCGGACACAAACAAGCGGTTCGTGGAGCGATCTCTGAGCCGGCCCCCGATCGGTGAGGCGGACCAGATCCAGCGGCCACTGGATCCGGCGTCCACACCCACAGCCGGAGTTGTTGTTCTGTCAGAAAAGGGAGCAGTAGCGGGCAATCGGATGTGCAAAGCTGGGGAAATGACGTGCGATTTCGAAGCGGAATGGACGCGTTCGAAGGGAGAGGCGGCCATGCGTCTCGCCTCCGCCGGGCCGTCGCCCGCACCCAATCCCCAGCCGAATGCGTCCGCGTCGCCGGCCCCTGCGCCGGGGAACGCCGACCTCGGCCTCGTGGACGGCCCCGTGCATTCCAAGGCGTCCGGCATCCGTACGGCGAACGCCGAGGCCCGGGACAAGTCCTCGCTCGACGACGCCGAGGCCGTGGGCCGAAGCCACGCCGGGTGGGCGGCCGGGTCGGCCAGCAACGACTGTGTGGGCGCCTGGCAGCGCAGGCTCCGGGAGCTCGCGGACCTCGTCGACAGCGCGGCTGACGCCCTGACCACGGGTACGAACGCCATCACCACCGAGGACAGGGCGATAGCCGACGGACTGCGCGCGGCCGGCGGCGTGCTGGAGGACGCCTGATGGTTTCCGTCCCCGAGCTGAAGCAGGCCGACCCGCAGAAGTGGCGCACCGCGGCAGACGATGCGGTGGCCGTGGCCAAGCAGTGCGACGGCCTCGCATCCTACGCCCGCGAGGACGTCGCCCGTACGGTCAGCCGGTGCTGGGTCGGCGAGGCCGGTCGCGCCGCGACGGAACGGTTCGTGAAGCACGCCGGCGACTATGAGACGTCCGCGCTCGCCCTGCGCGCGATGGCCAAGGTCTACGACGACCTGGCCGCGGCGATCGAGGCGGCGCAGCGGGACCTGAACAGCGCCCTGGACTACGCCCGCAGCCACGATCTGAAGGTCGACGACAGCGGCCGGGTCCAGCTGTCCCACCCCGTCCTGGTCCCCCAGGGCAGCACCGAGCACCTCGAACCGGTCAACCACGCACAGGGGATCATCGTCGACGCCCTGCGCACGGCGACCCAGGCCGATGTGGAAGCGGCACGCGCCCTGCGCACGATCGAGGGCCTCACCGCTGTCTCCGACCCGAAGCTGGCCAAGGAGGCCCTGACTCCGGGTTCCCCGCTCGCCGTCGCCCTGGCTCTGGCGGGCGGCACCGACGGCCTGCACCCGGTCAACGTCTCCCCGGCCCAGTTCGCCGCACTGAACCGGGCCGCTGCCGAGACGGGCATCAGCCGGAAGCTGCTGCTGGCGATCCTGTGGCAGGAACAGCAGTGGTACCAGAACTTCAGCCCCGGCCTGTCCGGCCCGCTGGCGCAGGCGGGACGTATCTTCGACTGGACGCTGCAGCAGTCACTCAAGCCCGACAAATCCCTCGGCATCACGCACATGAAGCCGGACACGGCGCGGGAGGTGATGGAGCGCAACCGAAGGGCGTTCACGCTTCCGGACGGCACCTTCCTCGGGAGCCTCGGGGATGCGGAACTCACCAAGTACATCGAGGAGAACCCCAACGAGAACATCCGCATGAGTGCCTACCACCTGAAGGACATCCAAGAGAACCCCTACGGGGCGAGGACCGACAAGCAGCTTTTCACCCTGTACGCGGCCGATACTCCGGGCGTCCGGGAGCTGAACGAGCAGTACGGCGACGAGTCGGGTGACCGGGGCGGCGACATCAGGACCCGGGGCGAGAACTGGGACAAGGTGGAGCCGCACCTGGACGACGCCATGGCCTGGTACGCGCTCACGGACGAGCAGCGGACCACCGCCGTGCGCCAGCTCGAATCGCAGACCCCGGCCGGACACCACGTCTCCGTCGACCCGATCTACCATGAGGGCGGCGGGCCGCACACCGGAACGGGAACGGGCCCCGCGGAACCCGGCACCCCCTCCCCCAGCCCGGGACCGGCGCCCCGTCCGCCGAGGAGCAACTGATCCATGCGCACACGGAAGTCCATCCCGCTGCTCATGGGACTGCTGCTGACGCTGACCAGCTGTGCTCTGGGCGGCGGCGAGCGGGGGCCCGAGCCGTTGACGCCGATGCCGAGCGAGGTGCCGACCGGTCCCGAGTACGCGTCGGTCGACGAGGTGATCGCCGCTCTGGCGAAAGGCGGCTTCGACTGCAAGGTGACCCTGCGGAACGAGAACCAGTTCGGCTCGGACGCCACCTGCGAGGTCCAGCACCGCGCAACGACCGTCGTCAACGAGATTTCCGTTCTGAGCACGTCTCGATACAGCCGGGACGAGATCGGTGACTCGATCGCGACAGGGCGCCGGGCCTACCGGCACACCATCGTCGCCGCCGGCAACTGGTTCATCTGGGTACGGCCCGGCGCCTATGCCCACGACATGGCCAAGGCGCTGCCCGGCGCCGTAGTCCTGGAACCCCTCGTGGAGAAGTAGGCACGCGTGTCGCGTCTGAGCGGCCCACTCGCTGCACCCGGGCCCCCTTCCCTTGGAAGCTTCAACTCCTGGCTCTTCGGCGACGCCACCGCGGACCTCGACGAGTGGCTTGCGGCCATGGAGCGGATGCCCTCCGAGATCGACGTGTACGAGGAGCCGGCCTGAAGGGTGCTGCTCAAGGCTTCGGTTCCTGTATTTCCCGTGCAGGGGCGGGATTGACGGCACCTGCCAGGACCGGCCCGAGTGGGCCGACCAGGTGTGCTCCACCGGACCGGTCGGCACCGTCACCGGCGGCTCGGCACTGGACGCCGCTGAGCCGTCCCGACGGTTCGCGCGGGAGTACCTTGCACCCATTGATCGCGCCCACCGGCGCGCGGCACCGCACCACATCGGCTGACCCGGCCACAACAGGCCGGGTCAGCCGACCCATTTACCCACAGGGATGGAGGACACCATGGACGGACGAGAACGCGAGCTCCGCTACGAGCAGCTCCTTGCGCAGTGGCTGGAGCGTGTCGAGTGCGGGCTGGGTCTCCAAGTCACCGAAGGACCCCCGCCCGCATGGGTCCGGGACGTCTTCCGCGACCACGGGGAGCTGCCCTCGGAACGGTTCGCCCACATCGCCTTCGAGCGGAAACTCCGTTCCGTCCAGGACGCGTTCCCGGCAGTGGCCGCGTCCGCCGAGCGGGAGACCGGTCTGCGTGTCGACATCCAGCCGGATGCGACTCAGCCTTCGGCCGACTTCCCCGCAGGGATCGTCATGGTGGCCGAGTTGGCGATCCAATCGTTCGATCCCCCCGGGATCCGTGCGGAAGTGGCCGACGCCGTCCAGACGTACCTCGCCGATCGCTACGGACGGCTGTGGCCGCTCTGCCCGGAACACGACAGGGGCTTGCACGCGGTCACCTACGAAGGCGAAGCCCTTTGGTGGTGCAGAGCGCACGACCATCCGGGCGGCCGGATCCCCCACGATTAGCCGCGGCACCTGGAACAACTGCTACTGCGCCTCAAGGCCGACCAGCCGGACGGCAATGCTCGTGCTGCTGTTCGATCCCGGCGTCAGGAGGGGGCTCTCATACGGACCGCCCCGGGGTGCGGCACAGGTCCCCGCGGTGAGGCTGGTGGCGCCCCGTGGCGAGCCGATCGAGAGGCGGGCGAAACGTGGCGACACCAGTGACACGGATTCCGCTGGACGGCGGTGGCTTCATCCTGGTCGAGGAACCGGGCGCCGCGTGGCAGGAGGGGCCGGTGAAGGCCGGCCGCATCGGCGATGCCGTACGGGACCTGCCGGTGACGCTCGAAGCCGCGCTGGCGCCGGTCACGGCCGTCGCACGCGCCGCCCTCGACGAGCTGCGCAAGGCGAGCCCCGACCAAATCGCCGTCGAGTTCGGCATCGACCTCGCGTTCGAGGCCGGGGCCGTGATCACCAAGAGCCAGGCCAGCTGCCACCTGAAGGTGACTGTGTCCTGGAACGGCGCCGTCGCCGCCCGCCGACGCGCAGAGGCCGTCGGGAGCTGATCCGGATGACCGGCACAGGGCAGGACACCAGCGGTGGCACCTCCTCGGATCTGGTGGCGGCGGTAGCCCAGATCCTCACCCCGGACGGAACGGTGGCCGTGGCGGGCTTCCTGGTCACCGAGACCGTGGTGGTCACGTGTGCGCACGTCGTCGAGGCGGCCGGGAGCGGCCCGGGCGGCGCGGTCCTGCTGGCCTTCCCGCGTGTCGAAGGCGCGGAACGCGTGCAGGGGCAGGTGCCGAGCGGGCCATGGCGCGGAGCCGAGGGCGAGGACGTGGCGTTCATCCGGCTCGCCGCCACGCCGGCCGGTGCACGGCCGCTCCCGCTCGGCTCGGCGGACGGGTGCCGGGGGCACGGGGTGCGCTCGTACGGATTTCCCGCGCAGGCCCCACCGGAAGGACACTACCGATCCGGCGTCGTCAGCGATGTGCTCCCGGCCACGGACGGCCGGAGTCCGATCCTGCAGCTGACCGACGCCAACGACCTGACCACTGGCTTCAGCGGTGGGCCCGTGCTGGACGACGTGACCGGCCTGGTCGTCGGCATGCTGACCGAGATCACCGCGCCCGACCGGTTGGCGCGGGGCCAGAACATCGCGTACGTCACGCCGACGCAGGTACTGCGGGAGGCACTGCCGGAGCTGGTGGAGCAGGCGGTGTGCCCGTATCGGGACCTGGAGCCGTTCAAGGAGGAGCACGCCCGATGGTTCCAGGGCCGGGATGACGCGGTCCGGCAGGTCGTGGCCAACCTGGTCCGCCAGCACCGGCTGACGCTGCTGCTCGGCCCGTCGGGCTCGGGCAAGTCATCGCTGATGCAGGCGGGGGTACTGCGTGCGCTGGCAGAGGGAGAGGTGCCGGGCGGTGACCGCTGGCTGACCTTGCTCGCGCGGCCGCGGCAGGATCTGGCAGCGGAGCTCGAACGGGCAGGGCTGGCCGGGGCACGCACCGACGGGATCCGTGCGGCCGTTTCCCGACGGCTCGCGGCCGAACCGAACCACCCGCACGTCCTGCTGGTCATCGACCAGTTCGAGGAGCTCTTCACCCATGGGGCCGGTGGTCACGGGACGGGCGGCGGCGGACCAATCAGCGCCTCCACCGTCGCGGACCAGATCGTCGAAGCGGTCGACTCGCACACGGGACTCAGCGTGATCCTGGTCATGCGCGACGACTTCTATCCCCAGCTGGCCGCTCTCGCCCCCGGACTGCTGGCTGCGGCGACCCCGGGACTGCTCAACGTCCCAGGCTCCTTGAGCGACCGGGACCTGCACGACATCATCACCCTCCCCGCCGCGGACGTGGGCCTTCGGTTCCAGCCCGGGATGCCGGAGCGGATCGTCTCCGACGTCCTCGCGGTCACCCCCGAGGAAGCGTCCACCCGACAGGCACCCGCGACCGTGCTCCCCCTGCTGGAGCTGACCCTCAGCCAACTGTGGCGCCAGCGGAAGGACGGATACCTCACCCACGAGGCCTACCGCCGGATCGGAGCGGTCAGCGGCAGCCTGACAACGTGGTGTGACAGCGCCCTTGACGAGCTGTCGCCCGCGCAACGTCCCATCGCCCGCCGTATCCTGACCTCGCTGGTGCGCCCCGCCGACCCCAGCCGCCGCATCCCGGCCGTCCGCGCCCAGGTCCCCTTGAGCGAACTGCGCGAGCTGGCGGTGGAACCCGACGAGACGCCGGGCGCTGACGTCGACAGCGTCATCGCCACACTCACGCGCCACCGGATCATCACCACCCAGACGCTGCGCGATCCGCGAGACGCAGACGCTCCTCCAGGCGAACCGGTGGCCGAACTGATCCACGACGCGCTCATCCGGGACTGGGGCACGCTGCGCGAATGGGCGCGGCAGGACCGCCGATTCCACGAATGGCTCGACGCCACGAGGGAACGGCAGGCCCGGTGGGCGGAGACGAACGATCAGGGCGACCTGCTCGGCGGCACGGCGCTGGCGGAGGGCCTCGATCTGTCGCAGAAGCACCGCCTCCCCGGCGACATCGCGGCGTTCCTCACCGCCAGCCGAGACCGCCAGCGGGCGGTCGTCCGGCGCAGCCGCCGGCTCAACACGATCCTGGCCGCGTTGCTCGTTCTCGCTCTCGTCGCGGCGGCCGGTGCGCTGTTGCAGTGGCGGTCTGCGGTCACCTCACGTGAGGCAGCCCAGTCCCGTCAGCTCTCGGCCGAGTCCAACACTCTCATCACCTCGAACCCCGAGCTGGCCTCGCTCCTGGCCATTCAGGCGTACCGCACCAGCCACACGTCCGAAGCGCAGGAGAGCCTGAACAACGCCGCTGCTCTGCCCCTGCACCGGCGTCTGTTGGGCCATAGCAGCGAGGTATACGCTGTGGCGTTCAGCCCGGACGGACACACCCTCGCGAGCGGAAGCACAGACGGCACCGCACGGATGTGGGACACGGCTACCGGGAAGGCCGGCATCACACTCGACCACGTTTCCGTGGCCGTGGTCTCACTGGCGTTCAGCCCCGACGGCAGCATCCTCGCCACTGGCAGCAACGAAGGGCCGGTGCGGCTGTGGAATGTGGCCACCGGCAAGCCCCTCGCCACGTTGACCGGGCATACCGACCAGGTGAATTCCGTGGCATTCAGCCCCGACGGAAAGACGCTCGCCACCGGCAGCAACGACGCGACCGTGCGGCTGTGGGACGTCGACACCCGAAAGCCCCGCACCATCCTGCGTGAACACACCGGCATCGTGCACGCGGTGTCGTTCAGCCCCGACGGCCGCACGCTTGCCAGCGGCGGCGGCACGACCGTGCGCCTCTCGGACGTCGACAGCGGAGCGCCCCTCAGGACACTGCTCGAGACGGCAGGTGACGTGGGCTCGGTACTGTTCAGTCCCGACGGCCGCACCATCGCCACCGAAAACGGCGACGGGTCGGTAGGGCTGTGGGACGTGGACACCGGAAAGGCGCGCGCTACTCTGTCCGTGGATTTCGTCAGGTCCATGGCGTACAGCCCAGACGGAACCATGATCGTCATCGGAAGTGGCGACCACGGCGTGAAGATCTGGAACGTGGCCACCGGAGCGGCCCGCGCCGTCCTCCTCGGGCACACCAACGAGGTGCAATCGGTAGCGTTCAGCCCCAACGGACGCACCGTCGCTTCCGGCAGCCTCGACCGCAGCGTACGAGTGTGGGATGTGGCAGACCGCACCGTGCTGACGGGGCACACCGGCGCGGTGCAGGCAGTGGCGTTCCGTCCCCACAGCAGTCTCCTGGCCACTGGCGACACCCTGGGGGCAGTCAAGTTGTGGGACGCGATGTCCGGCAAGCTACACAGCACCCTCAACCACCGCGGCATCGTATTTTCGGCGGCCTTCAGTCCCGACGGAGGCACCCTCGCCACCAGTCGCGGGGACAGCGAGGTACAGCTGTGGGACGTGGCCGGCGGCAAGGTTCGCAGCACCATCACCGTCCCCGCGGACAAGGTGAACGCGGTGGCTTTCAGCCCTGACGGAACGACGCTGGCGACCGGCGCAGACGACGGGGTGACAGCGTTGTGGAACGTGAAGACCGGAAAGGCCCAGACCGCCATGGGCGAGCACACCGCCTTCCTGAGTTCTCTGGCGTTCAACCCCGACGGCAGCATGCTCGCCACGGGCAGCGGCGACCGTACGGCGCGCGTGTGGGACCTGGCCACCGGTGAAACCCGCACCGTCCTCACCGGCCACACCGACCGGGTGACATCGGTGGCATTCAGCCCGGACGGACGGACCGTCGCCACCGGAAGCTACGACCGCACCGTGCGGCTGTGGGACGCGGCAACGGGCAAGACGCGCCGCACGCTGATCGGCCACACCAGCGACGTCAACGCGGTGGCGTTCAGCCCCGACGGCCACACCATCGCCAGCGGAAGCGCAGACGGCGCCGTGCGGCTGTGGGACGTCGAGTCCGCCAAGACCCGCACCACACTGCTCGGGCACTCCGACACCGTGCAGTCGTTGGCGTTCAGCCCCGACGGCCGCACCGTCGCCTCCGGCAGCTGGGACATGACGGCGCGGTTGTGGAAAGTCGCGCTCCCTGCGCCCGCCGCAGCCATCAAGAAGATCTGCCAGTCCGTCAACCGCGACCTCACCCCCGAAGAACGGACGGCGTACCTGCGAGGCCAATCGGTCGGTCCCGTGTGCCCCTGAGCCGAGGGGGATCAGCAGCGGGAGCTCGGCCAGCACCTCCGGCACCGTCGGGCCGTCGGGCCGTCGAGGGCGGGGACGGGGAAGACGGGCGGCCTCGCGCCCGGCCCGCAGGCACGACTGCGCTTGGCCGCCTCTGCGAGCTCTACGCAGAAGCCAGCCAGCGCCGCGACACGGTGCTTCACTTCGCTACCGACGTGCTCAGCCAGCACACCACCGAGCGCGCCACCCTGCTCCGCGAGCACGACCGCGCCCTCGGCCGCCGATGACCTGGAGCAGCTCACCGCGTGGGGCTGGAGGGAACGGACCTTGTGCGGCCTACCACCCCTCGACGATGGAGGGTGATGCCAACTCCTGGGCACGCGGCTCGACGAGAGGGGATGAGCACGAGGCAGTCAGCATCCAGGGCCGGCCAGCGGAGACAACGTAAGGGCGAGGGCAGCGTTCCGCAGCTGGGCCGCCCACGTCAGCTGGTCAAGCCCCAAGGTGTACTCGATGCAGCAATCGCATTGCGGGATCAGCGCCACGAACGATTGCTCCGCCGCGGTCTCGACCTCCGTCTCCCACCAGTCGTCCGTCGCCAGGTCAGCGGGAACTATCTCTCCATCGATGAGCCTCGCCGCCATCCGGCGCAGAGCGTGGCGCCGTGCCAGGCGCCGATCCGGCAACCCGATCCCGGACTCGCCAAGTGCTTGTTCGAACGCGTCCCGAATATCGCGGGCATCCGCGTTGCGAGGCCAACCAGCGAGCTCGCACAATGCCGGGGTGTCCAGTCCGGCTGCGAGCGCCTCAGCAGCGATCATCGGCAGATCCTCCGGGCGTATCTCATCCGCCTGATAACGGCACGCCACCTCGCCCAGAGATGTGAGACCCCTCTGCGCAGAGGTTTCCGGTTCTGGTGTCGTTCCTTCTGCTCTCATGACTCTTACGGTCTCAGCACCATTGCCAGGCGAGGCACCCAGGGGCCGGCCGGCCCGCGCGGCACCCACCCCTCGTGTGCGCTTGAACCCAGGGTCCGAACCCACGAAAACACCACCGTCCGTCCTCGGGTTCCCGCAAAAAGTCCGTCACTTGGGCTCGCGAGCCTCACCGGCCTCGACAAACATCGGTATAGCCGTTTCGGCGAGAACGATCACGATGACCCAGCACAGTGCTGATCGTCGAGACAGAAGTCACGCCAGCATCCGGGGCCGTCGCGCGTCACAGATGAGCCACACCCCACCCACGCCGGTCCCGGCGCTGACACCATGACGCGATGCGCACACACCACACCATCGCTCTCCTCGCCACCGCCGGCCTCCTCGCCCTCACTGGCTGCTCCGAGGCCGTCACCAGCGAGCCCAAGCCCGACGACAAGGTCGCCGCCTCGCCGCCCGTATCGCAGTCGAGCATCGCCCCCGAGGCACTCAGCTCCGCAGCCACAGCCGCCGGCATCCCGCCCAGCCCCGCTCCCGAGCAGCGCACCATCTACCTCGCCGCGCTCAACAAGATCGACCCGGAGATCGTCAACGGCAAGGACGACAAGGCAGTCAGCCGCGGGCTGAGTCAGTGCCAGTCCATGAAGGACGAGAAGGACCCGACCAAGCGTGTCGAGTCCACGAACCGGCGCTTCATCAGCCCCAACCATCCGGACGGCTTCGGCCCCACCAAGGCCGCCTTCATCCTCGCCGCCGTACAGACCAACCTCTGCCCCACGTACTGACGGAACCACAGACGCCCCGGTGCGGTGGGTGCCGGGTGCCGCCGTGACGGGGCCCCCGGGCGGCACACCGCAGACGGGGAGGCGGCATGGCCAAGCGGACCACTGCAGCAGTCGCTCCAGCCCGACAATTCGCTCGGCATCACGCAGATGCAGCCGGACCGCGCAAGAGGTGATGGAGCGGAACCGAAGGGCATTCACGCTTCCGGACGGCACCTTCCTCGGGAGCCTCGACGACGCGGAACTTCGGCTCGGCCGCCACCTGCGAGGTACAGCACCGCCCCACGACCGTCGTCAACGAGATCTCCGTACTGAACACGTCTCGATACAGCCGGGACGGGATCGGCGACTCGATCCTGACAGGGCGCCGGGCCTAGAGCGACGGCGGCGCACGGCCTCTGGTCCTTCGCGTCACCGCAGGCCAGGCGGGTGACGCACCGGCCTTCGAAACCGTCATGGCCGACATCCGTGTTTCACGCATCGGACCCGGAAGACCGAGCACCCGGCCGGAGGCGGTTCTAGCCGATCGGGCCTACTCGTCCCGCGCGATCCGAAGTCATCTCCGCCGACGAGGTATCCGCGCAGTCATTCCCCGGCCGTCGGACCAGTTTGGCCATCGTCGCCGACGCGGCCGCGCCGGCGACCGACCGCCCGCTTTCGACGCCGAGGAATACAAGCAGCGCAACGCGGTCGAACGATGCTTCAACCGGCTCAAGCAGTGGCGTGGCCTGGCCATGCGGACGGACAAGCACGCCATTGCCTACCAAGCCGCACTGCATCTCGCGAGCATCCTCATCTGGACAAAGCGCTGACGAAGAAGGCGGGGGGCTTCAGACTGCCGGATCAGCGCGCGAGGATCACCCTATGGACGACCTTCTCAAGTTCATTCAGGCCCGGAATGAGGAAAACAACCACGCCTACGCCGAGGTGGCCTATCGCTTCGGTGGCGAGGCCATCCTCGACAGTCACCTGACCGATGCTCGACCTGATCGACATGCTTGCACGGGACTGCGAGGCCATGGACCCCACGGACCCGCGCTTCGCCGGCCTCACCTACACGCTTCGCGTACTCGCGCAGTCCTATGTGGAGCATCCGGATTACCGCGAGGATTGGCGGCCTTAGAGTCCATCAAAGAGACACCCTCCAGCCCCACCGCCCGGTGTGCCAGCGCCTCCACCTGGACAGCGGTCGTAGCCGACCCGGCTCCCGCCTCGGATACCGTGGTCCCCGACGGGGTGCCATAACGGATGTGACACCCCCCAGCGGAGGTAGTCAGCGTATGAGTTCAAAGCGCAGCAAGAATCCAGCCCTGCCCGTACTTGACGACGCATACCGACTTTCGTCGGTCAAGGACGCCGAAGAGTCCACCCGTGACTTGGCCGCCCGGCTGGCCACCACCGAGCTGCGCCGCGTCTCCCACCCCGGCCGGGTCACCTGGGAGCCCATCGATCAGGCCGAGCCCGTACCGGTCCCGCCGACCGTGGTCGACGGTGACGGGGACCTGTGGCTGCGGGACCGGGGCACTGGTACCTGGACCATGCCCGAGTTCAACCCGAAGGAGTTCCCGGCTCGCTGTGGCGAGGTTCTGACATGGAACCAGCTTGCCCGCGAGTTCGGCCCGCTGACCGCACTGGCCGACGACCGCCGCATCGGCGGCGGCCGACGCTGACCGCGCAGCCTTCTGGTATGACCGCGCCCCTGAAGCGCCCGTGACGGGAAGCTGAGAGCTCCTGCTCACCGCCGAGCTCAACGATGGCGGCGAGCAGGTGAGCGTGGTGGTCGGTCACGATGTCTCCATGGTGCAGCCGGATGTGTCGTCGCTGTCCGTGGGGTCGGGGTGGAAGAAGCGGGTGTAGCGGAGTCCGGTCTCCGGAGTGATGTTGAACACCGCGCACAGGTGCTGCGGGTCAGCTCCGCTGACGGCGGCCTGCTGGGTGAGGGCGTCGAGGGGCTGATCGAGTCGCCGCCTGAGCCGGCCGCGGGTGCAGTCGATGGCGGTGAGGGGCAGCGCTCGGGTCCGGTATGGGTAGAGCGCATGATGCCGACAAGGGGCGGCCAGCAGCTTCAGGGCGGGGTCTGTTGATCTCGGCGGCTGCGCCAGACGCTGGACGGTTTCGGGGCTCAGCAGCATGGTCACCGAGCCGGGCCGGGACCCCAGGCTCACGTTTTCGTGCGGGTTGGCCAGCAACAGCCGCTCGCCGCTTTACGCCCCCGTGCCGGTGGTGTCCGGCGCTCCCAGATGGATCGGGTTGCTCAAGGCACGTCCCCCGGCGTCGTCCTCGACGGTGACCCGGCAGTACCTCTGGCTGGACATCGCCACGGGCAGGGAGCCTTCCGTCAGGCCGTCTCCCTCCAGCACCTGCAGCCCTGGGGCACCTCCGGTGACCAAAATCTGCGCACCGGGGAGCAGCGCACCGTGATGCGGCCCTCCTCAAGGCGGATGCCGTGCAGCTCGGGGCCGGTGCTGGAGTAGTAGTGGCCGGCCTTGAGCGCCGAGAGCAGGGCTTCCGGGTCGAGGGACTCGGCCCTTACCTGTACCCACGCCCCGCACCCCGGCGGATCCTGCGGCTGAAAGTGAGCGTCGTCCGCGGCATAGGCGTTCAGCCGGTGCCCGCGGATGGGGCGGCGACGGTGCAGGGAGCACCCGGGTGGTGCGCAGGGGATGCAGTGCACCGTGGAGAGCGCGACCATGGGCCCGTGGATGAAGGAGAGGACATCACGCGAGCGGACCGGCGCACCGCACGCCTGGCGGACGGCGAACACAGGGCCGGGAGTACTGCCCTAGAGCGGTGGCAGGAAGCACGCTCGGTCGTGGCGTCGCGTGCCTGGCACCTCATGCCGCCGGCCGAGCTCAGTGCGTGCCTGGGCGTCGACCGCGGTGTGTGGGAGCGGCTCGCCGTGCACTGGGACGACCTTGCGGTGGATCCGTACGCCGCCGAGACCGGTACACGCCGCCTGCGCCGCTACGGGCAGTTCGTGCTGTCCCGCTCCGGTGAGATCACGGCGGTGCCTCACGAGGTCTTCGTGCAGCCGCACGCCAGCAATCCGCTCTACGTCGATGTCGAGCGTCGCTTCGAGCCGCTCACGGAGGAGTTCCAGGCCGAGCCGGTGGTGACCGCGTTGATCCGCATGCTCGGCGAGGTCGCGGCGGGCCTGGACGACGTGGAGGAGTGGACCGTCAAGGTTCACCCGTTCAGAGTGATCGCGCAGGCGGACAGCGCGGGCCAGCCCACCCCCGAAGGCCGGCACAAGGACGGAGTCACCCTGGTGACATCGCTCCTGATCGGCCGGGAGAACGTCACCGGCGGCCAGAGCACGCTGTACGACGAGGACGGGAGACCTATCACGGCCGCCACGCTGACCGAGCCGGGGACTCTGCTCCTGAACGACGACCGGGTGACCTGGCACGAGGTCTCCGCGGTCCGCCCGCTGGACGCCGGCCGTCCCGGCCACCGCGATGTCCTGGTCACCACCCTCGCCGCCCGCTGACCTCAATCCTCAAAAGCTCAGTCCTCAAAAGCTCAGCCCTCGAAGGCCAGGCCGCGGCCTGTCGCCAGCACGAGCTGGTCCACCGCTGCCGCGGGGCCGGCCGGGCCGGCAGCCCAGGCCCGCTGCCGCAGCGCCCCGTCCCCCCGGGTCGCCAGGCGCTGAAACAGTGCGGTCACCTCCTCCAGATCCCCGAACTCCTCCAGTGCCGGCCGCACCACACCCACAAGATCGTCGGCGATGTCCGCCACCGGCCTCACCCGTCCGGTCAACGCGTCGAAGCCATTCCCGCTCCACCCGTCCCGGGCCGCCCGCCAGCACGCGGCCCGCAGCACCTCCCCCGACCAAGCCGGCCCCGGATCACCACGCCGCGCACGGCCGGCCGCGGTGACCACCAGAGCGCGCAGGAGCACCGCGACCGCGACGGTGTCGTCAAGGTCCTGCAGGACGTCCATCGCACGGATTTCCAGGGTGGGCAGTCTCGGGTTGGGCCGCAGGTCCCAGAACGGCATACCCGCGTCCAGCATGGCCTCGGTATCCGCAATGACCACCGCGAGCCGCTCATGTTCCTCCAGCGACGCCGCGTACGGCGGCGGCCCCAGGCACGGGAAGCGGCTGCGAATCACCGTGCGCCAACTGGCGTACCCGGTGTCACCTCCCCGGTGAAACGGCGAGTTCGCACTCAACGCGATGAGCAGAGGCAGCCAGGGGCGCAGATGGTTGCCCGTCAGCACGGCCAGCTCCCGGTCGGGAAGATGGACGTGGACGTGCAGCGCGCTGATGGCGAAGTCGTCCATCATGCTCCGGTACTGCAGACGCCCGGCCAGGTAGCGCGGATGGTCAGCCACCTGCGCGGGCCCGGGCTCCTGCATGACCGCGGTGCCCGACGCGCACAACCGGACCCCCTCCGTCCGGGCCGCAGCGACCAGCGCCCCACGCACCCTCCCAAGTTCCCCACGCAGCTCTCCGGCCGTTCGGCACGGCGGCGTCCGTCCCTCGACCTGGCACAGCGCGAACTCCTTCGTCACCAGATCCCCCACCTCGCCCGCGGCCCGCGCAGCGACCGCCGGCCCTGCGGGAACGACGAAGCGGGTGTGCGGGTCGACAAGGAAGAACTCCTCCTCCACCCCGATCGTCGGTGGTTGCTCAACGGACAGGGCGGCGGAAGAAGAGGACACGTTCATGCCCCCAGCATTCCTCCCAGCCGCCGCTGAAGCGTGCGGCACGCGCAATTGCACCACTGCGGGAGGTACCCGGCAGGTCGGGGATTCGAACGGCGGTCTCACACCGTGGCGGTGCACAGCCGCGCGCCGGGGATGAAAAACACATGGGACGGTCGGCCGCAGAGTTGCGACGATGCCCCCTCCTTCTTCGCGGAGGACATTTGTTCGTATTCGTGTGTGCGGGATGTGCGCCGAGCTGACCATCCCGCTGTCCCCGGTCGCGCTGCCCGCCCATGCCCATCAGAACTACGGGAACGGGATGCGGCTCCCGGTGCTCATGGAGTCGGGCACATTCGCCGTGGAACCGGAGCCCTGGGGCGCGCCGTGGCGGAGGTGGGAGGAGATCGACCCGGAGGAGGCGGCCCGCGGCATCTACGCTCCGCTCCACGCACTGTCCGACAGCGCACCCGGCGCCGTGGTCATCGCCCCCGGGGATACCCGCGGCACCGTGCTCGTCCCGCACGCAGCCGGCGGCTTCTGCTGCGGCCTCGACTGGGGTGACGGCCCGAACATGGCCTGCGAGACGTGCGGCCTGCCGGTGGCGAGCCGGATCGACGACTGCTCACTCTGGCAGGCGGTCTGGCTCGCTCCGGATGCCGTGCACCGCCTCCAAGTCGACGACACCGACTCCGCCACCGCGATCCTCTCCTGGGAGGAGCTGCTGGAGGCGGGGGAAGCCACGCCCCGATCGAGCCGATCACCAGATGGGGCTCGCTCTGCGGACCGGACCACTGGCGGGCCTGGAGCCCACGGTGGGAAGCGGCGGCAGGCCGGGCCCTGGCCCACCTGCTGGCAGCTTCCGATGGCCGACCGCTGACGGTCCCGCCCGGCCTGATCACCGAAGTGTTCCGACGTGCCCTCGACGCCCTGCTGCCCGCAGGACAGCCAGGACAGCCAGCGCGACGCGCCGTCCTGGCCGGACCAGGACTGTCCGCCACACCCCCTGCCCGGACGCCGACACGATCCTCGTGCCGCCCCACCCGCAGACGCGGGAACTCTGGAGCCCGGCCGGACCGGACGCATCTGCACGCCCGGTACCACTTCCGTTCGGGATATGGATGTGGATGCCTTCCCCGAAGCACACCTCCACCTCCCCACCTCGGGAACCATGCCCGACGGCGTACTGCGCGACGGCCCGCCCCCGCCGCGCCCCCACCGCCTGTTCCGAGCCGACCCGGGAGTCTTCCAGCACACCTTGGTCCGATTGCCCGAGGTCCGCAGCCCGTGGCTGCGCGACATCCTCGACAACCTCACGCACCACAGGCAAGCCGGACTCTTCTAGCGAACCGCCAGATGACGCTTCCCGGTCGGCACGCGGGGGCTGATGGTGAACGGCTCTTAAAAGCCGATGGAGAATGTTCAGGCGGGCGAGATGGTGCTGGTGACCGAGCCCGGCGGCGAAATCCGAGCTGACCCAACCCCGGCGCCCCGGCCCGTGGAGTCGGTGTCGTTCACTTCCGCGTACACGGACGAGATCTTCGTACGCCTCACGATCACCGGTGAGGGCGCGTCCAGTCGTCTGTCACCTCCACCGAGAACAACCGGTCTTGGCTGCCCGAGTGCGCGCGTCGGCGACCACGTGGGGACAACCCCAGGGCGCACAGGCCACGGTGATCGCCACCACCCAGTACGCCGACCACCAGGACACCTACGACCTCGACACCATCAAAAGGGGCCACAGACCAGGCGGCTTCTACGTCCTGACCGCTTACCCGCTGCAAGGAGCAAGGCCATGCACGACCCCGCAGGACAGCACGAGTACGTGACCTTCGATTTCGGTGTGACCCGTCTCGGCGCCTCCTTCCACCAAGACTGGTCCAGTAACGCCGACACACCGCTGGACCACGTGCGCAACCTGCACGGACCCGACGGTGACCCCGGCTTCGTCCTGCCCATCGTCGAGGACATCCTGCGGCTGCGGGACTCCAGCCTCGACGGACAGGACCTCCACCTCCTGTGGTCCGCGACCGGCGACGGTACGCCCTGGATCCAGGGGCGGGAACGGGCCTGGCTGGACGAACTGCTGTCGGCGATCATCCCTCTCGCGCAGGCACGCGGTGCCTCACCCGTCTCGTACACGACATATCCGGTGTGCGTACCGGTCGGTGCCGGCGCGGCGGCGGCTGAACACCGGCAGCTGGCCGCGGAGGTGGTGGACCTGGTCGGACTGCTCGACCAGGTCCAGCCTTGGGCTCACACGCCGCTGGAACAGACCCGGAAGTCGCTGGTGCGCTGCGCGGAGACGGTGTGCTCGGAGCTGGCGTTCCGCTTCCTGGTGAACGCCGCTCACCAATTCTGTTCGCGCCTGTCACTCGACACATACGGCCGCCTCGAACGCCTCAGCGCGGCATTCGGGCACGGCCCACACCTGGTCGACGCGGTCGAGTACCTCACGGACTGACCCGGGTACACGGCGCCCCCTTGAAGACGTCGGCCTGGGTGAAAGCTGGTGCATCACCAGCCTGGACGGGTGTGATGACGAAGGCCAGAGGGCGGCAACGGCCGTCGGCTGCGAGGTGGACCTTCGTGGTCAGTCCACCCCGGGAGCGTCCAAGGGCATGGTCGGCTGGCTCGCCTGCTGGAGCGCCTTTTTACGGGCTCCAGCGGCGTGCTGATGGGCTCGGACGATCGTGGAATCGACTGCTACAACCCAGTCCACATCGCGATCGGCGTCGGCCTGGGCGAGAAGAGCGGTGAAGACCTTCTCCCAGGTCCCGGATGATTCGAAGAGGACGCCTTATCTGTTCCGCCAGTTCACAAAGGACACCTCGTCCTGGAGGACCACGCTGATCGTCTCCTCTCGAAAGGCCGCGTCGCTCAGGAGCTTATGAAGGAACCCGGCCATCCCGAGAGAGTGCAACTGCATCTCGGGACTGGTGTGCCTTCCGCATATCAGGACAGGCCATTGATCCGGGTCGTCATCCGTGGTCACCCAGCAGTAGATGTCTGCGCCCGACGTCACGCCCCACGCAAGAATGGACCCGGGGTCCACGTCGAAGTCGGCGTCGTCGCGGCACATCTCCCAGGTGTAGCGGGCGTTCTCCGTCTCGTCATGCAGGCCAGGCCCTGCCGTGTACGGGTACCCCTCCGCTCGCAACGCCGGCAGCAGGATGTCGATCCCGTCGCTGATCACACCCGACCCATACAGCTCCATGAAACGGACGTAGTCTGCGGGGAAGCGGGTTCCCCAAGCCGCCTCAACCTCGGCCCAGTCGACCCGCTCGTCTACCCCGTGAGTCACTGGCATGAGCTCCGCCAGTGCCGCCACTGCGTCTGTCCCGCGCATGTCCTACCCCTTGTCCCGCCGACCGCACTATGCGGCACGACGCATCCGAGGACCCAACCTACGAGGACGGACTCTGTGGCGAATCTCCGGGGCGGAGCCTCCGGAGCTTCAAGATCCGAAAGAGACGGCCTAGTTGTGTTGTCCCGGGACGTTGGTGACACGCGTGCTGGTTCTTGAAATGGGTGAGGGCCTCCGGGTTCGGTGTGGATTGCGACATCTCCACCGATCCGAGGAGGCCCTCGTGGTCCACCGTAATGCCCCGCTGACCGAGACCGGACGTCTTCGGCTGGCCCGCTGTGTCGTGGACGACGGGTGGCCCGTGCGCCGGGCAGCGGAACGTTTCCAGGTCAGCCACACCACCGCGGCCCGCTGGGCCACCCGCTACCGCACACTGGGCGTCGCCGGAATGAGTGACCGGACCAGCCGCCCCCACCGCCAGCCACGACGGACCACGGCCGAGGTCGAGGAACATGTGCTGCGGCTCAGGCGCGAGTACCGGATCGGACCCCTGCGACTGGCCGCCCGCGCCGGAATCGCGCCCTCGACCGCCCACCGCATCCTCATCCGCCACGGTCAGCCGGCCCTGGCCGTCCTCGACCGGGCCACCGGCGAACCCATCCGCCGCTACGAACGCTCCCGGCCGGGCGAACTGATCCACATCGACGTCAAAAAACTCGGCAGGATCCCCGACGGCGGCGGCCACAAGACCCTCGGCCGGGCCGAAGGCCGGCGCAACAAGACCGGCACCGGCTGGGCCTACCTTCACACCGCCCTGGACGACCACACCCGCCTCGCCTACACCGAGGACCTGCCCGACGAGACAGCCCCCACCTGCGCCGCCTTCCTGACCCGCGCCGTCGCGTGGTTCGCAGAACGAGGCGTCACCGTCGAACGCGTCCTGACCGACAACGCCTGGGCCTACAGCAAGAACACCTGGCGCGACACCTGCCGCGACCTGTGCATCAGCCCGCGATGGACCAGGCCTTGGCGGCCGCAGACCAACGGCAAGGTCGAACGCTTCCACCGCACCCTGCTCGAGGAATGGGCCTACCAGCAGCCCTACACCTCAGACGCCGAACGACAGACTGCGTTCACCGACTGGATCGACTGGTACAACTACCACCGACCCCACACCGGCATCCAAGGCCACACGCCCGCCAGCCGCGTCACCAACCTGTCCGAACAACACACCTAGTCGCCTTGCTCGGACTCCTGGTAGAGCCGCTGGGCGAAGGCGCCGAGGGCCGTTCCGTAGCTCGCCTTGGCGTCGCTGCTGATGTTCACCGCGACGACGCTGCCCTCGGCAGGGTCACCCGAGAGGTACGGGCCGCCGCTCGACCCCCGCCCCATGATGCAGGGAACGCGCAACAGCGCCTTCCTGCCCGACCAGGTGCTGACGCCCGAGCAGTACAGGACCTGGTTCGTGTACGGATAGCCGAAGAAATTTGCATCCGTGCCCGGTTGCGCAGTGAAGGAGATCGGCTGGACGCCGGTGAACTCGGAGATGTTCCGTCCGTCGGGACCGGGGTTCATCTCCAGCATGGCGACGTCCCGTCCGTACGTCTCCCAGTCCTCGGCCATCCGTACCCGACGCACCGTGAAACCACCGGCGGGCCCCGCTCCGTTCTCGTACCCCGGTACGAAGTAGAGGCCCACGTCCCAGGTGGCCTCCCTGGCGGGAGCGCCTTCGACCGACGTTCTCACGCAATGCGCGGCGGTGATCACAGTGCGGCGGCCGACGACCGTTGCCGTGCAGGCACCGGAGCCGCCATCCGCGCCCGACGCGTAAACTCGCCCGACCGTCCGGGCTATCGAGCCGCCGCCCTTCCACGCGGGCTGGACCAGGTCGTCCTTGGCGTCCCAGCGGGCCACGTCCGCGATGCCGCCACCCGCCCAGTGGTCTTCGGCCGCGCGGCGGTCCTCCACCCGGGTGGCGTCCTCGTGAACCACGATGCGTGTGTCGGCGGGTGCAGGACCATCACCTCCTTCGGTGAGCAACGGGCCGCAGCCCGTGGTCCCCCACAGAGTGAGGGCGGCCACGGCAGCCGTTCCCCATGTACGCGTGTTCCCCATGCCCCTGTTGTCCCTTGTTCAGTTCCCGTGGTCGCCGCCAAACCGACGGGAGTACGGGCAGCGTCCTTCTTCGGCCGCTGTCCGAAACCTGCACACGCGCGGTCGATCACTGCGCAGAGCCTACGAGAGCCCGGGAGGGCCCACATGACCGGGTGGCCGGGCGGAGCATCGTCACCAGGACGGTCGACGGCGACGGCCCGCTTTCGACAAAGGACACCCTCGGGGCCGCATCAGGCTTCCTTGGCGGCGGCAGTCGCGGAGGATCTTCCAGGTCTTCATCCTGACGAAGACGGACTCGACAGGGGCCCTGACGATTGAGCGGCTACGCGTATACGCCGGTCCTGCCAGGCGCTCGGACCGCGGGGTCGCCCCCGCCTGGGCGGGGACGGTCTCCAATGGCTTCAGCCCAACCCTCACGGCTGGGATCATCCCCGCGTACGCGGGGAACGGACTGGTGACTGACCCGGCAGTCGGGGCGGGCAGCAATCCGTTGTGAAGCACTTCCCTCGATTCCGGCCTAGGCGACGAGCACGTTCGATCCTTATCCCCCCGCACGCACCCCGGATGCTGTCCACGACCACCAGGCGGTCAGATCACCGGTGGTCGGCCCAGCCGGGTCATCCGCCACACCGTCCGCCATCGCATGGGCCGCCGTGGCGGGCACGGGACCCGGACGCCTTCGAAGAAGCCGGCCCACCAGGACCTGAGCCCGTGGAGCGGCGGTCTCTGAGCCATCGTGTACGCGGCCCAGGTGGCGAGGTAGACCGGCACCAGCACGACGGGCAGGTGGCGCTTGGCGAGCCAGACGCGGTTGCGGGCGGTCATCCGGTAGTAGACCGCGTGCCGGGCGGGAGAGGTTCGGGGGTGCTGCAGCACGAGCTGCGGCTCGTAGAGGATGTCCCAGCCCGCGTCGAGCGCCCGCCAGGCCAGGTCGGTCTCCTCGTGGGTGAAGAAGAACGCGTCCGGCCAGCCGCCCGTCTCCTCCAACATCTCCATCGATAGGGCGTGGCCACCCCCGAGGAACGTCGTGACCAGGCCCCGCCGCATCGGATCCTTCGCCCGCAGGCGGGGGATGTGGCGGCGCTGGGTCTCCCCCGTCTCGTCGGCGATCCGGAAGCTGACGATCCCGAGCCGGGCCTCGGCCTCGTAGAGGTCGGCAAGGCGGCGCACGACGTCGGCGCCGACGAGCAGCCCGTCGTCGTCCAGGTCCACCAGTACGTCGACGTCTGCGAACTCCCGCAGCCGCCTCCAGGCGACGTTCCGGCCGCCGGACACCCCCAGGTTCTCCGCCAGCTCCACCCCGACGACACCCTCGGGCAGACCGGGCAGCGCACAGCCGTTGCCGACCACGACGATCCGGGCTGCGGGCTCGTCCTGCCGGGCGACCGAGTCCAGCAGCGCCCGCAGCTCGGGCATCCGGTCACCCATCGTCAGCACGGCCACGCCCACCCGCGGTCGGGACACCATCCACCACTTCCTTCCAGGCACCGGGTGAAACGGCGAGCGTACCGCCGCCCGACCCCCTGCCCGGGCCACGCGAAGGGCACCACGTCATGACACCGCTCCTGCTCGGCGACTACGTCTCGGCCCCCCGTCCGCGGTCCCCTCTCCCGGGGCCCGTACGGGAACCTGGACACCTGCGACCTCGCCCTGGTTCCTCGCCCACTGATCCCAACTCCACCGCCAGGGCCATGAACCCCTCGGCGACGTCGGCCGCATCCACCCGACCGCCTTCGTTCACGCCCAGGCGATCGTCGGGGACGGCCCCGGAATCTTCCAGCACACCTTGGTCCGACTGCCCGACGTCCGCAGCCCGTGGCTGCGCGAGGAGCGGCCCGCACCGCGCGGGGTGCGGGCCGCTCCGGGGCGGACGGTCGTCACCAGGAGGACTTGGTGACGCCCGGGAGGAAGCCGGCGTGCGCCTGTTCGCGCATGCGGACTCGGGAGAGGCCGAACCTGCGCAGGTGGCCGCGTGGGCGGCCGTCCACGCTGTCGCGGTTGCGTACCCGGGTGGCGCTGGCGTCGCGGGGCTGACGCCTGAGCTCCGCCAGCGCGTCGGCCCGTTCGGCCTCGGTCGAGGACGGCAGGCGCAGGAGCTCCTTCAGTTCCGCCCGCCGGGCGGCGTAGCGCCGGACGACCGCCTTGCGCTTCTCGTTGCGCGCGATCTTGCTCTTCTTCGCCATCAGACCTTCTCCCCGCGCGCCCGGATGCGGGCCACGGCGCTCTCGACGCCGATGGCGTCGACGGTCTTGATCGCCTTCGCGCTGAGGGTGAGGCGGACGTACCGCCCCTCGCCCGCCAGCCAGTACCTCTTGCGCTGGATGTTGGGGTCGAACCGGCGCGAGGTGCGCCGGTGGGAGTGGGAGATGGAGTTGCCGAAGCCCGGTCGGGCGCCGGTCAGCTGACAGTGCGCGGACATGGTGGTGCCTGCCTCTCGTAGGGGGCCATATTGGAAATGGAAATCATTGCCATATACTAGCCCCATGGCACGCAACGAAGTACGCCCGATCGTCAAACTCCGCTCCACCGCCGGCACCGGCTACACCTACGTCACCCGCAAGAACCGCCGGAACGACCCGGACCGCATGGTGCTGCGCAAGTTCGACCCGGTGGTCCGCCGGCACGTCGACTTCCGCGAAGAGCGCTGACCTCTCCTTGACCGACCGTCTGTCCCACCGCCTGAAGGACTCCCCATGAAGCCCGGCATCCACCCCGCCTACGGCCCCGTCGTCTTCCGCGACAAGGCCGCCGACTTCGCCTTCCTCACCCGCTCGACCGCCACCAGCGACAAGACCGTCGTCTGGGAGGACGGCCACACCTACCCCGTCATCGACGTCGAGATCTCCTCGCAGAGCCACCCCTTCTACACCGGCACCGCACGCGTCCTGGACACCGCCGGGCGCGTCGAGCGCTTCCAGCGCCGCTACGGGAGCAAGCCGTGACCCTGCCCGTCGTCATCGTCGGCGGTCTCCACTCGGAGGCCCGCCGGGCGGCGGTGGGGGCGCTGCTCCACACCGTGCCCGGCAGCGTCGCGCTGCACCACGACCTCTCGACGGCGGCCGAGGGCACCGTACGGCGCACCGTGCGCGACGCCTCCGGCCTCCTCGATACGGGCGAGACCCCGCTGGTCAACGACTGCGCGTGCTGCGCGCTGCGCGAGGACCTGGTCCCGGAGCTGAGGCGGCTGGCCGCGGACGGGTCGACCCGGCTCGGCGTCGTCGAGCTGTGGGACTCCGTCGAACCGCGCGCGATGGCCGAGGTCATCGACGCGCACGGCGGGGAGGACCTGGAGCTCAGCAATGTGATCACCGCAGTCGACCCGGCGCTGGTGCTGCCCTACCTCGCCAACGGCGACGACCTCGCCGAGGCCGGGCTCGCCACGGCGGCCACCGACCAGCGGACGGTCGGGGACACCTGGGCGAGGCAGCTGGAGTACGCGCCCGTCCTGGCCCTCGTCGACAGCGCGGACGCGGACGACGAGGACCGTGCGCTGCTGGCCCAGCTCCACCCGACCGCTCGCCGGGTGGAGACCGGGTCCGGTGAGCTGGCCCGGATCGCCTTCGCCGGCTTCGACGCGGAGGCGGCGGCCGCCGCCCAGCACCCGGCCTGCGCGCTCCTGCCGCAGGAGGCGGACGAGGCCGGGGTCGCCACCCTGGTCTGGCACCGCCACCGTCCCTTCCACCCGGAGCGGCTCTACCACGCGCTGGAGGACCTCGTCTGTGCGGCGGCCCGCAGCCGTGGCCGTTTCTGGCTCGCCGACCGTCCCGACACCCTGCTGGCCTGGGACGCCGCGGGCGGCGCGCTCTGTGTGGAGAACAGCGGCCCGTGGCTGGCGTCGCTGCCCGACGCCGCCTGGGAGATGGTGCCTCCCGTCCGCAGGGCGGCCGCCGCCCTGGGCTGGCACCCGGAGCACGGTGACTGCTGCCAGCACCTGGTCTTCACCTCACCGGGCCTTGACCGCGACGGCCTGGTCCGGCTCCTGGAGTCCTGCCTGCTGACCGATGCCGAGCTGGCCGGGGGACGCGAGGCGTGGCAGCGCCTGCCCGCCGCCTTCGACGCCCTCCTCGACCCCGTCTCCTGACCCCGTGAACCCGTAACCGAGAGCCCGAGAAGCCCGAGAAACCCGAGGAATCCGCATGGCCCGCCGTCACGACACCCGCAAGCCGCTCAAGGCCCGTCCCAACCCCCTGGACGCCGCCGAGATCACACACATCGACTACAAGGACACCGACCTGCTGCGGAAGTTCATCTCCGACCGCGGCAAGATCCGCAGCCGTCGCGTCACTCGGGTCAGCGCCCAGCAGCAGCGCCGCCTCGCCGCGGCGATCAAGAACGCCCGGGAGATGGCGCTGCTCCCCTACGGCGCCCGCTGACCGACACCGGACACCGGACTACGCCGACGCCGAGGGCCTCACCCCGTACGGGGGCCGGGCCCTCGGCGTTCGCGCCCTCAGTCCCCGGCGCCACGGGCACGGGCGCCCGAGCGCGTGCGGCCCGCGGTCTGCGCCCGCTGCGGGTGGCGGCGTACGTACTCGTGCTCCAGCTCGTTCATCCGCTTCGTGTGGGTGACCAGGGCTTCGTCGGACCCGTGGAGCAGGGTCTCGTGGCGCGTGCGGTGGATCGCCTCCAGCTCCTTGAGCAGGCGGCCCTCCTCCAGTTTCGACGCCGACGGACCGCCGTCGTGCTCCGTCGCGGAACGTTCCGTCATGGCACACCTCCTCCGCCGGGCGGCGGGATCGCGCTCGGCCTGCGTACTCGGCCCCTCCATCATCCTCCGGACGGCGCCCCGCGTCCTCGTCAGCCGCCGGACCAGCCGCCGGACCGGCCGCCGGACCGGCCGCCCGACCGACCGCGCTGCCCTGCGGCCCGCGCCCTGCAGCTGCGGGCCACCTCGTCGGCGAAGACCAGGGCCGGCGGTGCGAGGGCCGCCCAGCGGCGGACCGCCCACCCGACCGCGAGGGGCGGCAGGGCGGGGAGGGGAACGAGCCGCAGCGGGCCGTCGCCGGGGACCCGCCAGCCGGGCAGCGCCGGTACGACGGCGTGGCC
Organism: Streptomyces sp. NPDC016562; assembly: GCF_043076955.1. Classification (NCBI taxonomy): domain Bacteria; kingdom Bacillati; phylum Actinomycetota; class Actinomycetes; order Kitasatosporales; family Streptomycetaceae; genus Streptomyces; species Streptomyces sp. NPDC016562. Next base: position 1,597,869 of record NZ_JBIBRZ010000002.1, on the reverse strand, counting down.
CAGGCCCAGTTCGGCCAGCAGGAGGGCGGTGTCCCAGTCCGCGGCGCTGGTGTCGGAGCGGACGCGGACGCCCGCCGCGGTGAGGGCGGCGTCGAGGTGGGCGCGGGAGGCGGAGTTCTCCGGCAGCCGGATGTGACGGATGCCCGCGAGGTCGGCGGGGTCGAGGTGGGGCCGGGCGGCGAGGGGGTCGCCGGCGCCGACCGCGAGCACCCAGGGCAGTTCCATGACGGGGCGCTGTTCGATGCCGCGGACCGGCGCGCCGATGGTGATCCAGGCGAGGTCGAGGTCGTCGGCGGCGAGGGCGTCGAAGCAGCTGCGGCTGGAGTTCTCGGTCTGGAACTCCAGGCTGACCTCGGGGTGGAGGCGGCGGAAGGTGACGACGGCCTCGGACATGAAGTGCCGCACGGTGGTCGCGCCGGTCGTCACGCGCACCGACCCGCCCGTCCCCCGTACGAGGTCGGCCACCCGGCGCAGGGCGCCGTCGAGACCCGCGATGCCGTCGGCCGCCGCGGCCTGGACGATGCGTCCGGCTTCGGTGGGCACGACCCCCCGGGCGTGGCGCTCCAGGAGGCTGGCGCCGGTCTCCTTCTCCAGGCGCCGGACGTGCTGGCTGACGGCCGACTGGGTGCGGCCGAGGTCACGGGCCACCGCGCTGAGGCTGCCTGCCCGGCACACGGCCACGAACACGCGAAGATCGTCCAAGGTCATGCACCCCAAGGTATCGCTTGGGTGTGGGGAGGAAACCCGAGGATTGACTTGGGTGTTGAGCGGGATCAAGATCGGTGCAGGGACCGGGCGGCAACTCGTCCCGCCTCGCCCCGGGGTCCGGACGCCGGGGCGAACGCAGGCGGGACGGGTGCCGACCCACCACCACGAGCGGAGGGGGCCCACGGTGCCAGAGCCGGCGTCGGAGTCGGTGTCGGAGCCGGTGTCGGATAGCGCCGTCGCATGGTTGCGGGAGCTCGGCGCGCAGGAGATCGCCCACCCCGGTGGCACCCTCCTCGCCCACCTCGGGCGCGTTCAGGAGCTGCTCGCGTCCTGGGGTGCGCGGCCGGCGCTCCAGCGGGCGGGCCTGTGCCACGCGTTCTACGGCACGGACGGATTCCCCACCGCCCTCCTGCCCCTGGAGCGCCGGGCCGACCTGGCTGGGGTGATCGGGGAGGAGGCCGAGGGGATCGTGTACCTGTACGGGGCGTGCGACCGGGCCGCGTCCTATCCGACGCTCGCCGCTGACCGGGCGGCCTTCCGGGACCGGTTCACCGGCCGCGTCCACTCCCCCGCCCTCGGCTCGCGGCGGGACCTCGCCGAGTTGTCGGCGGCCAACGAACTCGACCTCGCGCGGATCGATCCGGCCTTCCGGCGGGCCTACGGGCCTGGGCTCCTCGCGCTGTTCGGGCGGTTGCGGGGTCTGCTGAGCGAGCCGGCCTGGCGGGAGTGCCAGGCCGTGCTCGGCGGCTGAGAGGGTCAGGGGGTGAAGGTCCAGCGCTGGGCCGCGGTGTTGTCGCAGGCGGCGCGGGTGAGGGGGGTGCCGTTGGCGGTGGCGGAGCCGGCCGGGGTCAGGCACTGTCCGGCGGTGCGCAGGGTGCTCTGAGGACCTGCCTGCCAGATCTGGCCGGGGCTGCCGTCGCACGTGCGGATCGTGACGCGGGCGGGGTCGGCGCCGTCGAGGCAGACGCCCGCGAGGCCGGTGAGGCGGCCGTCGCCCTGCAGGGTCCAGCGCTGGTTGGAACCTCCGTGGCAGGTGTAGAGGGTGGGTTCGGTGCCGGGGGTGGTGGCACTGTGCGGCAGGTCCACGCAGCTCGCGGAGGCGGCGTTGACGAGCATGGCGTTCGCGGGGAGCGGGGCCGGACGGCCGGTGAGGCTGATCTCGGCGGCGCTGGTCCAGGGGCCGCGCCCTCCCGCCTCGGTCAGGGCTTTGAGGCGCAGGTAGCGGCCGGACTTGGTGGTGAGGGCAGCGGTCTTGGGCGTCGCGGTGTCGGCGAAGGTGCCGGTGGCGACGGGTGGGCCCCAGTCGGCGGTGGTGTCGGAGACGTAGACCTCGTAGCCGCCGATCCGGCCGTTGACCCCGCCGTCCTGGCGCGGCAGGTAGCCGAGGCCGTCCACCGCGTACCGGGCGCCGAGGTCGATCTGGATCTCGTGCGGGAGCACGGTGGGCTTCGGGGAGGACCAGGCGGTGTGCCACATCGTGGCCGGGTTCCCGTCGAAGGCGTTGACGGCGGCGCCGTTCTCGGCGCTCGTCTCCTGGCTGTCGGCGAAGGCCAGGGACCAGGCCGCGGGAGAGATCGGGGTGGAGGAGGGCAGGGCCTCGGCCGCGGGCACGCTGGTGCCGGTGGCCGAGACGGTGAACGCGCCGGCCTGCGGACCCGCCTTGACCCAGAGCACTCCGGAGCGGTCCGCCGGGTCGAAGAACCAGCCGGACGCGGCCGCGTCGTAGGCGGCCTTGGAGGTCAGGCGCGTCATGGCGGACCCGCCCACCGTGAGGCTGGTGGGCGCGGAGGCCACGTGGAGGGTGAACTCGTAACCGCGCGAGGCCGGCTTGCCCGTGTAACTGCCGGTGTGGGCGCCCACGTTGACGGTGACCGTGCCCGTACCGGCCGTCGGCGCGGTGACGTCGACCTGCTGGCGGGCGTAGGCGCCGGACTGGTAGGCGCGGGTGAGGCCGTCGTCCTCGTAGAGGTTGAACGAGGAGTTCCCGCGCGGGTGGATGTCGTAGGTGAGGGTGGAGACGGGCTTCTCGCCCGTGTAGTTCATCTGCGGCCACATCGGCACGATGCCGCCGCCCTTGACGAACAGGGGCAGGGTGTCGAGCGGCGCCTGGTAGCCGTTGAGCCGGCCCGGCCCCGCGTACGTCTTCCCCGTCCAGTAGTCCGTCCAGGTCCCGGCGGGGAGGTAGATGTCGTCCCGGACCGAGGTGTCGGAGACGACGGGTGCGACGAGGAAGGAGTCACCGGCCATGAACTGGCCGCTGGTGAGGTTGCCGCGGGCCACCGGGTCGTCGGGGTACTCCAGGACCATGGCGCGGGTGCTGGGCACGCCGCTCTCGTGGGCGACGCGGCTCATCGTGTACAGGTACGGCATCAACCGCATCTTGAGCTGGAGGTACTTGCGGTTGATGGAGAGGTACGGCTCGGTGAACCGCCAGGGCTGCTTGTCCTGGTATCCGGCGGCCGGGTTGGTCGCGCCCCAGCCGGACATCGTCATGAAGGCGGGGGTGAAGGCCTTCCACTGGAGGTCGCGGGTGTAGGTCTTGGGACTGCCGCCGAAGATCCCGTCGATGTCGCCGGAGGCGTAGTTGAGGCCGGAGAGCCCGGCTCCGGCGATGGCGGGGACGTGCCAGCGCATGTCGTCCCAGGTGCCGTAGGTGTCGCCGGTCCAGACGACGGCGTTGCGCTGGGTGCCGGCCCAGCCGTCGACGGTCCACACGTAGCGGCGGGCGTCCGAGTTCTTCTCGATCCCGTCGACGGCCTGCTGGACGCCGTTGAAGGCGTACTTGTAGCCGCTGCCGATCCACGCCACGTCCGTCTTGACCCCGCGGCTGCCGGCCGTGCCCACCTCGTCGGCGATGGAGCCGAGACCGGTGGAGGTCCACAGTCCGGTCTGGAAGCCCTTGGACTTCAGTGCGTCCACGGTCGATTTGAGGGGCGCGGTGTAGCCGCAGCCGTAGCCGTCGTTGGGCAGGAACCAGCCCGAGGGCATGTCGGCGGCGCGGGCGTCGGCCGCGTAGCCGACGACGTCGGGGGTGGTCTGGTGGCGCAGCCGGTTGTGATCACCCTGGTAGTCGGGGTTGGAGGCGTTGAAGCAGTCGGCGTTGCCGAGTTCGAAGCCCCACATCGGCGCCATGAACGGCTTTCCGCTGACGTCGGTGTAGGCGTCGAGCACGGATTTGAGGGAGTCGCCGGTGAAGTACCAGGCGTCGAAGCGCTTCTCGTCGTGGGTGAGGGTGGTCGGGGCGTTGAATCCGTACGAGCCCGGGGCCCAGGTGTTGCGCATGACGCCGTAGCCGTTGGTGGACATGTAGAAGGGCGCGGGGCTGGCGTTGGTGTTCTCGCGCCACTTGTTGTCGACGGCGATCGGGACGGTCTTGCCGCGCAGCGCCCATTCGCCCAGGCGCAGGCCCGTGCCGTAGAACTGCTCCTCCGCACCCCGGGCCAGGTACTGGGTGGTCTGGCTGTTGCTCCAGCTGGTGGGCTGGGTCTCCTGCCAGACGGGGGTGGTGTTGTCGGCGCGGTAGACGGAGAACTGGAGGGGCGATTTGTTGACCCGGATGGAGAGGGAGCCGGTGGTGATCCGGTAGTAGGCACCCGCGTCGAAGTACGTGGTGGCCACCGGGCCGAAGTCCGTGGTGGGGGCGAGGTCGGTGCCGGCCGGGTCGTTGGTGAAGGCCCCGTCGGGCGAGAGCCAGAGACGGAAGATGTCGGCGCGGGCGACGACCACGCGGGCCTTCGCGCCGCTGGAGGCCGTGACGGTGAAGGTGTTCCCGGACTGGGTGAAGCCGGTGACGTTGCCCGCGGTGGCCGTGGGCCCGGCGGGGGCCGCCGCGGCGGGCAGGGCGAGCGGTCCGGCCGCGGCCAGGCCGGCGACGGCGAGGGCCGCGGCGAGCAGGGCGGCCGCCGGGCGGCGGAGCCCCGGCGCGAGGCCGCGTCGGGTGCGCCGGACGGGGCGGGGCGGGCCGGCCGGGTGGGCCGGGCCGGCTAAGGCTCCCTGCCCTCCCTGTGCTCCCTGTGCTCCCTGGCTCCTGCGGATGCTTGGCAGTCTCATGGGGCAGCTCCTCGTGCGGTCCGGTCACGGACACAGCTCTTTGGCATGCTCCTGGCAAGATAGCGCTCAGCCGGGCCTCATTGAAGGATTCTGCTCGAAGTCGGCTGCCACCACGCATCTTTGAACATGAAGGGTGACCGTTTACGCACGAACACCTCAGGACGAGGTGACCTCCAGGACCGGCGCCGCCGGGGAGGACCAGCGGTGCCCGCAGGGGTCGAAGAGCAGGACCACCGGCCGGCCCGGGCACTGGCGCCAGGAGATGCGGACCGGTACGTCGTCGCACACGGGGCAGCAGGGCAGCGGGCCGGGCCGCGGCGGGCACTCGGGGGCGGCCGCGAGCGGCGTGGAGTGCGGATCGCGCATGGGGGGCTCCCTGGTCGTGCGGCTGGACTCACCGCACTGTGCCACGGACCGGCCCCGGTCCGCACGGGCGAATCATCCAGTGTTCTGGCTGGTCACAGGTGCGGTTACCAGGGTCATCCCGGCCCTCTTGGGGGCACTTGGTGATCAACCGCTCCCGCAGCCGACCTCGACGAGACCCGATTCGTAGGCCGCGATCACCGCCTGCGCGCGGTCACGGACGCCCAGCTTGCCGAAGATGCCGGTGATGTGGTTCTTGACCGTGGAGACGCTGATGTCCAGGTCCAGGGCGATCTCCGCGTTGCCCCGGCCGGTGGCCATGAGCCGCCAGATCTCCAGTTCGCGCGGTGTGAGGTCGGCCGGGGTCCGGGCGGTGGCCGGCTGCGGCCGGGCGGGGGTCCGTACGTACGTGGACAGCAGCCGGGTGAGCAGCCGGGGCGCGACCGCGGCTTCGCCGGTGTGGACGATCCGGACCGCGGCGCCCAGTTCCTCCGGGGAGATGTCCTTGGGCAGGAAGCCGTACGCCCCGGCGCGCAGGGCGGCGACCACGTACTCGTCCATGTCGAAGGTGCTGAGGGCCAGGACACGGGTCTCGGGGAGCGTCCGCGCGAGTTTCTCGGTGGCCTTGACCCCGTCGAGGACCGGCATGCGGATGTCCATGACGACCACGTCGGGCCGGAGCCGCTGGGCGAGGGCGACCGCCTGCGCACCGTCCTCGGCCTCCCCCACGACCTCGAACTCCGGGTCGGGGCTCAGGATGAGCGCCAGCCCTCGCCGTACCAGCGGCTGGTCGTCCGCGATCAGTACACGGATCATCGGTGCCGTTCCTCCCTCTCGCCGTCTCCCGGGCCCGCGGCCGGGACGGGGAGGCGGGCCGCCACCCGGAACCCGCCGCCGTCCAGGGCGGCGGCCTCCAGGGTCCCGCCCTGCAGGGCGACGCGCTCGTGCATTCCGATCAGACCGTACCCGGAGCGCTGCGCGGGGCGTGCGGCCGGTACCTGCGCTCCCGCCCCGTCGTCGCGCACCTCCACGTCCACCGCGTCCCGGTGGTAGGTGACGCGCACCTGGGCCCGCGCCCGTCCGGCGTGCTTGCGGGTGTTGGTCAGGGCCTCCTGCACGATCCGGAAGAGCGTCAGGCCCACGCTCGGCGGGAGCGGGCGGACCGGCCCGTCGACGGTGAACTCGGTCTCCGTCCCGGCCAGCCGGGACTCGGTGATGATCCGGTCGAGGTCGCCGGCCCCCGGCTGGGGCGCCGGCGGGGTCTGCTCCGGCTCCTCCCCGGCGCGCAGCACGTCGAGGAGTTGGCGCATCTCGCGCAGGGCCATGCGCCCGGAGCCCTCCAGGGTCATGAGGGCCTCCCGTGCCACCTCCGGGCGGGCCAGGTTGGCCCGCGCTCCGCCGGCCATGAGCTGCATGGTGGTGATGTGGTGGGCGACGATGTCGTGCAGTTCCCGGGCGATCCGGCGGCGTTCCTCGGCCACCGCCCGGTCGGCGAGCAGCCTCCGGTGGACCTCTGCCTCCCGCTGCCTGCGGTTCACCGCCTCGGCCGTGCCGACGACGATGAGGCAGGCGATCGCGTTCCCGGCCAGGCCCCACCAGCCGAACGGCAGGGGCGAGCCGCTCTGGCCGGCCGAGACGAGCGGTACCACGGCGAGCGCCGCGCCCACGGCCACCGCGCGGCGGCGGAAGCGGGCCACCGAGTAGAGGGCCACCGTCACGGCGAGGGTGAAGTGCGGCGACTGCGGCGTGCTCAGGTTCAGCACCACGCCCAGCGCCAGTACGGTGGCCAGCACGGTCACCGGACGGATGCGCCGGGCGAGCAGCGTCATGGCCGCGACCACCAGCACCACGACCGCGGTCACGCTGAGGACGCCGCCCTCGGTCACGGTGCCCAGGGAGAAGCCGACGAGGTCGATGGCGGCGGCCCCGACCGCCACGAGCGCGTCGTTGCGCGTCCACTCCAGCCGGGCCGCGCCCGGGCCCCGGTCCGGGCTCCGGCCGCCGCGGCCGTCCTGGCCGGCCCGGCCGTCCGCGCCCCGGTCCTCGGCTCGGGTGGCGGCCCGGTCCATGGTCATGCCGCTACCTATACCCGTGCCCGTCCCCGTGCCCGGCTCGGCCGCCCGGTCGGGCACTCCTTCGGCCACTCGTCCGGCGCCGTCCCGTGCCGTGCCCACAGCCATCCCGTCGGTCCTCCCCTGTCGGCCGCCTCCCCGCTGGTGCCGGGCTCGCGCGGCCGATCGCTCCGGTGACCCATTCTGGCACCGGCCGCCGCCCCTGCCAGTGGCCCCTGGGCTGGACCTCGACCAGTACTCCGGTCCTGGTCGGGTGCCGCGGCCGGACCCTGGTCCCGCATCCGGCTCCTCCCCTGCCCTGACGTTTTCCCCGCCCGCTCCTGATGGTCTGGAGACCGGTCGGGAACCCCCGGCCGGCACCGCACAGACCGGAGGAACCAGTGATCCGCGCCCTGACCGGATTCTCGACGCGAAGTCCGTGGAAGGTCATCGCCCTGTGGGCGGTCCTCGGCATCGCCCTGGCCATGGTGGGGCAGGCGTTCGTGTTCCGCGCCAGCCAACCCGGCAACGGCGGCTTCCTGCCCTCGAGTTACGACTCGGCCGCCGCGCTGGAGATCGCCGAGGATCGCTTCGGGGTGAAGCCGGACGCCAACGTGCTGACCGTGCTGGTGGCCCGGTCCGACGCGGCGCCGCTCAGCGCCGCCGACGAGCAGCGCATCGACGCGCAGGCCGCCCAGCTCGCCCGGCGCAAGGTCACGATGCCCGAGGAGAAGGACCCGGCCCCCTTCGCGGAGGACCATTCCCAGGTGCCCAAGGTCAGTCCGGCCATGACGGCGCCCGACCGCTCCTTCCGGCTGCTGTCCGTGGAACTGACCGGCAATCCGGCCGATCCCGGGGTGCAGTCCACCTACAAGGCCTTCCGGGACTCCGCGCGGGACCTCTTCGCCCAGGACGGGCTGCGCACCGGCTTCACCGGCGGGATCGCCGACCGCGTGGACACGGCGGACGCCGAGGAGACCAGGTCGGCGATCGTCGGCGGTCTGATGCTCGCGGTCATCGTCCTGCTGCACGTGCTGGTCTTCCGCAGCGTCCTGGCGGCCCTGCTGCCGCTGCTCGCGGTCACCATCATCGGCGGGGCCGCGGCCGGCGCCGTGGTGGGCGCCGCACTGCTGACCGGGACCGGACTGGCTGATTCCACGCCTGGGCTGATCAACGTGGTGCTGATGGGCATCGGCATCGACTACTTCCTCTTCCTCCTCTTCCGCTTCCGCGAGCAGTTGCGCCAGCACCCGCAGCAGTCCGGGCGCGAGGCGGCCGCCGAGGTCGCCGGGCGCGTGGGTACGGCCATCACCTCCGCGGCGCTGACCATCGTCGCCGCGTTCGCCACGCTCGGCGTGGCCTCCTTCGGCCAGTTCCGGGTGCTCGGGCCCGCCATCGCCCTGGCCGTACTGGTGATGCTGCTGGGCAGCCTGACCCTGATGCCGGCCCTGCTGGCGGTCGCCGGACGCAAGATGTTCTGGCCCTCCCGCGGCCTCAAGCGGGAGCCCCGCCCCGGCGCCGCCGCACGGATGGGCGACCGCGTGGCGCGGCGGCCCATGACGCTGGTCCTCGCCTCCGTGGCCCTGCTCGGCGCCCTGACGACCGGGCTCCTGGGGATGCGCATGGACTACGGGCAGAGCGGCGCGGGCGGGGAACGCACCGCCGCCGTCGCCACCGCCGGCGAGATAGCCCGGGCCCTGCCGGCCGGCGTGTCGGACCCGACCACCGTGTTCGTCACCGCCTCGGACGGCGCCGAGCTCACCACCGACCGGCTCGGCGGGCTGTCGCGGGCGCTCGCCGGCGTCGGCGGCGTGGGGCAGGTCGCGGACACCGTGCTCAGCGAGGACCGGCGTGCGGCGCGGATCGACCTGTTCCTGACGGCCGACCCGCAGGGCAAGGAGGCCCGCGACCTGGTCACGGGCCCGGTCAGGTCGGTGGTCGGCGCCCAGACGCCCGCCGGCCTGGAGGCCCACGTGGGCGGCACCCCGGCGCTCTTCGCCGACATCTCGGCCGCCGTGGACAAGGACCTGAAGGTGGTCTTCCCGGTGGCTGCGGCGCTGATCGCGCTGATCCTGCTCGCGCTGCTGCGCAGCCTCCTCGCGCCGGCCGTCCTGCTGGCCGCGGTCGGGCTGGGCTTCGCCGCGACGCTCGGTGCCTCGACCCTCGTCTTCCAGCGGGCGCTGGACCGGCCGGGGGTGGACTTCACGCTGCCGCTGGTGCTGTTCCTGTTCGTGGTCGCGCTGGGCACCGACTACAACATCCTGATGGCCGACCGGATCCGGGAGGAGATGGAGCGGCCCGGTCCGGCCCGCGCCGCGGTGGGCCGCGCCGTGCGGCACACGGCGCCCGCCATCGCCACGGCGGGGCTGGTCCTGGCCGCGTCCTTCGGGAGCCTGGCCGTCACCCCGGCCGCTTCCACGCAGCAGATCGGCTTCGCGACGGCCCTCGGGATCATGCTCTCCGCCTTCGTCCTGTCGATCGTGCTGGTGCCCGCGCTGGCCGCCCTCCTGGGCCGGTCCCTCTGGTGGCCGGTGCGGCCGCGCCGCTCCGCCCACGCGGCCGGTCCCGAGCAGACCCCCGACCGGGTTCTGGTCCACTAGACGGCCTCACGGCGGCGGCCACCGGTTTGCGCTTCCTACGTGACGCGGAAACCGGTGGTCGCCCGGTCGCGGCTTTCGCGGGGGTCGCGGGGGTCACGGTGGAAGGTCAGGCGGTCCCAGGTGGGGAAGGCCAGGTCGGTGACGCTGAGCAGGAGGCCCGAGGCGTCGTGCAGGGTGCGCCGCACCGTCGGGCCGCCGGCCGGGGAGGAGGCCGGGGGGTGGAGCGTACGGGTCATCGTGAGGGTCTCGGCGACCCGCCCGGCCGCCGCGGCCCGGTCGAGCCAGCGGTGCAGGCGGTCCAGGTCCTCGTCGCGGACCGCCTGCGCCGCCCGGGCGCGGTAGTCCGCCAGTTCGGGGCTCCGCGCAACGGCGCCCGGGCTGAAGTACGTCACGGCGTGCTGGAGCGTCTCCCCCGCCGGGCCGCGCTCGCGGTGGTGCAGGACGAGGGTGCGGTCCCCGCCGCCCATGCCGAGCAGTGCGGCGAGCGAGGGCGGCACGCTCACCAGCGTCAGCCAGTCCTGGGAGAGGACGGCCCGGCGGGACACGGGCCCGACGGCCCCCGCCGCGGGAGGCTCGGGCCCTTCGAACACCTCCGGCCCCTCGGGCACCTCGGCGGCGGGCGTGAGAGCGGGCCGGCTGCCCCGGCGGCCCGTCACGACGAGGCCGTCCTCCCGCAGGTGCTGGAGGGCGGCCCTGATGGTCTGCCGGTTGACCTGGTAACGGGCGGCCAGGCTGCGCTCGGAGGGCAGCCGGCCGCCGGGCGTGTGCGCGGCGCGGTCGAGATCGCGGCGCAGCGCTGCGGCGATCCGCTGGTACTTGGGCATGGCGGCCGGGCCGCCGCCCCGCGAAGGGGAGGGCATGGCTTCTCCTCTGACGGGTGGTCAAGGACTGCGCGGTCTGCCCGACCAACGTAGCATTGGTCTATACCTATAAGTGCGCGGGGCGGGACACCCGGCCCAGCTTGGCCGATTTCCGTACCCCGCCGGGCCTACTCCCGCAGCGGGTTCGGGAGGGGCAGGTAGCGGGCGTCCGCGCCGCCCGCCCGCGTCCAGCGCAGCAGCAGGTTGGTCTTGGCCGGCAGGGTGGGAGCGGCGAGCAGCTCCGCGATCTCGGGCAGCCCGCGCGTGGCCTCGTAGCGGAGGAACTCCTCCCGTACGGCCGGCCACAGCAGCCCCGAGACGTCCGGATGCCGGTCGGCCAGCGCCCCCGCCATCTCCGCCAGGTGGTTGACGACCAGGCAGTAGACCAGCCGCTGCCAGGCGTCCTCGCGCGACAGGTCCGGGAGGAGCTTGACCCCCTCCGCGTCCCGGAACACGGCCTGCACCGGCATGCCCGCCGCGTCGACGGCGACCAGGGTGTTCTGGAGGTGGGCCTCCAGCACGATGCCGTGCCGGTCGAACAGTTCCAGTACGGGCGGCACTACGTGGCGCAGGTACGCCCGCCACCAGGCGGCCGGGTCCGCGGCGGCGCCGGGCGGGCTCCCGGCGAACCCCTCGGCGAGCGCGGCGGCCAGCAGCGGGGTGGCCCCCGGGAGGACGTGCGCGTGCAGGCCGTCGCGGACCAGGACGGCGAGCTCCTCGAAGGCGAAGGACGCGGTGCGGTAGCCGCGGTCGGCGAGCCAGGCCGCGTCCGAACCCGTCCGGCGCAGCGCGGCGAATCCGGCTTCGACGACCGCGTCGGTACGGCGCAGCCGCAGCAGGTCGTGCCGCCACAGCCGGCGCACGTCGTTGGTGATCCGGACGTCGAGGCTGAACTTCACGAACAGGTCGGCCGCCGGATCGGGTACGTACAGGGTCCGGACCGAGGCGGTGGGCCAGGCCGCGCGCTGGCTCCGCCCGAGCCGCAGCAGCCGCCCGTCGGCGAAGGCCTCGCGCACGGCGGGCCGCTCGCCCACCAGGTCGAGCTGCCAGGGGTGGGCGGGCAGCAGCCGGTATCCGGCGGGCGCGCGGGGCCCGTCGAGGGCCGCGGCGAGGGAGTCGATCGCCTCGGCGGCGGCCGGGCCGCCCTCCTCGGCCGTCTGGTCCTCGCGCACGGCGAGGAAGAGCAGCGGGAAGCGGGCATGGGCCTCGGGCGCGTACGGCAGCCAGCTCCCGGCCGGGGCCCCGCCGCGGGCCTTGGGGGCGGGGTGGTGCGGATGGCCCATCACGAGGGACTGCTCGGAGAGGAGGTACGGGTCCGGCGGGGGTTCGGCCGAGGCGCGGGCGGACAGCAGCGCGGCGACCGTGTCGCGGCTGTCGGTGATCTCCACCGGCAGCTCGTCGTTGGAGACTCCGGTGAAGCGGCCCAGTTCGTCGACGACGAGTTTGACCAGCTCGGTGTGGCTGAGCGGACGCCAGCCGTCCGCCGTGCGCAGTTCGGGGCTGACGGGCCGGCGCCCGCCGCGCACCCGCAGCAGCCGCCCGCTGCCGAGCAGCCGGTGGACGGCCGCGTCACCCTCCTCGGCGCCGGACTCCGGGGGCTCGGGGGGCTCGGCGGGCTCCGCCGCCTCGCGCAGCAGGCAGTTCAGGAGCGGGGTCGCGGCGTAGGCGTCGGCGGCGGCGTTGAGGTCCACTGATTCCATTCGGTCCGTCCGGTGCGCCGGAGGGTCCGCGAGGCGTAACCCCCAGCCGTGATCTTCAGTATCCGCAATGATTGTTTGATCATCCAGTAAGCGATATCCGATGTCGGAGCCGCAGCATGCACTTTCCCGCCACCCCGGCCGAGGACGCCGTCGCCGCCGAACTGGCCGGCGTACGCCCCCACCTCGGGCCCGCCTACGCCGCCGCGCTCGACGGCGCCCGCGCCGCCGTGCTGACCCGGCTGTGGCGGGCGCTGGCCTTCGAACCGCTGGAATGGATCGTGGGCCGCGAGCGGGGGCCCGGCGGGCTGGTGCTGCGGCTGGCCGGGGGCGCACGGCTGGAGGGCCCGCCGCCGGATCCGTACGCGACCGGGGCGTACGTGACCGAGCTGCTGCTCGACGGCAGGCCCTTCCGGCAGACCGCGCGGCTGGTGCGGGCGCTGGGGGTGGCGCACGGGGAGGCGTTCGCCGCCGAGCTGGACGGCAGTACGGCCTCCCTCGCGCTCTCCCGGGCCGGGCAGCCGCCCGCCGGGGCGGGCTCGGTGCCGCAGACCACCTGGCAGTGGGAGCAACAGGTGGTCGACGGGCATCCGTACCACCCGAACTGCCGCTCCCGGCCCGGTTTCTCGGTGGCCGAGCAGCTGGCGTACGCGCCCGAGCACCGGCCGGTGGTCGACCTCGGGCTGATCGCCGTACGGGACGAGGAGTGCCTGGTCACGGGCGACTGGCCGGCCGAACTGCGCGAGGCCGGGCGGATCCTGGTGCCGGTGCACCCGTGGCAGGCGGAGCACGTCCTGGGGCGCGCGCGGGTGCGGGCCGGTGTCGCGGCCCACCCGCTGATGGCCCTGCGCACGCTGGCGCCCACCGACGGCGGGCCGCACGTCAAGACGGCGCTGAGCGCCCGGCTGACCTCCTCCGTACGGGACATCTCCGGCTACTCCGTCGAGACGGCGGCGGCCGTCTCCGCCTTCGCCCAGGACCTGTCGGAGCGGCTCGACGGGCGGCTGCACATCACCCGCACCCTGGGCGCGGTGAGCGCGCACAGCCCGGACCTGGCGGCCGTGCTGCGCGAGCCGCCGGAGGCCTACGCGAACGCGGCCGCCGGCGAACAGGTGCTCCCCGTGGCGGCCCTGGCCCACTTCGCTCCGGCGCGCTCGGCGACCTGGCGGGCCGACTTCGCCCGCCTCGCGCTCTCGGTGTGCCTGCGGGTGCTGGAGATGGGGGTGGCCCTGGAGGCGCACGGCCAGAACCTCCTCGTGGTCCTCTCCGCCACGGGTGCGCCGCTGCGGCTGGTCTACCGGGACCTGGCCGACATCCGGATCAGTCCGGCCCGGCTCGTGCGCAGCGGGCTGCCGGTGCCGCCGCTGTCCGGCAGGCTGGTCACGGACGACGTGACCCTGTTGCGGCGCAAGCTGTTCGGCTCCCTGGTGACGGGGGCGCTCGGCGCCACGGCGGGCTCCGACGACGCCTTCACGCAGACTCTCGCCGACGCGGCGCCCTCCCTGCCGGCCACCGCCGACACCGAGGCCCTGCTGACGGGGCCGCTGCCCACCAAGGCGCTCACGCTGATGCGGCTGAGCCCCGGCACCCCGGGAGACCAGTGGGCGGAACTGCCCAATCCGTTGGCCGGATCCCGGGCGGTCCGCTGACGCGAGCGGGACGGGAGGATGAGCGGAGGGGTCCGCGCGGGCTACTGTCCAGGGGCATGACAGAGACCTCGTACCTGCACGCCGTGCGCGCGTCCTACGACGCCGTCGCCGTCGACTACGCCCGCCTGGTCGGCCCCGGCCTGGCCGGGAAGCCGCTGGACCGGGCCCTGCTGGCCGCGTTCGCCGAGTACGTGCACGGGGGCGGGGCACGCGGCCGGGCGGTCGCCGACCTGGGCTGCGGTCCGGGTTGGCTGACGGCGCATCTGGACGGCCTCGGTGTACGGGCGTTCGGTGTCGACCTGTCACCGGCGATGGTGGCGGTGGCCCGCCGGACGTATCCGGGGCTGCGGTTCGAGGTGGGCTCGATGGCGGCGCTGGATGTGGCCGACGGGGTCCTGGGCGGGGTGCTCGCCTGGTACTCCACCGTGCACACCCCGCCCTCGGAACTCGGCCCGGTGTTCGCGGAGTACGCGCGGGTCCTGGCGCCGGGCGGCTACGTCCTGATCGCCTTCGAGGCGGGCGACGCGCGGATCCGGCTGGAACACGCGTACGGGCATCCGGTCGAGCTCGACGTGTACGGGACCCCGCCGGACCTGATCGCCGACCTGCTGGCCGCGGCCGGACTGACCGAGGTCTCCCGCCTGCTCCGCGCACCGGACCCGGGCGAGCGTTTCCCGCAGGGCTTCCTGCTGGCCCGCAGAGACTAGGGCCGCCTACGGGCGCGGGGCGGAGACCGGCGCCCCGCCTGCCGTGCGCCTCAGCAGGACGAAACCGTCCCGTTCGGCAGTGGTGCGGTAGCCGCGGAGGCGGGCCGTGTCGAGGGCGATGAGCTCCTGTGCGACCGACAGGGGCCAGCGGTGGGCCGGCGCGACCTTGGTGTCCACCATGATCCACTCGGGGTCGGGGCGACTGTCCCCCCAGCCGTAGACGCTGACGCTGGTGCGGTCGACGAGGTGGGGCCCGAGATTGTTCGACGCCTGGACGGTGGCTCCGTCCGGGATCTCGGCCATCACCCCGCGGGCCACCGCGAGACGGGGATCGCTCTGCCATACCTGCGGCTGGAAGAGCTGCCACAAGGGGAAGTGCGGCAACAGCAACAGGGTGACCGCGGCGGAACCCGCCAAGTAGCGGTACAGGCTGCGGCCGTGCGCGCCCCGCCGGGACAGGGCGTCGACGAACGCCGCGAAGACGATCGGCATGATCGGCAGCGCGTAGTGGTAGGCGGTGCCCCAGTGGGCCGGATAGTCCGAGGCGAGGCGCCACAGCACCGTGGGCAGGGCGATCAGCAGGAGCGGCGAGCGCAGCGCCAGGAACAGGGTGGGCGCCAGCATGAGGAGGAGGGTCGTGACCTTCTCCTGCGGGGTGATGAGACCGAGCGTCCCCTGGTGCAGCAGGTCCAGCAGGCCGCCTCCCGCCCCGCCGTCCGCAGCGCCGTTCGTACCGCCGGGATGGTGGGAGGCGTAGTAGCCGTCGAACCCGCCCGGGTGGAACGAGGCCAGCACCAGCACGGCGAGCGCCGACGCGGCCAGCCCGGTCGCGGCCGTGACCAGGCCCAGCCTGCGGCCGCCCCGCCCGCCGCGCCACGCGATGACGAGGCCGATCACGGCCACCGTGAGGCCGAGGTCCTCCTTCACCAGCACGAGCGGCAGCGCCCAGTAGGCCGCGGCCCGCAGCCGGCCGTTGCCGAGCGCGGTCAGCGAGAAGGCGAGCAGCGGAACGGCGAAGGCCCACTCGTGGAAGTCGTAGGCCACGCCGCTCGCGATGCCCCACGAGAGGCCGTAGGCGACGCCGATGACCACGGCGGCCGCCGGACCCAGTGTCCTGCGGGCCCAGAAGGCCAGCGGCAGCACGCCCGCGGCGATCAGTGCGGCCTGCGCGACGAGCAGCAGCTTCACCGACGGCCACAGCCAGTACAGCGGTGCCAGAACGGCCAGGACGGGAGAGAAGTGGTCGCCCAGGACGGGGAAGTCCGGCCCCTTGACCTCCGAGACGGGCAGGTGCCCCTCCGCGTAGGACCGCACGACCTGGACGAAGATCCCCAGGTCGAAGGAGTGCGAGAGCAGGTGTTCGTGGATCCGCAGGGACACGGCCGTGTAGGCGAGGAACAGCGCTCCCGCCATGGCCCAGATCCACCAGGTGGCCTCCGCGCGGACCCCCGCGGGCGGCTGCTGGGCCGCCCGGTCCTCGGTACCGGACTGTTGCGGCGGGAGCGTGGCGGCGTTGCCGGTGGGTGCGTGCATGAACCCTCAAGATGCCAGCCGCCCCACGTCCTTCGTGCGGGGTCGGTGCCCGCGTACGCGGTTTCCTTCGAATGGCGGACGCCACCTGTCCCCCGCACGGCCCCGGGGGCGCGGGAGCGTGCCCGTCCCCGTCTCACCAGCGCAGCGGCAGCCGGGTGACGCCCCGCATCAGCGTGCCCGACAGCCAGACGCCCGGGTCCGCGTCCGGGTCTTCGGCGAGGTCGGGGAAGCGCTCCAGCAGGCCCCGGATCGCGATGCGGCCCTCCATGCGGGCCAGCGGGGCCCCGAGGCAGTAGTGGATGCCGTGGCCGAAGGCCACGTGGCTCGGGCCGGCGCGGCGGATGTCGAAGACCTCGGGCCGGGGCTCCGCGAACCGTGCCGGATCGCGGTCGGCGGCGGCGAGGGCGACCAGGACGGAGGAGCCGGCCGGGATGCGGACGCCGCCGATCTCCACGTCCGTGCGCGCGAAGCGGTACGTGGCGTGCTGGACGGGGCCGTCGTAGCGGAGCATCTCCTCCACCGCGCCGTCGATCAGCCCGTCGGGGTCGGCGCGCAGCGCGGCGAGCTGGTCGGGGTGGGCGAGCAGGGCCCGTACGCCGTTGCCGATCAGGTTCACGGTGGTCTCGTGGCCCGCGACCAGCAGCAGGAAGGCCATCCCGATGAGCTCGTCCGGGGAGAGCTGATCGCCGTCCTCGGCGGGGGCCCCTCCCGTGCCGTCAGGGCCGTCGGGAAGGGTGCGGATCAGGGCGCTGAGCAGGTCGTCGCCGGGGTCCTTGGCCTTGGCGTCGACGAGTTCGCGCAGGTAGGCGGTCATCTGCTGCACGGCGCGGTCGTCCGCGCCGCCGCCCTCCGCCGGCGCGACGATCTCACCGGACCAGAAGCGGAACCGCTCCCGGTCCAGGTTCGGGACGCCCAGGAGTTCGCAGATGACGGTCATCGGCAGCGGGAAGGCGAGCGACCGGATCAGGTCGGCCCGGCGGTCGGGCCGCGCCGCCATCGCGTCGAGCAGCTCGTCGGTGATCTGCTGGACGCGGGGGCGCAGGGACTCGACCCGGCGGGCGGTGAACTCGCGGGCCACCAGGCGCCGCAGCCGCGTGTGATGGGGCGGGTCGGCTTCGAGCATGTTGGTGGCGGCGGCGTGGTCCGGTGTGTGGCCGAACAGTTCGGAGCCGAGCCAGTTCTTCGACAGGTCGGGGTGGCTCAGGGCCTGGCGGGCCTCGTCGTGGCCGACGACCAGCCACGTCCGCGCGCCGTCGAGCACCACGCGGTGGACGGGGCCCATCTCGCGCAGTGCGGCGTAGAAGGGGTAGGGGTCGGCGTTGAAATCTGCGGTGTGCGCAGCGAGATCCACGAGAGACATGCGGGCAGGGTACGTCCGCCGTCCGCCCGGGCGAACCTCTTATCCGACGAACCGAAGCGTTTCGGCTATGGGCCGTTCGGGCGGCAACCCGGGGTGTGTGGGCCCGCCTTCGGCGCGATCGGGCCGGGCGGTGGCAGGAAGGGGGGATGAGCCTCCCACGCCGCCGGGTCCTGGCCGGCGCCGCGGCCGCCGTGCTGGCCACCGCCGGGGCGGCGCGCCGCGGGCCCGACTACGGCGCGCTCGCCCGCGCCGTCGACGGGCGCGTGGTGCTCCCCGGGGACCGGGACTACCCCGAGGCCCGCCGGCTGTTCCAGCCCCGCTACGACGCCGTCGCGCCGGGCGCGGTGGCCTATCCCGCGCACGCCGGGGACGTGGCCGTCTGCCTGGACTTCGCCCGCCGTTCGGCCGTGACGGTGGTCCCGCGCGGTGGCGGGCACAGCTACTCCGGCTGGTCCACCCGCGCCGCCGGGCTGGTCCTCGACACGGGAGCCATGGCGGCCGTGTCGGTCGACGGGGACGGTGTACGGATCGGCGCGGGGGCCCGGCTCGGTGACGTGAACGCCTCCCTCGCCGCGCGGGGTCTGGCCGTCCCGACCGGGCTGTGCCCCTCCGTCGGCATTGCGGGACTCACCCTCGGCGGTGGCCTGGGGCTGGCGGCGCGCGCGTACGGCACCGCCTCCGACCGGCTCACCGGGGCGCGGGTGGTCACCCCCGACGGGACCGTCCGCGAGGTCGGGGCCGAGCGCGATCCGGAGCTGTACTGGGCGCTGCGCGGCGGTGGCGGCGGCCAGTTCGGCGTGGTCACCGAGCTCCGCTTCCGGACGCATCCGGCCGGCGACGGCGCCTTCGCCGAACTGTGGTGGCCCGGCGCCGACTCGGCGGACGTGCTGCGCGGCTGGCAGCGCTGGCTGGCCCGCCTGCCGGACCCGTTCTGGAGCCAGGTGGAGTTCACGGCCGACGCCGGGCCGGAGGCGGGCGCGGGAAGCGACCCCGCCGCACCGGCGGTGCGGGTGGTGTGTCTCGACGGCCGCCCGGAGCTGGAGCGGCAGTTGACCCGGCTGGCGGACCTGGTCGGCCGGGCACCGCGGGACAGCTGGATCGCCGTGCGGAGCTACGGGGACACCGTGCGGGCCATGGCGGGCTGTCTCGAACTGAGCGCTGCGCAGTGCCGCCTGCCGGGCACCCTGCCCGGCCGCGACCCGCAGGGCGGGCTCACCCGGCACTCGTACGCCGCCCGCTCGGACTTCTGGACGGACGACGGGCTGCCGGACGCGGCGATCGGCGCGGTCCTGGACGCCGTCCGGCGCTACGCGTCCACCGTCCCCCGGGGCGGCTTCGGGGTGGTGCAGTTCGACGGGGTCTGTGGGGGCGCGGTCAACCGGGTCGCGGCCGGCGACACCGCCTTCGTGCACCGCGACAGCGCCTTCCTGGCCCAGTACCTCGCCTACTGGCCCGAGTCCGCGCGGGCCGCCGAAGTGGCCGTGCACGAGGGCTGGCTCGACGGGCTCTGGCAGGACCTGCGTCCGTGGGCGAGCGGCCGCGCGTACCAGAACTACTCCGATCCGAAGCTCACCGGCTGGCGCGAGGCCTACCACGGCACGAACCTCGCCCGGCTGCAAGAGGTCCGGCGTACCTACGATCCGGACCGGCTCTTCCGTTTCCCTCAAGGCCTCTAGAGGAGCTCTCGCATGCGACGTACGTTGACGATGGCCGCGGTGGCGGTCGCCCTGCTGGTGTCCGCAGGGCCGCTGCCCCGAGCGCAGGCCGGGAGCGCCGCCCCGCTGGCCGTCGGCCGCTGGTCCGCGCGCGAGGCGGCGGCCTTCTGGACCGCCGAGCGGATGGCCTCCGCCGTGCCGCTGCCCCCGGACGCACCCCGACCGCCCGCGCCCCTCGAACCGGGGCAGGACCCGGGCCCGGACCCGGCTGCGGCTGCGGGTGTGGCTGTGGATCCGGCTGCGGATCCGGTCCCCGTGGCGACGCCGGCCGGGGTGGAGCTCCCGGTTCCGTCCGCGACCCCCTCGCCGACCCCGTCGGCCTCTGCCGCGAGCCCCTCGCCCACCCCGTCGGCGACCCCCTCCGCCCCCGTGCCGCCCGCTCCGCGTCCCCTCGCGCCTCCCCGTACGCGCCCGGTGCGGATCCCCGCCGCCGACCCCGGCATCGGGCAGGACTTCGACGGCGTCCCGGTCGTCGGCCGGATGTTCGTCGTCAAGGGCGGCGGCGCCTACTTCTGCACCGCGAGCGTGGTCGCCTCCCCCGGCCACAACCTGGTGCTCAGCGCGGCGCACTGCCTGCTCGGCTCGGACACCCGGCAAGTGGCCTTCGTACCGCAGTACACGCGCGCCAACCCGCAGCCGTACGGCATGTTCCCGGTCCTGCGCGATGCGGGCGGGCACTCCAAGATCTGGATCGACCCGCGCTACCGCTCCCGGGGCGCCGACCGGGCCGCCACCCTCGACGTGGCGTTCGCCCAGGTGGGTCCGGGCCGCGACGGGTTCCTGGTGCAGGACGTGGTCGGCGCGAACCGCCTGGTCACCGGCTCCGGTTACGCCCACGCGCGGGTCGCGCTGATCGGCTATCCGGCCTCCGCCGCCCGGCCGCGCCTGTGCGTCAACCGGACGACGAAGTTCACCAGCGTCGACCCCCAGATCCCGGGATCCTTCCTGCGCATCCACTGCACCGGCTACCCCGGCGGCACCAGCGGCGGCCCGTTCCTCGTGCGCTTCGACGCGCGGACCGGCACCGGGGACGTGGTGGGGGTCATCGGCGGCTGGAAGACCGGCGGGGACACCGCCGACACCTCCTACAGCTCCTACTTCGGCCTCTCCATCAGGAAGTTGTACGAGAAGGCGGTTGCCGCGGCGAAGGGGCGGTGAGGGCCCGCGCCCAGCGGGTCCTGCGTGGGTTGCCGACCGTACGGGGGGTGACGGGGAGCCCCTCGCCGGTCAGCCCGTCGGCGGGTGCGAGCCCGAGGCGGCGGCGCAGGTCGGCGAGGGCGGCGTGGACGGGCGCGAGGACGACTTCGGCGCCGGGGCCGGCGGACGCGAGGGCGTGCGCGGTGGTCTCGATCGCCTCGGCGGCGTCCTCGGCCGCGGTCCGGCTCCACCCTCCCGGAGCGCCGGTCCCCCAGGGCGTGACGGTGTCGTAGAGGTGGCAGGCGGCATCGGCCACGGCGTCGGCCCGTTCCCCGACGCCCGGCGCCGCGATGGTCGGCAGTTCCATGCCGGGTCAACGAGCCGATGCCGCCCGGAGGCACGACCGGGAGGTGCTCATGAGGGTGCTCATGAGGGGCTCATGGGCGCTCATGAGGCGACCACCTGGAGCCATACGGGCAGCAGCAGGAGGGAGATGACCGAGCTCTTGATGACGAGGGACGCGGAGAGGTCGACGCCCACGTCGTAGCGTTGGGCGAAGATGAACAGGTTCTGCGGGGTGGGCATGGCGGCGATCAGCACGAGGTACGCCAGCCACTCGCCCCGCACGCCGAAGAGCATCCCGCACACCGCCCAGGTCAGCAGCGGAAAGGCCAGGCACTTGAAACCGATGAGGGCCATCTCCTCGCGCGTGGTGCCCCGGACGTCCAGGCCGAGGCCGCCGAGGTGGAGGCCGAGCGCGAACAGGGCCACCGGGGAGGCGCTGTCCCCGACGAAGGCCGCGCCGTCCAGGACCACGGCCGGGACGTGCACCGAGAGGAGGTTGAGCAGGATGCCCGCGTTGCAGGCGAGGACCAGCGGGGTGGCGAGCGAGGCGCCGACGGCGCGCGAGAGGCGTCGTCCCGGACCGCCCACGGCGGCGCCCTCACGGCCCAGTTCCATGAGGGCGATGACCACGAGGGACAGCACGCAGACCTGGAACAGCAGGATCGGGAAGATCGGCGCGGCGGTGCCGAACACGGTGATGAAGACGGGGACGGCGAAGTAGGCGGTGTTCACCTGGACGCCCGCCATGACGCGCAGCGCGACGGCACGGGGCTCGCGGATGCCGTAGGCGACGGCGCCCGCGGCGACCGCGGCCACGGCGATGGCGGCCGCTCCGGCGTAGCCGCCGATCGCCCGCCAGTTGAACAGGGCGGCGAGGTCGCTGGCGTAGATGTTGCCGAAGAGGTAGCAGGGGACCGCGAAGAGGAAGGCGTAGTCGGAGAAGGCCTTGGAGGCCTCGGCCGGGACGATCTTGCGGCGGGCGAGCAGGACCCCGCCGCCGAAGGCCAGCAGCACCGGTACGAGCTTCTCCAGCGCGGCTGCCCCGCCCATGTTCCCGTCCCCCATGATCGACTGCCGAGCAGCCTACCCGTACGTCCTTCGCGCCCCGGAGCGGGCGGCCGGTCGGGGGCGGGCGGCAGCACGACGGGAGACGCAGAGCGCCGCTCCCCGAAGGGAGCGGCGCTCTCGTCGTGTACCGGTGCTCCGGGTCAGGCGATCGAGGCGGCGACGATCGCGGCCACGGCGAGGTTGCAGGAGGCCGAGACCCAGACGGCCGGGTGGGGCTCCGGGTCCACGACGATGGCGCCGAGCTTGCCCGGGGTGACCAGATCGAGCACCAGGAAGGCCAGCGCCATCAGGATCAGGCCGAGCACGCCGAAGGCCGCCGTCGACATCAGGCCCTTGCCGAAGTCCTCGTACGTGGTCCAGATCGAGGTGAAGACGATCCCGCCGATGCCCAGGAGCGCGGAGCTGAGCAGGACGGCCGCGTTGCGGTTGCGCTCCTCCCAGATCTGCTTCGGAAGCTTCCCGGGCGTCAGCACGTCCACGAGGACGATGCCGAGGATCAGCAGCACGAGGCCGAGCGCGCCGTAGGCGCTGGTGCGGCCAAGTCCGTTGATGATGTCGCTCATTGAGAAGCCTGTCTCCGCGTGGGTAGGAAAGGATGTGCCGTGGGGGCTGGCCGAATCTATCGCACGGCCCGGGAGCGGACCATGGGGAGGTCGGCGCATGGTGAGGGTCAGGGCCGCGCGCGCGGACGAGGCCGAGGATCTGACGGCGCTGGTCATGCGGTCGAAGGCGCACTGGGGCTACGACGCCGGATTCCTCGCCGTGTGCGCCGGGGAACTGCGGATCCGCCCGGACGAGGTGACGGCCCGCCGGATCGTGGTGGCCGAGGACGGAAGCGGATCGGTGCTCGGGCTCGCCTCCCTGGAGGGGACTCCCCCGCGGGCGGCCCTCGGGCTGCTGTTCGTCGAACCGGCCGTCATCGGGCAGGGGGTGGGGCGGCTGCTGTACCGGGACGCACTGCGCCGGGCCGTGGAGCTCGGGGTCCGGGAGCTGGTGATCGACGCCGATCCGCACGCGGCCGGTTTCTACCGGGCCATGGGAGCGGTCGGCACTCCGGACGGCCGCGACGACGGCTCCGGCGACCACGGCTCCCGCCCGGGAACCGAGCACGGGCCGGGCCGCCTGGTGCGGTTCGAGGTGGCGCCCGCCCCGCTCGCCGGCTGGGCGCGGGCCTGGACCGGTGGCGGACGGGCGGTCCACCTGGGCAACGTCGCCGAGTTCAACGCGCAGTTCGCGGACGCCTCCCTGGACCGGGAGCAGCGGGACGCGCACCACTACGCCTGCCTGGCCGCCTTCTACAGCCCCGACCCGGCGGCCCTGGTGCTGCCCCGGCCGGTGCCGCGGGGCTGGATCGAGCTGGTCGGGCGCCAACTGGGCTGGTCGGAGGTCGAGGTGTACGACGGCCTCGCTGAGGGTCCCTGTGACCCCGGTGGTCCCGGTGGTCCCGGTCTGTCCGATGCCGTACGGGCCCGCCCGGCGCTGGCCGCGCTGCTGACCGGGGCCGGGCTGCCCCTCGTACCGTGGGGGCTGACGCGGCCGTTCGGGCGGCTGACCGGCCGCCCGTGGGAGGCCCGGGAGCTGCGGTACGAGTCGAAGTCCGCGGCGCACGGGCTCTTCGGGCGGATCCTGGCGGGCGGCGGGCATCCGGGGATCGTGCTTCCGGCCCAGTGGCGGGCCGACACTCGCAGGGCCGCGATCCGGATCCTGTCCGCGCGGGCCGCGGCGGGCGAGAGCAGTGTTCTCAAATCGGAGCACGGTGTCGGCGGTTCGGGCACCACGGTGCTCACGCCCGCACGGGTCCGGGCCGCGGGCGGGGTCCGCGCCGTGGTGCGGCGGCTGCCGCGGGGGCCGCTGCTGGTGGAGGAGTACGTGAGCGGCCCCGGGCCGGACGGCGGCCCGCGGGACCTGACCTACGACGGGTTCGTGGACGCTGCGGGCCGCCCCCACGAGGTCGGCGGCGCCGTCATGGACGTCGAGGACGGCTGCTACGCGGGGGCCACGGTGGGCCCCGGGGTGGTACCCGCCTGGGCGGAGAAGCCCCTGGCCGCCTTCGGTGCGGCGGTGGGCCGGGAGCTGGCGGCCTGCGGATACCGGGGCTGGTTCGACGTGGACTTCGTCGCCGACGGCGCGGGCCGCCTCGCCCCGACCGAGACGAACCTGCGCCTGACCGGCCCTTCGATCGCCTTCATGGTGGCGGCCCGGCTCGACGCGCTGCGGGGCGCCGGGCACCTCGTACGGATCGCCGACCGGGTCGAGCTCGGCGCGCGGCTGCCCGAGGCCCAGCTGGACGAGCTGTGCGCCGAGCTCGCGCGGGGCTGCGCGGCGCTCGGCGCGGTGTTCGTGCCGGCGATCCCGACGGGCGCCTTCGAGCCGGCGCCCTGGCTGGGTGCCTTGGTGGCCGCGCGCAGCACGGAGGTGCTGGACGCGGCCGAGGCGCTGGTGCGGGCAGGGGCCCTGGCGGTGGGAACGGTGTTCGGGCCGGCCGCGGCGAGACCCTGAGCCGCGGCCCGGCACGGCCCGTGCCATGCCGTGCCGGCCCGCGCCTCGCCGGGCCGTGTCAGTCGTCGAAGTCGAAGGGGCTGGGCGGTTTGGCGGTGACGTAGGCGGCGACGACGCCGGCCGCGATCATCAGGGGGATGTTGAAGGTGTAGACGAGCGCGGCCTGCCGTGACCAGTCCTGTTTGGCCGCGAGGCGGTAGAGGTTGTCCTGCGGCCACCACGCCATCAGCAGGTAGGCCACCGACAGGTGCGCGGCCGCCGTGAGGGCGCGGCCCCGGCCCCGCCGGGGCATCCGGGCACGGCCGGAGAACAGGAACACCACGCCGACGCCGAAGGCCACGCACTCGAAGAGGTAGAGGACGAAGAAGAGGAACGCCCAGGGCTGCGGCACCCCGGTGAGGTCGGTCGAGCCGGGCCAGAAGACGTTCGTGAGGATCAGGGCGACGAGGCCCAGCCCGATGCCCCCGCACCCGCCGGCCACCAGCGCCGGGAAGGGACCCGTCGGCCCGGGCGAGCGCACCCCCGCCTTGCTGCCTGCCGCGCGCTGGGCGGGAGCGCCGCCCAGGACGGGCAGGGGCAGGGCGGCGCGGTCCTCCTGCCCCGCCCGGTTGCGGGGCAGGGCCCGCAGCGGGACCAGCCTGAGCGGGACGTCCTCCCGGGCGAGCTTTCCCGTGAGGTACGCGCGCAGTTCCTCGACGTCCGGGAGCCCGGCGCTCGGGGGCCACGCGGGGGCGCCGGGGCGCGGGGTGACGTAGGCGACGAGCCGGCGCGGCCCGCGCGCGCCGTCGACCTCTCGGAGGATCACCGCGCCGATGCCCTCGTGGCCCCGGATGAGGGATTCGACGGGGTACGGGTCGAGCGAGCGCCCGCCCGGCAGGGTGATCCGGTCGCGGATCCGGCCCCGGTACTCCAGCAGTCCGTCCTCGCGCAGCAGCCCGAGGTCGCCGGTGGGTATCGGGTCGCCGCCGCCCGGCGGGCTGAGGTGGATCTGGCCCTCGCGGACCTCGACGCGGCAGCCGGGGAAGGGCCTGCCGAGCAGGGATCGCTGCTCTGGGCCGTCGAGGGGGCGCGGAAGCTGCGGCAGTTCGAACCAGGTGCCGGCGCCGGCGCTCTCGGCGAGCCCGTAGACGTTGAGGACGCGTGCGCCGGGCCGCAGCGAGGTCTGGAGGGCCGCCAGTTCGTCGACGTGGAACCGGTCTCCGCAGACGGCGACCAGCCGCAGCGAGCCGAGCCCGTCGCCGTGCGCACGGCCGGATCTCGGGGCGGGCACCCGCGGCTGCGGGTCCGGGGCCGACAGGTGGACGGTGTCGGCGGGGCCCGCGTGGAGGACGGTGACCCGTTGGGCTTCGACCGCCGCCGCGATCGCCTCGCCCTGCCACGGTGAGCCTGCGGGCAGGACGAGGGCGCCACCCGAGCACAGGGCGCGCGTCCAGCCCGCGGCGAAGGCGGTGACGTCCGGCCCTGCCGTGATCAGGTGCCGGTCCTGCGGGGTCAGCCGGGCCACCTCGGCCCAGCTCTCGTACGCGCCGAGCAGCAGGGAGTGGGGCACGGGAACGGCGCGCGGCTCGGCCGCCCCGGTGAACAGGATCGCCGCGGTGGCGCCGGGCCGGGCGTCCGGCCGTACGGCGGCGGGGTTGTCGGCCGCGCCGGCGCCCTGCGCGCCGAGCCGGATCACGCGCCGGCCGCTGCCGTCGTCCAGGGCGGCCTCGTGGGTGGCGTGGGTGAGCAGGACGTCGGGCTGGGCGGCGGCGAGCTGCCGCTGCCCGGTGCGGGGGTGCTCGACGTCGACGACGGCGTAGGCGCCGCCGGCCTTGAGGACGGCGAGGAGAGCGACGACCAGTTCGGTCTGCTGGAGGGTGGCGACGGCGACGCGGCCGCCCGGGGGCAGGCCGGAGGCGAGCAGGTGGTGCGCGAGCCGGTCGGCCCGCGCGTCGAGCTGCCCGTAGGTCAGGACCTTGGGGCCCGCGACGAGGGCGTCGGCCTCGGGCGTGTCGCGGGCCCACTGCTCGAAGCGGTGCAGGACGGTGTCGGTGGCGGCCTCGCCGAAGCGTACGGACTCGGATCCCTGCGTCATGGACCGATGATGACACTGGGCACCGACAGCGGCCAGGAATCGGCAATCGCCGGTCGGGCGAGCGGAGTTGACCGGCCCCGCAGGGGTGGTGCGGGCGCGTTCCTTGACCTCGACCAAGGTTGAGGTCCTACCGTTCGGACCATGGACATGGAAGTCACCGCCTGGACATCGCTGCACAGCGCGATGAACGCCCAGCAGGACCGGCGCCCGCTCTCCCGCGCCAGCCTGCGCCGCGTCGCCGCCTTCGCCCGCCCGCACCGCCGCGGGCTCACCCTCTTCCTGCTGCTGAGCGTGGTGACCGCGCTGCTGGCGGTGGCCACACCGGTGCTCGCCAGCCGGATCGTCGACGCCATCGTGGCCGGGCGGGACAGCGGCGCGGTCACCCGTCTCGCCCTCCTCATCGCGTTGATCGCCGTGGTGGAGGCGGGGCTCGGACTGCTGACCCGCAGGCTCTCGGCCACCCTCGGCGAGGGGCTGATCCTGGACCTGCGGACGGCGGTGTTCGACCACGTGCAGCGGATGCCGGTCGCCTTCTTCACCCGGACCCGGACCGGGGCCCTGGTCAGCCGCCTCAACAACGACGTGATCGGCGCCCAGCGGGCGTTCAGCAACACCCTGTCGGGGGTGGTCGCCAACACCGTCACCCTGCTGCTGACCCTCGCCGTGATGCTGAGCATCTCCTGGCAGATCACCCTGCTGGCGTTGGTGCTGCTGCCGGTGTTCGTCCTGCCGGCCCGCCGGATGGGGGCGCGGATGGCGTCGATGCAGCGGGAGGCCTCGGCCCTGAACGCCGCGATGGGCACCCAGATGACCGAGCGGTTCTCCGCTCCCGGCGCGACCCTCGTCAAACTGTTCGGCCGCCCCGCCGACGAGTCCGCCGAGTTCGCCTCCCGGGCGGCGCGGGTGCGGGACATCGGCATCCGTACGGCCATGGCCCAGTCGGCCTTCATCACGGCCCTCACCCTGGTCTCGGCGCTGGCCCTCGCGCTCGTCTACGGGCTCGGCGGGTACTACGCCCTGCGCGGGACCCTCGACGCCGGTTCCGTCGTCGCCCTCGCCCTCCTCCTGACCCGGCTGTACGCCCCGCTCACCGCGCTCGCGGGCGCCCGCGTCGAGGTGATGAGCGCGATGGTGAGCTTCGAGCGGGTCTTCGAGATCCTCGACCTCAAGCCGCTCATCGCGCAGAAGCCGGACGCCCGACGGGTCCCGGAGGGCCCGGTGGCCGTGGAGTTCGACCGGGTCTCCTTCGGCTACCCCGCCGCCGACAAGGTCTCGCTCGCCTCCCTGGAGGAGGTGGCCACCCTGGACGTCCGGGGCGGCACGCAGGTCCTGCACGAGGTGTCCTTCCGCGCCGAGCCCGGCCAGATGGTCGCCCTGGTCGGCTCGTCCGGCGCCGGCAAGTCGACCATCGCGCAACTGCTGCCGCGGCTGTACGACGCCGACGCGGGCGCCGTCCGGCTGGGCGGGATCGACGTACGGGACCTCACGGCCGACTCGATCCGCGAAACGCTCGGCATGGTCACCCAGGACGGGCACCTCTTCCACGAGTCGGTGCGGGCGAACCTGCTGCTGGCGCGGCCGGAGGCCACCGAGGAGGAGATCTGGGAGGCCCTGCGGCGTGCGCGCCTCGACGGGCTGGTCGCCTCCCTGCCGGACGGCCTGGACACGGTCGTCGGGGAGCGCGGGTACCGGCTGTCGGGCGGGGAGCGCCAGCGATTGACCATCGCGCGGCTGCTGCTGGCGCGGCAGCGGGTGGTCATCCTGGACGAGGCCACCGCCCACCTGGACTCCACCTCGGAGGCGGCGGTGCAGGAGGCCCTGGGCGAGGCGCTGGCGGGCCGGACCGCGGTGGTGATCGCGCACCGGCTGTCGACCGTGCAGGCGGCGGACCTGATCCTCGTGGTCGAGGACGGCCGGATCGTGGAACGGGGCGTGCACGCCGAGCTGCTGGCGGCGGGCGGCCGTTACGAGGAGCTGTACCGCACGCAGTTCGCGGCGGCCGGCGCGGCTTCGGGCGGCGCCGTACCGGCCCCTGGCGCATGATGCTGTGATGGACATCAAGCTGGAACTGGTCGCGGTGCCCGTGACCGATGTGGACCGGGCCAAGGCCTTCTACGAGAAGCTCGGCTTCCACGCCGACCACGACGTCGTGGTGAGCGAGGACATCCGTTTCGTCCAGCTGACCCCGCCGGGGTCAGCCTGCTCGATCGCGATCGGCAAGGGGCTCACCCGGATGACCCCGGGCTCGCTGGACAACCTGCAGGTCGTCGTGAGCGACATCGAGGAGGCGTACGCCGACCTCAGGGGCCGGGGCGTGGAGGTGACGGAGATCCAGGACATGCCGTGGGGGTCCTTCGTCTACTTCTCCGACCCGGACGGCAACGGCTGGGCGGTCCAGCAGACGACCCCGCGCACGGCGGCCGGCTGACCTTCCGGCGCCCGGCCCGGCCTCGCGCGGTGCGCGCGGGGCCGGGCCGGCTGTGCCGGTGAACCGTGCCTACCGCGGGCGCTCAGCTCTGCGCGGCGGCGTGGTGGTGGTGGTGGTCGAGCTCCCACGCGTGGTGCTTGAACTCGTGGCGGAAATCGGCGTGGTCCTCCCACTGGCGGGCGATGCCGCGCAGGACGTCCCAGTTGTGCTCCACCGACTGGTCGATGACGCGCCGCATGGCGGGATCGGCCGCCGCCCGCTGGTCCAGAAGGCCCTTGATGGCCGAGGCCTCCAGGACGGAGTTGCGCAGGGCGCGCAGCGCACGGGAGGTGTCGTCCATCGCGAAGCCGTGTTCGCTGCCGGTCTCCGCGTCGAACAGCGGGGTGAGCCGTGCCTCGATGAACGCGGTGATCCGCTCGAAGTGCTGCACATCCATCAAGGACTCCTTCTCGTGCCGGACCACCACGTGTCCCCGGCGTCTCCACTGCGTTTCCCGTTCGCTTCATTATCCAGCAGTGCCCGCGACCGGTGAAAACGGACGGAGCCCGTCCATGGGCGTCGCCGGAACCGGCACCAACTCCCCGCGTGCGGCCGCGATTTCACGGTGATCTATGTTGAGATCCACGGCGACGTGGGAACGGGGGACCGGTGGACGAGAACGCGCGGCTGGCGGAGCGATTCGAGGAGCACCGCTCACATCTGCGAGCGGTGTCCTACCGCATGCTCGGCTCGCTCAGCGAGGCCGAGGACGCCGTACAGGAGGCCTGGCTGCGCCTGGCCCGTTCCGACACGAGCGACGTCGAGAACCTCGGCGGATGGCTGACCACGGTCGTCTCGCGGGTGTGCCTGAACATGCTGCGCTCGCGCGCGTCGCGGCGCGAGGACTCCATGGACGCCTACCCCACCGACCCGGCCGTCAGCCGCGAGGACGCGGTCGACCCCGAAGAGGAAGCGGTACTGGCCGACTCGGTCGGGCTGGCGCTGCTGGTGGTGCTCGACACGCTGGCGCCGGCCGAGCGGCTCGCGTTCGTCCTGCACGACCTGTTCGCCGTGCCCTTCGAAGAGATCGCCCCCCTGATCGAGAAGTCCCCGGCCGCGACCCGCCAGCTCGCGAGCCGCGCCCGCCGCAGGGTCAAGGGCGCGCCGGCGGTTCCCGACGCCGATCTGACGCTCCAGCGGCGCGTCGTGGACGCCTTCCTGGCCGCCACCCGCGGCGGGCACTTCGACGATCTGGTCACCTTGCTCCATCCCGACGTGGTGCTCCGGGCCGACCCGGCCGTCGGCCCCACCCCGCGGCCCGTCGTCATCAGCGGCTCCGTCACCGTGGCCCGGGGCGCGATGGCCGCGATGCAGCGGGCGCAGTCCACTCAGCCCGCGCTGGTCGACGGCGTGGTCGGTCTCGCGATGGCGCCGCTGGGACGTCTGTTCCTGGTCCTGGCCTTCACCATCTCGGAGGGCCTGATCACCGAGATCGAGGTCATCGCGGAACCGGAGCGCCTGGCCGGGATCGATCTCGCCGTTCTCGATGCGTGAGGCCCGGCGGGACACGGGAGGGGGAGCCTTGAACGCGTACGCGTGGATGCGCTTCAGTGGTGGCACACGGTCCGGTGTCGGCGGGGACGGCGAGGTGACAGCGTGGTGGACGTGAGCACCCGACGGGTGATCGTGGTGATGGGCGTGGCCGGGACGGGCAAGACGACCGTGGGCCGGCTGCTCGCGGAAGCGCTCGGCGTCCCGTACGCGGAGGGCGACGCCTTCCACCCGGCGGCCAACGTCGCCAAGATGTCGGCCGGCACCCCGCTGGACGACGCGGACCGGTGGCCGTGGCTGGACGCGATCGGCGAGTGGATCCGCAGCCTCGCCGGGCAGCGGGGGGCAGTGGTCGCCGCCTCCTCGCTCAAGCGGGCCTACCGCGACCGGCTGCGCGCCGCGGACCCGGGGGCCGTGTTCGTTCACCTCAGCGGTGAACGGGCGCTGATCGAGGAGCGGATGGCGGCCCGCAGGGGCCACTTCATGCCCCGCGCCCTGCTGGAATCGCAGTTCGCCGCGCTGGAACCGCTCCAGGACGACGAAGCCGGCGTCGTCGTCGAGGTGTCCGGCTCCCCCGAGGAGATCACGGGACGGGCCTTGGCCGCCCTGAACGCGCTGGCCGACCCAGCCGATGCGACCGAGCCGGCCGAGCCGACCGTCCAGCGCCGCCTGGCCGCGCCCGAGCGGAACTGAGCGAGGCGTCCCCGGACGTCACCGGGCCCGGCTCACCGCGGCCGGTCCCCCGCTTGCGTGAACTCGCCCTGGCCGAGCTGGGCGGCGGCCAGGGCGAGGCCGCGCGCCGCCGCCGCG
Organism: Streptomyces sp. NPDC016562; assembly: GCF_043076955.1. NCBI lineage: Bacteria > Bacillati > Actinomycetota > Actinomycetes > Kitasatosporales > Streptomycetaceae > Streptomyces > Streptomyces sp. NPDC016562. Next base: position 1,566,685 of record NZ_JBIBRZ010000002.1, on the reverse strand, counting down.
CAGCGGTCGGCGAGCGCCGCGACCTCGGCGCGCGGGGCGTCTCCCGCCAGTGCGGAGGCCGTCGCGCGCATCCCGTCCGCGTGCGCGCGCAGCGCGGCCGCGTGCCCGAGCAGGCCGTCGGCGGGTGGCCGGGGCGCCGGGCGGGGCGGCAGCGCCGTGAACCTCCGGCGCGTGGGGGCGCGCCGGACCGGGGGCAGTTCGGGCCGTCCTACGGGGCGTGCGGGCAGGGCCGGGCCGCGGTCGCAGAAGGCCCGGAACGCGGCGCCGAGCCCGAGGAGCGGTTGGGCGGTCTCGGCCCGGCCGGTGGCGACCTGCCAGCCGGCGTGGTCGTTGAAGGGGTTGCCGTCGGTGAGGGCGTTCCAGGCGAGGATGTCGGCGAAGGACGGGGCCAGCAGGGCGAAGGCGTGCCCGGCGCCCCGGTCGCGCATGAGGGAGCGGAACAGCCGCACGGCCTCGGCCTGGCGGCCCGCGGCGGCGGCCCGCAGCACGGCCGCCGCGGCGGGGTCCTGGAGGAGTTCGGGACGGCAGGCGCCCGCGGCCCGGATCCGGGCCTTGAGTCCGCAGACGGCGATGCTGACCGCGAGGCTCTCGCGGCTCGTCAGGATTCCGGCGAGCCGGCCGGCCCGGGCCACGCCCCGGCCCCGTGGGGCCCATCCGAGACCCTCCGGGTCGGTGAGCGTGCGCAGCAGGGTGCGCCAGCCGAGCCGGGTGCGGCCTCCCCGGGCGAAGGCGGCCGCGGGCAGCCGGGCGCCGAGAGCGAGGGCCGAGGCGTAACGGGCGGCCTCGCCGACCGCGTCGGCGGCCTCGGCAAGGGCGCGGCACGGGGCGTCGAGCGGGTCGACGTCCGGGTCGGTGAACGCGGAGGTCGCGGCGTCGGGCATGGGATCCTCGGGTGGTTCGACGGGGCGAGACGACAACGGCCGGTGACATCGGGATCACCGTACGTCCCGACCCCCGACCGCGCGCCCCGAGCTACCCCAGGGGGTCCACCGGGACCGGCAGCGGCGCGGCGTCCGGTCGGGCCGCGGGCGCCGCCGTGCCGCAGCGCCCGGCACCGGGCCGACGCGGGGCCCGTCTGATCCGCAGGGCGGCGGCCTCCCGGGACTGCATCCGGGATGTCACTCAACCGGCCGTCAGGGAGCGCTGATCGGCGCGAAAAGCGCCTCGCGGAAGGCGGTGCGCAGGGAGGCGGTGCCCAGGCAGGCCGGGCCGGCGGCCGGGAGGAGCAGCGCCCAGCGGTGGTGGCGCGGCGAGACCCAGAGGGCCGGGCCGCCGCCCTGCGCGGCGTGGTGGCACCAGACGCCGTGCGGTGCGGGGTGCCACAGGAGTCCGCGGGCGGGGGTGAGTTCGCCGGTGCGGATGCGGAGGGACTCCGTCACCCAGGTGCGGGTGAGGGCCGCGGAGCCGGCCGTGTCCGCCGGGGAGAGGAGGTGGCTCTGGAAGCGGACGAGATCGGCGAGGGGCGCGAGCAGGGTGCCGTCGGCGAAGCGGGTGCCGGTCATGCCGAGGGGGCCCCAGACGCGGGTGGTGGCGAGTTCGGCGAGGGTGGCGTCGCCCAGGTGCTCGGCGAGGCGGGTCAGGGCCGCGGTCCCGTCGGCGCGGGTGAGCAGCTGGTGGGCCGTGGCCGCGCGGGAGGCGTCCGCGGCGGCCGCGTCCCCGTAGGCGGCCAGCGGGGTGTGCAGCCGCAGCGCGCCCTCCTCCACGAGGCTTCCGACGACGGGCCAGAGTGCGAGGACGGGAGCGAGCCCGCCGACGTCGCAGGCCGCGTTCCCGTCTTGTCGGGGCGACGACGCGTGCACGCCGTCCGGGCCGCCGACGGCCCAGACCGCCCCCGGGTCGGCACTGTCCACAAGGGCCCTGATGTCCTCGGCCTGGTCGCTCAGGAGCGTCATGGTCGCCCAGGTTAACGAGCCCGCGCCCGCTCCCCCGGCGCGTCGGGGCCCGGTCGCGCCCCCGCCACCCGAATGCCCGTCCCTCCGCCGCCGGCCGGGGCGCCCGGGTGCGTCGCGGTGCGCGTGACCGCCCCGGGCGTCCGCCCAGTGGCCTTTCCCGGCCGGGCGGGCCAGCCTGAAGGCATGACCGCGCCCGCCGAGCCACCCCCCGGACAGCCCACCGGCCGCCCGACCGAACCGCCGACCGGCCCCCCGAGCGGGCCGCCTGCGCGACCCCCCACGGGCCAGCCCGCCGACGCGTCCGCCGGACCGCCCGCGACACAGCCCGCCGGCCCACCCGCCGACCCGCCCGCGCCCAGCGTTCCGCTCGGATCCGCGCGCGGCCGGTGGATCCTGGTGGCCACCGTGCTCGGGTCGGGCATGGCCCTGCTGGACTCGACGGTGGTCAATGTCGCGCTGCCGCGCATCGGACTCGACCTCGGCGCCGATCTGGCGGTGCTCCAGTGGACGGTCAACGCCTATCTGCTGACGCTGGCCGGGCTGATCCTGGTCGGCGGGGCGCTCGGCGACCGCTTCGGGCGGCGCCGGATCTTCGTCCTGGGCGTGGTGTGGTTCGCGGTGGGCTCCCTGCTGTGCGGCATCGCGCCGAACGCCGGGGTGCTGGTGGCCGCCCGCGCCCTGCAGGGCATCGGCGGCGCCCTGCTGACACCCGGCTCCCTGGCCCTGATCCAGGGCTCGATCCGGGCCGAGGACCGGGCCCGGGCGGTGGGTCTGTGGTCGGGTCTGGGCGGGGTGGGCGCGGCCGTGGGGCCGTTCCTCGGCGGCTGGCTCGTGGACGGGCCGGGCTGGCGCTGGGTCTTCCTGCTGAACGTGCCGGTGGCCGCGCTGTGCGTGCCGATGGCTCTGCGGCACGTACCGGAGTCACGGGATCCGCAGGCGCACGGGCGGTTCGACGTCCTCGGGGCGGCGCTGGGTGCGGCGGCCCTCGCGCTGCTCACCTACGCGCTGATCGAGGCGCGGTCCGCGACCGGGCCCGTGCTCGGCGCGGCGGTGGGCGGCGGCCTGGTGCTGGCCGCCGCGTTCGTGTACGTCGAGCGGCGGCGGGCCGATCCCATGGTGCCGCCGGCCATCTTCGCGTCGCGCCAGTTCACCGCCGTCAACCTGGTCACGCTGTGCGTGTACGCGGCCCTCGGCGGGTTCTTCTTCCTGGTCGTGCTCCAGCTCCAGGTCGTGGCCGGGTACTCGGCGCTCGCCGCGGGCGCCGCGATGCTGCCGACCACCGCGCTGATGCTGCTGCTGTCGGCCCGCTCCGGCGAGCTCGGGGAGCGGATCGGGCCGCGGATCCCGCTCACCGTGGGGCCGCTGTTGTGCGCGGCGGGGACGCTGTTGATGTTGCGGGTGGGGCCGGGGGCCTCGTACGGGGCGGACGTGCTGCCCGCGATGTTCGTGATGGGCATGGGGTTGGTGACCTTGGTGGCTCCGCTGACGGAGACCGTGCTGGCCTCGGTGGACCCGGGCCGGGCGGGGCTGGCCAGCGGCATCAACAACGCCGCGGCGCGCGCCGCCGGCCTGCTCGCGGTGGCGGCGCTGCCGCTGCTGGCCGGGATGGGGCCCGAGTCGTACCGCTCGGCGACCCAGTTCGACAGCGCCTTCGGGGTGGCCATGCTCTGGTGCGCGGGGGTGTTCGCGGTCGGCGCCGTCGTGGCCTGGGCGACCGTACGGACACCAGGGGCCGGCGCGGCGCACCACCAGTGCCGCACGCAGTGCTCGGTGACGGCGCCGGCGCTCGAACCTCCGCCGGCCGCGCCGGAGAAGAGGTGACCGCCCTGAAGGCCCGGGCCCTGGGGCGGGGTGGCGTCCGCCGCCCGGCGGTGCGGCAGCCGGCGGCCGGCTGATCCCCGTGTGCTGGAGCGCGACGGCCGATCTCGCGGCGGGCACGGTCATCACCGCCGTCGGACTGGTGTGCGTGGCGCGGGTCGTGCGCGCGCGGCGGCCCCGCGATCTGCCGGTCGCCGCGCTGCCGGTGCTGCTGGGCGCGCACCAGCTGGTGGAGGCCGCCGTGTGGAGCTCGGGCGGCGGCTGCTCCCCGGCCAGCACGGCCTGGGCCGTCATCGCCCTGCCGCTGCTGGCGCTGTGGGTGCCGGTGGGCGTGCTGCTCGCGGGGGCGCCGGGCGTCCGGCGGCGGCTGTGGGGGCCGGTGGCCGTCGGCGTCGCCACGGCCGCGGTGCTCTCGTACTGTCTGGCGACGCGGCCGGTGACCGCCGAGATCCGGGGGCGCACCCTCGGGTACGGCGTGAATGTTCCGTGGATGCCCGTGGTGCTGACGGGCTATCTCCTCGCGACGCTGGGCGCCCTGGTGCTCGCCGGGGACCGGCGTCTGCGCCTGCTGGGCGCGGTGCTGGCCGCCGGGGCGCTGGCCTGCTCAGCGCTGTGGCGGCTGGAATTCGCCTCGACCTGGTGCGCATTCGCGGCGGTCGCCTCCGTGCTGGTACTGGGTTGGGTCCGCCACCGGGGGCCCCGCCCTTTGCCATATGATCGACCGAAAGTTACCTAGACGCATGTAGTGACTTCACAAGCGAGCGGCAGTAGAACTCGTTCCCATTCACCCCCACGAACGAGGAGCTCGCATGAGCGAAAAAGCCCTGCCCGGAAGAGGTTCTCACGGCATTTCACGCCGCGGGTTCCTCGGAGCAACAGGTTTCACTTTGGGGGCCATGGTCCTGGCGCCCCGCATCACCCCCGCCCGGGCGGCCGTGGGCTCCGCCGCAATCGGCGACGGCGCCCACGTGCCGGCCCTGGTCATCGGCACCGGTTACGGCGGCTCCGTCGCGGCCCTGCGGCTCGCGCAGGCGGGCGTGGACGTGCAGATGGTCGAGATGGGCATGTCCTGGGACACCCCCGGCTCGGACGGGAAGATCTTCCCGAAGGTGACCAGCCCGGACTACCGCTCCTTCTGGCTCCGGACCAGGACCAAGGCGCCGCTGAGCAACTTCCTCGGCTTCCCGATCGACAAGGACGTCCCCAAGTACACGGGGATCCTCGACGCCGAGGACTTCGCCGGCATCACCGTCTACCAGGGCCGCGGGGTCGGCGGGGGCTCGCTGGTCAACGGCGGCATGGCGGTCACGCCCAAGCGCGCGAACTTCCAGGCCGTCCTGCCCTCGGTGGACGCCGACGAGATGTACGGCACCTACTACCCGAGGGCCAACGCCGGGCTCGGGGTCGGCATGATCGACCCGGTCTGGTTCGAGACCGCCGACTGCTACCAGTTCTCCCGCGTGGGACGCAAGCACGCCCAGCGTTCCGGCTTCGCCTGGACCTTCGTGCCCGACGTGTACGACTGGGACTACATGAAGCGGGAGGCGGCCGGCACCGCCACGAAGTCGGCCCTGGACGGCGAGATCCTCTACGGCAACAACCACGGGAAGAAGTCCCTGCTCCAGACCTACCTCGCCCGGGCCGCGGCCACCGGCAAGGTCGCCATCTCGGCCCTGCACAAGGTCACTTCGGTCTCCCCCGCCGCCGGGGGCGGCTACACCGTCACCATCGAGCAGATCAACACCACGGGCGACACCGTGGCGACCAAGAACGTCACCGCGGACCGCGTGTTCTTCGCGGCCGGCAGCGTCGGCACCAGCAAGCTCCTGGTCAAACTGAAGGCCACGGGGGCCCTGCCGAACCTCAACAGCGAGGTGGGCAAGGGCTGGGGCGAGAACGGCAACGTCATGTGCGGCCGCGCGAACCACATGTGGGACCCGACCGGCAAGCTCCAGTCGACCATCCCGTGCTCCGGCATCGACAACTGGGACGCGGGCGGCGCGTTCGCCGAGGTGGCCCCGCTCCCCACCGGGATCGAGACCTACGCCTCGTTCTACCTGTCGATCACCAAGAACCCCAACCGCGCCGAGTTCACCTGGAACGCCGCGACGGGCAAGGCCGACCTCAGCTGGCAGACGGCCTGGAAGCAGCCGTCGATCACCATGGCCAAGACCATCTTCGACAAGATCAACGCGAAAGAGGGGACGATCTACCGGACCGACCTGTTCGGCGGCAACAGGATTTGGCACGACACCCTCACCTACCACCCCCTCGGCGGCGTGGTCCTGAACAAGGCGACCGACAACTACGGGCGCCTGCACGGCTACACCGGCCTCTACGTCATCGACGGGGCGCTCATCCCGGGCAACGCCAGCGTGAACCCGTTCGTCACCATCACGGCGCTCGCCGAACGGAACATCGAGAAGATCATCGCCACCGACCTCTAGCCCGCGCACAGCCGAAGCCGGGGCCGACCGGACACACCGAGCGGCCCCGGACCCCGACCGGCCCCGACGATCCGTCAGTGGCCGGGCAGCGCGCACACGCTGTCGAGGCCGAGCACGTGGTTGAGCCGGCCGAAGGCCAGCCAGGAGCCGATGCTCATCGTCAGCTCCACGATCTCCAGCTGGCTGTAGTGCGCGGTCATCCGGTCCCAGAACTCGTCGTCGAGCCCGTGGTGGTCGAGGGTGTACCGCTCGGCGTACTCCGCCGCCAGCCGGGTGCGGTCGTCGAAGGCGTCGGTGGTGCGCCACTGGGTGACGGCCTCGGAGAACTCCTCCTCGACCTTCTCCCCCTCCCGTTCGGTGCGCCAGTCCAGGCAGAAGACGCAGCCGTTGATCTGCGCCACCCGCAGCCGGGCGGCCTCGAACTCGCGCAGTCCCAGGGTGGTGTGGGCGTACACCGACAGCGAGAAGTTGGCCGCGGCCATCCCGATGCCGGGGACCATGTCACCCCACACGTACTCGATGGGGTGCTGGCCTTCGGGGACGTCGATCCTCATGAGTGCTTCCTTCCGAGTCTGCCGACGGCGGCGCGCAGCGGGACGTCGAGCGCGTCGTAGAGTCCGGGCTCCGCCTCGGTGAGCCAGTCGATGGCGCCCACGAGGCGTCCGACGGCGGTGGCGTTGCCACCGGCCGAGCGGTTGTCCCCCTCGTCGGTGGCCTCGATGGTGACCTCGATGCGCGGACGGCCTTCGATGACCACCCGGTGGGCGCCGTCGCCGCCGTCGGGCGGTACGGGCCAGTCCGGGGCGCACGAGGCGTGGATACGGGTGACGTGCTCGATGACGATGCGCGGCTCGCCGCCGACGATGCCCTGGACCTCGAAGCGGATCGCGCCCTGGGTGCCGGCCTCGAACTCGCCCATGGTCGGTGTGGTCACCGTGGTGTCGAGCGCGCGGCGCTGCGAGGTCTCGCGGATCTCGTCGAGCTCGACCCCCAGGGCCCGGGCCATCATGCGTATCTGCCCGCCCCACACCATCGTCGGGATGGAGGGCATGAGCATCATCGGCTCGTGGTCCATGGGCTGGCCCATGCCGACGAGGTGGCGGACGGAGTCCGGCTGGTCGTAGGTGGAGTAGTCGAAGATCTCCTGGCAGCGGATCACGTCGATGGTGGTGCCCAGTCCGCTGAGCAGGAGGGGGAGTACGTCGTTGCCCCAGCCGGGGTCGACGCCGGAGGCGAAGAGCGAGCCGCCGCCCTCCGCGATGGCGGCGAGCACCGGGTCGCGGAACTCGGGCGGGGCGTTGCGGTGGTCGTAGAGGGGGTAGAGGGCGGGGCTGACGACGACCGCGCCGGACCGGATCGCCCGGGTGATGTCGGCGAGGGCGTCGTCGGGCCGGACGTCCCCGGACGCGGCGTACACCACGGCCTGCGGGCGCGCGGCCAGTACGGCCTCGATGTCGTCGGTGGCCGGGACCCCCAACGGCTGTTCGAGTCCGCCGAGTTCGCCCGCGTCGCGGCCGACCTTGGCGGGATGGTGGACGATGACTGCGGCGAGCCGCAGGGCGGGATGGGCCTCGACGGCGCGGATGGCCAGACGGCCGACGTTGCCGGTACCCCAGACAACCGTGGAAATCATGCGCGGAGGGTAGCCACAGCGCCTTCAACTTCCTAGGCCCAGAGGGACCTCAGTGGTCCTTGGAGGGACCTCACTGGTTCTTGGCGCCCAGGACGAACAGGAGGTAGACGAAGAAGGCGAAGAGATGGCCGACGAACAGGTAGGCGACCAGCCGGATCACCAGGCCGCGCGGGAACTTCGACTCGATGCGTGCCCGCAGCGTCACGGGGTTCTCTCCTTGGGACATCACTACGGCTCCTGGGCTATCGGGGGTGCGTGGACGTGGGGTTCCCGCCGAGGCACAGCCCGGCGAGGCTGCTCTGCAGCAGGGTGTGGACGAACAGCAGGTCGGCTCCGCCGGTGGAGGCCGCCGCGATCCGGTGCGGGGTGAGCGAGTCGAAGTGCGCGCTGTCCCCGGGCTCCAGCAGGTGCTCGGCCTCCCCCAGGTGCAGCCGCAGCCGGCCCTGGAGGACGTACAGCCATTCCTCACCGGGGTGTACGCGGACGAGCTCGCCCTGGCTTCGGCCGTGGGGGACGTGCACGCGCAGCGCCTGCATCCCGCGCCCCGAGCCGCCCGCCTGCCAGTACGTCCACCCGTCGGCCTCGCGGGCGCCCGGACCCCCGGCCCGTACGATGGGATCGGCGGCGGCGGGGGTCTCGCCGAGCAGCTCGGAGACCGTCGTCCCGTAGGTGCGGGCGAGGCCGAGCAGCAGCGGCAGCGAGGGCTGGCGGCGGCCGGTCTCCAGCCGGGACAGGTGGGCGGGCGAGAGCCTGGCCCGGGCGGCGGCGGCTTCCAGCGTGAGCCCGGCGCGGCGGCGCAGTTCCCGCAGTTGCGGGGCCACCGCGGGCAGCTCCTCGGGGGCGTCTTCGGGGCCGGGATTCATGCCCCGATTGAGCCAGAGCTTTGCCTTTCTGGCAATTCACCTTACCTCTGAGGCAAAAACTGCGGGTTGTTTACCAAACGGGTCGACCCGTATAGTAAATCGCATGAGTTCCTCTCCGTCCTCCCGAGGACGTCCCAGGGATCCCCGCTCGCACGAGGCGATCGTCAGCGCGGCCGCCGAGCTGGTGACCGAGGTCGGCTACGCCGCCACGTCGATCGGGGCGGTGGCCGCCCGGGCCGGGGTCGGCAAGGACACGGTCTACCGGCGCTGGCGGGGCAAGCCGGAGCTGGTCTTCGAGGCCGTGTTCACGACCACCGACGACGCTCCGGTCCCGGACACCGGGAGCCTGGCCGGGGACGTGACCGCACTCCTGCGCGGCCTGGTCGACGAGTTCCGCGCCCCGGCCGCCGCGGCGGCGCTCCCGGGGCTGCTCGCGGACTTCGCCGCCGATCCGGTGCTGAAGGCACGCATCCGCAGCGACTTCCTGGCCCCCTCGAAGGAGCGCCTGCTGATCGTCTTCGAGCGGGCCGTGGCCCGCGGGGAGATCGCCGCCGACACCCCCGTGGACCTGGTCCTGGACGCGCTGGCGGGAGCCGTGTTCTTCCACGTCGGTCTGGTCGGAGAACAGCCCGACCCCCAGCTGGCCGACCGGCTGGCTGCTGTCATGGTCAAAGGAATCGAGATCCGATGAACGGCTGGCTTCTGGCTGCGGGCGTCACCGCGTTCGGTGTCGCGGCGACGCACATCGCCGCCGGGCACCGGGACGTGGTGCGCCCGCTGCTGTCCTGCGCACTCGCGGACGAACCCAAGCGCGTCCTGCACGCCGTGTGGCACATGGTGAGCGTCGACCTGGTGCTCTCCGCGGCCGCCCTGGTCTACCTCGCGCTCGCGGGCGGCACGTCGGCGACCGGCCCGATGGCGTGGTTCGTGGCGGCGCACTTCCTCGCGTACTCCGTCGCCTTCCTGGTCGTCACCTTCGCGGTCGGCTGGTCGAAGCCACTGCTCCGGCTGCCGCAGTGGATCCTCCTCCTGCCGGTCGCGGTCCTGGCGGCGGCGGGCGCCGCGTAGCCCTCGCCCACCCCCGCAGGGCACGCGCCGCGTCTGCTCAGCCCTCGTTCCCGGCCCCGAGGACCGTCTCGACGGTGTCGGCGTCCTCCGCGCTCTTGTCCGGGCGGTGCCTGAGCACGCGTGCGAAGCGCAGGGCCACCCCCGCCGGGTAGCGCGGGGAGCGCTGGAGGCCGTCGTAGGCGATCTCCACCACCAGTTCGGGCCGCACGCGTACGGTGAAGCCGTCGTCCGAGGTGGCGAGCGCCTGCAGCGCCCCGGTCTGCCAGCGCAGCATCTCGTCGGTGAGTCCCTTGAAGGTCTTGCCGAGCATGGCGTACGTACCGTCCGCGGCCCGCGCCCCGAGGTGCAGGTTCGACAGCAGTCCGGTGCGCCGTCCGTGGCCCCATTCGGCGGCGAGGACCACCAGGTCCAAGGTGTGCACCGGCTTGACCTTCAGCCAGTGCTTGCCACGCCGCCCGGCGGCGTAGAGCGAGTCGAGCCCCTTGACCATGACTCCCTCGTGACCGCGGCGCAGGGTCTCGGCCCAGAACTCCTCGGCGAGGGCCGCCTGCGTCTGCGGGTCCTCCACCGCGAGGCGGCGGACCCGGGCGCTCTCGGGCACGAGCGCGGCGAGGGCCTCGTACCGCTCGCGGACCGGGCGGTCGAGGAGGACCGCGTCGCCCGAGGTCAGGATGTCGAAGAAGTAGGGGACGACCGGCAGCGTGCGCCGGGCGGTCTCGACGTCGAGCCGGGAGCCGACGCGGCTCGCGATCTCCTGGAAGGGGACGGGGCGGCCGTCGGCCGTCCGGCCGATGACCTCGCCGTCGAGGATGAAACGCTCCCCCGGCAGCGACCGGGCCAGTTCGGTGACTTCCGGGAGCCGCTGGGTGATCTCGTCCAGGGAGCGCGTGAACACCCGTACGCCGTCGCCGTCGCGGTGGACCTGCACCCGGATCCCGTCGAGCTTCTCCTCCACCGCGCACGGCCCGACGGTGGTGAGGGCCTCGGCGACGGAGGAGGCGGTGGCCGCCAGCATCGGCTGTACGGGCTGCCCGACGCGCAGGGTGACGGCGCCCAGCGCCGCCGCCCCTTCGGCGAGCACCGCCGCCGCGACCCGCGGCAGCGAGCCGTCCAGCATCACGGCCCGGCGCAGCTCGGCGGCCGGGACCCCGGCCGCCGCTGCCACGCCCTCCAGGGCCACCGCGTCGAGCGCGCCCTGGCGCACCTCGCCGGACAGCAGGCGGCGCAGGAACGCCTGCTCGGGCTCGGTGGCCGCGCCCAGCAGGGCGTCGAGGACCTGGCGCCGGCGGGCCGCGGAGCCGGGGCCGGCCACGGCGGCGAGCTCGGTCACGGCCGCGTCGACCGCGCGGACGGTCAGGGTGGGTTCCCGGGCCGGCGCGGTCTCCTGGCCGAGGGCGCGCCAGCCGACGCCCGGGCGGCCCTGCGGGAGGCGTCCGGCGAGGTAGGAGACGACCAGGCCGGCCTCCTCGGGGGGCGCGGCGGCGAAGAGCTCCGCGAGCAGGGCGGTCTTGCGGGACCGGGCGGAAGTACCGGTGATCTCCGCAGACACGCGCACGACTTCGGCCAGCAGCATGGGGCCATCCTCCCGCCGACCCGCGCGCGGCGCAGGTCGGCACTTGTACCGCGCCCGCGGTACACACGGACGGCGGTGTACGCCTGGAGAAGGGCGGGACATGCCCCTCCGGGCGTCTAGGGTTCCCCGTATGAAGATCCGAATGCCCCGGCGCCGCCGAGACCGCCTCCTCGCGGGCGTCGCCGCGCTCGCCGTCGTCGCGGGAGCCGGTACGTGGACGGCCGCGGCCGCCGGCGGCGATGCACGGCCCGTGCACCGCGAGGACCGCGTGATCGACATGCCCGACGTCGGCATCGACACCTCGTTCTTCACCGACTCCACCACCGGCGACGGGAGGAAACGTCCCGCTGTGCTCCTCGGGCACGGCTTCGGCGGCAGCAAGACCGACGTCCGCGAGCAGGCCGAGGAGCTGGCCCGCGACGGGTACGCCGTGCTGACGTGGTCGGCGCGCGGTTTCGGCGCCTCCGGCGGCCGGATCGGCCTGAACGACCCCGAACACGAGATCAAGGACGTCTCCCGGCTGATCGACTGGCTGGCGACCCGCCCGGAGGTGCAGCTCGACGCGGCCGGCGATCCGCGCGTGGGCGTGACCGGGGCCTCCTACGGTGGGGCGGCCGCGCTGCTCGCCGCGGGCCACGACCGGCGCGTGGACGCGATCGCCCCGCAGATCACCTACTGGAACCTCGCGGACGCCCTCTTCCCGAGCGGCGTGTTCAAGAAGCTGTGGTCGGGCATCTTCTTCACCACCGGCTCCTCCGGCGGGATGGGGCAGCAGGCCCGGCCGGCCCCCCGGCAGCAGCCGCCCGCCGCCCCCGGCTGCGGGCGCTTCGAGCCCGAGCTCTGCGCGATGTACGAACGCGTCGCGGTGGCCGGGAAGCCCGACCCGGAGGCCGTCGCGCTGCTGGAACAGCGCAGCCCTTCGGCCATCGGCGGCAAGATCAAGGTCCCGGCCCTCATCGTGCAGGGCCAGGGCGACTCGCTCTTCCCGCTGGACCAGGCCGACGCCATGGCCAGGGCCATCGCGGCCAACGGCGCGCCCGTCTCCGTGGACTGGGCGGCCGGCGGGCACGACGGCGGCATGCGCGAGGCGGACCGGGTCGAGGCCCGGGTGACGGCCTGGTTCGACCGCCACCTCAAGGGCGACGACGGCGCGGACACCGGCCCGGCGTTCCGGGTCTCGCGCTCCGGCGGCATCGACTCCACGGACGGCGAGGTGAAGCTGCGCGGCGCGAGCGGGGATGCGTACCCCGGGCTCACGGCGGAGCCTCGGGAGTTCGCCCTCGCGGGAGGGGAGCAGAGCTTCGCCAATCCGGCGGGCGGCGCACCGCCCGCGCTGTCCTCGCTGCCGGGCCTCGGCGGGCAGCTCGCCGCGTTCGGAGCCGGCCTCTCGCTGGACTTCCCCGGGCAGAACGCCGGCTTCCAGTCGGCGCCGCTGGCCGAGGACGTACGGATCACCGGGACCCCGACCGTCACCCTGAACGTGAGGTCGACGGCTGCGGACGGTTCGGCCGTGCTGTTCGGCAAGGTGTACGACGTGGGGCCCGACGGGCAGCAGCAGGTGCTGCCCAACCAGCTCGTGGCCCCGGTGCGGGTGGAGAACGCGCAGCAGGGTGTGCGCGTGGAGCTGAGGCTGCCCGCGATCGACCACTCCGCCCCGGCCGGGCACCGGTTGCGGCTGGTGGTCGCCGCCACCGATCTCGGCTACGCGACCCCGGCCGCGCCGGCCACCTACACCGTCGCGGTGGAGGGGCCCCTGAGCGTGCCCGTCGCGGCCGGGGTACGGACCGCCGCGGCGGGCCTGCCCGCCTGGACCTGGTGGCTGCCGCTGGGCGCGGTGGCGCTGGCCGCGGCGCTGCTCGGCGTCCGGCGGACCGGGCGGGGCGGCGCGGGGAGCGGGGGCGTGGGCGGCGGCGTACCGCAGCCGCGGGCCGAGCTGTCCGACGTACCGCTGGAGATCACCGGGCTGACGAAGCGGTACGCGAAGGCGCAGGACCGGTACGCGGTGCGGGACGTGTCGTTCCGGGTGGAGAAGGGGCAGGTGCTCGGGCTGCTCGGGCCCAACGGAGCCGGCAAGACCACCACGCTGCGGATGCTGATGGGCCTGATCTCGCCGGACGCCGGGGAGATCAGGGTGTTCGGGCACGCGGTGCGGGCCGGAGCGCCGGTGCTGTCGCGGGTCGGGGCCTTCGTGGAGGGCGCGGGGTTCCTGCCTCACCTGACGGGCCGGGCGAACCTGGAGCTGTACTGGCAGGCCACCGGCCGCCCGGCCGAGGACTCGCACATGGCCGAGGCGCTGGAGATCGCCGGGCTCGGCGACGCGCTGGAGCGGGCGGTGCGCACGTACTCGCAGGGCATGCGCCAGCGGCTCGCGATCGCGCAGGCGATGCTCGGGATGCCGGACCTGCTGATCCTCGACGAGCCGACGAACGGTCTGGACCCGCCGCAGATCCGGGAGATGCGGGACGTGATGATCCGCTACGCGGCGGGCGGGCGGACGGTCATCGTCTCCAGCCACCTGCTGTCCGAGGTGGAACAGTCCTGTACGCACCTGGTGGTGATGGACCGCGGGCAGCGGGTGGCCGCGGGCGAGGTCGCCGAGATCACCGGTGGCGGGGACACCCTGCTGGTGACGCTGGCGGAGCCGGTGGACGAGGCGGGCCTGGAGAAGGTGAGGGCGTTGGAGGGAGTGGCCTCGGTGGCGGCCACCGATGACGGGCTGCTCGTGCGGCTGGAAGGGGCGACGGCCGCGTGGCTGATCGCCGAACTCGTACGGCTGGAGGTGCCGGTGACCGGAGTGGGGCCGCACCGGCGGCTGGAGGACGCGTTCCTCACCCTGATCGGAGGTCCGGCATGACCGCGGTGCAAGAGGTGGCTCCGGGCTACCGGGCCGGCCGTACGCTGCCCCTGCGGGTGGAGGCCCTGCGGCAGTGGCGCCGGCGGCGGACGCTGGTGATGGGCGGGGTGCTGGCCGCGCTGCCCTTCGTCCTGGTCTTCGCGTTCGCCGTCGGGGGCGGGCCGGGCAGCCGCAGCGGCGGGAACGGCCGGATCACCCTCGTCGACTCGGCCACGGCCTCGGGCGCGAACTTCGCCGTGACCTGCCTGTTCGTTTCGGCGGGCTTCCTGCTGGTGGTGCCGGTGGCGCTGTTCTGCGGGGACACGGTGGCGTCGGAGGCCAGCTGGTCCTCGCTGCGCTACCTGCTGGCCTCGCCGGTGCCCCGGGCGCGGTTGCTGTGGAGCAAGCTGGTGGTGGCGCTGGGCTTCAGTCTGGCGGCGATGGTACTGCTGCCGGTGGTGGCGCTGGGGGTGGGCACGGCCGCGTACGGGTGGGGGCCCATGAAGCTTCCGACGGGCGGGGTGCTGGCCACCGCGGACATCGCGCCGCGCCTCGCGCTGGCGGTGGCCTTCGTCTTCGTGTCGCAGCTGGTGACGGCGGGCCTCGCCTTCTGGCTGTCCACGCGGACGGACGCGCCGCTGGGGGCGGTGGGCGGTGCGGTCGGGCTGACGATCGTCGGCAACGTCCTGGACGCGGTGACGGCGCTCGGCTCCTGGCGCGAGTTCCTGCCGGCGCACTGGCAGTTCGCGTGGGCGGACGCGTTGCAGCCGCAGCTGGAGTGGGGCGGGATGGTCAAAGGCGCGGTGGTGTCGGTGTCGTACGCGCTGGTGCTGTTCGCGCTGGCGTTCCGTGGGTTCTCCCGCAAGGACATCGTGTCGTAGACCGGTGGCGGCCTGCGTTCGGCGCGGCCGTGGGGTGCGGAGGGCCGCTCAAGCCCACCTCAGTCCGGGTTCACGACCGTGGTGCGGCCGAGGTCGGGGCGGTCGCGCAGGGGGAGTTCGGTGCCGGGGCGCTCCAGTTCGAGGATGATGATCTCGTTCTCGCCGTCCTGCCACAGGGGGCCGGGGGCGTAGAGGGTGCGCTGGGGGCCGCGCGGGGTGTCGTAGTGGCCGAGGAGGAAGCCGTTCAGCCAGATCAGGCCGGTCCCCCAGCCCGAGACGTCGAGGAAGGCGTCGGCCGGGCCCTGCCCGGGCGTGTGGGTGAAGCGGTGGAAGGCGGGCTTTCCGGTCGGCGGGGCGGGGGCGGGGCCGGTGTCCTCGCCGGCGGCGGACCAGTCGAGTCCGCTCAGGTCGGTGAGCGGCAGCGGCCGGATCTCCCATTCGAAGAGGTGCTGGTGGCCGTGGCGTACGCCGCGCCAGATGCCCTTGCGGTCGTCGAGGAGCGGTCCGTAGTTGACCCGTCCCTGGGCCCGGACCAGTACGTCGAGGACCAGGCCCGCCCCGCCGACCGCCAGGTCGATCCCCACCTCGGGGGTGTTGCGGTCCAAGGCGCCGAGCGGCTCTCCGTCGGCGAAGAGGTACGCGCGGTCGCCGAGGCCGTCGATCCTGACGGGCATGGCCGGCCGCGGGCCGGTGAGGGTGGTGCGGTAGTGGATCAGGCCGTGGCTCTGGCCGAGCCGCTCCATGGACTCCGGGGCCGGGCGCAGCACGGGCGGGCCGCCGAGCAGGTCGAGGGCGGCCAGCAGCGCGCTGGTGCCCGCGGGGGTGGCGAGGGCGGGGGTGATGCGGGGCGGCGGCTCGGGCAGCGGCCCGTCGGGCAGGGGCACGTACCGGCCGATGACCTCCCGCAACGCGTGGAACTTGGGGGTGAGTTCACCGGCCTCGCCGATGGGCGCGTCGTAGTCGTAGCTGGTGACGGTGGGCTGGTAGCCGGGGTCCCCCGGGTGGGAGCCGGTGTGGTTGGCGCCGGCCCAGAAGCCGAAGTTGGTGCCGCCGTGGGCCATGTAGAGGTTGACGGAGGCGCCGGTGGCGAGGAGTTCGTCGAGCGACTCGGCCGTGTCCTGCGCGACGCGGACGTGGTGCTCCTCGCCCCAGTGGTCGAACCAGCCGATCCAGAACTCCATAGCGGTGAGGGGGCCGGTCCGCTCGTAGCGGCGCAGAGCGGCGAGGCGTTCGGCGGGCCGGGCACCGAAGGTGGCGGTGGCGAGCCGGCCGGGGACCGTGCCGCCCTGGAGCATGGCGTCCTCGGGGCCGTCGGCGGTGAACAGCAGGCAGTCCACGCCGCGTTCGACGAGGGCCCGCTCCAGGTGGGCGCGGTAGCGGGTGTCGTTGCCGTACGAGCCGTACTCGTTTTCGATCTGCACGGCGACCACGGGCCCGCCGCGGCTCGCGAGCAGCGGCAGCAGTTCGGGGACGACCAGGTCGTACCAGCCGTCCACCTCGGCCTCGAAGCGCGGGTCGGAGCACCGCAGGTGGAGCCCGTCGACGGCGAGGAGGCGGGCGGGCAGGCCGCCGAAGTCCCATTCGGCGCAGATGTAGGGGCCGGGGCGCACGATGGCGTCGAGGCCCAGGTGCTGGGCGGTGCGCAGGAAGCGGCCGAGGTCGCGCCAGCCGGTGAAGTCGGCCTTGCCGGGGGAGGTCTCGTGGAAGTTCCAGGGGACGTAGGTGTCCACGGTGTTCGCACCGAGGGCGCGCAGGCGCCGCAGCCGGTCCTCCCACAGGTCGGGGTGGACCCGGAAGTAGTGCAGGGCCCCGGAGACGATGCGGTGCGGGCGGCCGGCCCGCCGGAATCCGTCGTGGTCCTGCGTGAGCATGCGCGGACTCCCGGGGGACGTGGAGCTGCCGTGGTGTGCGGGACGCCGCCGAATATAGGAACGGGCCGTCCGCGCCGTCAATGACCGGTCATAGGGGACGCACCGACAGGCTCTCCAAGTACGCCCGCCCTGCGGCGAGTTGCCCCGGCAGTGCGGCGGCGTCGGGGTACCAGCGCTTCTCGTACTCCCAGCACAGCCAGTCGTCGGGCGCCGCGGTGGCCACGGCCTCGGCCAGGGGCAGCGCTCCGGCGCCGAGCCGGACCGGGGTGAGGTCGTGCGCGGACCGCACGTCCTTGACCTGGACGTAGCCCAGGTGCGCGGCCAGGGCGCGTCGGGATGCGGCGGGGGCCTCACCGCCCAGCCAGGTGTGCAGCACGTCCCACAGCGCGCCGACGGACGGATGCGCGACCGCGTCGAGCACCCGGGCGGTGGCGGCCGCCGTGCGGTGGGAGTCGTGGGTCTCCAGCAGGATCCGTACGCCGTGGCGCTCGGCGAAGGGTGCGGCGGCCAGCAGCCGGCGCACGGCGTTGCCGTCGGCGGCCTCCTGCGGCAGGTCCCCGCCGCCCGGGAAGACCCGTACGCAGGGGGCCTGGAGATCGGCGGCGAGCCGTACCAGCGCGCGCAGTTCGGCGAGGACCGGTTCGTCCGCACCGGGAGCCGCCACCCTCGCGTAACCCGCGACCGCGAGGACGGCGACGCCCGCGGCGGTCAGGGTCCGCAGCGCGGCGGCGCGCGCGCCGGCCGGGCTGGCGGGGTGCAGGGGTTCCTCGGGGTGGGCCCGCAACTCGATGCCCTCGAAGCCGTGGGATGCCGCGAGGGCGGCGGCGCGGTCGAGCGGCGCGCCCGGCAGGCCTAGCGTGGAGAAGGCGTATCTCACGGCGGCTCCCACAGTCCTCGTCATCACGCCAGGGCGGTGACGGTCATGGCCCAAGCGTGACATAGCGTGCCCTGCATGGATCAGGAGCACATGGCCGGGGCGGCCGGGGGCGACGAGGGCCCGGGCGCGGCCCGGCGGCGCTTCCTCGCCCTCGCGACGGGGGCGGCCACGGCGGCCGGAATCGGAGCCGTCGCCGGCTGCGCGGGCGGGGACGGCGGCACGGACGGGCAGGGCGCCAAGGGCGGCGAGCGGGCCGACGGGTCCGCCAAGCCCGGCGGCGAGCCCTCGGCGGCGGCCGGCCACGGCTTCGACGTCGCGGCCGAGAACGCGCGCCCCGGCCACGGCGACTGGCCGGTGACCAAGGCCGGTCCGGAGCGCGCCATCGAGGGCTTCGCGGACAAGGTCAGCGTCCTTCCGGGCGAGTCCTTCGGGCTGCACGTGTCGACCACCGCCCCGCGGTTCACGGTCTCCGCCTACCGGATGGGCTGGTACGGCGGCGCCCGGGCCCGGCTGGTGTGGCGTTCCGAGGCGCTGCCCGGGGCCCGCCAGCCCGAGCACACGGTGGACCCCGCCACCCGCATGGTGCGCACCCGGTGGGCCCGTACCACCACGGTCGAGACCAAGGACTGGCCGGAGGGCTGCTACCTGCTGCGGCTGGACGCGCAGGGCGGCGAGGGCCAGCGCTTCGTGCCCGTCACCGTCCGCTCGGCGGCCACGGCCGGGCGTACCGTCGTGGTCAACGCGGTGGCCACCTGGCAGGCCTACAACCGGTGGGGAGGCTACGGCAGCTACGACGGCCCCAGCGGCGGCTACGCCTCGCGCTCCCTGTCCGTGAGCTTCGACCGGCCCTACGCCTACGACGACGGCGCGGGCCTGTTCCTGACGTACGAGGCCCCGCTGCTCGCCCTCGCCGAGCGGCTCGGCATACCCCTGGCCTACGCGACCACCACCGACGTGGCCCGGGAGAAGCGCCTGCTGGAGGGGGCGGCGGCCGTGCTCTCGCTCGGCCACGACGAGTACTGGTCGCCGGAGCAGCGGGCCCACGTCACGGCGGCGCGCGACGCCGGGACCAACCTCGCGGTCCTCGGGGCGAACTGCTGCTACCGCCGGATCCGGCTGGAGCCCTCCGACCTCGGGCCGGACCGCACGCTGGTCTGCTACAAGTCCTCCTACGCGCAGGATCCCGGCTTCAAGCGCGGCCATCCGGCGACCGTGGACTTCCGCTCGGCGCCCGGTGCGGACCCGGAGAGCTCGCTGCTCGGCGTGATCTACGACGGCTATCCGGTGGACGCCCCCTACGTGGTGACCCACCCGGGCCACTGGCTGTTCGAAGGCACCGGCGCGCGGGCCGGCGACCGCTTCGCGCACCTGGTCGGGGTGGAGTACGACAAGGTCGACACCGGTTTCCCGACACCGCGGCCGATCGAGATCCTGGCCCACTCCCCCGTGGTGTGCGAGGGCCGTCCCAGCCACCAGGACACGGCCTACTACACCGTGCCGAGCGGGGCGGGCGTCTTCGCGACCGGAACGATGCGGTGGGTGGAGGCCCTGGACGCCACCGGCGACGGCGCCGGCGGCGCCCACCACGGGATGGACGCACGGACCGGGGCCCTGACCACCCGGGTGACGGAGAACCTGCTGCGGGTCTTCGCGGCGGGCCCGGCGGGCCGGACCTACCCGGCGCAGGACAACGTCCGTGCCGTGTACGGGAGTTAGCGAGGCCCTCCGGTGGAGCTCGGCACGGGCCCGTACGGCTACCCGTAGACGATGTTCGGCGCGCCCGTGCCGGGGTGGACCCCGATGCGGGTGCGCACCCCGTACACCTCGGCCAGCAGGTCCTCCGTGAGGACCTCCCGGGGCGGTCCCGAGGCGGCGACCCGGCCGCCCTTCAGCACGTACAGCCTGTCGCAGAAGGAGGCGGCGAGGTTGAGGTCGTGCAGGACGAGCAGGCTGGTGGCGGGCAGGGCGCGGACCAGGCCGAGGATCTCCAGCTGGTAGCGGATGTCCAGGTGGTTGGTCGGTTCGTCCAGGGCGAGCAGGCCGGGGTCCTGGACCAGGGCGCGGGCCACCAGGGTGCGTTGGCGCTCACCGCCGGAGAGCTCGTCGAAGCGGCGCTCGGCGAAGGGGAGCGCGCCCACCGTCTCCAGTGCCCCGGCCACGCGGCGCACGTCGTCGGGGCCGTCCTGCATCCAGAACCGTTTGTGCGGGCTGCGCCCCATGGCGACGACCTCGCGGACGGTCAGCCCGAGCGTGCCGCTCGCGTCCTGCGGTACGACCGCCACGCGCCGCGCCCGTTCCTTGACGGTGAGCGCGGCCGCGTCGGCGCCGTCGAGCAGGATCCGGCCGGCGGTGGGCCGCAGGACGCCGTAGACGCAGCGCAGCAGGGTGGTCTTGCCGCTGCCGTTGGGGCCGACCACGCCCACCGTCTCGCCGGGCCGGGCGGTGAGGTCGACGCCGTGCAGCAGGGTGTGCCCGTCGGTCTCGTACCGCACGCCCCGCACGGCGAGTTCCACCGGCCGCGCCGATGTCCCGGTCATCCGGTGACCCCCTCGGTCCGGCTGGAGCGGCGCAGCATCCACAGGAAGAACGGCCCGCCGACGAGCGCGGTGACCACGCCGACCGGGATCTCCTCGGGCGCGGCGGCCGTACGGGCGAGCAGGTCGGCCAGGAGCAGGAACACGGCCCCGCCCAGCGCGGCCACCGGCAGGAGCGCCCGGTGTCCGGCGCCGACGACCATCCGCGCGGCGTGCGGGACCATCAGCCCGACGAAGCCGATCGCGCCGCTGTAGGCGACGAGCACGCCGATGACCAGCGAGGTGAGCACGAAGACGGCGGCGCGGAACCGTCCGGTGTCCAGGCCCAGGGTGTGCGCGCCCTCCTCCCCGGCGAGGAGCAGGTCGAGCGGCCGGGCGAGGGCGACGAGCAGGACGGTGCCGACGAGCAGGGCCGTGGCGGGCAGCGCCAGTTCGTCCCAGCGGGCCCCGCCGAGGCCTCCGAGGGTCCAGAAGAGGACGGAGCGGATCTGGTCGGGGTGCGCGGCGAGCACCAGGACGAGGCTGGTGAGGGCGGACAGGACGTACTGGACGGCGACTCCGGCCAGGATGAGCCGGCCGGTGGTGAAGCTCGCGCCGCGCCGGGCCATCGCGTAGACGGCGACGAGCGCGCCCATCGAACCGGCGAAGGCGGCGAGCGGCACGCCCACCCCGCCGGCGAATCCGGCGGCCCCCGCCCCCGCTCCCGCCCCGGCTCCGGCCCCGAAGACGATCACGAGGACGGCTCCCGCCGAGGCGCCGGAGGAGGCGCCGAGCAGGAAGGGGTCCGCGAGCTGGTTGCGTACGAGCGCCTGCAGCACGGTGCCCGCCACCGCGAGCCCCGCCCCGACCACGGCCCCCAGGAGCACGCGCGGCATCCGGACGTCCCACACGATGGAGGCGAAGGCCCCGGTGCGCCGCTCGCCGGACAGGCCGCCGAGGACGATGTCCAACACCCGGCCCGGGGCGATCCGTACCGGCCCCAGGGCCAGGCCCGCGACGGCGGACGCGGCGAGCGCGCAGACGAGTACGAGCAGGACGGTGGCGGTGCGCAGCCTCACGGGGCATCGGGGTGGAGCTGGCGGCCCAGGGACTCGACCGCGTCGGCGACGCGTACGCCCAGGACGGCGGAGGAGAGCGGCAGGACGACGAACCGCCGGTTCTTGACGGCGGGGACCCCGGCGAGGGCCGGGTCGTTCACCAGGCGCTGCTTCTTGGCTTCGACGGTGGTGCCGCCGTAGTCGTAGATGAGGACGACCTCGGGTGCCCGCTCGATGACCTTCTCCCACGACACCTCACCGAAGGTGTCCTTGAGGTCCGCGAAGACGTTCGTGCCGCCCGCGAGGGAGACGATCTCGTTGCCGATGCCGTTGCCCCCCGAGGTGGAGGCGGAGGTCTCGCCCGAGTCGTAGACGAAGACGGACGGCCGGGGCGCGTCCTTGACTCGGGCGGTCACCGCGTCGATGCGGCGCTGCTCGTCCTCGACGAGCCGGGCGCCGCGCTCGGGCACGCCGAAGGTGCGGGCGACCTCGGTGATCTCGGTCTTGAGCTGGTCGAAGCCGACCCGCCCCTCGGAGCAGTACTCCACGTTCAGCCGGGAGTTGATGCCCGCCTTCGCGAGCGCCTCGCGGTCGCGGCCCTGCGCCTTGTCGAAGGCGCTGGCGTATCCGCCGTACACGAAGTCGGGATCGGCGCCGAACAGGACCTCCTTGGAGGGGTATTCCCTGGCCAGCACCTTGATCTTGTCGTAGGCGGGCCGGTAGAGCGGCAGCACGGCGTCGTCGAGATAGGCGGAGCCGACGATCCGCTCGCCCAGCCCGAGGGCGAGCAGCAGCTCGGTGGAGTGCTGGTTCATGGTGACGGCGCGCTGGGGCGGGGCCTGATAGGTGCTGCTCACCCCGCAGTTGGTGAGGGTGTACGGGAAACCGGGCGCGGCGGCGGAGTCCGCGGCGGCCCCGTGCTCCCGCACGTCCGGTGAACTGCCGCACGCGGCCAGGGGTATGAGGAGGACGAGGGGAACGAAGGCGCGGCAAAGGGCGCGGGTGCGCGACATGGCGAAGGCCTCTCCGGGGGATCCGCGTCCCCTGGTCGACGTGAAGAACGAGCAGAGGCGGTGCGTCAGTGTCTGACTCCCGGATCTCCCGCGGGGGGACGTCCGGTCACAGTGGCGGGACCGCACCGGAATCGCACCGGTTTCCTGTCCTGCACCGCCTGGGTGACGTGCCCCAGTCTGCCAGAACGGCGGGAGGGCGCGGGCGGCGGCAAGGGGGTCCGCCGACGCGCGGGTGGCGGAAGCCGGGGTCGCGGAGGATCGTGGGCAGGGTAGCCGTGGATCGGGAGGTCCGCCATGCGCCGCAGCCGAGCACCGGGCCGCTCGCGGAGCGCCTTCGCGGCGGTCGCGCTGCTGGCCCCCGCCCTCCTGGTGCCCGCGCTGGTGGCCGGGGCGCCCGGCGGATCCGGGGAGACGGTCTCCCTCACGGGTGACGGGCCCGGACAGCGCCTCGACGTCACGCTCACGCAGGTGGTCGACCCGGCCGCCCCCGCACGCTCCGCCACTGTCGAGCCCGGCGGCGACGACCGGCTCGTCGCGGTGCGGTTCCACCTGGAGAACACCGGGACGGCCGACTACGAGGACTCCCCCGCGGCCTGCGCGCATCTGCTCGACGCCACCGGGCAGCGGTTCACCGGGCTCGACCTCCCCACGACCGCCGGGCCGCGCTTCCCCGACACCCTCACGCTCCGGCCCGGCGGCGACGCGGAGGGCTTCGTGACCTTCCGGCTGCCGAAGGACGCCGGCCCGGCCGCGGTCCAGTTCGCCCTGAACGGCGGCTTCGCGGACGACGTGGGCCAGTGGAGCCTGCCCTGAGGGCGGCCCGCGGTCGTCAGGACGCGCGCCAGACCGTCATGTCCGCGGTCACCCACTGAGGCCAGTTCTTCAACTGCACCAGCGACTTGTTCTGGATCACGAAGAGCGCGATGTCGCCCGACGGGTGCTTGATGCAGAACGCGCTGCCGTTCGTCGCCCCGGCCAGCCCGAACTCGCGCGTGTCGACGTCCGTGAGGGCGGCCCGGCACACGTCCAGGGAGCCCTGCTGATCGGGGAACAGCATGGTGATCACGCTGGAGTCGCTCTCCAGGTCGCAGCCGGTCCTCTCGCAGTTCAGCCGGATGTCCCCCGAGCGGTCCTGGCGCTGGGCCGGTTCTTTTTTGACGCCGACCGAGTTCTCCGTGTCCAGGCGCACCCCGGCGTACGGGACGGCTGCGGGCGGCTTGGACTCCTGGGGCGGGCCCGACGCCGGTCCGGCGGCTCCCGCCGTCCCGCCGCCGGTCGCGGACGCGGCCGAACCCGACGCCGTCCCCGCGGCCGGTCCCGACACCGGTCCCGAGGGGGTCTTCTGCGCCGCCGGGGACCCGTTGCGGACGCGCAGCAGCCTGCCGATGTCGTCCATGTACGTCCAGGCCAGACCGGTCAGCACCATGGCCGACGTCGTCACCGCCGCAGCGGTGACCAGTGCGACGCGCCGCCTGCGGGCCCGCCGTTGCTCCGGTGCGGCCGGGGCCGGCGCGGGCCGCCACCGCCGCAGCAGCGGCGTCGTGTGCACCGAGGTGGGATCCGGAACAGGAGCAGGGACCTCCACCTCCGGCCCCATCAGCTCGCGCCAGACGGCCGGGCCGCCGCCCGCATCCGCGTCCGCCCCCAGCCGCTGCCGGCACCACGCCACGATCTCCGCCGGGGTGGCCCGCTCCTTGGGATCGGCGGCCAGGCACCGGGCGATCACCGGGCGCAGCTGCTCGGGCAGGTGGGACAGGTCGGGCTGGGAGTGCACGATCCGGAACATGACGCTCAGCTGGGGGCCGCCTCCGTACAGCGCCTCGCCCGTCGCCGCGAACGCCGCCGTCTGGCCCAGCGTGAAGACGTCGGTGGCCGCCGTGACCTCGCCCGACGACGCCTGTTCGGGCGCCATGTACTGCGGCGTCCCGATGGCGTTGCCCGTCCCGGTGGCCGCGGTGACGCCGGACGCCAGCGAGATCCCGAAGTCGATGACCCGGGGACCGTCCGCGGCCAGCAGCACGTTCGACGGCTTCAGGTCCCGGTGCACGATGCCCGCGCCGTGGATGGCCTGGAGCGCCTCGGCCACCCCCGCCATCAGCCACAGCACGGCGGGAACCGGCAGCGGTCCGCGGCGGGCGACGGCCTCGGACAGCGAGGGGCCGGGCACGTACAGGGTGGCCAGCCACGGCGGGGTCCCGTCCGCCTCGGCGTCGATCAGCTCGGCGGTGTACGCCCCCTTGACCCGGCGGGCCGCCTCCACCTCCCGGCGGAACCGCCGCCGGAACGCCGGGTCCTCGGCCAGCTCCGGGCGTACGACCTTGATCGCCACAGGGCGGCCGCCCCGGGTGTGCGACAGGTAGACCCGGCCCATGCCACCGGCGCCGAGCCGAGCGGCGAGGCGGTATCCGGCCACGGTCGGCGGGTCCTCCGCCAGCAGGGGCTGGAACACCTCGGTCGCGCTGTTCATCGGTCTCCCCCCGATCACCTGATCAACCGATGAGTTGATCCACATCCACCGCCACACCCTAAGCGCCGTGCGGCGACGGGAATCCGCGGGGGGAGCCGACTCCCTCACGCCCCGGCGGGCCGCTCTTCCCAGCGCCCCGGGAGCGCGGTCCGGGCGGCCAGGGCGGCCGTCTGCGCGAAGGCGGGGACGTGGCCGGTGCCGCCGCGGCCCGAGACCGAGAGGCAGGCGGCGGCCGTCCCGTAGGCCACGGCGTCCGCGAGGGTGTCGCCGAGGGCGAGGCGGGCGGTGGCGGTCCCGGTGAAGCAGTCGCCCGCGCCGGTAGCGTCGACCGGCGCCGGGTTCACGGGCACGGTGTGGAAGGCCTGCCGCGCGCCGTCGTCGAGCAGGAGCCGGCCGGCGCCCGCGGTGACCACGACCGTACGGGCGCCCAGGGCGCGCAGGCGGGTCGCGGCGGTGCGCGGGTCGTCGGTGTCCACCAGGGCCCGGGCGTCGGCCGGGCAGGAGGTCTTGAGCAGCCCGGTCAGCGGGGCGATGCGCGCCAGCAGGTCCCGGGCCTGGGGCCGGTCGGTCAGCCGGGGGCGGAAGTTGGGGTCGTACGTGAGGTGCCCGCCCGCCCCGTGCACGAGGTGCGCGGCGGCCAGTACGGCGTCGCGGCTGCTCGGCGACAGGGCACCGGTGACGCCGCTGGTGATCAGGGCCCGGCACCGGGTCAGAAGCGGCCGCCAGGACTCGATGTGCCGGGGTGCGAGGGTGGAACCGGCGCTGCGGGCGCGCCAGTAGACGAACTCGCGCTCGCCGTCGGTGTCGGCGCAGAGCAGGTAGGCGCCGTTGGGGTGCGGGGCCCGGTGGACGTGGGTGACGTCCACGCCGAGCTCGGCGGCCCGCCGCAGCAGCGGCACGCTCAGCTCGTCGTCACCCACGACGGTGAGCAGGGCGGTCCGCGCCCCGGCCGCGGCCGCGGCGGCCGCCGCGTTGAGGGCGTCCCCGGAGTAGGAGAGGCGCGCCCGCGTGCCGGCGGTGGCCGCGCTCAGGGCGGTGTCCGCGTGGATCTCGACGAGCACCTCCCCGAGCACGAGGACGTCGTAACCCGTCACCGCGGGGACCTCGCGCAGCAGCCGTCGCCGCACGGCCCGGAAGGTCCGGCAGCTCCGGCCGCTCCGAGCGGCTCCGCCGGTTCGGCCAGCGCGGCGAACAAGGCGGCCAACTCCCCCGGCTTGGTGGGCAGTCCGTCCCCTATGCCGACGGCGGTCGCACCGGCGGCGAGCCACCCGGGGACCTCGGCGGGCCGGATCCCGCCGGTCGGGATGAGCACCGCCTCGGGCAGGACGGCCCTGAGGGAGCGGAGGAAGCCGGGACCGCCCACGTGCGCCGGGAAGACCTTGGCGGCGCCGGCCGCCCGTACGGCGGAGGCGATCTCGCCGGGGGTGAAGCCGCCCTCGACGAAGACGGCTTCACGGCGCTCGGCGACCTCGCGGACCTCGGGGGCGGGATACGGGGAGATCAGGAAGGCGGCGCCCGCGTCCAGGGCGGTCTCGGCCTGCGCGCCGGTGGTGACCGTGCCCACGCCGAGGAGGGCGCGGCGGCCGTGCGCGTCGCGGAGCGGGAGCGTACGGGCGAGGGCGTCGGCCCAGCCCGGGGTGGTGGTGGTCAGTTCCACCGCCCGGCAGCCCGCGGCGAGCAGGGCGGTGGTGTGGCGGACGGCCTCGTCGGCGTCGGCGTGACGCAGCACGGGCAGGAGGCGCTGGGCGGCCATCACGTCGTACGGGTGGCAGGA
Organism: Streptomyces sp. NPDC016562; assembly: GCF_043076955.1. NCBI lineage: Bacteria > Bacillati > Actinomycetota > Actinomycetes > Kitasatosporales > Streptomycetaceae > Streptomyces > Streptomyces sp. NPDC016562. Next base: position 1,540,104 of record NZ_JBIBRZ010000002.1, on the reverse strand, counting down.
CAAAGGACCCTCCCCTCGTTCCACGTAGTGGAACGGGGTATCGTCATGCGGAACGATGTGGTCTAGACCCTACACAGGCCGGGAGTTCGCGTGTCAACACACCTGCCAGCCCTCGCATCGACGGACGAGGCGGTCCTCGCGTCAACCGATGAGGCGGCCGTGGCTCCTCGCGGCGGCCGCGCCTCCGCGGCCGGTTCCGCCCTGGAGAAGTCCCTGCGCGTCCTGGAGGCCGTGGCGGCTCCCCACGGCCCGCACCGGCTGACCGACCTCGCCGCGGCCGCGGCGGTGCCCAAGTCCAGCGCCTTCCGGATCCTGACTTCGCTGATCGAGCAGGGCTTCGTGCGCCAGGGGGCGGACAGCCGCTACGGCCCCGGCCCGCGGCTGCGCGGGCTCGGCGCGCTGGTCACCGGCGGGGAACCGGCGAGCATCGGCCACGTCCTCGGCGAACTCCGGCGGACCACCGGCCACACGGTCCATCTCGCCCTGCACACGGGGGAGACCATCACCTACATCCGCAAGCTCGAAGGCGACCAGCCGTTCCGCACCGCCTCCCGGATCGGCATGCGGATGCCCCTGCACACGACGGCGATCGGCAAGAGCATCCTGGCCCACCTGCCCGACGAGGAGGTGCGGACCCTGATCGCCGCCACCGGGCTGCCGCAGCGGACCCCGCGCACGCTCGCCACCACGGAGGCGCTGCACGCCCAGCTGGCGGAGGTCCGCGCGCGCGGCTTCGCCCTGGACGACGAGGAGAACGAGCCGACCATCCGCTGCGTCGGCGCCGCCGTCCTCGGTCCGGACGGCCGCCCGGTCGGCGGGGTCAGCGTCACCACCGTCACCCTCCTGGCCTCCCGCGAGGAGATCGAGACGTACGCACCCGCCCTGCGCGCGGCCGCGCAAGCCCTCGCTCCGCTGCTGTGAAGCCCTTCGCGGAGACTTGCGAAAAAGTCCTGCGAAAACTATTTCCTGATAAGTGTTATCGGGGCACCCGTCGACGGTCTCCCAGGTATCGGGCATCATCGACCGCCGATACGGACAGGGAACATCACATGAGCACTCAGCACACGGCAGCGCTGGTGACAGCGGCCCGCGCGGGCGACCCCCGCGCGCAGGACGAGCTGGTCAGCACCCATCTCCCGCTCGTCTACAACATCGTCGGGCGCGCCCTGGGCGGCTCCTGCGACGTGGACGACGTGGTGCAGGACACGATGCTGCGGGCGCTCGACGGGCTGGGGGGCCTGCGTGCGGACGAGAGCTTCCGGTCGTGGCTGGTGGCCATCGCGATGAACCGGGTACGGGCCCACTGGCAGGCCCGCCAGAGCGGTTTCGGCGAGAGCACCCTGGAGGCGGCCGGGGACGTCGCCGACCCGGGCGCCGACTTCGTCGACCTGACCGTCGTACGCCTCCAGCTCGCGGGACAGCGGCGCGAGACGGCCCGCGCCACGCGCTGGCTGGAGCCGGAGGACCGGGCGTTGCTGTCGCTGTGGTGGCTGGAATGCGCCGGGGAGCTGACCCGGGCGGAGGTGGCGACCGCACTGGAGCTGTCCCCCCAGCACACGGCGGTGCGGGTGCAGCGGATGAAGGCGCAGCTGGAGTCGGCGCGGGTGGTGGAGCGCGCCCTGGACACGCAGCCGGGCTGCGAGGAACTGCGGGGCGTCCTGGCGGGCTGGGACGGGCAGCCGTCCGCGCTGTGGCGCAAGCGAATAGCCCGGCACGCCCGGGAATGCGTACGGTGCTCCGGTCTGTGGAGCGGACTGGTTCCGGCCGAGGGACTGCTGGCCGGTCTGGCCCTCGTACCGGTCTCGGCGGCGCTGCTGGCGGGCGTACGGTCCTCCGTGGCGGCCGGCTTCGCCCCTGCGGGCGCGGCCGTCGCCGCCGGCTCGGAGGGCGACTTCGCCGACGCGGCGACCCAGCTCACCCCGGTCGGGCATGCGGGCGGTGGCCGGGGCGCCCTGCGCAAGCGCCGGCGCGGCCGCCGCCGGGTGATCGGCGGCGCGGTGCTCGCCGCCTGCGTCGCGAGCGGCGGTCTGGTGTACCTGGGCGCCCTGCCCGGCTCGGATGACGTGAAGGAGGAAGGGGCCGCCTCCGCCGCCCCGCTGGCCGCGCTGTCGGCGACCGAGTCCACGGCCGCGCTCCCCTCGGAGTCGGCCTCCCCCTCGACGTCCGCCTCGCCCTCCCCGTCGGCGTCACCGTCGCCGTCCGCCTCGGCCAGTCCCAGCCCGAGCCCGTCGAAGGCCAGCGCCTCCCCGACCCGGCGGGCCTCCACTCCCCCGCCGGCGCCGGCCCCGCAGGGAGTCGCCGGCCAAGTCGTGGCCCTGGTCAACACCGAGCGGGAGGCCGCCGGCTGCGGCCCCCTCAAGGAGGACCCGCAGTTGCGCGCGGCCGCTCAGGGGCATTCCGACGACATGGCGGCCCGGGACTTCTTCTCGCACACCAACCCCGACGGCGCGGACCCCGGTCAGCGGACGACCGCCGCCGGGTACCGCTGGTCGACGTACGGGGAGAACATCGCGATGGGGCAGCAGACCGCCAAGGCGGTCATGGACTCGTGGATGAAGAGCCCGGGCCATCGCGCGAACATCCTCAACTGCTCCTTCAAGGACATCGGCGTGGGCATCCACACGGGCTCGGGCGGCCCCTGGTGGACGCAGAACTTCGGCGCCCGCTGACCGGAGGCGCCGGGCCCTGAGCCCCGCCCACCGAGGCACCCCTAGTGATGGAAGCCGGACCGGGGCGCCTCGGCCGGTACGGGCGGGGGCGTGGTCCGCAGGTGCTCCACGGCCCGGCGCAGGTCGGCGGCGAGCAGGGCCATCTGATCGCGGGTCACGCCGTGCCGGACCAGGACCCGCTGGACGACCGTGTCGTCACGGTCGGCGGGCAGCCGGTACGAGGGCACCTGCCAGCCGCGCATGCGCAGCCGGTCGGAGAGGTCGTACAGGCTGAAGCCGGCTGCGGCCGGGTCGGTGAGCGTGTAGGAGACGGCGGGCAGGGCCCCTTGGCCGTCGTAGAGGAGGGTGAAGGGGCCGATCCGTTCGATCTCGCGGGCCAGGTACTGGGCGGTCTCGGCGCAGGCCTGCTGGACCCGCCGGTAGCCGCCCCGGCCCAGGCGCAGGAAGAGGTAGTACTGGGCGATGACCTCGCCGCCGGGGCGGGAGAAGTTGAGGGCGAAGGTCGGCATGTCCCCGCCCAGGTAGTCCACCGTGAAGACGAGGTCGGCGGGCAGCAGGTCGGCGCTGCGCCAGACGATCCAGCCGACCCCGAGGGGCGCGAGCCCGTACTTGTGGCCGGAGGTGTTGACGGAGGCGACGCGCGGCAGCCGGAAGTCCCACACGACGTCGGGGTGCAGGAAGGGCGCGACGAATCCGCCGCTCGCCGCGTCCACGTGGAGGGGGACGTCCCATCCGTGCTCGGCCTGGATCCGGTCGAGTGCGGCGGCGATCTCGGCGACGGGCTCGTAGTCGCAGGTATAGGTGACGCCGAGGATGGCGACGACGCCGATGGTGTTCTCGTCGACGTACGCGGCGAGCTGATGGGGTTGCAGCCCGGTTTCGCCGGGCTCCAGGGGGACTTGGCGCAGCTCGACGTCGAAGTAGCGGGCGAACTTCTCCCAGCAGACCTGGACCGGGCCGCAGACCAGGTTGGGGCGGTCGGCCGGCAGGCCCGCGGCGCGGCGGCGCTCGCGCCAGCGCCATTTGAGGGCGAGGCCGCCGAGCATGGCGGCCTCGCTGGAGCCGGTGGTGGAGCAGCCGGTGGCGGCGGCTTCGGCGGGGGCGTTCCACAGGTCGGCGAGGATGTTGACGCAGCGGGCCTCGATCTCGGCGGTCTGCGGGTACTCGTCCTTGTCGATCATGTTCTTGTCGAGGCACTCGTTCATCAGGCGGTGCACGCCGTCGTCCGACCAGGTGGTGCAGAAGGTGGCGAGGTTCTGGGCGGCGTTGCCGTCGAGGAGGAGTTCGTTGTGGAGCAGCTGGTAGACGACTTCGGTGGGTGAGTGGTCCTCGGGCATCCGGTACTTGGGGAGGATCTGGCCGCTCAGCGCGGACGCGAACACGTCCGTCTCGGCGTCCGCGGCGCGTGCGTCCTTCGTCTCATGAAGTGCCATATCGGGACTATATGTGTCATAACCGCTGGACCGGGATGAGATCGACACCGCCGTCCCAGCGCGCCTTCCGGCCGACCCTGCGATGTGACCCCACCCATAGGACCCTCGATGGACCGGAGGAATTGCCGTCCAGTAGAGTCGGCACCGCAGATCTTCCCGTTCTGACCTCAGGAGCCGGTTCGGACGGGAAGATCATCCAACTTGTTCTACCGGCAACTTATCGGCCGATGTCCGGATACCGGTCGCCCCTCTCCCCCGCCCTGATACCTCTTCAGCCCATGAAGAAGATCACCCGCCGTCAGGCGTTGGGCACGACTGCCGGTGCGTTGACCGTCCTCGGCCTCAGCACCGCCGTGAACGGCGTTTCCACCAGTGCCGCCGCAGTCCCCTCCCCGGCCGCGCCCGCGGGCACCGTCGACGAGGTCTACCAGGGACGCCGCATACAGATCACCCCGGGCTCGGGCGGCCATCACGGCGGCCACCACGCGCCCGGCCTGCCCACCGTCCGCATAGACGGCCGCGAACTGCACGTGATGCGCAACGCGGACGGCAGCTGGATCAGCGTGGTCAACCACTACGAGACGTACCCCGACCCCGTCCTGCTCGCCCGCGCCGCGGTCCGCGACCTCCAGGGCGCTGCCCTGGTCCCCTTCGGGGGTGCGGCGTGACCGTCCGCAAAAACCAGGCCGCCCTGACCCCCGAGGAGAAGCGCGCCTTCACCGCGGCCCTCCTGGAGCTCAAGCGCACCGGCACCTACGACCGCTTCGTCACCACCCACAACGGCTTCATCATGGCCGACACCGACGCGGGCGACCGCGTCGGCCACCGCTCCCCGTCCTTCCTGCCCTGGCACCGACGCTTCCTGCTGGAATTCGAGGCGGCGCTGCAGAAAGTGGACGCGAGCGTCTCGCTCCCCTACTGGGACTGGACCGCGGACCGCACCGCCCGCTCCTCCCTCTGGGCCCCCGACTTCCTGGGCGGCACCGGACGCGCCCGCGACGGACAGGTCCTCGACGGCCCGTTCGCGTACGCCGCGGGAAAGTGGAACATAGGCGTCCGGGTGGACGGGCGCGCCTACCTCAGGCGCGCCCTCGGCACCGGCGTCGCCCAGCTGCCGACCAAGGCCGAAGTGGAATCCGTCCTGGACATGCCGGTCTACGACACGGCGCCCTGGAACAGCTCCGCCAACGGCTTCCGCAACCACCTGGAGGGCTGGCGCGGCGCCAACCTGCACAACCGGGTGCACGTGTGGGTGGGCGGCCAGATGGCCTCCGGGGTCTCCCCCAACGACCCCGTGTTCTGGATGCACCACGCCTTCGTCGACAAGCTGTGGGCCGAGTGGCAGGCCCGGCACCCCCGGTCCACGTACCTGCCGGCCGCCGGCACCCCGAACGTCGTGGACCTCAACGACACCATGCGGCCGTGGAACGACGTGACCCCGGCGGACCTGCTGGACCACCGGAAGTTCTACACCTTCGACACCGAGCCGGCCGCCGCCAGCCAGCGGTAGTGCAGTTCGGGGCGGCCCACCTGACCGTACCGGGGGGTGCGGTCCGCCCGGCCGGTGTCCACCAGGTGCTCCAGGTAGCGGCGGGCCGTGATCCGGGAGATGCCGGCCGCCTCGGCCGCCCCCGCCGCCGTCAGGCCCTCGGGCGCCGCCCGCAGCAGGGCGGCGACCCGGTCCAGGGTCGGCGCGCTCAGCCCCTTGGGCAGTTCGGCCGGGCGGGGGGCGCGCAGCGCGGCCATCGCCCGGTCCACGTCGTCCTGGCCGGCCGCCTCTCCCGCCGTCGCGCGGAACTCGGCGTAGCGCAGGAGCCGTTCGCGCAGGGTCGGGAAGGCGAAGGGCTTCAGGACGTACTGGACCACGCCGAGGGAGACGCTCTCGCGGACCACGGCCAGGTCCCGCGCGGAGGTCACCACGATCACGTCGACGGGGTGACCCGCGGCGCGCAGCCCGCGCGCGAAGCGCAGGCCGTGTCCGTCGGGCAGGCCGAGGTCGAGCAGCAGCAGGTCGACCGGGGTGCGCTCCAGGACCCGGGTGGCCTCGGCGAGCGAGTGGACGGCGCCGACGGCGGTGAAGCCGGGCACCCGGCCGACGTAGAGCGCGTGTGCGGCGGCGGCGACCGGATCGTCCTCGACCACCAGGACCCGTACGTCGGCCCCGCTCATGCCAGGCCCCCCGTGACGGGCGCGTCCGCCGCGGGGGCGTCCTGGGCGCCGGGCGGGGTCGCGAGCGGCAGGCGTACGGTGAACTCCGCCCCGCCGCCCGGGCCCGGCGCGGCGACGGCCGCGCCGCCGTAGCGCTGCGCCACCTGCCGGACCAGGGCGAGGCCCAGCCCGCGGCCCTCCCCCTTGCCGGACCAGCCCCGGCGGAAGACGTCCACCCCTTCGGGGAGTCCGGGCCCGTTGTCCGCGACCCGCAGCAGCAGCTCGTGCCCCTCGGGCCGCAGGGTCACCGCGATCCGCGCGCCCGGTACGGCGGTGACGGCGTCGACCGCGTTGTCGATGAGGTTGCCCAGGACGGTGATCAGGTCGCGGGCCGGGGGCAGCCCGGCGCCCCCGTCGGCGAGGCTGCGGCTGTCGGCCGTGACGACCAGCTCCACGCCGCGCTCGTGCGCCTGGGCGGCCTTGCCCAGCAGCAGCGCCGCCAGCACCGGCTCGCCGACCGCGGTGACCACCTCGTCGGTGAGGGCCTGGGCCAGTTCCAGTTCGGCGGTGGCGAATTCCACCGCCTCGTCCGCGCGGCCGAGTTCGATGAGGGAGACCACGGTGTGCAGCCGGTTGGCCGCCTCGTGGGCCTGGGAGCGCAGGGCCTGGGTGAAACCGCGCTCGTGATCCAGCTCGCCGGTCAGCGCCTGGAGTTCCGTGTGGTCCCGCAAGGTGACCACGGTGCCCCGGCGGCCTCCGCCGGCCACGGGCGAGCTGTTGACGACCAGCACCCGCTCCGCGGTCAGGTGCACCTCGTCCACCCGGGGCCGGTCGGCGAGCAGGGCCCCGGTGAGGGGGGCGGGCAGACCGAGGTCCGGGACCGTGCTGCCGGTGATCTCGCCGGCCGGCAGGCCGAGCAGTTCGCGCCCGGCATCGTTGATCAGGGTGATCCTGCGCTGCCCGTCGAGCATGAGCAGCCCCTCCCGGACCCCGTGCAGGGCCGCCTGGTGGTAGTCGTACATCCGGCTGAGCTCGGCCGCGTTCATGCCATGAGTGTGGCGGCGCAGCCGGGCGTTGACGACGTACGTGCCGACCGCGCCGAGGGCCAGGGCGCCGCCCGCCACCCAGGCGAGGGCGGCGAGCTGCGCGCCGAGCCGGTCGCTGATGGCCCGGACGGTGATCCCCGCGCTGACGAGGCCGACGATCCGGCCCTCGTCCTCCAGCGGGGTGACGACCCGGATGGAGGGTCCGAGGGTTCCGGTGTAGGTCTCGCTGAAGGTCTCGCCGCGCAGGGCGGGGGCGGTGTTCCCCATGAAGGGCTCGCCGATCCGGCGCGGGTCGGGGTGGGTCCAGCGCCGCCCGTCGGGCGCCATGATCGTCACGAAGTCCACCCCGGAGTCCTCGCGCACCTTCTGGGCGTAGGGCTGGAGCAGGGCCGAGGGGTCGCTTCCGCCCGCCGCTCCCCGTACGGCCTCGCGTACGGACGGCGAGTCGGCGACCGCGCGGGCCACGGCCCCGGCCTGGCGCCGGGCGGCGTCCTCGGCCTGGGAGCGGGCGGTGGCGTACGCGAAGACGGCGCAGCCCGCGACGACCACGGCGACCAGCAGCACCTGCATGGCGAAGAGCTGGCCGGCGAGGCTGCGCGGGGGCCGGGGAAAGCGGAACATGGCGCTCAGTGTGCACCGGGTCGTGAACTCAATGAACGCAAGGGTGACCGGGGTCACAGCCCTGGGCGATGGTCTCCCCGAACGCATTCACCACCGGGAGGCATCGTGGCCGCCAGACGCGACAGAACGCACTATCTCTACATCGCGGTGATCGGCGCGGTGCTGCTCGGCATCGCCGTCGGCTTCGCCGCGCCCGGCGTGGCCGTGGAGCTCAAACCGCTGGGCACCGGCTTCGTCAACCTCATCAAGATGATGATCTCGCCCGTGATCTTCTGCACGATCGTGCTGGGCATCGGATCGGTACGCAAGGCCGCGAAGGTGGGCGCCGTGGGCGGCCTCGCCCTCGGCTACTTCATGGTCATGTCCACGGTGGCGCTGGCCATCGGCCTGCTGGTCGGGAACCTGCTGGAGCCCGGCAGCGGGCTGCACCTGACCGAGGCGGTGCGCCACGCAGGCGAGGCACAGGCCAAGGCGGGCGGGGCGGAGAGCACTCCGGAGTTCCTGCTCGGCATCATCCCGACCACCCTGGTCTCCGCCTTCACCGGCGGCGAGGTGCTCCAGACGCTGCTGGTGGCGCTGCTCTGCGGCTTCGCCCTGCAGGCCATGGGCACGGCGGGCGAGCCGCTGCTGCGGGGCATCGGGCACGTACAGAAGCTGGTGTTCCGGATCCTCGCGATGATCATGTGGGCGGCCCCGGTGGGCGCCTTCGGGGCGATCGCGGCGGTGGTCGGCGCCACCGGCATCGACGCGCTGAAGTCCCTCGCCGTCATCATGATCGGCTTCTATACGACCTGCCTGATCTTCGTGTTCGTGGTCCTGGGCACGCTGCTGCGGGTGTGTACGGGGGTCAGTGTCTTCGCTCTGCTGCGCTACCTGGGCCGGGAGTTCCTGCTGATCCTGTCGACCTCCTCCTCGGAGTCGGCGCTGCCGCGCCTGATCGCGAAGATGGAGCACCTCGGCGTATCGCGGCCGGTCACCGGGATCACGGTGCCGACCGGGTACTCCTTCAACCTCGACGGGACCGCGATCTACCTGACGATGTCCTCCCTGTTCATCGCCGAGGCGATGGGCAAGCCGCTCGCCCTGGGCGAGCAGATCTCGCTGCTGCTGTTCATGGTCATCGCCTCGAAGGGCGCCGCCGGGGTGACCGGCGCGGGACTGGCCACCCTCGCCGGCGGGCTGCAGTCGCACCGCCCCGAACTCGTGGACGGGGTCGGCCTGATCGTGGGCATCGACCGGTTCATGAGCGAGGCCCGGGCGCTGACGAACTTCGCGGGCAACGCGGTCGCGACGGTGCTCATCGGGACGTGGACGAAGGAGTTCGACCACGGGCGGGCCGCCGAAGTCCTCGCGGGGCGGCTGCCCTTCGACGAGAGCACGCTGGTCGACGACGCACACGGGTCGGAGCCGAGCGGAGCGGAGCCGAGCGGGGCGAACCAGGCCGGCGCGGACGTGACTCCGGACACCGCGCCCGCCCCGGCACACCACACCACCAAGGACGGCGTGCCGGTCTAGGCGGGCCGCCCGTACGGGCCGGCCGGGCAGGGTTCGCCCCCACGGTACCCAGCCCGGCCGGCCGCCACATTCTCCGTACTTGTCACCCATAGTCGGCATTCGGCCACCGATTAACGAACCCCCGTGTGGCAAAAGGTACTTCCCTACCAGGCCGTGTGCATGACATCTTGCGTCCACCACTTGTTTCGTACGACCCGGCGCGCGCCACGCGCACCACCGGGTCTTCGGAGGACGCATTGATACCCCACATATCCAGCCGACCTCGACGTACCCTCGTGCTGGCCGCCACACTCGGCGCGGCACTGGCCTTCGGGGCCCCCGCCGCACTCGCCGGCACCGCCCCGGTCTCGCCTTCCGGCTCCCCCGCCTCCGCCCCCGCGGCGGCGGCGCCCCGGGCCGCGGCCCCGACTTCCCAGAGTGCGACCTGGGTTGCCGGCACCCGCGCCTACCTCGTGATCACCACTCCCGGTGACACCACGGCGGTCCGTAACGCCATCACCGCCAACGGCGGCACGGTCTTCCAGTCCTACGACGCGATCGGCGTGATCGTCGCCCACTCCGCGTCCGGCTCCTTCGCCACCACCATGCGCGGTGTGAGCGGGGTCCAGCAGGTCGGCGCCACCCGCACCTCGGACGTGCCGGCGGACGCCTACAACCCGGCGCTGCCCGCCAACCCGGCGCAGGCCACGACGCCCACGGGCGAGCCGGTCCGCGCCGACATGACGCAGATCAAGGCCGACCAGGCCTGGGCCGTCACCACCGGCTCCAGCACCGTCAAGGTCGGCATCCTGGACACCGGTGTGGACGACCAGCACCAGGACCTGGCCCCGAACTTCAACGCGGCGGACTCCGCGTCCTGCGCGTACGGCAAGCCGGACACCCGCACGGGCGCCTGGCGCGACGTCGGCACCCACGGCACGCACGTGGCCGGTACGGTCGCGGCCGCCAAGAACGGCAAGGGCGTCATCGGCGTGGCCCCCAGCGTGAAGATCTCCTCCGTGCGCATCGCCGAGCCCACCTCCTCGCTGTTCTTCGCCGAGAACACCGTCTGCGGTTTCATGTGGGCCGGTGACCACGGCTTCAAGGTCACCAACAACAGCTACTACACGGACCCGTGGCAGTTCAACTGCCCGGACAACGCCGACCAGGCCGCCATCATCGAGGGCGTCAAGCGCGCCCAGGAGTACGCGGAGAGCAAGGGCTCGCTTCAGGTCGCGGCGGCCGGCAACTCCAACATCGACCTGGCCAACAAGACGACCGACACCGAGAGCCCGAACGACTCGACGCCGGTCACCCGCACCATCACCAACGCCTGCCTCGACATCCCGACCGAACTCCCGGGCGTGGTGACGGTTTCGGCGATGGGCACCACCGCGAAGGCCTCGTACTCCAACTACGGCCTGAACGTCATCGACGTGACGGCCCCGGGCGGCGACTCCACCGGCATCTACAGCACCCTGCCGGGCGGCAAGTACGGCAGCATGAGCGGCACCTCCATGGCCTCTCCGCACGTCACCGGTGTGGCGGCGCTGCTCGCCAGCACCAACCCGGGCATCACCCCGGCACAGCTGCGCGACAAGCTGGCCGTCCAGGCCAACGACATCGCCTGCCCGTCGGACACCCGCTGCAAGGGCACCACGGCGAAGAACGGCTTCTTCGGCGAGGGCCAGGTCGACGCGCTCAAGGCGGTGGGCTCCACCCCGCCGCCCGGGGCGTACTTCGAGAACCTCGGGGACTTCGCCATCGGTGACAACACCACCGTGGAGAGCCCGATCACCGTCAGCGGTGTGACCGGCAACGCCCCGGCCACCCTCAAGGTGGGCGTGAACATCGTGCACACCTACATCGGTGACCTCAAGGTCGACCTGATCGCCCCGGACGGCACCGTCTACACCGTCCACAACCGCGCGGGCGGCAGCGCCGACAACATCAACCAGGTCTACACCGTCAACGCCTCGGCCGAGGTCGCGAACGGCACCTGGAAGCTGCGCGTGAACGACAACGCCGGCGGCGACGTCGGCAAGATCGACTCCTGGAACCTGACCTTCTAGTCAGCGGGTCCGCGCGTCGGCACACCGGGCCGGCGGGGAGCACACGCTCCCCGCCGGCCCTTCGCCGTCTCATCTGGTCCGCAGCACGCAGTCCCCGCAGAGCCCGCCGCCGGGCACCTGGTAGTAGAGGCAGCAGCTGCGCCGTACGAAGGCCACGCCGAGCCCCGGCTCGTGCACGAAGGTCCCCGTGCCCGCCAGGGCTCCGCCCTCGGCCAGCAGCGCGCCCGCGAGGGCGACGGCCGCGTCGCCCGGCACCCTGTCGATCAGCACGCGCAGCGCCCCGACGAGCCCGGACGCGGCATTGCCCCGCAAGACCTTCGGCGAGACCCCGAACCGCTCCCGCAGGCCCGCGTCGAGCACGGCCAGGTGCCCCAGCACGGTCGGCCCGAGCCGGTCGGCCGGCAGCCCCTCGGGCTCCTGCCCGGGCAGCCACAGCTCCAGCGACCCCGCTCGCGGCAGCCTCCACCACACCCGGTCGGGCGCCAGGTCGGGCACCCGCCCCGCCAGCGCCGCGCAGCCCAGCCCGAGCGACCACAGCCGCGAGGCGATGCCGAGCTGCGCCGTCGAGGCGGCCACCCTGCCGGGCCCGCTGCCGATCCGCCGCCCCACCTCGGCGACGTACGGCCCGAGCTCCTCCCCGTACAGGGCGGCCAGCGGCCGGAAGCCGGGCCCGGGCGGCTCCTCGCCGTACGGCACGGTGAAGAAGGGCCCCACGGCGGCCAGGCGCCGCAGTACGTCGTCCATGCCGAGGATGATCTCAGGCACCCGGTGTGCGGTCCGGGCAGGGGTCCGGTCGCACGGCGTCCGGTCATGCGGGCCGCCCCGCGTTCACTCACTCCGCCGACGATCGCCCGTTCGATGGCCGGGTCGGTGCCCGGGCCTGCGAGGAGAGCGGCCGGGGCGTCCGCGGGGGCGGCGAGCGGGGCCCCGCCCGCAAGCACCGGATCTTCTGCCTATCGCCGCAGGTCAGACCCGGTGGCACGGCGGCCGGCGGCCGTCGGCGGGGCCGTCCGGGGGACGCATGTCCTGCGGTTGAAGGGACGTCCGTGGATCCGGATTGCGGCCGCTCCGCCGTGGGCACCCAAGTCGTCGGAAAACAGTGCCGCGCCATTGCCGGATTGGGGGTTCATGAGAGCACTTTAAGGAGCTACATTGAGCCACTCGCGTTCACCTGACAGCCGGTTGCCTTTCACTCGTGTTTTGCACGAGGGGCGAGGTCAGGGACGCAGACTGTGCAACCACCCCACCGCCCAGAAGGACCGAAGGCTCCGTGCCCGTACCCGTACACCTCGCGGGCCGCACCGTGCGGCTCGAGCCCCTCGCACCCCACCACACCGAGGCCCTGGCCGTGGCCGGTGCCGAGGATCGTACGACTTACGCCTTCACCCCCGTACCCCATGGGGTGCAGGCGTCCCACGAGTACATCGACCGTGCCCTCGCCGATCAGGCGGCGGGTCGATCGCTCCCGTTCGCGGTGGTCAGAGCCACCGACGGCCGGGTCGTCGGTTCGACCCGGTTCCTGGAACTCGACTACTGGCAGGGGCCGCTCGTGTGGCCCGCCGTGCCCGGCGTCCCGTTCGGCGATCCGGCGACGGCGATCCCCGATGCCGCCGAGATCGGCAATACCTGGCTGTCCCCGGGCGCCCAGGGCACCGGCATCAACACCGAGGCGAAGCTGCTCATGCTCCGCCATGCCTTCGAGACCTGGGGCGTCCGGCGCATCTCGCTGCGCGCGGATGCCCGTAACGGCCGGTCGCGAGCGGCCATGGAACGCCTCGGCTTCACCTGCGAAGGGGTCCGCCGGGCCCATTCGCGGGGGCTGGACGGGGCGGTCCGCAGTACCGCCTTCTACTCGGTCCTCGACGAGGAGTGGCCGGCCGTACGGTCGGTCATCGAGCTGAGGCTGTCGCCGGCCGCACAGCGCAAACGGCGCCGCAAGACGCTCGTCCCGGCGTAACGGTCCTGCGCCGACGGCCCTCGCCCCGTCCCCCGCCCCGGTGTCAGCCGAGGAAGGACGGGGCGAGGGCCGATGTCATGAGCCGGCGGGGGGTCCCGCTCCCATCGGCCGCCACCGCGTACAGGTCGGCGCCGAAGTCGCCGGGCAGGGAGTAGACGACGGTCCGGTCGTCGGTCCACACCACCTGGTCGTCGACGCTGCGCTCCTCGCCGAGCGGGGTCTGCGCTCCCGTGGCCAGGTCCATGGCGTACAACCGCCACGGCGCCTCGGCCGGCAGGCCCGGCACGCGCTTCTTGAACACCAGCCGGGTCCCGTCGGGCGACAGCGAGGGGCACTCGACGTTCTCGTGGAGGGTGGTCACGCTGCGCGCGGCCAGGTCCCCGCGGACCAGGTGGGTCCGGCCGCCGGTGGCCATGGTCGCGTAGAAGGTGCGCTCGTCGGCGGCGAAGGTCACGCCCCAGAAGTTCACGTCGGCGCTGCGGTACGGGTGGCCGTCCTTGAGGACGGTGAAGTCCTCCAGCGAGGCGTCGAGCCTGCCGGTGCGCAGGTCGAGCACCGAGGTGCGCGTCGAGAAGTCCGTGCCCGCGTACGAGTCCCCGCCGACGAAGACGGTCCATGCGGCGAGGTGCCCGCCGGGCGAGACCCGGGCGCGGGTGGGCAGGCCGGCCAGGGTGTGCGCCGCCACCTCCTTCAGCCGGGCGTCGAGGACGACGGCCCGGTAGCCGCCCTGGACGGCGCCCGGGACCGCCGCGCCCTTGTCGGCGCGCAGGCAGATCCCGGTGCCGGCGGCCGCGTGGAAGCGCAGGCAGCTCACCCCCGACGCGGTACGGGTCCCCTCCGGGGCGTTGGCCGGGACGGTGGCGAGCTCGTCGCGGTGCGGGCCCCAGGCCATGTTCCGGAAGACGATCCGCCGCTCGCCCCCGCCCGGGGACAGCACGACCGGGCCCGCGACGATCCCCGGGCCGCCCTCCCGGGCCCGGTCCTTCTCGTCGGCCCGCGAGGAGGCCCGCAGCACGGCGAGCACCCCCACGGCGGCGAGCAGGACCACGGCGGTGACGAGGATCAGGAGCCGGCGCTGGAAGGTCATGGAGTGACTCCGGGCGGGGTGGGGGTCCGGGGGCGGCGCGGGGGCACCCTACCCAGGGGCATGTGCGGGGGCCAGGGATGTGCGGCGCGGGATCGGGTAGGCGCCGGCCGGGACGGCGCCAGGCAATGGCATCCCCCAAAAAATCCCAAGAGAAGGAAAAATACGGAACCCTGACGTGCTTTCGTTCATCCTTCGAACGGAAGGACCACCGCCAGACGACCCCGCCGCCAGATCACCCCGCCCCTCAGGGGCAGCACCAGCCGGAGAGCCACCGCACATGTCGTACGCACCCGACGGGCAGCAGCACCAGCCGTACCGGCCGGAAGGGCAGCGCCCGCAGCCGCCGCACGGCGACCAGTACGGCCAGCCGTACGGACAGCAGCAGTCGTACGGACAGCAGCAGCCTCCGTACGGTCAGCACGGGCAGCAGGAGCAGTACGGGCGCCAGGACCGGTACGGCCACCAGGAGCAGTACGGGCACCAGGACCACCCGGAGCAGTACGAGCCCGCGCCCCGCAGGTCCCGCGGCCGGCGCTGGCTGATCGCGGGCGCCGGCGTCCTCGCGCTCGCGGGCATAGCCGCTCTCGTCATGAACCACTACGAGATACCCCCCTTCACCGACAAGGGCGCCGCGGTGTCCTTCGGGCAGCCGCCCGCGGGTGGCTCCGGGAAGGCCGGCGGCACCGCGACCCAGCAGCCGGCGAGCTCCAAGATGCTCATGCCGACCGGTCCGGCCGCCGAGTTCAAGAACTCGATGACCCTGCCCGACGGCACGCACGTGGCGGTCACCACGCTGGACGGCAAGAAGTCCGGCTTCAAGGGCAAGGTCTGGGTCTGGGCGCCCAAGGAGTACAACGACCCGAAGTTCGCCAAGAGCGGCTTCCCGGTCATGATCGCCCTGCCGGGCGGCGCCGGTTTCCCGAGCAACTACTGGATGGGCACCGACCTCGGTCTCCAGTCCAGCATCAGCAAGTGGTACGCCGAGGGGAAGAGCAAGCCCTTCATCCTGGCCATGCCGGTGCTCAACCCGGCGCCGGACGACAAGGGCGTCTACTGGGACGGCTCCGACATCCCCGGCCAGCCCAAGATGGGCACCTGGCTGACCGAGGACGTCCCGGACCTGATGAAGGCCAACTTCCGCACGGTCAAGTCCCGTGACGGCTGGGCCTTCATGGGCTCCTCCACCGGCGGGTTCGCCGGCCTGAAGGCCGTACTGAAGCACCCGGACAAGTTCAAGGCCGTGATCGCCTCCGGCCCGGACATCGTCCCGGACTCCTCCCTGTGGAAGGGCTACGACAAGGAGAAGGCCGAGAACAACCCGGAGCTGCTGGCGAAGCAGCTCATCGACCGCAAGGGTCCGGACGTGTATCTCGCCTTCCAGGTCGGCGACAGCGAGAACAACAAGAAGACCCTCCCGGACGTGCAGAAGTTCATCGCCACCTTCGGCAACAAGGGGCCCGTCCACACCGAGCTGAGGGTCATCAAGGGCGGCCAGCACAACGCCAAGACCTACGTCCCGAACATGGGCGAGGGTCCGATCCAGTTCATCAGCAAGGTCATGGAAGGGCCGGTCGAGTAGCCCACGCCGCTTCTGCCCGTCCGGCCGACGGCCCGTCGAACCTCTTCGGCGGGCCTTCGCCGTTCCAGGCCGCCCAGCCCGGGTCGCCCGTCACCGCGAACCGCACCCACGCCGCGTGCATCTCGTCGGCCAGCGCCTGCGGGGCGTCCGGCCCGGCCAGCCAGGAGGTCTCCGGCACGCCGAGGGTGTCGAACACGAAGCCCAGCTCCAAGGCGTGGCAGGCGCCGAGCCCCGGTACGCCGGAGGGCCAGGCGAACTCGTACAGGAAGCTCGGCGCCGGGCGCCGGGCCCCCGCGAGCCGGCGCAGCGGATCGCGCAGCAGCCGGTCGGTGAGCAGGTGCCCGGCGAGCTCGGCCGCGCCCGCCCCGGGCAGGGCGGCGCGCAAGGTCCGTACGGCGGCCCGGTCCTTGTCCGCGCGCAGGCGGCCCAGCGTCACGGCGAGCGGCCCCAGCCGGCCGAGCAGGCGCAGCGCGCCGGTGGGGGCGAGCCAGAGCCGGTACTCCTCGCTGGTCCACCCGAGCAGCAGCGGCACGTCGCCGCTGACCCCGGCACCCGCCAGGGCGTCGAGGGGGTCGCCGGGGACCGTGGCCGGGTCGCTGACCAGGCCGAAGGCGGGGCCTCCGAGGAGCGCACCCGATCGGCGCAGCACGGCCCCCTGGGCGGCGAGCAGGTCGCGCATGCCGATGGCCGTGAAGGCCTCGGCGGTGGCCTCCACCTTGAGGAGGGAGGCCATCCGCCGGACCATGGTGCGCACCTTCTCGCGCGGCAGGACCTCGGGGGCTCCGCTCTGCAGGACGGCCCGGGCGAAGAGCCCGGCCGCGCGCGGGGCGGCCAGCAGGGAGCCGATGCTGATGGCTCCGGCCGACTCCCCGAAGACGGTGACGCGGGCGGGGTCTCCGCCGAAGGCCTCGATGTTGTCGCGGACCCAGTGGAGGGCGGCGATCTGGTCGAGCAGGCCGCGGTTGGCGGGCGCGTCGGGGAACAGGCCGTAGCCGAGCACGCCGAGACGGTAGTTGAGGGAGACGAGGACGACCCCGTCGCGGGCGAAGGCGGAGCCGTCGTAGACGGGGACGGCCGAGGAGCCGCGGGTGAGCGCCCCGCCGTGGATCCACACCATGACGGGCAGCCGGGCCCCGGGCGCCGGATCGGGGGTCCACACGTTCACGCTGAGGCAGTCGTCCCCCGGGATCTCCGGGTCGGCCAGCAGGGTCGCGAACGGCGCGGCGTAGGGCACCTTCGGCGCGGTGGGCCCGAACGCGGTCGCCTGCCGTACGCCGTCCCAGGCGGGCGGGGGCGCGGGCGCCGCGAACCGCAGGGCTCCGACGGGCGGGGCGGCGTACGGGATGCCCCGGAAGACGGCGGTCCCGTCGGCCCCGGTCCGGCCCTCGACGACGCCGGCCGCGGTCCGGACCCGTGGCCGGCCGCCGCTGCCGGCGCCGATGTCGTCGACGTCCGCGTTCATCTCTTCCTCCCGCATGCCGTTGCCCGCACGGTCGCACAGCCGTCCCACGGGTGACAAGGCGTGACCGGGCCGGGGCCCGGCGCGGTTGGACCGGGCATGCGAATGCTGCGTATCCACCACACCGGGCCCGCCCTGCTGCTGGCGGCCACCGCGCTCCTCGGCGGCTCGGCCCAGGCCGCCGACGGGCCGAACTTCCAGTACGTCGGCCAGAACGACCAGGTCAAGCAGCTCACCGCCCCGAGGGGCTGCGTCAGCGCGGAGGGCGGCGGCGGCCGGGCGGTCACGAACGGGACCCGGACCACGGCGACCCTCTACCGGGAGCCGGGCTGCTCGGGCCGGGTGGTCGGGGTCCTGCGGCCCGGCGAGGTCACCCCGGTGCGGCCCTACTTCGCCTCCGTGCGTTTTTCCGTCACCAGGTAGGCCCAGCGCCCGTGACCCCTCGGCCGCCCCGGCGTTGTATGCCATGTCAAATGCCGCACTTTCTGCGGCGCCCCATATCTCATGAGGAGATCTTGATGTCGCGTATCGCGAAGGCATTCGCCATCACCGCTGTCACCGGTAGCGCCGTGGTCGCCGGTGCGGGTCTGGCCGTCGCCGATGCCGGAGCGCACGGTGCGGCGGTCGGCTCCCCCGGTGTCCTGTCGGGCAACCTGGTCCAGGTCCCGGTGCACATCCCGGTCAACGTCTGCGGCAACACTGTGAACGTGATCGCCCTCCTGAACCCCGCGTTCGGCAACACCTGCGTCAACGCCTCGGGCGACGGCGCGCACCACACCGAGGGTGAGGGCTACGGCCACTGATCCGCTGATCTGCTGATCGCGTGATCCACGAAGGGCCCCCGCCGGTCGGCGGGGGCCCTTTCCCTGCACTGCGTGGCTTGAGGCTTCGAGGTTTCGAGGCTTCGTGCGGAGTGTCATTCGTAGCGGTAGAGGCCCCGATGGCTGAGCATCTCCCGCGGGGTGATGTTCCACGGGGGCATCGGCTCGTCGAGGGAGATCACCCGGCCGCGCTGGAGGTCACCCCGGGCGAGGGGGGCGGCCGGCAGATAGCCGGATCCCGGGTGCTTGAGCTGCCAGCGGTCCCAGATCAGGTCGACGAAGGCGTGGTGCAGCCAGAACGCCGGGTCGTTGGGCGCCGTGCCGCCCGTCATGTGTCCGCCGATCCACTGGTGGACCTTGTTGTGGTTGCGCCAGCGCTCGCTCTTGGGCGCGGCCCAGCCCTCCAGCTTGTTGCGGAAGCCGCCCGCGGTGGCCGTGGAGTCCCAGGGCGAGACGTCGTAGGTGGGGTCGTCGAGGGCCCCCTGGAGTTCGGCCGCGGTGGGCAGGGTGATCGGGTTCTGCGGACGGCCGAGGTTGCGGGTGAGGAAGGCGGACTCCGTGATGCCCACGGTCACGGTCCAGTTCCCCTTGTCGTAGGCGAACGGCCCCGTCATCACCTTGCGGTCGCCGGCCCGGCCGGTGCCGCCGAGGAAGTCGTCGGCCCACAGGGAGGAGACCGGGCTGTTGTCGGTGGTCCAGTCCCAGTACGGCACGGACACACCCGGGTCGATCTCCTGCAACTGCCTCTCGAACTCCAGCAGGTAGCGCCGGTGCCAGGGGAAGAAGGACGGGGACATGTGCCCGACGCGCAGCTTGCGGTCGCGGTCGGGCACGAAGTACTTGTCGTGGGTGCGCACCAGGGCGTCGTAGGCGCCGCTGCGCTTGAGCTCCAGTACGGCGGCCGTGAACCGCTTCTTCTGGGCGCCGGTGAGGTTCTTCTGGTTCTGCCGGGTGTACAACGCGGGGCTCCTCCCGTTCCCGTGAGTGTGTCAGCCGTGGTGCGGGGCCGCGAACGCCAGCTGCGCCGTGCCCAGCTCGTCGACCGCCGCACGGGCCAGTTCCAGGCGCGTCGGAAAGGACTGGAAGTGGTTGATCCCGCTGAGATAGCTGCCGTCGGCCCGGCGCATGACGTGCAGGGGCCGGCCGTCGATGCGCACTCCGGCGTCGTCGACGGCGATGTGCCGGCCGCGGTACGTCTCCTCCTCGGCCAGCGGGGCCGGCGTGAGGGTCTGCCGCGGACCCCGGGCCCGCAGGACCGGGGCGAGGGCCGCGGCCGTGCCCGCGAGCACGGCCGCGGTGAAGGCCGTACGGAGAAGCGCGCGGCGCGTCAGTGGTGCGGCGGCGGATGCTGCGGACGGCATACGGTCTCCCTCGCTCGGTGGCCGGCGGCTACGGGTCTAACGCCGCGGGGCGTGCGAGGTCACCCCTTGGGGGGCTTGCAGAGGACGGTGGTCGGGTGCAGAGCCTCCGAAGGCGCCTGACACACTCACGGGCGTGAAGATCAACATCATGCGCGGCTCCCTGATAGCGGGAGCCCTGGCACTGCTCGGTTCCGTGCTGTTCGCCCTCCCGGCCAGCGCCGCCGGGTACACCGACTGCACGGAGAACCTCTGTCTCTACAGCGCCGCCAACGGTGGCAGCGAGCCGGACGCGCCGGTCGAGCGGTTCGCCATGGACGACAAGTACGCCGAGTGGTACAAGGAGACCGGCTCCCCGCACGCCGCCTGGGACAACAGGACGAAGTCGGTCGCGAACCGCACCTCCCACTGGGTCTGCTTCTACGAGAACGACCGGCTCGGCGGCGCCGTCGAGGCGGTCGCCCCGCGGGCGACGGCGGACCTGACGGTGCTCGCCGGCAAGGTGAGCTCCCACAAGTTCGCCGCCTCCCAGGGCCTGTGTTTCACGGGCTACGAGCGCTGCCCCGAGAAGATGCTCTGCATCTTCAAGGAACCGGCGGGCCGCGGTCCGATGTTCGCCACCGACACGCCGCGCACCACCTACCTCGAATCCGCCTGGCGCGACCGGATCCGCTCCGTGCGCAACCGGACCGGCCAGACCGCCTGCTTCTACAACGAGGACAACCACCAGGGGAGTTGGACCACCGTCACCGGTGAGGCCAAGTCCTTCGGCGTGCTGTCGGGCGACAGTACGACGGTCTCCGGCGTCTTCGACCAGACCTTCAACTCGCACACGTTCGCCGACAAGCTGGAGGGCTGCGCGCCATGACGAACTCCCTCCTGGGCACGGCCTCCCGGCGCCGGACCGGCACGCTGACCGCCGCCTCCGTCCTCACCGCCGGCCTGATCTTCGCCGTTCCCGGCGCCACGAGCGCTGCGACTCAGAGTGCTCCTCCGGTCCCGGGCTGGGTGTCCGGCGAACAGATCGCTCCGGGGGTCGAACTCCTCCACTACCGCGACGAGACGATCACGGCGCCCCGCACGGCTCCGCGCGAGCTGAGCATCGTGCGCATCGACCCGGCCGTCGCCGGGCTGCGCGTCGAGAGCACCACCGGGAAGAAGGCGGGCACGGCCGAGACGGTCCGGGACCAGCTGATCGGCCAGCCCCGCAAGCCGTACGCCGCGATCAACGGCAGTTACTTCATGCTGGAGGGACGCAGCGCCGACCCCGCGGCCGATTCGGTCCAGAGCTTCGGCCTCGTCGTCCGTGACGGCGAGGTACTGGGCGCGGCGTGCACCCGGGAGTCGGACCGCCCCTCGCTGATCCTCCAGTACGGCGTCCCGCGCATCGCCAACCTGTCGACCACCATGAAGGTGTCGCGCAAGGACGCTCCGGGAACGAAGTCGTACGACCTGGACGATGTGAACCGCAACCCCGGCGGCGCCATGGCCTGCCAGCGCGAGCCCGGCGACGGTCTGCCCGACGGCGATGACGCGGACACCAAGCCGGACAAGGTGGCGTACCAGGACCCGCACGGCAAGAGCGTGGCGGCCTGGCCCGATGCGACGGAATTCGTGCTGTTCACCGACAGCTACGGGATGACGACCCCGACGAAGGACCTCAACCCGCACATCGCCTCGGACGACGAGGCGGGCTTCGAGGTCGAGCTGGACAAGGACGGGAAGATCACCAACGCCTGGGACACCCGGGGCGGCCGGCTCGTGCGTCCGGGCTACCGCAACCTCCAGGTGATCGGAGCCGAGGAGACCGCCTGGCTGAAGTCCATGCGGGACGCCGGCGCCTCCCTGGCCGTCAGCCAGACCGTCACGGACCTCGACCTCGGGAAGGAACTCCCGCTCGACGAGTCCGTGGACATCGTCTCCGGGGGCGACGTCCTCATCAAGGACGGCAAGGACCGCGGCCTGGCGGGCTCCTGCACCGGCCGGCTGGATCCGCCCACGGGCGACCAGCAGATCTGCCGGTCCTCCCGTACGGCCGTGGCCGTCGACAAGCAGGGCCGTACGCTCCTGCTCACCGTCACCGGACCGCTCGCCCCGGAGAAGCCGGCCGACAAAGTCGACGGGGCCTTCTTCCCCGAGGTCACACGGGCGCTGATGGCCTGCGGCGCGATGGACGCCATCAACCTCGACGGCGGCGGTTCGACGACCCTGCTGACCCGGCCGGCCGCCGAGGACACGCTCATCCGCAGGTCGGGCGTCACCGACTCCACCGGCGAACGAGCGGTCTTCGACACGGTCTACGCGGGCGCCGGGGGCAACCCCGTCAGCAAGCCCTGACCAGGACTCCGGCCCCGTCCCCGCGCGTGAGGACGGGGCCGGAACCGGGGCCGGGGCTACGGCGCAGGGAGTTCCGCGAAGTCCGCCACCAGGCCGCGGTGGTGGCCCGCGGTGCCCAGGGCCAGGGAGTCGGCCTTGGCCCGCTTGAGGTAGAGGTGAGCCGGGTGTTCCCAGGTCATGCCGATGCCGCCGTGGAGCTGTACGCACTCCTCGGCCGCCCGGACGGCGACGCCCGAGCAGTAGGCCTGGGCCACCGCGACCGTCAGGGGGGCGTCGGGCGCCCCGGTGGCCAGGGCGTCGGCCGCGGCCCGGGCCGCCGCGCGCGCGGAGGCCACGTCGAGCCAGAGCCGGGCCAGGCGGTGCTTGAGGGCCTGGAAGGAGCCGACGGGCCGGTTGAACTGGTGGCGGCCGCGGACGTACGCGACGGTCTCGGTCAGGCACCACTCGGCGATCCCGAGCTGCTCGGAGGCCAGCAGTCCGGCCCCGGAGAGCAGCGCTCCCGCGACGGCCGCCCGGGCCGTGGCGGGGTCGGCGAGCCGGGTGCCGGCGGCCTCCCGCAGGGTGACGGTGGCGAGCGGGCGGGTCAGGTCCAGGGCGACCTTCACGGTCAGCTCGGCCGAGGCGGCCGGGACGGCGTACAGCCCGGTGTCGGCGAGGACCAGCAGGACGTCGGCGGCCACCGCGTCCGCGACGGAGGTGACCGTGCCGCTCAGGATCCCGCCGCCACCGTCCCGTACGGGCGCCGGGAAGGGGGCGCCGGGGGCGAGGGTCAGCGGCAGGGCCGGTGTGCACACGGTGCGGCCGCGGGCCAGTTCCCCCAGCAGCGGGGCGGCTTCGGCCGTGTCGCAGCCCAGCAGGATCTCCGTCGCGAGGACGGAGCTCGTCAGGTACGGGACGGGCGCCGCGGCCCGGCCCAGCTCCTCCAGGACCACGGCCGCCTCCCGGTGGCTCGCGCCCTGGCCGCCGAGCTTCTCGGGTACGAGGAGTCCGGCGGCGCCGATCTCGACGGCGAGGGTGTGCCACAGCGCGGGGTCGTGCGGCTGGTCCGTCTCGATCCGGTCGAGGACGCTCTTGGGGCCGCAGCGGTCGGCGAGGAGCGCGCGCACGGCGGAGCGCAGCTCCTCCTCGGTTTCGGAGTAGAGCAGGTCGGCCGGCGCCGTGGATGCGGTCATCGGGAGAGGTCCTTCCAGGCGAGGTCCTTGTCGTCGCGCGGCTCGGAAGGCAGGCCGAGGACCCGCTCGGCGACGATGTTGAGGAGGATTTCGCTGGTGCCGCCCTCGATGCTGTTGCCCTTGGCGCGCAGATAGCGGTAGCCGGCGTCGCGGCCGGTGAAGTCGACCAGTTCGGGGCGGCGCATGGTCCACTCCTCGTACAGGAGGCCCTCCTCGCCGAGGAGTTCCACCTCCAGGCCGCTGATCTCCTGGTTGAGCCGGGCGAAGGTGAGCTTCATGCCCGATCCTTCGGGGCCGGGCTGCCCGGCGACGAGCTGCTGGCGCAGCCGTTCACCGGTGAGGCGGGCGACCTCGGCCTCGACCCACAGCTCCAGCAGCCTCTGGTGGAGGGCGTGGGTGCGCAGGGCGGGGCGTTCGCGCCAGGCCGCGGCGACCGGCGCGATCATGCCGCCCTCGCGGGGGATGCGCATGCCGCCGATGGAGACCCGTTCGTTCATCAGGGTGGTGCGGGCGACCGCCCAGCCTTCGCCGACGGCGCCGAGGCGGTGGGTGTCGGGGATGCGGACGCCGGTGAGGAAGACCTCGTTGAACTCGGCCTCTCCGGTGATCTGGCGCAGGGGCCTGACCTCGACGCCGGGGGCGTGCATGTCGCAGAGGAAGTAGGTGATGCCCTGGTGCTTGGGCAGGGCCGGGTCGGTGCGGGCGATGAGGATCGCCCAGCGGGCGTTGTGGGCGCTGGAGGTCCACACCTTCTGGCCGTCGACCACCCAGGTGCCGGTGGCCTCGTCGAGGACGGCGCGGGTGGCGAGCGCGGCGAGGTCGGAGCCGGCGCCGGGCTCGCTGAAGAGCTGGCACCACACCTCCTCGCCGGTCCACAGGGGGCGCAGGAAGCGCCGCTTCTGCTCCTCGGTGCCGTAGGCCAGGATCGTGGGGGCGGCCATGCCGAGACCGATGCCGATCCGGCGGGGGTCGTTGTCGGGGGCTCCGGCGGCTTCCAGTTCGGCGTCGACGACGGCCTGCAGGGAGCGCGGCGCGCCGAGTCCGCCGAGTCCTTCGGGGTAGTGGACCCAGGCGAGTCCGGCGTCGAAGCGGGCGCGCAGGAAGTCGCCGCGGGGGGTGTGCGCGGGCGGGTGGGCGGCGAGCAGTTCCCGCACGCGGGCGCGCAGCGTCTCGGGGGTGGCGGTGGGGCCGGTCGTGGGGGTCATCGGCGTTCTCCGTCCATGGCCGGTACGACGACCAGCCGGCCGGTGGTGGTCCCGTCGGCGACGCGCTGGACGGCGTCGGCCGCTCCGGCGAGCGGAACGCGTTCGCTGACGAGGGGTGTGATGACGCCCTCGGCGGCGAGCCGGGTCAGTTCGGCGTGGCAGCCGAGGACGGCCGCCGGATCCTTGGCCGCGTACAGCCCCCAGTGCAGTCCGAGGACGGCGTAGTTCTTCACGAGCGCGTGGTTGAGGGCGGGGGCCGGGATGGTGCCGCTGGCGAAGCCGACGACGACGATCCGGCCCTCGAAGGCCACGCACTTGGCGGAGGCGGTGTAGGCGTCTCCGCCGACCGGGTCGTAGACGACGTCGGCGCCGCGGCCGCCGGTGAACTCCTTGACGCGGGCGACGAGGTCCTCCGCCGTGCGGTCGATCACCAGGTCGCAGCCGAGTTCCTCGGCGGTGCGGGCCTTGGCCTTGCCCCCGACGACGCCGATGACGGTCGCGCCGGCGGCCTTGCCGAGCTGGACGGCGGCGCTGCCGACCCCGCCGGCGGCGGCGTGCACGAGCAGGGTCTCGCCGCTCTGGAGCCGGGCGCGGCGGTGCAGGCCGAACCAGCCGGTCTGGTAGCCGATGTGGAGGGCTGCCGCCTGGGCGTCGTCGAGGGCGTCGGGGGCGGGGAGCAGGGCGTGCGCGGGAGCGGTGACGTACTCGGCGAAACCGCCGTGCGGCAGGCTGGGGTTGGCGATGACGCGGCGGCCGTCCTCGGTTTCGCCGCAGATCTCCACGCCCGGGGTGAAGGGCAGCGGCGGCCGGATCTGGTACTGCCCGCGGGCGAGCAGCGCGTCGGGGAAGTTGACGTTGGCGGCGAGTACCTTCAGTCTCACCTCGCCTTCACCGGGGACGGGTTCGGGAACCTCTTCGAGGCGCATGGCCTCGCGGGGCTCGCCGGGGGTATGTACTCGCCATGCCTGCATCCGGGGCCTCCAGCCGCCGTCGAGGAATCACGCTCCGCGGGCATACTAAGCGGTCGCTTGCCCATCTGGGAACCAGGAGGCGCGCCCGGAGAACCAAGTGATCTTTCCGGACCGGCGGAGATAGCATCAACGAGCAGATGCCGTACGGCACATGACCTGTTCGACCAGGGGGAACCGACCGATGACCACCAGCCGCATCAGACGCACCACGTCCGCCGCCGCAGCCGCCCTCGTCCTCGCGGGGCTGATCACGGCTGCCGGACCGGCCGCCGCCGCGACGGGCACCACCCCGTGCGCCCCGTCCGTGGACCTGCTGCCCGCACTGCCCGGGACGAGCGGGGGCTCGGTGGCGGGCTTCGGCGCGGGCGGACTCGCGGTGGGCGCGAGCGGCAGCCTGCCCGCCTACTGGACCGGGCCCGAGCACACGGTCCACGCCGTCCCGCTGCCCGCCGGCTTCGACGAGGGCCGCGTCAAGGCCGTCAGCGCCACCGGCCTGATGGTGGGCAGCGCCACGCGCACCGCGGACCGCGCGGCAGTCGCCTTCACCCACCAGATGGGTTCCGCGACCTCCGAGGCGCTCACGGCGCCCGCCGCCGGGTACCACGAGGTGGACGTGGACGTGAACGCGTCGGGCCGGGTCGTCGCCGTGGACAACGGCGTCGCCAAGGAGTGGGTGAACGGCGAGGCCGTGCGCGAACTGCCCGTTCCCGCCGACGCGATCCCCGGCACCAGGATCGTCTCGCTGACCGGCGTCAACAAGCGCGGGGACATCGTCGGAACGGCCACCGGCTCCTACTTCGACGCCGAGAACGACATCGAGGTCACCAAGACCTTCCCGGTCGTCTGGCCCGCGGGCGGCGGCTACCCGCCGTACAGCCTCCAGGTGTGGAACGGCTACCACTCCTCCTTCAGCACCATCGGCAGGGACATCGACGACCGCGGCCGGGTGGTCGGCCTGGAGCACTACCACTACCGCAACGACCCGACGCGGACCCCGGCCGTCTGGCAGAAGCCGTACGACGCCCTGCCCACCGATCCGGGCCGGCTGGGCGCCCACCGCGACCTGGAGCTGTCGGGCAGCAGCGCGACCACGAACGTGGCCGTCGGAACCGCCACCACCTTCGAGGAGAGCTGGCCCAGCTACTTCCAGGCCGTCTACTGGCCCGGCAAGGGGGCGCCGCTGGCGCTGCCGCACCCCGCGGGCTCGACGCGCGACACCCTCAGCCGCGCCTTCGCCGCCACGGACGACGACCGCGTCGGCGGCGCCCTCGTCGACCGGAACACGCAGGCGAGCACCCCCGTGGTCTGGAACTGCGCGAGCAAGCAGGCGTACGCGCCCCAGAAGTGATTCCCGCCTCGGCATGGTGATCTGAGCGCCCGCACGCTATCGATGGGCGCATGGAGAACCCCCTGCGCGGCCTGCCCGCGCCGCCGCCCCTCGGCGCCGCCGCCCTGCCTCCCGGCACCTACGCCGGGCAGGTGGTCCTCGTGACCGGCGGCGGCACCGGGCTGGGCAAGGCCATCGCCACCGAGTTCGCGCGACTCGGCGCCGACGTGGTGATCGCGAGCCGGCGGGCCGAGCGGCTGAAGGCGGCACGCCGGGAGCTGGCGGCCGTGCCCGGAGCGGGCCGGGTCACGTCCATCGTCTGCGACATCCGGGACCCCGAGGGGGTCGCGGAACTCTTCGACGCCGCCGAGGCCGCGCTCGGGCTGCCGGACGTGCTGGTCAACAACGCGGCCGCCAACTTCCCCTGCCCGGCCGAGGACCTGTCGCCGAACGCCTGGCGGGCGGTCGTGGACATCACCCTGACGGGCACCTGGTTCATGACCCGCGAGTTCGGCCGCCGCCACCTCGCCGCGGACACCCCCGGGTCCATCGTGAACATCGGCGCCTCGTACGCCTGGACGGGCGGGCCGGGCTTCGCCCACAGCGCCGCCGCCAAGGCGGGCGTGAAGAACCTGGTGGAGACGCTCGCCGTCGAGTGGGGCCCGTACGGCATCCAGATCAACGGGCTCGTCCCCGGTCTGTTCCCGCACGCCGACATGACCGAGGACATCCGGGGCGGCCTGGAGCGCGCCGCACCCGGCGCCGAGCACGCCCGGCAGCCCGCCCTGCGGGTGGGCGCGCCGCGGGAACTGGGCTGGGCCGCCACCTTCCTGGCCTCGCCCTACGCCCGGTTCGTCACCGGGCACACGCTGGTGGTCGACGGGGCGAACTGGCAGCGCCGGTCCGTGGTCGCCCCGCCGACCGTCACGGTCCGGGAGCAGCTGGGGCGCGGCCGGTTCGGCGCGTGACCGTGATCTTCCGGTGCCGTGACCCTCATCCTCCGGTTCCGGCCCTCATCCTCCGGTGAAGTGCGGGGGCCGGCGGGCCGCCTTGGCCCCGTAGCCCTCGCGGGAGTCCTCCGAGGTGAGGGTGAGGGCGGCGGTCATCGCGACGCGGTCGAGGGCCGCGGGGAGGGCGGCGTCGGCGTAGGAGTCGACCGCCCGCTTGATGCCCTGGACGGCGAGCGGGGCGTTCGCGGCGATCTCCCCGGCCAGGGCGCGGGCGGTGGCCTCCAAGTCCTCTCCGGGGACGACCAGTTGGACGAGGTGCAGGCGCTCCGCCGTCGCCGCGTCGATACGGCGGCCCGTCAGGGCCAGGTACTTGGCCCAGCCCGCGCCCGCCTCCCGCGCGATCCGCAGGTCGCCGCCCGCGTCCACCGCCACGCCCAACTGCGCCTCCGGCAGGGCGAAGACGGCGTCCTGCGCCGCCACGCGGACGTCGGCCATCAGCGCCAGCTCGAAGCCGAAGCCCAGGCAGTAGCCCTGGACCGCGGCCACCACCGGCTGCGCGAGCCCGGCGAGGACGGCGAACCGCTCGTGGACCCAGCGGATGCCCTCGTAGTAGTTGCGGGTGCGCTCGGCGGCGGACCGGCCCGCGATGGAGCCGCCGGGGGCGGTCACGTCGATGCCCGCGCAGAAGGCCCGGCCCTCGGCCCGCAGCAGCACCACCCGCACGGAGGGGTCGAAGCGGATGCGGTCCGCGAGCAGGCCCAGCTGGCGGGTGGACTCCCAGCTCCAGCCGTTGAGCCGGTCGGGGCGACAGAGGGTGAGAACCGCGATGCCGTCCGCGACCTCCAGACGGATCCGCTCCTCACCCTCCGCGATCTCCGTGGAGATGGTGTCGATCACCGTGTCCCACACCCCCCGCTGTCGCCTGACGGACCGTCAGCCTAGGGGTGGCGGCTCACCGGGGGAAGACCTCGAACAGCACCGCCGGGCGGCCGCCGAACCGGGCCGCCGCCTGCTCGGCGTGCCCGGTGAGGAAGCCGCGCACGTACTGTTCGGGGTCCTGGTCCGTCAGCACCTCGATGTACGCCTTGTGCTCCATGAGGGACTTCACCGCCCGCTCCATGCCCGGACCGGCGTCGGCCGCGTGCGTCGGGGTGGTCGTACCGGTGACGGCGACCCAGCGCACCCCGTTCCACGGCTCCAGGCCCTGCTCGGAGAGGAGTTCGGGGAAGATCCACCGGTTGCCCGCGTCGCCGGCCGCGTCCAGCGTGGCCCGGCCGACGGCCTTGTGGTCGGGGGTGTTCCAGAAGCCGCCGCCCTCCGCGCCACCCCACGTGTCGCGGTGGTTCATGGTGATGACGAGTTCGGGGCGGTGGCGGCGGATCGCCGCGGCGATGTCCCGGCGCAGGTCCAGCCCGTACTCGACGACGCCGTCGCGGTGGTCGAGGAACTCCACCCGGGACACGCCGACCACGGCCGCGCTCGCGCGCTGCTCCGCCTCGCGCAGGGGGGCGCAGTCGGCGGGCGCGATGGTGTCGATGCCGGCCTCGCCCCGCGTGGCGAGGAGGTACACGACCTCGCGGCCGCCGTCCGTCCAGTCCGCGATGGCGGCGGCTGCCCCGTACTCCAGGTCGTCGGGGTGGGCCACGACCGCGAGGGCGCGCTTCCAGTCGGTGGGCATCGCCGGCAGCGGCGGCTGCTGATCACGTTGTTCGGTCATGTGTCAAACCCTAGGCGAACGTGCCGACATGGACCGGCAGGGGCCCGCCCGCGCGGCGGGACCGGCGCCCCGGGTGGGGCGCCGGTCCCGTGCGTTGCTCTGGGCTCAGCCGATGGGCCGGGGGGTCGCGTCGACCCCGGTGGCGGTCGAACGGAACCAGACGGCCTTGCCGTCGGCGCCGACGGCGGCCAGGTCGGCCAGGCCGTCACGGTCGAAGTCGCCCGCAGCGACCAGCGTGGGGTAGGCCGTCCGGCCGAAGCCAGAGCCGATCTTCACGCGCTGCGCCGTGGCCCAGCTCCGGGGGTCGAGGTGCCCGGCGGCGT
The DNA here is from genome assembly GCF_043076955.1 of Streptomyces sp. NPDC016562. Taxonomy (NCBI): domain Bacteria; kingdom Bacillati; phylum Actinomycetota; class Actinomycetes; order Kitasatosporales; family Streptomycetaceae; genus Streptomyces; species Streptomyces sp. NPDC016562. The sequence goes on along the minus strand of NZ_JBIBRZ010000002.1, from coordinate 1,510,358 downwards.
CCTTGGCCCCCTTCACGGAGAACAGGTCGCCCGAGGCGTCGTCGCGCACCCACAGGTCGGTGGCGCCGTCGCCGTCCGTGTCGCCCGGGACGAGCACCGAGACCGTGTCCCAGCCGCCGTCGCCGACGAGGACCGGGCTGGCGGTGATGTCCAGGTAGCCGGAGCGGCTGCCGGGGTACGCCCAGAGCTTCGCGCCCTGCTTCACCAGCAGGTCGGGCTCGCCGTCGCCGTTGAAGTCACCGGCGTCGGTGATGTCCTGGGCGTCGGACCAGTGGTCGTCGCCCGTCCACGCCGGGTCGTCCTTGACGCAGCCGGCGTCCGGATCCGCGACCGGGCAGAAGACGCTCAGCTCCATGACGTCCTGCGGACGGACGCTGCCGAGGCCGTTGCCGGGGAGGACCTTGAGCTGCTTGGCCTTGAGCACGTCGTTGTATTCGAGCACCAGCAGGTCGTTGTAGCCGTCCTCGCCCCAGTCCCCGCTCGCGGTGATCCGGGTTCCCGGGGCGAAGGACGCGCCGCCGTCGACGGGCGCGCCGAAGGTGCCGTCCGCCCGGCCGGCCGAGAAGCGGAGCCTGCCGTCCGGATCCAGGGTCCACAGGTCCCGCACGCCGTCACCGTTCAGGTCACCGGCGGCGTCGCGGACCCCTCCGTTACCGAGCGCCCAGAAGAGGTACGTCGCCTGGTCGGAGCGGTATCCGGCGGTGTCGACGCTGTAGGCGTAGATCGTGTGGGGGCCGGAGCCGTAGGGCGTGATCACGGCGGAGGCGCCGGGAGCGACGGTGACCTGACGGGTGTCGAACTCCGACCAGTAGACGATCTTCTCCAGGTTGGTGGCGCCGCCGGTGCCGAAGGTGAAGGTGCCGGGGGTACGGGCCTTGCCGGTGTTCTCGGGAACGCCGTTCGAGGCGTCGGGGAACTCGACCGAGCTGATCACCGGCGGCACGGGGCGGCTGACGGTGGCCGCCAGCGTCGCGCTCGACGGGGCGAAGCGCTTCCAGGCCGAGGCGTCGGACTCGTCCGCGGCGAACAGGCCCACGCTGACGGACCCCAGTTTCCTGGCCGCCGCGTCCTTGACCAGCGCGGTCGCGTCGAACTCCAGCATGCCCGCCGCGCAGCCCTCGGGCCCCTTGGCCGCCGTCACGGAGGCCAGCCGGACGCCCTTGTCGGGCTGGCTCTTCCAGGTGGTCCGGTCCGAGAAGGCGCCGACGCTCCACAGCTCGACCGGGCGGGCCGTGCAGGACGCCGCCCCCGTGTTGGTGATCCGGAAGGTCGCCCGGTCGACCGTGGCGCCCTTGAGCGCGGTGGTGTCCAGCCGGAGGTAGGAGCGGGAGAGCCCCTGGGCGCCGCCCTCGTCGCCGACGCGCAGGTCGTCGGCGGCGTTCCAGAAGGAGCGGTTCGGGCTCTGCTTGGACACGCGCGTCCAGGCCTGCGCGCCGACGGAGGTCTCCCCCGCCCCCGCGGCGCTGACGGCGGGCGCGGCGGCGGCCTGCGCCGCCCCCGCCACCACGCCGGTCACGGCCAGTCCGCCGGCCAGCCCGCCGGCCAGGGCCAGTGAGACGGCCCTCGAAATCGTTCTCAGCATGCACGCTCCACACATCGGTCGGTGTCGTCGGGGTACGGACCGACCCTAACCGCGTGATCCACTTCTGCAGGAACGATTATCCGGAGCTCCGGCACGCCCGTGACCAGCGCGGACGCCTACGCCTCGTCGCGCACGAGGGAGAGCAGCCGGTCCAGGACGCGGGTGCCGCCCGCGCGGACGCCGTCGTGCTCGAACTCGTCGGTCACCCAGGTCCGCAGGCCGCGCACGGCCCGGGCCGTGCGCAGCGAGTCCGCCGTGTCCACGTACATGTCGTCGTGGTAGACGGCGGCGGCCACCGGCACCTCGTTGGCCGCCAGGCGTGCCGGGTCGTAGAGCGGCTGCCAGCCGGTACGGGCGGCGAGGTGCTCGGCGGTCTCGCGGAGCGGGGCGAGGCTGGGGTCGGTGGTGAAGTGCCAGGGGTGGATGGTCTCGCCGGTGAAGAGCAGCGGTTCGCCGCCCGCGAGGGACTTGGCGGCGTCGAAGCCCGGGTGGCCGGCGCGGACCCGCTCGGCGGCCCACGCGGTGGGCGTGGCCGGGTCCTGGGCGTAGATCGACTCGTGGATCAGCGCGTACAGGGGGTGTGCGGCGAAGGAGAGCAGCGAGCGCACGCCCTCCAGGAAGGCGTCGGACAGGGCCGGGCCGGCGGCGGTCGGGACGAAGGCGTCCTCCAGCAGGTAGTGCAGCTGGTGGCTGCCGTCTCCCACGCCGAGGAGCATGCCGAGGGACTGGAAGGCCTCGACGGTCAGGCGGTGGCCGCCGGGGAGTTCGGCCGGCTGCTCCATGAGGTGGGCGGCGATGTCGCGGGCGCGCTCGACGTCCATCGGGTAACGGGCGTAGTGGGCCCGGTTCTTGCGCTCGATGCGGGGGTACGCGGCCTCGTACACCTCGTCGGCGGTGGCGGTCAGGGACGGCAGGCCGCCGGTGATCAGGGCGGCGCTGAGGCCCTCGGGCGCGGTGGACAGGTAGGTGGTGGTGCAGAACCCGCCGAAGCTCTGGCCGAGCACGGTCCAGGGGGCGCCGCCGGTCAGGCCGGGGCGGATGGCCTCGGCGTCGCGCACGATGGAGTCGGCGCGGAAGTGGGCGAGGTGTTCGGCCTGTTGCGCGGGGCTGCCGAGCAGGGGCAGGGTCTGCCGGTTCAGCGGGGTGGAACGGCCGGTGCCGCGCTGGTCGAGCAGCAGGACCCGGTACTCGGTGAGGGCCCGCTCCAGCCAGGCCTGTCGGCCGATGAACCGGCGGGCGCCGTTGCCGGGACCGCCCTCCAGGTACAGCAGCCACGGCAGCTTCTCGGGATCCTTGTCCGAGGCGACGACCTCGCGGCCGTACAGCTCGATCCGCTCCCCGTCCGGCCGCGCGTGGTCCAGGGGGACGGAGAACCGGTGGTCGGTGAGGACCGTGCCGGGCTGGCGGTAGCTGCGGGCGGTGGTCACGGGCGGCCCCCTGGGGTACGAGGTGCGGACAGGCCCGCGCCCCGGCCGGGTGACGGCGGGGCGCGGGTGTGGTGGTCCGCCCGAGTCTAGTGCGGTGACACCAGGGGGACCTTCCTGTCAGAACTCGACGACCGAGCGGAGCACCTCGCCGCGTTCCATCCGGGCGAAGGCGTCCTCGACCCCGTCGAGCGGGATGGTCTCGGAGACGAAGGCGTCCAGGTCGAGCCGGCCCTGCAGGTAGAGGTCGATGAGCAGCGGGAAGTCCCGCTCGGGCAGACAGTCCCCGTACCAGGAGGACTTCAGGGCGCCGCCGCGTCCGAAGACGTCCAGGAGCGGGAGTTCGAGCTTCATCTCGGGGGTCGGCACGCCGACCAGGACCACGGTGCCCGCGAGGTCGCGGGCGTAGAAGGCCTGGAGGTAGGTCTCGGGGCGGCCGACGGCCTCGATGACCACGTCGGCGCCGTTGCCTCCGGTCAGGTCCTGGATGGCCTTGACCACGTCCTGGGTACGGCCGTTGACGGTGTGGGTGGCGCCCAGGCCCCGGGCCCACTCCAGCTTCCGGTCGTCCAGGTCCACAGCGATGATCTTCGAGGCGCCCGCCAGCCTGGCCCCGGCCACGGCCGCGTTGCCCACTCCCCCGCAGCCGATGACGGCGACGCTGTCGCCCCGCCCGACGTCGCCGGTGTTCAGGGCGGCGCCCAAGCCCGCCATCACTCCGCAGCCGAGGAGTCCGGCGGCGGCGGGGGCGGCGGCCGGGTCCACCTTGGTGCACTGGCCGGCGGCGACCAGGGTCTTCTCGGCGAAGGCGCCGATCCCCAGCGCCGGGGAGAGCGGGGTGCCGTCCTCCAGGGTCATGGGCTGGGTGGCGTTGTGCGTGGCGAAGCAGTACCAGGGCCGTCCGCGCTTGCAGGCCCGGCAGGTCCCGCACACCGCACGCCAGTTGAGGACCACGAAGTCGCCGGGGGCCACCGACGTGACGTCCGGGCCGACCGATTCGACGATCCCGGCGGCCTCGTGGCCGAGCAGGAAGGGGAACGCGTCGTTGATGCCGCCCTCGCGGTAGTGCAGGTCGGTGTGGCAGACCCCGCAGGCCTGGACCCTGACGAGCGCCTCGCCGGGTCCCGGGTCGGGCACGAGGATCGTCGTCGTCTCCACCGGTGCGCCCTTGCTCCGGGCGATGACCCCTCGTACGCGATGCGTCACGTCGTACCCCGCTCTGCTCGATTCGGCCTGGATCCCCGAACGTACACGGACGGCGCCCGGCAGGGGAGTTGTGTCACGCCCGGCGCGCGAGCTCCCCCGGCAGGTCCCGGGCCGCTCCCCCGGTCAGCTCCGGTGGTACGGCGTCCCGCAGGGCCGCGCCGAAGGCGGCCACGGCCGGGTGCGCGCCGGCCCCGCTGCGGAAGGCCAGGTTGGTGCGGCGCTGCATGAGGAGCCGGGTGAGGCGTACGGCCGGACCGGCGGCGCCGTGGACGCCGAGCTGCGGTACGACGGCCACCCCCTGGCCCGCCGCGACCAGCGCGAGCACGGTGGCGAACTCGTCCACCTGGTGGCGGATCCGGGGCGTGAAACCGGCGGCCTGGCAGGCCCGTACCGTCATGGCGTGGCAGAGGGTGCCCGAGGTGGCGGTGATCCACGGCGCATCCGCGTGGGTCCGCAGGACCGCGCCTTGGTCGGGCTCGGAACCCGCCGACGGCGACGGCACGGGCGACGGCTCCGGCGACGGCTCCGGCCCTTGTCCGGCGGGCGCGGCCAGGTACATCGCCTCGCCGTACAGCGGCTCGGTGACGAGTCCAGGCTCCTGTGCGGCGGGGACGAAGTCGTACGCGTGCACCAGGGCCACGTCCAGGTCACCGGCCCGCAGGGCGTGCGCCACCGCCGCCGGGTCGGTCTCCGAGACCATCGGCTCCAGCCCCGGGTGCCGCCGGGCGAGGGCGACCAGGGCGGCCGGGACGATGGCCCGTGTGGCGGTGGGGAAGGCGCCGATCCGCAGGGCCCCCGCCAGGCCGCCGCGCGCCTCGGCGAGGTCCGCTTCCGCCTGTTCCAGCCGCTCCAGGACCGCCTCCGCGTGCCCGACCAGGTGCTGCCCGGCCGGGGTCAGGCGCACCCCGCGGCCGGTGCGCTCCAGCAGGGGCAGGCCGGCTTCCCGTTCCAGGACGCCGAGTTGCTGGGACACCGCCGAAGGGCTGAAGGCGAGGGCCTCGGCCACGGCGGCGATGGTGCCGCGGCGGGCGAGTTCGCGCAGCAGGCGCAGGCGCCGGACATCGAGCATCGGCTCAGCTTACGGGTCGCGTAAGAAACGCGAACTGGATTTGAGCCTCGGGACGGGTGAGGCTCGTGGACATGGCACAGGACACGGCACAGGACACGGCACAGCGCAGAGCGCAGCACAGGGCGCAGGACCTCGCACAAGACCTCCCGCTCGGCGGGATCCACATACCGCTCGTCACTCCCTTCACCCGCACCGGGGACATCGCCGTCGAGGCCCTGGAGGTGCTCGCCCACGAGGTGCTCGACGCGGGCGCCACCGGGATCGCCGCCCTCGGCACCACCGGCGAGGCGGCCGGCCTCGACGAGGCGGAGCGCGACCTCGTCACCGACGTGTGCGCCCGGGTCTGCGGGGAACGGGGCGCGCTGCTGACCGTCGGCGCGGGGGCGAACGGCACCCGGGCCGCGGAGGCCTCGCTGGCCCGGCTGACCCGGTGGCCGCAGGCGCGGGCGGCGCTGGTGACCGTGCCCTCGTTCGTACGGCCTTCCGCCGCCGGGGTGTTGGCGCATTTCGCGCGGCTGGCCGAGGTGAGCCCGGTACCGCTGATCGTCTATCACATTCCGTACCGGACCGGACAGCCGCTGGACGCGGCCGCCCTGCGGGCGCTCGGGGCGCTCCCGGGAGTGGCCGGGATGAAGTACGCGGGCGGCGGCATCGGCGAGGACACGGTCGCGCTCCTGGGCGATCTCCCGGACGGGTTCGAGGTGCTGGCGGGCGACGACGCGTACGCGTCCGCGCTCCTGGCACTGGGCGCGGCGGGCGGGATCCTGGCGTCGGCGCACCTGGCGACGGCGCGGTTCGTGGAGCTCGTCGCCGCCTGGCGGGCGGGCGACGTGGCGCGGGCCCGGCCCCTGGGCCACGCGCTGGCCCGGATGTCGGCGGCGGCCTTCGCCGAGCCGAATCCGGCGGTCGTCAAGGGGGTGCTGCACGCGCAGGGGCGCATCCCGAGCCCCGGCGTACGGCTTCCCCTGCTGCCGGCCTCGGAGGAGGCGGTGGCGGCCACCCTGGAGCGCTTGGCGGAGCTGCCGATCTGAGGCACACACGCCGGAAAGCGTCCCCGATGGGCGATTTGCCACCTACAGGCGAGTCGCCCGAATGAGCCCTACGGAGAGCGGACTTGCCCGTATTGGCCGCAGGGCCGCGGACTCGTGATGTGAGTCACTCCGGATGCGTCAACATCATTTCCTTCGCGGAGCCGATTCCCTTTTCCCGGAAAGGGAATCGGCTATTGCACGGACACGTCCTCAAGGTCATTTCCCGGGCTTATCGGGGGAAGACGATCTACCGGTGGAATTCGGGTCTTGTTCCCGCCCGGCGGCCTCGCCTACGGTCACCTCGTTCCTGGTGACACGTAGCCGAATCCGGCCGCCACCCGGGCTCTCCCGTCCCCCCACGTGAGGAATTCCGCCATGCCCGCAAAGGGTAAGCACCGTCGGCCCAAGCACCACCCGATCACCCGCAAGCTGGCCCTGGCCGGTACTGGTGGCGCGGCCCTCACCCTCCCCCTGATCAGCGCGACCACCGCCGGGGCGGTCCAGACGACCACCGTTCCCACGGCTCAGACCGCCGCCCCCACAGCAGGCACCGCCGCTGCCGCGACCTATTCCGTGGTCGCCGGCGACACCCTTTCCGAGATCGCCGCCGAGCATTCCGTGAGCGGCGGCTGGAAGAAGCTCTACGCGGCGAACCGGAGCGTCATCGGCGACAACCCGTCGATCATCCGGCCCGGCATCAAACTGAAGCTGGGCACCCAGCCCGAGACCGCCCGCGCGAGCCGGTCCGCGGCCCGGCCCACCCTCTACGCGAACAATCTCGACGGCTGGATCCGCGAGTCCCTCGCCGTGATGGCCAAGCACGGAATTCCCGGCACCTACAACGGCATTCACCGCAATGTGATGCGGGAGTCCTCGGGCAATCCCCTCGCGATCAACAACTGGGACATCAACGCCCGCAACGGCATCCCGTCCAAGGGCCTGCTCCAGGTCATCGACCCGACGTTCAAGGCCTATCACGTGCCCGGCACTTCGCTGGACTCGTACGACCCGGTCGCGAACATCACCGCCGCGTGCAACTACGCGGCGGCCCGTTACGGCTCCATCGACAACGTCAACGGGCCTTACTGATCCCGGTCGGGGCCGCGGACCCGGTCCCGGCCCCCGGGCCACGGCGGGCGGCACGCACGAGGATGCGCAGGGGCGCCGCCACGCCGTAGCCGACGTCCCGGCTCAGGGCGCCGACGCCCGCGCGCTCCACGGCGGTCAGCTGGTGCGCCATCAGCTCGGCCATGGCCGCGACGACGGGACGCAGGCCGGGTTCGCACAGGCCGAGGATGCCCCGGGTGGCGTCGAGGGCGGTACGGGCACGCCGGCATTCGGCGGCGAGGAGGGCCCGTACGGCCGGGGTGTCGCGGGCCTGTTCCAGGTCGGCGCGGGTCACCTCGTACGCGGCGAGGCCGGCTCGCGGAAGGCAGAGCCGGCCCTCCGCCAGGTCCCCGCTGAGGTCGGCGAGGAAGTCGACGCGCTGGGCGGCGTCGACGAACCGCCGCCAGACCGCGGCCTGTTCGGGGTCGGGGCCGCCCTGGTACTGGAGCCCGGTGAAGACCAGCACCCCGGGCCAGGCGTAGGCGTCGAGGTAGGCCTGGAAGTCAGCCTCGGTGGCGAAGCCGTCGAAGCCGGCTTCGGCGGTGGCCGCGCCGTCGAGGAAGCGGGTGATCCAGTGCGTCGGCAGGCCACGGGTGTGCACCGCGTGGGCGTAGGCGCGCAGGAGGGGGTCGGGGCTGTCCCCGGACGTCAGGGCCGCCTCCACGCGCCCGCTCAGGGCGGCGAGTCCGGCAGCCCGTTCCTGCGGGGTGCCGGTCTCCGCCACGTCGTCGACCAGGTTCATGAAGGCCAGACCGGCGGCGAGGCAGGGCACCAGGTGCGGCGCCGCGAGCAGGCGCAGCGCGAGGTACGGTGCGGGCTCGCGCCGCCGTACCCGGCGGGCGGCGTGCGTGTAGTCCTCCCGCAGCCGGGCGCCGGATATCCCGGCGGCCGTGAGGGTGGTGCGCCAGCTGGGCATGAGGGTCTTGCTCCTTCGAACCGGTCGGGGATCGCGCGGACGGGTATCCGGCGTCAGGAGGACACGACCTTCTTGACCTTGCCGTCGATGCCGGCCAGGACGTATCCGCCCCGGCCGTACTCGTCGCTGAGGTAGGGGCGCATGCACGGGACCTGGTCCATCATCCAGGGCTCCACGATGACGTAACGCGAGGTCGGGTTCGGGACGTTGAGGTCCTTCTTGGACTGCTCCAGCAGGCCGGGCAGTGCGTCCCAGCTGACCGTGGCCATGTCGATCAGCGGCTCACCGTCCTCGACCGTGCCCTTGGGGCCGGTGCGCTTGGCCGCGCCGTCGCGGTACTGCCAGGAGTCGACGGTCTGGGCACCGGGGGCCGTGGGGATGGAGGCGAGGACGTAGCCGTCGTAGATCCGCAGGTCCACGAAGGTGGTCGTGCCGGTCTGCTGCTTGAACGCCTCCAGCGCCGTCCGGATGTTCTCCGGGGTGAGCATGCTGCCGCGCGGCGCGCTCGCCTTGGGCGTGCTCGCCTTGGGGGCGGGTGCGCCGCCCGCGGAGGCGGGCGGGGCGGTGGCGGTGGCGGTGGCGGTGGTGCGCGTGGGGGAGGCGCCCTTCGCGTCGTGGTCGTCGCCGGTGGTCCCGTCGGGCAGCCACTGGACGATCCCGACGACTCCGGCTGCCAGGACCGCTACGAGGGCGGCGCCGATCAGGGCCGGGCGCTTACGGGGAGCGGGCGTCGCGGGGACGGGCGAGACGGTGGTCACGTAGGGGGAGGCACCCGGGCCCGACGGCGGCGCGGTGGGCGGCCCGTACGGCCCGTACTGGCCGTAGGGCCCGTAGGGACCCGGGACGGCGGACGCGGGCGGGGCGGCGTGGGCGACCGGGGCGGCGGAGCCCGCCGGGGCGGCGCCGAGAGCGGTGCTCGCGTCGCGGAGCAGCCGTTCCAGTCGGGCTCCGTCGGGCCGTGCGGCCGGGTCGCGGACGAGCAGCTGTTCCAGTACGGGCGCCAGCGGGCCGGAGCGCACCGGCGCGGGGATCGGCTCGTCCAGCACGGCGACCACCGTGGCCAGGCTCGTGGCCCGGCGCAGCGGATGGACGCCCTCCGCGGCCACGTACAGCAGCATCCCCAGCGACCACAGGTCGGAGGCGGCCAGCCCCTCCTCCCCGCGGACCCGTTCGGGCGCGATGTACTCCGGAGATCCGATCAGCACCCCGGTCGAGGTGAGCCCGTCCGACCCGTGCAGGGCCGCGATGCCGAAGTCGGTGAGCACCGCCGACCCGTCGGGGCGCAGCAGCACGTTGGCGGGTTTCACGTCACGGTGCAGGACCCCCTCGGCGTGTGCGGCGCGCAGTGCGGAGAGGAGGTCGAGGCCCAGCCGCAGCACGTCGGAGAGCGGCAGCGGACCGGATGCCAGACGCTCGTGCAGGGAACCGCCCTTGACCAGCTCCATGACGATCCACGGGTGGCCGTCGTCGCCGTCGGGCGGTTCGACGATGTGGTGGATCGTCACCACGTGGGGGTGGGCGAGCCGGGCGAGGGCGCGTGCCTCGCGGACGGCCCGTTCGCGCAGCTGGTCGACGAGACCGGGCTGGGCGGCGGCGGTGGCCGGGTCCGGCGGGCGCACCTCCTTGAGCGCGACCTCGCGGTGCAGGGCGATGTCGCGGGCCCGCCACACCGTACCCATGCCGCCGCTGCCCAGGGGCGCGACGAGTTCGAAGCGGCCGTCGATCAGCTGTCTGCCGGCCTCACCAGTGTCCATGGCGGATCATCGTAGGCGCCGCCGGTGTCAGCAGCGGCGGCGGTCCGCCGTGAGGGTGCCCTGCGCCGTGGCCACGGTGCGGTCGTAGCACCCGCCGGGCGCCTGGGACCCGTACAGGCGGTAGCGGGCCGAGGTGGTCGCGACCGCGTGCCGCTGGTCGCGCGGGACGTTGGCGGTGTAGGTGGCGTCGCCCGTGTACCGGTGGTCGAGCCGCGTGACGTCGACGCTGCGGCCGCCGCGCAGGGTGACCGTGTGCGCGCGGTCGCCGAGGGAGAGGACGGTGCGCAGCCGGTCGCCGGCGCCGAGCGTGGTCTCGCCGTCCATCGTGTAGGTGCGGTCGGTGCGGGTGGTGGTCGGCCCGTGCGTCACGCTCTCCTCGTCGGTCCAGTCCGCGGTGAGCGCGTCACGGTTCTCTCCGTCGGTCCAGCGGTGCACGGAGGTGTTGTGGACGGCGCGGGTGACCGTGGTGGCGACCCGTCCGTGGGAGGTGTCCAGGTATCCGGAGACGCTCAGCCGATGCCCGCCCTCGGTGTCCAGGCGGTGTTCACCGCCGGGTGCGGCCGGTGTCCAGCGGGAGTGGCCCGCCGGATCGCTCTGCTCGTGCCGGGTCAGGGCACCGGTGACGACCTCGCGGGCCTCGTCCTGCCAGAGCAGCAGGTTGGTGGGGGTGCTCCAGCCGCTCTGTCCGGCGGGGACCCCGGCCACGGACACCTCGATCCGGTGCGCGCGGCCGTCGTTGAGGGTCGCGGCGAAGGGCGTGAGGTCGTAGCGGATCGGCTGGACGTCGAAGGCGCGGGGGCCCGGGGTGACGTACCAGAGGAACGGATTGGACCAGCCGCCGGTCCAGACCGTCGGGAAGGGGGCCGCGATGCCTGCGAGCCGCCCGTCGACATGCACGCGGACCTCGCGGTAGGGACCCCCCTCCGCCTTGCAGGAGTAGGGGGCCGCGTCGGGGGTGGTCATGTACCAGTACTCCTCGCAGCCACCGCCCGAGCCCGTGGCGTACACCTCGGCGAGGAGGCGTTCCGTGTTGCGCGGGACGGTGACCGAGGGGGTGGTCAGGGGCAGCACGCGGTCCGGGGTGCCGGAGGCGGGCCGGGTGGCGCCCTCGGCGGCGTAGAACGTGAGGGTGACCTTGACGTCGATCACACCGGTGTAGGTGTCGTTGACGACGTTGCCGATGAGCATCTCGACGGGCTGGGGACGGCTGAGGGTGTCGCGGTAGCGGGAGACGTCCTTCTCGACGGACCAGGTGATGCCGTCGGGCGAGGGCTGCGGGGTGGAGGTGCGCAGGATCTCCACCCCGCCGAGGGAGAGGTGGCCGAGGCGGTCGTACTGGCGGCCCTTCACCTTGCCGTCGAGGCGGAGCACGACCTTGGCCCAGTCGCTCGCCCCGCAGGCCTCGGGCGGTGCGTAGCTTCCCCGGTAGGGGGTGAAGTCGCGGAACTGGGCCTCGGCGAGGGTCACCTGGCAGGAGCGGGTGGCGGGCCGGTCGACGGGCGGGGCGGCGGTGAGGGGGTCGTGCCAGTCGGTGCCGAACTCGGCGGGCGGCGGATCGGCGGTCGTCGCGCCCTGGGCGGGTCCCGCCGCGGCGAGGGTGCCCGCGGACAGCGCGATCGCGCCGAGCAGGCCCATGATCCTGTGTCGTCTCATGGGCCCGCAGTGAAACCCGGCCCGCGGGGGCGGGGCCAGGGACGGTGCACCGGCCTTGGCGGGTTTTCGCCCCAGGCCGCCGACGAGGGGGACGCGGACTCCCGCCGGGTCGTGCTCGTACGTCGTGCGCGGGGGGCCGCCGCGGAGGCGGGGCGGGACAACGGCTGGAAACCGACGCTCGGTCCCGGGAATTACCGAACAGGATCCGGTATTCGGTCAGCAGGGCCGGAGGGCGAGGCAGCCATGGCTGAAACGATTCTCCGATCGCGCCTCAAGCCGCCCGGCCGACCGGCACGGTGGACTCGGCCGCAGAAGCGGAACCAGGGCCGGGTGCCGCGAGCGCCGGGGGACCCGTCTCGGCGGCCGGTGTCCGGGTCAGCAGCACGACCCCCCGCGCCGCCACGACGGCGCCGGCCCCCGCCAGCAGCACCCCGGTCAGACCGCCCTGGAGGCGTTCGCCGAGCAGGAGCATGCCGATGGCGGCCGCGGCAAGCGGATTGGCCAGGTTCACCACGGCGAGCGGCGCGCCCAGGCCGCCCCGGTAGGCCCGCTGCGACAGGAACAGCCCTCCCACCGCGAAGACCATGACGAGCAGGGCCACCGCGCCGACGCGGACGCTGAGCAGGGCGCCGCCGCGGCCCGCGGCCACGGCCACGGTCTGCGTCAGGGCGGAGGCGGCCGCCGAGGCCAGACCGGACGCCGTCGCATGCCGGAGCCCGGAGCGGGGGTCCTTGACCGCGGTCAGCAGCAGGATCACGGCGGCCGTCGCCCCGGAGACGGCCAGCGCCTCGGCCAGGGTGAGGGTGTCGTCGGGGGCCGGCCCGGAGGCCGGGAGCAGCAGCAGCCCGAGCCCGGCGACGGTGGCCAGGGTGCCGCGCCATTCGGTGGCCGCCACGCGGCGCCCGGCCCGTCGGGCCCCCAGGGGCACGGCGGCGACGAGGGTGAGCGCGCCGAACGGCTGGACGAGGGTGAGCGGCCCGTACCGCAGGGCGGCCGCGTGCAGCAGCGCCGCGGCCGCGTTCAGACCGGCCGACCACCACCACGCGCCGGAGCCCAGCAGGGCCCTGGCGCTGCGTGCGACGGCGGCCCGGGCGAGCCGCTCCTGGGCCACCGCGGCGGCCGCGTAGGCCACGGCCGAGGCGAGGCACAGCCCGATGGCGAGGGCGGTGTCGTTCATGGTCGGGCCCCTACGACCACGTCGGCGCCCTGCTGGCGCGGAAGGCTGGGTACGGCGGCGTCCGCATCGATGTCCGCTCCCGCCGGCGCCCCGGGCTCCGAGCCCGAGCCCGAGTCCACATCCGAGTCCGAGTCCGCCTCCAGGTCCTGCTCGCTCGTGCGCGGCCGCGGGACCAGGAGCAGGGCCACGCCCAGCAGGGCGGCGGCCACGAGCGCGTCGAACCAGTAGTGGTTGGCCGTGCCGACTATCACGAGCAGGGTCAGCAGCGGGTGCAGCAGCCACAGCGCGCGCCATCGGGAGCGGGAGGCGGCGATCATTCCGATCGCGAGCATCAGCGCCCAGCCGAAGTGCAGGGAGGGCATCGCGGCGAACTGGTTGGCCAGGGTGTCGGCGTCCGGTGCGGCCCGGTAGACCGTGGGCCCGTAGACCTGCCCGGTGTCGATGAGCCCGGTGTCGGCGAGCATCCGCGGGGGTGCGAGCGGGTAGGCGAGGTGCAGGACCAGGGCGGCTCCGGTCAGCACGGCGAGCACGCGGCGCGTCCACAGGTAGTGGCCGGGGCGGCGGAGGTAGAGCCAGATCAGGAAGGCGGCGGTGGCGGGGAAGTGGACACCCGCGTAGTAGGTGTTCGCGCTCTGCACGAGGACGTCCCCGTGGAGCAGCAGCCTCTGTATCGCACCCTCGCCGGGCAGGTGCAGGGCGCGCTCGGCGTCCCATATCCAGTCGGCGTTGCGGAAGGCCTCGCCCGTGCGGTCGGTCGAGAGCAGCCGGCCCGCCTTGTAGACGGTGAAGAAGCCCGCGACGAGCAGCAGCTCACGTATGAGACGACGGCGCGCGGCCCTCGGTCCGCCTGCCGGCCCGGCAGGTGTGGTGTGGGAGGTCATCCCCCGGTCTCTCTTCCTGTTTACGCGCACAGCGACACGCCAGTGTATCGATACATTGGCGTATCGATACGCTGCTGTACCGATACGGTTGCGTTCCCGTACACTTTTGAAGCGGAATCCACCGCCCCGCCTCCGAGGAGAGCCGCACACCCATGACGTCGACGCCGCCCCCCGCGCGCCGCTCCAAGATCACCCCGGAGCGGGAGCAGGAGTTCTACGACGCCGTCCTGGAGCAGCTGCGCGAACAGGGCTACGAGGCGCTGACCATGGAGGGCATCGCGGCGCGGGCCAGCTGCGGCAAGTCGACGCTGTACCGGCAGTGGCGGACCAAGCCCCAGCTCGTCGCCGCCGCCCTGCGCGCCGACCGCCGGGGCACCCTCACCGCGGTGGACACCGGGACCCTGGCGGGCGATCTGCGCGAGGCGGCCCGGATCGCGGCCGGCACCTCCGGACGGGACACCCGGCTGACCCAGGCCCTGGGGCACGCCGTGCTCAGCGACGAGGAACTCCAGGCCGCCCTGCGCGAGGCGCTGGTCGAGCCGGAGCTGGCCGCCTTCGACGTCATGGTGGGGCGGGCCGTGGCACGCGGCGAGATCGCCGCGGACCACCCGGCCGTCGAGTTCCTGCCGGCGCAGCTGATGGGCGTCCTGCGCATCCGGCCGCTCCTGGAGGGGCAGTACGCCGACGCCGCCTACCTGGTCAGGTTCGTCGACGCGGTGATCCTTCCCGCCCTGGGCCTCGCACCCGCCCACCCCACCCCCCGGCACCCTGTCGGCCAGACCCCCTGAACCGGCGGGTCACCGTCCCGATGACCGGACGGCGGCCCGCCCGCGCTGCCTCGTGGGGACGGCGGCAGCGCGCCACCCGGACCGGGCGGCGGCCACTGCGTCAAGACAGTGGCCGCCGTCCGGTCTGCGCGGCCCGGCGTCACCGACGACCCGGCCGACCGCCTTCGGGCGAGCGCCCTCGGCGACCGCCGTCAGTCGACCCCGCCCATGGTCCGGGCGAACTCCTCGGGATCGGCGTCGAATCCGCGCAACCGCAGGTCGAACGACCAGGCACCGGAGGAGCCTTCCCGGGAGAACTCCGCGACGGTGGCCGCGGTGGCGGTGGACACCGGCCCGAAGTCCCCCTGCGCGAGGTCCGTGTGGCCCTCGCGGATCCGGAACCCCGTCCCGCCGATGTCGGCGAAGGTCTTCGTGCCGTCCGCGCCCGCCCCCGCGTGCACGCCCGCGCCGACCTGCTGGATGACCACGCCGACCACCACGCGGCACGACTGCGGTGCCATCCGGTCCAGTTCGAGGGTCATCACCTCGTCGAAGCCGAAGCCCTGACCGGTGTGACTGTCCCGGTTCAGGGTGATGGTTCCGTCGGGTGACCGGCTGCCGAAGTGAACGAGCTGGAGGGGGGTCCCGTGCGGGTCCGCGGCGCCGTACACCGCCGCGACGACATCGAGGTCGTTCGCGGGCGTACCGGCCGGACTGGGGTCCCAGCGCAGCGCGACCTCCACTTTCGCCAGGCCCTTTCGTACACCAGTCACCGAACTCCCCCTTCGTGCGCCAGCAATTGACCGTTCATGATCCCACGCGGCCCCCGCCGCGCCCCGGACGACCGTACGTTCCCAGCCAGGCCTGCGCAGGAGCGCCACGGGAGGAAGGGGGCATACCGCGGGCCGCCCTCCCGGGCTACCAGTCGCCGTCCTGTACGGGTTTGCCCGGCCTCGGGGCGTTCCCGAGCGGCTTGACCTGCCCGGGGGCCGGCTCCTCCCACGGCGTGTGGTCGTCGCCGAGCCACTCCCCCACCGGCTTCACCCGGCCCAAGGTGTCGGCCGGTGCGAGATCGGCCGCCGACTCGTCGTAGTAGTCGAACCAGGGCAGCCCGGCCCGGGTGTAGGCGGCCCGGTCGATGGGCGAGGGCGGGGCGTCCTCCCCGGTGATACGGCGCCACGCGGGCGGGGGCACCAGGTGGACGAAGACCCGCGCGGCCGGTTCGGCGGCCCAGTCGGACAGCGGGCGGTCGTCCCGGTACACCTCCTGGTGCATCGAGCCGCCGACGCCCAGCCCCATCGCCGCGGCCGCGGGCGGGGCCGACTGCGGGCCCGCCGCGCCCCGCGTGACGCCCGAGGGCGCGGCGGGCGCGCTCGGCGCGGCCATCATCGGCGGGGGAACCGGGCCGCCGAAGCCTCCTTGGGCGGGCGCGGCCCCGTACACGGCGCCCCCGCCGGGGGCCCTGGGCGCCGCCGGCCGGGCCTGCTGCTCCCGCCGCCACTGCGCCAACGCCGGCGCCCCCAGCGGGAACGCCTGGAGCTGCACGCCGCCGGTGGTCTCCTCGCCGGTGACCTGCCCCTCGACGGTGGCTCCGAGCCCCAGCGGTACGGCGACGAACTGGCGCACCGTGCCGTCCCCCGAGTTGATGCCGTCCAGCCACGGCTGCCGGGGCAGCACCACGTAGTTCTGCGGACCGCGTCCCAGGGCGCCCGTCCAGCGCTCGCCGGAGACGGCGCACACCTTGCCGACGCCGACCTGGAGCGCGGCCGGCTCCCGGGTCCCGCCGAAGCTCAGCCACATCGCCTCGCGCAGGTACACGGGCAGCATCACGCCGCCCTTCGCCAGCCACTCCGGCGGCACCGTGTCCGGATAGTCCTCCACCCGCCTCAGCGGGAACTCCCCGAGCCCCGGCGGCAGCGCGTGCGTACCCGACTCGGGCAGCCGGAGTGTCCGGATGAACCGGATCTGCACCCCTTCACCCAGTAGCAGCGCATTCCCGTCCACCCGTACCGAACCTGTGCCCACGCCCGCCCCTTTTCTCCTGCCCCAGCCTTGATCCGCCACAGAATCTACGGCCGACCCAGATCGTTATGCTCAAGTTTTGCTCAAATCTAGTGACGCTGCGCCCACCCTCTTCCTAGCTTCCTCGTACACATGTCTCGACGTCCCCCGTGTTTCCGCGGTTCCACGCGCCCCGGCGATCCCGGTACGCGGCCCGCGTCCCCCCAGGAAAGAGTTGCAGAATGAAGGTTCCCCAGGCCGGTGCGGTCGCCGTAGTGATCGCCCTCGCCCTGACGGCCTCCGGGTGCGTTGGTGACGACAAGGACAAGGGGACCCTTTCCATCGGCATCAAGTTCGACCAGCCCGGCATCGGGATGCGCGAGAGCGACGGCACCTTCACCGGCTTCGACGTGGACGTCGCCACCTACGTGGCCAAGGAGCTCGGCTACAAGCCGGACCGCATCGAGTTCAAGCAGGTCTTCAGCAACGACCGCGAGCTGCTCCTCCAGTACAACGAGGTGAAGTTCGTCGTCGCGAGCTACTCGATCAACGAGAAGCGCAAGGAGAAGGTCGACTTCGCCGGTCCGTACTTCCTCGCGCACCAGGACGTGCTGACCCGCGCCGGCGACAGCTCCATCAACAAGCCCGAGGACCTCAACTCCAAGCAGCTGTGCTCGGTGACCGGGTCCACCTCGGCGGAGAACCTCAAGAAGAACCTCGCCCCCAAGGCGGCCACGCTGGAGCTCGGCGGTTACTCGGAGTGCGTCGTCGCCCTCCAGGACAACCTGGTCGACGCCATGACCACGGACAACGCCATCCTGGCCGGGTACGCCGCCCGCAAGGGCAACGAGGGCAAGTTCAAGCTGCTGGGCCAGAACCTGAGCAACGAGAACTACGGCATCGGCCTCAAGAAGGGCGACAAGGAACTCCAGGGCAAGATCAACGAGGCCCTGAAGAAGATGGTCGCGGACGGCTCCTGGGAAGCGGCCGTGAAGAAGAACTTCGGCTCGCACTACAAGAACGAGCCCGCCCCGCAGGTCACCACGGGCAGCTGACGATCGCCTCGACTCCGGCCGGCTCGCACCGGCCGGAGTCGAGGCGTGCCCTGACGACGTAGAGCCGGCCCCCGCACACCGTCGCGGGCGTCGGCTCGTCGGCGTGCGCTCCGGGAACCCTCAAGCGGATGGCGGCCTTCCTCTTCGCATTCTCCGCCGCGCGGTGTGCTCCCCGACACATGGATTTTACCTGTCCGGCACATGACAATGTGAGCCTCGCTCCACTGACACCCCGCCAATTCCCCAGGTGGGGACGGTGCGTATGGAGAGGTACCCCCACCCTGATGAAAATCTCGCGCCTGACTCCTTGGGCAGCCGGCCTCGCCGCCGTCGCCCTGTTCGCCGTACCGGCGGCCGCCTCCGCCGGCCAGCAGACGGCGGCGGCCTCGGGGGCCGCCGCGGCCGCCACCACCGTCGCGACCGTCACGACCGCCTCCACGGTGGACTCGTACTACGCCGCCGCCGAGGGCAAGACCGGGGCCGAGCTCAAGACGGCCCTGCACAACATCATCAAGACCCAGTCCAAGGTGTCCTACGACGGCGTGTGGAACGCCCTCAAGGTGACCGACCAGGACCCGGCGAACCCCAACAACGTCATCCTGGTCTACTCCGGCCGCTCCCAGTCCAAGTCCAGCAACGGCGGCGACCCCAACGACTGGAACCGCGAGCACGTCTGGGCCAAGAGCCACGGGGACTTCGGCACCTCCACCGGCCCGGGCACCGACCTGCACCACCTGCGGCCCGAGGACGTCACTGTCAACAGCACCCGGGGCAACAAGGACTTCGACCTGGGCGGCAGCCCCGTCAGCGAGGCCCCCGGCAGCCTGACCGACGCCGACTCCTTCGAGCCGCGCGACGCCGTGAAGGGTGACGTGGCGCGGATGCTGCTCTACATGGCCGTCCGCTACGAGGGCGACGACGGCTTCGCGGACCTGGAGATGAACGACCGGGTCAACAACGGTTCCGCGCCGCTCTTCGGCCGGCTCAGCCTGCTCAAGCAGTGGAACCAGATGGACCCGCCGGACGCCTTCGAGCAGCGCCGCAACCAGGTCATATTCGACACGTACCAGCACAACCGCAACCCGTTCATCGACCACCCGGAGTGGGTCAACTCCATCTGGTAGACGTGCCCGCCCGCTACGGACGGGTAGCGGGCCCCGTCAGAGCCGGCCGGCGAGAGCCTGGAAGCCGGACCAGGACAGCGCGGGCGTACGGGAGTCCCACACCTTCTGGGACAGCGCCGCCAGCGGCAGCCGGATGCCCTGCGCCACCTGCACCTGGGTCTGGGCGCCGGACAGGTCGCACCAGACGGCGAGGCGCGCGCCCAGGATCTGCTTCCCGTACGCCGCCGGGACGGGCGTGGTGCCGCGCAGGACCAGAGGGGTCCACTGCTCGTAGATGCGCCGGCCCGTCGGATAGGTGAACTGGTTCGGCTCGCCGAGCACGTAGTACAGGTACTCGTCATTGAGGTTCACCAGCTTGCGGCCCTCGCGCAGGTACTCCAGCGGCGGACGGGCGCCGATCTCCTTGCCCGTCCAGTACTCGACCTGGAGGTCCTTGGCCGCGCTCGCCACCCCGCCGGTGAAGAAACCGTCGTTCCACGCCTTGAGCGCCTTGCCCGACGGACGGATCACGGCGGCGCGGTCGTCGAGCCAGCCGGTCGCCAGGTCCTGGACGCGCCCCGAGGGGCCGTACCGCTGCTGCGCCGCCCGCGCGAGCTGCGGGAAGGAGGCCTGCGGGTCGCGGACGACCAGCGCCTGGTACTCGTCGGCGCCCAGGTGCCAGGCCCCGCCGGGGAACAACGGCAGGTACTCGCGCAGCAGTTCGTCGATGAGCCGGGCGGACGCCGGGTTCGCTATGTCCACCGCGCCCTGCACCGCCCGGCCTTGTACGTCGCGCAGTTGCAGGTCGGGGTGGGCGCGCAGCACCGCTCCGAGGTGTCCGGGCGAGTCGATCTCCGGGACCACGGTGATGTGCAGCCGGGCGGCGAGCGTGGTGATGGCACGCACCTGCGCCTTGGTGAGGTGCGGGGTGGAGACGCTCTCCGGATGGCTGTCGGACTGGATCCGGAAGGCCTGGTCGTCGGAGAAGTGCAGGCCGAGCTGGTTCAGTTTCATGTCCGCCATCTCGCGCAGCCGGTCCTCGATCCAGTCGGGGGTGAAGTGCTTGCGCGCGATGTCGAGGTTGAGGCCCCGCTGCGGCTTGGCCGGGCCGTCGCGCACGGTGCCCTCGGGGGCCGAACCGCCGCTGCGCACGGCCTGCTTGAGCGTGCGGGTGCCGTAGAAGACCCCGGCCTGGTCGGGGCCGTCTATCCGCACCCGGCCGTCCTTGACCGTGAGGGTGTAGGACTCGGGCGGACCGGAGCCCGCGGCGCCCAGGGACAGTTCGACGTCGCCGGGGCGCGGGGCGGCCGACTCGCCGTATCCGATGGCCAGTTCACCGGCGAGCAGCTTGGCCTCGTCGGACAGCGCGGCCGCGTCGCCCTGCGCGACGACCACCCGGGCGCCGGGCGCCGGCTTCCACCCGGGTCCGCGGGCCGGCACGTGCTCCCGTACGGCGGGGATGGTGCGCGGAGCGGTGGACAGCGGGTAGGACGGCGTGGGGGCGGGCGTGGGGGAAGGGGCGGCCCCGGCCGGGTCGGTCCCCGTCACAGTGCTGCGGGCAGGGGTGGGGGTGGAGGTGCCCGGGGACTCGGGGCCGCGGGCCTGGTCGGAGGCCGCCGTGCAGGCGGGGACGGCGAGGGTGACCAGCGCGGCGACCGTGGTCGTCGCGATGACGTGGACTCTCCTGTGCTGCCTGGGATCGCGTCGCATCATGCACCCTTTCCCCCCGTACCAACGTGGCACGGGGGGCACGGGCGCGCGACCCGGGACCGGTGCTCCCCGCGAGGACCCGGCTACTGGTGCGGCGTCGACGCCGACGGTGAGGAGGTCGTGGCGCTCCCCGGCCCGCCGGGCGGACCCGCCGACGGCGGCACGGACGACGACGGCGTCACCGGACGCGACGGCTTCGAGGAGGCCGTCGGGGACGGGGGCCCCGACCTGGAGGGGGACGAGGACACTTCCGGGGTTCCCGGGGTGTCCGCGCCCGGCGTGGGCCGCGGCGGAGCGGCGGAAGGCGTGGCGTCCGGGGAGGGGGTGGGAGCCGTGATCCTCGGCGGAGTGGCCGGCGGTAGGGGCCCGTTCTGCGGCTCCGGGGCGAGCAGCAGATAGCCGACTCCGGCGGCGGCAGCCGCCGCCAGGGCCGCCAGCGGCAGTGCGAACCGCCGGAGCCGCGTCACGGGCAGCCGCCGCACCGGCGGCCGCGGCGGATCCGCGGGGCGCAGCTGACGGATGTCGATGCCGTCCGCGCGGGCGTCGAGGGCCTGCCGCAGCCGGCGCTCGACGGGGCGCTCGGCCGTGCGCCCGGCGAGGCGTTCGCCGTCACGCGTCATATCCGTCCCTCCAGAATCCGTTCCAGCGCGTCCAGGGCGCGGCTCGCGTTGGACTTCACCGCGCCCCGGCTGATCCCCAGGGTGGTCGCTATCTCCGCCTCGCTGAGGTCGGCCCAGTACCGCAGCACCAGGACCTGGCGCCGGCGCGGCGTCAGCCGGCCGAGCGCGGCGAGCACCTCGCGGTGGGCTTCGTCCAGAACGACGTGGTCCTCCGCGGACGGTACGTCGGCCTGCGTCGGCGGGGTCCAGGCCCGTACGGTGCGCCTGCGGCGCAGCACGGAGCGCGAGGTGTTGACGACGGCGGTGCGCAGGTAGCCGAGGGCGTTGTCGACCTCGGTGATGTGCTCGCCGTGGCGGCGGTACAGGGCGGTGAAGGCGTCCTGGACCACGTCCTCGGCCGTGGCAAGGTCGTCGACGAGCAGCACCGCCAGCCGGACCATCCGCAGCCGGTGCGCGTGGTAGAGCTCGGTGACGGTGGGCGGCGGCGGCTCGCCGTGGCCGGTGGGGTCATAGGCGTACGGGGACCCGTACGACGTCGGCGTCCGGTACGAGGAGCCGTGCGGCCGCGGGAGGAGCGGCGAGGGGCCCGGCGGGGCGGACCGGTCCCGGCGCAGCAACGACCGCAGGCCCCGCCACGCCCGGCCGAAGCCGGGCGTGAGGGGGCCGATGGGTGGCGCGAGGTGGAGCACTGGGTTCCTCAGCTGTTGGTGCGGCGCCGCACGGTGTACAGGGCTGCGGCGCCGGCGAGGACCAGGCCGGTGGCCCCCGCTCCCAGGGCCATGGTGGTCGCGGAGGAGCCAGTATGCGCGAGCTCGGGCGCTTCGCCGGGGCCGGAGGGGGCGGTGGACGGGGTCGCGGAGGTGGCGGGGGAGGGCGCCGCCGCCGACTGGCTGCCGGATCCCGGGGCCGGGGACACGCTGGGGAGGGCGGCCTGCGGCGGGAGGCTCACGGACGGGGAGGGCGCGGAGCTCCCCGGGGCGCCGGCCGACGGGGACGCGGGGACGCTGACCGAGGGGGAGGGCGCGGCCGGGCTGCCGTCCGCGGCCCAGGCCGGGCCGGTGGCGGCCAGGGCCGCCCCCGCGGCGGTGGCGGTGACGGCCGCGCGGCGAACGGCCAGGGGGACACGGTTGAGGTTCTTCACGGTGGTTCTCCACGGTCGGGTCGAGGGCGCGGGACCACGCCCTTCACCCCCGCACGACGCGCGACCCCCCGGGAGGTTGCCGCCGTTCGCGAAAAACTTTCCGTCCGGTGGCGGGCAGCCCGTTCAGGGCCGTTCCGAGGAGGGCGACGCCCTCCTCGATCTCACCGGCCGCGCCCGCCGCGTAGCCGAGGATCAGGCCGGGAGGGCCCGGCCGCAGGCGGTGCCAGGACAGCGGATGGGTCTTGACCCCCAGGGCCAGGGCGGCCGAGGCCAGGGCCGTGTCGTCGAAGCCGGCGCCGTCGAAGGTGACCATCAGGTGCAGTCCGGCGGCCGCCCCGTGCACCCGGGCTCCCGGCAGCCGTTCGGCGACGGCGCGGAGCATGGCGTCGCGGCGGCGCCGGTGGCGACGCCGGACGAAGCGCAGGTGCCGCTCCAGCTCGCCGGAGTCCATCAGCCGGGCGAGGACCAGCTGGGCGAGGACCGGATTGCCGAGGTCGGCGTAGCGCTTGGCGGTGATCACGCGCTCGCGCAGCCGCGGCGGGACCAGCAGCCAGCCGAGCCGCAGGGCGGGGGCGAGGAGCTTGGACACGCTCCCGGCGTAGCAGACGCCCTCGGGCAGCAGGGCGCGCAGCGCGGGGACGGGGGCCCGGTCGTAGCGGTGCTCGGCGTCGTAGTCGTCCTCGATGACCAGTCCCCCGTCGCCCGCCCAGCCGAGCAGGTCACGGCGGCGCTCACCGTCGAGCACGACCCCGGTGGGGAACTGGTGCGCCGGCGTGAGCAGCACGGCGCCGGCCCCACTCGCCCGCAGCTCCGCCACGTCCAGCCCGGCCCCGTCCACCCGTACGGGAACGGTCTCCAGCCGCCCGTACTCCAGCTGCTGCCGGGCCCCGAGCGAGCCGGGGTCCTCCACCGCCACCCGGTGGACGCCCTCCTCGCGCAGGACCTGCGCCAGCAGCCCCAGGGCCTGGGCCACGCCCGCGACGATCACCACCTCGTCGGGGTCGGCGCGGATGCCCCGGTTGCGGGCCAGCCAGCCGACGACCGCCTCCCGCAGCGCGGGCGTGCCCTGCGGGTCGCCGTAGCCGAAGTCCGCCGCGGTGAGCGCGGCGAGGACCCGGCGTTCGGCCTGGAGCCAGGCCGTGCGCGGGAAGGCGGTGAGGTCGGGCACCCCGGGCGAGAGGTCGATCCGGCAGGGCTCGGCGCGCAGGGCGTCCACGAGGCCTCCGCGCGCGGGGGCGGGCAGAGGAGCGGGCGTGGGGGCGTTGGTGGGCGCGGCCGCCGGGGGCGGCGCGGCGACGACGACGGTGCCGCCGCGGCCCCGGCCGCTGACCTGGCCGGTCTCCGCCAGCCGCTGGTAGGCCTCGGTGACGAGACCGCGGGAGACGCCCAGTTCGGCGGCGAGGACGCGGCTGGCCGGAAGCCGGCTGCCGACGGGAAGCCGGCCGTCGGTGATCGCGTCGCGCAGCCGCGCGGCCAGCCAGTCGGTGCGTCCGCCGGCCGGGGCCACGCCGATGTCGAGCTGGAGGAAGTCCGAGCCCCCTGGGTCAGGGGACCCCTCGGTGGTTTTGGACCCCTCGACGCCGTCTTCTTTGGACCTGCTCATGGGACCATTGTGGTCCCAGGCTGAGGGTATGAAGACAACCACCACCGCCTTGCGGGACCTGGCGCCCGGTATCGCCGGGATGGCACTGGTCGGCAGCAGCGTCACCGTGTCCCGGTCCCTCGTCGACGCCCCCCTGTTCGCCGTGCAGGCCGTCCGGTACGCGGCCGCGGCGCTGCTCCTGCTCGCCCTGGCGCGGGCCGCGCGGGTCCCGGTACTGCGGCCGCGCGGACGGGAGTGGCTGTGGCTGGCCGGGATCGCGGCGACCGGGCTGGTGCTGTTCAACGTGGCCGTCGTCCGCGGGGTCGCGCATGCCGAACCGGCCGTGATCGCGGTCGCGGTGGCCTCGGTACCGATCCTGCTGGGGCTGATCGGCCCGTTCCTGGAGGGGCGCCGGCCCAGCCGTCAGGTCATGCTGGCGGCTCCGGTCGTGGTGGCCGGGGCGGTGCTGGTCGAGGGGACGGGCCGGACGGACGCGGCGGGCGTGGGATGGGCGGTGCTCGCGCTGGGCTGCGAGGCCGGGTTCACGCTCCTGGCCGTGCCGGTGCTACGGCGGCACGGCGCGTGGGGGGTGTCGGTGCACGCGGTGTGGCTGGGGGCGCTGATGCTGGCGGTGCTCACGGTGGTCTTCGAGCGTCCCGCCGAGCTCCGGTCGCTCGACGGCACGCAGTGGGCGGCGGCCGGGTACCTCGCCGTCATGGTGACGGCCGTGGCCTTCCTCCTGTGGTACCGCACGGTGGCGAAGGTGGGCTCGGGCCGGGCGGGCCTGCTGACGGGCATCGCGCCGCTGGCAGCGGCCGCCGCGGGGGTCCTCACGGGCGGCGGGGTCCCGGGGCCGGCGGTGTGGCTGGGCCTGGCGGTGGTCATCGCGGGGCTGGCGGTGGGTCTGCGTCCGGGGCGGGACTCCGCAGCCGCGGCGCCGCGGCCGACACCCGCCCCCGCGCCCCGTACCGACCGCCGGGCGGCCGCCTCGTCCTGAGACCGCCCGGCCTCGTGGATCGGCTCCTCGCCCGGCCTCGTGGATCAGATCGGATCAGGTCGGATCAGGTGGAGGCCGGGACCAGGACCACGGCCGTCCCGTACGCGCACACCTCGGTCCCCACGCCGGCGGCTTCGGTGACGTCGAAGCGCATCATCAGCACGGCGTTGGCGCCGCGCGCCTTCGCCTGGTCGATGAGCCGGTCCATGGCCTGGTTGCGGGTCTCCACCAAGGTCTTGGTGAGGCCCCTGAGTTCGCCGCCGACCATCGACTTGAGGCCCGCCCCGATCTGACTGCCCAGGTGGCGGGAGCGGACGGTCAGACCGAAGACCTCCCCGATGACCTGCTCGACCCGGTGGCCGGGGACGTCGTTGGTCGTCACGACGAGGACGCCCGTCTGGTGCGCGCCGGGGCCGCCGCCGAAGTCTTCGATTCCCATGGCCCCCACTGTGGCCCGGCGCGCCGTCGGCCGCATCCGGGGATCAGGGCATGCGTGCGGCGAAGCCGAACTCGTGGGCCACCACCACGGCTTGGGCGCGGCTGGACAGCGCGAGCTTGCTCATGCAGCGGTGGACGTGCGTCTTGACGGTGGCGGCGCTCAGGACGAGCCGCCCGGCGATCTCGGCGTTGGACAGCCCGGCGCCGACCAGGGCGAGCACCTGGCGTTCGCGCGGCGTCAGGGTGTCCAGGCCGGGGTGCGGGGCGCGGACCGGGACCCGGGCGGCGTAGGTGTCGACGAGTCCGCGCAGGGCCCTGGGGCTGAACAGCATCTCGCCGGCGTGCACGGTGGCGATGGCGGCGAGCAGCCGCTCGGGTGGAGTGTCCTTGACGAGGAAGCCGCTGGCGCCGACCCGGAGCGCGCCCAGGACGTGCTCGTCGGAGTCGAAGGTGGTCAGGACGAGCACCTTGGGCCCGCCGTCCGCGGGGTCCCGCCGTCCGGCGAGGATCCGCTCGGTGGCGGCGATGCCGTCCGTCCCGGGCATCCGGATGTCCATGAGGATGACGTCGGGCCGGGTCTCGGCGGCGAGCCGGACGGCCTCCTCGCCGTCGGCGGCCTCGCCGACCACCTCGAAGCCGGGTGCGGCGGTCAGCAGGGCGGTCAGTCCGGACCGGATCAGGAACTGGTCGTCGACGACGAGTACGGACGGCATCCGCGTCATCCCCTCCCGGTCGCGGCGCGCAACGCCTCCGGCCGGCCTGCCGGCCGCCCCCCTGGAGCGGGTTCGGCGCCCCGCGCGCCGTGGTGGATCATTGCCCGCTGTGTGGCCAAGTGCACGTCAACCCCCTTGTTGTACCCCCCTGGTTGTATAGGGCCGCCCCCCAAAGGGGTAGGCGGATCTCAACCCGTGGATGGGCGCGTCCGCGCGCCGTGGGCCCGTAGATTCTGCTGCGCCGGTCCAGCGTCCGGCATCGGCCCTGTCCCCCCGGGGCCCCGCTGCGCGGCCGTGCCCGTTCGGGGGCGGGCACGGCCGACGCGTCCCGAGCCACCGCGCCCCGACTGGACAGATTGCTCATATCGGGCTAATGGGCGGTGAGTCAGCGGGGTGGAGGAGTCCTCCCTCGTCATAGTTCGTCCGTGGCGGCCACCTGGTCGCCACCCCGGGCCCGGCGATGCGGCCGGGCGGATGTCTTCGCAGAGGAGCCGGCACATGCTGAAGCCCACCAGGACCGTCCTCGCCCTCGCCACCGGAAGCCTGGTTCTCGGGCTGGTCGCAGCGGGCGCCGCCGGCGCTGACGAGGGACCCGGTCAGGAGCTGCCGCCGCGGGAGATCGTCGTCGGCGCACAGCCCTGGCCCTCGGAGCCCGGCGCGTACCCCGAGGACCGCTACGCCCTCGGCAGGGTCGTCTCCAAGGGCCCGCTGAAGGTCCGCAGCAAGCCGACCACCCACTCGCAGAGCCTGGGCTACGTGTCCCCGCGCAGCCGGGTCGAGATCGCGTGCAAGAAGTACGGCGAGAACGTCGGCGGGAACCGCGTCTGGTACCGCCTGGCCGAGCGCAACGGCGCCGGGGAGAACGGCTCCGGACGGACGGACCGCGCGGCGTCGTACGAGAAGGAGCGCTGGGTCTCCGCCCGCTACGTCAAGAACCTCTCCGAGGTGCGGTACTGCCGCTGACCCGGGGGCCGGTGCACAGGCGCCGGCCCACCGGCGCCCCTCCCCCGGGCTCAGTCCACCGGGCGTACGGCACGCGGACCCACGCACCGCGCACCGTACGCCCGGACCCGTGTCCGCAGTTCCCGGTCGGCCGTGACCACGACGCAGTCGCGCCCGGCGTAGGCGGCGGCCAGCTCCACGATGCGGTCGTCCCCGCTCCCGGGCGCCGCGTCCACCCGTACCCCGGGGACGGACTCGACGCCCCGGGCGGCGCCTTCGACGACGAGGATGATCTCCTCCTCCCCGAAGGCACCGCTCCGCTCGGCCAGCCGGTCGCGCAGCCGCTCGGCGGCGCCCCGCCGGTCCCGCCACCAGCCGTCCGGCACCGAGCCGACGACGTTCGCCGCATCGACGATCAGCACGCTCGCCACGGGGACTAGGCGGGGTGTGCTGTTGCTGCGCAACGTCTCGGGTGAGCCCTGAGAGCGCGGCTCGGTCGGTCTTGCTCGTCGTCTCCGGGCTGACCGAGGTACGCGCTGACCACTTGGTCCAGCTCGCCATAGCGGCGGTCGAACTCGATGGGCTTCATGGACATCGGGGACGGCCTCCACAGGCAGATCGGGACGGTGGGGTGCACGAAACCGTCGGGCGCGCCGGGCTCGCGCCGGACTCGATACGGGTGATGACCTACTGGGTAGCCCATTGGGCGGTTTCCCGGTCGGGGTATGTGGCGGTGCGCGTCAGCATGGATTCCCAGTTCGGTGGATCTGATCAGGTGGGGTCGAAGTACCAGATCATCGCGACTTCGGCGTCGTTGACGGCAATCAGACCGGCATCCCAGCCGTAGCGGCTGAACGGATCCGTCAGGCGGACGGGCTGCTCGTAGAAGTCCGGGTTCTCGGTCTTCCACCCCACATTGGAGTAGAAGCGCGTGCCGTGGGGGAAGCGCGAGAGGATCAGACGTGCTCGGCGTTCCATTTCGGGCCGATCACGGTCGAAATCCGCCGCCTTGGCCACCTCCAGGCCGGGAATACCGAGCAGGACGACCAGCGACTGGACCGAGCTCCGGGGAAGCTCGGTCACTCGCTGCCGGAAGCGGACCACGTCTTCGGGTGTAGTCGGGGCCTCGGCGAAGGGGAACAGCGGATCGTCCCGTTGTTCGTCCTCGTCCTCGTCCTCGTCCTCGTCCGGATCGAGCGATCGCCATCCGCGTGGGTCGGACGTCTGACCGCGCATGATCGCGGCGGCGTCGAGCCACCACTCCTCGTGCTCCCGGCGGACGACGGATACGGAGGTATAGCTGTACTGGTAGAGCTCGAGCGCGTCTGCCCACGCCTCCGCGGTGAGTTCAGTCATTGGCGGTTTCCCGGTCGGGTAGGTGGCGGTTGGGGTGAGCAATGCTTCCCCCGTCAGGGCGGGAGGTCAGAAGGATTCGAAAGTCCAGATTAGAGCGACTTCGGTGTCGTTGATCGCGATCAGGCCTGCGTCCCAACGGCTTCGGCTGAACGGACTGGTCCCATTGACCGGCTGTTCGTAGAAGTTCGGATGCTCGCCCTTCCAATCGACGTTGGAGTAGAAGCAAGTGTCATCGGGGAAGCGCGAAAGCAGCAGCCGGGCACGGCGCTCCATTTCCGGCCGGCGATCCTCGAAGTCACGGGTTTTCGACACATTCATGCCGACGACTGCGAGCAGGACCATGAGTGATCGGACCGAGGAGCGGGGGAGTTCTTCGACGGAAGAATTGAAGCGTTCCATGTCCGCTGTACTGGTGGGGGGCTCGATCCAGGCGAACGTCTCGACCTCCCGGTCGGCGTCCTCCTCGTACGGATCGAGTGAAGCCCACCCTCGTGGATCCGCGGTCTCACCGCGCATGACCGCCGCGACGTCGAACCACCACTCCACGCGGTCACGTGGGGCCACAGCTGTGAATGCCCAGCGGTCCTCGTACAGTGCGAGTCCGTCTGCCCAGGCGTCCGCCGTGAGATCGTCCATGGTTCACTCCCCTATTCAGGCATCGACGTGAGGACGACGAAGGGCGGGTTGAGGTTGGGATCGTACTTGAGGCGAGTGCTCACCCCATGGGCGTCATGGACAGGTCCGGCCTGGGACGGTTGTACTGGGTGTATGTCTGCGCCGATTCGAAATCGGGGAAACTGGACGTCGATATGAGCTGGAGCTTGCCCGATCCCTTGGCTTCGTCCCGGTGCCTTTGCAGCAGCTGTTCGTCACCCGCATCGTCCGCCTCACGGTGGACGACATCATCGACGACGGGGCCACCGTCGCCGTCCGGCTGGGAGACCCGCCGTGCCCCTTGTCGGAGCCCGTCGCCTCCCTGATACGGGCCTACATGCCGCCCGCACATGCCCTACGCCAGCAGCAGAGCTCGCAGTGGCTCTTCCCCGGCCGTCATCCTGGACAGCCCATGAACCCGGTCAGCCTTCAAGTCCACCTGTGTGAGATCGGCGTCTCACCTCAGCGCGGAAGGATCTCCGCAATCCGTCAGCTCGTCCTCCAAGCCCAGGCTCCCGTCATCGCGAAAGCGCTCGGTCACGACAAGACAGCCACCCGCCCGGTCACCGAAGCTGGCGGAACCCGGAGCCGGTATGCCCCGGGTGACCACAGGCGCTGACCGGCCACCCGCGCCTTGATCCTCAGAACAGAAGGAAGGTTCAATCGCCGCATGGCTGAGAGTGACATTGAGCTGGGAGTCGTGACGGCGCCGTCGGGAGTCCTCGTGTTGGGGATGGCATCGTGGATCGACTACTGGCCCCAGTTGGGCCGACCGCTGTCCGCGCGCGCAAGTGCCGCGGCATCCATCGGCGGCGGACACGTACACGACTGGATGTGTGAGATGGCCTCGGTTCGCGCTGCCAATGACAGGCCGTTGATGGTGCGGGCCCGCACGGCAACGTCGCCCTTCGACGGGGGACCAACCATCGCAGTCCTTGAAATCGATCTCGGTATGCCATGGGCCGGCACCGCAGCAGACAAACCGATCATCCTTGGCGACCTACCGGTCGACCGTTGCGGCATGGTGCTCGGCGACGCGCTTGCCCTGGACTCCTGGACGGGAGATGACCACCCGTCAACCGACGGCCTTGCCGATGTCGCCTACTGGGGAGCCTACGCGGAGACCGCCCATCGTCAGTTCGGCGGAGACCCGATCTTGCGACACGGCAGTCAAGTGCGAGGGTGGCTCGATCTCCCGCTCGATGACGCCAAGAAACTCGGCGAAGCCCTCACCAACTGGGAAGGCGACGAACAGGGCCGGGGCGTCATGGTTGCAGTCGATGAGCACACCGACTTCCACCGCTTCAACCGCGCGAGTTGGACCCACCCACTGCGGATCGGCGCCATCACGGTCGCTGACTGCCCCGTCCTGGGGATCAACTGGGACAGCGGCGACCACTCGATGAGACATCGCGGCGAACGAACCTTCGGACAGGTCTATCCCGTGACTCTTCAGCCTGGCCCCACGGGCCAGACGACGATGCGCTGGACGATCCCGCCCTACGCGCCCACCGCCGACCACTGACCCATCCCTCGGCGTCCTTGAGGTCGATCACCCCAAAATCTCCTGCCGAAGATCCGGCATGCACCGGGCCGAACTCCTTCACTGGGGTGGTGGTCTGTTCGGCCAGCTTCCCTTCCGGAGCGGTCAGCACGACACAACTGCCATGCTCGAACAGCACCCACGACGTGCGGGAGCCGGCTAGAAATGGCGGCTACGGCGAATACGCGACTCCTGAACATGCGGGCCTACCAGTCCCATGGCCGAGACCGGTCAAGGTCCGATGAGACAGGACCACAGGGCCGAAGGTCCGAATGGGGCCTTTTGGGATGTCGGAGGGCCCGACCCCGGCTCCCGGGGCTCTTCCGGCGTGACACGCGACAGCGTGACACCCCGCCGTGGCAGCCCCCGCCCTCCATCACGCTCCGCTTCCATCGTGACCGGCATGGCCGCACGCCCGGTCGTGGGGGAACACTGGCCTGATGGGGCGGGCGTCCGGGGTGAGGCGAAGGGCGTACCGCGATGGCCACCACACCGACACCCGCACCGGCCATCGCCGTGGGCGGCACCGGCCTGCTGTGCGTCACCCTCCTGCATCTACGTGCACGGCGGCTTCGCCGTGCACTTCTTCCCCCGCCACCTGGTCGACACCCTGCCGCCAGATCACCCCCTCGAACTGTTCCCGCAGCCGTTCGGGGTACGGGCCGTACCTGCCGATCGGCAGGTACGGCTCGATGAACTTCCACTCAGCATCCGTGAGTTGCCTACGCGTCACGACCCATGTCCTACCGGGCTCCACCCCCCGCAGAAGGCAGCACCCGGCAACTGATCACGACATCACACAGGCCCTAGAAGTCCCCGTAGTTGACCTGCCAGGTGGGCAGGCCCATCCGGCGCCAGACCGCGACCACCCGGTCCCGGTCGTCGAGCGAGACCCGGACCGCGTACCGGTGGCGTACGTGCGCGTCGAACAGCTCCGCCTTCACCACGTCGTCGCGGCGCGTGTCGCCGGCCGCGCGCATCCACAGTTCGTCGTACGGCACCCCGTGGCGCGCCAGCCAGGACTCGGTCTGCGGCCGGTGCTCCTCGCTGCGTCCCGACAGCAGCACGATCGTGTCGCCGTCGGCGCGCCGGAAGGCGTCCAGCGCGTGCCGGACCGGCTCGTTGAGCAGGTCCAGCTCGCAGCGCGAGAAGTCGTACGGCCCCCGGTCGCCCGTCAGCGCGAGCGTGCCGTCGATGTCGCACATGACCGCGGCGGGCAGCGCCGGATCGGGGACGTACGGCGTCACCGGTGGCACCGCGGCCGCGGCAGACCCGCCGTTCATCCACTCCGACGTCAGCCGCCAGCCGCCCTTGCGGGCCTTCTGGTGCTTCTCGGCCAGTACCCGGATGATCTCCTCGCCGACCTGGCGCTCGCGGGCGGCGTCCCGGCGCAGGCACTCCTCCAGCGGGACGTCGGTGAAGTCGTGGACGACGAAGGTCGCGAGACCGCCGACCGCCGCCTTGAGGCGCTTGGGGATGTTCTTGGTCAGGTGGGTGTTGTCGACGACCACGTCGAAGCCGCCGTCGACCGCCGCGCGCACCGCCGCGTCCTGGACCGCCAGGACCGTCTGCTCGTGGGCGAAGCTGCGGCCCCGCTCCGGGTCCGGCAGGTCGAGCATGCTGCGCAGGTCGTCGAGGTTGACGCGGCGCATCCGGCCGCCGGACCGGGCCTGGAGGGCGCGGGCCGCCGTCGTCTTGCCGGAGGCCGGCAGACCCGTCATGACGTGCACGACGGGCAGCGCGGGCTCCGGCGTGCCGGGCTCCGCCGTGGGGGCGGCGGCCGGAGCGGGAACCCGTGGGGCGACCACGGGCGCCGAACGCCGCACCGGCGCGGAGGGGGCAGCGGGCGGGCGGGCGGGCCGGTGCGCGGCTGCGGGCACCGCGTCGTTCTCCTCGTCGCTGGCGTAAGGGTCGGCCGTCTCCGGCCGTACCTGGCGCCAGGTGGTCAGTGCGGTCGGCTTGCCGTCGAGCCGCATGAACATCGCGGGTCGCACGCCTCGGTCGTCCAGCTCCTTGACCGCGCGGGCGAAGGCCCCGCGGTCGCCGGCCAGGTGCGCCAGGCCCGCGTAGGCCTCGTCGATGGCACGCTCGTGCCGCTCGGCCTCGTCCTCCAGACGCGCGATCACCTCGCGCACCCACAGGTCGAACTCGTCGGGCACCTGCTCCAGGAGCGCGTCGAGCGGCTTGCCGCCCGCCGCTTCGACCTCGGCGAGCGTGCAGTTGAGGGCCTGCGCGAGCTGCTTGGCGGGCATTCCGGCGAACCGCTGGACGCCGTGGGCGCGCCAGACGTCCCGCTCGGTGACCCCGGTCAGCACCTTGTGGAGCCGCACGTACTCGGACAGCTTGGCCTTGGCGCGGACGCCGGAGGCGAACCGCAGGACGAAGCCCTCCGCCTGGGTGCCGGTCGTGGCCGCGCCGCCGGGCAGGGTGTTGGACTCGGTGAGCGCCATCAGCTCGTCGAGGGGCATGGCGGGCCATACGGTGACGACGGAGCCGATCCCGTCCCAGTGCGCGGCGGCCTCGGCGAGCGGGACCTCCGTGCCGTCCGCGCCGAAGGCGGCGAGGAGGACGAGGTCGCGGCGGTCGCCGTAGTCGACGACGATGCGGTTCTGCGGGTACAGGATCTCGGCGAGGTAGGTGGTGCCCGGGCGCAGGCCCGCGGTGTCCCGGCCGTCGAGCCGGCGCTGTGCCCAGGTCGCCTGGCCGCTGGTGAAGGAGCCCTTGGAGGCGACCCGCCAGCGGCCCGCGTAGTGGAAGACGACCGCGAGGCTGCCGTCGACCTTGTCGTACACCTCGAACGGCTCGTCGGGCAGGGCCGGGGCGTACGGCTGGCCCGACGTGTGCTCGCCGACGTTGAAGAACTTCGGCAGCGGCAGGGCGACGATCGCGCCGGTGCTGTCGTCGGCGACGAGGCCGCGGCAGCGCGTGGTGACCTCGTTCCAGACGCGCTCGTACTGGGCCGTCCGCGTGTAGGTGTAGATGGACAGCGGCAGTTCGGGGTGTGACTTGCGGGTCACGTACCCTGCGTCGATCGAGTCCGCCAGCGCCTGTGCGGGCACCAGGTCATGCAGAGTCAGGGTCTCCTGGCTCATGGGTTCCTCCCGGTTCGAGATGGCTCATTCTCACGTGCGGGAGGGGGTGCCCGGTACTCAATTACGCCTGGTCCCGGCGCCGCCCAGGCGGTTGATGTCCGCGGGCCGCAGGATGTGGCCGGGGACCTCGGTGCCGGGGGTGGCGACCGCGATCATGGCCCGGCCGAAGGCCTCGGAGGTGATGACGAGGTTCGGCGCGATGCGCCGCAGCAGCGGGACCAGCGGTCCGGTGAGCGCGTAGAGCGCGCGGTAGAGCCGGGTCTTGGAGGGCACGCCGGGCACCGGCTGGACGATGCCTGGCCGGAACATGTAGGCCCGGAAGGGCAGTTCCATCAGGTCGTTCTCGGTCTGTCCCTTGACCCGGGCCCACATGACGCGGCCCCGTCCGGTGCTGTCCGTGCCCTCCCCCGAGACGTAGACGAAGGTCATGCCGGGGTTGGCGGCGGCCAGGGGACGGGCCACGGCGAGCGTCAGGTCGTGGGTGACGCGCCGGTACGCGTCCTCCGTCATGCCGACGGAGGAGACGCCCAGGCAGAAGAAGCAGGCGTCGTACGCGGCCGGGTCGACGCCCGCGGCGCCCAGGTCGGAGGGGTCGTCCTGGACGCGCTCGCGCAGCTTGGGGTGGCTGACGCCGAGCGGGCTGCGCCCGACGGCCAGGACGCTTTCGACGGAGTCGTCGCGCAGGCAGGCGCGCAGGACGGCCCGGCCCAGCATGCCGGTCGCGCCGAAGAGGATGACGTTCACGTCAGGAAGGGTAGGGGCCTCAGGGTGTGATGCAGAGCTCGTTGCCCTCGGGGTCGGCGAGTGTCGTCCACGTGAAGGGACCCTGACGGCCTTCGTGCAGGTGCGTGGCGCCCTTGGCGACGAGTCGTTCGACCACGCTCTGCGGGTCGTCGGGGCCGGTGCGGACGTCGAGGTGCACGCGGTTCTTGACGGTCTTCGCCTCCGGGACGAGCTGGAAGAGGATGCGGGGCGCGTGTTCGAGGCCCTGCGGGTGGCGGATCCCGGCGCCGGCCTTCCAGACGAGGGTGCCGCGGTGGGTGGTGGTGTCGTCCTCAGTCGCCCGACCGGCCTCGATCATGCTGCGGATGAACTGCTCGTCGCTCGGCTCCACCTCCCAGCCGAGGGCGTCGGCCCACCAGTCGGCGAGGGCGTGCGGTGCGTTCGAGTCGATGGTCACCTGGAACGTGTATGCCATGGCGGGACCCTACTGGGCCCGTGAGGCGGGAGGCGAGCAGCGCGGTGAAGGTCAGCAGCCAGGCGCCCACGGCGATCCAGAGCAGGACCTCCCCCAGCGGGCGCAGCCAGGCGATGCCCGCCGGGTCCGCCACGGAGAGGCAGGCGGTGGCCGTCATGCCGAGGGGGAAGACGGTGGCCCAGCGCCGGACGTCGTAGCGGGGACGGGGGTGGCGCACCTCCGCGGCGAGCAGGACCGCGTACCAGACGAGGGAGGTCGCGAGCGCCGCGAGCGTGACGGTCCGCAGGGCCGTGTGCGCGCCGCCGGTCCATACGGGGGACGCCGTGAGCCTGGATCCGGCCAGGGCGGAGATGGACAGCGCCCCGCCGGCCACCCAGTGGTCGCCCCGGCCCCCCGCCACCTCGCGCAGGTCGAAGTGCGGGAGAGCCACCGCGTAGAGCAGCAGGCCGAGGCAGAAGGCGGCCAGCGCCGCCCCGGCCAGCCAGTCGTCGCGGTCGCCGGCGAGGACGGCCGCGAGCACGGCGAGCCCCTGGGTGGCCACGCAGGCGAGGAACGCCGCCCCCGGCATGCGCCGCCGCCGGTGCCGTACGACGGTGAACAGCAGGCCGGGCCAGAGCGCGGCGGCCAGCGCAAGCAGGCCGGCGGCGGCGCTCCGCCAGCCGAGGGCGGCGAGCCGGGTCCCGATGACGGTGGTCGCGGCCACGGCCGTCAGCGCGGCCGGGGTGTCGGCCTCGGCGCGCAGGCGCCCGCGGTCGCCGAGCAGCCTGGCGGTGAGGTCGGCGGCCAGGACGAGCCACAGCGCGGCGGCGACGGCGAGGGCGGCCAGCGACAGCACCTCGTGCCCGGTCAGGTGCAGGCCGACGGAGAGGATGGCGGCGGCCATGACGGCGGCTCCCGCCGCGGGCGGCGGCCCGGCCCACCGGCGGCGGCGGCCGGGGAGAATGCTCACCCCTCCAGCGGACCGCACGGCTGCGCGGGCCGCCAGCGGACGGGACCGGCCCTG
Source organism: Streptomyces sp. NPDC016562 (assembly GCF_043076955.1). Classification (NCBI taxonomy): domain Bacteria; kingdom Bacillati; phylum Actinomycetota; class Actinomycetes; order Kitasatosporales; family Streptomycetaceae; genus Streptomyces; species Streptomyces sp. NPDC016562. The sequence goes on along the minus strand of NZ_JBIBRZ010000002.1, from coordinate 1,474,643 downwards.
CCGTGACGACAGGGGCCTAACCTGAGTGCCATGGAGGAACTGGGCGGGGTGGAGGTCGTCGGCTTCGCGGACGCGGCGGCGTTCGAGGGCTGGCTCGCCGAGCACCACACGCGCCGTGAAGGCGTGTGGATCAAGGTGGCCAAGAAGAAGTCGGGCATCGGCAGCGTCACCGATGACGAGCTGGTCGACATCGGGCTGTGCTACGGCTGGATCTCCGGGCAGCGGCGCTCGCTCGACGAGCGGTACTACCTGCAGAAGTACGTGCCCCGGCGGCCGGGCAGCCTGTGGTCGCGCGTGAACGTGGACAAGGTCGCGGCGCTGACGGCCGCCGGCCGGATGCGCGAGCCCGGGCTGGCCGAGGTGCGCAGGGCGCAGGCGGACGGGCGGTGGGAGCGCGCCTACGCGTCGCAGCGGACGGCGGAGGTGCCGCCCGATCTGGCGGCGGCGCTGGAAGCCGACCCCGGGGCCGCCGCGGCCTTCGAGGCGCTCGACAGGACCGGCCGCTACCAGCTGCTGCTGCCGCTGCTCCAGGCGCCGACTGCCCGGACCAGGCAGGCGCGGCTCGACCGGGCGCTGCGGCTGCTGGTGACCGGTCCGGGCCCGGGCACGGGCGCCGGTACGGGGTCAGGCTCGGGCTTGGGCTTGGGCTCGGGCTGGGGCTCGGGCTGAGGGAAAGCCGTCAGGCCCGACCCCCTCGGGGGGAGCCGGGCCTGACGGGAAGAGGAGGTGCAGGTCAGGAACGCTCGTCGCGCTCCTTCTCGGCCCGCTCCGCCTTCTTCTCCTTGATCCGTACCGCTTCCTTGCGGACCTCGGCCTGGGTGGCGCGCTCCCGCTGCAGCCACTCGGGGGCCTCCTGCTTCAGCGCTTCGATCTGCTCGGTGGTGAGGGGCTCGGTGACTCCGCCCCGGGCGAGGCCCGCGATGGAGACGCCCAGCTTGGACGCGACCACCGGCCGGGGGTGGGGGCCGTTGCGGCGCAGGTCCTGCAGCCACTGGGGCGGGTCGGCCTGGAGCGCACTCAATTCACTGCGCGAGACGACACCCTCCTGGAACTCGGCGGGGGTGGCCTCGAGGTACACGCCCAGCTTCTTCGCCGCGGTCGCGGGCTTCATCGTCTGGGTGTTCTGGTGCGACGTCATGGTGTCAAGAGTATCGAGCGTGTGCGCTACCTCCGACCACGACCGGTAACCTGGCGGGGTGACAGGCTCGGAAGTACCCCATTCGTTCCGGCTCGCTTATGTCCCCGGGGTGACACCCACCAAGTGGGTCCGGATCTGGAACGAGCGGCTGCCCGACGTCCCGCTGACCCTCGTCGCGGTCTCCCCCGCCGAGGCGTTCGGCGTGCTCCGCGCCGGCGGCGCCGACGCCGGGTTCGTCCGGCTGCCGGTCGACCGTACGGATCTCAGCGCGATCCCGCTGTACACGGAGACCACGGTGGTCGTGATCCCCAAGGACCACCTGGTGGCGACGGCCGAAGAGGTGTCCACCGAGGACCTCGCCGACGAGATCGTCCTCCACCCCCTCGACGACACCCTCGACTGGGAGGCGCTGCCGGGCCGGCCCGCGTTCGAGCGTCCGGCGACGACGGCGGACGCGATCGAGCTGGTGGCGGCCGGGATCGGCGTGCTCGTCGTCCCGCAGTCGCTCGCCCGCCTGCACCACCGCAAGGACCTCACCTACCGGCCGGTCACGGGCGCTCCCGAGTCGCGGGTGGCGCTGTCGTGGCCGCAGGACGAGACCACCGATCTGGTGGAGGAGTTCATCGGGATCGTGCGCGGCCGGACCGTGAACAGCACCCGGGGCCGTCCCCCGACGCCGCCGCAGCCGAAGGCGAAGGCCAAGAGCAAGCGCCCGGAGGCGGGCGGCGGCTCCGGCTCCGGAGCCCAGCGCAAGCCCGCGCCCGGGAAGACGGGCAAGGCGGCGGGCAAGAGCCCCCGCGGTGCTTCCGGCGGCCCGAAGGGCGGCAAGAGCACCAAGGGCGCCAAGGGCGGCAAGCCCCGCCGTCGCCCGTAGAGCGGGTCACGCGGGACCCGTCGGCCGGCGGTTGGCACAATCCGATCATGCTGACCCTGGGAACGATCGTCATGGGCGCCGCCGACGTGCGTCGGGCCGCCGCCTTCTGGAGCCGGGCGCTGGACTACGTGCCGCGCGACGGCGAGGTGCAGGACCGCTGGACCGTGCTGGTCCCCGCGACCGGCGGCGGCCCCGGCCTGGCCCTCGGCGCTAGCGTCACACCCATACAGGAGCACCCGCGCGTCCACCTCGACCTGTACGCGGCGGACGCGGCCGAGCAGCAGGCGGAGGTGGCGCGCCTGGTGGCGCTGGGCGCCCGGCACGTCGACTGGGACTCCTATCCCGAGGACCCCGATTTCGTGGTGCTGTCCGACACCGAGGGCAACCGCTTCTGCGTCATCGACGCAAGCCACCCCGGTACTTCGACGTGAGCGCGGCCCGTTCGTGAGGCCCTCCTTACCGCTTCCCTGCCGGCGGTCAGGTTGCCGAGTCCGACAGGCTGCGAGGCGTTGTAGAGGGCGACAAGGAGCGCCGCGGGGGAAAGTCCCGATATCTCGATGGCGGCCATACCCGAGACTCCCCCACTGCCTTGATCCGCCGGTCCCGCGCTTCAGTAGGTTCGGGCACCGTGCGCGGCTCAGCGGTGCCATGATCTGTACGTGGCTTGGGACCGGTTGGCAACGTAAGCGCTGTATGCGGGAAGCCGGTTGAGCGTGCACCGGGATGAGGTGCGGCGGCCCGTCCTGTAGGGGTTCTCAGTCTGTAGCGGGATGTGGTGTAAGGACCCGGGGTTGGTGGGTTCTGCAACACCTCCGCCTCGATTTTAAAGGCTCGTTGCCTCGTAGGATGCGGCTGTGGCGGAGGGGATCGGGTCGGCCAGGACACGGTTGCCGGGCTGCTGAAGGGTGACGGGTTCTTCCTGCAGGGCACCTCCCGCACGACCGAGGGTGCCCGTCATGCGAACCGGGAAGCCCAGTTCCGCTACATCAACGAGCAGGCCACCTCCTATCTCAAGGACGGGCAGGTGGTCAGCAGCCGTTCGAGTCGGGGAGATGACGGGATGATCGACGAGGCGTACCAGCAGGTCGAGGAGTGCCGACGGCGGGAGCGGGCGGAACCTGACCGTCATCTGGAGGAGTTGGGGGCCGCCCTCTTCCAGCTCAGTGCGCTGCTGACCGGAGTACCGGACCGGTTCCCGGAGCTGGACGGTGTGCTGGCGGAGGCGGTCGAGGTGTACCGGCGCCTCGTCCGGGCGAGGAAGCCGGAGGGCCTGCCGGGGCTGGCCCTGGCGCTGGACCAGCGCGCCCGGCTGATGGGCATCTCAGGACGCCCGGCCGAAGCGCGGGAACTCGCGGTGGAGGCGGTGGGTCACTTCCGTCGTCTCGCCGACGACGACCCCGATGCCGCTCTCGCCCTCCTGGCCACCGCCCTCAGCAACCTCGGTTACCACCTCGCAGAACTCGGCCTGCACCACGAAGCGCTGGAGCGGCTCCGCGAGGCCGTGACGGTCTGCCGCTGCCTGGCGGCCCGCAACCCGGCTGAAGGAGAGCCCGAACTCGCCTCCGCACTGGTCGCGTTGGGTGTGAATCTCGGCGCAATGGGCCGACGGGAGGAGGCGATCGAGGTGCTGCGCGATGCCATCGAGCGCCACCGTAGACTCGCTGACGCCGACCTGGACGAGGGCCTGGTGGCATTGTTCAGAGTCCCTCAACCCGGTTCCCTGAACGCCACCCCCCACGAATCCGGTCTCAGCGACCGCTGGGTGGCGCTCTTCGCCCTCGCCCGCGAACTCACCGCTCTGGGCCACGCCGACGAGGTGCAGTCGTGCCTCGGCGAGGCCACCGCCCACTACCGTCAACTCATCCGTATCAGACCGGATCTCCACACCTACATGCTCGCCCTGGCCCGGCGGTACGGCTTCACGATCACCGACGACGGCCACATCGGACTGCCCACCCCGCCCGTCGCCCCCGATCTCCTCGCCCGCGTCCAGGAGCTCAACAGCCAGGCCCTGCAGTTCTCCCGCGATGGCAGCCACGGCCTCGCCGTCTCGACGGCCCGCGACGCCGTGGAACTCTGCCGCGAAGCGGTCCGTGCGGGACCGGGCATGACCTTTGCGCTGGCCCGCTCCCTGCACAACCTCAGCCTCGTCGAGTCCTGGGGCGGCAAGCAGTCCGACGCCCTCGCCTCCTCCGACGAGGCGGTCCGCCTGTGCCGACGCACCCTCGTCGCCGCCCCGGACCTGGTGCGGCCACTGCTCGCGGAGGCACTCGACGCACTCGCCGGACGGCTCTCCGCACTCGGGCGCCCGGCCGAGTCACTGGTCGCCGCCGAGGAGTGCGTGGCCCTGTACCGGCAGCTCGCCGAGGCCGATCCCACCAGCAAACTACCGTCCCTCGCGAGGGTGTTGAACAGCCTCAGCATCCGTCTCACCGAGAACGAACGGCACCAGGACTCGCTGGCGGCGGTGCAGGAAGTCGTCGCCCTCTACCGCAGGCTGCGGGCGGACGGTGCGGCCGACCCCGACCCGCACCTGTTGGGCTTGCTGCACGCCCTGGCCAACCTCGCCCTGCGACTGGCCAGGGTCGGCCGCGACGACGAGGTGCTCGCTCCCGCCATGGAGGCGATCGACCTGCTGTCCGACCCGGGCCCCTACCAGGACCCCGACTTCCTGCACGCGAGCAACAACATCGCCGGCCTGGTGGAAACCCTGACCTGGCTGGGCCAGTACCTCACCTACCTGGGCCACCGCCGCGAGGGGCGCGTCGTCACCCGCGCCACGAAGAGGCTGGCGCGCAGGGCCCGGTGAGCCCCGAGGGGGCCGGGCGGGGGCGTCGGGGCCGGGGCAGCAGTGAACGCCCAGAGCCCTTGCGGCTCAAGGGTTCAACAACCCCTTTTCCTTGGCTCTCTCTTACCCCTTCCTTAAGCGGAACCTAAGACTCATGAGCCCCGCACCAGAACGAACGAATGTCCGTTCTGGTGCGGCTAGCGTGCTGCCCACCCCAACTCCCCGGTAACACAGAGGCAGGCACACCATGGGCAGCACAGTCGGGCACCGCCGAAGGACGAGCCGTACGGCGAAGGTGACGGGCGCGGTCGTGGCGGCGGCGGTGATCGGCGGCGCGGCGTTCGCCTTCACCGGAACGGCGCAGGCGGCCTCCGTCGGCGCCGCCTACACGAAGTCCAGCTCCTGGAGCGGCGGTTACACCGGCCAGTACGTCATCACCAACCACACCGGCCAGGTCCAGTCCAGCTGGACCCTCCAGTTCGACCTGCCGGCGGGCACGAGGATCGACTCCCTGTGGAACGGCACCCACACGGTGGAGGGTCAGCGCATCACCGTGAAACCGGCCGACTGGAACCGGCAGCTGGCCGCCGGAGCCTCCGTCACCGTCGGCTTCGTCACGAGCGGCGCCGGCGCCCCTGGCGACCCGACGGGGTGCCGCATCAACGGCCTGAAGTGCTCGGTGGACCCGGCCCCGACCGTCCAGCCCAGCGGGCGCCCCACCGCCCGTCCCACCGTCACCGCGAGTCCGGCCCCGACCGCGCCCGCCACGTCCGCCGCGCCGACCAGGACCGGCTCGCCGTCCCCCACGGCCACGGCGACCCCCACCACCCCCGCACCGGGCGGCGGCGGCGCTCGTTTCGCCCCGTACGTGGACACCTCGCTGTACCCCGCCTACGACCTGGTCGACACCGCGACCCGCACGGGCGTGAAGGAGTTCCACCTCGCCTTCATCACGTCCGGCGGCGGCTGCGCGCCTCTGTGGGGCGGGGTCACGGACCTCGCGAGCGACAAGGTCGCCGCCCAGATCGGAGCGCTGCGCGCCAAGGGCGGCGACGTGCGGGTGTCCTTCGGCGGGGCCGCCGGGCACGAACTGGCCCTGAACTGCGCCACGGTGGACGAGCTGGCCGCCGCGTACGGGAAGGTCGTCGACCAGTACCGGCTCACCAAGGTCGACTTCGACATCGAGGGCGCGGCCCTGCCCGACACGGCAGCCAACGCCCGCCGCGCGCAAGCCGTCGCCCGGCTGCAGAAGTCCCACCCGGGCCTGGACGTGGCCTTCACCCTCCCGGTGATGCCCGAGGGCCTGACCCAGCCGGGCGTGGCGCTGCTGGCCGACGCGAAGAAGAACGGCGTGCGCATCGACGGCGTCAACATCATGGCGATGGACTACGGGCCGGCCTACAACGGCGACATGGGCACGTACGCGATCCAGGCGGCGACCGCCACCCAGGCCCAGCTCAAGGGCGTGCTCGGGCTCTCCGACGCGGCGGCGTGGAAGGCCGTGGCCGTCACGCCGATGATCGGCGTGAACGACGTCGCGAGCGAGGTCTTCACGGTCGCCGACGCGACCCAGCTCGTGGAATTCGCGGCGGCCAAGGGGATCGGCCGGCTGGCCATGTGGTCGTCGACCCGCGACAAGCAGTGCGCCGCCGGAGCGGTCACCTACGCCGACGCCACGTGCAGTTCGGTCCTCCAGCAGCCGCTGGCCTTCACCACGGCCTTCGCGGCGCTCAAGTAGGGGCGCGGGCAAGGGAGTCGTACGCACACCGGGAGCGACCCCCCGCTCCCGGTGTGCGGGTGGGTGCTACGCGAGGATCCCCGCGCGGGCGGCCAGGTCCAGGGCCACGTCGACCCGCGGCGCGCGGGCGCCGTCGGCGACGGCCGGGGCCAGCAGGGCCGCGACGGCCTCCGCGTCGGCCGTGCGCTCCCGGGCCAGCGCCGCGAACCGGGCGATGGTGTCGCCGAGGGTCCGCTGCCGCGGGTAGGGAACGTCGTACGAGGACGCGGCGAGGTCGAGGAACTCCTCCTGCGAGCCGACCCAGGGCGCGGCCCCGTCGAGCCCGTCCTCCGCCAGCTCCTGCGGGTACGGGATCCGGTGCCACGCCCCGTCCTGCCACCAGTAGACGAAGCCGAGGAGGTTGCCGGCGGTGTCGTCCCGCAGGAGTTCCCAGGGCAGCCAGTCGGGGCCGCCCGCCAGGAAGTCGATCTGCTCGCCGCCGAGATGGGTGTGGCTGCCGTCGGGGTCCTGGCCGCAGAACACCGCGCGTCCCCCGTCGAGCAGGGTCAGGCGCCACCAGCCGCCCGCACCGGTGGAGTGACACCACAGTCCGTCGTGGTCGAGGGCGAACTCCGTGGAGGTGGAGCACGCGGCGTCCACCATGGCCAGGGTCACCGCCCGGGCCCACAACAGCTCGGGGTGTTCGAGGTCTTCGGGCCGGCTCGGCGTGTGCATGGTGTGGTCTCCTCCCGGGTGCCGGAGAAGCCTCGCACGATGCGTACGTACGCCTGTACGCGGGTCGGTGTTCCGCCCCCGTGCGACGCCCCGCTCTCCCCTCGACACTCCCCCGCACGGCCGCCGCGCCCGCATGCTGAGAAGATCCCCTCCCCCAACAGGCCAGCCCCGAGCGGATCACGCCAATGTGTTCGAGCGGTGAACCGAGTTGCGCCCGCGCCGAGTTACGGTCCGCGCATGCTTTCGAACACACGGACCACCGCCGCCGTCCCCCGAAGCCGCCGCGCCGTGCTGCGCACCGCCGTGGCGGGATCGGCGGCCGCCGGCGCGAGCCTGGCCCTCGGTTCGGCCTTTCCCGCCTCCGCGACCCCGCGGGAGGCGCAGGACGCCGAGCCCGTCACCACACCCGCGCAGGCGCTCCGCCGTCTGGCGGCCGGCAACCAGCGCTGGCGGACGCAACGTCAGGAGCACCCGCACGAGTCCGCGTACCTGCGCCGCCGGCTCGTCGAGGGCCAGCATCCGTTCGCGGTGGTGCTGGGCTGCGTCGATTCACGGGTGCCGCCGGAGCTGGTCTTCGACCAGGGGCTGGGCGACCTGCTGACCGTCCGGTCGGCGGGCGAGGTGCTGGACGAAGCGGTCCTGGGGAGCATCGCGTACGGGGTCCTGGAGCTGCGCATCCCCCTGGTGCTCGTCCTGGCCCACCAGTCGTGCGGGGCGGTCTCCGCGGCGGTCCACGCCGACGAGTCGGGCGAGCCGCTCCCCGCCCACATCCAGTACCTGGCCGATCAGATACGGCCGTCCATCGATCACGGTCGGCACGGGGAGGCCCGGGTCGACGCCACGATCAACGCCCACGTACGGAGCGTCCGCGACCGCCTGGCGGCCGAGCCCGACCTCGCGGGGAAGGTGGCGGCGGGCGAACTGGCCGTGGTCGCCGGCCGCTACGAGCTGCGCGACCAGCACGTACGCACGCTGTCCTGACGGCGGCGGGCGACGCGTGCGGCTCATCCCGGTCGTGACCGCGACCGGGATGAGCCGGGATTCACGACCGTCAGGCGTTGACGCAGACGTTGCCGCCGGCCGGGTTCAGCGCGCCGATGATGTTGACGCTGTTCCCGCAGAGGTTGATCGGGATGTGGATCGGGACCTGGACCACGTTGCCCGAGAGGACACCCGGCGAGCCCACGGCGACACCCTCCGCGATGGCGTCCGCCGACGCCGTCGACGCACCACCCATGACCGCCAGACCCATCACCAGGGCAAGACCGGCACTCTTCCAAACACGCGTCACGTGGCTTCTCCTTGTACCTGCACAGCGGCGCCGGAGCACCGCACGGCCCCGACGAGGGCCGTCCCCCCTTCCTTCGGCAGCTGAGGGCCTCCAGGCAGGGTCCGGGCGGCCCCTTTCCCCCGAAGAGGTGTCCCGGCCCCCGCCGTTTGGTGGTACCGGCCCCTACGGCCTTGTTCCGGTGCGCCGTTGGCCAGGCGTCCCGTTGGCCCGGCGCCCGGTTGTCCCTGCGCCCAGTCGACCGGCGCATATCAGGCCGTGTGGTCGAGGTCCTCGCGGCGTACCGGGTGCGCGAACGGCAGACCGGCGGCGTAGCGGGCGATCTCCTCGACGGCGCAGTCGGCCATCCGGTGGAGTTCGTTGCCGAGCGAGCCCGCGATGTGCGGGGTGAGCAGCACGTTCGGCAGATCGTAGAGCGGGGAGTCGGCCGGCGGGACCTCCGGTTCGGTGACGTCGATGACCGCGTGCAGGCGGCCCGCGGTCAACTCCTCCGTGAGCGCGGCGCCGTCGACCAGGGACCCGCGGGCCGTGTTGATCAGGGTCGCCCCGTCCCGCATCAGTGCCAGCCGCCGGCGGTCGATCATCGCCCGCGTCTGCGGCAGCGCCGGGGCGTGCAGGCTGACCACGTCGGAGATCCGGCAGAGCTCGTCGAGCCCGACGGAGCGGGCACCGAGCTCCCCGGCCCGGTCCTCGCTCAGGTACGGGTCGTAGACGACCGGTTCGAGGTCGTAAGGGCGCAGGAGTTCGATGACGCGGCGGCCGATCCGGGACGCTCCGACGATGCCGACGGTCCTGCGGTAGTTGCCCGCGTGACCGTAGCGCAGGTGCAGGTCGTGCGGGACCGCGCGCGTGCTGCGGTACTCCTCCCCGAGCTGCAGCACGCGCTTGTTGGAGAGGAGCACCATGGCCACCGTGTACTCGGCGACCGGCAGGGCGTTGACCGGCGCGGCCGAGGAGACGGCGACGCCGCGGTCCCAGCAGGCGTCGGTGACGAACGGTTTCACGGAGCCGGCCGCGTGCACGACGGCCCTGAGGCGGGGTGCGGCCGCCAGCGCCCGGGCGTCGATGACGGGCGCTCCCCAGGAGGTGAGCAGGACCTCCGTCTCGGCCAGCGCAGCGGCGACCCGCGGCCCGGTGAAGGAGTCGAGGACCAACTCAAGGTCGACGAGGGCTACTTCACGCAGCCGGCGGGCGCAGTCGTCGTCCAGCAGGCGGGGCCGGAGCCCGGGGTCCATCGCGAGCAGGGTGCGCGGGCGTCGTAGAGCCATCCGGGTGCTCCTCGCGGCGGGGGCGGGCCGCGCCGACCCTATGGACCCGGGTTCGTGATCGTCAAGATCCTCGCGGCGCTCCGGCCCCCGCCCCGGAGTCAGGCGCAGGCCGGGCACAGCCCGCGGTAGGTCACCTCGGCCCCGGACACCCGGAAGCCGAACCGCTCCTGCGCCGGGAGGGCGCCGAGCGGGTCGCCGGTGGGGTGGACGTCGCGGATGAGGCCGCAGCCGGAGCACACCAGGTGCTGGTGCGGTCGGTGCGCGTTGGGGTCGTAGCGCTTGGCGCGGCCGTCCGTGCTGACCTCCACGACCTCACCGAGGGAGACCAGCTCCCCCAGCGCGTTGTAGACCGTCGCCCGGGAGATCTCGGGCAGCCTCCGCGCCGCGCGCGCGTGCACCTCGTCGGCGGTGAGGTGCACGTGGTCGCCGTCGAGGACCTCCGCGACGACGCGCCGCTGGGAGGTCATGCGCCAGCCACGCCCCCGCAACCGCTCCACCAGGTCGCTCATACCGGCTCACCTCTTCAGGCTCTGCGGAACCCGTTTTTTCGCCAATGACATCCGGGATCCGATGAGATACGGGTTTGGTGTTCTTCTTGACTTGGATTCTGTCCATCGTAGGATCGGTTGAGTCGACAGCCAAGTCACAAGAAGGCTCCAGTACCGCAGGAGACGCACGCCGGGGCTGCACATCGACAGACCCAGGCCGCCCACGGGGTCCGCGCCCCGACTGCTCCACCGCCCAGCAGTTCCTGAGAACCAGGACCCGCCCGGTCCGGAAGGATTCCGATGTCTGAGAACCATGAAGCGATCGTCACCGACGCCAAGACGGAGGGCGGAGGTGGCTGTCCGGTGGTCCACGGGCGCGCGGCGCACCCGACCCAGGGTGGCGGAAACCGCCAGTGGTGGCCGGAGCGGCTCAACCTGAAGATCCTGGCCAAGAACCCCGCCGTGGCCGACCCCAACGGCGCGGACTTCGACTACGCCGCGGCCTTCAACGCCCTCGACCTGCCGGCCGTGAAGCAGGACATCGCGCAGGTGCTGACGACGTCGCAGGACTGGTGGCCCGCCGACTTCGGCCACTACGGCCCGCTCATGGTCCGCATGGCCTGGCACAGTGCGGGCACCTACCGGATCAGCGACGGCCGCGGCGGAGCCGGCTCCGGTCAGCAGCGCTTCGCGCCCCTCAACAGCTGGCCGGACAACGGGAACCTCGACAAGGCCCGCCGGCTCCTGTGGCCGGTCAAGAAGAAGTACGGCCAGAGCCTGTCGTGGGCCGACCTCATGATCCTCGCCGGCAACGTGGCCCTGGAGTCGATGGGCTTCGAGACCTTCGGGTTCGGCGGCGGCCGCCCGGACGTGTGGGAGGCCGACGAGGACGTCTACTGGGGTCCCGAGACCACCTGGCTCGGCGACGAGCGCTACACCGGCGACCGGGAGCTGGAGAGCCCGCTCGGCGCGGTCCAGATGGGCCTCATCTACGTCAACCCGGAGGGCCCGAACGGCAATCCGGACCCGATCGCCGCCGCCCGCGACATCCGCGAGACGTTCCGCCGGATGGCGATGAACGACGAGGAGACCGTCGCCCTCATCGCGGGCGGTCACACCTTCGGCAAGACGCACGGCGCCGGCCCGGCGCACCACGTCGGCGCCGATCCCGAGGCAGCGCCGCTCGAACAGCAGGGCTTCGGCTGGAGCAGCACCTTCGGTACCGGCAAGGGCGGCGACGCGATCACCAGCGGGCTGGAGGGCGTCTGGACCAACACGCCGACCACCTGGGACAACACCTTCTTCGAGATCCTCTTCGGTTACGAGTGGGAGCTGTTCAAGAGCCCCGCCGGGGCGCACCAGTGGCGGCCGAAGGAGGGCGCCGGAGCCGGCACCGTCCCCGACGCCCACGACGCGTCGAAGAGCCACGCCCCGACGATGCTCACGACCGACCTCTCGCTCCGGTTCGACCCGGCCTACGAGCGGATATCGCGGCGCTTCCTGGAGAACCCGGCCGAGTTCGCGGACGCCTTCGCGCGCGCCTGGTACAAGCTCACCCACCGCGACATGGGCCCGGTCGTGCGCTACCTCGGACCGGAGGTGCCGTCCGAGACGCTGCTGTGGCAGGACCCGCTGCCGCCGGTGACGCACGAGCTCGTCGACGCCGCGGACGTCGCCTCCCTCAAGGAGCGCGTCCTCGCCTCGGACCTGTCCGTGTCCGAGCTGGTGTCCACCGCGTGGGCGTCGGCCTCCTCCTTCCGCGGCAGCGACAAGCGCGGCGGCGCCAACGGTGCGCGCATCCGCCTCCAGCCGCAGAGCGGCTGGGAGGTCAACGAGCCCGACCAGCTGGCCTCCGTGCTGCGGACCCTGACCGGGATCCAGGAGTCCTTCAACGCCGCCCAGAGCGGCGGCAAGCGGGTCTCGCTCGCCGACCTGATCGTGCTGGCCGGCGCCGCCGCCGTCGAGCAGGCCGCCAAGGACGCCGGCTTCGACGTCGAGGTCCCCTTCACCCCGGGGCGTACGGACGCCTCGCAGGAGCAGACCGACGTCGAGGCGTTCGCCGCGCTCGAACCGGCCGCCGACGGGTTCCGCAACTACCTCGGCAAGGGCAACCGGCTCCCCGCCGAGTACCTGCTCGTCGACAAGGCGAACCTGCTCAACCTGAGCGCACCGGAGATGACGGTCCTGGTCGGCGGCCTGCGCGTACTGGGCGCCACCCACCAGCAGTCCCCGCACGGTGTCCTCACGCAGGCGCCCGGGACGCTGACCAACGACTTCTTCGTCAACCTGCTCGACCTGGGCACGACGTGGAAGGCGACCTCCGAGGACCAGAACACCTTCGAGGGGCGCGACGCGGCCACCGGTCAGGTCAAGTGGACCGGTACCCGCGCCGACCTCGTCTTCGGGTCGAACTCCGAACTGCGTGCGCTCGCGGAGGTCTACGCCGGCGACGACGCGAAGGAGAAGTTCGTGAAGGACTTCGTCGCGGCGTGGGACAAGGTCATGAACCTGGACCGGTTCGACCTCGTCTGATCGCGCACGTCGACTGCTGATCCCGCGACGTCCACGGCCGGCCCCCAGTGGCCGCCGTGGACGTCGCGGCGTTCCGCGACCGGAGGCACCCTGGAGACATGGCCCGGGTCAACGACGAGGTCGAGGCGCTGCTCCAGGAGTACGCCGACCTGATCGCGATCAGCGGCGGGGACGCTTTCAAGGTGCGTGCCTACGAGAAGGCCGCCCGCTCCATCGGGGGCAGTGCGCTGGACGTCTCGACGCTCGACGCGAAGGGGCTCAAGGAGATCCCGAACGTCGGCGCGTCGATCGCCGAGAAGGTGCTGGACTACCTGCACACCGGCCACGTCCCCGCGCTCGACGAGGTCAGGGCCGCCGTTCCGGCCGGGGTGCGGGAGCTGACCCGGATCCCCGGCCTCGGTCCCAAGCGGGCCATGCTGCTCCACGAGCGGCTCGGTGTCGCCACGGTGGACGAGCTGCTCGACGCGATCCACCAGGAGCGGCTGCGCGACCTGCGGGGTTTCGGGGAGAAGAGCGAGGAGAAGCTCCTCGCCGGCATCGCGCTGATGCAGAAGGCGGGCAGCCGCATCCTGATCAGCGCCGCGACCGAGATCGCCGAGCAGATCACCGGCGAGCTGTCGTCGGTGCCGGGCGTCGTCCGGTGCGCCTACGCCGGGTCGCTGCGCCGGATGCGCGAGACCATCGGCGACATCGACGTCCTGGTGGCGTCGGAGCGGCCGGGGCCGGTCATGGAGGCGCTGGTGGGCCTGCCGTACACGGCGGACGTGCTGGCGCACGGGGCGAAGAAGACCTCCGTGCGCACGACGAAGGGCCTCCAGGTGGACCTGCGGGTCCTGCCGCCCGCGTCCTGGGGCGCGGGCCTGCAGTACTTCACCGGGTCGAAGGCGCACAACGTACGCACCCGGGCGCTCGCGGTGCGCCACGGGCTCAAGCTCTCCGAGTACGGGCTCTTCGACGCCGACGGCGACGAGCGGTGCGCGGGCGAGACGGAGGAGGAGATCTACGCCCGGCTCGGCCTGCCGTGGATCCCGCCGCCGCTGCGCGAGGACCGGGGGGAGATCGCCGCCGGGCTGCGCGACGAGCTGCCCGACCTGGTGACGGAGCGCGACCTGCGGGGCGACCTCCACACCCATACCGACCTCACCGACGGCCTGGCACCGCTGGAGGAGATGGTGGCGGCCGCGGCCGGGCGCGGATACGCGTACTACGCGGTCACCGACCACGCCCCGAACCTCTTCATGCAGCGGATGACCGACGAGAAGATGCTCGCCCAGCGGGAGCGGGTGCGCGCCCTGGACCGGACGCACCACGGGATGCGGCTGCTGCACGGCACCGAGCTCAACATCGGGCCCGAGGGCGAGCTGGACTGGCCCGACGAGTTCCTGGCCGGGTTCGACCTGTGCGTGGCCTCGGTGCATTCGCACTTCGGGCTGGACCGGCGGGCGCAGACCCGTCGCCTGGTGCGGGCCTGCGAGAACCCGTACGTGCACGTCATCGGGCACCCCACGACGCGCCGGATCGGCCACCGGCCCGGCATCGACGCCGACTTCGACGAGGTGTTCCGGGCCTGCGCGCGGACCGGTACGGCCCTGGAGATCAACTCGCATCCGGAGCGGCTGGACCTGTGCGACGAGGACGTCCTGCGCGCGAAGGGGTTCGGGGTGCGCTTCGCGGTGGACTCCGACGCCCACTCCCCCACGCACCTGCCGTACGTGCGCTACGGGACGGGCACCGCCCAGCGGGGCTGGCTGACGAAGGACGACGTGATCAACACCTGGCCGCTGACCCGGCTGCGCGCCTTCCTGCGCCCCTGACGGCCTGCCGCCGGGCGGCCGCACGTGCTTGCGCCTTCGAGTGACACGGCCGCCGGGTCACGTGCGCCCGCCGCCGGCGTCCGGGGAACATCTCAGGCGGCCGGTGACGCCCCGGCCACGCACCACCGGTCCGGCGGGCGCCCCCCACCCGCGGTTCCGGTCCGTCGCAGGGAGACCACGTGCACGTCCTGCTCGTCGCGAGCGCCTTCAACAGCCTCACCCAGCGGGTCCACGCCGAGCTGCGCGATCACGGCCACAGCGTCGCGGTGGAACTGGCCCTCCCGGGGACGGACCTGGCCGGCGCCCTCGCCCGCCACCGGCCGGACCTGGTGCTCGCGCCGATGCTGAAGTCGGCCCTGCCCGAGGAGGTCTGGTCCGCCCACACCTGCCTGATCGTCCACCCCGGTCCGGTCGGGGACCGGGGCCCGTCCTCGCTCGACCTGGCCGTGCAGGAGGGGGCCGGGCGGTGGGGCGTCACCGTGCTCCAGGCCAACGCGGAGATGGATGCCGGCGACGTGTGGGCCACGGTCGCCTGCCCGGTGCCGGACCCGCCGGTGGCCAAGAGCGCCTGGTACCGCGGGGAGGTCGCCGACGCGGCCCTGGAGGCCGTACTGCTCGCGGTGGAGCGCTTCGCCTCCGGTACGTACGCACCCGTGCCCCAGGGCCAGGGCCTCGCCCGGCCCCTGCTGCGCCAGGAGGGCCGCCGGATCGACTGGCGGACGGACGGCACCGAGCGGGTGCTGCGGGTGCTGCGCGCCGCGGACTCCCGGCCCGGTGTACGGGACGAGCTGCTGGGCGGTACGTGGTACCTGCACGGCGGCCACCCCGAGGACCGGCTGCGCGGCCGCCCGGGCGAGCTGATCGCCACCCGGGCGGGCGCGGTGTGCCGGGCCACCGCCGACGGCGCCGTGTGGATCCCGGAGCTGCGGGCCCACCGCGCTGCGGGGCTGCCGGCCGCCCCCAAGCTCCCCGCCACGCTGGCGCTCGCGGGCCTGCTGCCCGCGCTGCCCGAGGTCGGTCCGGGCGACGCGGACGGTCCGGGCGGCGCCGGGCCCCGTACCTGGTCCGACATCGGCTACCACGAGGAGGGCGGGGCGGGATACCTGTCGTTCTCCTTCCCCGGCGGCGCGATGAGCACGGAGCACTGCCGCCGCCTGCTGGACGCCTACCGGGCGGCCTGCTCCCGCCCCACGTCGGTCCTCGTGCTCGGCGGCGGCCGGGACTTCTTCTCCAACGGCATCCACCTCGGCGTCATCGAGGCCGCGGCCGACCCCGCCGAGGAGTCCTGGGCCAACATCAACGCCATGGACGACCTGGTGGAGGCGGTCCTGACGACCACCGACCGGCTCGTGGTCGCCGCCCTGGGCGGCAACGCGGCCGCCGGCGGCGCGATGCTGGCCCTCGCCGCCGACGAGGTGTGGTGCCGCTCGGGCGTGGTCCTGAACCCGCACTACCGGCTGATGGGCCTGTACGGCTCGGAGTTCTGGACGTACACCCTGCCCCGACGGGTCGGCGAAGCCCGCGCGGAGCGGCTGAGCGCCGAGGCGCTGCCGCTCAGCGCCGCCGCCGCCCTGCGGCTCGGGCTGTCGGACCGGACGCTCGACTGCCCGCCCGCGGCCTTCGCCGCGCGGGCCACGGCGCTCGCCGCCCAGCTCGCCGGGCACCCGGGCACCGCCGCGCGGATCGCCGCGAAGAAGGCGCGCCGGGAGCTGGACGAGGCGCAGCGCCCGCTGGCCTCCTACCGCGCGGCCGAGCTGGAGCGGATGCGGCGGACCTTCTTCGACCCGGACGCCCCCTACCACGCGCTGCGCCGGGCCTTCGTGGGCAAGGAGCGCCCCGCCGTGACGCCGGCGCACCTCACGGAGCGCGTCCCGGGGCGGCACGGAGCGCCGCGGCCCCCGCGGGCGTCCGACGTCACTGGAACGGACGCGCATGACGGGGCACCGGGAACCGTCGGCTGTTAGCAAGAAGGGTGGGCGGCAGGAGGCCCGGGCGGACACCGGCCGCCTTCCCCTCCCCGCCCCGAGGGCCCACCCGACCCCCGATCTCCGCTCTCCGCTCCCCGCTTTCAAGGAGGCGTCCGTATGGATGCAGCAACGCAGGACCCGGTAGAGGAACCCCTGATCCACATCCTCTGGATCAACGCGGGCTTGAGCTGCGACGGCGACTCCGTGTCCCTGACGGCGGCCATGCAGCCCAGCATCGAGGAGATCGTCACGGGCACGCTGCCCGGACTGCCCAAGATCGCCGTGCACTGGCCGCTCATCGACTTCGAGTGCGGTCCCGTGGGCGGCGCCGACACGTTCATCGAGTGGTTCTTCAAGGGCGAGCGGGGCGAGATCGATCCGTTCGTGCTGGTCGTGGAGGGCTCCATCCCCAACGAGAAGATCAAGCCGGAGGGGTACTGGTGCGGCTTCGGCGACGATCCGGAGACCGGCCAGCCCATCACCACCAGCGAGTGGATCGACCGCCTGGCGCCCAAGGCGCTCGCCGTGGTGGCCATCGGCACCTGCGCCACGTACGGCGGGATCCACGCGATGGCGGGCAATCCGACGGGCGCGATGGGTGTGCCCGACTACCTGGGCTGGGACTGGAAGTCCCACGCCGGGATCCCGATCGTGTGCGTGCCGGGCTGTCCGATCCAGCCGGACAACTTCTCGGAGACCCTCACCTACCTGCTCTACCAGGCGGCCGGCTCGGCCCCGATGATCCCGCTGGACGACAAGCTGCGGCCCACGTGGCTGTTCGGCATGACGGTCCACGAGGGCTGCGACCGCGCGGGCTACTACGAGCAAGGGCAGTTCGCCAAGACCTACGACTCCCCCAAGTGCCTGGTCAAGGTGGGCTGTTGGGGCCCGGTGGTCAAGTGCAACGTGCCCAAGCGCGGCTGGATGAACGGCATCGGCGGCTGCCCGAACGTGGGCGGTATCTGCATCGCCTGCACCATGCCGGGCTTCCCCGACAAGTTCATGCCGTTCATGGACGAACCCCCCGGCGCCAAGGTGTCGAGCAAGGCGAGCGGCGCGTACGGGGCCGTCGTCCGCAGGCTCCGCTCGATCACCGCGCACTCCGTGGACCAGGAGCCCAAGTGGCGCCGCTCCGGCGAGGAGCTGACGACGGGCTACCGCCCGCCCTGGTGACCGCCCCGCGCCCCCTCACCCGCTGACGAACACCCCCTGGCGCATCCCGCACACGAAGAAGGGTCACGGCAGACACGATGGCACCGAAGACGAAGACAGGCGGCGACGGCAGCGGCCTGGTGGAGATGGCGTGGGATCCGATCACCCGGATCGTCGGCAGTCTCGGCATCCACACGAAGATCGACTTCAAGCAGAAGCGGGTCGCCGAGTGCTACAGCACCTCGTCCGTCTTCCGCGGCTACAGCGTCTTCATGCGCGGCAAGGACCCCCGCGACGCGCACTTCATCACCAGCCGCATCTGCGGGATCTGCGGTGACAACCACGCGACGTGTTCCGTCTACGCGCAGAACATGGCCTACGGGGTGAAGCCGCCCCACCTCGCCGAGTGGATCATCAACCTCGGCGAGTCGGCGGAGTACATGTTCGACCACAACATCTTCCAGGAGAACCTGGTCGGGGTCGACTACTGCGAGAAGATGGTCCGCGAGACCAACCCCGGCGTCCTGGAGCTGGCCGAGCGGACCGAGGCCCCGCACGCCGGCGACCACGGCTACCGCACCATCGCGGACATCATGCGCTCGCTCAACCCCATCGAGGGCGAGTTCTACCGCGAGGCCCTCCAAGTCAGCCGCTACACGCGGGAGATGTTCTGCCTGATGGAGGGCCGCCACGTGCACCCCTCCACGCTCTACCCGGGCGGCGTCGGCACCATCGCCTCGGTCCAGCTCTTCACCGACTACATGAGCCGCCTGATGCGGTACGTGGAGTTCATGAAGAAGGTGGTGCCGCTGCACGACGACCTCTTCGACTTCTTCTACGAGGCCCTGCCCGGCTACGAGGAGGTCGGCCGCCGGCGCGTCCTGCTGGGCTGCTGGGGCGCGCTCAACGACCCCGAGTACTGCGACTTCACGTACGCCAACATGACCGACTGGGGACGGAAGATGTTCGTCACCCCGGGCGTGATCGTGGACGGCAAGCTGGTCACCAACGACCTCACCGAGATCAACCTGGGCATCCGCATCCTGCTGGGCAGCTCGTACTACGACGACTGGGCGGGCCAGGAGCAGTTCGTCACCCACGACCCGCTCGGCAACCCCGTCGACCCGCGTCACCCGTGGAACCAGCACACCATCCCCGCCCCGCAGAAGCGGGACTTCGACGGCAAGTACAGCTGGGTGATGTCGCCGCGCTGGTTCGACGGCAAGGACCACCTCGCGCTCGACACCGGCGGCGGCCCCATCGCCCGCCTGTGGTCCACGGCGCTGTCCGGGCTCGTCGACGTCGGTTACGTCAAGGCCACCGGGCACAGCGTCGTCATCAACCTGCCCAAGACGATGACCAAGCCCGAGACGCGCTTCGAGTGGCAGATCCCGAAGTGGAGCAACGCCCTGGAGCGCAACCGCGCCCGCACCTACTTCCAGGCGTACGCCGCGGCGATCGCGCTGCACTGCGCCGAGAAGGGCCTGGCGGAGGTCCGCGCCGGACGCACCCAGACCTGGGAGAAGTTCGAGGTGCCGGACGAGTCGATCGGCGTCGGCTTCACCGAGGCGGTACGCGGCGTCCTGTCCCACCACATGGTGATCCGCGACGGGAAGATCGCCAACTACCACCCGTACCCGCCGACCCCCTGGAACGCCAGCACCCGTGACACCTTCGGGACGCCCGGACCGTACGAGGACGCCGTGCAGAACACCCCGATCTTCGAGGAGAACCCCCCGGAGAACTTCAAGGGCATCGACATCATGCGGGCGGTGCGCAGCTTCGACCCGTGTCTGCCGTGCGGCGTGCACATGTACGTCGGCGGCGGCAAGACGGTCAAGACCATGCACGTGCCCACCGGCCTGAGCGGGCTGGGCGGATGAGCGCCGCGCACGCGGGCGCCGCGGTGGACGCACGGCAGGCGGGGCAGCGGGTGGACGAGGTGCTCGACCGGCTCGCCGCCACGGGCGACCGGGAGGCCTGCGCCGCCGCGGAGGAACTGGTGCGGGTGCTCATGGAGTTCTACGGGGCCGGGCTCGCCCGGATCACCGGGCTGCTCGGCGAGAGCGGCCTCGCCCCCCTCCTGGACGACGAGCTCGTGGCGAGCCTGCTGGCCCTGCACGACCTGCACCCCGAGGACGTCGGCGTCCGGATCGGGCGCGCCCTGGACGGCGTGGGGGAACCGGTGGAACTGCTCGGCTTCGACGCGGCCTCGGGCGTGCTGCGGCTGCGGGTGGCGGCCTCCGGCGGCTGCGGCTGCGGATCGCAGGCCGGTGCCCCCGGGGTACCGCAGAGCGTGACGGACGCGCTGGCCTCCTTCGCACCCGAGGTGACCTCCGTGGAGGTGGAGAGCGCGGCCCCGGCCCCGGCCCTGCTGCAGATCGGCACCCGTCCGCAGGCCCCGGCGCGGGCCCGGTGAACGGGCCCGCTCCCGGCGCGCGCGGCCTGCGGCGGTTCGCCGGCCCGCGCGCGCCCCGCCCCGAGACCTGCGAACTGTGCGGGGTGGTGGTGGCCGAGGACGGCCACCGGCACCTGGTGGAGACGCAGCGGCGGGCGCTGGTCTGCGCCTGCACCGCCTGCGCCCTGCTCTTCGACCGGCCGGGCGCGGCCGCCGGCCGGTTCCGGGCCGTACCGGACCGGTATCTGACCGACCCGGACCATCCGCTGGACGACGGCGCCTGGGAGGCGCTCCAGATCCCGGTCGGGGTGGCGTTCCTGTTCCGCAACGCCGCGCTGGACCGCCTGGTCGCGCTCTACCCGAGCCCCGCCGGGGCCACCGAGAGCGAGCTCGACCCGCAGACCTGGCAGGGCGTGCTCGGCGCGGGACGGCTGGCCGCCCTGCTGGAACCCGACGTGGAGGCGCTGCTGCTGCATCGCGCGGCGGGCCGCACCACCTGCCATCTGGTGCCCATCGACATCTGCTACGAACTGGTGGGCCGGATGCGGCTGTTGTGGCAGGGATTCGACGGGGGCGCGGAGGCCCGGGAGGCGTTGCGCGTCTTCTTCGAGCGGGTCGAGCGCCGGGCGCGGGCCCTGACGCCCGACACGGTGGAAGCGGGCCGGCCATGACGGAGTTCACCTTCGCCTGCACCGGGGTGCGGGCCGATCCGTACGCCGCCGGTCCGAGCCTGGTCTTCCGGCTGCGCGTGACCGCCTCGCCCGGGGTACGGGTGCACGCCCTGGCCCTGCGCTGCCAGATCCGCGTCGAACCGGCGCGGCGGCGGTACGGCCCGGCGGAGGCGGACGGACTGGCCGACCTGTTCGGCGCCCCCTCCCGCTGGGGGTCCACGCTCCAGCCGGTGCAGTTCGCCCAGGTCCCGGCCATGATCCCGAGCTTCACCGGGGAGACCGAGACCGACCTGGTGGTGCCCTGCACCTACGACATGGACATCGCGGCGACGCGGTACTTCGCCGCGCTCCAGGGCGGCGAGGTGCCGCTGCTGATGCTGTTCTCCGGGACCGCGTTCACCGGGGAGGGCGGTTTCCACGTCGAACCGGTGCCCTGGGACCGCGAGGCCGCGTACCGGATGCCGGTGGCCGTGTGGCGGGAGATGGTCGAGCAGCACTTCCCCGGCTGCGGCTGGCTGCGCCTGCCCTCCGACACGATGGCCGATCTGCTGGCCTTCCGCTCGCGCCACGCCCTCCCCTCGTGGGAGGCGACCGTACGCGCCCTGCTGGACACCGCCACCGCGCCCGGGCCGCCGCCTGTCGCGGCCCGGCTGGGGGCGGCCCCGCCCCGCGTGACCGAGAGGACCGCGCCGTGACCACGAGCAGCACGACGACCACGTCCACGTCCACCACCGCGTCCACGGCCGCGACGGCCACCGCCTCCGCGGCCGTGGACGCACGCTTCGCGTCGGCCCGGCAGGTCGCCGACGCCGTCCTCTTCGAGGGGTACGTCCTCTACCCGTACCGGGCCTCCGCGGCGAAGAACCGGATGCGCTGGCAGTTCGGTGTGCTCGCGCCGCCCGCCTGGGCCCCCGAACAGGGGGAGCACACCTTCCAGCGGACCGAGGTCCTGCTGGAGCCCCGGGGCGCCGCCACCCTCGACCTGGAGCTGCGCTTCCTGCACGCCCAGCGCCGTACGGTGCAACAGGCGCGCGCTGAGGGCGCGTTCGAGGAGGTCGCCGAGCTGCACCTGCCCGACCGGGTGCTGGTCCCGTGGGACGAGGGGACCGAGGAGCGCGTCACGGTGTCCGTCGCGGTCTCCGAACTGGTGGGTGCGGGCGCGTACTTCCCCTTCTCGCGGCCCGCCCGCGTGGAGATCGAGGCGGTGCTCGACGAGACCGGCCGGACGGTCGGGCGCCTGGTGCGGCGTACCGAGCGGGTCTGCGGGGTGCTGCGGCTCTCCGCCGCCGAACTGGAGGGCCCCTACCGGGTGCTGAAGCTCACCGCGGTGGTGGAGAACACCAGCCCGTGGGCCCCGGACGAGGGAGCCGCGACCCGCGAGGAAGCCCTGCCCCGCTCGCTGGTCGCCGCGCACCTGCTGCTGGGGCTGAGCTCCGGGTCGTTCCTGTCGATGACCGACCCGCCCGAGTGGGCCAAGGGGGCCGTCGCGGCCTGCGAGAACCGGCGCACCTGGCCGGTGCTGGCGGGCGGGCCCGGGCGGGCGGACGTGGTCCTGTCCTCCCCCATCATCCTGGAGGACCACCCGGCGATCGCGCCCGAGAGCGCCGGGGCCATGTACGACGCCACCGAGATCGACGAGATCCTGGCCCTGCGCACCGCCGCCCTCACCGACCAGGAGAAGCGCGAGGCGCGCGGCACGGATCCCCGGGCGGCCGCCGTGATCGACCTGGCCGACTCGATGCCGCCCGAGGTGCTGGAACGGCTCCACGGGGCCGTCCGGGGCCTGCGCGACATCACCGGCGAGCCCTTGGCCGAGGACCCGCAGGCGCTGTTCCGTCCGGAGACCCCCTGGTGGGACCCGGCCGGGAGGGACCCCGTGGACCCGGCCCTCGACCACGTCACCGTCGAGGGGGTCCGGGTGGGCGTCGGGAGCCGGGTGGTCCTGCGCCCGGGGCTGCGGCGGACCGATGCGCAGGACCTGTTCCTCCAGGGCAGCACCGCCCAGGTCGAGGCCGTACTGCACGACGTCGACGGGGGCGTGCACCTCGCGGTCACGGTGGACGGCGACCCGGGCGCGGACATCCGCCGGGAGCAGGGCAGGTTCCTCTACTTCCAGCCGGACGAGGTCACTCCCGTGGAGCCGGCATGAGCGGCCGCACCCTGATCGCGGGCATCGGCAACGTCTTCCTCGGCGACGACGGCTTCGGCGTGGAGACCCTGCGCGCCCTGTCGGGCCACCCGTTGCCGGAGGGCGTGGAGGCGGTGGACTTCGGGGTGCGCGGGGTCCACCTCGCCTACCAGTTGCTCGACGGCTACGACACGCTCGTCCTGGTCGACGCCACCGCGCGCGGCGGGGCCCCCGGCACCCTGTACCTCGTCGACGCCGGGGAGAGCGACGCGCCGGTCGTGCCGGGAGGGGCGGGCGGGGCGGCTCTCGACGGCCACGACATGTCGCCCGACACCGTCCTCGCCCTGCTGGACACCCTGTGCGCCGGAACCGGCTCGACGCCGCCCCGGCGCACGCTGGTCCTCGGGTGCGAACCGGCCTGCGTCGAGGAGGGCATCGGGCTGAGCGCCCCGGTGGCCGCCGCGGTGCCGCGGGCCGTACGCATGCTCCTGGACCTGCTCCAGGAGGAGGAAGCGCCCGGGGCCGACGCCGATGGCCCCAACCGCCGTGAACTGAGGAGGACCCCATGAAGAAATCCGTCGTCGGCGGAGCCACCGCCGCCCTGGCCCTGGTGGCCGTACTCACGCAGGTCTTCCCCGACATCAGGCGCTACCTGCGCATCCGCAGGATGTGAACCCCGAGCGCCCGCACGCCCGCACGTCCGCACGCCCGAATGGCGTACGGGCGTGCGGGCGTCGGCGTGCCCGGCCGCGAGGCCTCCGTCCTGCCGGTGTAATGAGCCCCGGCAGGACGGAGTCCGATGCACGAGATGTCGATCGCCATGGCCGTCGTGGGCCAGGTGGAAGAGGCGGCGCCGGAGGGTGCGGTCGCCGTGAGCCGAGTGGAACTCGAAGTCGGCGAGTTGGCCGGGGTGGTCCCCGACGCCCTCGCCTTCTGCTTCGAACTGGCCTGCGCCGGAACGGTCCTGGAAGGGGCCGAGCTGGTCACCCGGTCCGTGCCTGCCCGTGCGCACTGCGCCGCCTGCACGGGCGAATGGGCCGTGGGCATGCCCCCCGAGCTGTGCTGTCCCGGCTGCGGCAGGGCCACCGAGGTGGAACTGCTCTGCGGACGCGAACTGCGCATCCTCACCGTGACCTGGGAGGACGCCCTCGTCCCCTGCCGCGCACCGATCTCCGAGGAGGCCTGAACCATGTGCCGAGTGGTCGACCTGCAACAGGCGGTACTCGCCAAGAACGACGGCGCCGCACAGGCGCTGCGCACCGAGCTGGGCGCCCGCGGCACGACGGTCGTCAACCTGCTCTCCAGCCCGGGGAGCGGCAAGACGGCCCTGCTGGAGCGGGAGCTGCTGCTCGCCCGGGAGCGGGGGGTGGCCGTGGCCGCCCTGACGGCCGACCTCGCCACCGAGAACGACGCGGTCCGGCTGGCCCGTTCGGGGGCGCCCGTCAAGCAGGTGCTCACCGACGGGCTCTGCCACCTGGAGGCCGCGATGCTGGCGCGGCACCTGGAGGGGTGGCTGCCCGAGGAGACCCGGCTGCTCTTCGTGGAGAACGTCGGCAATCTGGTCTGCCCGGCCTCGTACGACCTCGGGGAGTCGCTGCGCGTGGTCCTCGCCTCGGTGACCGAGGGCGAGGACAAGCCGCTGAAGTACCCGACCGCCTTCGGGCTGGCGCAGCTGGTCGTGGTCACCAAGACCGACATCGCGCAGGCCGTCGCCTTCGACGAGGCGGCTTTCCGGGCGAACGTCCAGCGGGTCAATCCGGGGGTGGAGGTGGTCCTCACCTCGGCCCGCGCGGACCAGGGCCTGGGCGTCCTCCTGGAGCGGGCGCAGGCGGTCGCGGCCGGCGCGGCGCCGCACGCCCCGGTGATGGCCCGCGCCCGCGCTGACGCCCTCGGACCGGGCCACACACACGGGCCGGACCATGCCCACGACCACGGCCACGTCCACGGCCACGGCCACGGGCATGCGCACGGCCCCGGCCACGGCCATGCGGCGCACGACCACGGGCAGCCCGACCCCGCCGTGGCCCAGACCCGCTGATGGAGTCCGTACAGCGCCGCCGGGTCACGGTCCGGGGCGTGGTCCAGGGCGTCGGCTTCCGGCCGTACGTGTACGCGCGCGCCACCGGACTGGGCCTGGCCGGGCACGTCACCAACACCCCGGAGGGCGTGGTGACCGAGGTCGAGGGCGCGCCCGCCGCCGTATCGGCGTTCTGCGACCGGCTCGCGGCGGACGCGCCGCCGCTGGCGGTGGTGGACGCCGTGGACCACTGCGAGGTCCCGGTGCTCGGCGACGGCGGGTTCTCGATCGTCGCCTCCCGCGGCGGCGGGCCCGCCCGGACCCTGGTCTCCCCGGACACGGCCACCTGCGCCGCGTGCCTCGCCGAGCTCGCGGATCCGGGCGACCGGCGCCACCGCCACCCCTTCATCACCTGCACGCACTGTGGGCCCCGCTTCACCATCGTCACCGGACTGCCCTACGACCGCGCCCACACGACCATGGCCGGTTTCCCGATGTGCCCCGACTGCGCCCGCGAGTACGCCGATCCGGCCGACCGCCGCTTCCACGCCCAGCCGGTGGCCTGCCCGGCCTGCGGCCCCCGGCTGCGCCTGCTCACCGCCCCGCGCGGGCCGGAGGGGGCCGCGCACGGGGACCCGTACGAGGTCACCGACGGCGACCCGGTCGCCGGGGCCCGCCGGATGCTGGCCGAGGGGGCGATCCTGGCGGTCAAGGGGCTCGGTGGCTACCACCTGGCCTGCGACGCCTCCCACCCGGAGGCCGTCGCCGAACTGCGCCGGCGCAAAGCCCGCGGTGACAAGCCCTTCGCCGTGATGGCGCGCGACCTCGCCGAGGCCCGGCGCCTGGCCCACATCGGCCCCGAGGAGCGGGACCTGCTCACCGGGAACGTCCGGCCCATCGTGCTGCTCCGCAGGCGCGCCGGTGTCCCCGGCCCCGCGCCGGAGGTCGCCCCGCGTAGTCCCGATCTCGGTGTGATGCTCCCGTACACCCCGGTCCACCACCTGCTGCTCGGGCTTCCCGGTGATCCCCGGGGGCCCCGGCTGCTCGTCATGACCAGTGGGAACCTCGCCGGCGAACCCATCGTGACGGACGAGGCCGAGGCCCTGGAGCGGCTCGCCGGCCTCGCCGACGGCTGGCTGACGCACGACCGTCCCATCCACGTGCCGTGCGACGACTCGGTGGTGCGCGTCTGCGACGGCGAGGCGCTGCTGGTCCGGCGCTCGCGCGGTTACGCCCCGCTGCCGCTCGCGCTGCCGCTGCCGGTCCGCGCGACGCTGGCCACCGGGGGCGATCTGAAGAACGCGCTGTGTCTCGGTGAGGGCCGCAGGGCCTGGCTGTCGGCGCACATCGGTGACATGGACGACCTCGCCACGCAGGACGCCTTCGAGCGCGCCGGGCGGCAGCTGGAGTCCATCACGGGCGTGTCTCCCGGGCGGCTGGCCACCGACCGGCATCCCGGATACCGCTCCGGCCAGTGGGCGTCGCGCCGTGCGCGGGGCCGGCCGCTGGTGCGCGTACAGCACCATCACGCGCACATCGCGTCCGCCATGGCCGAGCACGGCCTGGAGCCCGGCCGGCGGGTGATCGGCGTCGCCTTCGACGGCACCGGCTACGGCGACGACGGCGCGGTGTGGGGCGGCGAGGTGCTCCTCGCCGACTACGCCGGATACACCCGCTTCGCCCATCTCGCGTACGTGCCGCTGCCGGGCGGGGACGCGGCCGTGCGCCGGCCCTACCGCATGGCCCTCGCGCACCTACGGGCGGCGGGCATCGCCTGGGATCCGGACCTGCCGTGTACGGCCCACTGCCCTGAGGACGAACTACGCGTCCTGTCACGGCAGTTGGAGCGCGATCTGAACTGCGTCCCCACCTCCAGCATGGGACGGCTCTTCGACGCCGTCTCCTCGCTGGCGGGCATCTGCCACCACGCCGGCTATGAGGCCCAGGCGGCGATGGAGCTGGAGAGCGCCGCACTGCGGGCGACGGCCCGCGACGATGCAGGCCCCGGTCCCCACTCCGGCCCCTACGACTTCCGTCTGAGCGTCCCGGCGCCCGGTCCCGGCGGTGGTCCGGTCACCGCGGATCCGGCGCCGATGCTGGCGGCGGTGGTGGCCGATCTGCGGGCGGGGGTGGAACCGTCGCTCATCGCGGCCCGCTTCCACGCCGGTGTCACCGCCCTCGTCGGCAGGCTGTGCGCGCTCGCGCGTCGGCAGTACGGGCTCGACACGGTGGTCCTGACCGGCGGGGTCTTCGCCAACACCCTCCTGTCCTCGGCCTGCGCCCGCACGCTGCGCGAGCGCGGCTTCACCGTACTGCGCCACCATCGCGTCCCGCCGAACGACGGCGGGCTGGCACTCGGCCAGCTCGTGGTGGCGGCCGCCCGTGACGTCACCGACACCCCACCCCCACAGCGAGGAGAGACCCATGTGCCTGGCGGTACCCGGCAGAGTGCTTGACATCGGGGAGAGGGACGGCACCCGCATGGCCACGGTCGACTTCGGCGGCGTACAGAAGGAGGTGTGCCTGGAGTACCTGCCGGACCTCCAGGTCGGCGAGTACGCCATCGTCCACGTCGGCTTCGCCCTGCAGCGACTGGACGAGGAATCAGCCCGGCAGACCCTTGAGCTCTTCGCTGAACTCGGCATGTTGCAGGAGGAGTTCGGCGACCCGTGGGAGCTGGCCGCGGAGGCCGGCGAGGGAGTGCAGCCATGAAGTACATCGACGAATTCCAGGACCCGGACCTCGCGCGCCGGCTGCTGGACGAGATCCACGCCACCGTGACCAGGCCCTGGGCCCTCATGGAGGTGTGCGGCGGTCAGACCCACACCATCATCCGGCACGGCATCGACCAACTTCTCCCCGATCAGGTGGAGTTGATCCACGGTCCCGGGTGTCCGGTGTGCGTCACACCGCTGGAGGTGATCGACAAGGCGCTGGAGATCGCCTCCCGGCCGGGCGTCATCTTCTGCTCCTTCGGGGACATGCTCCGGGTGCCTGGGACCGGCCGTGACCTGTTCCGAGTGCGCAGCGAGGGCGGTGACGTGCGGGTGGTCTACTCGCCGCTCGACGCCCTGACGATCGCCCGGCAGAACCCGGACCGGGAGGTGGTGTTCTTCGGGATCGGCTTCGAGACCACCGCGCCGCCGAACGCCATGACGGTCCACCAGGCCAAGCGGCTGGGCATCACCAACTTCAGCCTGCTGGTGTCCCACGTGCGGGTGCCCCCCGCGATCGAGGCCATCATGCGCTCGCCCAGCTGCCGGGTGCAGGGCTTCCTCGCCGCCGGGCACGTGTGCAGCGTCATGGGCGTGGCCGAGTACCCGGAGCTCGCGGAGCGCTACCGCGTCCCGATCGTCGTGACGGGCTTCGAGCCGCTGGACATCCTCGAAGGGGTGCGGCGGACCGTGCGGCAGCTGGAACGCGGCGAGCACACGGTGGACAACGCGTACGCGCGGGCGGTGCGCCCGGAGGGCAACCCGGCGGCCCTCGCCATGCTGGCGGACGTCTTCGAGGTCACCGACCGGGCCTGGCGCGGCATCGGCGTCATCCCGGACAGCGGCTGGCGCCTGTCCGAGCGGTACCGGGACTTCGACGCCGAGCACCGCTTCTCCGTGACGGGCATCGACACGCGGGAGCCGGCCGAGTGCCGCAGCGGCGAGGTGCTCCAGGGGCTCATCAAGCCGCACGAGTGCGAGGCCTTCGGCACCCTGTGCACTCCGCGCACCCCGCTCGGGGCCACGATGGTCTCCAGTGAGGGCGCGTGCGCGGCGTACTACCTCTACCGGCGCCTCGACCTCCAGAGCGCGCCGGCCACCCCGACCACCCCGCTGGAGGCGAGCCCCGTTGCCTGAGACCGCACCGCCTGAGACCGCACCGCCTGAGACCGCACCGACCGAGACCGCGCCGCTGGACATCACCGGCTGGACCTGCCCGGCTCCGCTGCGCGACCACCCCCGGGTGGTGATGGGCCACGGCGGCGGGGGCGCCCTCTCCGCGGAGCTCGTCGAGCACCTCTTCCTCCCGGCGTTCGGCGGCGCCGCACTGGCGCAGCTCGGGGACTCGGCCGCACTCTCCGTGGGCGGGGTCCGGCTGGCGTTCTCCACGGACTC
The DNA here is from genome assembly GCF_043076955.1 of Streptomyces sp. NPDC016562. Classification (NCBI taxonomy): domain Bacteria; kingdom Bacillati; phylum Actinomycetota; class Actinomycetes; order Kitasatosporales; family Streptomycetaceae; genus Streptomyces; species Streptomyces sp. NPDC016562. The sequence goes on along the minus strand of NZ_JBIBRZ010000002.1, from coordinate 1,445,559 downwards.
GTACGTCGTGCGGCCGCTGTTCTTCCCCGGCGGCTGCATCGGCGACCTGGCCGTCAACGGCACGGTGAACGACCTCGCCATGTCCGGGGCGGAGCCCGCCTACCTCTCCTGCGGGTTCATCCTGGAGGAGGGGGTCGAGATGTCCGTCGTGTCGCGTGTGGCGCGGGCGATGGGCGACGCCGCCCGCACCGCGGGCGTGGAGGTCGTCACCGGGGACACCAAGGTCGTCGAGAGCGGCCACGGGGACGGGATCTACGTCAACACCGCGGGCATCGGGATCATCCCCGCCGGCGTCGACCTGCGCCCGCAGCGGGTCGTCCCCGGCGACGTGGTGATCGTCAGCGGTGACATCGGACTGCACGGCGTGGCCATCATGAGCGTCCGGGAAGGCCTGGAGTTCGGGGTGGACGTCCAGAGCGACTGCGCGCCGCTGGGCGGGCTCGTACGCAGCATGCTCGCGGTCACCCCGGACCTCCACGTCCTGCGCGATCCCACCCGGGGCGGTCTGGCCGCCTCGCTGAACGAGATCGCGGCCGCCTCCGGGACCGGCGTCGTGGTCCACGAGGCCCGGATCCCGGTGCCCCCGGCCGTCGCGAACGCCTGCTCCATCCTCGGCCTGGACCCGCTCTACGTGGCCAACGAGGGCAAGCTCGTCGCCTTCGTGCCGCGCGAGCACGCCGAGGCGGTGCTCGACGCGATGCGGGCGCACCCGCTGGGCCGCGGGGCGACCGTGATCGGCGAGGCGGTGGAGGCGCACCCGGGCATGGTCGTGGCGCGCACCCGGCTGGGGGGCACGCGCGTGGTCGACCTGCCCGTCGGGGAGCAGCTCCCGCGGATCTGCTGAGCGGCCCGCGGGGCCGGGGCGTGCGGCTCCCGGCGGTGAAGGCCGCCGGGAGCGCCGCCGACACGAGAAACCGGAAGGGTCAATCCGCCCCGCGGCGGGTATATCCCCCTGGAAGGCCACGACGGTCCCGATACGCCGGCCAGGCGCCGGACCCATCCGTCGGAGGATTCTCATGTCACCCGTTTCCCGCGACACCGCGGAGCCCGTCCACACCGCGCAGCTGGCGGACAGCCTCGGCATCCCCGAGGATCCGCTGGGAGTGAGCACGTCCTACGCCCGGACGCTGTCGGTCTCGTTGTTCCGGCGGCTGAACGCGCTCACCGAGGGCACCGCGGAGTACTCGTACGTGCGCAACACGCTCGTCGAGCTCAACCTCAGCCTGGTGAAGTACGCGGCACGCCGGTTCCACAACCGCAGCGAGCCACTGGAGGACATCATCCAGGTGGGCACGATCGGCCTCATCAAGGCCATCAACCGGTACGACGTGGAGCGCGGGGTCGAATTCGCGACCTTCGCCCTGCCGACCATCACCGGTGAGATCAAGCGGTTCTTCCGGGACACCTCGTGGGCCGTGAAGGTGCCGAGGCGACTGCAGGAGCTGCGGCTCGACATCGCCAAGACCAACGACGCCCTGGAGCAGCGGCTGGGCAGACGGCCCACCGAGCACGAGCTCGCCGAGCGCCTGGGGATCGACGACGAGGCGCTTGCCGAGGGGCGCCGGGCCGCCAACGGCTACACCGCGGGGTCGGTCGACAGGCCCGCCGGGGAGGAGCCGGAGGTGACCCCGGCCCCGGACACGCTGGGGATGGAGGAGGCCGCGTACGACCGGATCGAGTACCTGGAGTCGCTCAAGCCGCTGCTCGCCGGCCTCGGCGAACGCGACCGGCTGATCCTCTCGATGCGCTTCGGGGAGGAGCTGACCCAGGCGGAGATCGGGGAGCGGCTCGGCGTGTCCCAGATGCAGGTCTCCCGGCTGCTGGGCCGGATCATGACGAAGCTGCGGACCGGGCTGCTGACGGACGCCGTCGAGGCCGACGGCGAGACGGCGGACGGCGAGACGGCGGCCTGAGCAGCGCTGCCTTGACCTGAGCGGTCTCAGCCGGGCCCGTCCCACGTCTCACGTGGGGCGGGTCTGGCCGATGGCGCCGTCCCAGCGCCTGGACCACCAGGACCGCGCTCCCGCGTCGGCCTGGGCCCCCGCCTCCCGGGGCCGGGGGGCCGCGACCTCCAGCCAGACGCGTTTGCCGCCGTCCAGCGGGTCCGAGCCCCAGCGCCGCGCGAGCCGGTCCACGATGAGCAGGCCGTGGCCCCCTGGCCCGGTGAGGTCCGAGCGCGGTTGCAGTACGGGCGGAGCCGGGCTCCGGTCGGTCACCTCGATCCGCAGGCCGTCAGCGGTGCGCCGCAGCAACAGGGAACTCGGGCCGCCGCCGTGCAGGCGGGCGTTGGCCACCACCTCGGACACCAGGAGCAGGACGTCCTCGGCCTGCGCCTGCGCCTCGGCCTCCTCCTGCGTCTTCGCCTCGGTCATGGCGCCCCGCGTGGGCAGCCAGTCCCAGTCCGTCAGCACCCTCCTGGTGAAGTCGCGGCACCGGGTGACCACGTTCTCGTCCTCGGGGCCGAGTACGAAGACCCGACTCCGCTCCGCCGAACGGGGCTCGTTCATCCTGCGCCTCCGCTAGTGGTGCTGCGGATGTCCCGCCAGCGCCTCCTCGACGTCGGCGTAGACCGGAAAGATTTCGTCCGCCCCCGTGATGCGGAACATGCGTTCGACTGGTCTGCGCAGGCCCACCAGCTCGATCCTGGCCCCGGCCCGCTCCGCCGTGAGGCGGCCGCGCAGCAGGACGTTCAGGCCCGTGGAGTCACAGAAACCCACGTCCGAGAAGTCCACCAGCAAGCGCTCCCGGCCGTCGAAGGTCACGGCTTCGAGTGCCTGCCTCAACGGCTCCGCCGTGTCGTGGTCGAGCTCTCCGGCCAGCTTGAGAACGGTCGCCCCCTGCACGTGTCGGACTTCGAGGGTGAACCGGTCACCCCCCTGTGCGGAAACCATGGCATCCCCTTCCACCTCTGGCTCTGCACGGCCACTGGCTCTGCACGACGCCTACCCGCCCCTATGCGCTCCATTCCCCCGGCGTGTGTGCCCCGGGGCCGCAGGGGCCCGCACAGCGGCCGTGCCGCCCCCTTCAGCGCTTCCAAGCCGCAGGGGGCGGCACGGTCCAGGACATCTCCGGCGGGGCCGCGTGGACGCCCGTACCGCTTGCGGAGAGGTGGTAGACGGCGAAGGCCCGGTCGATCACGGGCATCGCGACGTTGCGCACGCGGATGCCGCCCGCCGTCATGCCGTGCTCGGTCCCGGAGTGCGCGTGGCCGTGGACGGCGAGGTCCGCCCCGGCCTCGTCCATGGCCTCGGCGAGGAGGTAGCTGCCGAGGAAGGGGTAGATCTCCAGGGGCTCTCCCGCGAGGGTGTCCGGTACGGGGGCGAAGTGCGTGAGCGCGATGCGCAGGTCGCTGCCGTCCTCCCGCAGCCGGTTCAGGGCGCGGCCGAGGCCGTCGGCGCAGGACCGGGTGTACCGGATGAAGGCCTTCATCTCCGGTTCGCCGAACTCGCTGCCGCAGCGCCCCGCGAAGCCTCCGCAGAAGCCCTTGGTCCCCGCGATGCCCACGCGCGTGCCGTTGATGCCCAGCAGCACTCCCTCGCCCTCCAGGACGTGCACCCCGGCCGCGGTCAGCTCCTCGGTGACCGCGGGCGCCTGGTCGCTCTGGTAGTCGTGGTTCCCGAGCACCGCGACCACCGGGACCGCCAGCCCCGCCACCTCACCGGCCACGACCCGCGCCTCCTCGCGGGTGCCGTGGCGCGTCAGGTCACCCGCCAGGAGCAGCAGGTCGGCGCACTCCCCAAGGGTGTCGAAGGCGGGCCGGAGCAGCCCAGACTGGCCCGGACCCAGATGGATGTCCCCGACGGCTGCCACGCGGATCACAGCAGTTCCTCCCTATGATCGGGCGGGTCGAACCGGCTGACGGTGAGGTCCTCACGCCAGTCGATGCCCACGAGTTCCTCTTCGGCGACGCGCAGGACGGCCTCCCGGCACGCCTCGCTCGTCACGTTCCCCCAGATGACGGCGTGGCCGCCGCGGAGCTCGGCGCGCACCCCGAGTTCGGCGACCTCCCCGCGGGCCAGCCGCTGGCGCAGGTGCTCCAGGCGGTACTCGGCGATATCACTGAAGGTCATGAGGTGTCCTCCGCCTCTGTCCGGCCGGGGTGGGGTGCGTCGATGACGCGCAGCTGCCTCAGGAGGTACAGGAACGCGTCGGCCAGCGGGCTGTCGCCGTGGTCGCGGTACAGGCGCTCCCAGTCGATCTGCTCCCGCAGCATGCGGGCCATGGGCAGCAGGTCGCCGAAGTCGCAGTAGTGCTCGCACAGGGCCGCGAGACGGCTGTCCATGAGGTCGGTGGGGGAGAGCACGGGCATCCATACGGAGTCGACCGCCTTCACGCTGGCCCGCTCCAGCAGCTCGGTACTCACGGGGCGCCGGGCCAGTTCGAAGATCAGGTCGATCTCCTCCCCGCCGGCCCTGCCCTTGACCAGCCAGTCCTCCGGGGCCTGGCGCATGTCGATGCCGCCGTCCTCCAGCGCCTTGACCACCGTCTCGGCGTCCTGGGGCCGTACGCAGAAGTCGGTGTCGTGCTGGAAGTTCGCCGGCAGCCCGTGGGCGAAGGCGGCCACGCTGCCGGCGAGGGCGAAGGGCTGTCCGGAGCTCTTCAGCAGCGACGCCACGCGCTTGGTGGTCTCCAGGATCGCCTGCGTGTGGTCCTTGGGCAGGGCGCCGCCGGGCGGGTCGGGCGGACTCAGGCCTTCGGGAGAGGGCGTGGGGCGGGAATGAAGGCTCACGGGGCACCTCCCTTTGTTCCCGGTGACCGAACGTGTTCCCGGTGACCGAACCAGGATCCAACACCGCGCGCAACCGGAACGCTTTGCTCCGTCGTGACACGGGGAGCTCCTACCCTCCTTCGCTACCCCTTATCGGGCGGCGCCATGATCTCTTCGCCCGCCTGCCTGCCCGTCCGTTCCGCCGCGACGGGCCCGCCCTGCGTTTGCGGGCCCCGGAACCGGTTAGACGCACCGCAGGACGGGATTTCCGAGCGAGGGGAGTCATGCCGTGTCGGGCGAGAAGAAGATGAAGAGCAAGAAGGAACAGGCCAAGGGCAAGGCCAAGGAGGCCGTGGGCCGCGCCGTCGGCAACGAGAGCCTCACCGCGGAGGGACGCGCGGAGCAGGCCAAGGGAGACGCCCGTCAGGCCAAGGAGAAGATCAAGGACGTCTTGAAGGATTAGCGACAGAAGACCGAGGAGGGGGCCCCCCGGCCCCGCCCCCGGGGGGCCCCCCCGGGGGAACCCCCCCCCCCCCCCCCCCGCCCGGCCCCCCCCCCCCCCGCCCCCCCGGCCCCCCCCCCCCCCCCCCCCCC
>NZ_JBIBRZ010000002.1:995071-1440249 GCF_043076955.1 Streptomyces sp. NPDC016562 | reverse complement strand
CCCAGGGGAGCCCCCCGACAGCCCACGAACAACATCAAGGACTTCTTTATGTATTCCCCACAGACCACCGCGGCGGCCGCCCCGGGCCGAGGCCGGGGGCGGCCTCCTCGGTTCTACGCCCCACCGCGTCCTGCGTCAGGGCCCCGCGAGCGAGGAGCTCCGGCTCTCGGCGAACTCCCGGACGAAGGCGGCACAGAACGCCTCCAGGTCGTCCGGCTTGCGGCTGGTGACGAGGGCCGCCGGGGCGGCGTGGCAGACCTGCACCTCCTCGTCCACCCAGGTGCCGCCCGCATTGCGGATGTCGGTCGCCAGGCTCGGCCACGAGGTCAGCGTGCGGCCCCGTACGACATCCGCCTCCACCAGCGTCCAGGGCGCGTGGCAGATCGCCGCGACCGGCTTGCCGGCCTCGAAGAAGCTCCGCACGAAGCCCACCGCCCGCTCGTTCATGCGCAGGGCGTCGGGGTTGGCGACTCCGCCGGGCAGTACGAGCGCGTCGAAGGCGTCCGAGGTGTCCCCGGCGAGTACGTGGTCGACGGGATAGGTCCCCGCCTTGTCGAGGTGGCGGAACGCCTGGACCCGTCCGGCCTGCGTCGAGACCAGCTGCGGGATCCAGCCGTTGTCCTCGACCGCCTTCCAGGGTGCGGTGAGTTCGACCTCCTCCACGCCTTCGGGCGCGGTCAGAAACGCGATGCGCACGACGCTCACTTCCTTTCCGTCGAATGGGTCGCCGGGCCCGGGCTGCCGCCCTTCGCTCCGGCGCTTGGTGCTTGGTGCTTGTGCTTCAGGAGCGGTGGCCGAGGGCGCGCTCCAGTTCGGCCTTGTCCATGGCGGAGCGGCCCTTGATGTTGCGCTGCCGGGCCTCGTTGTAGAGCTGCTCCTTCGTCGGGCCCTGGGCGCCGCTGTGGGAGCGCAGGCCGCCGCGCCTGGAGGAGGAGATGTCCTGGAGGGAGGAGCGGCTCGCCGTCTTCGACTCGCCCGCACGGGCGCGTTCCTTGTTGACGGTGCGGGCGGCGATCTCCTTGGCCCGCTCGGGGCTCTCGCCCCGCTCCTCGGCGCTCTCCTTGATGTGTTCGTACTGGCGTTCACGCTTGGGACTGGACCCGCGCGGCATGGTGACTCCTTGACTGGTGTCCGATCTCGATGACGAACCCGCTGCGGGGCCGGGTCGGGATCCGGCTCAGCGGGATGGACAGGTCCTGCTGCGGTACGGCCAGGTCCATGCGGGCCAGGGCCGACGAGAAGAAGGTGAGCAGGGAGAGGGTGATGTCCTCGCCCGGGCAGCGGTGGCCGGTCAGCGCGTCGCCGCCGCCCTGGGGGATCAGTTCGCCGGGGCCCGGTTCGCGGCCCAGGAAGCGCTCCGGGTCGAAGTGGTACGGGCGCGCCCACAGCGCTGGGTCGTGGTGGTGCCCGTACACGTCGAGGAGGAGCAGGGTCCCGGCCGGGACGTGGTCGCCCGCGTAGGTCAGGTCCTCGGCGGCCAGACCCGCGATGAAGGGGACGAAGGGGTAGAAGCGGCGCACCTCGTGGGCGAACGCGCGGGCGCGGGCGGCGCCGCCCGCGCGCAGCTGGTCCCGGCGGCCGGGATGGCGGTGGAGCGCGTGCGCGGCGAAGGTGACGAACCAGGCGACGGCGACGGTGGGACGGATGATGTTCAGCAGCTCCACGGCCGCCGTGTGCTGATCGAGGAGGGAGCCGTCCGGCTCCCGGTGGTGCAGGGCGATCGTCTCCAGCGCCGTCCCGGACGCCGGGAGCGGTGCGTCCGCGCCTGCTTCTCCGTCTGCGCCTGCGCCTGCCTCTGCGTCTGTGCCCGCGTCCGTGTGTGCGCGGATGCGGGCGACGGCGACGGCGTCCATGAGGCCCTGTTCCTGACGGCGGCGCGCGCGGACGGCCCGGATGTGCCGGGGGCCGGCCGCGGCGAAGCCGTCCACCATGGCCACGCAGTCCTCGGCGATCTCACGGGCCGCCTCGTCCGGGACCGGCACGCCCACCCAGTCGCAGACCGCCCCCGCGAGCAGGGCTGCCACCTCGTCGAAGAGCACCACCTCGCGGCCTTCCCAGCCCGCCACGGCCTCGTCCCAGGCGCTGCGCACCCGCGCGCTCAAGCCGCTGACGCCCTGCGGGGACATGAGCAGCGACACCAGCAGCTGCTTGCGCCGGCGGTGGTGGGCGCCGTCCAGGGTGTGCACCGCTCCCCTGCCGAAGAGCGTGTCGAGGACCGGCGTCGGCAGGGCGCCGTCCCGCCGGACGCGGCGCTCGTCGTAGAACAGGGCGACCGCCTCGGGGCCGTGCAGCAGCACCGCGGGCCGCCCCATCAGGCGCGTGCGGACCACCGGAGCGCCGTCGTGAGCCCGGCGCAGATCCGGGGCCCAGGCGTACCCGTGGGCCAGCAGCGACAGGGTGCTGTCAATGGGGTGACCGGACATGCCCAGCGCCTACCCGGGCCGGAGGAACACATTCGGCCGTATGTGAGGGTGATCGCGGAGCGGTCAGGGGCTCGTGTAGCGGAGGGCCACCGCGACACCGTCCTCCAGCGGCAGCTCCTCGTCCGGTACGGCGATCAGCTCGGCCTGGGTGCCGGCCGCCGCGCGGATCAGGGCCGCGCCGGGCGCGGGCTCCTCCCAGTAGTAGTGCAGGCCGAAGGCGTTCAGCTCCTCACCGGTCAGCGCGAGGTGGCCCGGCCCGGCTCCGACCCACAGATGGCGGTCGAGGCTTACGGGCCGGCTGAGGAGGAGGGTCTGCGCCTGACCGCGCTGGAGGGCGGCGACCACGGCGGGGAGCCCTTCGACGTACTCGGGGCGGCGGGCCCGCTGCCCGAGGAAGGTGTCGACCTGGTGCCGGTCGCGCTCGGGCAGCCTGCCGTCGAGCAGGACGGCGAGCTCCTCCTCCAGGAGGGCGCGACCGGGCTCGCGGTGCCGGTGCTGCCCGTCCTTGAGTTTGACGAGGGCGCTCTGCAGCCGACTCGGTGCCGCTCTCATGAGGCTGTTGACGGCCCACGGATCCCCGGCCACGACGACCGTCTCGGTACCGGCCGTGTCCATCCCGGCCGCCAGCTCCCCGGCGAGCTCCTCGACCTCCTTGGGCCAGGTGTCGACCGGGGTCCGGCGGTGGGAGCGCGCTCCCGGCGCGACACGGCCCGTCGGCCAGCGGCCGCTCTCGCAGTCGATCTCCAGCTCCTCGTCCGCGTCGCCGTGCTCGCCGACGTGCACCCGGTGGAGGATGAGGACCGCGTACGGGATGTCCGGGGCGTGCTGGAGGGCGAGCGGCAGCGTGTCGGGCAGCATGCCGTACTGCGCGGTGTCGCGGACCGGGGGTTCGGGCAGGCACTGCGTCAGCAGGAGCTCGCCGTGGGCGGCGAAGAGCGCCTGGCCGTGCCGTCCGGCCACCTCGCGGTCCGCGCCGACGGCCTCGTCGATCGCGTCCACGGTGGCCCGGTCGGCGTCGTGGGCGAGCAGGGACTTGCGCAGCCGGCGCCAGCGCGACTCGATGGCCCGGTCGGCTTCGTCGAGGTCGCGCGAGGTGTCGAGGTACACCGAGGCCACGGGGCCGGGATGGGCGTAGAGCGGGTTGAGGAACTGCAGCTTCACGGCTTCCTCCCGCGGAGAAGGGGAGCATGGGCGGGCCGGTGCTCCGATGCCTCATCTGCGCCCCTACCCCGGCCGGGGAGAGGTAGACCCGGCCCCGGCGCGGCGGCGGCTCAGCCCTGGGGGCGCGGGGTCGGCCGTACCTCGAAGCCGCGCGGTTCCTGCGGCGCGGCCGTCTCCTCGCGGACCTCGACGGCGCGGACCTCGGCCTCGGGTGGTCCCGTACGCGCCCACCGCACCATGGCCGCCACGGCGTCCTCGTCCCCCTCGAACAGCGCCTCGACCTCGCCGTCGGGCAGGTTGCGCACCCACCCCGACACGCCCCGCGCCACCGCCTCACGGCGGCAGGTGTCCCGGTAGAACACTCCCTGCACGGTCCCCGACACGATCACCCGCTTGCGTACCATGCTCCGACCTTAGGGCGGTGTCGCGGTGGGCGAGTGTGCGGCGAGGGGCGTTTCCCGGCCGCTCCTCTGGTGCCTCCTGGTCACGGGACGGGACCGGCGGCACACTGAAAGGTCCGCGACCCCGCACCCGCAGGAGTGACGTGCCCGTCCCGATCATCATCGACTGCGATCCCGGACACGACGACGCCCTCGCCATCATGCTGGCGGCCGGTGACCCGGCGGTCGATCTGCTGGCCATCACCACGGTCGCGGGCAACCAGACGCTGGAGAAGACCACCCTGAACGCGCGGCGCGTGTGCACGGTCGCCGGGATCACCGACGTGCCCATCGCGGCCGGGTGCGCGCGGCCGCTCGTCCAGGCGCTCGCGGTCGCGGAGGACGTGCACGGCGTCTCCGGGCTCGACGGGCCGATGTTCCCGGAGCCCACCGTGGACGTGGCGGCGGAGCACGCCGTGGACCTCGTCCACCGGCTGCTGACCGAGCATCCGGAGCCGGTCACCCTCGTGGTGACCGCACCGCTGACCAACATCGCCCTCCTGCTGACCCGCTATCCGCAGGACGCCTCCCGCATCCGCGAGATCGTCCTGATGGGCGGCTCGACGGAGCGCGGCAACCGCACTCCGGCGGCCGAGTTCAACGTCCGTACGGATCCGGAGGCCGCGGACGTCGTCTTCCGCAGCGGCGTGCCCGTCACCATGTGCGGTCTGAACGTCACCCACCAGGCGCTGGCCACGCCGGACGTGGTCGCCCGCTTCGAGGGGCTCGGTACGCCCCTCGGCCGTACGTGCGCCGAGCTGCTGACCTTCTTCGCGTCCACGTACCGCACGCTGTGGGGGTTCCCGCACCCGCCGCTGCACGACCCCGTCGCGGTGGCGCGGGTCATCGACCCCGGGCTCGTGCACTGCGTGGACGCGAACGTGGTCGTGGAGCTGCAGGGCCGGTACACGCGCGGAGCCACCGTGGTGGACCTGCACCGCTACGTGGACCGCCCGGTCAACGCCCGCGTCGCGGTGCGCTTGGAGGCCGAGCTGTTCTGGGACCGCATGGTCGCCGCCGTGGCGACGCTCGGAGCGCGCACGGCGTAGGTCCCGCGGCGGCGCGGTTTCACGCCAAGTCGCCTATGCCGCAGTCAGGTTCATCCCTTCTGACCTAAATTCTAGGGCGGACGCACGTTCACCCCAGGAGGTCAGATTGCCGTTACGACCCTTCCGCGCCCTTCCCCGTGGGTCACGCCGTTCCCCTCTGCTGATCGCCGGCGGTCTCGGTGCGCTGGTCATCGCGATGACGCCCTGGCTGGGTGTCGCGAGCCAGGCACCGGCCGCCCGCGCCCCCGCCCCCGTACCCTTCGACCAGCAGACGGCCCGGCAGGCGCCGCACCACGGCGTCGCCCCGGCCCACGCCATGCAGCCCACGGCTCCGGTCCTCGACCGCACGGGCTGGACCGCCACGGCGAGCGACGAGGAGACCAGCGGCGAGAACGGCCGCGCCGCCAACGTCCTCGACGGCAACGCCACCACCCTCTGGCACAGCGCGTGGACGGGAACCCCCACTCCCCTGCCGCACACCCTCACCCTCGACATGAAGCGCACGGCGGTCGTCTCCGCGCTCGTCTACCAGCCGCGCGCCGACGGGCCCAACGGGCGCGTCGGCGAGTACGGCATCAGCGTCAGCGGGGACGGGCAGAACTGGACGGGCCCGGTCGCCACCGGCACGCTCGCGGACGACGCCGGCGTCAAGACGCTCGGGTTCGCGCCGCAGGGCGCCCGGTTCGTACGGCTGACGGCGTTCACGGAGGCCGGCGGCCGCGGGCCGTGGAGCTCCGCCGCCGAGATCAACCTCCTGGGCGATCCCGGCACGCCCGCCGCCACCGTCGACCTGTCGCGGAGCGGCTGGAGCGCCACGGCGAGCGACGAGGAGACCAGCGGCGAGAACGGCCGCGCCGCCAACGTGCTGGACGGTGACGCCGACTCCCTCTGGCACAGCGCGTACACGGGCACCCCCGCCCCCCTGCCGCACAGCATCACCCTCGACATGAAGCGCACGACGGCCGTGTCCGCGCTCGTCTACCACCCCCGCACCAGCGGGCCCAACGGGCGGGCCGGTGCGTACACGGTCACCACCAGCACCGACGGCAGCTCTTTCGGCGCTCCGGTGGCCGCGGGCACCTGGCCGGACGACGCCGCCGTCAAAACGGCCACCTTCACCCGTACCGAGAAGGCCCGTTACGTACGCCTGACGGTGACCACCGAGGCGGGCGGGCGCGGCCCGTGGACCTCGGCCGGCGAGATACGCCTGAGCGGACCGGCCGACTCCGCGGTCCACGGCTCCTGGGACCGCATCACCGGCTTCCCCTTGGTGCCGGTGGCCACCGCCGTCCTGCCGGGCGACAAGCTGCTGGCCTGGTCGGCGTACGCCACCGACCGCTTCGGCGGCAGCAACGGCTACACGCAGACCGCGATCCTGGACCTGAAGACCGGCAGGGTCACGCAACGCCGCATCGACAACACGGGCCACGACATGTTCTGTCCGGGCATAGCCATGCTCGCCGACGGCCGGGTGCTGGTCACCGGGGGCAGCAACGCGGAGAAGGCGAGCATCTACGACCCCGCCACCGACGCCTGGTCGGCCACCACCAGCATGAACATCGCACGCGGCTACCAGGCCATGACGCTGCTCTCCACCGGTGAGGCCTTCGTCCTGGGCGGATCGTGGAGCGGTACGGCGGGCGACAAGGCGGGCGAGGTGTGGTCCCCGGGCACCCGCACCTGGCGCAGGCTGCCGGGCGTCCCCGCCTCCCCCGCGCTGACCGCCGACCCGGCCGGTCCCTACCGCGCCGACAACCACATGTGGCTGCACGCCACTTCGGGCGGCAAGGTCCTGCACCTGGGCCCGAGCAAGCAGATGAACTGGATCTCGACCACCGGCACGGGGAGCATCACCGCCGCAGGCACCCGGGCCGACAGCCCGGACGCCATGACCGGCAACGCCGTCGCCTACGACGTCGGCAAGCTGCTCACGCTGGGCGGCTCTCCCGCCTACCAGGACTCCCCGGCGACCCGGCGCGCGTACACCGTGAGCATCTCGGGCGACCGGGTCCAGGCCGCCCGGACGGGCGACATGGAGCACGCCCGGGCCTTCAGCAACAGCGTCGTCCTGCCGGACGGCAAGGTGGCCGTCTTCGGCGGCCAGGCCTACCCCGTGCCCTTCAGCGACGCCACGTCCGTCCTGGCCCCCGAACTGTGGGACCCGGCGACGGGCACGTTCACCCCGCTGGCCACCATGGCCATCCCGCGCAACTACCACAGCGTGGCCAACCTGTTGCCGGACGGCCGGATCTTCTCCGGCGGCGGGGGCCTGTGCGGGGACTGTGCTACCAACCACGCCGACGGGGCCGTGTTCACCCCGCCGTACCTGCTCAACGCGGACGGCTCACCGAAGCCGCGTCCCGTCATCACCGGGGGCGTGCCGCCCCGGGCCGCCCTCGGCGCCCGGCTGACGGTGAGCACGCAGGGCCAGGTGGCGTCCTTCGTCCTGATGCGGGCCGCGGCCGCGACCCACTCCACCGACAACGACCAGCGGCGGGTCCCGCTGGTGTCCACGCCCGCCGCCGGTTCCGGCACGTACACGGTGTCCCTGCCCGCCGACGGCGGCGTGGCGCTTCCGGGGACCTACATGCTCTTCGCCCTGGACGCCCAAGGGGTACCGAGCACCGCCGCGTTCCTGACGGTCTCCTAGGCCGGCTCTCTTGCCGTGTGACCTGAGCTGCCCCCGGCCCGGAAGGGCCGGGGGCGCCAAAGGCGGCGGCTCAGGGCAGAATCTCGATGTACCCGTCGGCCCCGTGCACCCGGATCCGCTGGCCGTCCCGGATCAGCCGGGTGGCCCGCTCCACGCCGACCACGGCCGGCAGGCCGTACTCCCGGGCGATGACCGCACCGTGGGTCATCAGGCCCCCCACCTCTGTGACCAGGCCCGCGATCCCGACGAACAGCGGCGACCAGCTGGGGTCGGTGAAGGCCGTGACCAGGATGTCGCCCGCTTCGAGGTCGGCCTGCGCCATGTCGAGGACGACCCGGGCCCGCCCCTCGACGGTCCCGGCCGAGACCGGTACGCCCACCAGCGCGCCGGCGGGGACGTCGTCCCGGCGGTACGCCCCGGTGAGGGCCTCACCGTCCGAGGTGAGCACCCGGGGCGGGGTGAGCGCGTGGTGCGCCCGGAATGCCTCCTTGCGCTGCTGGAGCAGGTGCGGGTCGACCGGCCGGCTCGAACGCACGACCTCGTGGAGTTCCTGGAAAGTGAGGTGGAAGACGTCGTCCCGCTCGGCGAGCACGCCCGCCCGGACGAGGCGTGCGGCCTCCTCCATCAGGGCCTGCTTGTAGACGAAGTAGCGGCTGATGATGCCGTACTTCGGGTACTCCCGGTACCCGATGAAGGTGCGGACCCGGTCGATCATCCGCCTGGTCTCCTCGGCCTTCCCGTCCCCGTCCGGCAGGGCGCGCAAGCGCGACAGCACGTCCTGTTCCTTCTTGAGGGCCTTCTGCCGCCCCAGTTCGAAGCGTCGCGCGGCGGCGCCCGGCTCGAAGGTGCGCACGTGGTCGAGGATCACGGGCACCAGCGTGCCGGGGTGTTCGCGCCAGCGCGGCCGGGTGATGTCGATCTCGCCGACGCAGCGCATGCCGTACCGGTCGAGGTAGGCCTCGATGGCGTCGCGCGCCTCGGGGCCACCCTCACGCTTCGCCAGCCCGTCCAGGAAGTCGTCGTCCTGCACGCCCACGCCCCGCAGGAAGGCCACCACCTCCGGCAGCGGGCGGATGACGTCCGCGACGTCGAGCAGGGCCAGTCCCATCTCCGACGTGATGTTGTCGGGGGCTGACAGCGTCAGCGTGTCGGCGGCGTTCTTCTCCCCCAGCCACTGCGCCAGCTTGTCGTTGAGCCACCAGGTGGCTTCCATGCCCGCCCTGATCACCTGAATGCTCAGCGGATCGCTGAGGATGCGCTTGTGCTCTTCGAAGGCCTCCAGCAGGAAGTCGAACAGCGCCGGTCCGCTCTTCGTCCGGATGTCGCGCTTCAGGGCGGCGAGTGACACCCGGCTGCGCTCGATCAGGTCGGTGACGAGGGCGGGATCGGTCGCGATCGGCTCAGGCGCACCTGCGGGCGCCCCTGCGGGCGGCGGCCCGCAGGGGACCGGATCAGGGTGCGGCGGGATGAAGTCCCCGCGGTCGAGGACCGTTTCCAGAGCGTCCCTGACCAGCGGGTCGCCCTTCTCGAAGGCGTCCAGAAGGGCGGCGCGGCTCGCGGGCGAGGCGAGGCGGGCGGTGACGTCCACGAACAGCCTCCCGCCGGCCTCGTGCATCGGCACCATGGCCGTCAGCTGCCACATGGAGAATCCCAGCGGCTTCATGGGATCGGTCATCATCTGCCCGTGGCCGACCGAGACGTAGACGTGGTTGTGCCGGTCGCCGCTCTCCGGCACGGGGAACAGCGTCGTGATGGGCCGGCTCTGCACGATGCGGAAGTCGTCGTCCACCAGGCACCATTCGATGTCCTGGGGGCGGCCGAAGTACGCTTCGATCCGCCGCCCGAGACCGGCCAGCCGTACGGCCTGCGCATCCGTCAGCGCCGGCTGTTCCTGACGCCGTGCGTCGACCGCCACCTCGTGCGTACCGCCGGCGGGCAGGGCGGTCACGGCGCGCTTCTTGGAGGCGATCGTGCGGGCGACGACCTCACCGTCGCGCACCCTGAAGACGTCCGGGTTCACCAGGCCGGAGACCAGTGCCTCGCCGAGGCCGAATCCGGCGTCCACGGTGGCGACCTTCCGGTTTCCCGTGACAGGGTCGGCCGTGAACAGGACGCCGGACGCGTCGGGGAATGCCATCTGCTGCACGACCACGGCCATGTGGACCGTACGGTGGTCGATCCCGTTGCGGTGGCGGTACGTCACGGCGCGCTCGGTGAACAGCGAGGCCCAGCACCGGCTGATGTGCTGGAGGATCGCCGCCGGGCCCACGACGTTGAGGTACGAGTCCTGCTGGCCGGCGAAGGAGGCCGTCGGGAGGTCCTCCGCCGTCGCGCTGGACCGCACGGCGTAGGCGGCCCGTTCGCCGGACCGGGCGAGTGCGCGGAGGATCGCCGCCGCGAGATCGTCCGGGATGGCGGTTTCCTCGATGGTCCGGCGGATCCGCGCGCTGAGCGTGCGGAGCTCTTCCCGGTCGTCCGGGTTCACGCGCGACAACCGATCGAGCAGATCGCCGGCCGCTGGCGCCTCCTTGACGATCCGCCGGAAGGCCTCGGTCGTCACGCAGAATCCTCCCGGCACGCGGACCCCTTCGATGCGCGACAGCGCGCCCAGGTGTGCGCCCTTGCCGCCGACGACGGCGACCTGGGTCTCGTCGGCATGGTGAAGGTCCCACACGTACTGCTCGTTCACTGCGATGCCTCCAGGGCGGTCAGGGGTCGGGCGATGATTCTGCGCCCTGCCCGGGGCCTTGCGGCAAGCCCCCTGTCGCGCTATAAGTTGAGAGTGGCAAGGAGAGTGCTCTCCTTGCCTTTGTCGTTTCCCCTCGGGGCAGGTTCCCGACCCGGGCGGGGTGGGGCGGGGCGGCCGGACTCGGCCTTGGGCGCCCGCCGGTCAGCCGGTGCACCGCCATACGGTGGGGGCGGCGGTGTGGGGCGGGAGCGTCGGGGGAACAGATCGTGCCGATCGCCGGCGGTGCGTGCCGATGACCGGCGGCGTGACTCGACGACGACGGAAAGGCCCGACCGCCATGCCCTTCACCCACCGCAAGGATCTCGGATTGCTCGCTCTGCGCCTGGGCGCAGGCGGTGTGCTGATCGCACACGGCACGCAGAAGCTCTTCGGCTGGTTCGGAGGGGGCGGCATCGAGGGAACGGCCAAGGCCATGGAGCACATGGGCTTCACCCCGGGCCGGGAGAGCGCGATCGCGGCCGGCCTCGGTGAGGCGGGCGGCGGGGCGCTGCTCGTGCTCGGCCTGGCCACACCGGCTGCCGGTGCGGCCGCCGCAGGCGCCATGGCGGGGGCCGTTTCGGTGCACGCGCCCGCCGGGTTCTTCGCCCAGGGCGGCGGCTTCGAGTACCCGGCCTTCCTCGGCTTCGTGGCCGCCAGTCTCGGCCTCGCGGGGCCCGGCTGCTACTCACTCGATCACGTCGCAGGACACAAACTGAACCAGCCCGCGGCCGTACTGGTGGCTTTCACCCTGGCCGCGGCCGCGGCGACGGTCGTCGTCAACCGCCGGATCGCCGCATTGGCCCCCGCGAGCACGGGCGAGGGGGACATGGACACCCCGGCCTGAGTCGGCACCCTGTCGGGTCCTTTGGCGGGATGCGCCTCGGGCATCCCGGTGCCCGAGGAAGCCGGTCCGGCGCATGTCGGTGAGCTCCGCGCTACCGGCCCGGCCGCCGGCAGTACCGCACCAGGATGGACGGCTTCGCCATCAGCCCTCGACTCGGACCCGTCCTGCCGCTCTGAGCGCCGTGTCCGCCGCTGCCCAACGGTGCGGCCCTCAGGCCCCAGGGCCGCACGGGCCAGGCGCTGACCAGCGGGTTTGACGGGCCAGGACGGGGCGACCGGCTCAGGTCGCTGTGTGCCCGCAGCCTGGGGAAAGCAGCCCTCTTTCGGCGTATGGCAGGCGCATGGCGGGGTACACGCCGCATGACAACCCGCTGCTCGCTTCGAATGACCAGGAGGAGCCTTGAGTGACATCCAGGACTTCGGCCGTCGGCAGGGAACCACACCGACGGAGATAGCGCACACCGCCCAGGACAAGGCAGGCGAAGGCGCCGCCCTGGTGGGGCAGAAGGCCACCGACGTGACCCAGACCGCGAAGGAACAGGCCGCGGACGTCGTCGGTGAGGCCACGGCACAGGCCAAGGACCTCGCAGGCGAACTGCGCAACCAGCTCCAGGAGCAAGCCCACACGCAGACCCGGCGCCTGGCGGACAACGTCCGCAAGCTCGCCGGCGAGCTCCGCGAGATGGGCGACAACGGCAAGCCGGACTCCACGGCCGCAGGCCTCGTACGGCAGATCGCCGACGGCGGCCACCAGGTCGCCGACCACCTGGAGAAGCGCGGGCCGGACGGACTGGTCAGCGACCTCCAGGACTTCGCCCGCCGTCGCCCGGGTGTCTTCCTCGCCGGGGCCGCGCTCGCCGGCTTCGCCGTGGCCAGGGCCGGCAAGGGTATCGGCGCCGCTTCGTCGTCGGAATCGGGCGGCACTGCCGCGTCGGACTCGACCGCCTCGACGGCAAGCCGCGACCCGTACGCGGGCGACCCGCCGCTGACGACGCGCAGTCGCCTCGGCGAGGGCACGTACCAGGACCCGGCCGGCACGTACGGGCAGTCGCAGCCTCCGCACGTGACGCACACGCCGCCAGTCACGCCCGCCCCGCCCGCCTATCCGTCGACGCCCCCGGACCCCTCCCGGCCCGGGTCCGCGCGCAACACCTGGACGGGTGAGGGGAGCTGATCGTGGCCATTTCCTCGCATGAGCGACCGCCGGCCCCGCCGGCGCCCCCAGCGCCTCCGGTGCCCCCAGCGCCTCCGGTGCCCGGCGCGGCTCGCCAAGCGCCGCATGCAGGGCAGGAACCGTCCATCGGCGACCTCATCGGCGAGATCGGCTCCGACCTGTCCCAGCTCGTCCGTGACGAGATCGAACTGGCCAAGGCCGAGATCAAGCAGGAGTCGTCGAAGGCCGGCAAGGCCGTCGGCATGCTGGGCGGTGCCGGGTACGCCGGACATCTCGTCCTTCTGCTGGGCAGCCTGACCGTGATCTTCGCCTTGTCCAATGTCATGGATCCGGCCTGGGCAGCGCTGATCGTCACCGCCGTGTGGGCCGTCGTCGGAGCCGTGCTGTACGCGACCGGCCGGAAGCGCCTGCGCACGGTGAATCTCAAGCCCGAGCAGACCGTGGAAACGCTGAAGGAGGACGCCCGATGGGCACGACACCCGACGAGCTGAGGACCGACGTGGAACACCGGCGCGCGCACCTGGCGCACAACGTAGACCTGCTGGCCGACAAGCTGACGCCCCGTAGGGTCGCACAGCGCAAGGCCGCCTCCGTGCGGCACGGACTGACCGGCGTGAAGGAGCGCGTGATGGGAACGGCACACGACACGGCGCACAGCGTCGCCGGAGGCACGGGGCGGGTCGCGGACAGCGTCACCGAAACCGCCAAGGAAGCCGTGGGAACCGTGGGAGAAACCCTTCAGCAGGCGCCAGCCCAGGTCACGCGGCAAACCCAGGGCAGCCCCCTGGCGGCCGGAATCATGGCATTCGGCGCCGGCATGCTCGCCGCGGCCCTGCTCCCCACCACCGAGGCCGAGGAGCGGGCGGGACAGCAGCTGAGGCAGCATTCGGACCAGCTCCTCGAACCCGTCAAGCAGGTCGCCGCGGAGGCGGCACACGAGGTGAAGGAGGAAATGAGGCAGCCGGCGACCGACGCGGTGGAAGCCGTCAAATCCAGCGCCCAGAGCGCCGTGGAGACCACCACGGACGAAGCCCAGTCGGCCGGGCGTGAGACCGCCGAGGGGCTGCGCGAAGTGGGTCGTGACGCTGCGCAGGAGGTACGCGGCCCGGGTCGGCCGGGGTCGTCCAACCAGCCGGGTTAGCGCACGCACCCAGCGAACCCCGTGTCCTGGCATCACGGCTATGACGGCGGCCGCAGGCTGGGCCCGGCCCGGTAGGCCGGGCCCTGCGCCTTGACAGCCGCTACCGTCAGCGCATCCTGACGCGCCACCGGCTGAACTCCCGGGCTCGCCCGTGACGTTAAGGGCGAGATGAAGTACGGCCTGCCGGCCAACCTCGTCTACCCGGCCAACCTCGTCTACCCGCCGGTGCGCCTCAACTCCGGCATGGCGCGGGCACAGCCGACGCCGCCGCGCTGTTCACCGAGATGCAGACCAGAGCCGCGTCCCCACCGATCGGAGTGGAGGCCGATGCGTCGGTGCGTTGCGTAGTCCCTGCGTCCAGGGGCAAACGCGCGACACTGTCCGCGAGTGGAGGAGACCCGAATGGCGGCCCGGCCCGACCCCGCGCACGGAGCACCGTACGAAGGCCACACCCTGGTGGGCGGCCGTTACCGGCTCCACGCCCTCATAGGAGCCGGCGGCACGGCGGATGTGTTCCGCGGTGTCGACGAGGTGTTGGGACGCGAGGTGGCCGTCAAGGTGTTCCGCGCCGGGACGGACACGGTCACCGCCGACCGCTTCTGCGACGAGGCGCGCACCTTGGCCCGGCTGTCCCACCGTGCGCTCGTCACGGTCTACGACGCCGGGCGCCAGGGAGAAGGCGCCTTCATGGTGGCCGAGCTGATCCGCGGCGTCACCCTGCGCACGCGGATATCCGCCGGTCCCCTCAGCCCCGTCCAGGTCACCCGGCTCGGAGCGGAAATCGCCTCCGCCCTCGACCACATCCACGCCCACGGGATCATCCACCACGACCTGAAGCCCTCCAACATCCTCCTCGGTGACAGCGGTTCCCCGCACCTGGCCGACTTCGGGCTGGCCAGGACCGTCCGCGACGAGTCCCACAGCTCGGCCGAAGCGCTGGTCGGCACGCTCGCCTACATGGCTCCCGAGCAGTTGCTCGGCCGGGGCGCGAGCACGGCCAGTGATGTCTACGCTCTGGGGCTGACCCTTCTCGAAGCACTCACGGGGCACCGCGAGTACGAGGGGACACCCGTCCAGGTCGGCACCGCCCACCTCCTCACACCGCCGCGGGTACCCGAGGGGCTGTCGGCCGACCTCCGCCTGCTGCTGAAGGCGATGACCGACCCGGACCCCCAGGCCCGCCCGGACGCCGCCTGCGTCCAGTCGCGCCTGCAGGCCATGGCCGGTACGCCCGTACCGCGTGCCGCCGCCACGGTGAGCGCGGCGAACGCGGCGGCCGCGGACACCTCCACGCATCGTGCACCCTTGCCGTGCCCCGAGAGCGCCCGTGCTCCCGCTTCCGTTTCCGCTCAGGCTGTACGACCGCCCGCACCGTCGGCGAGGAGGGCCGGAACGCGGCGGCGTGCGGCCGCGATGGGCCTCGCGGCGGTGGGGGTCACGGGGGCCTGCCTCCTCCTGGTGGGCGGCGTCCTGGAAGGGCGGGAGACCCCGCCTCCCTCCACGACGTTCCACCACCAGCCGTCGACGCCCGAGGCTGCCGGGACGGCGGCTCCGCAGACCACGCCGCCGGCGCCGTCCCCGTCGACGGGGACGGGGACGGGGACGGATCTGACGGTTCCCGCACCGCCCACCGTCGGGGATTCGGCACCGCCCACCCCTGCGGCCGTCCCGGGCGCCGGGCGGGAGAAACCGCCTCAGGCGGTGAAGGAGAAGACCGACCCCGGAAAGGGGAAGGGCAACAAGGACAAGGGGCGCCAGAACTGAGGGCCTTCACCCCTCGGCGGACGAGGCGGCGGCCGACTCCGCCGAGGGCCGCGGCATCGGGCGGGCGGTGCGCGTCGGGGCCGTCGGCCGGTGACCGGTCGGTTCGGATGTGCTCACATCCTTGCCCCGACCAGTTCCTCGATGGAGTCGTGCCTTATGCGGTCGGTGGGCATGCCGATGCCCAAGAGGGTGTCGACGCCTTGGCGGATCATTCCGGGCGGCCCGGACAGGTAGGCGTCGTAGGCGTGCCACGGGCCGTGCTGTGACACCGCTTCCGGAAGGCCTGCGCCCGGGCCGCCGACCGTCCCGGCGTCGATGACCGGGCGGACCGAGAGCCAGGGATGCGTCTTCTCCAGGTGGAGCATCGTGTCCAGGTCGTACAGGTCGTCGCCGCGGCGGGCTCCGTAGAACACCTCGACGGAACGCCGGCGGCCATGGCGGGCCACGTCCTCGACCAGGGCCCTGATGGGTGCGATGCCCGTGCCACCGCCGAGGCACAGCAGACCGCTGTCGGTGCTGTGGTCCACGGTCATCGACCCGGCGGGTGCCCCGAGCCGGACCACGTCCCCCCGGCGGGCCCGCCGCACGAGCGCGTTGGAGACCCAGCCCGCCGGCACGGCTTTGACGTGGAAGGAGAGCAGGCCGTCCGAGCGGGGCGCAGAAGCGAAGGAGTAGTGCCGCCACACGCGCGGCCACCACGGGGTCTCCAGGGAGGCGTACTGCCCGGCGAGGAAGGGGTAGGGCTGGTCGGGGCGGACGGTCACGACCGCGACGTCCGGTGTACGCATCTCGTGGGCGACGATCTCCGCCTGCCACCAGGCGGGCGCGCGCAGCTCGTCCTCGGCCGCAGCGTCGATCATGGTCTGGGAGATCTTGGTGTAGGCGGCCACCCAGGCGCCCTCGGCCTGCGGACTCCAGCTGCGCTCCGCGTAGTGGGAGAGGGCGCCGATGAGGCACTCGCCGACGGCAGGGTAGTGCTCGGGAAGGGTGCCGTACTTCCGGTGGCCGCGGCCGAGAGGGGACAGGTACGCGGTCAGGGCGGCGGGGTCGTGCACGTGCGTCGCGGCGGTGAGCAGCGCCTTGAAGAGGCGGTCTCGCTGGGTGTCCATCGCGGCGGGGAAGAGCGCGCGTAGGTCGGGGTGCCGGACGAAGAGGAGGGCGTAGAAGTACGAAGTGACCTTGTCGGCGATGGGCTCGACCTCGGCCATGGTGCGGCGCAGCAGAACGGCGTCCGAGGTGTTCTCGGGCTCCGAGCTGTTCTCGGGCGAGGTCCCGGCGCCCGTACGGCTCTTGTCGCCGTCGGCGGTGTCGCCCACGGGGCGAACCGGTCTGACGGGGCGGCCGGGTATCCGGTCCGCGCCCTCCTGGTCGTCCCGCCCTTCCCCGGCAGGTCTCTTGACCGGGCTCGGGCCGAACCAGCCTCCGTCGCGGGACGTCCCCTCGGAGCTGCCTCCGTCAGCCGACGTGGGGGTCTGGGTGTCCATCGGTGCGCCTCACCTCGTGCGTCTTTCGGTCGGCCTGCGGATTCGGGGCAGCGTGTGCCCCGAACTCTCCTTCTCAATCCTCCCTGCGTGCCTTGCGCACCCGCCCCGCCGTGCAGAACCGCACGGACGGCCACCGTCCGTGCCCGTCAGGGCCGCAGGCCCGCCTGCTTGAGTGCGACCTCGCAGAGGTCGGCGATGACGCGCTGGTCCCCGCGGCGCCAGGCGTCGGCGAGACCGCCCGGAGGGGCGGGGAGCGCGGCGAGGTCCCGCAGGGAGCCGTTGAGGGCGCGCAGGGCGAGGAGATCGGCGCCGCCAGGTGCTTCGGCCAGGCGTCGCACGGTGGCGCTGCGCCGGATCCAGCGCAGGCGTGGGGGAAGCCAGAGGAGCAGCACGAAGAACACCGGGATGACGATCAGTGCCGTTGCCGTCAGGGTGGCGACCTGACTGACGCCGTCCTGGAGGGACTGTCCCGCGTCGGCGAACCCCGTACCGGCGTCGGCTGCGGACTGGAGCGGCTTCTTCAGGAGGTCGCCGACGAGCGGGACCTTCGAGGCCGCGTCGCCGGCGTTGTCGAGTTCAGAGGCGAGGCTGTCGCCCGAGCTCTCCACCTTCCGCCCCGGCTCGGCCAGCAGCATGATCACTTCGTGAGCGGCGAGCGCGAACCACACCGCGGCGGCCGTCAGGGCCGCGGCCAGCAGGTCCCCCAGGACCTGCCGGTTCCTGCGTGCCGGGGTCTGGGCGTAGAGGCGCATCGGCGGGCTCCCGTTCGAGGCCGGTCGGTCGACCGTAGGTCGGACTCGACTCTTCCACCGGCCGCCGCCGGTAAACGTGCGTGACGCGTACTCGGTTCAGTTGAGCCCGTCTCCCCGGGTGTCAGCGGCTGTGGTGCCGGATGTGCCGCTGACGCGGGATCCGGGTCAGTCGGCGGGCCCCGGAGCGGTGGCGGCCGGAAAGGGGGTTGCGTCGTGCGGGAGCACTGGGGGCCAGCACCAGGAGAGCGATGACTACGAGGACCGCGACGAGGATGAGCACGGCAACGAGGTTCATGTTCCTGCCTTCCGGTCGGCTGAGAAGTTCTGTGGCTACATCGTCTAGCCGCGTAACCCCGCCTCCAAACACGGTGAGTGAGGATGCGTCGCTTTTCGCTACCACAAGGTCCGTTCCGCCGCAGCCGGCCGCACGTCCGCGCGCTGACGGAGCCGATGACGAGGGCGGGCCGGTCTCGCCGGGCCGCAACTCGGGGCGTGCTGCCGGGTGCCGCTCACCGCCACCGGGTGTTGCGACCGAACAGCTCGCGGGCAGCTCCTACGACCATCGCCGCAGTCAGCAGCCCACCGGCCACCCACGCCGCGGTCGTATCAGTACCGCGCGCCGGTTCCGGGTCGATGCGGCCCGCAGGGTCGTACACCACCTGGAGTGGCTGGCCCTTGCTGCCGGCATCCGTGGTCGACGTCATGGCCGTGGGCCGGCCGCCGGGACAGTCCAGACGGTAGTCGTAGTGAGTGGTCGAAGTCGTGGTGGTATGACCGTTGGAGTCCGTAGAGGTGGAAGTCTCGACGCGCGAGCCCTTCTCCAGCACGGTGCAGGTGATGTCGAGTCCCCTGCTCGCCAGCACCCAGTCGTCGAAGGACGCAACAGTCATTCCCAGGGCCCACAGCAGGAGGGCCGCAGGCACGAAGCGCACGTGCCTGCCGAGGAAACCGAACCCCAAGAGACCGAAGGCGGCCAGCATTCCGGCGACGGTCCACCATCGTCCACCAGGGCCATGGGCCGCGAGCAACAGAAAGGCGAGCAGCACTCCGGTGATGAGCAGCGGGAAGGCGACAGCCGCAAGAGCCCGCCTGCGGCGCGTGCGCGTGGCAACATCCCGCGCCGGGCGCGACAACGAGAAGTCCACCGTTCCCCCCTCCCCCTCGCCTCCTCAGGAAAGCGGAAACTACCGCAGCCGTACAGAGGGCTTCCACGGCCTCAGCCCACGGGCGCCGGTGTCCCGGCAGGCGTGGTCGCCGGTACCTGGATGTCACCGTCCCCGTCATCCCGGCATCGGCCCCGTATGCGGCTCCGGCCCTCCGCACCGTTCTGGCCCGCGCAGCCGTCCGACCACTGCCGTGTGAAGCAGCGGCCGGACAACTCGGGGGTCCCAGCCGGGGTCCGGCTACTTCAGCGGTTCACCTTCCGGGCTGTACCGGACGGAGCCGGGACGCGTGCGTCTCCTGACCGGCCACGCCCTCGCTAATGGCGCCGGCCCGGTCCATCTGCCCCCAGCCCGCACCGCTTTCGGCGTTCACCTCTTCCCGCACGTCCCTGATCCCGTAGTGCGCGAACAGCTGCTGCTCCTCCGCCACCGACAGCACGCTCCCGCAGTCCAGCGCCGCGCACGGCGCCCGCTCGATCAGCGAGACGCCGTACGGCAGCACCAGACGCTGGTCCTCCAGCAGCGCGTGGCGCAGCGGGACGAAGACGCCGCCGAGGCCGGAGGCCCGGTCGGTGATCCGGGCCCATTCGGGCCGGCCGGTGGTGTCGTCCACCAGGATGTAGTCCACCCCGCCCACACGCTGACCCTGGTCGGTGTACGCCGTGCATCCGACCATGGCCGTCAGCTGCTCCTGAGTGATCATCGCTTCTCCTCGTCCTCCTGCCGCGCGCTGCTGTCACCGCCCGGCTACCCGCACACGGCACCGGGAAGCGGACGGATGAGGTCCGGCTTTCCCGGAGGCGGGCGTCCCGCAGCCCACACCCGTGCGGTCCCGGGTGAATCCGCCCTCGCGTGCGCGTGACGTCGCGGAACCGGGGCACGTGCGGTTCATGGGCACGTTGAAGGGCTGGGAGCTGGCGATCGAGCAGGCCGAGAAGGCACTGGCGGAGAAGCTGCTCGGCAGTGATGCGGCGGAGGCGGAGGTGGTCGAGGCGCTACTGCGGACGTGTGACGAGCAGGCCGTCGTGTGCAGCTCACACCGCACCGTGGTGCCGAACGTGTTCACCGTCGAGCTGCCTCCGCCCGTGTACGCCGAGATCGGCCCGCACCTCACCGCCGTGGGGCAGGAGCTGACCGACCGGTTGGCGCGCCACGGCGAGCGCCAGGGCTACGAATGGGCCGGCCCGCTCACGGTGCGGCTCGCTGCGGCCGAACACATCCCCAACGGCCGCTACCAGGTCCACTGCGCCCCCATGACACACATCACTGCCGCACCGCCGAGCACTCCGGACCCGTGACGCAGGCAGCGCTCCGCAGGGTCAGCCGTCGGAGCGGGGTGGGCCGAGGGGGCCGTACGGGGCCGTACGGGCCGGGGCGGGGCCGGCGCCGTCGAGGAAGCCGCCGGACTGGTGCCGCCACAGCTTCGCGTACGCGCCGTGGGAGTCGAGCAGCTCCTGGTGCGTGCCCTGCTCCACGATCCGTCCGTGGTCGAGGACGACGAGCCGGTCCATGTGCGCCACCGTGCTCAGCCGGTGCGCCACCACGAGCGCGGTCCGCCCCTCCATGAGGCGCCACAGCGCGTCCTGTACGAGGATCTCGCTCTCGGAGTCCAGGGCGCTGGTCGCCTCGTCGAGCAGGAGGATCGGGGCGTCGCGCAGGATCGCCCTGGCGAGCGCGACCCGCTGGCGCTGGCCGCCGGAGAGTTTGACGCCGCGCTCCCCGACCATGGTGTCGAGGCCGTCGGGCAGGGCGTCGGCGAACTCCGTGACGTGGGCGGCCTCGGCCGCGCGGCGGATCTCGGCCTCGGTGGCGTCCGGCCGGGCGAAGGCGATGTTCTCCCGCAGGGTGCGGTGGAACATCGCCGGGTCCTGCGGTACGTACGCCATCAGGCCGCGCAGGTCCTTCTGGCGCAGCCTGCTGATGTCCCGGCCGCCGATCAGGATCCGGCCGGCGTCGACGTCCGTCATCCGCAGCAGCAGCCGGGTGAGGGTGGTCTTGCCGCCGCCGGAGCGCCCCACGAGCCCGATCCTGGATCCGCTCGGCACGGCCAGGTCCAGCCCGTCGAAGAGCGTGCCGCCGCCTGCGTGGGCGAACGTCACCTGCTCGAAGCGGATGTCGGCTCCCCCGGTGGGCGCCGGCTCCGGCGAAGGCGGGTCGAGCACGGCCGGCGGCTTGCGCAGCAGCGCGGTGAACTGCGCGGCCTCGGTCATCGAGCTCTCCAGGCGGCGATAGATCTGGTTGAACTCGAACATGATCCGCGTGGCGTTGGAGTAGTAGGTGAAGGCGACCACGACCGCCTCCACGCCGTGTCCGTCCGCGGCGATCATGACGGCCAGCAGCAGGCCCAGCGCGTTGGTGAGCACGGACATCGGTGCCACGATGGTGTCGATGCGCAGGTTGCCGTAGTCCCACGAGCGCAGCATGAGCCCGCGCGACTGCGCCACCCGGGACCGGTGTTCGGCGGCCTCACGCTCCTCCGCGGCGAACGCCCGGACGGTGTCCATGTTCATCAGGCTGTCGGACACGTGCCCCGATACGCGGGCGATCGCCTCCTCGCGCCGGTGGACGAGCGCTTGACGGCGGCGGATGAGGGGCAGTACGCAGACCGCCGTGAGCGCGATCATGGTCAGGAGCGCCACGACGAGCAGCGGTTCGTACTGCCACAGGACCACCGACCCGAAGAGCAGCGGCACGAACTTGCCGACGACCGAGAAGGTCAGCGTGTCGACGAACTCCTCGAAGCGGGAGGCGAAGCTGAGGACCCGCTTGGTCAGTGACCCGGCGAAGTTGTCGTGGAAGAACGCGGCGTCCTTCGCGAACAGTTCGTCCATGCCGATCACGTAGAGGCGCTCGATGCCGCGGGCGTCCAGGCGGTTCAGGCAGTGCAGGCCGAGGCGCCAGGCCGCCTCCGAGAGCAGCAGGACCCCGGCGAATCCGAGGACGTACGGGAGCATCGAGCCGACGCTGGGGGTGGCCTCGTCGGCGATGCGGCCGACGAGCTTGGCGATGACCAGCGGGGCGAGGTAGTTGATGCCGATGTTGCCGAGGGCCGGCAGCAGCATGGTGGGCACCGTCAGCCACCGCAGCCGCGCCAACTCCCGCCCGTAGTAACGAAGTGCGAGGAACACCGGGCCCCGTGCGGGCGCAGCCCCTCCTGACGCGGACGATCCCATCCCCATGGCAACCCTGTGGTGTCGTGTGGCAGACCCGGAACCGCAGTGTCCCGCGCACGCCTCCGCGCCGTCCAAGCGTTTTCCGTGTGGGCGACAGGGCGTACACGAGAACGACCCCGTCGGTGTGACACCGACGGGGCCGGGATCCCGTCCGGACGCGTACTCAGGCGACCGCCCGGGGGGTGTGGTGTGTCAGAAGGCGCGGGTGCGTCAGAGGGCGTTCTTCGACGCGCTTGCGACGACGCATTCCTTGTACTCGCTGCCGTCGCCCTTGCCGGTGTACGCCGTCGTGGCCTCGGCCTGGCGGGAGGCGCCCGCCTTGACCGTGAGGCCGGTGACGTTGGCCTGGGCGGGGGTCGCCGTCGAGGTGGCGTTCCCACGGAACTTCATGGTGATGTTGTAGGTGTAGTCCAGCGAACCGCTGTTGGTGACGGTGACCTTGGCGACCAGGTTCTTGCCCGCGTCGTCCAGCTTGCAGCTGTCGATCTTGATGTCGCGCTCGGCCTTGTTGTTGCTGCTCGTACCGCCGCTGACGGTGCCGCTGCTCGAACTGCCGCTGGTGCTGGAACCGTCACTGCCGCTGCTGCTGCTACCGCCGGTGCTGCCGCCGCTCGACGAGCTGCTGGAACTCGAACCGGAACTGTGGCCACCGCCGCAGCTGCCGCCGTGGGAGCCGCGGGCTCCGGTGAGTGCTACGACCGCGACACCGAAGACGGCAACCGCACGGACATGGCGAAGCTTCACGTTCAACCCCGTTGAAATATCAGTACCTGTGGGAGCCCGCCTTGACGGGCGCACGTCACCCTAACAGCGTCACGGCCCTGCCTTGACCCGTCGCCGCGCCGGTCAGCCGGCGTCCAGTACGAGGTCGGCGCGGTGGCGTCCCGGGGCGATGAGGCGGGCGTTCGCCTCGTCCGAACGGGCCACCCACGCGCGGGCGTACGCCGGATCCTTGCCGTGGCGTACGTGCCGCTCGACCAGGCGCCGTACGCGCAGTTCCTCGTCCGGGGCGAGGTACCAGGCCTCGTCCAACAGCGGCCGCACCGACGCCCACTCCCCCGCGTCGTGCAGCAGGTAGTTGCCCTCGGTGATCACCAGCGGGACCTCGGGGGCGACGGGAATGCTGCCCGCGATCGGCTCTTCGAGGGATCGGTCGAAGGCGGGGGCGTACACCGTCGCCGCGGTGGCTCCGCGCGGGCGGCGCAGGCGGTCCAGCAGGCAGACGTATCCGGCCGCGTCGAAGGTGTCCGGGGCTCCCTTGCGGTCGGCCAGCCCCAGCCGGGCCAACTCGGCCCCGGCCAGGTGGAATCCGTCCATCGGGACCACCACGGCCCTCCGGTGGCCGAGCTCTGCGGCGAGCCTGGCGGCCAGGGTCGACTTCCCGGCCCCCGGCGGCCCCGCGATGCCGAGGATCCGGCGGCTCCCCCGCCCGCCCGTCCCGGCCAGCGCGGCCGCCCTCAGGACCAGTTCTGTCGTCGTGTGCACCCCCGTATCGTGCCCGACGCCCGCGACGCCTGCGCCTCAGAGCAAGTCAGCTTGCCTAAAGGCTTTAGGTAGCTTCATAATCCCTATAGGCGAACAGGGAGGACGGTCATGGTGCGCGTAGGGCTGACCACGGAGCGGCTGACCCGGGCGGGCGCGGAGCTCGCCGACGAGGTCGGCTTCGACCAGGTGACCGTCTCGGCGCTCGCCCGGCACTTCGACGTCAAGGTCGCGAGCTTGTACGCGCACGTCAGGAACTCCCGCGACCTCAAGGCGCGGATCGCCCTGCTCGCCCTGGAAGAACTGGCCGACCGCGTGGCCGCGGCCCTCGCCGGCCGGGCCGGCAAGGACGCCCTGACCGCCTTCGCCCACGCCTACCGCGACTACGCCCGGGAGCACCCGGGGCGCTACGCCGCGGCCCAGCTGAGGCTCACCCCCGAAGAAGCGGCCGCCAGCGCCGGCGGCAGGCACGCACAGATGACCCGCGCGATCCTGCGCGGCTACGACCTGACCGAACCGGACCAGACCCACGCCATCCGGCTCCTGGGCAGCGTCTTCCACGGCTACATCAGCCTGGAGGCGGGCGGGAGCTTCGACCACAGCGCGCCCGACCCGCAGGAATCCTGGTCGCGGGTCCTGGACGCCCTCGACGCCCTGCTGCGGAACTGGCCCGCGCCCGGCGGCGCACCGGGTCCGACCCCTGCGAACGACAGGCTGGAACCATGAGCACCCCCTTCCACTGGATCACCACCCCCCTCACCCCCGACCTCATACGGGGCGCCCTCGACCTGGAGCACACCGCCCACGGCGTGCTGCCGCACCGGCTGCCCGCCCGGGCCCGCGCGCAGAACACCGACGGCCAGCTGGCCATGGCGCAGTCACAGCCCTCGGGCGTACGCGTGGTCCTGCGCACCCGGGCCACCGTCATCGAGCTGGACGCGCTGCGCACCAAGCGGGCCTACGTGGGTGCGCCGCCGCGCCCCGACGGCGTCTACGACCTCATCGTCGACGGGCAGCCGGCCGGGCAGGCCGGTGTCGGCGGCGGCAACGTGCTGACGGTGGACCTGGCCACCGGCTCGGCGCAGACCCGTACGGGACCGGTCGGCACCGCCCGGTTCGCCGGTCTTCCGGACCGCGTCAAGGACGTCGAGATCTGGCTGCCGTACAACGAGACCACCGAGCTGGTCGCCCTGCGCACCGACGCCCCCGTCGAACCCGTACCGGACCGGGGCCGGGCCCGGTGGCTGCACCACGGCAGCTCGATCAGCCACGGTTCCGACGCCGCGAGCCCCAGTACGACCTGGCCCGCAGTGGCCGGTTTCCTCGGCGGTGTGGAGCTGACCAACCTGGGCCTGGGCGGCAGCGCCCTGCTCGACCCGTTCACCGCCCGGGCGATGCGCGACACGCCCGCCGACCTGATCAGCGTCAAGATCGGCATCAACCTCGTCAACACCGACGTGATGCGCCTGCGCGCCTTCGGCCCGGCGGTGCACGGCTTCCTCGACACCGTCCGCGAGGGCCACCCCACGACGCCGCTCCTGGTGATCTCGCCGATCCTCTGCCCCATCCACGAGGACACGCCCGGTCCCAGCGCCCCGGACTTCGAGGAGCTGAAGGCGGGCCGGATGCGGTTCCGGGCCACCGGCGACCCCGCCGAACGGGCCGCCGGGAAACTCACCTTGGGCGTCATCCGCGACGAACTCGCCCGGCTCGTACGGCAGCGGGCGACCGACGACCCCCACCTGCACTATCTCGACGGCCGCGCACTGTACGGCGAGGCGGACTTCGCCGAGCTGCCGCTGCCCGACCGGCTCCACCCCGACGCCGCGACGCACCGTCGCATGGGCGAGCGGTTCGCCGCCGTGGCCTTCGCCTCCGGCGGTCCCTTCGCCTCCGGGGGTCCGTTCGCCTCCGGGGGTCCTCTCGCCTCCGGGGGTTCCCTCGCCGCCCGGGCGTGAGCGCCCGCTCAGGCGATGACGCCGGGCCCCTGCCTCACCTGTCGTCCTCGCCCTGCTTGTGCCCGTCCCGTGGGCTCACCCCCTGACCGCGCCCCATGCCGGGCCCGGGCTTGGGCCGGTCGAGGCGGCTCGCCTCATCCGTGTCGGCCGCGGCCGTCCGCTCCTTTTCGGGGCGGGTCTCCTTTCCGGACCGCGTGGTGTGCGGCTCGCCCTTCCGGGTGTCGTGTCCCGCGTCGTGTTCCTCGTGCCCCACGTGCGGGGGGATGCCTCCGGCGCCACCCTGCTCGTCCATGGCTGCCTCCTCGTCGTCGGTCGAGTTCTCCTAGGCGGCTGCCCGTCCGCCTTCGGCGGAAACCGGAGGGGACCGGCCGGTGTGTGGAGCCCGGCGGGACGTCGCGGGCTACGCTCCGGAAGATGGAACGCGCAGAGGTGCTCAAACGAGTGATCGGCATCCTCACCGAGGCCCAGGACATCCGCCGGGCGACCGAAGCCGGCCGGGACGACGACGAGGACGGTTCCGCGGAGACGGCCGGGGTGGCCACCCAGCTCCTGAACGAAATGCTGCCGTCGATCAGCGTGCCGGCCGACGCGACCCCGCAGGAGGTGGCGGCCCTGGTCGCCGAGGCGCTCGGCCCGGCCCTGCACACGATGGTCTCCGGCTTCAGTCTGGCGTTCACCAGTCTGGCGATGGCGCACGACGAGGGCCGGACGGACGTCTCCTCGATCGAGGTCCTCCAGGAGCTGGCGCTGGAGGTCGAGAGGGGGGCCTACGACGAGGACGCGTAAGGCCTGGTCAGCTCATCGGGGCCAACGGGACGCGGAGGTGGATGGTCTTCCCGGTGGGCCGGTGGCGGATCTGGACGTCGCGGCCCAGCTGGTTGACCAGTCCCCAGCCCCAGCCCCCACCCCCCTCCTGGAGGTCCGGCGTCCTGCGCCGCGGCTCGGCGCTGCTGTAGTCGGTGACGTCGACGTCGACCCCGTTGGCCGCCAGTTCGAGGTCCAGGACGCAGCCGTCGGCCGTGTGCCGGACGGCGTTGGTGACGAGTTCGCTGACGAGGAGCAGGGTGGTGTCCCTGGTCTCCGGCGGCACGGAACAGCCGCCCCGCCAGGCTTCGTCGAAGAAGTGGCGGGTCAGGTCGCGTGCCGTGGCGGCGGCGCTGGTCCCGTGCAGGTCTCGGTGCTGTCGCACGTGGAAGGTCATCCTCGCTCCCCTGTGCTGCGGCGTCGGCTTCCTGGGCCCGTCCATGCGCCTGCCCTGCCCGCGCGCTCTCATGTCTCCCCGGCCCGCGATCCCGGCCGGACGCGCACGGCACGCCTCCTCCCGGCACCCCTCCGCTCAGCTCGCCGCCGCAGCGAGCTGCTGGGCCCGCAGGGTGTCGATGCCGCAGTGGCGCGCCGCGCTCGCCCGCGCCTGCGCGTCGCGACGGAGCAGCGCGGCCACCGTCGCCCGCTCGGCGCCCGCCGCCGTGACGAACCGCCCGGGGCCGTCGATCAGGGTCAGCAGCCGCGCCGGCTGGCCCTGCCACCGCCAGCTAAGGAAGGCCGCGCCCCGCGCGTTCGCCGCGCGCGCGAAGTCGAGGAGGTGGTGCAGTCCGCTGACGTCCATGAACTCCAGACGGCCCATGTCGCACCGGCCACGTCGACGTCCGCGTCGAGCACGCCGCGTACCCGGTCGAACAGTGCCCCGTCGCGCCGCAACTTACGGCTGGTCGCTGTCCTGGTACCTGCGGTACGCCATGTGACCGCCCAGTGCGCCGCTCGCCGAGACGGCGGTCAGCCCGGCCAGTGACCACAGGCGGCCCTTCAGCCCTTGGCCCCGGAGCCGGGCGACGAGCGAGGCCGTGTAGCAGCCGACCGCGGCCAGGTTCGTCACGGCGTGGAGGACACCGACCCGGGCCTGTCGCGCCGGCAGGTCCGCCCAGTCCACCCAGCCGGTGACCGCCGCCGGAGCGGCGCCGGCGAGGCCGACGGCCGTGAGGACGGTGGCCGCCCGCTGCGCTCCGGGGACCGCGTCCACGATCCCGGCCGAAAGCCAGCAGCCGATCGGTACCTGGACCAGGACGGGATGGGCGGGATGGCCCAGCGGCTCGCCGCGCAGCAGATCGCGGACGCCGCCGAGCGGGAGCGCGTGGATGCCGCGCTGGAGCACGCGGATCACCGGGTCCAGGGCAGTCGTCCCCTCGAGGGCGGCCACGGCGATGAGCCACGACTCCGACGCCTTGTCGAGCGCTGAGGAGTGCCCCGGATCCGTCGACCCGTCGAACGTGCCGAAGGTGTCGTAGGTGTCGAATCCGTCGAAGGTGTGCGTGTTCATGTTCCGCGCCTACCCGGCTTCCCGCCGCGGACCCGCGCGGCGCGCCCTTGTCAGTGCTCGTCGCCGTGGTGCATCTGCTCTTCCTGGCGCTTCCTGAGTTCCTCCGGACTCTTCCCGGGGACCGGCCGGCTGGCTTCGGGGTGAACCGGGTCGGGCCCGGGGTGCGCGGGCACGTGCTCCTCACGCCCCTCGGCGGGCTCACCAGGGGCTTCGGCACGGACGGTGGTACGGGGCTGCCGGTTCTGGTTGCTCATGCCTTGAGCATCGCACGTCCGGCCCGCCGCGTCCCTGAGGGAGCCCGCCGCTTGGCGCCGGGGTTTGCGGGTAGCCGCGAGGGCGTGAGCTATGTGACCCGCGGCAAGGATTACTCGCGCGACAGCCGGTACATCACCACGCGCATCACGGCGGACGGCCGGGACGGCTTCCCCGTCGAGGCGGGCCGCTACCGGCTGGTGGTCAGCCGCGCCTGTCCGTGGGCGAGCCGGGCGGTGATCGTACGCAGGCTCCTGGGGCTGGAGTCGGCGCTCGGCATGGCCGTCGCGGGGCCGGAGCACGACGAGCGCAGCTGGTCCTTCCACCTCGACCCCGGCGGCCGCGATCCCGTCCTCGGCATCGAGCGGCTGCGCGACGCGTACCTCGCCCGCGACCCCGACTACGACCGCGGCATCACGGTGCCCGCGATCGTGGACGTAGCGACGGGGCAGGTGGTGACCAACGACTTCCCGCAGATGACCATCGACCTGTCGCTGGAGTGGAAGGCCCACCACCGGCCCGGGGCGCCCGACCTCTACCCGGCCGCTCTGCGGCCGGAGATCGACGCGGTCAACAGCCTGGTCTACGAGGACGTGAACAACGGTGTCTACCGGGCCGGGTTCGCGGGATCCCAGGAGGCGTACGCCTCGGCCTACGAGCGCCTCTTCGCCCGGCTGGACTGGCTGTCGCACCGGCTGGGGGGATCGCGGTACCTCGTCGGCGACACGATCACCGAGGCCGACGTACGCCTGTTCACCACCCTCGTGCGCTTCGACGCCGTCTACCACGGCCACTTCAAGTGCAACCGGCGCAAGCTGAGCGAGATGCCGGTCCTGTGGGCGTACGCGCGGGACCTGTTCCAGACACCCGGTTTCGGCGACACCGTCGACTTCGACCACATCAAGCGGCACTACTACCTGGTGCACGACGACATCAATCCCACCGGCATCGTGCCGCAGGGCCCGGACCTGTCGGGGTGGCTGGAACCGCACCACCGCGCGGCGTTCGGGGGACGGCCCTTCGGCGACGGCACCCCGCCCGGGCCGGTGGCCCCGGGCGAGGAGGTACCGGCCGGGCACACCGCGTCGGCCTGAGTCGGGGGCGAGGGGATCGAGGGCTGGCCCCCGCGCCCGGACCACCGAACCGCCGCACCGCCGCACCGCCGAATGAGCCCGTCGTGATGCAGTGACGTAGGACTAAACGTCTGTAACGCGTCATTCGGGGCCGACGCGGGAAGGCACACGGGTATGCCTGAAATGATCAGCAGCTTCGCCACCCGTGTCGCCCGGCGGCGCCGCGAGCCCGTGGCCGTCCAGGCCCTGCGCTCCACCGCGGCGGCCGTCGTCAGCTATGTGGTCGCGCTCCGCCTGAGCAGCGAGCCAAATCCGCTGACCGCGCCACTGACCGCCCTGCTCGTCGTCCAGGTGACCCTCTACTCGACCCTGACCACCAGCATCCGGCGGGTGAACTCGGTGGTCGTCGGCGTCCTGATCGCGATCGGCTTCAGCGTGCTGGTGGGTCTGACCTGGTGGAGCCTGGGCCTGCTCATCCTGGCCTCCCTCGTGGTGGGACACCTGGTCCGCGTCGACGAGTTCGTCCCCGAGGTCGCGATCAGCGCCATGCTCGTCCTGGGTGTCACCCAGGTCGCGGACACGGCATGGGACCGGGTCCTGGAGACGCTGATCGGCGCGGCGGTCGGTCTGCTGGTCAACCTACTCCTGGCGCCGCCCCTCTGGGTCGGCCCCGCCGGGGCCGCGATCACCGACCTCGCCGCCCGGATGAGCCGGTTGCTCGACCACCTCGGCGAGGAACCCCTCGGACCGGCCAAGGTCGAACAGGCCGCGGCCCGGCTCCACGAGGCCCGCCGCCTCGACAACGACGTCGCGCAGGTCGATGCCGCCCTGCGGCAGGCCGAGGACAGCCTGCGGCTCAATCCGCGCGTCAAGGAGGGCCTGCTCTTCCGGCTGGTCCTGCGCACGGGACTGGACACCCTGGAGATCTGCGCGGTGGTGCTCCGCGTGGCCTGCCGTACGCTCACCGACCTGGCCAGGGCCCGGCCCGACGGTCCGCTCTTCGGGGCCGACACCGCGGACGCGTTGCAGCAGGTGCTGCGTCACACCGCCGTCGCCGTGGAGAGCTTCGCCCAGCTGATCACCGCGCAGGTCAGCGCGAACGCCGAGGACGCGGAGGCGCTGCTGACCGCGGAGCTGGCGGTGGCCCGGACACACCGCGACCGGCTCGCGCGGCTGCTGCTGACCGACGCCCGCGAGGATCCGGTGCACTGGCAGCTGCACGGCGCGCTGCTCGCCGAGATCGACCGGGTCCTCGACGAACTGGGCGTGGACAAGCGCTCGCAGCGCCTGCTGGAGGAACTGGACCACCACACCCGCACCCGGCGCGCGGGCCGCCTTGAGCGCCTGCGCGGGCGTCTGCGCGGGCGTCTGCGCGGGCGAGGCCGGGACCGTGACCGGGGCCGTGACCGGGACGAGGGCGCGGCGGCGAAGTAGCCTCCGGCCGAGCGATTGGTCCGCGGGAAGCCTGGGCAGGCGCTGACGGCAGGGAGGAGGCCGGCCCCGTACCGGCCGCTGGCTCAGCGAGGACGCGCCGATGAACGCGACGACGATGGCCCGCCGGATCGTGCGCGAGTACGGCGAGACGTACGCGCACGAGGCCGGCATCCGCCCGCGGAACACTCCGGCTCCGCTCTACCAGGTCCTGGTGCTGTGCGTCCTGCTGTCGGCGCCGATCCGTGCGACGACGGCCGTCGCGGCGGCCCGGGAGCTGTTCGCGGCCGGGCTGCGCACCCCGCGCGCGATGGCGGGCTCCGGCTGGCAGGACCGGGTGGACGCGCTCGGGCGCGCGCACTACCGCAGGTACGACGAGAGCACGGCCACCGCGCTGGGCGACGGGGCGCGGCTGCTGCTCGACCGCTGGCACGGTGACCTCCGCGCGCTCCGGGAGGAGGCCGGCGGCGACCGCGCCCGCGTGCGGGAGCTGGTGCAGGAGGTGCCGAGGATCGGCCCCACCGGCGCCGACGTCTTCTGCCGCGAAACCCAGGCGGTCTGGCCGGAGCTGCGCCCCTTCGTCGACGCGCGCGTCCGCGAGGCGGCGTCCGGTGTCGGTCTGCCCCGCACGCCGAAGGCCCTCGCCGGGCTCGTCCCGCCGCACGATTTCACCCGGCTCGCGGACGGCCTGGTACGGGTGAGTCTGAGCCCGGACGCGGCCGACCGTCTGCGCGCCGCATGACCCGGCCGCGATCCGCCGACGCGGCGGGAACGGAGGTGGTGGCGATGAGCGTGAGCACGAGGCCCGGCACGGGCGCCGACCCGGCCGCGGCCGACGGCCGGCAGTACGACGCGAGCCCCTATCTGCCGCCGCGGGGCGGCTTGCCGGTCCTGCGGCGGGCGGCCGCCGGCTGCCGGGGCTGCCCGCTGTTCCAGGACGCGACCCAGACGGTCTTCGGCAGGGGGCCCGCGCCCGCGCGGCTGATGCTGGTGGGCGAGCAGCCGGGCGACCAGGAGGACCGGCAGGGCGAGCCGTTCGTGGGCCCGGCCGGGCAGTTGCTGCGCAGGGCCCTCGACGAGGCGGGCCTCGGGGACGAGGACCCGTACGTGACCAACGCGGTCAAGCACTTCAAGTTCACGATGGCCCCGCGCGGCAAGCGCCGTATCCACAAGGCGCCGAGCCTGCGCGAGATGACGGCCTGCCGGCCGTGGCTCGCGGCGGAACTGCGGCTGGTCGACCCGGAGGTGCTCGTGGTGCTGGGGGGTACGGCGGGCAAGGCGCTGCTCGGCTCCTCGTTCCGCGTGGGTGAGCGCCGGGGCGTCCTGCTGCCGATGCCCGCGCTGGGCGGCGGCGATCAGGACGCGGGGCACGGGCAGTTGCTGGCGACGGTGCATCCGTCGGCCGTCCTGCGGGCGGACCACCGGGAGTCCGCCTTCGCGGGTCTGGTGGCGGACCTGTCCGTGGCCGCCACCGCGCTGGAGTGAACCGGAGCCCTGCCGGGGGTCACCCGCGAAGGGCGCGGCCCTGATGGGGCCGCGCCCACTGGCCAGGTGTTTCGTCCCGTGACGGCGTGACGGAGCGACGCGAGGACGCCCGGTGTGTCCGGTGTGTCCGGTGACGAGGGGTGCCTCAGCTGTTGACGAAGTCGCGCACCTGCCCGTAGACGGCCGGATCGGAACCGATGGCGATGTGACTGAGGCAGGCGGTCTGGGTGTTCTTCGCGCCGCTCAGGGGGACACTGCTGTCCGGGTTGATGATCGTGTCGCAGGGCGACCACCACGTGCCGTAGCGCGGGGTACCCGGGGTCTCGTCGCCGGCGTTCAGCGACGTGAGGAAGGTGGACCCGATGCGCATCTCAAGGCAGGAGGTGTAGGCGCATCCGTTGGCCCAGTCGGTGCCGTGGTTGGGGCCGGCCAGCGAGACCCAGGCGTCGATCTTTCCGCTGCCGCCCAGGTTCTTGGCGTAGTAGCGGCTGGACAGCCCGCCCATGGAGTGGGTGACGATGTCGACCTTGGACGCGCCGGTGGCCGCGAGCAGGCGGTCGACTTCGGCGGCCAGTTGCCGGGCTGTGGTGGCGTTGGACTGTTGCCAGTCGTAGCTCCACTGGTCCAGGTGGGATGACGGCCAGCCGTCGGCTCGGAAGTCGTCGGCCATGGTGTTCCAGTAGGAGCCGGACGAACTGTATCCGTGGACGAAGAGGATGGGGTTGCTGGACGGTCCGAAAGCGGATGTACCGGCGGCGTGAACCGGAGCCGCGGACGTGAGCGCGAGCAGGGAGCTCACGAGGGCGGCGAGCACGTACTTCTTCAAGGCGTACCTCGGGTGATCGGCTCAGTGGGGGGAGGCGCGCGAGGAGGTTA
This sequence comes from Streptomyces sp. NPDC016562, assembly GCF_043076955.1. Classification (NCBI taxonomy): domain Bacteria; kingdom Bacillati; phylum Actinomycetota; class Actinomycetes; order Kitasatosporales; family Streptomycetaceae; genus Streptomyces; species Streptomyces sp. NPDC016562. The sequence goes on along the minus strand of NZ_JBIBRZ010000002.1, from coordinate 1,407,433 downwards.
CTTCTCAGTAGGCCCGTCTGGTCAATGGTCTTGCAGGAATCGATAGCGGCCTATGACGTGCAGTTTCGCTCCACGCCGTAGCGTTTGTGAGGGCCGTCCGGCCCAACCGCCCCGTGTTCCCGACCGTGCGGCGGCCCGCAGCCTGCGTGAACCCAAGAGGTGGCGTACGGGTGAAACCGCGGCGACCCGGAACGCCGACATCGTGCCCCCGCCACCCGGGCCGACTCCCCGGTGTCACAGTGGACGCGCTCGTTCACGTCATATGGGCGTCGGCCCCCCGCGACCGCGTTCCTCCCGACAGGAGTTCCACCTTGCTCGAACGCAAGCAGCGCAAGAACGGCACCGAGGTCACCTTCGTGCTCCCGGCGGAAACGCCTCCCGGTCCGGTCAGCGTCGTCGGCGACTTCAACGACTGGCAGCCGGGGGTCCACGTCCTGACGGCCCGCAAGGACGGCCAGCGGGCCGTGACCGTCGAGCTGCCCGGGCGCAAGACGCACGCCTTCCGCTACCTCGCGGCCGGTGACTACTGGTTCGACGACGAGCACGCCGACGAGCACGACGGCGTGAACAGCCGCCTCCACACCTGAAACCGGCCGGACCCCGCGTCCTGGCCACCCCGGCCACCACCCGTCCGGGGGCGACACACCGCGTGTGGGCGCTCCCGGCGCGGGTAGGCGCCGTATATGAACGCGCCCCGTCCGTTGGCTGTCGTGACCGGCGCCTCCAGCGGGATCGGCTACGAGCTGGCCCGGGAGGCGGCCGACCACGGCCACGACCTGCTCATCGCCGCCGAAGAGCAGGCGATCCACGCAGCGGCCGCCCGTTTGGACGCGCACGCCCAAGAGGTACGGGCGGTGCGCACGGACCTCGCCACCCGCGCGGGGGTGGAGAGCCTGGTCCGGGAGGTGCGGGCGCTACGGCGGCCCCCGAGCACCGTGATGCTCAATGCCGGGATCGGCCACGGCGGAGCGTTCCTGGAGACCGACCTCGCCGATCTGACCCGCGTGATCGATCTCAACATCAGTTCGACGGTCCACCTGTCGCGGTGCCTGCTGGAGGACCTGACGGCGCAGGGCGCGGGGCGCCTCCTGATCACCTCCTCGGTCGCGGCGCGGATCCCGGGGCCGTACCACGCGGTGTACAACGCCTCCAAGGCCTTCCTGCGGTCCTTCGGCCTGGCCCTGCGCGATGAGCTGCGCGGCACTGGCGTCACGGTCACCGTGCTGATGCCCGGGCCCACGGACACCCGCTTCTTCGTCCGGGCGGGACTGCTCAACACCCGGCTCGGCCGCTCCAGGAAGGACGATCCCGCCCTGGTGGCCCGGCAGGCGTACGAGGCCCTGGCCGACGGCCGCGCGCAGGTGGTGGCGGGCTCGCTGCACACCCGCGCCCAGGAGCTGGCCGGGCACGCCCTGCCCAGCCGCGCGAAGGCGGCCGTGCACCGTCGGCTGGCCGAACCGGGCGGCAGCAGGAGCCATCTCTGAGCGGCTGCCGGCCTCCTCCCCTCCCGCTGCGAGGCGGTCACTACGAGGCGGTGAGGAACTGCGCGGCGCGTTGGCCCCAGGTGCGGATGTCCGCGCGCGTCGCCGATACGTGCAGCCGCGCCCGGGGCAGTGCGTCGGCCAGCGTCCGCGCGGTGGACAGGGGGTGACCGGGGTCGTCCACCCAGGCCAGGATCAGCGCCGACCGGTGAAGGCCCGCGAGCTCGGCGGGCGGCGGCAGGTCGGACTGCGCCAGGCCGCGCAGGACGGCCGGCAGCACGTGCTCCGCGGGCGTGGGCGGGAACTGGGGCACGTCTGCCACCACCGCGGGGGGCGTCTCGCTCCGGCCGGCGAGCCAGGCGTCCAGCCCGTCCCGCTCGATCGTGTCGGCGGAGCGCCGGTTGGCCCGGGCGTACGCCTCGCGCGTCGTCCACGCCGTCGGCGGAATGAGCAGCACCAGCCGGGAGAACCGCTCGGGCTCCCGCAGCGCCGCGTGCAGCACGGTGGCGCACCCCATCGAGGCCCCCATGCCGTCGACGGGCCGGTCGCCACCCAGATGGGTGAGCAGGGCCAGCAGGTCGTCGGCGAGGCAGGGGTAGGTGTAGTCGGCGGGTGAGGGCCCGCCGCTGGAGCCGCCGTGCGCCCGGGCGTCGTAGCGGACCAGTCGTCGGCCCGCGTCCAGGACCGGCGCCCAGTCGAAGAGGCCCATGCGGTCCTCGACGGCCCGGCTGACGAAGCCGCCGTGGGCGTACACGGCCAGCGGACCCGCACCGGCGTCTTCGAAGACCAGGCGAGCCCCGCGATGGACGAGGTGCCCTTCTGTGACGGCGTGTCGTCCAGGGGAATGGGCCGGACCGCTCACCGCACGCTCCGTTCGCCGCGGACGTCCCTCCCGAGGCCTGTGCCCAGCGTGTCACGGCGGGGTCGGCGCCGCATGCCGCCTGGCACATCGCGCAGGGTGGCCGATACTGGACCACGCGGGGCCCCTGCGCACAGCGATCCCCCCGAGGCGGTGGCGACCGGTGTACCCACCTGTTCCGATCGGCGGTGAAGAACCCCGGCACGCCCGCGCGTCCGGCGAGTACGGCGCGCCCGGCGAGTACGGCACCACGGTGTTCCCGCCCGATCGGGCGGGCGAGGACGCGCGCATCGACCTCGGCGCGCTCGCCTACGACGACCTCTCGATCGCCCGGCTGCGCGAGCTCGGCGCGGGGCCCGGATGGAGCTGCCTGGACGTGGGAGCGGGCACGGGCAGCGTGGCCCGCCGGCTGCTCGGGGAGCTCGGCGTCACGAGGGTGCTGGCCGTGGACCGTGACGTCCGCTTCCTCGCCGCCCGTCCGCAGCCCGGACTCGACGTCCTGGAGACGGACGTCGGCGCGCCCGGGTTCGCCCCCGGGCGGTTCCACCTGGTCCACGCCCGTTTCGTGCTGATGCACCTGCCTGCCCGCCGCGAGCTGATCGCGCGCCTCGCCGAACTGCTCGTCCCCGGCGGCACGCTGGTGCTCAGCGACGCGGTCGACCTGACCACCGACCTCGCACCCGTGAGCCCGTACACGCGGGCCGTGCAGGCCATGTGGCAGGGCCTGCACGACACCATCGGCACCGACGTCTCCGGCACGCCGCGCTACCCGCAGGTGCTGCGCGCTCTGGGGCTGACCTCCGTGGCCGCGGAGATTCACGTTCCGCCCCTCGTACCCGGCAGCCCCATCAGCCGTTTCTGGGCGCAGACGTGGAACCGCGCCCGGGAGTCGATGACCGCGACCGGGCTCGTGGACGACGGGGACGTCGACGCGGCGATCCGGTACCTCGACTCTGCCGACTGCGCGGCGCTGTCCCCGGGGATGCTGACGGCCTGGGGCCGTCGGCCCGGTGGGTGAGGCCGGACGGGGTCAGCCGGTGCATCCCGGGACGGCGCCGGCCGGAGCGCAGTTGTCGGGCCGGTGGTCGCGGATGACGTCGCCCTTGAGGGTGAGGACGCCGGACGTCTTGAAGATGCCGCCGCCGTCGGCCGCCCGGTTGTGGGCGATGGTGTTCCCCTCCAGGGTGGTGGTGCCCGCTCCCGAGGGACCCCCGGCGTGGTAGATGCCGCCGCCCTGCGCGGTGCCGCCCCGCGCTGTGACCGTGTTGTGGACGACCTTGTTGCGCTTGGCCGTCAGGGCGCCGCCGTCGGGGTTGTCGAGACCGCCGCCCTGGGCCGTCCCGTTCGGTGCGGCGGCGGCGTTGCCGGTGATCTGGCTGTCCGTCAGGTCGAGGTTGCCGAAGGGGCCGACGCGTACGCCTCCACCGCGCGCGGTGCCGCCCTTGGCGACCGCCCGGTTGCGGCTGATCTCCACCTTCCTCACGGTCATCAGGGCGTTGTTCGCGATGCCCCCGCCCTGGGCGAAGCCGCGCGGAGCGTCGGAGACGTTGTCCGCGATGGTGCCGCCGGTCACCGTCAGCCTGCCGGGCCGCGGAATGCTGTTGGAGACGGCGCCCCGTGCGAAGCCGCCCGGGGCGAAGGACCGGTTCTTGCTGATGACCGTGTCCTTGACGGTGGTCGCGGCGAAGCTGATGATGCCGGCCCCGAAGGCGAAGCTCTTCGTGTTCTCCGTCACCGTCGCGGTGTTTCCCGTGAGCCGCGAGCGGGTCACCGTCAGCGGACCGTCGTTGGCGATGGCGGCGCCCGCGGCTCCGCCGCCGGTCTCGCTGCCGCTGTAGACGACGTGGTTCCCGGTGATCTCGGTGTCGCTCACCTTGCCGGTGCCGGGGTTGTCGAGGGCGCCGCCCTGGGCGAAGACCTGCGACGCGGCGGTGTTGCCGGTGAACTTGCTGCGGCTCACCGTCATCTTTCCGGCGTTGGAGATGCCGCCGCCGCAGGCCAGCCCCCGCAGGTCGGGAAAGGCGGGGCAGTCCGTCGCGAAACCGCCGCTGATCGTCGTGCGGGTGAGCGTGAGGTTGCCCGTCGGGCCGACGAACAGGATCCGGAACTTCGCCGCCGCGCTCTCGCCCCCGTCCCGCCTGATGGTGGCCCCGCGCCCCTCGATCCTGATCTCACTGGAGATCACGGGCAGCCCGTTGCCGGGGTGCAGCGGGTCGGGCGCCGTCAGTGCGTACGTACAGGAGCGCGCCAGCCGGAGCGTGTCGGGGCCCGGTGAACGGTTCGCGGTGTTGATCGCCGCGACGAGATCCGGGACGGAGCAGCGCACCTGCACCGTGGTGGCGTGGGCGGCCGGGGCGGGGACGGCCACGACTGCGCCCGCCACCAGGCCGAGGACGGCCGGGACATGCCGACGAGACATCGAAGGACTCCTCTGTCAGGGGTACGGCCGGCCGGCAGGGGATGCGGCCCACCGCGCCCAGCCGACCACGCGCGGGGGCCGTCGGCTCTCGCGCCCGCTGCGTACGCGCGGGCGGACAGCCCGGACGGAGCACCGGGACGCGCGAACGGACGAAGGGGACCGCCGGATAATGGCACCGACCCCGGGTGCCGCCGTGCGCGTGCACGGCCCTGGCCCGGCCGACCGGAGAGACGAAGGATCGATGACACTCGAAGAAGGCCAGCGGGTGAAGCTGGCGGCGGACCTCAGACTGGACGGGTCGCTCGCTCCGGCTTGGGACGGCGGGACGGACGGCCGTACGGACGGCGGGGCGGCGGCTGACGCCGTGCCCGGGTCCCCGCCCCTGTCCCTGTCCCTGGCCTCGGGCACCGAGGGCACCGTCGAGCGGGTGAACGCGCCGTATCAGCAGCAGAGCCAGGAGGTCCGCGAGTACGTACGGCTCAAGTCGCTCCTGGACGACTTCGGCCACCAGATGCCGCCAGGCACCCGCAAGCAGCTCGCGGAGCAGGTCCTCGCGCTGGAGCCCGCATGGGTCGCCTACCAGGGTCGAAGGCTGCGCGTGACGGTCCGCGTGCGTCTCGACAACGGCTTCGTCCTCGACGACGCACCGGAGGGTCTCCTCGCCCCGGCCTGACCGCCGGAGCTCGGCTCTCAGCGCAAAGTGCCGTTCCGGTGGACCTTCTGACGGGGTGACGACCACACTGAGCGGGAATGGGCCCGTCCCGCAGCGGCCGTGCGCCCTGCGGGGCGTTCCCGCGTACCCGAGCCGCCTGGAGCGAGCGTGACGTTACCCCACCACCCTGCCGCCGGTGCCTTCGACGCGGTCCCGCCCCTGGACGGAGAACTGTGCCGGGACGAGGCCGCTCTCGACGCGGCGTCCACCGACTTCGGCGGCCTCGTCCACCGGCGGCCCGCGGCGGTCCTCAAGCCCGGGTCGGCCGAGGACGTCGCCGCGATGGTCCGCTACTGCCGCGAGCGCGGCCTGCACGTGGCCGCGCGGGGCCAGGGGCACTCCACCCACGGGCAGGCCCAGGTGCCCTCCGGGCTGGTCATCGACCTCAGCACCCTGAACTCCATCGAGATCCGCGACGACACCGCGGTCGTCCAGAGCGGCGCGGTGTGGAGCGCCCTGGTCCGGGCCACCCTGGCCGTGGGCCTCACCCCGCCCGTCTTCACCGACTACCTGGAGCTGTCCATAGGCGGGACGCTGTCGGCCGGAGGCCTCGGCGGGCAGATCGGCCGCTACGGGACCCAGGCCGACAACGTGCTCGAACTCCAGGTCGTCACCGGCGAGGGCGAGCTGACGACCTGTTCACCCACCGTGCGCCCCGACCTGTTCCGGGCGGTCCTCGGCGGTCTGGGGCAGTGCGGGCTCATCACCCGCGCCACGATCCCCCTGGTCCGGGCGCCCCGCTCCGTACGGCTCTACACGCTGACCTGCCCGAGCGTCGAGGCGCTCACCGCGCAGCAGGCCGAGCTGATCGGCGAGGGACGCTTCGACTACCTCGTCGGCCAGGTCCAGTCGCCTTCCGGCGAAGGCTGGACCTACGTGATCGAGGCCGCCGCCTACGACGCGACGCGCGCCGACGACGCCCGGCTCACCGGCGATCTGGAACACCTCGCGGTCCAGGCCCAGGACCTGCCCTACTTCGAGTTCCTCGACCGGATCGCCCCGCTGGTGGAGACGCTGAAGTCCATCGGCGAGTGGCAGCGGCCCCACCCCTGGTACGACAGCCTGCTCCCCGCATCCTCGGTCGACGCCGTCGTCACCACGACGCTCGCGAGCCTCAAGTCCCGGTCCCTCGGGGCGAGTGCGGTCATCCTGCTGTACCCCGTCCTCACCGAGAAGTGCGCGACCCCGCTTCCGGTCATGCCGGACGAGGAACTCGCCTATCTCTTCTCCCTCCTCAAGACGGCTTCGCCCGGGGCGGACTCCCCCGAGGAGATGGTCGCCGCGAACCGCACGCAGTACGACGCCACGGTCCACGCCGGTGGCCACTGGTACCCGATCGGGTCCGTGCCCCTCACCCGGGCCGACTGGGTGCGTCACTTCGGCGGTTTCTGGGGCGAGTTCATGGCCGCCCGGCGCCGTTACGACCCCGACGGCATCCTCACGCCGGGGCAGCGCATCTTCTGACGGGCGCGGACCTCAGGTGTGCAGGCGGCTGTTGGGGCCGTCCCGGTCACCGGCGCTCTCGTCGTTGAACCAGTAGTCCCCGGCGGCCAGGTAGCGGAAGGAGTGGGTGCTCTCACTCGGCAGCTCGACCGTGACGGCGCGCTTGCCGTCCTTGCGGGACCTCAGGGTGTGGACGCCGGGCTGCCAGTCGTTGAAGTCACCCACCACGCTGACCGGACCGGGCGGGGTGTCGGCGGGAAGGATGAAGGTGACCTCGGTCCGGTCCTTGCGCAGGGTGCGTTCCAGCATGGGCGGGCTCCTGACGGTTGCAGCGGATGGGTACGCCCCCCATCGTCGGGGGCGCGCCCGCCGACCGCACCCCGAGCCGCTCCCCGCGGTGGGCTCCGCGGCGGCCCCCGGCCGATCACGCAAATGATGCGGGGCATCACGGAGGGTGTCAGCGTGGTGAGGGAGGAAAACCTCCCCACCACCCCAGAGGAGTCGGCATGCAGGAGAAGCACCAGGAACCGGGCAAGGGCCGCGAGGAGCAGGAGCGGATGCACCGCCCGGGCCAGGACCCCGCTGCGCCCACGCGGGGCAAGGAGGGCGCGCGCGGCAAGAGTCCCGAGGAGCTCAGGCAGCGCCGGGAGGACGAGAAGCGGCGCGAGGGCGGCGGCGAGGAGCAGGCGCTCGACGACGAGCTCTGACCGGCGCGGAACCCGCCGTTCACACGGCGGGTTCCGGCCTGCAGGGCCGCCGTGTGAAGGGCCCGGGAGCGGGTAGACGCACCGCGCAGCCCGGAGCGTGCCCCCGCGCACGCCGCACACTCGTGAGGACCTGCCATGGACGGCCCCGAGCTCTCCGCACAGGAGCGCACCATCCTCAACGGCATCGAGGGCGACCTGCGGGCCGACGCACGGCTCGACCGCAGGCTGCGCACCATGCAGCGTGGACTCAGACCGTGGACGGGGTCCCGCGGCAGCGCCCGCGCCCACCGTTTGGGCCTGTGCACGTCGCTCCTCGCCCTCGTCTGCGCGGTGCTCTTCGTACGAGCTGCGGCGACGGCCTCAGCGGCCGCGCTGTGGCTCTTCGCCGCTCTGTGGGTGCCCACCGCGACCGGGCTGATCCTGATGGCGTGCCGTCGGGGCCGCAGCGGGCCGAGGTAGGGCCGCGGCCCGCCCCCTCAGTGCGTCCTCCAGTGGAACTTCCCCCCGCCGACCCAGCGGACCTCGCCCGGGTCGTCCAGGTCGTGGATCGTGATGCCGGATGCGGCCGCGGCCAGGATGACGTCCGTCATGGACGTCGCCGTGCTGACGACGTCACCGTCGATTTCCACGATGCGAAACGGCGGGTCGCCGGGTTGCACGCCGAGTACCGTGACCCGCGCCGCGGAGATGTATGGACTCGCGCTTTCCGTCATGGCGACCCGCCTCCATTTCATGGCCAGGGTGTCACGAACGCGGGACTTTGGCTTCTTGCCATGCGGGGGTGTTCTGCGTGTTCCCGTAGCGGTGTGGTCCTCGGTGCGCGACCATACGGACGCCGGGCGCGGTCCCCATGCCCGAAGCGGAAAGCGGAAAGCGGACAGCGGACAGCGGACAGCGGACAGCGCCGAGAGCAAACAGCCGGCAGATGGAATTGCCACGACGGATTGCCACGACAGGAAGAGGGACGGACGTGTCCGGCAGCGAAAGCGAGAACCCAGTCATTCCCGCCCCGGCCCCCGCGCCGGCGCGCCCCAAGACGAACCGGGACTGGTGGCCCAACCAGCTGGACCTCCAGGTCCTCCACCAGCACTCGCCCCGCTCCAACCCGATGGGTGAGGACTTCGACTACGCGCAAGAGTTCGCGACGCTCGACGTCGACGCGCTCAAGCAGGACGTCTTCGAGGTCATGACCAGGTCGCAGGACTGGTGGCCCGCCGACTACGGCCACTACGGGCCGCTGTTCATCCGGATGAGCTGGCACGCCGCGGGAACGTACCGGATCGCCGACGGGCGCGGCGGTGGCGGCTCCGGCGCTCAGCGTTTCGCTCCCCTCAACAGCTGGCCGGACAATGCGAGCCTCGACAAGGCGCGCCGTTTGCTGTGGCCGGTCAAGCAGAAGTACGGCCGGAAGATCTCATGGGCCGACCTTCTCGTCTTCGCCGGCAACTGCGCCCTTGAGTCGATGGGATTCAAGACGTTCGGGTTCGGATTCGGGCGGGAGGACATCTGGGAGCCCGAGGAAATCTTCTGGGGCCCCGAGGACACATGGCTCGGAGATGAACGCTACAGCGGCGACAGGGAACTCACCGGTCCTTTCGGAGCCGTGCAGATGGGGCTCATTTACGTCAATCCGCAAGGTCCGAACGGAAACCCGGATCCCCTCGCCGCCGCCAGGGACATTCGCGAGACGTTCGCCCGCATGGCGATGAACGACGAGGAGACCGTCGCACTCATCGTCGGCGGCCACACCTTCGGCAAGTGCCACGGCGCGGTCGGGCCCGAGTACATCGGGCCGGAACCCGAGGCCTGCCCGGTCGAGCAGCAGGGGCTCGGCTGGATGAACTCGTACGGCAGCGGCAAGGGTCCCGACGCCCTCACCAGTGGGCTGGAGGGCGCGTGGACCTCGCAGCCCGTCAAGTGGGACAACGGGTACCTGGACAACCTGTTCCGGTACGACTGGACGCTGACGACGAGCCCGGCCGGCGCGCACCAGTGGACCCCCACGGACCCCTCGGCCCGGGACACGGTGCCCGACGCGCACGATCCCTCGAAGCGGCACGCTCCGATGATGCTGACCACGGACCTGGCGCTGAAGCTGGATCCCGTCTACGGGCCGATCTCGAAGAGCTACCACGAGAACCCGGACAGGCTCGCGGAGGCGTTCGCCAAGGCGTGGTACAAGCTGTTGCACCGTGACATGGGACCCCTCTCGCGCTACCTGGGTCCGTGGATCCCCGAGCCGCAGCTGTGGCAGGACCCCGTCCCGGCGGTCGATCACGAACTGGTCGGGGACGCGGAGATCGCGGACCTCAAGGACCGGATCCAGGGCTCGGGGCTGTCCGTCTCGCAGCTGGCCGCGACCGCGTGGGCGGCGGCGGCGAGCTTCCGCGGCACGGACAAGCGGGGCGGCGCCAACGGGGCGCGGATCCGGCTCGCGCCGCAGAAGGACTGGGAGGTCAACGCCTCTCCCGAGGTGGCCGAGGTGGTCCAGACCCTCGACCGGATCCGGGAGGAATTCAACGGCTCCCGGAGCGACGGCGTGCGGGTTTCGCTCGCCGATCTCATCGTCCTGGGCGGCTGCGGGGCGGTCGAGCAGGCGGCGCGCGACGCGGGGCACACCGTCACGGTCCCGTTCGCGCCGGGGCGCACGGACGCGTCGCAGGAGCAGACCGACGTGGAGTCGTTCGCCGTACTCGAACCGCGGGCGGACGGGTTCCGCAACTACCTCCGGTCCGGGGAGAAGCTGTCCCCCGAGACGCTCATGCTCGACCGAGCCAACCTGCTGACGCTGACGGCGCCCGAGATGACGGTGCTGACCGGCGGCATGCGGGCCCTGAACACCAACGTCGGGCGGACCCCGCACGGCGTGTTCACCGACCGGCCGGAGACCTTGACCAACGACTTCTTCGTGAACCTGCTCGACATGGGCACGGAGTGGAAGGCGTCCGCCTCGGCCGAGAACGTGTTCGAAGGCCGGGACCGGGCCACGGGCCAGGTGAAGTGGACGGCCACCGCCGTCGACCTCGTCTTCGGTTCGGACTCCCAGCTGCGGGCCGTCGCGGAGGTCTACGGGTCCGCGGACGCGGGAGAGAAGTTCGTACGCGATTTCGTGGCGGCGTGGAGCAAGGTGATGGACCTCGACCGGTTCGACCTCGCCTGAGCCCAGGGTCCCCGGTCGGCCCGTCCCCGGTCGGCCCGGTCCCGGTCGGCCCCTCGCCGGCCGACCGGGACCGGGTGCTCACGTCGTCACAGGTCCTGGATGCGCCGGAAGGGGCGGTCCGCCTCCAGGGCGAACGCCACCTCCAGCAGGGTGCGTTCACTGCCCGGACGGCCGGAGAACATGACGCCGATGGGCAGTCCGTCGTCCGTCGCGCTCGCGGCGGGCACCGAGATCGACGGCGTGCCTACGACGTTGTTGACCGGTGTGAACGCCACGTACGCGAGGATCCGCTCGATCAGCGCCGGGTAGGGAACGGCCGGGCTGAGGTGTCCGATCGGCGGTGTGGTGTGGGCGAGCACGGGCGTCAGCAGGAGGTCGAGCCCGCGGAACCCCGCCGCGTACGCCTCCTTCGTACGCTTGAGCCTGCGCAGTACACCGGCGGTGTGCTGCCAGTTCGTCAGGTACGTCTCGCGCAGCCCGCGGCTGAGGCCGTCCATGCGGCGCCGGTCGAAGTCGGGACCGAGGGTGCGGCCGGTGAGGCCGAGGAGGAACGACAGCATCCCCCAGTACGCGAGGAAGTCGTCGGTGAAGGAGGGGTCGATGGCCAATTCGACCGGCTCGACGACGTGCCCGAGCCGTTCGAGCGTGGCCACCGTCTGCGTGACGGCCGCCCGGGTGGCGGGGTCACAGTGGACGCCGTTCGGGGAGTCCAGCAGGAAGCCGATGCGCAACCGCCGTCCCGAGGGACCTTCGACCAGGCCCAGGGGCGGCAGCTTCGGGTTGCGCCAGTACGCCTCGGCAGCGGCGAGGAACGCGGCGGTGTCGCGGACGGAACGGCTCACGATCCCGTCGGAGACGATGTCCAGCGGCAGTTGACGGCTCTGGGCGTTCGCCACGACCCGGCCGCGCGTCGGCTTGAGGCCGACGAGTCCGCAGCAGGCGGCGGGGATCCGGATCGAGCCGCCCCCGTCGTTGGCGTGCGCGATCGGCACGGCTCCGGCGGCGACGAGCGCCGCGCTGCCCCCGGAGGAGCCACCCGCCGAGTATCCCGGGTTCCACGGGTTGCGCACCGGTTCGCCGCCCTCGTACTCCGTGGTCGGGCTGAAGCCGAACTCGGGCAGCCGGGTCTTGCCCAGCACCGTGACGCCGCTGCTGAGGAACTGCCGGGCGAACGGCGCGTGCCGCCGCGCGGCCCTCGGGGTGAAGCTCGCGCTGCCGTGGCCGGTGGGCAGTCCCAGGTAGTCGGTGTTGTCCTTGACGAAGGTCGGCACGCCGGCGAAGGCGCCGCTCCCGGCGAAGGCGCCGCCGTTCGCGGTGGGTCCGGCCGGTACGTCGCTGTGCGTCTGGACGGCGTGGAGCCGGGCCTCGACCTCTCGGACCCGCCGCGCCGCGTCGCGGGCGACCTCGGCGGCGCCCACCTCGCCCCGGCGCAGCGCCGTCGCGAGACCCACGGCGTCGTGCTCACCCAGGGCGTCGTCCCGGAAGGCGTGCACCGGGGCCATTTCTTCGGAAGTCGTCACCGCTACCTCGTCATCCGGCCGTGTGGAGGGTCCTGCGCCATCATTCCTTACCGTCGGGTAACAGGCGAGGGTCTCGTCACGGTCCGTGGTTCGTCACGGTGCGTCGGGCAGGTGGATCTCCACTACGCAGATGTCGTCACGGTTCCCCGACCGCAGGGCGGCCAAGGTCTTGGCGAGCGTGCCGCTGCGGCCCTCCTGGACGAGACGCAGTGCCGTCTCGGCGAGGCGGGCGAGGCCGGTCCCTATGTCCTCGCCCGGCTCCTCCACGAGACCGTCCGTGTAGAAGAGCAGGTTGTCCCCGGGCAGCAGGTCGGTCACCTCCTGCCCGTACCGGGAGTCGAAGGCGGCGCCGAGGAGGCTGCCCTCGGGCTGCGCGAGGTACCTCGCCTCGCCGCCGCGGATCAGCAGCGGCGGCAGGTGGCCCGCCCGCACCCAGGTCAGCCGGTGGTCCCAGGGCTGGTAGCGCCCCATGACCATGGTGGCGGTGGCGCTGTAGGTGTCCGAAGCGGTGTGCAGCAGCAGGGTGTTGAGCCGGCCCAGCACCTCGGAGAGGGGTGATCCCGTGATGGTCATGCCCTTGGTGGTGAACCGCAGCTGGGCCATGGTTCCCACGGCCGCCAGACCGTGTCCGGCCACGTCGCCGACGACGAACAGCGCGCTCTGGTCCGGGAGTTCGATCGCGGAGTACCAGTCGCCTCCGACGTTGAGGCCGCTGTCGGCGGGGAGGTAGGCCACGTCCACGCGCAGACCGGCGAGCTCCAGCGACTGCTCCGGGATCGGCAGCAGGGTGTCCTGGAGCCGGGCGGCGAGCGCCCGTTCGGCCTTCAGCATGCCGCGCTGGACGAGATTGGCGCGCTCGCTCTCCCGCAGGGCCAGTTCGGCGGCCCGCTGGGCGGTCAGGTCCTGGAAGAAGCCGTGCACCTCCACCGGCGTGCCGTCCGCGTCGCGCTGCGCCTCCGCGACGATGCGCAGGTGCCGTACGCCGGTCGCGCAGGTGATGCGGAAGTACTGGTCGATGGCCTCGCCGTCGCGCAGCAGCCGCTGGACGGCCGCCCCCAGCCTCGGCAGGTCCTCCGCCACCAGGTGCTCGGGCAGTTCCTCCAGCCGCATCGGGCCCAGCGCGGGATCGCGGTCGAAGACGGCGTAGACCTGGTCGGACCAGGTGATGGTGTCCGTCACCAGGTTCCAGCCGGCCCAGCCGAGGTTGCCCAGGCGCTGCAGTTCGGCGAGCCTGCGGGTCTCGCGCTCGCTGGTGTCGTGGCGGACCCAGGTCACCACCAGCCGGTCCCCCAGCCTGGACACCCGGACCGAGAACACGGACTGCTGGGGGACTCCCGCGGCCACCTCCTCGTAGGTGAAGGGTTCGCCCTCGTAGACCAGGCCCGTGGCCAGGGTCTCCAGGTACCCGTCCCACAGGGCGGTGCCCGCCACGGTGGGGTAGGTCTCCAGGATCCGCCGGCCGACCAGCTCCTTGCCGCGGCGCCCGGCCACGTCGACGGACTGCGGCGCCGCCGCGTCGATCCGGTAGTCCTCCACCTCGCCCGTGTGCGAGCGCAGGGGGGTCAGCAGGGCCGCCGGTCCCGAGAGCGCGTCGAAGATCGCCTGGATGGCGCCGACGTCCTGCTGGAGGGTGTCGGCCCCGCGAGGACCGCGGTCCTCCCTCAGGGGCCCTCCGCACAGCCTGACGGCCCGTCTGAACAGGGTGCGGGTGCCGTTGTCGAAAGGGCCGGGCCGGGTGCGGAAGAACCCGACGACCATCGTCATCGGACGGTTGCCGGGTACGAGGATCCAGGCACGCGAGGGCCACCGCTCGGGCGGATCGCCGATCAGCAGGTACCGCACCGCGTCCCGCTCCGGGTCTTCGAGCCACACCGCTTCCTGGCCCGCGATGGCCTCCAGTGCGGCGACACCGCTGAGGGGAGGGATGTGGCTCCACTGCTCGGCCATCGCGTCGCCGATGCCGGCGTGACCGACCAGCTCCAGGCTTCCGGCAGCGGCCACCGAGTAGATCATCACCGCGTCGACGCCCTCCGGGTCGCCCAGCGCGGCCCGCAGCAGCTCCGCGACGTCGTCCGGTGTACGGCTGCTGGTGCTGGCCAGGCCCTGGGCGAGCCGGGCGAGAGGGGTCCGGTGCCCGGCGGTCGCGGCGCCGTCGGAGAGGTACTGGCTCGTGCGGAAGGGCGAGGGGGCGGGCTCCGGACCCGCGGCGGGCGCGGGGGCCACGGCCACCTGCGGCGGCACGGGGGCCGCGCCGGTCCGGCTCAGGGTGATCCAGCACTCCTCCAGGAGGGTCCGCCGGTGCGGCGCGGCCCTTTCGAGGAGCAGCTGGTAGGCGACGTCCGGCGTCACGCCCTCCTGGACCATCAGAGCGCCCTTGGCGCGCTCCACGACGGCCGTCACCGAGGCGAGGGCCTCAAGGTCCGCCACCTCGGCACGCAGCCTGGTCACGACCTTGGCCAACGCCAGCACCTCGGGTGTCGCCCCGACACCGGCATCGGGAAGCACGAATTCGCCCTCCATAGGTCGAGCATGCCACGCCCCGGGTCCGAGGGACCCGGTTCCCGGCAGGCCGGCCCCGCGGTCCGTTCCGCGGTGGCCACGCCCAGTCTCGCCTACCGAAGCCGTCTTCCGTACCGCTACCCCGGACGCGGGCGACTCACCTGCTCCCCCTCATTCACTCCTTCGCGCAGAAGAGGGCAACGCGACCCCATCCCGCTTGCGTACGGGCCGCCAGGTGGGGCAGGCGCACCACGGAACAAGTCCACCACTGCCCCCACGCGACGTGAGGAGGGAGCATCATGACGACCGCACGCGACATCATGACTCCGGACGCCACCTGTATCGGTGCTCAGGAGACCGTGCTGGAAGCAGCGAAGAAGATGGCCGATCTGGGAGTGGGTGCGCTGCCGATCTGTGGTGAGGACAACAAGCTGAAGGGCATGCTCACCGACCGGGACATCGTGGTGAAGGTCCTGGCCGCGGGGAAGGACCCCGGGCAGACCAAGGCCGGGGAACTGGCACAAGGGGAAGCCGTCACCATCGGAGCCGACGACGACGCGCAGGAGATCCTGCGGACCATGACGGAGCACCAGGTGCGCCGTCTGCCGGTCATCGACGGCCACAGCCTCGTGGGCATCGTCGCCCAGGCCGATGTCGCCCGTTCGCTGCCCGACCCGCAGGTCGGCGACCTCCTCGAAGCCCTCTCCTCCTGATCCACGGCGTCCGGTGCATCAGGCGGGTTCGCCTGGGCAGTCGCCGGTTATGAACCGACTACTGGACAGCGGACGCTCCTACTGGATGCGGACGGCCCCCTTTCCGTCCTTCGCCCCCCTCGCGGGCGACGCGGAGGCGGATGCGGCGGTCATCGGAAGCGGCATCGTCGGCCTCAGCACGGCGTGGGAACTCGCCCGCGCCGGGCTGAGGGTCGTCGTGCTGGAAGCGGACCGGCTCGCCGGAGGTGTCACCGGCCATACGACGGGAAAGCTCACCGCGCTGCACACCGCCGCCTACGACACGCTGCGGTCCAAGCACGGAGAGGACGCCGCAAGCCGGTACGCGGCATCCCAGAGCACCGCGCTGCGGCGCGTCATCGACGTGGCCGGGGAGCTCGGCGTCGACTGCGAGCTGGAGGTGCGCCCGGCCTTCACGTACTGCGAGCAGCCGGAGGGCGTCGAGGCGCTGCGCGCCGAGGCCGAGGCGGCCCGGGCCGCCGGTCTCGGCGCTTCGTTCGTCACCGCGAGCGGGCTGCCCTTCCCCATCGCGGGCGCCGTGCGGGTGGAGGACCAGGCACAGTTCCATCCGCTCAAGTACCTGCGCGGCCTGGTCGAGGACATCGTCGCGCTCGGCGGCCGGATCCACGAGGGCACCCGGGTCACCGAGCTCGCCGACGGGGACCCGTGCCGGCTCACCACCGCCTCCGGGGCCACCGTGTCGGCCCGGCACGTCGTCGTGGCCACCCACCACCCCGTCTTCGACCACGCCCTGCTGGCCACCCGCCTCACGCAGCACCGCGACCTGGTGATCGCGGGCTTGATCCCGGCCGACCGGGACCCCGAGGGGCTGTACATCACCGAGGAGGGCGGCAAGCGGTCCGTCCGCACGGCGCCGCTTTCGGACGGCGAACGGCTCCTGATCGTCACCGGCGAGATGTTCACCCCCGGCTCCGGGGGTGACACCGAGGCCGGGTACGACCGCCTGCAGTCCTGGGCGCAGCAGCACTTCCCCGGCTTCACGCTCTCCCACCGGTGGGCGGCACAGGACAACAGCGCCACGGACAAGCTGCCCCTCATCGGCCGGCTGCCCACGGACGGCGACAACGTCTACGTCGCCACCGGCTTCGCCGGCTGGGGCATGACGGGCGGGGTCCTGGCCGGCATGGTCATCACCTCCCTCGTCAACGGGGAACCGGAGCCCTGGGGCGGCCTCTACGACCCCGGCCGCCTCGGGCCCGCCCTGCGCTCCGCGCCGGAGTTCCTGAAGGCGCAGTGGGACGTGGGGAAGCGATTCGTCAAGGACCGCCTGGACACGCTCGGCGAGGGCACCCACGGGCCCGTCTCCAGCCTGCGTCCGGGTGAGGGGACCGTGGTCCGGGCCGGGGGCGCACCGTGCGCCGTGCACCGTGACGATCAGGGCGAACTGCACGCCGTGTCCGCCGTCTGTACGCACCTCGGGTGCCTCGTCGCCTTCAACAACGCCGAGCGGACGTGGGAGTGCCCCTGCCACGGCTCGCGCTTCGGCATCGACGGCGAGATCCTGCAGGGACCGGCCCTGCACCCGCTGGAGCGACGGGATCCGGGAGAACTCTGATCCGGGCGGGCGGGCGTCCGGCCCGGCTGACCCGCGCCGACCCGCGCTGACCCGAAAGGCCCGACCGCCCGTCCGCGGCCGGGCCTTCCGCCTGAGGCGCAGGCGCGCGCCCACAGTTCAGGCGCACGCCCGCACCTCAGGCGGCGCTCACTCCTCGCGCAGCACCCGGACGCTCGTGACCTCCGTGTCGACCGCGTCCGGTACGACCATGCCCGCCTCCACCCCCGTACGCAGGTAGCGCAGGACGTCCGCGGTGAGGCGCTCGCCGGGCACCGCCACCGGAATGCCCGGCGGGTACGGGGTGAGCATCTCGGCGGCGATGCGGCCGTCCGCCTTCTCCCAGGGCACCTGCTCCGTGGGGCCGAAGAAGGCGTCGCGGGGCAGCGCCGCCTGCTCCAGCCGCAGCTTCGAGGGCGGCGGGACGTGCACGGTGCGCGGCGTCCGGAGCTCCTCGGCGTGCGCGGTCAGGTCGGTCAGGGCGGTCACCAGGGCCCCGGCCGTGTCGCTGTCGTCGGCGTGGGTGAGCTGGGCGCTGATGCGGCGGTGGTCGGAGACGTGGAGGTTGATCCGGTGGTTGCGCCGCAGCCAGTCGGCGGCCCGGTAGCCGCTGACCTGTGTGGCGCTGAGGTCGATGACGAGCTGGAGGGGGTCCATGTCCTGCGCCTTGCCCGGTCCGCAGAAGTCCTCGCGGCCGTGCACCCGCATGCCGTCGATGCGGGACACGCGCTCTCGGGTCCGCTCGGCGAGGCCGAGCGCGTGGTCGTAGAGGGCCTTGCCGTGTTCGACCATCTGCCGGCGCCAGCCGTCCAGCGCCGCGTACACCAGTACGGAGGGGCTGGTGGTGCCCAGCAGGTCCTCACGGCTCCTGAGCACGTCGGGGTCGACCAGATCGCCCTGGAGATGGAAGACGGAGCTCTGCTCCAGGCCGGAACCCATCTTGTGGACCGAGGTGACGCACACGTCGGCCCCGGCGTCCATGGCCCAGGTGGGAAGGCCGGGATGGAACGGCAGGTGCGCGCCCCAGGCCTCGTCGACGATCAGGGGCCTGTCCCTCCGGTGGCAGACCTCGGCGATGGCGGCGAGGTCCGAGCAGGTGCCGTAGGGGGTGGGCGTGGTCACCAGCGCCCCGCGGGCGTCGGGGTGCTCGGCGAACGCCACCTCGAAGGCCGCGGCGGACGGCGGGTGGGCGAGGTGGCGCTCGGCGTCCCACTGGGGATCCACCCAGACGGGGCGGATGCCGCAGAGGATCAGGCCCGACACCACGGATTTGTGGGCGTCGCGCCCGACCAGCAGTTTCTCGTGGGGGCCGGCGACGGACAGCATCGCCGACTTGACCGAGAGGGAACTGCCGCAGGTGGAGAAGAACGCGTGCTCGGCTCCGACGGCCTCGGCCATCAGGGCCTGCGCCTCCTCCACGATCCCGTGGGAGGACGTACGGTCGTCCAGGCCGCTGGTGGCGAGGACGTCGGACCGGAACACCGCGTCGCCGAGCACGGCCCGCACCCGCCGGTCGGCGCCCCGTCCCTGTTTGTGCCCCGGGGGTGTGAAGGGGGTCTGGCCGCTCTCGTGGTAGGCGGCCAACGCATCGAGTACTGGTGCCTTCGACTGGTCCATGCCGCACCGCTTGCCCCGTGGCGTCCGGCGAAAACGAGCGTCCGGGCGGCGCGCGCCGGTGCGAGCGCCCGGCACAGGTGTGGGACGTCCGAAACCGGGCAGGTGTCAGTCGCAGCCCCGCTTAGCGGGGCTGACCAGTTTTCCGGCCCCGTTTTCCCGCCCCCGCTTCCCGCCCCCACGGCCGCCGACTGCGGGTCGGTGCGCCTCCCGCTGCGAGGGGCGGCGTCGCGCCCAGGGAGAGGGCCGCCGCGGCCAGCGACAGAGCGGCGAGGACGAGGAAGAGGCGCGGGTGGCCGAGCGCGCCCGCCAGCGCGGCCCCGGCGAAGGGGGCGAGGGCCGCGGCGAGGGACGCGGGCGCGGTGAGGAGCCCGGAGAGGCGCCCGTACTGGGCGACGCCCCAGCGGTCGGTGACGGCGGTGGCCTGGAGCAGCGTCAGGTTGCCGCGGACCGTGCCGGCGATGACCGCGACCAGGGCCAGGAGCGGGCCCGGGATGAGGGCCAGGGCCGCCGTCGTGACGCCGCCGGCGGCGATCAGGGCCACGGTGCGCGCGGTGGGGCCGGTCCGGTCGGCCAGGGTGGCGTAGAGCAGGCGTCCGAGGGTCTGTCCGACGCCTCCGAGCCCGAGGACCCAGGCCGCTTCGGTGGGGGTGGCTCCGCGTGCGATGAGGAGCGGCACCAGGCCCATGACGACGGCGTACATGGCGAAGCCCGACAGCGTCAGGGCCGCGGCGAGGAGGAGGAAGGGGCGGCTGCGCTCCACCGCCGGCCCCGGGGCGGCGTCTGGTGCGAGGTGGGGCGCCGCGGCGGGCGGCCAGGGCGCCCGCAGGGCCAGGGCGTGGGCGGGGACGGTCACGACGGCGAGGACGCCCGCCAGGACGAGGTAGGTGGCGCGCCAGGTGAGGTGTTCGGCGAGGACCGCGGTCAGGGGCGCGAAGACGGTGGAGGCCAGTCCCCCGGCCAGGGTCACGACGGTCAGGGCCCGGACCCGGTCATCGCCCCACCAGCGGGTGAGGGCCGCGAACGCGGGTCGGTAGAACGTCGCGGCCATGGCCACGCCCGCGAGCAGCCACCCCGCGGTGAAGACGGCGAGGTCCGGCGCGCAGGCGATGGTCACGATCGCCACCGCCGCCAGGACCGAGCCGCCCGTCATGACGGCGCGCGGGCCGCGCCGGTCCAGGACGCGGCCCAGGGGGATGCCCGCGAGAGCGGAGACGAGCAGGGCTGCGGAGAAGGCCGCGGTGGTGGCGGCCGGGGACCAGCCGGTGTCGGCGGTGATCCGGGGGGCCAGGACGGGAAAGGCGTAGTAGACGACGCCCCAGCCGGTGATCTGGGTGGCGCACAGGGCGGGCAGGGCGGCGCGCGGCCGCGACCGGACCCCCGTTCCGGTCACGGCCTCGTCGGCTGGCGTGAGAACCTCGTCGGCCGGGGTGCGGGCCTCGTCGGCCGGGGTGCGGGGCCCGTCGGCCGGGGTGCGGGGCCCGTCGGCCCGGGTGCCGGGCACGGTGGTCAGCAGCCGCCGGAGGCGGAGGCGGGGGCTCCGATGGTGAGGGTGGCCGGGGCGGCGCAGCAGCCGCCGCCGGTCTCCTCGGCGGCCTCGGGCTGGTCGAAGAGGCCTGCGCCGCCGCAGACTCCGGTCTCGGGGAGCGTGAGCTCGACGCGTGCGGCGGCGTCGTGGTCGCCCGCGAGGTGGGCGGCGATCGAGCGGACCTGCTCGTAGCCGGTCATGGCGAGGAAGGTGGGGGCGCGGCCGTAGGACTTCATGCCGACGAGGTAGAGGTCCTTCTCCGGGTGGGAGAGCTCGCCGGCGCCGTGCGGGTAGACGGTGCCGCAGGAGTGCTGGTTGGGGTCGATCAGCGGGGCGAGCCGGACCGGGGCCTGGAGGCGCTCGTCCAGGCCGAGGCGGAGCTCGTCCAGGAAGGTGAGGTCGGGGCGGAAGCCCGTCAGGACGATGACCTCGTCGACCGGCTCCAGGCGGCGGCCGTCCTCGCCGACGAGGACCAGGCGGCCGTCCGCGGTCCTCTCGACGGCGTCGGTGCGGAAGCCGGTGACCGCGTCGGCGTAGCCGCCGTCGACCGCGGCCTTGGCGGCGAGGCCGAGGGCGCCGCGGGCGGGCAGCTGGTCGGCCTCGCCGCCGCCGAAGGTGGAGCCGCTGATGCCGCGCCGCAGGATCCAGGTCGCGTGCGTCCCGGCGCCGTCCCCCGCGTGCGCGGCGAGGTCGGCGAGGTAGGCCAGCGCGGTGAAGGCGGAGGCGCCGGAGCCGATGACGGCGGTGCGCTTGCCCGCGTACCGGGTGCGGACGGCGGGGTCCTTGAGGTCGGGGACGCGGTAGGTGACGCGGTCGGCCGCGCTCCTCTCGCCCAGTGCGGGCAGGCCGCTGCCGCCGGCCGGGCCGGGGGTGGACCAGGTTCCCGAGGCGTCGATGACGGCGCGGGCGAAGATCCTCTCCTCACGGCCGCCGGGGCCGGTGAGGTGGACCACGAAGGGCTGGTCCTCGCGGTCGGCGTCGACGATGCGGTCCCGGCCGCTGCGCGAGACGCCGGTGACGGTCGCGTCGTAGCGGACGCGGTCGCCGATCACGTCGGCCAGGGGCTGGAGGTAGAGCTCGGCCCATTCGCCGCCCGAGGGGTAGGTGGAGCCGTCCGGCTTCACCCATCCGGTGGGGGCGAGGAGCTTTTCGGCCGCGGGGTCGACGACCTCGGACCAGGTGGAGAAGAGCCGTACGTGCGACCAGTCGCGCACCGCGGACGCGGCGGCCGGTCCGGCCTCCAGGACCAGCGGTTCGATGTCCCGCTCGATGAGACGGGCCGCCGCGGCGAGGCCGATGGGGCCGGCGCCGATCACGACGACGGGCAGGGTTTCGGTGGATGCGTTCACGGTGGGCTCCCGGGTGATGGGACGTCGGTTCGACGTGATTCCAGGTGGTTCCAGACTGATTCGACGTCTGTCGATGTCCTGACGCCTCCAGAGTGGACCTTGCATCGACGTTCGTCAACATAGACATCCATCGAATTTTTACGGATGATGGAGCCATGACTACGAAGGTGTTGCCGCTGCTGGAGCCGCAGGGCGGGGCGGCGTGCTGCCCGCCCCTGTCGGAGCGCCCGCTGACGGCCGAGGAGGCCGAGCGGACCGCCGTCATGTTCAAGGCGCTGGGCGATCCGGTGCGCCTGCGGCTGTTCTCGCTGGTCGCCTCGCACGAGGGCGGCGAGGCGTGCGTGTGCGACATCTCCGACGTGGGCGTCTCCCAGCCGACGGTCTCCCACCACCTGAAGAAGCTGCGCGAGGCCGGACTGCTGTCCAGCGAACGGCGCGGTACCTGGGTCTACTACCGGGTCGAGCCCTCGGTGCTCGCCGCCATGGGACAGCTGCTGACCCGCGCGGCCGCCGCGTGAGCGTCACCGTCGCGCCGCTGGCGCAAGCGCACGCGGAGCAGGTCCTGGCGATCTACCGGGCGGGGATCGACGAGGGCCAGGCCACCTTCGAGACCACCGCCCCCGCCTGGGAGGCGTTCGACGCGGGCAGGCTGCCGGAGCACCGCTTCGTCGCCCTGGGCGAGGACGGCGAGGTCCTGGGCTGGGTCGCGGCGAGCGCGGTCTCGGACCGCTGCGCGTACGCGGGCGTGGTCGAGCACTCGGTCTACGTCCACCCCGCGGCCCGTGGCCGGGGTGTGGCCTCCGCCCTGCTGACGGCGCTCATCGACTCGACGGAGGCCGCGGGGATCTGGACGATCCAGTCCGGCGTCTTCCCCGAGAACCGTGCCAGCCTCGCCCTCCACCAGCGGGCCGGCTTCCGGATCATCGGCACCCGCGAGCGCATCGGCCGCCACCACGGCGTGTGGCGCGACGTGGTCCTGCTGGAGCGCCGCAGCCCGCGGATCAGCTGACCCGCGCCGCGGACGGGACGCGCCCGGCGCTCCGCGACCAGGGTGTTCTTCACGGTTCCCGGGAGGGCGGCGGGCCCCGGTGGCGCCGGCCGGGGGAAACCGGCGCCGCCGGGACTCACCGTGCCGGTTCGGGGCAGGCGGGCAGAAGGGCCGACCGTCCCTTCCCGGGGGCCGGTCCTCCCCTGGCGCCGGGCTCCGGCCGGGCGCAGGGTGAGGGGCGTCGGCTCAGCCGACGCACGTCCCGGACCGCCGCACGGAGGAGCGCACATGACCGCGTATCCCATCTCGGAGCTCGACGCGCACTGGCGCGCCGCCAACTACCTCGCCGTCGGCCAGATCTACCTCATGGACAACCCGCTGCTGACCGAGCCGCTGCGCCCGGAGCACATCAAGCCCCGGCTGCTCGGGCACTGGGGCACCTCGCCGGGGCTGAACCTGGTCCACACCCACCTGAACCGTGTGATCGAGGAGCGCGGGCTGGAGGCCCTCTGCATCTGGGGACCGGGGCACGGCGGTCCGGCGGTCCTCGCGAACTCCTGGCTGGAGGGCACGTACAGCGAGACCTATCCGGCCGTGACGCGGGACGCGGCCGGCATGGCGGCGCTGTTCCGGCAGTTCTCCTTCCCCGGCGGTGTGCCGAGCCATGTCGCGCCGGAGACCCCGGGCTCGGTCCACGAGGGCGGTGAGCTCGGTTACGCCCTCTCCCACGCCTACGGAGCCGCCTTCGACCACCCGGGGCTGCTCGTCGCCTGCGTCATCGGCGACGGCGAGGCGGAGACGGGGCCGCTGGCCGCGTCCTGGCACTCGAACAAGTTCCTCGACCCGGTCCACGACGGCGCCGTGCTCCCGATCCTGCACCTGAACGGGTACAAGATCTCCAACCCCACGGTGCTGTCCCGGATCCCCGAGGACGAGCTCGACGCCCTGCTGCGGGGCTACGGCCACCACCCGCTGTACGTCGAGGGCGGTGACCCGGCCCTGGTCCACCAGGCCATGGCGCGCGCGATGGACCACGCCCTCGACCGCATCGCGCTCATCCAGCAGGAGGCGCGGGCGGGAGCCGGGGAGCCGGACCCGGGACGGGAGTACCCGCGCTGGCCGGTGATCGTCCTGCGGACGCCCAAAGGCTGGACCGGACCGGCGGTCGTCGACGGCGATCCGGTCGAGGGCACCTGGCGGGCCCACCAGGTCCCGCTGGCGGGCGTACGCGAGAACCCGGCGCACCTGAGGCAACTGGAGGAGTGGCTGCGCTCGTACCGGCCGCAGGAGCTCTTCGACTCCGAGGGGCGGCCCACCGCGAAGGTCCTGGCGTGCGTGCCGGGGGCGGAGCGCCGGCTCGGGGCGAGCCCGTACGCCAACGGGGGCCGGCGGCTGCGACCGCTGCCGCTGCGCGCGCTCGACGACTACGCCGTGCCCGTGGACAAGCCGGGGGTCACCCTCCACGAGCCGACCCGGGTGCTGGGGCGCTTCCTCACCCAGGTCATGCGGGACACGGCCGGGCGGCGGGACTTCCGGGTCGTGGGGCCGGACGAGACGGCCTCCAACCGCCTGGACGACCTGTACGACGTCACGGGCAAGGCCTGGCAGGCCCTGACCGAACCCACCGACCGCAACCTGTCCCGGGACGGGCGGGTGATGGAGATCCTCTCCGAGCACGTCTGCCAGGGCTGGCTGGAGGGCTACCTCCTCACCGGCCGCCACGGGCTCTTCTCCACCTACGAGGCCTTCGCGCACATCGTCGACTCCATGGTCGCCCAGCACATCAAATGGCTGAAGACCTCCCGGGAGCTGACCTGGCGCGCACCGCTGGCCTCCCTCAACTACCTCCTCACCTCGCACGTCTGGCGCCAGGACCACAACGGCTTCTCCCACCAGGACCCCGGCTTCGTCGACCACGTCCTCAACAAGAGCCCCGACGTCGTGCGGGCGTACTTCCCGCCCGACGCGAACAGCCTCCTGGCGGTGGCCGATCACGTCCTGCGCAGCCGGGACCAGGTCAACGTGATCGTCGCTGGCAAGCAGCCGTGCCACGACTGGCTGTCGATCGACGCCGCGCGCGCCCACTGCGCCCGGGGGGCCGGGATCTGGGAGTGGGCGGGCACGGAGCAGGGAGCGGGCGCCCCGGACGTCGTGCTCGCGTGCGCCGGCGACGTGCCGACGCTGGAGGTGCTCGCCGCCGCCGCGCTGCTGCGCGAGCACCTGCCCTCGCTGGCCGTGCGGGTGGTCAACGTCGTGGACATCGCCCGCCTGATGCCCCGGGAGGAGCATCCGCACGGGATGACGGACGCCGAGTACGACGCCCTGTTCACGGCGGACAGGCCGGTGGTCTTCGCGTACCACGGCTATCCCTGGCTGATCCACCGGCTCGCCTACCGTCGCTCCGGCCATCCGGACCTGCACGTGCGCGGCTACAAGGAGTCGGGGACCACGACCACGCCCTTCGACATGGTCGTGCGCAACGACCTCGACCGCTACCGGCTCGTCATGGACGTCATCGACCGGGTCCCCGGCCTCGCCACCGGCCGCGCCGCCGCCCTGCGCCAGACCATGGCGGACCAGCGGTTCCGCCACCACGCCTGGATCCGCGCCCACGGCACCGACCTCCCGGAGGTCACCGACTGGTCCTGGCCCTACTGACCGGGGGTGCCCGCCCGGCGGCCGTGGTCGCGGGTGAAGGCCTCCAGGACGTGCCGGAGCGGGCCGTCGGTGTGCAGGAAGCGCTGGTCCAGGATGTCGGCGAGGTCTTCGAGCGCGGTGCGCAGCACGGCGGCGCCGAGCCGGGTGTCGGGGTGGCGGGCCTCGGCGGCCTGGTCGGCGATGTCCAGGGCGTAGTCGATCTGGTGGGCGAGCGAGGTCCGGTCGTCGACGTCGTGGAAGTAGTAGGACTCGGCGTACTGGAGGAAGTCGACGGCGACGACCGAGAACTGCGCGGCCAGGCCGTCGAGCATGGCGGCCCCCGCCGGGGAGTCGACCTGGTCCCGCGAGGGATGCGTACGGCGCAGGTGGGAGAGGCGCAGCGCCAGCGCCCGGCGCCGGGCCAGCGCGGGATAGACGCCGAGGATCCAGGAGACCGTCGCGGTCAGGAGTGCGAAACCGACCAGGGCCTCCAGCGGGGCGAGGACGCGCAGCCACCCTCCGGCCGGGGCGATGTCGCCGAGGCCGAGTGTGGAGGCGTGGACCAGCGAAATGTACACGGCGTCCAGGAGGCTGCCGTACTCGGCGGGGCGCAGCCCGCCCGCGTAGACGAAGGCGCCGGGCACGTGGGGCCAGTAGATCAGGGCCCAGCCCGCCACCACCGTCACGGCCCACAGCGCGACGACCGACACCATGCCGAGCGGGCCGGCGAGTCCGGAGGCCCCGCGGCGGGAGGTGAGGACGGTGGAGGCCCGCCAGAGCGCCGTCATGACCAGGCGGCTCAAGCCGCCGTGGCGGGTGGGGTGCCACAGCGTGTGGAACACGTCCCGCAGGATGAGCAGGACCAGGGCCGCTCCCGCGGCCGACACCAGCCACTCCATCAGGCACCCTCCTCCGTCGCCTCCCCAGGCTCCCGCACGACCCCGTGCGCCGGCCGCAGCCCGCGCCGTACGGGGCCGCCGCCGGCCGGGCCGGATGCGCGGCGGCCCCGGATACTGGAAGCGGACCGGCACGAGGAGGCTGCCATGACCACACCGTCCCCCACCCGGATCGCCGCCGCACTGCCCGCCGCCCACCGGGAGAGGCTGATGAGCACGGCCCGGGAGGTCGACTTCCCCGACGGGGCCCGGCTCTTCAACGAAGGCGGCCACGCGGACCGGTTCTGGATCGTACGGACGGGCGTCGTCGCCCTCGACGTCCACGTACCCGGCAGGAAGGCCGCCGTGATCGAGAGTCTCGGTCCCGGCGAGCTGGTGGGCTGTTCGTGGATGCTGGCGCCGCACCGGTGGCGGCTGGGCGCGGAGGCGACGACACCGGTGCGCACGCACGAGTTCGACGCGGCGGTCGTGCTGGCGCTGATGGAGGCGGATCCCGCTTTCGGCGCCTCGATCGGGCGTTGGGTCGCGCAGGTGCTCGCCCAGCGGCTGCACGCCGCGCGGGTCCGGCTGCTGGACCTGTACGCCCCGTACGGCAGCGGCACCTCCCTCTGAGCGACCTGGCGGCGTGCGTCCGCCGCCTGATGTCACGGTCAGGACGCGCTCGCGGACGTCCCGGCGTTGCGCGGGAGGAGCTCGACGGGGCAGTGGGAGTGGTGCAGGAGGCTGTGCGTCGCCCGCCCGAGGGTGGGCCCCATGCCGGCGGACGAGCGGCGGCCGCCCATCACCAGCAGGTCCGCGTCGCGCGAGGCCTCGACGAGGACACCGGCCACGGACACGCTCTTCTCCGCCTCCGCCCGCACGCTCAGGGCGGGGAACTCCTCGCGGATCCGGTCGGCCACGGCGTTCAGGCGCCGTGCGTGCTCAGCGGCGATCTCCTCGACGTCGTCGAGCATGCTCACGACGCTGCCCACCGACTGCAGGACGTGCCACACGTGCAGCATGCGCAGCGAGGCGCCCCGGACGGCGGCTTCGCGCGCCGCGTGGCGGGCGACCGCGAGGTCCTGCTCGTCGCGGACCGCGGCGAGCACCGCACCGGTCTCCGCACCGGTGTCCGCACCGGTCTCCGCCCCGTCGTCGACGCCTCTGACCACGACGACGGGCGTCTGGGCGCCCATGACGGTCTTCAGTCCTACGGAGCCGAGCATCAGGGAGTTGAAGCCGCCCAGGCCCCGGTTCCCCACCACGATCGTGCCGCGCCGGCCGGCGCACCGGTGCAGGCTGGGTACGGGCGCCGCGCGGCTGAGCTCCGTGGTGACGCTCAGGTCCCGATGCCGCTGTGCGAGCGCGGCGGCGGTGTCGTCGAGCAGCGCGCGGCCGGCCCGGTGGATGCGCTCGACGGTGGGGGCCGACAGGTAGAGGGCCCGGCCGTCGGTGTCCGCCGCGTAGAGGACGTGCAGGGGGCGCTCGCGGCGAACGGCCTCGGCCGCGGCCCACAGCGCCGCCTGACGGGCGGACTGCGAGCCGTCGACTCCGACGATGACGGAACCGAGACCGGACCCGCTGACGGTGCCTTCCATGACGCCTCCTCGGCCGGAACCCCTGCCCTCAGCGCTCCACGAGGCGGCGCCCGGTGACCCGGGTCGGCCTGACCCTCATCCAGTGGGTGCGGGGGCCGCCCGCCCACGGGAGCGAGCGGGCGAGGGCGTCCAGCCGTACGAGTTCCTCCGGGTCCATGACGCCTTCCGCCTCGCCCACGGCCAGGACGCTCCAGCCGAGTCTGGTGACGTCGTCGATGTGGTCGACCTCGAAGGCCACCTCCGTCCCGTCGGCCCGGGCCAGTACGGCGTCACCGAGGGTCCGGAAGGCGATGTCCCGGCCCGCCGTCACGTAGTTCACGGGGAAGATCGCCGGACCCTGCGGGGTGACGACGGCGATCCTGCCGATGCCGTGGGTGGACAGCAGGCGCAGGCATTCCTCGTCGCCCAGCGTCATCAGCTGGACGTCGTGCAGGGCCGTGGTCCTGCCGGGCGGGAGCTCGGTCGTCGCCCCGGTCAGTTCCGCGACCGTGGTCCCCAGCGCGTCGGCGAGGCGCAGGAGGGAGCCGATCGCCGGGGACGCGGCGTGCTCCTCCATGTAGGCGATGTACGAGGCGTCGGCCCCGCAGCGCCTGCCCACCTGTTCCCGGGTGAGACCCAGCTCCTCGCGCCGGGCGGCGATGCGCCGCCCCAGATCGGTGTGCCCAGTGGGCGGCCGCGACTGCGTCGTGCCCATGATCCTCACGCCCTCTCGGGATGACTGCCGGTGCGCGACGGCGCCCGTGCTCTCGACCGGGCTCGTCCCCCGGCTGCCCGCTGCGCTCCCTTCCAGGGTTTCGCGGACCTACGCGACCGCAAGTGGGAGGCGCCGGGGAAGGCCGGCCGGCACCCGCAGAAGCGGTGAAGGGCACGCGCCTAGCGGACGGTGGCGGGCGGCGGGGTCCAGCGGCTCTTGGGCGGGATGGCGGCGCTGACTCCGAAGTCGCTCTTGAGCTGTTCGGGGATGGCGTAGTGCATGACGCGGCCGCGGGTGAGGGCGGACAGTTCGAAGAGGCTGGTGAGGTGGCCGAGCCGGTCCAGGGCCCAGCCCGCCAGCGGTGAGCGGTCCTCGATGGTTTCCAGTACGCCCAGCAGGGTGGGGGCGGCCTTGACGACGGTGTCCCAGGTGGTGCGGGGGACCTGGAGCCAGTCGGCGCAGGTGTCGCCGATCAGGTAGCGGATCAGGGCGGAGACGATCGGGTCGAAGAAGGTGCCGGGCACGACCTCTTCGTAGAGGTCGATGAGCTGGCGGGTGAGCTGGGCGCCCTCCTCGCTGGGGCCCATGTGGCGGGTCATGTACAGGTCGGAGAAGGCGCGGGCCGACCGCAGGTCCGCGGGGGCGTGGTCCTGGTCGACGCCGAGGATGGCCCCGACCACCCTCCAGGCGTAGTAGTAGGACTCGGCGCCTTCGTTGCTCATGTGGATGCCGAGGCGGTGCAGGGCGTCGAGGACTTGGATGGAGAACATCATCTGCCCGCCGATCATGTCCTCCTGACAGATCGGCGTGCCCAGGGCGGCGGTGTCCCAGCGGTCCTCGCGCTTGAGGTGGTGGCGGATGGAGGCGTGCAGCAGCCGTACCTTCTGGGCGGCGGGGATGAAGCGGCTGCCCGCCTCGAAGGCGTTGGGCTGCATGAGGTAGACGGTGAACTGGCCCGTCTCGGCCATCCGCTTCGAGGGGTACTTCAGCGAGTGGGTGGCCGACAGCAGCTTGGCCACGTGCGGCAGGACGTAGCAGGCGGGCATCGAGGCGAACGACAGCGCGGTGGCGATGTGCACGTTGTTGTCGATGAAGAACAGCCGGGCCTTCTCCATCTCCCCCCAGTCCACCCACGACGGCGGCGCACTGGTCTCGTGGAGGTAGGCGCGGGCGACCTCCGGCAGGCCCTCGGGGAGGTCCTGGCCGACGGTGGAGAAGTAGCGCATGAGCGTGTTGAACGTGCCCACCTCGCCGCGTTCGAACAAGGCCGCCACGGTCGCGTCGGCGAGTTCGTCCCCTGTGGTGCGCAGGGCGTCCATGGACGCCCGGGTGTAGGTCATCGTGAAACTCCGGTACTCGGGTGCTCGGGTGCTCGGGTGCTCGGGTGCTCGGATGCTCGGCTGCTCGGGGGTTCCGGGTGGGGTGGGGCGGTCAGTGCGTGCGGGTGGCCGAGACGGTCGCCAGGTCCGCCAGGGCGCTGCGTGCCTCGGTGGTCAGGTCGGCGTGGGCCAGGGCGTCGTGTGCCTCCCGCAGCCTGGCGGTGATCATGTCCTCGACACGGGCGACGGCCCCGGTGCGGCGGGCGATCTCCCGCACGCGTTCCACCTGCCGTGCGCCGAGGTCCGCCTGCCCGAGCAGGTGGTGCAGCTCCGCGCGCTCCGCCGGGGTGGCGGAGGCGAGGGCGTGGGCCATCAGGGCCGTGGGCCGGTTCCCGGCCAGGTCGTCGGCCGGGTCCTTGCCGGTCCGCTCCGGATCGCCGAACAGGCCGAGCAGGTCGTCGCGGAGCTGGAACGCCTCGCCGAGCGGCAGGCCGTAGTCGCTGTACGCCCGGATCAGCCGCGGTGGGGCGCCGGCGAGCAGGCCGCCGATCTGCAAGGGGTGTTCGACCGTGTATTTGGCGGTCTTGTAGCGGATCACCTTCACCGATGCGTCGGGGTCCGGTGCGCAGCCGGTGCGCAGGACCTCCAGGCACTCACCGGCCACCAGTTCGCGGGCCAGGAGCGTCCACACGGGCCGGGCCCGGTTCAGGAAGGCGCCGGGCAGGCCCGACGAGGTGAACAGCTGCCCGGCCATGGACATCAGCAGATCACCCACGAGCATGGCCAGCGCCCGGGCGCCGGCCTTCGGCCGCGCGTGATCGGGGAGGGCCGCGCGCAGGGCGATGTGCCCGGTCGGGCGGCCGTGCCGGGTGCGGCTGTGGTCGATCAGGTCGTCGTGGACGACGGCGGCCGCGTGGACCAGCTCGATGGCGCCGGCGGCGCGTACCAGCGCCTCGCTGTCGGGCTGGCCGACCCCGCGCCAGCCCCAGTAGCAGAACGCCGCCCTCAGCCGCTTGCCGTGCGCGGTCGCCGCATGGAGTTGGTCTGCGACCGGGGCCAGCGAGGCGTCGATGTCGGCCAGCGCCCGGGCTTCCGCGGAGACGAACTCGTCCAGGACGTGGTCGACGCGCTGCTTGAGCGAGGCGCGCTCCTCCCGTTCAGTCACCGACGCGCTCCGCGGGGGTGGGGGCGGTGAGGGTGCGGGCCAGGACCTCCAGGTGGGCGGGCGGCGTGACCGCGTGCCGGTCGAGGAACAGCCGGCCGCGCGCCTTGGTCTCCTCCTGGCCGTCGACGAGGAGGTCCCCGAGATCGGCGCGGCGCAGCAGGCCGCTCAGTCCGCCGACCGCGCTGGTCAGGCCGCTGACCGCGAGATCGGCGAGACCGGCCACCAGGGCCACCGCGTCCTCGGTCAGCCGCGGCTCGCGGCCGTCATGGTGTGCCACAGCATGTCTCCTGCACGGAAGGGCCCGCCCCGGCTCCGGGCCGGCCGGCACGGAGCAGCGCGTCACGGCGTTCGCCCGCCACGCACTTCGAGTCTGGCCGCTGGAGCCGCGCCGGGCAGGCCCGATGCACCATCGAGTGATCTTTCGGCAAAGGCGCCCCTCGGGCTGAGCGGGCCCTTTACGGGGCGCACCCGCCCCGGCCAAGACGCGCATTTATCTTGAGTCGGCTCTTGTCAAGTTTTATGGCGGCGCGCTATATAGGTGGTGTGGCCATGTGCATCTGGGACACACAGGAGAGGAGTGAACGACGATGCTCATGCGAACCGATCCCTTCCGTGAACTGGACCGTATGACCCAGCAGGTCCTGGGAAGCGCCAACCGGGCGGCGGCCTTGCCCTTGGACGCCTTCCGCGAGGGGGACTCCTTCGTCGTCGAGCTGGACCTGCCCGGTGTCGACCCCGCGTCCATCGACCTGGACGTCGACCAGAACGTCCTCAACGTCAAGGCGGAGCGGCGGACCACCGCCTCCGGCGACGACAGCGACGTGCTGATCGCGGAGCGCCCCTCCGGCACCTTCAGCCGCCAGCTGTTCCTCGGCGAGACGCTGGACGCCGACCGCATCGAGGCCTCCTACGAGGCCGGCGTGCTGCGGCTGACCATTCCGGTCGCCGAGCAGGCGAAGCCGCGGAAGATCGAGATCAGGGCCGGAGAAGGCTCGCACAAGGAGATCAACGCCTGACGCGCGCGGTGGGAACGCGGAGGACGGGCGGCCTCCGCCGGGGCCGCCCTCTCCCCCGCCGTCCACGTCGGCCGGTGGAGAAAGCGAGGTCCGCCGTGATGCCCGAAACGCCGCCTCTCGCGGCCGAGATCAGGCAGCGCGCCGATGGGTACCTCAAGGTCGCCGTGTCGGGGGAGCTCGACATCCAGAGCGCGCCGCGGCTGCGCGTGATCCTCGACGAGGCGCTGTCCGACGGTGCCCGCGTGGTGGAGCTCGACTTCAGCGAGGTCGAGTTCTGCGACTGCTACGGACTCGGCGTCCTGCTGGAAGCCCGCCGTCGTGCGGGAGAACGGGGCACGGTCCTGCGCGTGGTGAGCGTGACCTCGCCCCTGGTGCGGCGGCTCCTGCGCGGGACCGGAACGGCCGGCCTGCTCGGCCGTCCGGCGCAGTGAACAGGCGGACCCGTCGAACAGTCGAAGCGATCAGCAATCGAGGTTTTTGATCCGAGAGGAGCGCATGATGGCACGCGCAGTCGGGATCGACCTGGGCACGACCAACTCCGTCGTCGCCGTCCTCGAGGGCGGCGAGCCCACGGTCATCACCAACACCGAGGGAAACAGGACCACCCCTTCCGTGGTGGCCTTCGGCAAGGGCGGAGAGGTCCTCGTCGGAGAGATCGCCAAGCGGCAGGCGGTCACGAACGTCGACCGGACCGCGCGGTCCGTCAAGCGCCATGTCGGCGAGACGAACTGGCGCTTCCCGGAGTCCGGCGACATCGACGGCAAGCGCTACACGGCTCAGGAGATCTCCGCGCGCGTCCTGCAGAAGCTGAAGCGCGACGCCGAGGCGTACCTCGGGGAGGACGTCACGGACGCCGTGATCACCGTCCCGGCGTACTTCAACGACGCGCAGCGCACCGCCACGAAGGAGGCGGGTGAGATCGCGGGCCTGAACGTCCTGCGCATCATCAACGAGCCGACGTCCGCCGCGCTCGCGTACGGCCTGGACAAGGAGAACGACCAGACGATCCTCGTCTTCGACCTCGGTGGCGGCACCTTCGACGTGTCGCTCCTGGAGATCGGCGAGGGGCTGGTGGAGGTCAAGTCCACCAACGGTGACACCCACCTGGGTGGCGACGACTGGGACCAGAAGATCGTCGACCACCTCGTGAAGCAGTTCCGCAATGCCTACGGGATCGATCTGTCCCAGGACAAGATGGCACTGCAGCGTCTGCGGGAGGCCGCCGAGAAGGCGAAGATCGAACTGTCCGCCGCGACGGAGACGACGATCAACCTGCCGTACGTCTCCGCGTCCGCCGAGGGCCCGCTGCACCTGGACGAGAAGCTCACCCGCAGCCAGTTCGAGCAGCTGACCGCCGACCTGCTGGAGCGCTGCAAGGCGCCGTTCCACAACGCGGTCAAGGACGCGAAGATCAAGGTGTCGGACATCGACCACGTCATCCTCGTCGGTGGCTCGACCCGCATGCCGGCGGTGACCGAGCTGGTCAGGGAGCTGACCGGCAAGGATCCGCACAAGGGCGTCAACCCGGACGAGGTCGTCGCCATCGGCGCCACCCTCCAGGCCGGTGTGCTCAAGGGTGAGGTCAAGGACGTCCTGCTCCTCGACGTGACCCCGCTGTCCCTGGGCATCGAGACCAAGGGCGGCATCATGACCAAGCTCATCGAGCGCAACACCACGATCCCGACCAAGCGCTCGGAGATCTTCACGACGGCCGAGGACAACCAGCCGTCCGTGCAGATCCAGGTCTACCAGGGCGAGCGCGAGATCGCGGCGTACAACAAGAAGCTCGGCATGTTCGAGCTGACGGGCCTGCCGCCGGCCCCGCGCGGCGTCCCGCAGATCGAGGTCTCCTTCGACATCGACGCCAACGGCATCATGCACGTCACGGCCAAGGACCTCGGCACGGGCAAGGAGCAGAAGATGACCGTCACCGGCGGCTCCTCGCTCCCCCGCCAGGACATCGACCGCATGGTCCGCGAGGCCGAGCAGCACGCCGAGGAGGACCGCCGCCGCAAGGAGGAGGCCGAGACGCGCAACCGCGCCGAACAGCTGGTCTACCAGACGGAGAGGCTGCTGCGGGACAACGAGTCCAAGATCCCGGCCGATCTGAAGACCGAGACCGAGACGGCGATCGGGGACCTGAAGGAGAAGCTGAAGGGACAGGACACGGCCGCAATCCGCACGGCGACGGAGCATGCCGGTGCCGTCGCGCAGAAGATCGGCACCGCCCTCTACGAAGCCGCCCAGCCAAGCGCCGGGGGCGGTGACGGTCAGGCGTCCGGCGCCGGAGCGTCCGAGCCCGGAGCGTCCGGTGGTGCGGATGAAGACGTCGTCGACGCGGAGATCGTGGACGAGGACAGCGCGAAAGGAGAGGCGCGATGAGCCCGCCGAAGGCCTCCGACGGACCGCGGAAGCAGCAGCCCCCGGTCGTGATCAGGGACAAGCGGCGCATCGACCCCGTCACCCTGCAGCTGAGGGCAGCCGACAGCGGTGGTCCCGAGCCGTCGCGGACCGGCGCCGCCGGACACGGCTCCCCCGGCGGCGCCCCCGCCGCCGGGAGCACCGCTCCGCAGAGCGAGCTCGCGGAACGGACCGCCGATCTGCAGCGCCTGAAGGCGGAATACGACAACTACCGCAAGCGGGTTCAGCGCGACCGCCTCGCGGTGCGGGAGATCGCGGTCGCCAACGTCCTGGCCGGGCTGCTGCCCGTCCTGGACGCGATCGACCGCGCCCGGGATCACGGCGACGTCGACCCCGGCCTGCGCGCCGTCGCCGACGCGCTGGAAACCCAGCTCGCCACGCTCGGTCTCCAGGAAGTCGGGGCCCCGGGAGAGCCCTTCGACCCCACCCATCACGAAGCGATCTCCTACCAGCGGTCCGATGAGGTCGACCGGCCCACCTGCACCACCGTGCTGCGCCGCGGCTACCGGGTCGGTGAGCACCTCCTGCGCCCGGCCCAGGTGACGGTGAGCGAGCCGCCCGACCGGGAGGAAGCACAGACCAGTGCCGCGACCTGAGGGACGCGTACCGGCCTGGCGTGCGCCAGGCCGGTAGAGGCGATGAGGCGATGAGGTGACGAGGTGACGAGGTGACGATCAGCCGGGCGCCGGCGCGGAGGGCCGCTGAGCGGGCATGCCGAGCTGTTCCGGCTGGATGTGCTCGGTGGCGCCGAGCAGCGGTGCGCCCTGCCGTTCGGGCCGGTGACCTGCGGTGTCGGCCACCCTCTCGCGCGGAGTGTCCGCCGCTCCGGGTGCCGCGGGAATCACCCGGCGGGCCAGGAGACGGCCCACCCAGTGCCGACCGCACGCCGGGCACGGGGAGGCGCCGGCAGGCGTGTACGGGGAGGGCACGGGAATGCCGTCGCGCGAGAAGTACTCCCACGTCCCGCCCTCTTCGTCGCGGTACTGCTGGACGTCGTAGTCGATGCTCCATTGGTGCCAGCACCGGCCGCACGTGAATTCCGCCCGTTCCAAGGCCATCTCGGTAATCATGTCCGTCGCCTCCCTTCGGCTGCGACCTTCTCCTCACAGTCGATTACCCATACGGGGTCGCCTTGACAACATAGCGGACCGGCTTTATCACGGGTGGAAGAGGAGAGGTGCCGGTCATCGTGGAGGTGAGGGAAATGGGCGGCTCGCGCCCGCCGCGCGACCATTACACCGTCCTCGGACTCCCCGCGGAGGCGTCCCCGCAGCAGATCACCAGCGCCTACCGCGCGCTGATCCGCGCCCTGCACCCGGACACCCGGCCGGGCGGGCTCACGGCCGAGGGCGAACTCGCCGAGGTCATCGACGCCTACCGGACCTTGCACGATCCGCTGCGGCGGACCGCCTACGACGCCGAACGCGCTCGGGAGGGGCAGACCGCCGCGGGCCACCGGGTGCGGATCCCCGTCCGCGTGCGGTCCGCGCCGGGGACTACGGCGCGGCCGTTTCCGCCGCCCGCGGAAAGGGTTCGGCCGGCCGCCCCACCTCCGTACGAGGACCCCTTCGACTCCTTCGACCGCCTCATGGCACGGCTGCTTTTCCGCATATAGCGCGTCACCGCGATAATCAGTGCCAGGAATTCCGGCCCCGGTAATTCAGCGGCCGCGCCATTTCGCCGCGATGTGGTGGCGGGGATGGTCAGGCGGGGGTGCGGAAGGAGCCCGGCCTGCGGCTGCGGCCCGCCACCGCACGAGAGGGCGCGTACGCGCCGTCGGCCTGGCGCATGCCGTGCTCGCGTCCTGCCCGGGCACGGGAGTTGAGCAGTCCGCGCAGTGCGGCGGCCGCCGCCTGACGTTCGCGGGCCCTGCCTTCGGGCAAGCTGCTGAGGTGCTGCACCACGTCGAGCAGGCGCCGGGGCTGGGGCTGCCAGTCGTACACGGCCAGGGGCACACCGCGGGCTTCGAGGTGCGCGGCCAGGGTGAGAAGGCAGTGCAGGCCGCTGAGGTCCATGAACGGTACGCCCGCCATGGTGCAGTTCACGGCCGTGGTGTGCGCGTCGGCCAGCTGTTCGATCTGGTCGAAGGCCGGGCAGCTCTCCAGGTCCAGTTCCCCGGAGGGAGCAAGGCACAGGGTCGTTCCGGAGCGCCTGACCGCGATGCGGAAAGCCGGTTGCATGGCGTCTCACCTCACGGGGTGTCCCGACGACACGTCTCTCGTCACGATTTTGGGCCCGGCCGGGGCTGTCCGGCAAGCGGCTCTCGGGCCAGCGGCCGCCGCGCGCGGTCCGGGCCGCGGCGAGCGTCCGCAGCGCGGCCAAGCCCCGTCAGCGGCAGGTCACGGTGGTGTCGGTGGCCGCCTCGGCGGCCCCGAGGTCCTGGGCCCGCTGGGCGCGCTCGCCGATCAGGCGGCGGAAGCCGGCCAGGGCGTAGCGCTCCCCGGCCAGTGAGCCGGGCCCGGTGAGGCCGGCGATCTCGGCCAGGAGCTGCTGGGGCTGGTCCTGCCATCCCACGACGAGGACGCGCAGGCCCAGGCATTCCCCGCGCCGGTGCAGGTCGAGGAGGTGGAGCAGACCCGCCGGGTCCATGGACGTCGCCCGGTGCAGATCGATCATGAGGACCCGCGCTTCGGCCGGGAGGTGGTCCAGCGCCCGCTGGAGCACCGGGGCCGCTGCCTCGTCGAGGGCCCCGGCCAGGCCGATCAGGAGCGTGTGGCCGCGGGCTTCGGCGTCCATGCTGATCAATGCGTTCTCCTCACGACAGCGGTGGGCGTACGAGCCCCCCGTTTGGCCGTCATCCTGGCCAACGGGGCCGCCGTTCGCCTTGAGGCTCGCCCATACGGCGGTCGTCATGGCGCCAGGACGGTGTGGGGGTCGAGGGTGCGGCGTACGAGCTGGTCCGCCACGTCCGTGGGGCGCAGGTGGTGGCGGCGGCAGTAGGTGTAGAGGTGGCGGGCGCCTTCGGACGGGGTGATGTCCGCCGTGGCGGCGAGCATGCCGCTGGCGGTGTCGAAGACCGCTTTCCCGGCCAGGGCGGCCTGCGTGCGCAGGGCGATGTCCTCGGGCCGCAGCGGCTGCCGGTCCCAGGTCAGGACCGCGGTGGTGGCGACGTCGGCCAGGGCCCGCAGGAGGGCGTTGTCGGCGTCCGTGAGGCCGGTCGGCCGGTGGGCCAGCAGGTTGAGCGCGCCGATGACGTGCCCGCGGTGCTGGAGGGGGAGGGCGTGGGCGCTCTGGTAGCCGGCCGCCCGGGCGAGCGGCGTGAAGACGGGCCAGCGCTCCTCCTGGGACGCCAGCTCGGGGGCGTGCACCGCCTCGCCGGTGGTGAAGGCGTCGATACAGGGGCCCTGCTTGGTCTCGGCCTGCCAGATTTCGGTGAGTTCGGCGGCGGACTCCGTGGTGATCGCGGACCGCAGGCCGCCGCGTGAGTTGACGAGCATGACGCCGGCCGCGTCGGCGGACGTCAGCGCGACACTGTGCCGGACGAGGTGTCCGAGGAGGACGAGGGGGTCGACGTCGTCACCGAGGGTGTCGCTGAGCGCGACGAACGCCTCGGTGAGCTGCTGCTCTCGGGTGGTGGTCATGCCGGTGTCACCGTTTCCCTGCTCCAGCCGTCCATGGGGGCGGGCTTAGTCATGGAACCTGATTCTCCCGGCGATCACGTCGAAAGCCGCCTCCGTCACGGACTGTCCGTGGGAGAAGGCGTGGGCCCTCAGGCGGGCCAGTGCATCCTGGGGATCGACCCCGAGATACACCATGATCATTCCAGTGGCCTGGTGAACCTCCTCGTGATCGGTTTCGGCCGCGTCCAGCCACGACCCGTCCAGATCGGTCCCCGCTCCGGGGTCCTGTGCCTGGAGCGCGAGCAGGGCGGTGGTGATCGCCTCAGCGGCGGGAAAGGCGAGGGACCGGTCCTTCTCGGTGAGGGGGCCCGGCCGGTCGCGGTAGAGGTCGAGGGTGCCGATCGCCAGGCCGCTGCTGCCGAGCGGCAGGCTGAACACGGCCTGTACGCCGAGATCGACGGCCTGCTGGGCGAACAGCGGCCATCGGCCGGCGTCCGGACCCCGCGTGAGGTCGGGGGCGAAGACGGGCGCGGCCTGTTCCAGCACGGTGCGGCACGGGCCCTCGCCGAGCGAGTACTGGACCTCCGCCAGCCGGCTGGCCACGCCGTCGCTGGACCACCACACGCTGCGGACGTCCGCGTCCCCGTGCAGGGAGACCGAGGCCCCGCTGACGTCCATGAGCTCGACGCAGGCCCTCGCCAGAGCGGCCGGCGCCTCTTGGGCGGCCGATCCGTCGAGGCCTCCCAGGAAGAGTTCGCTCAGGCGCCCGTACTCGCGGCCGCCACCCGGGAACGATCCGTTCTCGGGTCCTTCGCCGTCCTGGGGTTGGACCGGATCCACGGTGCCTCACCTCCAGCCACAGCCCGCTCCTTCCATCCTCCTCCACGGAGGCAGCCGAACGCGCCCTTCAGGGGCACCGCGGAATGCCTCGACGCGAGCGGGTGTCGCACCGGCGCGGGGTGTGCCGGTCGCGACGATACAGGGCATAACCCCCGGGGGGTGCCCGCGCTGTGGCCTCCTCCTCCTGCTGCCTGGCCCGACCGAAGGGACCTCCATGGCCACACCCTCCGACCCGTTCCCCCTCGTCGTGGCCGCCGGTCAGGACGCCGGGGATCCCACGGCAGCGCCGACGACCGCGGGGGCGGTGGGGATGCTGATGGCCGCCACGCCGTGCTCGGCCCGTGACGCGAAGGCGATCCTGGCCGCGGCCGCCGAGCTCGCGCGGACCACCGTGCAGCACCTGGCGGCCGCGATGACCGCCGCCTCCCGGGGCACGCCGCTGCCCGCACCGGTGGAGCGGGCCCTGCGCCACGCGGTCGAAGCGGCGCGCAGGGCCGGGCCCGTGGCGCAGATCCGCGGCACCGCCCTCGTGCCCAGCCGGGCCCGGACCGAAGAGGTGCTGAACCGGCTGCGGGTCTGCCGGGCACGCCTGGCCGCGGCCCCCGACGACCCGGCGGCCCTGCGGGACATGGACGACGTCACCTACACGCTGTGCGTGCTCATGGGCCGTCCCACCACTCACGAGGCCCTGCGCGCGGCGGAGGAACTCCTCGCCGGTCCCGCCGGGCGGACCGGCCTCTTGAACGAGGAGGCCGGCCCGGCCGCATGAGCGAGAGGGCCCTGCCCAGTGCCCGCGGGACGGGCGGGGAGCGGGGCGGGCGGGGAGCGGCGCTTCAGGGGGAATCCCACCGCTCCCCGTCAGCGCGCCCGCCGGCGCCCAGCAGGCCCGTGGCCTCGAAGGGGGCGGCCCGTTCGAGGCGGGGCAGTTCGGTGCGTGCGACGCGGGTGACGAGGGCCGGAAGGGCGGCACGCACGGGCTGGACGGCGCGCAGCCAAGCGGGTACGTACACCGTGGGCCGCCGGTGCTCCGCCGCGCTCGCCAGCCGGTCCGCGACCTGCTCCGCCGGATACACCGTGCGCGCGGGCGGCGGCATGTGGGCACGCAGTTCCCGCAGGACGGCGTGCCGGTCGGCGTCCCGGATCATGTCGGTGTCCGTCCAGTTGATGTAGGCGATCGCGACGGCGACACCGCGGGGTGCGAGCTCGGCCCGCAGGGCCTGGGCCATGGACTCGACGCCGGCCTTGGACGCGCAGTAGGCGCTCATCATCGGGGACGCCCCCATGGACGCCAAGGAGGCGATCTGGAGGTAGTAACCGCTGGTGTCGAAGAGGTCGGGCAGGAAGGAGCGCACGGTTGCGGCACTGCCGATGAGGTTGACCTCGACCACGCGGCGCCAGGTCCGCGGGTCGGAGTCGGCGAACGGCCCGCCCTCGGCGATGCCGGCGTTGCCCACGACCACGGACGCCGGCCCCAGGCGGGTGCGTACCTCGCGGGCGGTGGCCGCCATGGCCGCGTCATCGGTCACGTCCACGCTCCAGCAGGCGGTGTCGTTGCGCAGTGTCCCGGCCACCCGCCGCAAACCCGCCTGCTCCAGGCCCAGCAGGGCCAGCCGGGCGCCCCGGGCGTCGAAGGCCCGCGCCAGCGCGGCTCCCAGTCCGCGCGCGGCGCCGGTCACCACGACGGTGCGGCCCCTCAGGGGCCGGGTGCGTCTCTGCGTGATCACTGTGCCTCCACCCGTCCGCTCACTCCCGTTCCGCGCCGGGATCAGGTCCCGGCCGGAAACCTGTCCCAGGCCCGGTGCTCGGCCAGGGCCGCGGCGACGCTCTCCACGACGGCCGCGCCACCCTCGCCCAGGGCGATGCCGGGGCCGTCCGTGTCGAGGCCGGCGGCCTCGAAGAGCCGTTCCGCGCCGTTCCAGCCGCCGATGGCCTTGCCGTGCCGGTAGGCCTCGGTGAGGAGCAGCAGGACGCGCGGGTCGGGCGCTTCGGGGGGCCGGGCCGTACCGGCCTTGGCGTCGCGGGCACCGTAAGCGTCCGCACCCGCCCCGGGCACGCCGACGAACAGGAGGGCGTCGAACTCGACCGAGCGGGCGGTGGCGAAGGTGCGCCGCACGGTGATCGGGTCGCCGTCGGAATCGAGGGCGGCGCCGGTCGGGGCGACGACGAGGGGCAGCATGCCGGCGTCCAGGACGGCCTGCCGGGCGGCCCGTACGCCGTCCGGCTCGGCCTCGGCTCCGACGACGATGCCGATCACGCGGCCGTCGGTCGGCCAGGTCCCTCCCAGCTGCGAGAGGGCCGGGCTGGGGTCCACCTCGGCGTGCGGGACGGTGGCCTCCGGGGCCGGCAGGCCGAGGCCCGCGGCGACCTCTTCGCACAGCTGCCGATCGATGTTCGCGAGGACCGTCAGCATCCGTTCCTTGACGGCTGGTTCGTAGCACTTGCCCAGCTCGAAGGTGTAGGCGGCGATGATGTGTTCGCGTTCGGGCGGGGTCATGCTGAGCCAGAAGAGCCGCGGCTGGGAGAAGTGGTCCGAGAAGGATGCGGGCGCCTCGCGGACCTTGCTCGCCGCAGGGACCTTCACGGGTGCCTCGATGAAGGCGCCGGTGTCGCCTCCGGCGAGGAAGGGGCAGCCGCCGTCGAGGCTGTTGGGCCGGTACGGGGCGACGCCGGTGTGGACGGCGGTCTGGTGCATGCCGTCGCGGAGCATGTCGTTGACGGGGGCCTGCGGCCGGTTGATCGGGATCTGGCCGAAGTTGGGCCCGCCGAGCCGGCTGATCTGGGTGTCGAGGTAGGAGAAGAGCCGGCCGGCGAGCAGCGGGTCGTCGGTGACGTCGATACCGGGGACGAGGTGACCGGGGTGGAAGGCGACCTGTTCCGTCTCGGCGAAGAAGTTCTTCGTGTTGGCGTTCAGGGTCATGAGCCCGATGGGCTGGACCGGCGCGCGCTCCTCGGGGACGATCTTCGTCGGGTCGAGGAGGTCGATGCCCTCGAACGTCTGCTCCGGGGTGTCGGGGAAGACCTGGATGCCCAGTTCCCACTGGGGGAACGCACCCGACTCGATGGCGTCGAACAGGTCCCGGCGGTGGAAGTCGGGATCCATGCCGTTGATGAGCTGGGCTTCCTCCCAGACCAGTGAGTGCACACCCAGTTTCGGCTTCCAGTGGAACTTCACCAGGGCGGTGTCACCGGCCGCGTTGACCAGGCGGAAGGTGTGGACGCCGAAGCCCTCCATCATGCGGAACGACCTCGGGATCCCGCGGTCGGACATGTTCCAGAGGGTGTGGTGGGTGGCCTCGGTGTGCAGGGACACGAAGTCCCAGAACGTGTCGTGCGCGCTCTGCGCCTGCGGGATCTCCCGGTCCGGATGCGGCTTGCCGGCGTGGATGATGTCGGGGAACTTGATCGCGTCCTGGATGAAGAACACCGGGATGTTGTTGCCCACCAGGTCGAAGGTGCCCTCGTCGGTGTAGAACTTCGTCGCGAAGCCCCGGGTGTCGCGCACGGTGTCGGCCGAACCGCGCGATCCGAGGACGGTGGAGAACCGCACGAACACCGGGGTCTCCACGTCCTTCGCCAGGAACGCGGCCCGTGTCACCTCCGAGGCCGTGCCGTAGCCCCGGAAGACTCCGTGCGCGGCGGCGCCGCGCGCGTGGACCACGCGCTCCGGGATCCGCTCGTGGTCGAAGTGAGTGATCTTCTCGCGCAGATGGTGGTCCTGGAGCAGGACCGGCCCCCGCGCGCCGGCCTTCAGCGCGTGGTCGGTGTCGTGGAGCCTGGCCCCCTGGGCGGTGGTGAGGTACGCACCGCTCTGGGCCGTGCGCGCCTGCTCCGCCCCGGTGGCCTGCCCGGTGGGGCTCACGGTCTCCGGACCTTCCTGGTCCGGCTTCGCCGGGAGGGGCTGCGCGGGCTGCGTCGGCTCGGGCACGGGCGGGGACACCGGTCCCGGCTTGCCCGGCACGCCGTCCCCGTCGGGCTCCGGGGCCGCAGAGGTGTGCTTCGTCGTCATCGTGTCTCCCAAGTGGGTCGGGTGCTCAGTCGGTCGCGGCTCGTTCACGGCTTGAAGAGGACCTTCACGGCGCCGTCCTTCTTCTTCTGGAACATCTCGTAGGCGTCCGGCGCCTCTTCGAGGGGCAAGCGGTGCGTGGCGAAGTCGTCGACGCCGAGGGGATCGCCGTCGACGAGCAGGGGGAGGATGTCGTCGACCCAGCGCCGGACGTTGGCCTGGCCCATGCGCAGGGTGAGCTGCTTGTCGAACATCGTCAGCAGCGGCAGCGGATCGACCGCGCCTCCGTAGACCCCGGACACCGACAGGGTGCCGCCGCGTCGGACGAGGTCGATGGCGGTGTGGAGCGCGGACAGCCGGTCGATTCCCGCCCGCTTCATCAGGGGAGCGGCCAGGGCGTCGGGCAGACGGGTGGTCACGCCCTGCGCGGCGGCGGCCATGCGGCTGCCGTGGGCCTCCATGCCCACCGCGTCGATGACGGCGTCGGGGCCGCGCCCGCCCGTGAGGGCTCGTACGGCGTCCACCAGGTCGTCGCCGCGCTCCTGGACGTCCAGGGTGTGGACGCCGCGGCTGCGGGCCCGCTCCAGGCGTTCGGGGACGAGGTCGATGCCGATGACCGTGTCGGCGCCGCGGTGAGCGGCGATGCGGCAGCTCATGTCCCCGATGGGGCCCAGGCCGAGGACGGCGACGCTGCCGCCCGGCGGGACGGACGCGTACTCGACGGCCTGCCAGGCCGTGG
Organism: Streptomyces sp. NPDC016562; assembly: GCF_043076955.1. Lineage (NCBI taxonomy): Bacteria > Bacillati > Actinomycetota > Actinomycetes > Kitasatosporales > Streptomycetaceae > Streptomyces > Streptomyces sp. NPDC016562. Next base: position 1,363,983 of record NZ_JBIBRZ010000002.1, on the reverse strand, counting down.
GCAGGACGTCGGACAGGTAGACGAAACGCTCGTCGGAGGGCCCGACCGGCACCTGGATGGGCAGGGAGTTCCCGAACGGGACGCGCAGGTACTCGGCCTGGCCGCCCGGGACCTGCCCGTAGAGCTTCGTGTAGCCGAAGAGGGAGGCTCCGGTGCCGTGCTCGTGGACCTGTGTCGTCTCGCACTGGGACTGCAGGCCCCGGTCGCACATGAAGCACGAGCCGCACGAGATGTTGAAGGGGACGACCACCCGGTCGCCGGCCTTGAGCGAGGTGACCTCGGGTCCCACCTCCACCACGGTGCCCATGGGCTCGTGGCCCAGGATGTCGCCGGGGTCGAGAAACGCTCCGAGCACCTCGTAGAGGTGGAGGTCCGAGCCGCACAGGCCCGTCGTGGTGACTTTGACGATCACGTCGTCGGGGTCGTGGATCGTGGGATCGGGCACGGTGTCGACGCGTACGTCGCGCTTGCCGTGCCAGGTGAGTGCCCTCATGACGCCTCCTTGGGGACGGTGCTGCCGCTCGGCCCGGTCACTGCCCGCCGGGGGCCCTGTGGCCGTGCTCCTCACCCTGCGCGTGCCCCCTGCCGTGCCGACGAACCGGGTGGATTCCGCCCGGTACGTGCCGTTACGGGGACGGCCCCCGTCCCCGCGCGGCCCCGCGCAGGGCGGGCTCCGACGCCAGCTCTCCGAGAAAACAGGCCAGCGTGCGGACACCGAGGCGCAGCGCTTCGAGCTCCACCCGTTCCTCGGCCGCGTGCCAGCGGTCCCCGGGCAGCCCCGTACCGAAGAAGAGCACGGGGGCGTCGCAGGCGCGGGCGAGCTGGGCGGCGGGGGTGGCCCCGCCGTTGCCGATGTGCCGGGCGGGGGCTCCGTAGGCGTGGCTGACCGCCCGGGTCAGGGCCGCCAGCGCGGGGTGGTCGGGAGGCGTCCGGTACGGGTCGGAGATGGTCGAGGACACCTCCAGGTCGTAGGCGAAACCCGGTCGGCGGTGCTCGTCCAGCCAGGCGCGCAGCTGGTCGGCGACCCGGTCGGCCCGCTGGTCCGGTACGAGCCTGAACAGCAGGTCCGCACTGGCCTTCGCCGGGATGAGTCCGAGAGCGGGAGCCTCGGTGCGCCCGGCCGTGAGGCGGGCGACCTCGGCGGAGGGACGGGTCCACAGCCGCTGGGGCACCGTGAACCCCGTCTCCCCGGCGGCTTCGAACGTCCCGGTGTCGTCCAGCCACGCCGTCAGGTCGAAGGGCAGGGAGTCCAGTCCGGCGAGGACGGTTCGGGGGTCGGCCACCGCGTCGTAGAAACCGGGCAGGGCGATGCGGCCGGACAAGTCGACGAGGAGGTCCAGCAACCGGCACAACTCGAAGGCCGCGTTCGCGGCGGCGCCGGACACCGCTCCGCTGTGGAGGTCGCGCCGGGCTCCCCGGACGGTGAGGGTGGCGGTGACCGACCCGCGGACCACGACGCAGACGGTCGGCTCGTCCAGGGACCAGAGCATGGAGTCGGAGACCATGACCACGTCCGCCGCGAGGTCGGCGGCGTGCTCCGACAGCAGATCGGCCATGCGCACGGAGCCGATCTCCTCCTCCCCCTCGATCAGGTACTTCACCGTGACGGGCGGGGCCGCGCGCGAGCCCGCGCGCGTCCGCAGGGCCCACAGGTGGCACATGACCTGCCCCTTGGCGTCGGACGCGCCCCGCCCGTGGAGGCGCCCGGCGCGCCGGAGGGGTGCGAAGGGCGCGGTGACGTGCCAGGCGGAGGGCTCGACCGCATGCACGTCGTGGTGGCTGTAGACCAGCAGGACCGGGGCGTCCGGATCGGCGGCCGGCCAGCAGCCGTAGACGGCCGGCAGCCCGGACGTCTCCCACACCTCCGCACGGGGGAACCCGGTCCGGCTCATGGTCCGCGCCAGCCATCGCGCGGAGCGCCGTACGTCATCGGCCCGGTGCGCGTCGGACGACACGGACGCGATGCCCACCCAGTGCGCCAGGTCGGCCAGGTCGGCCGAGCCGACCGGGTCGGCCGGGTCGGCCGGGTCTTCGGCGTCGACCCGGTCGGCCCGGCCGGCCGTCCCCGCGGGTTCCACGGCTTCCACGGCGGTCCCGGGGCCGCTCAGACGTTCAGCATGATGGCGTAGGCGAGGAAGAAGAGGGCGCAGGCCAGGGCCAGCAGGCAGATGACCAGGAGGGGACCTTTCCCCCAGCCGCGCGTGAGGGGACGGTACGGACCCGCGCCGGAGCCGGTGCTCGACTCACCGGGTGGAGTCTCGCCCGGCGGTACGCCGCCGACTGGCGGGCGCGACGTGTTCCCAGGGCCGGATTCCGGAGCGTTCCCCGCGTCTGGTTCCGGAACGTTCCCCGAGCCGGGTTCCGGAACGTTCCCCGCGCCTGGTTCTGGAACGTGTGCGGACATGTCTGCCTCCTCTCCGCGAAGGCCGGGGGCCGCCCTGTCGGCAGGTCGACCAGGCCTGACCGGCGCCTACCCACCGCCTGGCGGCACACTCCTCACGGCCCGTCGGACCGGAGCGACCCGGTTCGTGTTCACGGCGGACGGATGCGGGCAGATGCGCGGACACGCACCATGACGTTGACGTCCCCCATCCCCTCACCAGCCCGAGAAGGGCGCACGACGGAGATCTCATGCCCCAGGAAGCGCCCCGGGTCCCCGACCCGGTGACACGCCACCCCAGCCCTCCCTTTCCCGAGCGGAAGCAGGACCATCCCGGCTCCACGGAGCGGATGTCGCCGCGACCCGACCACGGGGAGGACTCCTACCAGGGTCACGACGTCCTGCTCGACCGGGCGGCGGTCGTCACCGGCGGCGATTCCGGAATCGGCAGGGCGGTCTGCCTGGCCTTCGCGCGCGAGGGCGCGGACGTCGTCTTCACCCACCTCCCCGAGGAGGCGGACGAGGCAGCGGAGACGACGCGCCTGATCCGCGCCGCGGGCCGCACGGCGGTACCGGTCGCCTGCGACATCCGTGACGAGGAGCAGTGCACGGCCCTGATCGACCGGGCCGTGGACGCCTTCGGGCGCGTCGACCTCCTCGTCAACAACGCGGCCTACCAGATGTCCCAGCCCGACGGCATCGAGGCGATCACCACGGAGCAGTTCGACCGGGTGATGAAGACCAACCTGTACGGGATGTTCTGGCTCACCCGCAAGGCGCTGGCGCACATGCCGCGCGGCGGGGCGATCATCAACACCACCTCCGTACAGGGCTACCAGCCGAGCCCGCACCTCCTCGACTACGCGATGACGAAGTCGGCGATCGTCTCCTTCACCCACGGGTTGGCGCAGATGCTCGCCGAGCGCGGCATCCGGGTCAACGGGGTCGCCCCCGGCCCGGTGTGGACGCCGCTGATCCCGGCCACGATGCCCGAGGTGGCGCGGTTCGGCGAACAGTCGCCCTTGGGCCGCCCGGCCCAGCCCGCCGAAATGGCGCCCGCGTACGTCTTCTTGGCCTCCCCCCAGGCGAGCTACATCACCGGCGAGATCGTCAATGCCACCGGCGGTACGCCCCTGCCGTGACCGGGCCCGGCGGCTCCGGCCGACCCCACACCCGTGCGCGGAGGGTGCCCGGTTCGGACCGTGTGAGATGCGGCGCGAGCGGGGTAGGCGCACGATGACCGTGACACCACCCACCGATGAAAGGGCCTGTCATGCCCCGAGGATCCAGCCCCAAGCGCGAGCGTCAGTACGAACACATCAAGGAGTCGGGTGAGCAGCGCGGCATGTCGGAGGACCGTGCGAAGGAGATGGCCTCCCGCACGGTGAACAAGGAACGCGCGCGTTCCGGGGAGAGCAAGACGGCGAGCAGCAGCTCCACCCAGGGCAAGTCCGCCTCGCAGCGCGGCGGCGAGAAGTCCCGTGGCGGCGGCGGTTCGTCCGAACGCACCAAGGACGAGCTGTACCAGGAGGCGAAGAAGCGCGGCATCGAAGGCCGCTCCACGATGACCAAGGACCAGCTCAAGAGCGCACTCGGCCGCTGAGGAGTCCCCCGTGGCCGTGCGTCATCAGCTCATCCGGCGTCCTCCTCGCAGTGTGTGGGCGGTGCTCGCCGACCCGTCCCTGTACGGGGAGTGGGTGGTGGGCCCGTCCGAGTCCGAGCCGCTCGACCACGGTTGGCCCGCAGCGGGTTCCCGGCTGCGGTACACGGTCCGGCTCGGCCCGTGGTCCGTGCAGGGCACGACGACCGTCCGCCACCAGGAACCCGGCCGGGAGCTGGAGTTGGAGGCGGCGTTCAAGGCACTGGGCACGGCCCGGATCTTCCTCCAGCTCAGGCCGTGGGGCGAGGAGACCCTCGTCGTCTGCGACGAGCATCCGCTGCGCGGTCTGGGAGGGACGCTGCACAACCCCCTGAGCGAAGCGGCCATCCAGCTCCGCCACCGGGGCATGCTGGCCCGCCTGGCCAGGCTCGTGGAAAAGCGGCACGACGAGGTGGTCCGTGCCTGACGCGGTGGTGATCGGCGCGGGGCCCAACGGCCTGGTGGCCGCGAACGTCCTGCTCGACGCCGGGTGGAGCGTGGAGGTCCTGGAGGCGCAGGACGAGCCCGGAGGAGCGGTACGCAGTGACCGCGGGGTGCACCCGGACTACGTCACGGACGTCTTCAGCGCCTTCTACCCCCTGGCCGCCGCCTCCCCCGTCCTGGCCAGGCTCGACCTCGCCGCCGAGGGGCTGCGCTGGGCCCACGCCCCGGCCGTGCTGGCCCATCCGCTGCCGGACGGCCGGTGCGCGGTGCTGGAGCGGCGGGTGGAGGACACCTGCGCCGGCCTGGCGGGCTTCGCGCCCGCCGACGCCGAGGCCTGGGAGGCCCTGTACCGGACGTGGTGCCGGGTGGGGCCCGACCTCGTCCAGGCCCTGTTCACCCCGTTCCCCCCGGTGCGCTCCGGGCTCCGGCTGGCGGCGAAGCTCCGCGCCGGTGGAGGGCTGCGGCTGGCCCGCAAGCTGGCCCTGCCGGTGCGCCGGCTGGGTGAGGAGGAGTTCGCCGGGGAGGGCGGCCGTCTTCTGCTGGCCGGCAACGCCCTGCACGCCGACCTGGCTCCCGAAGCCGCCGGTAGCGGGGGCTTCGGCTGGCTGATGTCGATGCTCGGGCAGAGCCACGGCTTCCCGGTGCCCGTCGGTGGAGCGGGCGCGCTGACCGACGCGCTCGTGAGCCGCCTGCGGCGTCTCGGAGGCGTCCTGCGCTGCGGGGAGCGCGTCACGTCGGTCGACGTACGGGGCGGCACTGCGGTCGGGGTCGAGACCGCGGGCGGGGAGAGGATCGGCGCGCGCCGCGCGGTCCTGGCCGACACGTCGGCGCAGTCCCTGTACCGCGACCTCGTCGGCGAGGCCCATTTGCCGCCACGGCTCCTGCGCGACCTGGAGCGCTTCCAGTGGGACTTCGCGACCTTCAAGGTCGACTGGGCGCTGACGGGCCCGGTGCCGTGGACGGCGCCGGGGGCGGTCGGGGCGGGTACGGTCCACCTCGCCGACGGCGTCGACGGCCTGACCCGGTTCGCCGCACAGATCGCCACGGGACACGTGCCGGACGAGCCGTTCGTCCTGTTCGGCCAGATGACCACCGCGGACCCCAGCCGCTCCCCCGCCGGGACGGAGTCGGCGTGGGCCTACACCCACCTCCCCCAGCGCGTCAGCGCCGACGCCGGCCCCGACCGCCTCACCGGACGGTGGGACACGCGCGAGGAGGAGGCCATGGCCGACCGCGTCGAAGCCCAGGTGGAGCGCTGCGCGCCCGGCTTCCGCGCACTGATCCGCGCCCGCCGGATCCTGTCCCCCACCACCCTCCAGGCCATGGACGAGAACCTCCACAACGGAGCCATCAACAACGGCACCACCGCCCTGCACCAGCAGACGGTCTTCCGCCCCACCCCCGGCACGGGCCGGCCCGAGACCCCCGTCAAGAACCTGTACCTGGCCTCCGCCGCAGCCCATCCCGGCGGAGGGGTCCACGGCGCGCCCGGCGCGAACGCCGCCCGCGCCGCCCTGCGTCCTCACGGCCTGCACTCCTTCCTCCACCGGGCCCAACGCGTCTGAGCAGCACGGCCGGTGCCGACCGCACGGGCGCGTATGGCTCCGTACGTCCCGTTGCGCTCCCGTACGGCCCCGCACGAGTGACCTCAGGCAGTCTCGTGCGTGCCCCGGGCCCCGGCCGGGTACGCGCGCTCCATGCCTCCCTCCATGAAGTCCGCCCCCTGGCACGACAGCACGCTCGGGCTCCTCGCCCACGGCTACGCATGGCTGCCCAACCGGATGCGCGGCGCCGCCGACGGCGTCGTCCGGACCCGTCTGATGGGCCGGCCCACCGTCGCCCTGCGCGGCCCGGACGCGGTCGCCTTCTTCTACGACGAGAAGCACGTCGTACGCACCTGCGCCCTGCCCGACGCCGTCCTGGACACCCTCTTCGGCCAGGGCGCCGTCCACACGCTCGACGGAGAAGTGCACCGGGTGCGCAAGGCGATGTTCCTCGCCCTCCTCAAGGACGGCGACGGCGTCGCCTCCCTGGGCGGGCACGTCCGTCGGCGGTGGCGCGAGGCGGTGGCCGCGCGGCACGAGGACCGTGTGGTCGTCTTCGACCTGGCCGCCACGGTCCTGGGGCTCGCGGTCCGCGACTGGGCGGGCGTGCCGCTCTCCGACGCGGCCACCGCCGAGCTGGCACGCGACTGCACGTCCATGGTCGACGGATTCGCCTCCCCCGGCCCCCGCCACCTGCGCGCCCGCCGGGCCCGTCGCCGCCAGGAGGACGCCCTCGCCGCTCTGATCACCGAGGTGCGCCAGACCTCGCCGAAGGGCGGTGCGCGTACGGCACTGGAGGCGGTGACCTGGCATCGCGACCTCGAAGGGACCCTGCTCGACCCCCGCACCGCCGCGGTCGAGCTGCTGAACGTCATCCGGCCCACGGTCGCCATCGCCTGGTTCGCCGCGTTCGCCGCTCACGCACTGCACCGGTGGCCCCAGCACCGCGAGCTACTACGCGACGACAGCGCGGGCGCCTACGCCGAGGCGTTCGCCCAGGAGGTGCGCAGGTTCTACCCCTTCGCCCCCTTCGTGGCGGGCCTCGCGGCGCAGGACCTGACCTGGCAGGGGGAGGACATCCGCAAGGACGGCATGGTCCTGCTCGACCTGTACGGGCAGAACCACGATCCCGCGCTGTGGGAGGACCCGTACCGGTTCGACCCGCGGCGTTTCACCAGCACGGACGGGCCGCACAACCCGCTGGACGACCTCATTCCCCAGGGCGGCGGGGACCCGGCCGACGGTCACCGCTGCCCGGGAGAGGACATCACCGTCACGGCGCTGGCGGTCATCGCGACGGAACTGGCCCGGCTCGACTACGAGGTCCCCGACCAGGACCTCCGCATTCCGCTGTCCCGCATGCCCACACTGCCCCGCAGCGGCTTCGAGCTCCGCCTCATGTGACCGCGGGGGCCGGCGCCGGCAGGCGGCTGCCGGGCCGGCCCGGGCTGCTCGCGTCAGGCGGCGCCGGCCCGGGCGGCCCCCTGTGACCCGTTCGGCCCATCCGGCTCGTCCGGCTCATGGGCGGGCTCATGGGCGGCTCTCGCGCCCGCCCGGCCCCTCGTCCGGCGTCTCCCAGGACTGGGCGCGCTGCTGCGCCACGGGGTTCTGCTCGGCCGCCCGGGCGGGGGCACGGCGTCGCGCGCTGCGTCGGCTGCCGTACCAGAAGGCGCTGATCAGGAGCACGGCCACGGCCACTCCGGCGAGGATGAGCAGGAGCGCCGGGCGGGCTTCGGCCGCGTACATCTCGGTAGCAATCATGACGGGCGCTTACCCGCGATCGGCAGGTCTACCGGACCGGGTTGCGGCGGCATGGCCCCGGCTCGGTGACTCCGCCGCCGTCCGCCGGATGAGCCTAGGCTGGAAGGACCAGGCCCCCTCTCCGGAAGGCAGGCGGACACGATGGCCAAGCAGCCGAAGTCATCCCACCCCCGGCACGGCGAAGGCCCGAGCCCCCACAAGGGAACCGAGCAGCACGGCTGGTCCCCCGACGTCGACGAGACGCGTCAGCAGGACAACCCGAGCGCCCACCGCTCGTTCCACCCCGACCAGTACGCCCCCGAAAAGGGCACCGGGCGCAAGGTCTCCAAGGAGGAGGCCGGAGATCCGCACGGTGAGCCCACGAAGAGCACGAGCCGTCGCGGCGAGGACCAGAGCAAGACGGGACGGGGCGAGGAGGGCATGCACGACATGGGCCCCAAGGGCCGTTCGCAACGCCCCAGCGGAACCAAGGACGCGTCCGCCACCACCGGCGTGGACCCGCAGGACCCGCCCGGAAAGCGCAGCGCCGGCTGATTCCCGGGGCCCCTTCGCCCCACCTCGCCCCGCCCCGTCGCCGCCTCGCTCCAGCCGGGCGGTTACTCGGACGACGTCCGGTCAGCGCCCTTCTTCTGCGCGGCGCGACGCTGTGCGTCGGTGCTCGGACTCAGTGCGTCCGCGGCCTCGCCGTCGTGCGTCTCGGGGAGCACCGCTTCCTCCGCCTCCCTGCGGGCCTCCGGGTCGCCGCTCTCGCCGGGAGCCTTCGACGGCGGGGTGGGGACGGGGTGGTGCTGCTTCTTCTCACTCATCACGCGCTCCGTTTCATCGGGGACGACATCGCCATGCCGCGCGTCTGCCCCGCTTTGCACCCGCATCACACGGGGGCGACGGTTGCTCAGAAGTCACCGGGCGGCAGCGGAAGGGGCAGCCCGGGCAGGCCGTCGAGGCTCTGCGCGATGTGGTCCTTCTTGGCGAAGTAGGCGCTCAGCGAGGCGTCGTCCTCGCGCGCGAAGCGCTTGCCGTGCAGGTCGCGCTCTTCGTCGTACGACATGAAGGGCACCGCGTAGCCACAGGAGTCGCGGACGAGTTCGGCCGTCACCACGATGATCGCGCGCAGGCCGTGCTGCGTCGGGTCGATGTCCGGGAAGTGTGCGAGGAGTTCCTTGAAGCGGGGGTCGTCACGGAAGACGGGCTCGCCCCGGCCGTGCACGCGGACGATGTTGGGCGGCCCCTGGAAGGCGCACCACATCATCGTGATGCGGCCGTTCTCCCGCAGGTGCGCGACGGTCTCGGCCGTGCTGCCCGCGAAGTCGAGGTAGGCGACCGTCGTCTCGTCGAGCACCGCGAAGGAGCCCTTGAGGCCCTTGGGCGAAAGGTTGACCGTGCCGTCGCCGGCCAGCGGAGCGGTCGCGGTGAAGAAGATCGGCTGCTGCTCTATGAAAGTGCGCAGGCGGCCGTCGATGCGTTCATAAGTCTTTCCCATGTCTAAGGATTATGTAAGGAAACTCTTCGCCTGTCTAACGAACTATGGGGCAGGCCCTGCCGGTTCGTCGAACGCCGGGCGGCTCCCGAATGGCGGCCGCAGGGCCGGGTAGGCGCCCCACGTGCACCACGAGGACCACCTGACGCACATGCAGGCGATCAGGTCACTGGACGAGCTGGCGGGTCTCATCGCCCGGCGGACGGGTCTGTACGTGCGCTGGTCCATGGGACCGGACGCCGACCTGCCCGCACCCGCGAGCCGTGACGAGCTCACGGGGATTCCCCTGCCGGGGCTGTCCGCGAACCCCCTCGACGTCGAGCCCTGGTGGGGCGACCGGCCGCTACGGGTCTGGGCCGCGCGCCGCCTCTACGACTACGCCCACCTGCCCCACGTGAAGGACCGCCGCGTGCGTCCCTGGCTGCTCCACGGCACGGAGAACGGGCGGGGCCCCGACAACGAGCCGCTCGTCACCGACGTCCGGCCCCTCGGGTGGATCGACCCGGCGGTGATCGAGGAAGCCACCCGGGAGATCCGCCGCCAGCGCGGACACTGGGGCCCCTTGGACCGCAGCCCGCGGCACGGGAGCACGGCATAGGCCCGGGGGGGGATGCGAGCGACCGGATCGGCCGGTGGTTGGCCCCTGTTGGCCAGGGTAGCCGCCGGAGCGGTACGAGAAGAACCGGCGCCGAAAGGGCTCGGCGCGCGGCCCGTCGCGAGCAGAGGGAGCAGGCATGTCCAGTCCACAGCAGCCCGAGGCCCGGCGCAGCGGCAACGGCGCGGCCACACCGCAGGACAGCAGGGAAATGCAGGCCGACGAGGCAGGCACGGCGGGCGCCCGCAAGAGCCGCCCCCACGGAACGGACCGAGGGCACAAGGGTGGCGGCAAGGGTGGCGGGACGCCTCCCGAGCAGCAGCCCGGCCACCCGTGAGCAACGACCTGCGTCAACGGTCCCCGCACGGCCCCAACGACGGCTGCCGGCAACCTGGTTGCCGGCCGCCGCGCCATGCCCACACCAACGGCCCAGACCCCGGCGTGCGGAGGCGTCTGCGCGGGTAGACGCCCCGCATGAGTGACACAGAGCAGCGGAAACCCGGCGGGACGGTGGCGCAGCGCGGCATGCGCGCGGACTGACGGGTGCCTGCCGTGCGACTGCGGACCAGCGACCCGCACGCGCCGGGCTGGCGCCGAATGCGCCACGGCCGGGGGTTCCGTTACCTGGACACCGACGGCCGGCCCCTGTCCGGGGCGGACCGGGACCGGGTACGCGCCCTGGTGATCCCCCCTGCCTGGCAGGAGGTGTGGATCTGCCCCTGGCCCAACGGCCACATCCAGGCCGTCGGGACGGACGCCGCGGGCCGGCGCCAGTACCTCTACCATCCCCTCTTCCGCGAACAGCAGGACGCCGCCAAGCACGAGCACGTGCAGCGCGTCGCCCGCTCCCTGCCGCAGCTGCGGGAGCACGTGACACGGGATCTCGCCGGGCGCGGTCTGACCCGCGCCCGGGTGCTGGCCTGCCTCACCCGGATCCTGGACCTGGGCTTCCTGCGGATCGGCGGCGAACGCTATGCCCGCGACAACGGCAGCTACGGCCTGACCACCCTGCTGCGGGATCACGTCACCTGCCGGCGCGGCGAGATCCGTCTGCACTTCCCCGCCAAGTCCGGCCGGACGGTGACCCGGTCCCTGGTCGACGAGCAGGCCCACGCCGTGGTGCGGGCGCTGCTGCGGCGCAAGGAGCCGGGCCCGCGGCTGTTCGCGTACCGGGAGCACGGCGCGTGGCGCGAGGTCCGCGCCGAGGACCTGAACGGCTACCTGCGCGAGCGCTCGGGGCAGGACGTGACGGCCAAGGACTTCAGGACCTGGTACGCCACCGTCCTGGCCGCCGTCGCCCTGGCCGTCTCCGCGGAGACGGCCGACGCCTCCCCCGCCCGGCGCGGCCGGGTCGTGGCACGCGCCGTCCGCGAGGTCTCCGACTACCTCGGCAACACGCCCGCCGTCTGCCGGTCCTCCTACATCGACCCCCGCGTCATCGAGCTCTACGAGGACGGACGGACCATCGCCCCGGTGCTCGGCAAGCTGGGCCAGGAGGGCCTCTTCGGCCGCCCGGCCACCCAGGGGGCCGTCGAGGGCGCCGTCCTGAAACTGCTGCGGACGGGCCACGTATGACGCGGGCGGGGGCGGCGCGCCGCCTGGTGGCCTAACCCCGCGCGCCCGGTGCCCGGTCCCTGCCCAGAGTGGGTCCCACGAGAGGCGACGGTCGCCGGGCCCTTCCCTGCGGGAGGGCGCCGGACCGCCCGGAACAGAGGGAAGGCAAGGGACAGCATGAACAGCGCGGTACAGGTCGACCTGACGGACAAGCAGGCTCTGGTCACCGGCGGGGCCCGGGGCCTGGGCGCCGCCATCGCGCGGCGGCTCGCCGCGGCGGGCGCCTCGGTCCTGGTCGCCGACGTACGCAAGGACCTCGCCCAGGAGCTGTGCGCGGACCTCGTGGTGGCGGGCGGGCGGGCCCGTTTCGTCGAGATGGACGTGTGCGACCCCGACGCGGTCGCGGCCGTCCTCGGGGACGTGGAGGCGGACGGGGGCCGTGTGGACGTCCTCGTCAACAACGCGGCCGTCGACGTGTCCAAGTCCGTCGAGCACCTGACGGCGGAGGAGGTCAGGCACGTGGTGACCACCAACCTGCTCGGACCGATGTACCTGTGCCTGCAGACCTACCGGCGCATGGTGACCGCGGGCGGGGGCCACATCGTCAACATCCTCTCCACCGCCGCGAACCGTACGTGGACGGAGGCGGGCCCGTACGCGGCGAGCAAGTCCGGACTGCGGGCGTTCACCCACACCCTGTTCAAGGAGGCACAGCGGGACTGCACCGGGATCGGTGTCACCGGGATCATCGCCGGCGGAATGGAGACCGCCTTCATCATGGACCGGTTCCCCGAGGCCGACACCGCTCTGCTCCAGAGCCCGGACATCGTGGCCGACACCGTCATGTACGCGCTGTCCGTGCCCGCCGGGAGCGTGGTCGGCGAACTGGTCGTGGTGCCCCGCCGCGAACCGTCCTGGCCCTGACGGAAAGGGTCGCGACCATGATCAGTCCGCTGGACTTCGCCCCCGCCACGGCGGTGGTCACCGGTTCCGACTCCGGAATCGGCCGCGCCGTCGCCGTGCGGCTGGCCACGGCCGGCCTGGACGTCGGCATCACCTGGCACGAGGACGAGGAGGGAGCCGAGCGCACGGCCGAGGAGGTCCGGGCGCGCGGCCGGCGCGCCGTGCTCGCCCGGCTCGACCTCACCGACCTGCCCGCCGCCGCCGACGTCATCGACGGGCTCGCCGACGGACTCGGGCGCATCGACGTGCTCGTGAACAACGCGGGCACCGGGACCGCCACACCCTTCCTGGACCTGGACCTGGCCACCGTGCGCCAGGTCCTGGACGTCGACCTCGTGGGCCCGCTGCTGTGCGGTCAACGGGCGGCGCGGCACATGATCCGTCAGGGCGCCGGCGGCCGGATCATCAACGTCACCTCGGTCCACGAGCACCAGCCGCGCGTCGGCGCCGGCCCGTACTGCGCCGCCAAGGGCGGACTGGGCCTCCTCACGCAGGTGATGGCACTCGAACTGGCCGAACACGGCATCACCGTGAACGCGGTGGCTCCCGGCGAGATCGCCACCCCCATGACCGGCCAGGAGGACGAGGACGTGCGGACGCAGCCCCGGCCGGGCATCCCCGCCGGCCGTCCGGGCGATGCCCGCGAGGTGGCCGCCGTCATCGAGTTCCTGGCCGGGCCCTCGGCCTCGTACGTCACCGGCGCCTCCTGGACGGTGGACGGCGGCATGCTGCGGATGGGCCCCATGGCCGGGTCTCACATGGAACACGACCGGTGGCGCCGGCCCTGATCCCGTCTGCTGAGCCGGCCGCCCCGTCCGGGCCCTGACCCCTGCGGCTGAGCCCGCCGCCCCGTCCCGGCCCGGTCACGCGGATGCGCGGCAGGCGGCTGTTAGCTTCGCCCCGTGGCAGCGGACCCACGGCGAGAGGACCACCCGGTGGACGGCGCGGCGAACACGGACCAGGGCGCCGGACGGCGCGCCCACATCGGCTCGTTCACCTCCGGTGGAGGCCGCGGGATCACCACGGCGGCCGTGGACCCCGTCACGGGGGCGCTCACCGCACTGGGCGTCGTCGACGGCTTCGAGGACCCCTCGTGTCTGGCCCTGTCCGCCGACCGGCGGACGCTCTACGCCGCCGGCGGCGCCGAGGGGCTGGTGGCCGCCTACCGGATCACGGCCGACGCCCTCGCCCCGCTCGGGCGGCCCGTGCCCGTCGGCGGGGACGGGCCCGCGTACCTGAGCGTGTGCGGGGACCGGCTGCTGGTCGCCAACTACACGTCCGGCAGTGTCAGCAGCATCCGCGTCGCGGGCGACGGCAGCCCGCAGGGCCCGGCCGCCGTCCTCGGCCACCGCGGCCGCGGGCCCGACCCCGAACGTCAGGCCGGCCCGCACGCCCACCAGGTGACGCCCGATCCGAGCGGCCGCTGGGTGCTCGGCGTGGACCTCGGGACCGACTCGGTACGCGTGTACACGCCCGATCCGGCAGGCGGGCCCCTGCGCGTACGGGCCGAGACGCCGCTGCGTGCCGGGAGCGGTCCGCGGGAGGTGGCGTTCCACCCGCGCGGGGACGTGGCGTACGTGATCCACGAGCTGGAACCGCAGCTGACCGTCTGCCGGTGGGACGCGGGCGCCGGGCGCCTGGAGCCGACGGCGGAGGTGGCGCTGGGCTCGGCCGGGGCCGCGCCGGACACCCGGGAGTACCCGTCGGTCGCCCTCGCCTCGGGGGACGGCCGCTTCGTGTGGGCGGCGATCCGGGGCAGCGACCTCCTCGTCACCCTGTCGTTGGAGGACGGTCCCGAGAAGCCCCGGATCACGGAGGTCGTGAGCTGCGGTGGTCACTGGCCGCGGCATCTGGCGGCGGGCCCGTCGGGTCGGCACCTCTACGTGACCAACGAGTGGTCCGGTGACGTGACCTGGTTCGACATCGATCCCGCCAGCGGCCGCCCGCACCTGGCCGGAAAGCTGGACGTCCCGGCCGCCGCCTGCGTCGTCCTCGCCTGACGGCGGCCCGACGGCAGGACCCGGGCGCGGCGGCGGACCCTCCCGGACAGGACCCGGTCCGCCGCGCCGTGGACTCACCCGATTGGCCGCTCCCACGTGCCGCCCTCCCCCGGCTCCGGCAGGCTGGGGCCGTCCCCGCGGGGTTCATCCCGGTACGAGCGGGCCCGGCTCGGCGCCCCTCCCGGTTCCTGCGTCCCGCGTGTCCCTGTCGCACGAGGAGATCACCGTGAGCTCATCGCATGCGCCGCGCTGGAAGCATGCTGTCGTCACCGGCGGTGCGGGCTTCGTCGGCTCCCACCTGTGCTCCGCCCTGCTGGCCGCGGGGACCGCCGTCACCTGCGTCGACGACTTCAGCACGGGGCGGCCGGAGAACATATCCGAACTGGCCGGCCGTCCCGGCTTCACCCTGCTGGAGACGAACGTCTCGCGCCCCTTCACCGTCGAGGGGGACCCGGATCTCGTTCTGCACCTGGCCTCCCCCGCGTCCCCCGCCGACTACCTCCGGCTGCCGCTGCACACGCTGGAGGCGGGAAGCCTCGGTACGCGCAACGCCCTGGAACTCGCGCACCGCAGCGAGGCACGCTTCGTCCTGGCCTCCACGTCCGAGGTCTACGGCGATCCGCGGGAGCATCCCCAGAACGAGCGGTACTGGGGGCACGTCAACCCGGTCGGCCCGCGCAGCGTCTACGACGAGGCCAAGCGTTTCGGTGAGGCACTGAGCACCGCGCACGCCTCGGCCCTGGGCACGGACGTGTGCATCGTGCGGCTGTTCAACACCTACGGCCCGCGCATGCGGGGCTACGACGGTCGCGCCGTTCCCACCTTCATCCGCCAGGCGCTGGCGGGCGCCCCGCTGACCGTCACCGGCGACGGCCTGCAGACCCGCTCCCTGTGCTACGTCGACGACACCGTCGCGGGGATCCTCGCGGCGGCGGACCACGGCATGCGGGGACCGGTGAACCTCGGCAATCCCGACGAGCTCACCATGCTGGAGCTGGCCCGGTGGATCGTCGAACTGACCGGTTCCCGGTCGGAGATCACCTTCGTCGAGCGGCCGACCGACGACCCCACCGTGCGCTGCCCCGACATCACGCTCGCCCGGGACAAGCTCCAGTGGGAGCCGCGGGTGGCCGCCGAGGACGGGCTGCGCCGCACGATCGCCTGGTTCCGCGCGGAAGGCGACGACTGACCGTCTTCGGCTCCCGACGCACGTCCGCCGGCGGCCGCGCCCCTCCCCGCCCGTCCCTGCCCGGCCCCGCCCGGCTCCTCCGCCGAAAGGTCCCTTCCGCGATGCGCATTCTCGGAATCAACGCGCTCTTCCACGACCCTTCCGCCGCCCTCGTCATCGACGGCCGTACGGTCGCCGCCACCGAGGAGGAACGATTCTCCAGACGGAAGCACGGCAAACGGCCGGTGCCCTTCTCCGCCTGGGAACTACCGGAACAGGCCGCCGCCTGGTGCCTGAAGCGTGCCGGTCTGCGCCCGCAGGACCTCGACGCCGTGGCGTATTCCTACGACCCGGCCCTGGCGCTCCCGGCGGACGCCATGGGCCTGG
Source organism: Streptomyces sp. NPDC016562 (assembly GCF_043076955.1). Lineage (NCBI taxonomy): Bacteria > Bacillati > Actinomycetota > Actinomycetes > Kitasatosporales > Streptomycetaceae > Streptomyces > Streptomyces sp. NPDC016562. The sequence continues at coordinate 1,348,071 of NZ_JBIBRZ010000002.1, read as the reverse complement.
ACGACCCGTGGGACCACCTCCGCCAGACGTACGCGCGCGAGGCCCCCGGATTCCTCGCGACCGCGCTGCCCGGGCTCGACCCCGGCCTCGTGCGCTTCGTTCCGCACCACATGGCCCATGCCGCGTCCGGCGCCTTCGCGGCCCAGGGCGCCGCCCGCTCGTCCGTACTGGTCCTCGACGGGCGCGGGGAACGCGCCTCCCACCTGGCGGCGCGCCGGACGGGCGCCCGGCTGGAGCCGCTGTACGCACAGGACCTCCCCCACTCGCTCGGGCTCGTGTACGAGGAACTCACCGACCACCTGGGCTTCCTGAGGTCCTCCGACGAGTTCAAGGTGATGGCCCTCGCCTCCCACGGCACCCCGCGGATGCTGGCCGAACTGCGCCGCTACGTGTACCCGACGGGAGACGGCGGCTTCCACGCCACCGGCGTCCCCTGGAGCGAGTTCTGCCCGCGCCGCGGCCCCGACGAGCCGTGGAACGGGGCTCACGCCGATCTCGCCGCGAGCGCACAGGCCGTACTGGAGGAGACGCTGCTGGACCTGGTCCGCTGGCTCCACGGCCGCACCCACGACGACGTGCTCACCCTCGCCGGCGGCGTCGCGCTGAACTGCGTGGCCAACTCCCGCATCGCGCGCGAGGGTCCGTTCTCCCGCGTGTGGGTCCAGCCGGCCGCCGGAGACGCCGGTACGGCCCTCGGTTCCGCGCTGCTCCTCGCCGCCGGGGCGGGTGACGACCCCGAGCCCATGGACGGCGCGGACCTGGGCCGCGACTGGTCGGACGCGGAGCTCGGCGCCTGGCTCAAGACGGCCGGGGTCCCCTTCGAGCGGCCCCCGGACATCGCGGCCACCGTCGCGCAGGCGCTCGCCGACAACGCCATCGTGGCCTGGTTCCAGGGCCGTTCCGAATTCGGCCCGCGGGCCCTCGGCCACCGCTCGCTGCTGGCACATCCCGGGCACGCGGGGAACCTGGAGCGGCTGAACGACGTCAAGGGCCGTGAGCAGTTCCGCCCCGTGGCCCCGATGGTGCTCGCCGAGCGGGCGTCCGAGATCTTCGACGGGCCGCTGCCCAGCCCGTACATGCTGTTCGTGCACGACGTGGCTCCCGGCTGGCGCGAGCGCATCCCGGCGGTGGTCCACGTCGACGGCACCGCCCGCATCCAGACCGTGGACCCGCAGCGCGAGCCCCTGGTGGCGAGGATGCTCACCGAGTTCGAGCGGCGTACCGGACTGCCGGTCGTCGTCAACACCAGTCTGAACACCGCCGGCCGGCCGATGGTCGACGACCCCCGGGACGCGCTGGAGTGCTTCGGCTCGTCGCCGGTGGACCTGCTGGCCATCGGGCCGTACGCGGTCCGCCGGGACGCCATCTTCCGTGCGGGAGAGGAAGGTTGACCGCGATGACCGAGGTGTCCGCGCACCCGCCTCCGTACGCGATCGTCGTGCCCACCCTCGGCCGGCCCAGTCTCCGGGCCTGTCTGGACGCCGTGGCGGCCGCCACGGCCGCAGGGCACGGACCCGTACGGATCGTCCTCGTGCACGACCGTCCCGGCCCCGACGGGACTGTGCCCGCTCTGGACGTCCCGTCGGCGCTGCGCCCGATCACCACCGTCGTGGCCGGCCCGGCCCGTGGCCCCGCGGCCGCCCGCAACACGGGGGCGCGGGCGGCGGGTCCGGTGCCCTGGATCGTCTTCCTCGACGACGACGTGGTGCCGGGACAGGGCTGGGGCGAGGCCCTGGCTCGTGATCTGGTGGCCGCCTCCCACGACACCGCGGCCGTCACGGCCCGCATCGACGTCCCCCTGCCGCCCGGCCGCCGTCCCACGGACTGGGAGCGCAACACCGCCGGTCTGGCCACCGCCCGCTGGATCACCGCCGACATGGCCTTCCGCCGGGAGGCGCTGAACGCCGCCGGCGGCTTCGACGAGCGCTTCCGGCGCGCCTTCCGCGAGGACGCCGAGCTGGCGCTGCGCCTGATCCAGGGCGGCTGGGTCCTGGCCCCCGGAAGCCGCCGTACCACCCACCCGGTCCGGCCCGCCGACCGCTGGGTGTCCGTGCGGGTCCAGGCCGGCAACGCCGACGACGTACTGATGGGCCGGCTGCACGGCCACGACTGGTGGGGCCGGGCGGGGGCCCCTCGCGGGCGGCTGCCGCGCCACCTCGCCGTGACCGCGGCCGCCGCCGCGGCCGTCGGCTGTGCGCTGGCCGGCCGCAGGGGCGCCGCCGCGTGGTGCGCGGCCGGCTGGGCGGCGGGCACCGCCGAGTTCGCCGCTGCCCGCATCGCCCCCGGGCCGCGCACCCCGTCAGAGGTCCTCACCATGACCGTCACGAGCGCGGTCATCCCCGTCGTGGCGGTCTGGCACTGGCTGCGCGGGACGGCCGTGCACCGCAGGATCCGCCGAGCGGACCCGGCGGCGCCCCCCGCGAGCCGCTCGGCGGCCCCGCAGGCGGCTCCCCGCGATCAGGTGGCGTCATGAGGCACCTGCCCGCCGGGGGCGCCTCGGTCGCCGGCGCCGCCGCCGTGGCCCTCCCCTGGGTGTGGGAGGCCCCCGGGGCGGCGCGTACCAGGCGTCCGTACGGGAGGGACGGCCGGCTTCCCGAAGCGGTCCTCCTCGACCGGGACGGCACGCTCGTCGCCGATGTCCCGTACAACGGCGACCCCGCCCTCGTCGCTCCGATGCCCACGGCGCGGGCCGCTGTGACCGCGCTGCGCGAGCTCGGCGTCCCGGTCGGTGTCGTGAGCAACCAGTCGGGTGTCGCACGCGGACTCCTGACGCGGGAGCAGGTGCTGGCGGTACGAGGACGCGTGGACGAGCTCTTCGGGCCGTTCGACGTGTGGGCGGTGTGCCCCCACGGCCCCGAGGACGGCTGTGGCTGCCGCAAGCCGGCCCCGGGTCTGGTCCTCGCCGCGTGCGAGCGGCTGGGCGCGGCCCCCGAACGAACGGCGGTCATCGGGGACATCGGCGCCGACGTGCGGGCCGCGGCCGCCGCCGGGGCGCGCGGGGTGCTGGTGCCGACGCCCGTCACCCTCCCCGAGGAGGTCGCGGCCGCCGGCGAGACGGCGCGCGATCTGCTCGCCGCCGTCCGGCTCCTCGCCCGCCCGCCCCGCCCCGGCGGTGACCGGTGAACGCCCCGCGCAGTCTCGTCGTGCGCCTCGACAGCGCCGGGGACGTGCTGCTGGCCGGTCCCGCCGTACGCGCGGTGGCGGCCGGCTCCTCCCACACCACGCTGCTCTGCGGGCCCCAGGGTGTCGCCGCCGCGCGGCTGTTGCCGGGCGTGGACCAGGTACTGGTGTACGAGGCCCCCTGGGTGGGGCTGGAGCCGGGCCGCACCTCGCGCGAGGAGTGCGGCCTGCTGGTCGACGCCCTGGCGGCCGGACGCTTCGACCGGGGCGTGATCCTGGTGTCCCACCACCAGAGCCCGCTCCCGGCGGCCCTGCTGCTCGCGCTCGCGGGTGTGGAGCGGGTCGCGGCCGACTGCGAGGAGTACCCGGGATCCCTGCTCGCGCTGCGCCACCACCGGCTTCCGGAGCGGCACGAGGCGGACGCGGCCCTCGACCTGGTGCGCGACTTCGGTTTCTCGCTTCCCGACGGCGACGACGGCGCACTGCGGGTGTGCGTCCCGCCCGACACGACGCGGCTGACGGGTCCCGAACCGTACGTGGTGCTGCACCCGGGCGCGGCGGTGGCCGCCCGCGCGTGGAGCCCGGCCAGGGCCACGCGCGCCGCGGCCGCGCTGCACGAGGCGGGACACCGGGTGGTGGTCACCGGCAGTCCCGCGGAGAAGGAGCTCACCGCCGAAGTGGCCGGCCGTCACGGGCTCGACCTGGGCGGTGTCACGGGCGACCTGCACGAACTGGCCGGTGTCCTGGCCTCCGCGCAGGTCGTGGTGGCGGGCAACACGGGCCCCACCCATCTGGCCGCCGCCGTGGGCACGCCCGTGGTGTGCCTGTTCGCACCCGTGGTGCCGGCCGGCCGGTGGCGGCCGTACCGGGTGCCGCACGTGCTGCTCGGCGACCAGCGGGCCTCGTGCGCGGGCAGCAGGGCGCGGGTGTGCCCGGTGGAGGGCCATCCCTGTCTGGACTCGGTGGCCGACGACGAGGTGCTGGCGGCCGTGGCCGGGCTGCTCGGGGACGCTCCCCCGGGCGGGCGCGGCCCGCGGCCGTCCCGTCCGAGCGCGACCGATCGAGGAGCGACGCTATGAACATCCTGCTGTGGCACGTGCACGGTTCCTGGACCACCGCGTTCGTCCAGGGACCGCACACCTACCTCGTCCCGGTCACCCCGGACCGGGGCCCCGACGGGCTGGGCCGCGCCCGCACCTTCAGCTGGCCCGACTCGGTGCGCGAGGTCACTCCGGCCGAACTGGCCGATGCGCCGGTGGACCTCGTCGTGCTCCAGCGGCCCCATGAGCTGGAGCTGGCCGAACGCTGGCTGGGCCGGCGCCCCGGCCGCGACCTGCCCGCCGTCTACCTGGAGCACAACGCCCCGGACGGCGACGTGCCGCGCACCCGTCACCCCTGCGCGGACCGCGACGATCTGACGCTCGTCCACGTCACCCACTTCAACCGGCTGTTCTGGGACAACGGTGCCACCCGCACCGAGGTCGTCGAACACGGCATCGTCGACCCGGGGCACCTCTACACCGGTGCGGTCCCGCGCGCGGCCGTGGTGACGAACGAGCCGATCAGGCGGGGCCGTCACACCGGGACGGACCTCCTGCCCGACCTGGCCCGGGCGGCGCCGCTGGACGTCTTCGGCATGCGCACCGAGGGCCTCGCCGAGCACCTGGGGCTGCCCGCGGAGCGGTGCCGGTCCTACGAGCTCCCCCAGCGCGAGCTGCACGCGGCGATGGCCGAGCGCCGTCTGTACCTGCACCCCGTGCGCTGGACCTCCCTCGGCCTGTCGCTCCTGGAAGCCATGCACCTGGGCATGCCCGTCGTGGCGCTGGCGTCCACGGAGGCCGTGGAGGCCGTCCTGCCGGGCACCGGGGTCCTGTCGACCCGGCCGGAGGTGCTGGCGCGGGCGGTCACCCGCTACCTCAACGAACCCCAGGCGGCCGCCGAGGACGGCGCGCGCGCCCGGCAGGCCGCGCTCGAACGGTACGGCCTCAAGCGCTTCCTGGCCGATTGGGAGCGCGTGATGACGGAGGTACGGTCATGACATCCCCCACGGCCCGTCCGATACGGTCGCCCCACCGGCTCCGGCCCCTGTCGCTGGCCCTGGTCTCGGAGCACGCGAGCCCCCTGGCGACCCTCGGCGGTGTCGACGCCGGCGGCCAGAACGTGCACGTGGCCTGCCTCGCCGGGGCGCTGGCCGACCGGGGTCACCGCGTCACCGTGTACACGCGGCGGGATTCCCGGGACCTGCCGGTCGTCAGCCGGTTGCGCCCGGGCGTGACGGTCCACCACGTGCCGGCCGGACCGGCCGAACCCCTGCCCAAGGACGAACTGCTGCCGCACATGAGGGAGTTCGGCTACTACCTGATGCGCCACTGGCGGGAGGCCGGTCCACCGGACCTGGTCCACTCGCACTTCTGGATGTCCGGGCTGGCCTCGCTGGCGGCCGCGCGGGAGCTGGGTCTGCCGATGCTGCACACCTACCACGCGCTGGGAACCGTCAAGCGACGCCACCAGGGCGCCGCCGACACCAGTCCGCCCTCGCGCATCGGATGCGAGCGGGAGGTCGGATTCGGCTGCGACCGGGTCGTGGCGACGTGCCGCGACGAGGTCGCCGAGCTCGTCCGGATGGGCCTTCCCGAGGACAAGGCCGACGTCGTTCCCTGCGGCGTGGACACCGAGCGGTTCCAGCCGGAGGGGCCGGTCGCCGAGCGCGGGAGCGCCCCCCGCCACCGGCTGCTCCAGCTGGGCCGGCTGGTCCCCCGCAAGGGGGCGGCCCTGTCCGTCGCCGCCCTCGCCCACCTGCCGGAGGCGGAGCTCGTGATCGCGGGCGGCCCCGCGCCCGGGGACCTCGACGGGGACCTGGAGGTGCGGCGCCTGCGCGCCCTCGCCCGGGGAGCGGGCGTCCTCGACCGCGTGCGCTTCGTCGGGGCGGTGCCCTGCGACGGCGTGCCCGCCCTGTTGCGCAGCGCCGACGTGGTGCTGTGCCCGGCGGACTACGAGCCGTTCGGCATCGTGCCGCTGGAGGCGATGGCCTGCGGCCGGCCCGTCGTGGCCAGCGCCGTCGGCGGCCAGCTGGACACCGTGGCCGACCGGGAGACCGGACGGCTCGTGCCGCCCGGGGACGCGCTCGCGCTCGCGGCGGCCACCGCCGAGCTCCTGGCCGACGACTCCGTACGCCGGGCGTACGGGGCCGCCGGGCGGCGGCGCGTACTGAGCCGGTACGGCTGGTCCCAGGTCGCCGCCGCGACGGAACGCTCCTACCGTTCGGTGCTCGCCGGGCGGCTCGTGGGCGCCGGGACGAGGACGTGAGCCCCCTGCGCCGCTCATCCGTCCGTCCCGCCCCCGTCCGACGAACGCCTCCGGTCGGCCACGACCGGACCGCCTACCGCGCCGTACCGACCGTCTGAAGGAGGTGGGGTGCGGACCGCTCTGCGGAGCGTCCGCCCCGACGCCATGAGCCGATCTCCCGCAACCACAGGAGCCCACCAGCACTGCCAGTCGCTCGAGGACGCGCTGAGACGTCTGCGCGTCAACGGTCTGGACCAGCTCACCCACTGGGGTCACCGGCTCGCCGCGGTGCTCCCCGCCGGAGGCCGCCTCCTGGCGGCCGGCAACGGCGGCAGCGCCGCCCAGGCCCAGCACCTGACCGCGGAGCTGGTCGGCCGCTACCGCGAGGAGCGGCCGGCCTACTCGGCCATCGCCCTGCACGCCGAGACGTCCAGCGTCACCGCGATCGGCAACGACTACGGATTCGAGCAGATCTTCGCCCGGCAGGTGGCGGCCCACGGCCGGGACGGTGACGTCCTGGTCCTGCTGTCGACGTCGGGGCGCAGCGGGAACCTGCTGTCGGCCGCGATGACGGCCCGCGCGGCCGGCGTGGAGGTCTGGGCCCTGACCGGCGCCGGCCCCAACCCGCTGGCGGAGGCCGCCGACCAGACCCTGTGCATCGACGCGGCCTCCACGGCGACCGTGCAGGAGGCACACCTGGTGGCGGTGCACCTGCTGTGCGAGGCCTTCGACGCGGCCCTCGGCTCCTCTGCGCCCTCCTCCGCCACCACCACCGTGCGTTCGGCGCCCCGGCGCGCCGTCGCCTCCGTCAGGAGGGCCCGGTGACCGGCCTCGAACCGCTGGTCGTGGTCGGCGACGTCCTGCTGGACCGCGACGTCCGGGGGGTCGCGTCCCGTCTCGCTCCGGACGCCCCGGCGCCCGTCGTCGACGTCACGGACGACGTCTCACGGCCCGGCGGCGCCGGTCTGGCGGCCGTGCTGGCGGCCCGCTCGGGCCGGGAGGTCGTCCTGGTCACGGCGCTGGGCGAGGACCGTGCCAGCGACCGCGTGCGGGAGGCGCTGGACGGCCGCGTCCGGCTGGTGGAGCTCCCGCTGGACGGCTCGCTGCCGGTCAAGACGCGGGTGCTGGCCGACGGCCGCCCCCTGGTCCGGATCGACCGGGGCGGCGGTGAGGTCGGCCGCGCCGACGCCGCCGTGGGCCGGGCCCTGGCCGAGGCGCACGCCGTCCTCGTAGCGGACTACGGCCGGGGCACGGCGCAGGCGCTGCGGAGCCTGCTGACCGGCGCCGCGCGCCGCGTCCCCCTGGTGTGGGACCCGCACCCGCGGGGCGGACCGCCCGTGCCCGGGGCGCGGCTGGTGACACCGAACGCGGCGGAGGCGACCGCACTGTGCCCCGGTGAGGGGGACTCCCTGGCGGCGCACGCCCGGCGCGGCGCGGAGCTGGCGGAGCGCTGGAGCGCCGCCGCGGTGGCCGTCACCCTCGGCGAGCGCGGGGTCCTGCTGACCCGGCCCCGGGCGGACGCTCCGATGCTCGTACCGCCCCCGTACCGTGCCGTGGGCGATCCGTGCGGGGCCGGCGACTGCTTCGCCGCCGTGGCGGCCTGCGCGCTCGCCGACGGATGCCTGCCGGAGGAGGCGCTGCAGCTGGCGGTCGCCTCGGCCGCCGCCTTCGTATCGGCGGGCGGCGCCGGTGACCCCGCCCTGTGGCGCACTCCCCCCGCGACGGACTTGGCCCGGCCCGTGGGCGGCGACGCCTTCGCGACGGCGGCGAGCGTACGGGCCCGTGGCGGCACGGTGGTCGCCACGGGCGGCTGCTTCGACCTGCTGCACGCCGGGCACGTCGGCCTGCTGGAGAGCGCGCGGCGGATCGGTGACTGCTTGATCGTCTGCGTGAACTCGGACGCCTCGCTGCGGCGGCTCAAGGGGCCGGGGCGCCCGCTGAACCCGTTGGAGGACCGCATACGGGTGCTGGCGGCGCTCGGCAGCGTCGACGCCGTCGTGGCCTTCGAGGAGGACACGCCCGAGACGCTGCTGGACCGGCTGCGGCCGGACGTGTGGGTCAAGGGCGGCGACTACTCGGCCGACGATCTCCCGGAGGCGCAGGCGCTGCGCGCCTGGGGCGGCCAGGCCGTCGTCCTGCCCTATCTCGACGGGCGTTCCACCACCGGTCTCGCCGATCGCGCGGCCCGGGCCGCCGCCTCGGGCTCATGACGGTGCACGAGCGAGCGGGCCCCGCCCTGACGGAGCACCGGGCCGCGGACGGCCGCCCGAGCGTGGTAGTCCTCCGGGCCCTGGGCCTCGGCGACCTGCTGACGATCGTGCCCTGCCTGCGGGCCCTGCGCAGGAGCCTGCCGGGTCACGACCTCGTCCTGGCGGCGCCCGGCCGGCTGGCCGCGGTCGCCGTCGCCACCGGCCTCGTGGACCGCGTCCTGCCCACGACCGCGCCGGGCCGCAGCGTGCCCGCCGTACTGCACTGGGAGGGGCCGCCCCCGGAGCTGGCGGTGGACCTGCACGGGAACGGACCGCCCAGCCACCGGCTCCTCCAGCGGCTGCGGCCGCGCCGGCTCCTCGCCTACCGGCACGCCCGGACCCCCGACATCCCCGGACCCGAGTGGCGCGACGACGAGCACGAGCGGGAGCGGTGGTGCCGCCTGTTGGGCTGGTACGGCATCGAGGCCGATCCCACGGACCTGGCGATCGCCGCCCCGGCCTGCGCCTCCCCCGCCCCCGGCGCCGTCGTCGTCCATCCCGGCGCCGACGCCGGGGCACGCCGGTGGCCTGCCGAACGGTTCGCGGCGGTCGCACGGGCGCTGCGCCGGGCGGGCCTGGACGTGGTCGTCACGGCGGGCGCGGGCGAGGGGGAGCTGGCGCGGCGGGTGGCGCGCGGGGCCGGGCTGCCGCAGGAGGCGGTGGTCGGCGGCTCCGGCGACGTGCCCTTCGACGAGCTCTGCGCGCTGGTGGCCGGTGCGCGCTGCGTCCTGGTCGGCGACACGGGTCTCGCGCACCTCGCCACGGCTCTGGGCACCTCGTCCGTCGTGCTCTTCGGCCCCGTGGCGCCCAGCCTGTGGGGCCCGCCGCCGCACCCGAGACACCGCGTGCTGTGGTGTCCCCGCGCCGGTGAGGACCCTTTGCGGCCGGGCGACGCGCACGCCTCGCGGCCCGACGCCCGGCTCCTGCGCATCACCGTCGACCAGGTGGTCGAGGCGGTGCTCGGCGGGCCGGACGCGTGAGCCCGGACGGTCAGAACCGGAAGACGCCGAGGTCGCGCACCGTATCGGCCAGAGCGCGGATGAGGTCGTTCTCGGCTTCGGTCCTCCAGACCAGGGCGAAGTCCAGCCTGGGCATGTCGGGGAGGGGAAGCCACCGGATGTGCGACATGCCCCAGTACCGGGTGACGTGACCGGGGAAGGTGTGGATGATGTCGCCCATGCCGACGTGGCCGATCAGCTCGTCGGCGGTGTCCGACGCCGCGGCCGTGACGCGCTCGATCGTACGGCCGCGGGGGGTGTGGAAGGGCAGGTAGCTGTCCTCCCAGTAGTCCGGCAGGCCGAGGGCGGTGGCGTGCGGGAAGTCGGCGAGCAGCTCCAGGGGTACGTGGTCGCGTCCGGCGAGCCGGTGGTCGGCGGCCACGGAGAGGATCCGGGAGTCGGTGCACAGCCGCGGTCCGACGGTGAAGTCCGGCTCCTCCACCGGCAGCCAGGCGACCAGGACGTCCATGGCACCGCTGCGGAGCTGGCCGAACACGTTGGTGAAGGTGGCCTGACGGACCCGCAGTCCCCAGTGCGGGTGGCGTGCGCGGAACGCCTTCCAGTACGGGTGCAGTTCGGCCACGTTGAAGGGCATCAGGCTGACGCGCAGCTGCGCGGTGATGCCGCGCGCGGCCAACTGGGCCCGCTCCATGGAGTCGTGCAGGCCCGCGTAGACCGGCTGCAGGTCGTCGCGGAACTGCCGGCCGATCTCGGTCAGGCGCACCGCGCGGCTGGTGCGGGTGAAGAGCTCGGCGCCGATGCGCCGCTCCTGCTTCTTGATGGCCTGGCTGACGCGTGCCTGGGAGACGTGCAGCCGCTGCGCGGTCCGGCCGAAGTGCAACTCCTCGGCCAGCACCAGGAAGATCTGGATGTCCCGCAGCTCCACCGGCCCCGGCCCTTCCTCGATCAATAATCCAGCGGTTATCGAATCACGCACACGTGTTCGTTGATCATATGTGCGGGCCCCACCATCGTGTGAGGCATGCCGTCACGCGTGCCCGACCCGCCCTTCGCCGAGCACACCCGAGCGCCCTGGAACCGTCCGTGAACGACGCCGTCGACCTGACCGTGCTGTACGCGACGCACGACGCCCTGCGCCGGGAACTGGCCCATCTGGACCGCCTCACCACGGCCGCGGACCGCGACCCGCGGCAGGTGCTGACCACGGCCGCCGGGTGGACGCTGCTCAAGAACGCCCTGCACGCCCACCACACGGCCGAGGACGACGCCCTGTGGCCGCCGCTGCGACGCGGTCTGGCCGGCCGGCCGAAGGACCTGGCCCTGCTGGAGGTGATGGAGGCCGAACACGCCGCCATCACCCCGGTGATCCACGCCATCGACGCCGCGCTGGCCGACCCGGGCGGCGGCTCGCTGCCGCTGGGTCAGCTGACCGACGCGCTGGTCCGCGGCCTGGCCGGCCACCTGGAGCACGAGGAGGAGGCGGCGTTCCCGCTGATCCGGCGGGAGCTGACGGCCGGGCAGTGGGACCGCTTCAGCCGCGTCCACGCCCAGCGCATCGACCAGGACGCGCTGCTGCTGCCGTGGCTGCTGGACGGTACCGACGCACCGACGGCGCAGCGGCTCCTCGCCCGGCTGCCCCCGCCGGCCCACGCCGCCTGCACCGGGCGGTGGATCCCGGCGTACGCCGTCCTCGACCGCTGGGGCGCAGACGGTGCGGGCAGCGGAGGCAGCGCAGCCGATGCGGACGGCTCCACCCGACACCGGCCCGCCCCGGGCCGGCCTCCACAGGAATGAGTAAGACGACATGCGTGTGCTGTTGATGGCGTACGGATCGCGCGGCGACGTCGCGCCGCTGGCGGGACTGGCGGCGCGATTGCGCGAACGAGGCGCGGAGGTACGCGTGTGCGCGCCCCCGGACGAGGAGTTCGCGGAACTGGTGGCCGGTGTCGGCGCCGAACTGGTGCCCTTCGGGCGGGACGTGCGCGCGCTGCGGACGGGAGCGCCGCCGTCGGACGCGGGCGCGTTCGCGGCCGAGCTGGTCGCCGCGCACTTCGAGACGGTCGGCAAGGCGGCCGAGGGCTGTGACGTGCTGGTGGCGAGCGGACTGATGCCGGCCGGTGCCCGCTCGGTGGCCGAGAAGCTGGGCATCCGCTACGTGTACGCGGGCTTCCACCCGTTCGAGATGCCCTCCCCGCACTACCGGCCGTCCCCGCGGCCCGGCCCGCCGGTCCCGCCGGACCTGACCGATCACCAGGCCCTGTGGGACCTGGACGCCCAAAAGGTCAACGCCCTCTACCGGGAGCCCCTCAACGCCCACCGCGCGGCGCTCGGCCTCGCGCCCGTGGACAACGTCCGCGACCACGTCTTCACCGAGCGGCCGTGGCTGGCGGTGGACCCGGTGCTGGGCCCGTGGGAGCGGCTGACGGACCTCGACGTCGTGCAGACCGGTGCGTGGATCCTGCCCGACGAACGCCCCCTGCCCGCCGACCTGGAGGCGTTCCTGGCCGCCGGGACCGCGCCGGTGTACGTCGGCTTCGGCAGCATGCCCCTGGGCTCGGCCTCCGACATCGCCCGTACGGCCGTCGAGGCGGCGCGTGCGCTGGGCCGGCGCGTGCTCGTCTCCCGGGGCTGGGCGGACCTGGACCCGCTGGACGACTCGGACGACTGCTTCGCCGTGGGCGACGTCAACCACCAGGCCCTGTTCCGCCGGGTCGCGGCCGTCGTGCACCACGGCGGCGCGGGCACCACGACCACCGCCGCCGTAGCCGGTGCGCCGCAGGTGGTGGTGCCCCAGTTCGTGGACCAGCCGCACTGGGCCGCCCGCGTGGCCGAGCTGGGCATCGGCGCCGCGCACGACGGCCCCGTCCCGACCCTCGAGTCCCTGTCCGCGGCGCTCGGGACGGCCCTGGACCCCGAGACGGAGGCACGGGCGAAGGCCGTCGCCGGCACCGTCCGCACCGACGGGGCCGCCGTGGCCGCGCAGCTGCTCCTGGAGACGGGGCAGGCCGCGCCGTTGAGCCGCGAACAGATCTCCATGATCGCCCACGCCGACCACCCCATCAAGGCGCCGCTCGACGACGACTCGGTCAGCGTGCTGCTCGAACGCGGCCTCCCGCGAGGCGACGAGCGGGTGCTCGACCTCGGCTGCGGCACGGCGGAATGGCTCCTGCGCGCCCTGGAGTCCCGCCCCCGCCTGCGCGCCGAGGGCGTCGACGTCTCGGAAGTCTCCCTGACGCAGGCCCGCCGGGCAGCGGGCGGCCGCGGAGTCGGCGAGCGCCTGCTCCTCCACCACCAGGAGGCCGCGGACTTCAGCTCTCCGCACGCGTTCGACCTGGTGGTCAGCGTCGGTGCCACCCATGCCTTCGGCGGTCTCCTCCCCACCCTCGCGGCGGCCCGCAGGCACCTGGCTCCCGGCGGCCGCGTCCTGATCGGCGAGTCGTTCTGGGACCGCGCCCCGTCACCGGAGGCCGTCGAGATGTTCGGTGACCTCGCCGACCTGGCGACCACGGTGGACCGGATCGTCGCCGACGGATGGACCCCCGTCCACGGCCACATCAGCACCCGCGGTGAGCTGGACGCCTACGAGTGGGCCTGCTGGGGTTCCCTGGCCTCGTGGGCCCTGGACCACCCCGCCGATCCGGCCGGCGCGCAGGCGCTGGAGACGGCCACCGCCCAGCGCGCGCAGTGGCTGCGCGTGTACCGGGACAGCTTCGGCTTCCTGTGCCTGGTCCTGCGCCGGACCTCGCAGTGACCGCGCCGGTTGGGGCCGACCGGCCTTCGTTCGTCCGCTGGACCATGCCATGGCCGACGCCGACCGCGGCGGCCGGAAAGTGAGCACACCGATGCACCCGACGTTCGTACTGGTACACGGAGCCTTCGCGAACTCCTTCTCCTTCGCGCCGCTCCAGGCCGAACTCGGCCTCCTCGGGCACCGTTCGGTCGCCGTCGACCTGCCCGGCCACGGGTTCCAGGCGACCTTCACCCGCGCCTACCAGGCACCGCAGGACCCCGCGGGCCTCGCCAGTGCGCCCGGTGGGATCAAGGGCGTCACCCTCGCCGACAACGTCGCCCACCTCATCGGGGTCCTCGAACGGGCCAAGCGCAACGGCCCCGTGATCCTCGTCGCCCACAGCCGGGGCGGTGTCACGGTCACGGCCGCGGCCAACGCCCGCCCGGATCTGATCGACCGCGTCGTCTACGTCTCGGCCTGGTGCCCGGTCCGGCTCGACGTCAACGACTACTACGGGGAGCCGGAGATGGCCGGGGTCGACCCCGCCGCCTTCGCTTCGGCTCTGGCCGGCAGCCCCGCCGACCTGGGCCTGCTCCGCGTCAACTTCCGCACGGCGGACCCGGAGTCGCTCGCGGCGTTCAAGTCGGCCTTCCTCGCCGACGGCACCGACGAGCAGTTCCTCACGTTCCTGAACACCTTCCAGCCCGACGAGAACCTGGACGTGGGCGGCTCCGCCGACCGGGCCCAGGCGGCGACCTGGGGCCGCATCCCCAGGACGTACATCCGCCTGGCCGACGACGCGAGCCTGCCCCTCGCCCTCCAGGACCGCCTGATCCGCGAGGGCGACGAGCTGACGCCGGACAATCCGTACGACGTCCGCACCTGCGCGGGCAGCCACCTGAAGTGGCTGGTCGACCCCGCGCCGGCGGCCCGCGTCCTGGGCGAACTCGCCGCACTGCACGCCCGGTCCGCGCAGGCGTGACCGTACGGGAGGAGCAGGAGCTTCGGCTCAGCCCTCCACACCGGTCGCCGAGTGGGGTGCCCCCACCGGCTTGGACTCCGGCGATCCTCGCTGCCTCAGGTAGATGGCGAGGATCGCCATGGAGGCCACGGCCAGCAGCTCGGACTGCCAGTTCTGCAGCGTGCGGCTCCAGAAGTCCGCGGAGGAGATGTACTGGGCCCAGGTGGTGGGGGCCTGGAGCCCGCGCAGCTGTTGTTCGTTGTAGGCGGCGACTCCCGCGACGGACTGGGCCAGCCAGGACAGCAGGAAGACGACTCCCATGACCAGGCCGAGGGAACGCGAGTAGAGGAAACCGCGCCAGTCCGTGGCCGCGGCCCAGCGGGGGGAGTCCTCCTTCGCGTGCGGGCCCACCATCTGTTCCTTGTCCGACTCGGTGCCGGCCTTGTGGAGTTCTTTCGATTCCGGTGAGCCGCGTTGCACCAGCCAGACGGTGGCGAAGATGAAGAGGAAGAACTGCAGGTACTCCGACTGCCAGTTCTCGGTGACGTCGACGGCGAAGTCGGACGAGGTCAGGTAGGCGCCGAAACCGATGGGCGCCATACCGTCGCTGACGAGCTGGTTGTTGAAGTCGGCGTGCCCCGCCACGGCCTGGCCGGCCAGTGCGAGCAGGAAGCCGATGAGGAAGAACAGCCCCAGACCGTTGTGGTGGAGGAAGCGTCCGACCCGGTGGCCGGGCGCTGCGTTCTGCTTGCCGGATGCGGGTTCCGTGCTCATCGGTGCATCAGCCCCAACGTCATGAAGTACGCCAACCCGAGGAAGATCAGCAGCAGCGTTCCCGCGAACAGCGTCCTCATGGCCGTGTCACCCGCCTTTGATCGCGCATTGGTACGGCTGCTGGTGCCGCGGCGTACAACCGGCAGCGGTCACCTTCCATCCCGCGGGGAACCGGGCCAGGAAGACGGTGTCCTGCTCCAGTACCACCCTGGCCTGGTCGCCGTACACGTCCACCGTGCGCACGGCGCCGGCCGCGGGTAGTTCCTCCTCGCCGATCGCCTGCTCGCAGCGGCTCTTGGCCGACTGCTCCAGCTCTTCTCGGGTGGAGGGCGCGAGGGCGGCACACAGCCGGTCGTGCTGCCCGGCGCTCAGGGCCCGCTCGAAGCGGACGACCTCCGCGGCGGCGCCGTCACGCCGCTCGGAGAGGGAACCGCAGGAGGTGAGGGTGAGGACGGCCGCCATCGCCGCGATGCCTCGCCAACACCATCGATTCAGCATGCAGTACCTCCCGCGAGACCCGGGCCCGGCTGCCGGTCCCGCCCGGTAGGGGGCTGAGCGGCTATCTGCTCATGGAACGTTCACTCGCGCGGCGGCGCAACACGAGACGTCGCCCGACGAGACGCCCGCGGTGCGGCGGCGGTGTGGCGGCGGTGTGGGGCGCCGGACGCTCCCGGGTCAGGATGAGGAGGGCGCGCCGCTCTCCAGGAGGTCCTTGAGCTGCGCGTGATGGAGGTCGGCCACCGGGGCGAGGAGGTCCGGGTGGCGCAGCAGCGCGGCCGCGTGCCGGTCGTTCTCGTTCGGATGGCTCAGGCGCCGGAAATCGATCGTTTCGCCCGTCGCCCGCGTCGACCCGGCGAGCGTGGCGAGCGCCGCGGTGACCAGGTCCGGCGTGCCGAGCAGGCAGGCGGCCCAGCTCGCCACGACCTCGTCCACCCACGTGCGCCACGCGTGCAGCTCCGGGTCCGAGGACTCCTCGGTCGCCGCGCCCGTGACCCAGTCCAGCCGTGCGGAGCCGCCGGGCCCCGTCAGGTTCATCAGCTGGGCGTCCATCTCCGTGGGATACCTCAGCCACGCGGCGACGGTGACGGCCTGGCGCGCTTGGGCCTCGGCGAGGGCGCGCTGCAAGGCGCCGCGGCCGGAGGGATAGGCGTGGGTGATCCACTGGGCCGTCGCCGCTATGAGCGAGGAGAGAGAGGAGTCTGCCGACACGGGTGGCCAATTCGGAGTAAGGGGGAGGCGAAAAGGAGGAAAAAGGGATCGTATCCCCTCCCGGCCTTTCCAGGAATGGCGCAGGTCACAGGCCTTTCCGAGCACCTGAGACCGACACGCTGGGTGGAGGGGAACCACGCTCTGTGAGCGCCGCGCGATTCACTGGGGGTCCAGGAACCTCACAGAGAAGGGCACTCCCCATGGGACATGGCGGTGACGTGATCGCGGAATTGATGACCGATCACCAGGAGGTCGAGGAGCTTTTCGCGAACATCGAGGAAACGCCCTCGGGTGACGCCCGCAGGAAGATGTACGCCGACCAGGTGACCATGGAACTCGTCCGGCATTCGGTGGCCGAAGAGGCGTACCTGTATCCCGCCGTCCGCGAGCACGTTCCGGGCGGCGACGCCATCGCCGACAAGGAGCTGGAGGATCACGCCACGGCGGAACGCATCATGAAGGAACTGGAGGGATGCGACGCCGACCATCCCCGGTTCGACGAGCTCGTCACGAAGCTGATGACGGAGATCCGCAGCCACGTGAACGACGAGGAGAACAACCTGTTCCCCCGCCTGCGGCAGGCCTGCTCCGCGGAGATGCTGGAGAAGCTCGGCGACAAGGTGCGCCAGGCCAAGAAGACGGCCCCCACGCGCCCGCACCCGTCCGCCCCGGACAAGCCGCCCGCCAACAAGCTCCTGGCCCCGGGGGTCGGGCTCGTCGACCGCCTGCGTGACGCGATGAGCGGCCGGGGCAAGGAACCTTCCTGAACCTCCCTGCGCCCCCACGCCGACCTCCGCCGGGCCGGCGGCACCCGCGTGACCGGGTGCCGCCGGCCCGGCGCCGCGCCCGGCCGTCTCACCGTTTCGCCCGCCCTCGCGCGGGCAGCCGCCCCACGGGGTCATCGAGACGGAAGGACACGGAGATGACCGGGCACACACCGGACGCCGCGCGGCCGAACGGCTACGAGCGCGCCCGGAGCAGCGAGGAACCGGGAGCCCACTCCGGCTCGGAGAGTCAGGCGCGCGAGCGTGTCGTACCCGGCACGGCGAGCGCCCGCGAGGGCTACCACCAGGCCGGCACCGGGAGCGGGGAGCCGTTGGCCGGTGTCGAGGCCGCACCCGAGGAGACAGCCAAGGAGACAGCCGAGGATCGCCCGGACAAGGGCTCCGGGAGCCGGTGAGGAGGACGGGGCCGTGGCCGTCACCCGCGCGCAGGTCCGCGCCCTCCTCGATCCCTCCGGTGAGGACCACTCCCTCGTGCTGCTGGAGGGTCGTACGGAGGTCGTCCCCTCGGCCCGGCTGACGTCGGAGCCGTACTCCGGGGCCGTGGAAATCGCCTCCGGCCATGATCTGGCCGCGACGATGCCCTCCGGCACACCGAGCGAGCAGGACCTCGACGCCCTGGCTTCGCGGCTGGACACCGCGATCACGCACCTGGGCGCGTGAACCCGACCCCACCGTCCGG
The DNA here is from genome assembly GCF_043076955.1 of Streptomyces sp. NPDC016562. NCBI lineage: Bacteria > Bacillati > Actinomycetota > Actinomycetes > Kitasatosporales > Streptomycetaceae > Streptomyces > Streptomyces sp. NPDC016562. The sequence goes on along the minus strand of NZ_JBIBRZ010000002.1, from coordinate 1,330,320 downwards.
CCGACGGCCGACGGCCGACGACCGGCGACCGGCGACCGGCGACCGACGACCGACGACCGACGACCGCACCGGGCGAGCGACCGTCCGACCCGGCCTCCCCTGGGCCTCGCGCACCATCCCGTCGATCCCACCCGAGGTGGCCCGGCCGTGAGCCCCGACCCCCGCACCACCGTCGTCGTCATCACCCACAACCGCCGCGACCAGCTGCTGCACACCCTCGACCGGCTGGCAGCGCTCCCCGAGCGTCCGCCCGTGATCGTGGTCGACAACGCCTCGACCGACGGGACCCCGGAAGCCGTCGCGCGGCTGCGGCCGGAGGTCACCCTCCTTTCTCCCGGCCGCAATCTCGGAGCGCCGGGCCGGAATCTGGGCGTGCGCCACGCCCGTACGCCGTACGTGGCGTTCAGCGACGACGACTCCTGGTGGGAGGCGGGATCCCTGACGCGCGCGGCGGACCTGCTGGACCGCTACGCGCGCCTCGGGCTGGTCGCCGCCTGCGTCCGCGTGGGCCCCGACGCCGACCCCGATCCGCTGAACGGCCTGCTCGCCGCCTCCCCGCTCGGCCGCGCCGTCGATCTGCCCGGGCCACAGGTGCTCGGGTTCCTGGCCTGCGCCGCCGTCGCCCGGCGGGACGCCTACCTCCAGGCGGGCGGCTACCACCCGGTCCTGTTCCTCGGAGGCGAGGAGACCCTGCTCGCCTACGACCTGACCGCGTACGGATGGGGCGTGTGCCACGTTCCGGACGTGGTGGCCGTCCACCGGCCGACCGGTGGGGTGCGGCCAGGCCGGCCCGCGGTCCAGCGCCGCAACGCCGCCCTCGCCGCGTGGCTACGGCGTCCCGTGGGCGTCGCCGTGCGGCACACCCGCCGACTCGCCGTGCAGGCCCCGCGCGACCCGGACGCCCGCCAGGCGCTGGCGGGGGTGCTCAAGCGGCTTCCGGCGGCGCTGCGCTCACGTCGTCCGCTGCCACCGGCCGTGGAGGCGGCGGCCCGCCTCCTGGACGCGGACGCGGGGCGCCCCTGAACGGCCGAGTCGCCTGGTCCCAGGAGTGACAGCGCCCCCGGCCCGGATGCGAGCGGAGCCCGCGCGGGAAGGGATCCGCGCACGGATGGGCGGCCGACGTAGCGGCGGCCGCCGCCGGTGTTCCGCCGGCAGGCAGCATGGGCAACTGGGTGGACCGGATCGCGTCGCCCTGGGGCGGCCGTACCCCGTACGCACGGGACGAGCCGTGGCCCGAGCGCCTGGACACGTACCTGGCCGAGGGCGTGGGTCCGGACGACGTCGGCCGGTGGGTGCAGACCGCGTCGATCCTCCACTCGGGCGGTGACGCCATGGACATCGCCGTCAAGGACGGCGCCGTGGTCGGCGTGCGCGGCCGGGCCGTGGACCGGGTCAACCGCGGGCGGCTCGGTCCCAAGGACGCGTTCGGCTGGCAGGCCAACGCCTCACCGGACCGGCTCACCAGGCCGCTGGTACGCCGGGGCGGCCGGCTCGTCGAGTCGGACTGGGACACCGCCATGGACCTGGTCGTCTCCCGCTCCCGCGAGCTGCTCGCCGAGCGTGGTCCGGGGTCGATCGGCTTCTACACCACCGGCCAGCTGTTCCTGGAGGAGTACTACACGCTCGCGGTCCTGGCCCGGGCCGGCATCGGCACCAACCACCTGGACGGCAACACGCGCCTGTGCACCTCCACCGCGGCCGAGGCGCTCAAGCAGTCCTTCGGGTGTGACGGGCAGCCCGGCTGCTTCGACGACATCGACCACGCCGACGTCATCGCCCTGTTCGGACACAACATCGCCGAGACGCAGCCCGTGCAGTGGATGCGCGTCCTCGACCGGCTCGACGGCGCCGATCCCCCGCGCCTCCTGTGCGTCGACCCCCGCCCGACGCAGGTGGCGCGCCGCGCCGCCGTCCACCTCGCCCCGCGCGGCGGGACGAACGTGGCCCTGCTCAACGCGCTCCTGCACGAGATCATCCGTACGGAACGGATCGACCGCGCCTACGTGGAGGCCCACACGGTCGGCTTCGAAGAGCTGGCCCAGACGGTGGCGCACTGCACTCCCGCCTGGGCCTCGGGCATCTGTGACGTCCCCGCGTCGAGGATCGGGGAGGCGGCCGAGCTGCTCGGCACGGCCGACAGGCTGCTGTCCACGGTGCTCCAGGGCGTCTACCAGTCCCACCAGGCCACCGCCGCCGCCGTGCAGGTCAACAACCTGCACCTCGTGCGCGGCATGCTGGGGCGGCCGGGCGCCGGCGTCCTCCAGATGAACGGGCAGCCCACCGCCCAGAACACCCGCGAGTGCGGCGCCAACGGCGACCTGCCCGGCTTTCGCAACTGGGAGAACGACGAGCACGTCGCCGACGAGCCTGTGACCGCAGCGGCCCCCGCTCCCGCCGCCGGGCGGGAGCGGGGCGGTGGATCACTTCAGGACGCCCGCCCCGGCACGGCGGGCGAGTGACGCGGGCAGGTCCGCGGCGGAAGACTCCAGGCCCCTGGCCAGGGCGGGCTTCCAGGTGACCTCGGGCTTGATCTTCTTCTTGTTCGCCGCGTTGTGCGCGGCGACGAGGTCGGTGACCGTGCCGTTGACCATGTTGCCGCTTCCGGCGAACGCGCCCGTGCCGTCGCCCGACAGGAGCTGGGAGGTCTTGCGGTCGGAGGAGAGCGTCCAGTGGTTGTTCTGCGCCACGATCTGGACACCTGCGCGCGCGTTCACGCTGTAGCTGTGGGTGTAGCCGTTGCGCGGGGTGGTGTCGAAGTGGTTGTTGTAGAGGTGGACCTGCCCGACCCGGGCCAGCGGTGCGCGCTGCACGATGCCCTGGAAGACGTTGTGGTGCAGCGTGACGCGGAGTTTCGTGTCCTTGTCGCTGCTGCCGATGAGCATGGTCTTGTCGTGGTCGCTGAAGCGGTTGTACGAGGCGGTGACCAGGTCCGAGGCGTTGGTGATGTCGAGGGCGCCGTCGTGGACCTGGTACTCGCGGCCGAAGTAGCGCGGGTTGGTGGTGTCGACGTTCGGGGTGTCGGTGAAGGTGTTGTGGTCGGCCCACACGTGCGTCGACCCTCGCAGGGTGACGGCGTCGTACGCGGAGTTCCAGTTGCCCTCGGAGCCGTCCGTGGGGTCCCACTGGGGGAAGCAGTCGCGGGTGTCGGCGAAGGTGAGGTTGCGGATGATGACGTTGTCCGCCTTCTGCACGAGCAGGCTGCCCCCGTCGATGCCCGCGTCGGTGCCGGGCACGCCGATGATCGTGGTGTTCGACGGCACGGTGATGCCCACCCGCTCGGCCTGCTTGGCCTGGGCCGCGGCCCGCGCGGACTCCTGCGGGCCGGACGGCAGCTTGGAGCGTCCCCATACCGCGGGGTCGTAGGCCTTGAGGTAGGCGGCGAGCGTGTAGCCGGTGCCCTTCGCGTAGTCCGCACAGCCCAACCGGCGTCCCTGGTCGTCGGTGTTGGCGTCGATCCGGCCCTTCACCCGGATGATCCGCGCGGCGCCGGACGGGCCCGCGCGGAGCGCCTTGACCAGTTCCGCCCGTGTGGTGACGGTGACGTCGTGCTGGGCGTCGGCGGCCCGTCCGCCGGTGGTGCCGGAGCCGCTCGACGCCCAGCCGTCCTGGGCGGCCAGGGCCTCATGTGCGAGATCGACGGCGCCCGCGTCGGCGCGCGCGGCGAACGGCAGGACGCCCAGACCCGCCGCGGTGACGAGTCCCGAGGTGACCAGGGCGAGACGGCGACGGGCGGGGAGGCGACGGCGAGAGGAAGAGGGCATCGGGTGGCGTTCCTTGGGGGGTGGGGCGGAGTACTGCTCTGTCACCCCTCAGTTGCCGCCGCGGCCACGGGAGTTGCCGCGCAGAGGCGAGAGTTCGTGTGGTGTGCGTCACGCGGCGGTGCGTACGGGAGCCGCGAGCCGTACGGAACCCGGGGGTTCCGTACGGCTCACGCGTTCCTCAGGGGCGCTGCGTCACAGCGCCGGGTGGGCGTTCTTCAGGAGCTCCTGGAACTGGGCCGAGAACCACTGGCCGGCCAGGGGCGCGTTCGGCAGGGAACCCGACATGCTGTTCCCGTTGCGGGCGTTGCCGGTGTAGGTCGGGTCGCACATCCGGTCGAAGCCCTTGCCCTCGTCGTTCGGGATCTCCTTGCTCGCCCCGTCCGACTCGCCCGGGGGCTTCATCCACACGTACGCGTCGATGCCCGCGGCCGGAGCCGCCTGCGGCCGCTCGCCGAGCCCGGCCCCCGCCTGGTTGCACCAGTTGCCGAGGTGGATGCGCCGGTCGTAGCGGCCCCCGTTGACGTACGTGTCGACGCTGGTCAGCGCGCCGGGTCCGGTGGGCCGGGCCGCACCGCCCCACCCGTTGCGGGAGGTGTCGATGAGCATGCCGACGTTCGCGTCGAAGCCCAGGGAGACCGCCTTGGCCCGCATGGCCTGGGCGTAGGACAACTCGTCGGTGTACCGGTTCCAGTCGACCCACTTCGACTGCCGTACGGAGGTGCCGTTGACGGAGTCCTCGATCTTGAAGTGGTCCTCCTTCAAGGCGCTGAAGTTGGCCGTGTTCACGATGAAGCCGTGCACCTTGGAGAGCGTGGAGCCCTCGGCGGTGGCCGCCTGCTTGAACAGCTCGGCGGAGGCGCCGAAGTTGTCGTCCCAGCCGAGCCAGCCGTGGTGGCCCGCGTCCACGTAGTTGTAGACGTTGGCGATCGAGCCCAGCTTGTTCAGCGCGTAGCCGACGCCCTTGATGTAGTTGCCGTTGGTCTTCATGACGTCGCAGTTCGGGGTGGCCGTCGGGCGGCCTGAGACGTTGGTGACCAGGTTCGGCAGGGAGTCGATCTCGACCGTGGTGACGATCCGCAGCCCCGCGTACTTGGGGTCGGCGAGGATCGCGGCGAGGGGGTCGATGTACTGCGTCTTGTACTTGTCGATCTCGGTGGGGCCCAGTTCACCGTTGGAGGCGAGCGCGGAGCAGTCGCGGCCCGGCAGGTTGTAGACCACCAGTTGGACGACGAGCTCGCCGCTGCCCTTCTGCGCCAGGGCCGCGTCCAGGTGGTCGCGCAGGCCCATCCTGCCGTTCCCACCCTGGAGGGAGGCGATGCGGTCCAGCCAGACGCCGGTGGGCTGGTTCGACACCTTGGTGCCGCCCGGTTCGGCAGCCGCCTTGGCGGACCATTCGGGGTTCACGTACACCTTGGCGCCGGCGTACGGGTTGTCGGCCTTGCCGCCGGAGGGCGGCGGGGTCGTGGGGGGCGTCGTGGGCGGAGTGGTCGGCGGCTGCGTCGGCACGGTGGCGCCGTTGCAGGTGACGCCGTTGAGCTTGAAGGTGGCGGGGACGGCGTTGGTACCGCTGTACGAGGCGTTGAAGCCGAAGGACGTCGAAGCGCCCGTGGCTAAGGACCCGTTGTAGGAGACGTTCTTGGCGGTCACGGCCGTACCGGACTGGGTGATGGCGGCGTTCCAGCCCTGGGTGACGGTCTGATCGCCCCCGTAGGACCATTCCAGGGTCCATGCGGTGAGCGGGTCGCCGGTGTTGGTGACGCTCACATTGGCGCCGAACCCGGTGTTCCACTGGTTGGTGACCTGGTACTCGACCTTGCAGCCGGCGGTGGCGGCGCCGGCGGTGGTGCCGAACACGGTGGCGGTGGCGCCGGCGGCCGTGACGAGGCCGAGGGCCGCCAGCAGGGCGGTACGGCTGGTCGTGCGGCTGATGGTGCGCTGGGTTGTGCGGTGGGGCGTGCGCTGGGGCGTGCGGCTCATTTCGAGGTGTTCCTTTCCGTCAGGGCGCGCAGGTGGTCGCGCAGCCCGGCTCCGAATGCGGTGGGCGTGCCGTCGTACGAGGTGATCAGGGCGGGACCGGAGGCACAGTTCCAGGTGTTCCAGGTCCATCCGAGATACGAGAGGGAGCGGTCGTCGAACCACTTCATGACCTGGTCGATGAACCCGTGTCCGCAGGTGTTCTCACCGATCTCGCCCGCCACCAGGGGGACCTTGGCCGCGACCGGTGCCAGGCTGCTCTGCCAGCACGCTTCGTTGACACAGGCGTTGAAGTTGTAGACGTGCCAGGCCGCGGCCAGATTGCCCGTCGGGTCGACGGGTGCGTGGGTGAGCCACTGGCTCAGGTCGTTGGAGTAGGCGATGCCGGGTACGAGGACGAGGTTGCGGGCCCCGGTCGCGCGGACCGCGTCCACGAGGTCCTGCATGCCGGCGACCTCGTAACCGATGCCCGGGCAGGTGCCGCCGTCGCGCCAGCAGGACCAGGCCTGGCCGGCGGTGGGGGTGGCCCGGTCGGGGTACGGCTCGTTGAACAGGTCGAACACGACCCGGCGGTCGTTCTTGAAGGTGTCCGCCACCGAGGTCCAGAAGGCGGGGGTGTACTGCGCGTCCGGCATCGGCTTCTGGCAGGAGGCGTGGACGTCGGAGCACCCCGAGGAGTTGCCGGTGTACTGGCCGTACGTCCAGTGCAGTTCGACGATCGGGGTCATGCCGTGGGCCAGGACCCGGCCCACCAGGCCCTTGACGGCGTCGACGTACTGCGCGCCGCGGTATTCGGGCTTGATGTGGTCGAGGCCGAGCCAGCACTCCTCGTTGAGGGGGATGCGGACGGTGTTGGCCTTCCAGTCGGCGATGGCGCGCACCGCGGCGTCGTCGACGGGACCGTCGAAGATGCCGTGGCCCTGGACGCACATGAACTCGGCCCCGGACCGGTTGACGCCGAGGAGGCGGCGGGTGGCGCCCTTCTGGTCGGTGAGACGGTTCCCGCTGACGCTCAGCTCGGGCGCCCCGGAGACCGGGCCGGGGGGATCGGTGGGACCGGTGGGGGTGGGCGTGGGGGTAGGGGTCGGGGTGGGGGTGGGGGTGGGGGTGGGGTCGGTGGGGCCCGGCGCTGTGGTGCAGGCCACGCCGTTGAGGGTGAACGTGCGGGGCGCACTGTTGGAGAACGACCACGAGGCGATGAAGCCGGCGGTGACGCTGGCGCCCTCGCCCAGCGTCCCGTTCCAGCTCTCGTTCACGGCTGTGGCGCTCGCCCCGGACTGGGACCAGGCGGCGCCCCAGCCCTGACTGATCTGCTGGCCGTCGGGAAAGCCGAAGCCGAGGCTCCAGCCGTTCAAGGGTGTGCTGTTGTTGGTGAGGGTGACGGACCCCTGGAAGCCGCCGGGCCAGGAACTCACGACGGAGTACTGGACGGTGCAGGAAGGTGCGGCCGCTGCTCCTGGGGCCGTACCCACTACGGCGAGAGCGGTGCTCGCCAAGGTGAGCACCGCTCCGCCGAGCAGGGCGGAAAAACGCGGGGGGTGTCGCATGAGCGACTCCTTGCAGAAGGGCCACGCCCTGACGGCGCGCCGACTGACGGAATCGCTCCCACTGGTTGGGGCCAGACCGTAGCGGCAACTGACGCCGTGCGAAAGGGCAGTCACCGAATTGCCCCGGGCGCGCCTTCATTTCTTCGGGCGTCTTGACGCCGCTGCCCCCGGTCCCCACAGTGGGAGCGCTCCCACTGGTTCAGAGCTTGTGCTCACGCACTTCGCACGCCCCGCACTTTCCCGAGTCGCGAGGAGAACCCCCCACATGCGCACCACGACGCGCTGCCTCGACAGGGCGCCCCCGGATCTGGATCCACCAGCGCTCAATGGAGTCAGTCGACGCTTCAGAGACCTCGGTCGGGCGCACTCATGTCCCCCGTCGCCGGAATGCCGTCGGCGAGCCCGTAGCGCAGGTGGACGATGCCGTTCGGGCTGGCCGCCGGGGGCGCGAGGAGCGTCACGTTGGTGGGCACCGCGCCCTCGTCGAACACCTTCTTGCCGACGCCGAGCACGATCGGGTGCAGCCAGAGGTCGAGACGGTCGAAGAGCTTCTCCCGCAGGAGCGTCTGCACGAGGTTCAGGCTGCCGACGACCTTCACGTGCTCGTGCCGTTCACGGATCTCACGCACCGCGCCCGCGAGGTCCGGGCCGAGCTGCGTGGATCCGGCCCAGGAGAGGTCGGGCCGGCCGCGGGAGGCGACGTACTTCGGGACGCGGTTGAAGAGCGTGGCGATCGCGTCGTCGGCGCCGCCCTCCTGGTGAGGCCAGTAGGCGGCGAAGATGTCGTAGGTCCGCCGGCCGAGCAGGAGGGCGTCCGTGTCCTCGTACGCGGCCCCGACCTGCGCCCCGGCGACCTCGTCCAGCAGGGGCGCCTGCCAGCCGCCGAACGGGAAACCCGCCGGGTCCTCGTCGGGGCCGCCGGGTGCCTGGCCGACGAGGTCGAGGGTCGCGAACATCTCGATGTGGATGAGGCCCATGTCTTGCTCCCGATGAGTCGGTTGTCTCCGTCAAGAGATAGACCTACGGGAGCACCCGGACTCATCGCCGCGCCGGGCCCTGCCCCGGATCACGCGCGTGGTGACGTGCCGGGCCGTCGCCCCCGACCCTAGGAGGCGGGGCTCGGCGCCGGGGTCTCGGCGGACCAGAAGTCGGAGCGGACGTTGGGGGTGGGGATCTCGCCCTCGTACGTGCGGCCGTTCGCCGCCTTCGTCGGCGCCGCCACCTTCGACTCCTTCACGCACGGGGTGGTGACCTCGAAGAAGGCCTGCCCCTCGTGACCGAAGAGGACCATGATGCCGAAGCCGTCGGGGGACGTGGCGACGATCTCGGGCATGTCCTTGTCCGGATTCACCGTCTTGATCTGATAGCCGCTGGCCTTCCAGAAGCTCTCGACCACTCCGAGGAAGTTGCCGCGGCGCTGCTCGGAGACGATCGTCATCACGTTCCAGTAGCGCGTCACGTCGCAGCTGCCGGTCGTCGTCGTGTAATGAACCCATTCGACCTCCGGCTTGATCGCGCCGACCGTCGCGTAGAACATCGCGTCGGCGCGCTCCGCCGCTCCCTGCATGTCCATGCCTGCCACTGTCCCTCGTCCGTGTCCGTCCTTGGTGCCGTCCGACGGCCCGCATCCTGCGAGCAGCGCGCCGGCCAAGGCCAGCGCGCAGGTCAGGCGAACGGTCCGGGTGATGCGCTTCATCGGTAATCTTCCCTCACGATGTCCTCGGGGTGTCCGGCGACGATCCTGGCGATGTTGTTCGCCGACGTCTGGTCCTTCTCCGGAGTGAAGTACTGGGAGTGGGCGTCGAACCCTCCGCCGTCGAAGACCATCCTGGGCCCGTCGTCGACCAGGAAGCGCTGTGCCCCGAAGGCCTCGCTCGCCGGATCCTTGCCGAAGTACACGTCGTCGTCGCCGATGTCGAAGAGGTCACGTCCGACCGCGACTCCCAGCGGGCCTCCCACCAGCCAGCCGAGCGCCGCCTCGTCCTTCGAGGGCAGATGGGTGACCGGGTCGTTGTCGGCGGCGCCGACGAAAACGTGGTCCTTGCCCACGCCGAGCTCCGTCGCCTTCTGCGCGTCCACGCCGGGGCTGCCGAGCAGGATCACGTCGTCGACGCCCGGGATCCCGCCGGACTGCTGGGCGGCCGTGCCGACGGTGAGCGAGCCGTAGGAATGGCCGATGGCCGTCACATGGGGGTCCGCGTTCTCGTTCGTCGCCGAGAGGCCCGCCATGAACTGGTTGTACGCCGGGGCGCCGCGCTGCGCGTCGCCCCTCGTCATCACGTCCACGTTCTGCGGGGCGTCGTAGCCCAGCCAGACGATCGCGGCACTGGACGGGTCCAGTCGCTGGGCGCCGATGGCCGTGTCCTGGGCCCGCTTCATCGTGTCCTTGACGAACTCCTCGTTCAGCCTGGTGCTGAGACCGGGGACGTACGCCGAGACGTTCTTGGAGGTGTCGGGGTTGCCGTAGGAGACGATCGCGCGCCCGTTGCCCTCGTCCCCGATGCCCAGGAGGAACATGGGCGGGCGGCTGGGCTCGTTGAGTTTGTCCTGGATCATGCGCAGGGCGTCGAGCTTGGTCTTCGCGTCGTCGCCGCCCCGGTGCGCGAGGTCGTCGATGAGGACCGGAAGGTAGTTGCGGTTCGCCTCGTCGCGGGAGACCGCCGGGATGCCGTCCAGGCCGCCGATCAGGTCCGGCGCGACCTCCAGGTACTCCTGGCGCTGTTCCTCGGTCAGGCCGTCCCACCACTTCTTACGGTCGGCGGGGCTCTTGTCCTGCGGAACGCCCTCACCGAGGTACGCGCCCGCGGTGGAGCGGACGTCGGAGGTGTCGCGGAAGACGTCCTTCAGGGTGGCCTCGGTGACGTCGAGGCCCTTCTCCGCTTTGAGGGCGGCGAGGGTCTTCGCGTACCGGGCGTCCGTCTCGCGGGCGGACCGTACGGCCCGGGCGATGCGGTCGGCCACGTCCTGCGCCTTCGCCGCGTTCGGGTTGAGCGGCTTGAAGCCCGAGTAGCCGGGGTAGAACGGCGACTGCCCCTGCGCACCGAAGCCGGGCGGTTCCAGCGGGAGGCGGGAGCTGCCCTGGACGGTGCTTCCCGGGGCCTGCTTCTTCGCGCCGGTCAGGTCCGCCACCTCGGTGGCCGGATAGCTGACGGAACCGTCCTCGTGCACGGTGAAGTTCAGGGCGGCGGCGTCCGCGAGGGCCTGCTTCAGCTGGTTCTTGGGCTCGGCGAGATCGGCGGCGAGCCCGTTGAGCACCGTACGGACGAGCCCGCACTCGGTGTGCAGGTACTGGAAGTTGCGGCTGAGGCGCTGGAGTCTGCCGAGGGCCGCCGCCGCCGATTCGCTCTGCTGGGTCTCCCGGAGCTTCGCGGACATGGCGCGGTCGACCCGTACGCGGTCGGAGTCCGAGCGGTCCGAGACCTTGTGCCAGGTGTCGCCCGCCTCCGTGAACTCGGAGGTCTTGAGGTCGCGCAGCTGCTGCCAGGTGAGGGTCGAGGTCATCGCTTCGCATCCGCCTTGCCGCCGCCGACGCCCTTGAAGGAGGTCTCGATCGCGGCGTCCGTCTCGCCCATCTCCTTGGCGACCTTCAGCAGGGTCCCCTCCAGCTGCTGGCACTCGTCCCGCACGGCCTGGAGGCGTTCCTCCCAGGACGTCAGCACGCTCTTGAGGGCCGCGACGGAGCTGAGACCGGCGGCTCCCGCCTCGACGCCCTCGTGGCCGGGGCCGAGCGCCGCCCGGCTGGTCTCCGTGCTGGTGCGCAGTTCGCCGGCGGTGGCGGAGGCGCTGGTCCAGGGGCCCTTGCTGTGCTGGAGGTTTCCGGTCCCGCCCGCGCCGGTCGTGGGCTCGGGGGCCGTCGAGGCGAGCCGCATCGCGGGCCCGCCGCCCGTCGGTCCGTCCGCCGCTCCGCCCGTCGGACCGTCCGCCGGTCCGAACAACTCCTGCCAGCGCTCCGAATAGGACACGGCTCCCCCGTCTGCATGTGCGTTCCGCTTCCGCGCTCCGAGAGACTAACGCAGGCCACGGACGGGTGTGCGAGCGAGGACGGGTCGCGTGCTGCGGGTACGGCCCACGCCCTCGGCCCGTTCCGTATCGACCGGCGCCGGCGCGCCCCATCCGGTGACGGAAGTCTTACGGCCGGGCGTGGAGCGGGCGTTGCGCCCGCGGGACTGCGTAGCGTCCGCGCCATGCGAGTACTCGTCACCGGAGGCGCGGGGTTCATCGGCGCGCACATCGTCACGGCCCTGGTCAGCAGCGGCCACGAGCCCGTGGTCCTGGACGCCCTGCTGCCCACCGCACACCCCGGCCCGCCCGAACTGCCCGACGCCGAACTGATCCGGGCGGACGTGCGGGACGCGGAAGCGGTGCGCGCGGCTCTGCGCGGCGTGGACGCGGTGTGCCATCAGGCAGCGATGGTCGGCCTGGGCAAGGACTTCGCGGACGCGCCCGCGTACGTCGGCTGCAACGACCTGGGGACGGCGGTGCTGCTGGCCGAATCGGCGCGGGCCCGGGTGTCCCGGCTGGTGCTGGCCGGGTCGATGGTGGTCTACGGGGAGGGCCGGTACGCATGCCCGCGCGACGGGCTCGTACGGCCCGGCCCCCGCGAGGTCGCCGATCTGGAGGCCGGGCTGTTCGAGCCGCGCTGCCCGGTGTGCGGGGCGGAGCTGGTCCCGGGCCTGGTGGACGAGGACGCCCCGGCCGATCCGCGCAACGTGTACGCGACGACCAAGCTGGCGCAGGAGCACCTGGCTTCGGCCTGGGCGCGGTCCACCGGCGGGCGGGCGGTGTCGCTGCGCTACCACAACGTGTACGGGCCGGGGATGCCGCGCGACACCCCGTACGCCGGGGTGGCCTCGTTCTTCCGGTCGGCGCTGGCCCGGGGAGAGGCGCCGCGGGTCTTCGAGGACGGGGGCCAGCGGCGGGACTTCGTACACGTACGGGACGTGGCGGCGGCCAACGTGGTGGCGTTGGAGGCGGTGGGCGGCCTCGCGGCGGGTTCGTTCACCGCCTACAACACGGGCAGCGGTGAGCCGCACACGATCGGGGAGATGGCCTCGGCGCTGGCGGCCGCGCACGGAGGGCCCGATCCGGTGGTGACGGGTGAGTTCCGGCTCGGGGACGTGCGGCACGTCACGGCCGATGCGTCGCGGCTGCGACGCGAGCTGGGGTGGCTGCCCCGGGTGGGCTTCGCCGAGGGGATGGCGGAGTTCGCGCGGGCGCACCTGCGCGCCTCGGCCGACGCCGCCCAGCGTCTGTAGTCCTGGGGCCGGTACCCGCCTCAGCCGACCGGGGCGGGCAGGGGCAGGGTCACCTCGAAGCGGCAGCCGCCCGGCACGTTGCGGACCTCGGCGCGGCCGTCGTGCGCTTCCACGATGCCCCGCACGATGGCGAGACCGAGGCCGGCGCCGGCGGGCGGGGTCCGGGCCGGGGTGCCGCGCCAGCCCGTGTCGAAGACGCGCGGCAGGTCCTCGTCGGGGATGCCGCCGCAGCCGTCGGTCACCGAGAGGATCACGGCGTCGGCGCGGCGTTCGGCGGCGATCGCGACCGTTCCGTCGGCGGGGGTGTGACGGATCGCGTTGACCAGGAGGTTCGCCAGGACCCTGGTCATCTCCTTGCCGTCGACGTCCACGGGCACCGGCTCGACCTCGGCGCCCACGAGCCGTACCCCGTGTGCGTGGGCGAGCGGGTCGGCGCCGGACAGCGCGTCGCCGACGAGGTCGTAGACCGAGATCCTGGTGGGGGTGAGGGTGAGGGCGCCGGCGTGGATCCGGGAGAGCTCGAACAGGTCGCCGACCATGGCGTTGAGGCGTTCGACCTCGGCGCCGATCTGCCGGTGGTAGCGGGCCGGGTCCGTGGCCACACCGTCTTCCAGGGCCTCCGCCATGGCCCGTAGGCCTGCCAGCGGTGTGCGCAGGTCGTGCGAGATCCAGGCGACCAGCTCGCGGCGCGAGGTCTCCAGTGCCCGTTCCCGCTCGCGGGAGGCGGCGAGTCTGGCGCTGGTGGCGGCCAGTTCCCGGGACAGGGCGGCGAGTTCGGCGGTGGCCGGGGCGGCCGGAGCGGCGAAACTGCCGTCGTCCCCGAAGTGGCGTGCGGCGCGCGCGAGATCGCGGCTGCGGGCGACGACCCACCGCCCGAGGAAGAGGGCGGTCGCCAGGGAGACCACGGCGGCCATCGCGACGACGAGCGTGACGACGGTGAGGTCGTGCGGGGAGAGGAACATCGCCCGGGCGACGGCGAGGGTGCCGGCGAGCATGGCGGTGACGGTGACGGCGGCCACCACGGTGAGGGAGACGGCGACCGAGCGGTGGCGCAGCAGGCGCAGGACGACTGCGCCGACCGCTCCCGCACAGGCGGCCCCGCCGAGCGCGAAGGCGGCGATGAGCAGCAGGTCCTTCACAGCGCCTCCCCGGCCGTGGACGGGATGTCGAAGCGGTATCCGACGCCCCACACCGTCTGGATGAACCGCGGCTGGGCCGGGTCGTCCTCGATCTTGGCGCGCAGCCTGCGGACGTGGACGGTCACGGTGGACAGGTCACCGAACTCCCAGCCCCACACCTCCCGCATCAGGTCTTCGCGGCGGTGGGCCCGGCCGGGGTGGCTCAGGAAGTGCGCGAGGAGATCGAACTCCCGCACGGTGAGGGCGAGCGGCCGACGGTCCTTCGAGGCGCGGCGGGTGCCGGGGTCCAGGGCCAGTCCCCCGCCGCCCAGCGCGGGCCCGGGCGCCGGGGACACCGGAAGGGTCCGGCCGCGGCTGCGGCGCAGGACGGACTCGACCCGCAGGACGAGTTCGCGCGGGCTGAAGGGCTTGGTGACGTAGTCGTCCGCGCCCAGTTCCAGTCCCGCGATGCGGTCTTCCTCGTCGCCGCGCGCGGTGAGCATGACCACCGGCACCGGGCCGCTCGCCCGGAGCCGGCGGCACACGTCGAGGCCGTCCATCCCGGGCAGCATGAGGTCCAGGACGACGAGGTCCGGCCAGGTCCGCCCGGCGCTCGCGAGGGCCGTGGCACCGTCCGCGGCGTGTTCCACGGTGAATCCGGCGCGTGCCAGATAGCCGGTCACCACTTCGGCGACCGTCGGGTCGTCGTCCACGACGAGGACCCTGGCCGGTGTGTCTCCCATGCTCATGCGGCCAAGGGTCTCATCGTCCGTCGCGCACGCGGCCCGGCTGCGGCGCCGCTGAGGGGGACGTCCGCGTTTCGTAAGGAGTCGGTGGCCCCGCTGCCCCTCCGCCGTCCCTACGGTGAAATCCGTGACCGCATCCGTGACCGTAGACGTCGTACTCCCCTGCCTCAACGAGGCCGAGGCGCTGCCCTGGGTCCTCGCCCGCATCCCCGACGGCTGGCGTGCCGTCGTGGTCGACAACGGCTCCACCGACGGATCCGCCGAGATCGCCCGCGGCCTCGGCGCCACCGTGGTCCACGAGCAGCGGCGCGGCTTCGGCGCCGCCTGCCACGCCGGACTGACGGCCGCGGAAGCCGAGATCGTCTGCTTCTGCGACTGCGACGCCTCGCTCGACCCCGGCCTGCTGGCCGACTTCGCCCGTACGGTCGAGGCCGGTGCGGCCGACCTCGTACTCGGACGGCGCCGGCCGCAGGGCCGTGGGGCCTGGCCGCTCCACGCCCGCGCCGGGAACCTGGTGCTGTCCCGGATGCTGCGCCGTCGTACGGGCCTGCGGCTGCACGACCTGGGACCGATGCGGGCGGCGCGCCGCGAGGCGCTCCTCGGGCTCGGCCTCACCGACCGGCGCAGCGGTTACCCGCTCCAGATGGTGGTCCGCGCCGCCGACTGCGGATGGCGGATCCGGGAGGTGGACGTGCCCTACCTCCCCCGGACCGGCAGGTCCAAGGTCACGGGTACCTGGCGGGGCACCTACCAGGCGGTGCGCGACATGAGCCGGGTCCTCGCCGAACCGGTGGCCACCACCGCCGCGACGGGGGCGGGGGGCCGCGGGTGACCACCCTGCTGGTGATCGCGAAGGAACCCGTGCCGGGACGGGTGAAGACACGGCTCACGCCCCCCTTCACCTCGGCCGAGGCGGCCGGGCTGGCCGAGGCCGCCCTGGCCGACACCCTGGAGGCGGTCGCCGCCACTCCCGCCGGGCGGCGGGTCCTCGTCCTGGACGGCCGTCCCGGACCCTGGCTGCCGCGGGGGTTCGAGGTCGTCCCGCAGTGCGCCGGAGGCCTGGACGAGCGGCTCGCCGCCGCCTTCGCCTCGTGCACCGGGCCGGCGCTGCTGATCGGCATGGACACGCCGCAGGTCACCCCCGCCCTGCTGGCTCCCGCGGTCGGGCCGGACGCCTGGCAGGAGTACGGGGCATGGTTCGGCCCCGCCCTGGACGGGGGCTTCTGGGCGCTCGGGCTGGCCGCACCGGATCCCGCGCTGGTGCGCGGCGTACCGATGTCGGTGCCGGAGACGGGCGCGGTGCAGCTCGCACGGCTGGCCGGCGCCGGGCTCCGCGTCGGACGGCTGCCGTCGCTGCGGGACGTGGACACCGCGCAGGACGCCCGGATCGTGGCCGGTGAGGCACCGGGCGGCCGCTTCGCGGCCCTGTACGCGCGGCTCACGGCGGCCCCGGCACCGTCCCCCGGCGGACCGGTGCTCCGATGAGGCTCCGCGGGGCAAGGGAAGAGGTCCGGGCCTCCGGCGCCCTCCCCCGGCCGACCGCCTGGTGCGAGGACCCGTACGCCGACGCATTGGACGACGGGCGAGGCCCCCTGTTCCTGCGCCGCAATGACGGCTGGCTGCTGCCCCTGGAGGTGGAACGCTGGTGCGCGGCCCCGGACGCGGCGGACCTGAGCGTGCTGGCCCGGTGCCGGGGCGCGGTACTGGACGTCGGATGCGGTCCGGGACGGCTGGTCGCCGCGCTGGCGGCACGCGGGCACCGGGCGCTGGGCGTCGACGTGAGTCCGGCGGCGGTGGCGCGTACCGAGCGGCTGGGCGGCCTCGCCCTGTGCCGGTCGGTGTTCGAGCGACTGCCCGCGGAGGGCCGCTGGGACACGGCACTGCTCATGGACGGCAACATCGGCATCGGCGCGGACCCCGCGGCCCTGCTGACGCGCCTGGCAGACGTGACCGGCTCCGCCGCGCGGCTCATCGTCGAATGCGAGGCGGTGGACGTCGACGAGCGCTGTGAGGTGCGGCTCGACAACGGCAGGGGCGGGCTCGGCGCGCCCTTCGCCTGGGCCCGGCTCGGCAGGCGCGCCCTGCACCGGCACGCCCGGACCACCGACTGGTGTCCCACGGACGAGTGGTCGACGGCGGGGCGGGTCTTCGTGGAACTCGCGCGGCGGCCTCAGACCCCGTCACCGCGGGCCTGAGGCCCGGGTCCCGGCTCCGGACCGCTTCCGGGCCCCGGCCCCGGTTCGGGTTCGGACTCGGGCTCCGGCCCGGCAGCCTCTGCCTCTGTGCCGCGTAGCTGCCTGTGGCGTGAGACCACCGCCAGCAGGGCGGCGCACACCGCCACCGCCCCGATCACCAGCAGCAGGTTGCGCCCGTAGGGCAGGGGCAGCGCGGAGGGGTTGGGAGGGGCGCCCGGCCGGACCAGCAGCGGCAGGGTGATCAGCACCAGCGAGCCGCTGGCGATCAGGGCGCCGCGCAGCGGCCCGCGGGCCGGGACGGCGGCGATCAGGAACCCGACGGCCAGGACCAGCGGGGCGATCAGCGCGTCGTGCAGGATCAGCGCACCCAGGAGCCACACGCCCACGTCCTCGGCCGCCGCGACCGCCGCGAGCTGCCGGCCCCCGATTCCCATCACCAGCAGGCCGAAGGCACCGAGCACCCAACGGCCGCCTCCCACCCGGCGCGGCCCGGACTCCTCGCCGTTCACACGACCTCCAGCCGGGTGACCCACTTCGTCTGCAGCACGCCGGGCCGGTTCGGCGCGATGATGCGCGCCGGGTAGCCGTGGTCCTGCGAGAGGACCTCGCCGTTCAGGGTGAGGGCGAGCAACGTCAGGGGATCCTCCACGTACTCCCGGCCCATCTCCATCACCCGGTAGGCGCCCCGCACTTCCAGGGAGACCACGCGCACCCCCGCGTCCGGGCGCCCCCCGGCGCGCGCCACCAGGTCACGCAGCCGTACGCCGCTCCAGTACGCCTCCACGCTCCAGCCCTCGACGCACGCGATCGGCAGCCTCGCCCGCGCCTGGGGCAGCGCCCGCAGCTGATCGAGCGTCAGGCTGAGGGGCCGGGGCCCGAGCACCTCCAGCCTCCAGTCGCGCAGGGCCGCCGGAGTCACGCCCGCCGCGGCCGCGGTACGGTTCACCGGCAGCCGCTGCGGCCCGTGATCCGGGTGTCGCGGAGCCAGCAGGTCGAGCCGCTTCAACGGGGTGAAGGACTGCCCGACCGTGGTCAGCGTCACCGCGCCGACCGCCGCGCCGACACCCAGCAGGAGCGAGCGCCGGTCCCGGGCGTCCTCGGCGGGCAGCTCCAGGGTCCCGGCCGACCGCCGGCTCCAATGCGCCCTGATCTCCGGTGCCTTCACCGCGAGGTGCAACAGGATCGAGCCCGCCACCACCCACGCCACGGCGAAGTGCACCGGTACGAAGGAGAACGGCCACGGGTACCACTCGACGATGTTGAGCAGCCCGGTGAAGACCTGGAAGACCGCGGTGGCCACCAGGACCGCCACCGAGAGCCGCTCCAGCGCGTGCCGCACGGACCGCAGAGGTGGCCAGAGGAACAGCCGGGGGTAGACGGCCCACAGCTTCGCCAGGAGCAGCACGATCGCGGCGAGTCCCGAGGCGATGTGCAGCCCCTGGGTGAGCCGGTATCCCCAGACGGGCCGGCTCGGCAGGCCGTTGGCCAGCCAGCCCGGCGGATGCTGGAGGTAGTGGCTGATGAGGCCGGTCACGAAGCACACGGCGAAGGCGAGGCCCAGCCAGCGCCCGACGGACGTCGCGGTCCGGGCGTCGTGCAGACGGCCCGAGAAGGAGGGCGGCCGCACGGGCGGGAGAACAGGGCGCCAACGGGTCCGGGGAGTCATGTCTCCCATCGAAGCGCCCCCGGACACCGCGCGGAGCCTTCGACACCTTACGAAACGCGGACGCCCCGGCCGGGTGCGGCAGGTTCCCCCTCTCGCGCTGCCAGGCTGTCGCCATGACCAGCCCCCGCACCGCCGTCACCACCTCGCTGCTGGCGGCTCTGACCGCCGTCCTCGTGCTGACCGTGCGCAAGGACGACTACTTCGCCGACCCGGCGGGGCTGTTCTGGTGGTACGCGGCCTCGTGGGCGCTGTTCGCGGCGGCCGTACACGCCCTGCGCGCGGTCCCCGCCCGGCACGTCGCCCCGCTGGTGCTGGCCGGCGCGGTGGCCGTCGCCGCCACCGGGCTGGTCGCCGCTCCCCGTACCAGTACCGACTCGTTCCGCTACGCCTGGGACGGCCGGGTGCAGGCCGCCGGCGTCTCGCCGTACGACCATGCTCCCTCGGCCCCCGCGCTCGCCGGCCTGCGCGACGACTGGCTCTTCCCGCGGGGCGCCGCCGCCTGCGCGGGGCCGGACCGGGTAGCGCTGGCCGAGGGGGTCTGCACGCGGATCAACCGCCCCGGGGTGCACACCGTCTACCCGCCCGTGGCCGAGGGCCACTTTCTGCTGGTCCACGCCCTGTCGCCGTCGCACGTGCGCCACAAGGCCCTCCAGACCGGCGGGGCCCTGCTGTCCGTGGCGACGGCCGGCGCGCTGCTGCTGGTCCTGCGCCGCCGCGGTGATCCCCGTAACGCCGCCTACTGGGCGTGGTGTCCGGCCGTGCCGGTCGAGGCGGTGAACAACGCCCACGTGGACGTCCTCGCCGTACTGCTCTCCGTGGCCGCGCTGGGGGTGGTCGCCCGGCACAAGGTGACGGGCGGCGCGCTGTTCGGCCTGGCCGTCGCCACCAAGATGCTGCCTGCGGTCCTGCTGCCCGGAGCCCTGTCCGGGGTGCGGCGCGGGCGGGACGTCGTCCGCGTGCTGCTGCCCGCCGCCGCGGTCGTCGTGCTGGTCTACCTGCCGTACGTCCTGTGGTCGCGTTCGTCCGTGTTCGGGTACCTCGGGGGGTACGCCGCGGAGGAGGGCTACGAGGACGCCACGGCCGGCGGGCGGTACGCCCTGCTGCGTCTCCTCCTTCCTGACGCGTGGGCGTTGGCACTGGTCGTGGCCGGGATGGCGGGGGTGGTGGCGTACGTCGTGCGCCGCGGCGATCCCGACCGCCCGTGGAGCGGCGCCCTGCTGGTCACCGGCACCGCGTTCCTGCTCCTGACCCCCGGCTACTCCTGGTACGCGCTCCTGCTGATCGCGCTGGTCGCCCTCGACGGCCGCTGGGAATGGCTCGGCGTCGCCGTCGCGGGCGCCGCCGTCTACGTCGCCGCCCGGCCGTTCGGCGGGGCGACGGGCACGGTGGCGTATGCCCTCGCCGGAGCCGCCGTCCTGGCCGGTGGGGCCGTGCGGCGCCGCCGCGCGGCGGCGGGCGGTCCCCGGGTGCGGGTCACCACCGGGGCCTGACGCGGCCGGGGATGCCGTCACCGCACGGCGGGCATATCGTCGGCCTATGGGTGACGGCCGGTGTGGCGGGTGCGGCGCGTCCGTCGCCGCCCGGTGCTGCCACGGCACCGCGGCCGCGGACGACGGGCGCTGAAGACGTGCGGCCGGCTGATGGCGCCGCAGGGGCCGGTCTGGAGCGGCTCGACGCCGCCGTAGCCGAAGTGGTCCAGGCCACCGGGGCTTCCGTGGCCCTCGTCTACGTCCTTCCGCGCGGCGAGCGCGTCCTGCACCTGGCGGTGGTCGCCGGAGCCCCGGGGCACATCACCGCCCCGTGGGCGCGCATCGACCTGGGCGCGCCCATCCCGGTCGCGGACGCCGTACGCGAAGACCGCCTGGTGTGGCTGGGCGGCCGGGAAGAGGTGGCGCGACGCTACCCCCGGCTCGGGCTCGTGCTGCCGTACGACTTCATGCTCGCCGCCGCCCCGGTCACCGACGGCGCCGTCGCGTCGGGCGGACTCGTGCTGCTGTGGCCCGTCTTCCGCCCGCCGGAACCGAGCCCGGCCGAACGGGCGGCGATCGACTCCTTCTGCCGTACGGCGTGCGGCGTGCTGCGGCAGGCCGCCGACCACGGGCACCTGACGCCGGGGAACACGCCCCGCGTGCTGCCCCCGCCCGCTTCCCGCGTCCCCGATCCGGACGAGGCGCTGGCCGGGGTCAGCTTCGCGGAGCGGCTGCCGGTGGGCTGCTGCGCCATGGACCTGGACGGCCGGATCACCTTCATCAACTCCGCCGCCACCGGCCTCGTCGGCGCCGACGGCGCGGTCCTGCGAGGTGCCCGGCCGTGGGAGGTGCTGGCGTGGATGCGCGAGCCCGTCTTCGAAGACCACTACCGGGCGGCGGTGGTCAGCCGCCTGCCCACCTCGTTCACGGCGCTGCGTCCACCGGACACGTGGCTGTCGTTCCAGCTGTACCCCGACGCGTCGGGCATCAGCGTCCACATCACCCCCGTCGCGGGCCCGGAGGGGTCGGACACCCGACGCGATCCGCTGCCCTCCGGGGAGCTGGCCGGGGTGACCTCGCTCTACCACCTGATGCACCTGGCCGCTGCCCTGACGGAGGCCGTGGGGGTGCAGGAGGTCGTCGATCTGGTGGCGGACCAGATCGTGCCCGCCTTCGGCCCCCAGGCCATGGCCGTGCTGACAGCGGAGGAGGGCAGGCTCCGCACCGTCGGCTACCGCGGATACACCGCCGAGCTGATGGAGCGGTTCGACCTCCAGCCGCTGACCGCCCACACGCCGACGGCGCGGGTGCTGAACACCGGGGTGCCCAGCTTCTTCACCACCTTCGCCGAGCTGCAGCGCGAGTACTCCTCGGCCGTCCATCTCGACGGCATGGCGTCCTGGGCCTTCCTGCCGTTGATCGCGTCCGACCGCGTCGTCGGCTCCCTGGTCCTCGCCTACGGCCAGCCCCACTCCTTCACGCCCGCCGACCGCGCCGTACTGACGTCACTGGCTGGCCTCGTCGCCCAGGCACTGGACCGCGCCCGCCTCTACGACACCAAGCACGAGCTGGCCCACACCCTGCAATCGGGTCTGCTGCCGCACACCCTCCCGCGCGTGCAGGGCCTCGACGTGGCCGCCCGCTACCTGCCCGCCGGCCGCGGCGTGGACATCGGCGGCGACTTCTACGACCTCATCCGCCGCGACGACACCACGGTCACCGTCGCGATCGGTGACGTCCAGGGCCACAGCATCACCGCCGCGGCCCTGATGGGGCAGGTCCGCACCGCCGTCCACGCCCACGCCACCATCGGCACCCCGCCCGGCGAGGTGCTCGCCCGCACCAACCGCCTGCTGGTCGACCTCGACCCGGGGCTCTTCACCAGCTGCCTGATCGCCCACATCGATCTCACGCGGCACCGGGCGCACCTCGCCACCGCCGGGCACCCGCCGCCGATCCTGCGCCACCCCGACGGACGCACCGAGGTGCTGCACGTGCCTCCGGGTCTGCTCCTCGGCATCGACCCCGACGCGCGCTACCCGACCACCGAGGTGCCGCTGCCTCCCGGGAGCATGCTCGCCCTGTACACCGATGGACTCGTCGAGATCCCGGGCAGCGACATCGACGACACCACGGCCGACCTCGCCCGCCAACTGGCCGACGTGGAGGGCCGCACGATGGACGAGGTCGCCGACCGCCTCGTCGCCTACGCCACCGCGTCCGCGCCCCGCCACGACGACATCGCCCTCCTGCTCCTCCAGGCCTCCGACCGGTGACGCGTCACCCCGGTGGCCCCGGGCGGTGCTGCGTCGAGCTGCGCGCCGCGGGCGAGGGCACCACACCGTAGAAACGCAGCGGGACACGGTCTACGTCCATCCCGAGCCGTGGTACGCCGAGCACGACATCGACCTGCGCCTGGGCACCGCGGTCACCGCGATCGACCCGGACGGGCACGAGGTGACGCTCGCCGACGGCAGTCGCATCGGCTACGCGAAACTCCTCCTGACCACGGGCTCCTCCCCGCGCCGCCTCACCGTGCCCGGGGCCGGCCTCGACGGAGTGCTCTACCTGCGCCGGCTCGCCGACAGCGACCGCATCAGGGAGTCGTTCGCGTCGGCCTCCCGCATCGCGGTGATCGGCGCCGGCTGGATCGGCCTGGAGACGGCGGCGGCCGCCCGCGCGGCGGGCGCGCAGGTCACCGTACTGGAGATGGCGGAGCTGCCGCTGCTGCGCGTGCTAGGCCGGGAGGTCTCCCAGGTCTTCGCCGACCTGCACGCCGATCACGGAGTGGATCTGCGCTTCGGTGTCCGGATCGCCGAGATCACGGGCGACGGCGGCCGGGCGGACGGCGTACTGCTGGCCGACGGCACCCGCATCGACGCCGACGCGGTCATCGTCGGGGTCGGCATCACGCCCAACACCGGGCTGGCCGAGGCGGCACGCCTGGAGGTCGACAACGGCATCCGCGTCGACGCCCGCCTGCGCACCTCGCACCCGGACGTCCACGCCGCCGGGGACGTCGCCAACGCCTTCCACCCGCTGCTCGGCAAGCACATCCGTGTCGAGCACTGGGCCAACGCCGTCAACCAGCCCCAGGCCGCGGCCAAGGCGATGCTCGGCCAGGACGTGGCCTACGACCGCGTCCCGTACTTCTTCACCGACCAGTACGACCTGGGCATGGAGTACACCGGCTACGTGGACCCCGGCGGCTACGACCAGGTCGTCTTCCGCGGCCGGCGGGAGTCCCGCGAGTTCATCGCCTTCTGGCTCTCCGCGGGCCGCGTCCTGGCCGGCATGAACGTCAACGTCTGGGACGTCACCGACCCGATCCGCGCCCTGGTGACCAGCGGGCACCCGGTCGACCCGGCGCGGCTCGCCGATCCCGACGTACCGCTGGCCGACCTCCTCGACCGGCCCGGCACCGCCGGGTCCTGACCGGCTCCCGGCGGCGCGCACCCTCCGCGGCGGTCAGGGGGAGAGCGCTGCGTCGTGCCGCAGGGCGGTGCGGACGCCGGCGACGACCACGGCGATCAGGCAGAGGGCGATGAGGGTCTCGGCCCACAGGAAGGCGAACCAATCCATCACGCAGCCGATCGGCGGCGTGCCGGGCGCGTTGTTGCGGAAGGCGGAGAGTGCGAACAGGGTGGCGGCCATCCAGCCGAGGGCGGCCCAGACCAGGCCCTCTCCCCGGGTCGTCAGGTACCACGCGCCCATGAGCACGGCTGCCGCCAGCGCCCACATCACGGCCATCATGAAGACCACGAAGACGAGTAGGCTGCCCGATCGGGCCAACCCCAGCCTCAGTCCCGCGCCCACAGCCCCCTGCTCGGACGCAGAGGGTGACGCGGAGACCGAGAAGAGCGTGTCGTTGTTGGTGAACAGCATCCGCACCGGCACCGGCTTGCCGTCGAGCTGCGCCCAGAACTCTATGTCGGTCTCGTAGGTGTCGAAGGGGTAGTCGCTGATCGATCCATTCGTGATCGCGACCTGCACGTCCCTGGTCGTGAGCCGCTCGTGCGCCGTGAACTCCAAGTCGTCGAGGGTCTGCGCGGAGGTCTGGAGGCTGAGATCGGCCACCGGGGCGGTGCCATCCTCCTCACCGAGGGCCCCGCGCGCCGTGACCCGGACCCGCAGTGCCAGCTCTCTGCCCGCGGCGTCGACGCGTTGGACGTCGGCCTGCACGTCCACCCGGTCGGCGGCCCGGGATCCGACGGTGTGGACCGCATCGAGCGCCTGCCGCTCGGTGAACTGCAGCCACGACCCCACCGCCACCGCCACCACGATCAGCACCGCGAGGGGAAGCAGGACCGTCAGGATCGAGGGCCCGGAGCGGCGTGGTTGACGTGGGTGACGTGGATCCCAGGTGGAGGCCATGGCGGTGGTCAAGGAGCGATCTCGAACTCGGGCGGCTCCAGGCCCTTCACGCATCCGGTCTTCGGCTCGGCCGGGTTCTCGAAGAACGAGAGGGTGATCTCCTGGGCGCACTTCGACGTGGCGAACACCACGTGCGGCTCGTAGGGAATCGTGACGACCGTGGCCTTGCTCAGCGTGCGGGCGACGTACGGCCCGTTGTCCGCCCCGGTCTGCGCGTCGAACGCACCCGACAGGGCGAGGGTGGGGATGTCGCTGGTCGTGACGTCCCGGACGGAGCGCGTCGCCGCGGGAATGTTCCAGGCGTCGCAGTCAGGATGGAGGAAGGTGAGCAGCGGAGCCTGGGCCTGCACCGATCGAGGGAACGAGGGGAACTCCTTCTTGCCGCCCTGCAGCGCCGCATCCTTGCTCTCGAACGGCGTCCACTCGCTGCAGAAGACTCCGTAGGACAGACCGTGCGAAACCACTCCGATGCTCTTGGGGTTGGTCCTCCAGCCCGCCCACTGTCGGGCGATCCGCTGCGGATCGCCGTTCGCCAGCTCATCGAGCGCGATGGGTACGGTCTGTGCCGTGTGGGTGGCGGAGGTCAGCCAGTTCACCAGGGTTCCGCCGTCCAGCACGACCTTCACGGGCTTGTCGTTGCCCGGGAGCGTGACGGTGGTCGTGACCGGCTTCGCCTCCAAGTCGCTGACGAGCTTGGCGAAGGTGGCCGGCAGGTTCGGATAGCGCTCGTTGCAGGCCGGCTGGTCCGCGCATGCTTTGAACAGGCCGTCGACTCCCTGCCGGAAGCTGCTCCAGGTCGAGGCCGAACCGGACGTGGACGGCGGCAGTATGCCGTCGATGCCCACCGACCGCAGGCCCTCGGGGTGCAGGCGCATGGTGACCAGCGCCAGGTGGGTGCCGTACGAGATGCCGTACAGGTTCCACTGCTCGATGCCCAGCGCGGTGCGCAGGTCGGCGTAGTCGGCGGCGCTCTCGGTGTCGTTGTAGGCGCCGAGGTCCGTTCCGCGGCCGGCCAGCTTGTCGCGGCAGGCCTTCGTGGCCTCGACGTGCAGGCGTTCGGTGGACGGCGCGTCGTAGACGAGGCCGACCACGCGGGCGTTGAACTCGTCGATGTTGGGACACAGGAGATCCGGGTCGGCCGAGTACGTACCGCGCTGGGACATGAGGATCACGTCACGGTCACGGTTCAGGCCGCCGTCGACCGCCATCTTCGCCTCCCCCACGGCGTCGTCTCCGGGTCCGCCCGCGAGCCACACGATGGGGTCGGGTTTCGGTGTCCCGGCCAAGGCGGGCACGATCGCGACACCGAGGCTGATCGTTCTGCTGCTGGGTCGGGCACGGTTCTCGGGCACGGTGAGCGTGCCGCAGCGGGCCCCTTCGAGCTCCTCGATCGGTTCCGCCGTCTTCGGGCAGGGGCCCGGCTCGTAGCGGGCGTCGCCCACCGTCCGGGTGGTCGTGCCGATCGGCGCTCCGGTGCCGTCGTCGGCGTGGGAACGGGCCTGAGCGGGCGCTGTGAGCAGGCCGGCGACGAGGAGGCCCGTGGCGATGCCGGCCGGCGGGGCCAGGAGGCGTCGCGGGGTGCGGTGACGGCGGTGCGCTTGACGAGGTGTCATCTGCCCTCCACGCTACTTCGGGATGATCGTGAACGGTTCGGGCCTGAGGTCGTCCACACATCGGGTGTCGGGCGCGGTCGGGCGGGCGAAGAACGAGGCCAGCACGCTCTGCGCGCAATGCGACTGCGGGACCACCCAGTGGCCGATTCCGGGGACCTGAATGGCAGTCGAGCCGGACAGGTTACGGGCGACGTCCTTCGCCCAGCTCACTGCGGTCTTCACGTCGAACGTGCCGGAGATGACGAGCGCCGGTACGGAGCTGACCGTGGCCACCCGCTGGACGGACGCGCGATCCGGAACGTTCCAGATTCCGCATGCCGCGTACTGGAAGGGAAGTTGCGGCACCTGGGCCAGGACCGTGTCCGGCCATCCGGGGTAGGCCTCACGGCCCGCCTTCAGCACGTCGGCCTCCGAGTACCCCGGGGCCCACTCGCTGCACACCACAGAGTTCGTCAGGCCGTGGGCGAACGCGCCCACGTTCTGGACCGAGCCGGCCGCGCGGGCCTTCGCGAAGCGCTCCGGGTTTCCGTTGCTCAGTTCCGCGAGCGCCGCCGGGAGGTCCTTGGGACGGGGGTTGAAGGCGACGATCGCGTTCAGCAGCGCGCCCCCGTCGAGGACGACCTTGACCGGCTTGCCGCCGCTCGGCGGCGGGACGTTCAGTGTCAGGGGCTGCGCCTCCAGCTTGCGCACCTGCTCCGTCAGCGTCCCGGGGAGGTCCGGGTACCGGTCCTCGCAGGCGGGCTGCGCCGCGCAGGCCCCGAAGATGTTGTCGATCCCCTCGGCGGTGCTGCCCCATGTCCACGGCAGGGTCACGACCTGGGGAGGGGTGATCGAGTCGATCGCGAACGAGCGGATCCCCTCGGGGTGCAGGCGCAGGTACGTGAGGGCCAGGTTGCTGCCGTAGGAGTAGCCGTAGACGTTCCACTGCGGGATGCCCAGCGCCGTGCGCAGGTCGGCGAAGTCGGCGGCGTTCTCGGTGGTGTTGTAGGCACTCAGATCGGTGCCGTCGGCCGTCAGGCGGTCCCGGCAGTCCTTCACCGCTTTCAGGAAGCGCTGCTCTGCCTCCTGCGAGTCGTAGCCCAGGCCGACGGCCTGCGCGTTGAACCGGTCGACCTCCGGGCAGGCGAGGTTCGGCTGGTCGTAGAGGTTGCCGCGCTGAGCCATGATGATCAGCTCGCGGTCCTTGTTCAGGCCGGAGTCGATGAGGAACGGAATGTCGTCGAACGTGTCGGCTCCGGGGCCGCCCGCCATGAACACCACGGGGGCCTGCACGGGCTTCGCGGGGTTCACAGCCGGGATGACGGCCACGGCCAGCCTGATGGTCCGGCCGCCGGGGCGGGAGCGGTTCTCGGGGACCTCGAGGAAACCGCACCGTGCGTCGGTCAGCGCTTCGATCGGCTCGGGAGGCTTCGGGCAGGAGCCGGGCACGAACCGGGACGGGCTGGCCGGGTCGGGCTGCCCGGTGGGCTGGGCGGGTGCTGATGCGGCGCTGCCGGTGGTGGGGCCCAATGCCGCCAGACAGACCAGCGCCGCCGCGGCAGTCATCGCGGGAAGGGTGTGCTTTGGCATGAGATTCGTTCCTCTGCCGACATCGGCGGCGGCCCTGCCGGGCCAGGCCGCAGCGGTTTGAGGCGGAACGCACGGTTTCGACGCTACCGGGTGGCCCGTACGCCCGCCACGCGGCGCCGTCACCACCCGCGGGCCCACCGCCGCACGCCCCCACGTCCCTTGTGCGCGTCCTCGGACCTGCCGGTAGCGTTGAAGGTGCCTGCGTGCGACGGGGAACCCGGGGCGATCACGCGCTGAACGACCTGAACGACCCCTGTCCGACGGGAAGGTCCTGCGGGCAGGCGCTTCTAGGGAGCGTTCCGTCATGGCCGCACATGAGCCGCTCCGGTGGGACGAGCGGGACCGCTCGGCGGGGCCGTTGCCGCCGGGAGGGCTGCTCGATCTGCTCAGCGTGGCCGCCGTGGTGCTCGACACCCGGGGGCGCATCGTGTTCTGGAGCCCCCAGGCGGAGGAGGTCTTCGGCTACACCGCCAGGGAGGCGCTCGGCCAGTACGCGGCCATGCTGGTACGGGACGAGCACCGCGACCTGGTGACCAGGCTGTTCGCCGAGGTGATGAGCACCGGGACGAGCTGGGCGGGGGCGTTCCCGATCCGGCACAAGGACGGCAGCACGCGCCTGGTGGAGTTCCGCAACATGCGGCTGCTGGACGACCTCGGCGACGTCTACGCCCTGGGCATCGCAGCCGACCAGAGCACCCTGCAGCAGGTCGAGACCGACCTGGCACTGTCCCAGCGCCTGGTGGCGCAGGCTCCCATCGGCATCGCCCTCCTCGACACCGACCTGCGCTACCTGCTGGTCAACCCGGCCCTGGAACGCATCAACGGCGTCCCGGCCGCCGACCACATCGGCAAGCACCCCCGCGACCTCCTCACCTTCCTCGACGTGGACACCATCGAGTCGGCGCTGCGCCAAGTACTGCTCACCGGCACTCCGGTGGTCGACCAGTACACCGTCGGACGCACCCCGGCCGACCTGGAGCACGACCACGCCTGGTCGGTGTCGTACTTCCGCATCGAGGGCGCCGGCGGCCGCGTCATCGGCGTGGCGAACTCGGTGGTCGACGTCAGCGAACGCCACCAGGCCACCACCGCGGCGGACCGGGCCCGGCGCCGCCTGGCCGTGATCGCCCACGCCTCCGCCCGCGTCGGCACGACCCTGGAGGTGGAGCACACCGCGCGGGAGCTGGTCGACGTCGCCGTTCCCGACCTCGCGGACATCGCCACCGTCGACGTCCTCGACGACGTCCTGGCCTTCCGCCGGGCCGCACCGCCCCGGGAGCCGGGCCCGGAGATGTTCCGGGCGCTCGCCGTGGCGGCCGCCTACCCCACCCCCGCGGCCACCGCCGCACTGGCCGCCGGCGACCTCGCGACCTACGGAGCCGACCGGCTCATCACCCGCTGCGTGCACACCGGGGCACCCATCCTCGTCACCCACACCAGCGGCAGCGATCTCCAGCACATCGCCCGCGACGCCGCCACCGCGGCCGCCTTCGCCGAGGCCGGCGTGCACTCCTACCTCGCGGTGCCGCTGATCGCCCGCAACGAGGTCCTCGGCGTCCTCGACCTGCTGCGCGCGCGCAGCCCCCAGCCCTTCGACGAGGACGACGTCCTGCTCGCCGGCGAGCTGGCCGCCCGGGCCGCCATCGCCATCGACAACGCCCGCTGGCACCAGAGCGTCCGCAACACCGCCGAGACCCTCCAGCGCAGCCTCCTGCCCAGTCCCCCGCCTCCCCTCGCCGGGCTGACGATCGCCTCCCTCTACCAGCCGGCCCAGGCCACCCACGAGGTGGGAGGCGACTGGTACGACGTCATCCCCCTGGCACGCGACAGGACCGCCCTGGTGGTCGGCGACGTCATGGGCAACGGCATCGACGCCGCCGCCACCATGGGCCGCCTGCGCACCGCGACCTGCGCCTTCGCCGACCTCGACCTGACCCCCGAGGAGGTCCTCCACCACCTCGACAAGATCACCCAAGGGCTGGAGCACTACATCGCCACGTGCATCTACGCCGTCTACGACCCCCACGACCACACCTGCCGCATCGCCAACGCCGGGCACCTGCCGCCCGTCCTCGCCCCCGCCGACGGACCCCCGCGGCTGCTGGACCTGCCCACCGGCGCGCCGCTCGGCGTCGGCGGCGTCCCCTTCCACACCACCTCCTTCGACCTGGGCACGGGCGACCGGCTCGTCCTGTACACCGACGGTCTCGTCGAAACCCGCCGCCATCCCATCGACGACCGCCTGAACACCCTGCTGCGCACCCTGGAGGCGCCGCGGCGGCCGCTGGAGGAGACCTGCCACTGGCTCCTCGACTCGCTGCGTCACCCCGACGACCACGACGACGTCGCCCTGCTCATCGCCGAGGCCACGGCCACGCCCGCCCCCGGGCGTTCCGCCCCCGCCTGACGACGCGGAACTCGGCGTGGCGCGCGGTGGGTTGGGGCATGCTGGGAGTGCTCGCGCGCTCGACTTCGGTGGCAGGGGGCCGACCGGTGTTACGCATCCACTTCACGAGGGAGGACCTCGCCCGGACACGGGTGGCCGCGACGATCGGCGTCGCGGCGGAGGTCTACTACAGCCTGGAGCTGCTGAGGGACCAGCGGGAACTGCCCCACTTCCGCGCGTGGCGGTCGGCGGTCGCGGGCCGGATGGGAGCCGATACGCGCCCCCTGACGTCCCTGGTCCCGGTGCGCGGTCCCGGACTCGACCTGCTGGCCCTGATGGGCGACGTGCCCTCGCTGGACCACGCCGTGGACAACTTGCTGCGCGCCCCCGTGTCCCGGCTGCGACGCGAGTTCGAGGGTCTCGACTTCCACCCCGGACACCGGTCATGGGCCGGGCGGGTGGCCGAGGGCGACCGTGAGGCGCGCCGGGAGCTGGCCGGGGCCGTACGCGCCTGCCACCGGGTGACCGTGGAGCCGTACTGGCAGCGGGGACGGTCCGACCTGGTCGCGCTGTCCACCCGGTGCGCGGACCTGATGGTGGAGGGAGGCATCGATCTGCTGCTGCGTTCGATCGGCGCGCCCCTGGTGCGCTGGCGGCCGCCGGTGCTCGAAGCCCCCTACCCGCGCCGGGTCGAGGTGCGTCTCCAGGGGAGGGGCCTGATCATCACGCCCACGGTCTTCTCGAAGCGCCCGGTGAGCTTCCTGTGGGATCCGCTGGACACCGCCCAGCCGCCCCGGCTGACCGTACCGGCTCTACGCGGGCCGCTGGCCGGTGCGGGGCCGGCGGAGGCGGAGGGCGCCGCCGTGCGGGACCTGGGGCCCCTGCTCGGCCGCACCCGAGCGGCCGCGCTGCACGTGACGGCGCAGGGGTGCACGACGAGCGAACTGGCCCGCCGCCTCGGCGTCACGGCGGCGGCGGCCAGTCAGCACGCGACCGTGCTGCGGAACGCGGGCCTCATCACCACCAGCCGCCGGGGCGGGTCCGTGCTGCACCGCGTCACTCCGCTCGGTCTGGCCCTGCTGCGGACCGGAGCCCTGCCGGAAACGGGAAGCGCGGAGGGAGACGGGGAGGGAGACGGGGGCGGCGCGGCGCCCACTGTCCCGGCCCCCCTTTAAGCCGTGGCTTAAGGGCTGGGCCGCGGGCGGCCCGGCCGCCCAGGATGTGAAGCCGCAACCGGCTCATCGTCTCCTGGAGATCGCATGAAGACTCGTTTCGCCGCCGCCCTCGGTTCCGTCGCCCTGGCCGCGGGCATGCTGCTGGGCGCTCCCGCCGCCAGTGCGCAGACCACCGCCTACCCGACCACCACCGTCGACGTCCCCTACGGGGCGAGCTATATCCACGGCACCCTGACCTGGTACAACCGGTCGGTCGGATTCAACGGGACACTGCGGGCCGTCGGCTGCCGCAGGGCGTGGTTCGCCGCGTACGATGCCTCCGGCAACCAGTTCGATGCCAGGAGCACCAGTACCAAGTGCGACGTGACGTATCCCTTCAGCGTCTCGATCCCCGCGGACGCCCCCGGTGGGGCCGCGAGTGTCGTCGTCTGCTTGGACGACGCGAACGCCAAACCGCTCAAGTGCGTAAAGTACTACCGGCCCTGACCCCTCCGCACGCCGCGCGGGCGGTGGCCCGTGGGAGGAACACGTGGAGAAGGCGGAGCCCCCGCACGGGGACGCAGCGGGTCCGGGTGAGGGCGGGGATGCGCTGCGCGAGCACGGGTTCGCCCGCTACGGCGCGGAGCAGCTGGGCATCACCCTGACCGGCTCCGCCGCCCGGGACCTGGCCGGGATCCGGGAGGTCTGCGCGGCGCTGCCGCCCGACCCGTACGCACCGGGGACGAACCGGTTCCGGCGGTACTCCCATGCCGTGTACCTGCCCTGGAAGGACGAACTGTCCTGGATCCCCGGTACCCCGGACCCCGTCCACGGCACGGTCACCGACTTCTCCCAGGGCGAGGGCGACCCCGGGCGTCCGCGCACGCGGCGCGTGCTCCCCGACCTCCCCGGGGCGCTGCGCGGCAACGCCCTGCTGGTGCGGCTCCTGCGCTGGGACATCGAGCAGGTCCTGTCGCTGAGGGACCTGGGGCGCCGGCCACTGTGGGCCGGCGTCCACCTGATCAGGCTCGGCGTCGACCACCCGGGCCAGGTCGCCGTCTCGTCCCCGGACTGCCTGCACCAGGACGGCGGTTCGGCCAGTACGTTCACCTTCGCCCATCTGATCAGCCGTACCAACGTCACCGGCGGGCAGAACGTCATCGCGACACCGGGCAGCGCGGGTCTCCAGCCCGAGGACCCGTGGGCGGACGTCCACGCCGCTTTCACGCTCGCCGAGCCGCTGGACGGGTACGCCGTCCACGACCACAGGGTCAGCCATTACGTCGGCCCGGTCCGCGCGGCCTCGGGGGCGGGCCCGGGCGAACGGTCCGTCCTGATCGTCGGTCTCGCCCCGTACGTCCCCCAGCTGTGACACCGGTCCGGCTCCGCTGCGGAGCCGGACCGGTGTCACGCCGTCAGCGCTGGAGTGTCAGCAGACCCGGCCGGTAGGGCCACAGGCCGTAGTCGCCGCCGACGTTGGGGTTGCGTCCCTGGTAGAGGAACTGCAGGTTGCACGGGTCGACGGTGAAGGTCTGGTCGGCGCTGGTGCGGATCAGTTCGCCGTGGCTGATGTCGTTGGTCCAGGTGGCGCCGCTGTTGGCCTTTCCGGCGAAGGGGTTGCTCTCGGTGGCGGCCTGGGGGGTCCACGTACCGCTCAGGCTGGAGGCCGTGAACGAGCGGAAGTAGCGGCCGCCGGCCCCCTTCGCCTCCACGATCATGAGGTACTGGTTCTGGCCCTGGACCTTGTAGACCTGCGGCGCCTCGAACAGGTTGTTCTCCGAGTCGCTCATGACCGTCGTGTACGAGGAGCCGAAGTTGCCCGGGAAGTTCCCGATCGGCATGCTCGCCCGGTAGATCTTGCCGTTGTCACCGGCGAAGAACAGGTACATGTTCTGGCCGTCCGCGATCAGGGTCTGGTCGATCGGGCCCGTGGGCGAGTCGGGAAGGCTGCCGGTGAACAGCGGCTGCGGCGCGGACCAGCCGTTGGGGTTGGCGGGGTCGCTGGACGTGCGGTAGATGAAGGGCCACGAGCCCCACTGGTAGGCCAGTACCCAGATGTTCTTCGGCGCGAAGTAGAAGAGCGTGGGCGCGACGGTGGACGTCGACATCGTGTTCTGGCTGGCCGAGGCCATCTCCGACCAGTTGGTGAACAGGCCGAAGTTCATCGAGCCCCAGTTCTTGCCCGTGTCGTGCGTGGTCGCGTAGACGAGGTGTCGGCCGTTGTAGGGGGCGACGGTGAAGTCCTTCAGCGAGGCCCACCCCGCCTTCGGCTGCGCCAGCGGGCCCGTCGACGTCCAGCGGTACGTGGAGGGGAGGGCGCAGGTGCCGGGGCTGCCGCCGCCGACCCGGACGAGCTGCCACTGCTGGTTGGTGCCGCCCCAGTCGTCGTACTGGACGACGTTCGCGTTGTCGGCGGTGGAGCCGCCTTGTACTTCCAGGGCCTTGTTGCTGTGGCGCGCGATGAGCCTGACATGGCCGTCGGGGCTCTCGGCCAGCCGCCACTGCTGGTTGGCGGCGTTCAGGTCCGTCCACTGGACGATCGGGGCGCCGTTCGCGGTGGACCCGTTCTGGACGTCGAGCACCTTGCCGGAGTGGCGGGACTTGATGCGGTAGTAACCGCCGCCGGAGTCGACGAACTGCCACTGCTGCTGGTTCTGGTCGTTCCTGGTCCACTGGGTGATGCGGGCGCCGTCGCCGGTCGCCAGGTTGTAGACGTCCAGGGCCTTGCCGCTGTTGCGGTTGACCAGCACGTACGAGGCGTTGGGGTCGATGGTCGTCGCGGCGCCGGCGGGCTGGACACCGAGGAAGGCGGCCAGGAGCAGCAGGGGCGTGAGGACGGCGAGCAGGCGTCGCCTCAGATCGACCGGGGACGGATGGCGAAACCACATGGGAAGAGCTCCTTCGCAGGTCAGGGACGGGAGGGGCGGGAAGGCGCCCGCCGGGATGTTAGCGCTAACAAACTCGCGCGCGGGTGTGCGGTCACATGTTTCACGGAGTCTCCTCGGGAGGGGGCAGGTCACACCCGACGCGTCAGCCCTTGGTGGCGCCTGCGGTGAGGCCGCCGATCAACTGCCGCTCGGCGACGGCGTAGAAGGCGAGGGCGGGGACCATGGCGAGCACGATGTAGGCGAGGACGAGCGCGTAGTCGGTCGAGTACTGGCCCTGGAACTGCTGGACTCCGACGGGGACCGTCTGCCAGGTCGGGCCGTTGAACACCAGCAGCGGCAGGAGGAAGTTGTTCCAGCTCGCGACGATCGCCAGCACCGACACCGTGCCGAGCGCCGGACGGGCCATCGGCAGCAGGATCTTCCAGAAGAAGCGGAGCTTGCCGCAGCCGTCCATGATGGCCGCCTCCTCGACCTCGGCCGGGATGGTCCGGAAGAAGCCGCGCAGGATGATGATCGTCATGGGGAGCCCGAAGGCCGCCTGCGGGAGGATCACCCCGAGCGGGTTGTCCAGCAGTTCGACGTCGCGCAGCAGCAGGAACAGCGGCAGGACGGCCACGGCGAACGGGAACATGAGCCCGATCGTGAACAGCGTGTAGAACAACTCCCGGCCGCGGAAGGCGTAGCGGGCCAGTACGAACGCCGCCATCGCGGACACCGCCACCGTGCAGCAGGTCGTACCGATCGCGATGCCCGCGCTGTTGGCGATCTGCCGCCAGAACATTCCGTCGCCGAGGATGGCGGTGTAGTTGCCGGTCTTCCAGTGCTCCGGCAGCCCGAACGGGTTGGTGGTCAGCTCGCCGGTGCTCTTGAACCCGGACAGCACGGCGTAGACCAGTGGCACGGCGACGAACGCGCCGATCAACCAGATGACGGCGTGCAGGGACAGGCCGCGTGCGGTCCTGCGGGCGTTCATCGGCCGCCTCCCGAGGTGATGGCCCCGCTCAGGTCGCGGCGGAGCACGTAGCGCTGGTAGAAGAGGGAGAAGACCAGGCTGATCAGGAACAGCACGACGCTGATCGCGCTGGCGTAGCCGACCTGGTAGCGCTTGAACCCGTACTGGAAGATCGAGACGGCCATCGTCTCGGAGGAGTGGTTGGGTCCGCCCGCGGTCATGACCCAGACGAGGTCGAAGAGTTGGATGGCCCCGATGACCGAGAGGAAGGCGCTGATCCTGATCGTCGGGCCGAGCAGCGGCAGCGTCACGTTCCGGAAGCGCTGCCAGGCGCCGGCGCCGTCGATGGAGGCGGCTTCGAGGATCTCGCCCGGGATGCCCTGCAGACCGGCGAGGAAGAGCATCATGTGGAACCCGAAGTACTTCCACGTCATGACCACGAACAGGGTCGGCATGACCGTCGACGGGTCGGCGAGCCACCTGCCCTGCAGCCCCTCCAGGCCGAGCGCGCCGGCGAGGTGGTCGGCCATGCCGGCGTCGGGCAGGAAGATCATCGTGAAGAGGACCGCCGTGACCACCTCGGACAGGATGTACGGCGCGAAGAACAGCATCCGGTAGACGGCCCGGCCGCGCAGCCGCTGGTTGAGCAGGACCGCGGTGAACAGCGCGAAGGGCAACTGCACCGTGAGCGACAGGGCGATCAGGTACAGCCCGCGGCCCAGATCACCGAGGAAGACCTCGTCGTCGAAGAGCTTGGTGTAGTTGCCGAAGCCGACGAAGTCGTCCATGGGGCCGACGCCGCCCCACTTGAAGAAACCGGTGTAGACGGCGACCGCGATCGGGGCGAGGACGAAGACGAGGAAGAGGGCCAGGGCCGGGAGGAGGAACCACGCGACCGACGCCCAGTCCCCCCACCGGCGCAGGAGCGAACGCCTCGGGGCGGGCGGGTGCACCGGCTGGGCGTCCCGCGTGCGCTCCTCGGCCGGGTCCTCGGCCGGGTCCTTGGTCGGGGTGGCCACGGGGCTAGGCACCCTTCGCAGCCTCGGTGATCGACGCGGTGACCTGCTCGGGCGTCTTCTTGCCCGCGATGAGGTCCGCGACGCTGTCGTTGACCTCCTGGCCCACCGCGGGCGGGTAGGCCTGGTCGAGGAAGAGCTGGAAGCCCGTCGCCTTGACCAGACTTTCGGCGACCGCCTTCCTGTTGGGCTCCGTGAGCTGGCTCTCGGCACCCTTGACCACCGGCAGGTAGCCGTTGGAGGCCAGCAGCTTGGACTCGTTCTCCAGCACGAAGAACTTCAGGAACTCCAGCGCCTCCTTCGGCGCGCCCTTGCGCAGCGCGAAACCGTTTCCCCCGCCGAACACCTCGGTGACCTGGCCGACGCCGCCCTCGACCGTCGGGAAGGGGAAGAAGCCCAGGTCCGCTCCGAGGTCCGCGCCCGCGTCCTTCTGCACCGACGGCGCCCACTGCCCCATCAGCTCCATGGCGGCTTTGCCGTTGCCCATGGTCGCGGCCTGGCCGCCGGGGGTGGAGTAGCCGGCGCCGAGGAACCCCGTCTGGAACGGCTGGAGGTCGACCAGCTCCCTGAGGTGGACGCCGGCCCGGACGAAGCCGGCGCCGGTGAAGTCCTTGGTTTTCGCCGCCTCTTGCAGCGCGGGAAGTCCTGCGACGCGCATGGCGAGGTAGGCCCAGTAGTAGTGGCCCGGCCATTTCTCCTTGCCCGCGAGGGCGATCGGGGTGAGGCCGGCCGCCTTGAGCTTCCTGACGGCGTCGAGGAACGCGGTCCAGGTGGCCGGCGGAGCGGTGATCCCGGCCTGGGCGAAGAGTTTCTTGTTGTACCAGAAGCCGACCATGCCGACGTCGTAGGGCACCGCGTACGTCCGGCCCTCGAACTGATAGGCCTCCAGCGAGACGGGGGTGAGCTCGGACGACCAGCCGAGCAGGTCGGTGAGGTCCTCCACCAGCCCCGCGTCGACCTGCTGCCGCAGCACGCCGCCGCCCCAGGTCTGGAAGACGTCGGGAAGCCGGCCCGAGGAAGTGGTCGCGGTGAGCTTGGACTTGAACGCCTCGTTCTCCAACGACGTCGTCTTGATGGCGACGTTCGGGTGGGCGTCCGTGAACGCCGAGGAGATCTGCGGGAAGAGGGACTTGCCCGGTTCCGTGGTGGCAATGTTCCACCAGGCGAAGCTCACCTTGCCGTCGGCGGCCGGGCCCGCGCCGGAGTCGCCGCCGCCGCAGGCCGCGGTCAGCGAGACGGACAGGACGGTCAGGCCCGAGAGCGCCAGGAAGCTACGTCGGCTCGGGGGTGTGCTGGGCATGGAACCTCCGGGGTGGGGGATGCCGGTTCGACCTCGAAAACATTTCGTAACCTTCTCGGATCGAGTGCTGCCACAAACTAGGAACGCCCGGCCCGCCGGTCAAGCCTTCTTACCGAATTTCCTTGCACAGCAGCCCTCTTGAGGCTTGACAACCAGGTTGCGCCGACCGGAAACTCTTCGAAAGTTTGCGATATGTGTCGCCCGGCCCACGGTGTAGGCGCAGAGGAGAGAAGTTGAGCGAGCAGCGTCCGACCCTGGCCCTCATCGCCGCGGAGGCGGGGGTGTCCCAGGCCACCGTGTCCAAGGTGATCAACGGCCGCTCCGATGTCGCACCCGCGACGCGCGAACGCATCGAGGGCCTGCTGCGCTCCCGCAACTACCTCCACCCCGGCCGGCAGGGCAGGGCGCGCAGGTCGGGCCTGGTCGACCTGATCATCGGCGGTCTGGACAGTGCGTGGGCGGTGGAGATCCTGCGCGGCGTCGAGGCCGAGTGCGCCCAGCGCAGCGTCGGCACCGTCGTATCGCTCGTCCCGCCGGGCGAGGCCACGCCGTCGAGCTGGGCCGCACTGCCCGTCCTGCACCACAGCGACGGCGTCATCCTCGTCACCGCCTCGGTCACCCAGGCCCAGCGCGCCCAGGTCGAACAGGCCGGGGTGGCGCTGGTCGTCATCGACCCGATCGACCTGCCGGGCAACGGGGTGCCGAGCATCGGCGCGACCAACTGGGCGGGCGGCCTCGCCGCCACCGAGCACCTGCTGGGGCTGGGGCACCGCCGGATCGCCACCATCGGCGGGCGCAAGGAGATGCTGTGCAGCCAGGCCCGCATCGACGGGTACCGTGCCGCGCTGGAGCGGGCCGGGATCGAGGTCGACCGCGACCTGATCCGGTTCGGCGACTTCCAGCACGAGGGCGGCTTCCGGTGCGCCCGGGAACTGCTCGCCCTCCCCGAGCCGCCGACCGCCATTTTCGCGGGCAGCGACCAGCAGGCGATGGGCGTCTACGAAGCCGCACGGCAGGCCGGGCTGAGCATCCCGCAGGACCTCAGCGTGGTCGGCTTCGACGACCTGCCGATGTGCGAATGGCTGTCACCGCCGCTGACGACCGTGCGCCAGCCCCTGGAGGAGATGGGCCGGCTCGCCGCCCGCACGCTGTTCCAGCTCCTGGACGGCCCGCCCCTGGTCAGCCCCCGGATGGAGCTCTCGACCGAGCTCAAGGTCCGGCTCTCCACCGCCCCGCCCCCCGCCCCGCCCCGTCTCTAGGAGAACTCCTTGACCGAGCCCTGGCGCGACCCCCTCCTGCCCGTGTCCGTACGAGTCGCCGATCTGCTGGAACGGATGACGCTGGAGGAGAAGGCGGGCCAGCTCGCCGGCTTCTGGGCGCTCCCCTCGGAAACGGGCGCCCCGGTGGCGCCCATGGAGGACGACTCCGGCGAGTCCGCGCCGGGCCTGGACGACATCGTCGCTAACGGGCTCGGCCAGCTCACCCGGGTGTACGGCACCGCGCCGATCACCGCCGAAGCCGGGATGCGGCGCCTCGCCTCGCTCCAGCGGCAGGTGACCGGAGCCGGCCGGTTCGGGATCCCGGCGCTCGCCCACGAGGAGTGCCTGACCGGCTTCATGACCTTCGGGGCGACGGTCTTCCCCGGGCCGCTGGCCTGGGGCGCCTCCTTCGATCCCGGCCTCGTGCGCGAGATGGCCGGCGCCATCGGCGCGGCGATGCGGCGGGTCGGCGTCCACCAGGGGCTCGCTCCGGTGCTCGACGTGGTCCGCGACTACCGGTGGGGCAGGACCGAGGAATGCATCGGCGAGGACCCCTATCTCGTCGGAGCCATCGGCAGCGCCTACGTACAGGGCCTGGAGGGCGCCGGAATCGTGGCGACGCTCAAGCACTTCGCCGGGTACTCGGCCTCGCGCGGCGGCCGGAACATGGCCCCCGTCGCCTCGGGACCGCGCGAGTTCGCCGATGTGCTCGTCGAGCCCTTCGTACGGGCCCTGCGCGAGGGCGGCGCCCGCTCGGTGATGAACAGTTACACCGACGTCGACGGGGTGCCGGTGGCCGCCGACGAACGGCTGCTGACCGGATTGCTCAGGGACGAGCTCGGTTTCGGCGGTGTGGTCGTCGCCGACTACTACGCCGTCTCCTTCCTGGAGACCCGGCACGGTGTCGCCGGCTCGCGCGGCGCGGCCGGCGCGCTCGCGCTGACCGCCGGCATCGACGTCGAACTGCCCACGGCCCGCTGCTACGGGGAGCCTCTGCTCGACCTCGTACGGTCGGGAGGCGTGTCCGAGGAGCTCATCGACCGGGCCGCGGAACGGGTCCTGCTCCAGAAGGCCGGACTCGGGCTGCTCGACCCCGGCTGGGAACCCGTCACGCCCGAGCCGGTCGACCTCGATCCGCCGGAGAACCGGGCCCTGGCCGGACTCCTGGCCGAACGGTCCACCGTACTGCTCGCCAACGACGGCATCCTGCCGCTGCGCCCGTGCCGGGTGGCGGTCAGCGGACCCTACGCCGACGACCCCCGGTCCTTCCTCGGCTGCTACTCCTTCCCCAACCACGTCGCGCTGCCCGGGGACCTCGGGCTGGGGATACCGACGCTCGGCGAGGCGCTCACCGCCGCCGGATTCACCGTCACCGACACCGCCACCGCCACCGCCACCGCCACCGCCACCGCCACCGCCACCGCCACCGCCACCGACGACGATCCGGACGTGCACGTGTTGGTGCTCGGGGACCGGGCGGGCATGTTCGGCCGGGGCACCTCCGGCGAGGGCTGCGACGCCGAGACCCTCGACCTGCCCGGCGACCAGGCCGCACTGGCCTCCGCCGTGCTGGACTCCGGGGTGCCGACCGTCCTGGTCCTCGTCTCCGGACGGCCCTACGCGCTCGGCACGCTGGCGGAGCGCGCCTCCGCCGTGGTGCAGGCCTTCTTCCCCGGCGAGGAGGGCGGGACGGCGCTGGCCCGGATCATCAGCGGCGCCGCGGAACCCTCCGGGCGGCTGCCCGTCTCCATCCCCCGTCAGGCCGGCGGCCAGCCCGGCACCTACCTTCACGCCCGGCTCGGCGGGCGCACCGACTGGAGCTCGGCGGACCCGACGCCGCTGTTCCCCTTCGGACACGGGCTGAGCTGGACCAGCTTCACGTACTCGGAGCTCTCGGTGGACCCCGTCGCCGCGACGGACGGGGCCGTCGCGGTCTCGGTCACCGTACGCAACGTGGGCGAGGTGGCCGGGACCGAGGTCGTCCAGCTGTACCTCTCGGACCCGGTGGCGTCCGTGGTACGGCCGCTGCGGTGGCTCGCCGGATTCGCCAGGGTCGAGCTGCGGCCGGGCGCGGCCGCCCGCATCACCTTCCGCGTCCACGCCGACCGGACCTCCTTCACGGGGCTGGACCTGCGCAGAAGAGTGGAGCCCGGGGAGATCGGCGTGGCCGTCGGGCGGTCCAGCGGAGACCTTCCGCTCCAGGGCTCCTTCACCCTGGAGGGTCCCGTACGTCATCCGGGCGCCGACCGGGTGCTGTCCGTGCCGGTCGAGATCGTCCCGGTGCCGTGAACGGCTTCTGCGGTGATCCCGTGCTGCCCGGGTTCCGGCCCGATCCGTCCGTCTGCCGGGTGGGAGCGGACTACTACCTGGTGACGTCAAGTTTTGAATGGTTCCCGGGCCTTCCCGTGTTCCACAGCCGCGATCTCGTGAACTGGCGGCGCATCGGCTCCGCGCTCGACCGGCCCTCCCAGCTCGACCTCGACGGGTGCGCGCCCTCGCGAGGTCTGTTCGCACCGACGATCCGGCACCATGACGGGGTTTTCCACCTCGTCTGCACGCTGATGGACGGCCCCGGCCACTTCGTCGTCACGGCGACCGACCCGGCGGGTCCGTGGTCGCAGCCGCACTGGCTGGAGGGCGAGGGCTTCGACCCGTCGCTGTTCTTCGACGACGGGACGGGCGATCGGGCGGGCGCCGGCGACGGCCGGGCCTGGTTCACCGCCGCCCGCGTGCTGGACGAGGCCGCCGGGCGCACCGAGATCTGGATGCGCGAGTACCTACCCCGAGAGCGACGGCTCACCGGGCCCGAGCACGTCCTGTGGTCGGGAAGCCACCCGGGCGCCCGATGGTCGGAGGCCCCGCACCTGTACAAGGTCGACGGCACCTACCTCCTGCTCACCGCGGAGGGCGGCACCGATGTGGACCACACCGTGGTGGCTGCCCGCGCCGACCGCGTGAGCGGCCCGTACGTGGGCGCCCCCGGCAACCCGGTGCTCCCACCCGCCCAGGGCCCGGTCACCTGCACCGGGCACGCCGACCTCGTGCAGACCCCGCACGGCGACTGGCGGGCCGTCCTCCTGGGCGTGCGCCCCGGTTCCGCCCTCGGCCGCGAGACCTTCCTCGGCCGGATCACCTGGGACGACGGCTGGCCGGTCTTCTCCCCCGTCGCTCACACCGCTCAACGCCGGCCCGTCCACGACGACTTCGCCACCCTCTGCCCCGACTGGAACACACTACGCACCCCCCGCACGCGGTTCTGGACCACCGGCGACGGGCTGCGCCTGCGGCTCCGTCCCGAACGCCTCGGTGCACGCACGGCCCCGTCCCTCCTGGTCCGCCCCCAGGAACAGCCCGACTGCGACGTGTCCACCGAATTGCACTTCACTCCCGCCGCACCGGAGGAAGAGGCGGGCCTCGCCGTGCTCCTCGACGACGACGCCCATCTCCTCTTCCTCCGCACCACGGAAGGACTCAGCCTGCGCCACGGATCCGAGGTCCTGGCCGGCGTCCCCGTCCCCCCGGGCCCCGTCCGTCTGGGGGTCCGCATCCGCGGTTTCAGCCACACCTTCGCCCACGCGGGCCCCGACGGCGTCTGGCAGGACCTAACCACCGTCGAAGCCACCTTCCTGACCCCGCTGTTCACCAGCGTGCAGCTCGGTCTCTACGCCTCCTCCAACGGCCGCCCCTCCACCCGGCACGCCCGCTTCACGTGGTTCGACATCAGGTACCCGAGCAAGGAGGAGGCGGCTGGACAACAGCGTGGATGACGTTCACCGTCGTCGTCGAGGCACGGCACGGCGGCCACCTCACCGCGCCCACCGGTCAGGCCGGCGCGGGCACATCGGGGGCGGACTCGCGCACGGTCAGGCGGGTCGGGAGGATCAACGGGGTGGGGCGGTGTCCTTCTATGGCGCTGACCAGCATCCTGGCCATCTCCTGCCCCAGCGCCCGCACCGGCTGATGGACCGTGGTCAGCGGTGGGCTGGTGTGCCGGGCGCTCGCCAGGTCGTTGAAGCCGATCACCGCGACGTCCTCGGGCACGCGCAGCCCGCGTTCCCGCAAGGTGCGCAGAGCGCCGATGGCCATGGCGTCGGAGGCCGCGAACACCGCGTCGAGGCCGGGGTGTGCCCGCAGCAGCCGCTCCATCGCCTCGGCGCCGCCGTCCTCGGTGAACTGCCCGGGCTCGACCCCGAGCAGCGTCAGGCCGGACAACAGCAGCCCCTCGTTGAAGCCCTGCTCCCGCGCGACGGAGGCCCTGGCGTCCACCTGTCCGGTGATCATGACGGGCCGTCGGCGGTCCGTGCGCGCGAAGTGCTCGGCGGCGAGGCGGGCACCGCCCCGGTTGTCGGCGTCGACGTACCACGTGGGCTCGCCGACGAGCGGGAGTCCGCCGAAGACGACGGGGAGGTCGACTTGCTCGCCCAGGCGGGCCAGCGGATCGTCGCCGCGCAGTGCCATCAGCATGACCCCGTCGGCCCGCCGGGAGCGCAGCAACCGCTCGAACCGCTCGCGGCCGCGCGGGGTGTTGGCCAGCAGAAGGATCAGTTCCAGATCGGTCTGCTCCAGCGCCGCACTGACGCCGACGATGATCTCCGCGAAGAACGGGTCCGCGAAGAGCCCCGGCTCGTCGCTGGAGAGCGCCAGCACCACCGCTCCGACCCGGCGGGTCGCCAGGGCCTGGGCGGACGGGTTGGGCACGAAATCCAGCTCGCGCACGGCTCGTTGGACCGCCTCGCGCTTGGCGCGGCTGACGTGCGGGGCGTTGTTGATCACTCGGGAGGCCGCCGTGCGCGACACACCGGCTCGTGCGGCCACCTCGTCGAGCGTGGGCATGCGCTTGGGTGACGGCTCCATGGACAGGCTGCTCCTCGGGCTCACGCGGGGCGACGGACGGCGAACGGCGAACGGCGAACGGGCGGCCATGATTTCATGCGCCGTCCCGACTTCGGGCCCGTGCGCGGAGGCTTCCCTTGGCCTGGATCCGGTAGCGCTTCCAACCTATCGCGTCATACCGGCCGTTGTGGGTGCTGCCGCGTTCAACCTCTTGACACACCCTGGCGGCGGACCCAATCATCCCATCAGCGCGGTCCGACGCACCGTCAAAACTGGAAGCGCTTCCACTTCCCCATCCATCGGAGGAAGAACCATGCGCAAGTCCGTCCGAGCCGCATCCGCCCTGCTGGCCGCCGTCCTCGTCGGCGGCCTCGGCGTGATCAACGCCAGCCCGGCGTACGCCGCCGACCCGACCACGATGACCAGCGGTTTCTACGCCGATCCCGACAACTCCGCCCTGCGGTGGGCCAACGCCAACCCGGGGGACGGGCGGGCGGCCGCGATCCGGACGTCCATCGCCAACACCCCGGCAGCCCGCTGGTTCGGCAACTGGAGCGGCGACATCGGAGCGGCCGCCGGCGCCTACGTCGGCCGCGCGGACTCCGTCGACAAGCTCCCGATCCTGGTCGCCTACAACATCCCCAACCGTGACATCTGCGCCGGCCACTCCGGCGGCGGCGCCGGGAGCCGCGCCGCGTACGACGCCTGGATCGCCGCCTTCGCCAGTGGCATCGGCAGCCGTCCGGCCGTCGTCGTCCTCGAACCCGACGCGCTCGGCCACGAAAGCTGTATGACGTCCGGCCAGATCGCCGAGCGCAACGCCATGCTGAAGAACGCCATCGCCCAGTTCAAGGCGAAGGCACCCAACACCTGGGTCTACCTCGACGCCGGGAACCCCGGCTGGGTCGGCGCCTCGACCATGGCACACCAGCTCGCCGCCGCCGGTGTCGGCGGGGCGCACGGCTTCTCGCTGAACGTCTCCAACTACTTCACCACCGACCAGAACACCTCCTACGGCAACGCGGTCAACTCGGCGCTGGCCTCCTCCTACGGTTACACCAAGCCGTTCGTCGTCGACACCAGCCGCAACGGCAACGGCTCCAACGGCCAGTGGTGCAACCCCGCCGGCCGCCGGATCGGTACGCCCAGCCAGCGCGGCGGCGGCGCCGAGATGCTGCTGTGGATCAAGATCCCCGGCGAGTCGGACGGCAACTGCGGTGTGGGTGCTGGCTCTTCGGCGG
Organism: Streptomyces sp. NPDC016562; assembly: GCF_043076955.1. Lineage (NCBI taxonomy): Bacteria > Bacillati > Actinomycetota > Actinomycetes > Kitasatosporales > Streptomycetaceae > Streptomyces > Streptomyces sp. NPDC016562. The sequence continues at coordinate 1,286,004 of NZ_JBIBRZ010000002.1, read as the reverse complement.
GCCAGTTCCTGCCGGAGGTCGCCTACAAGATGGTCTACGGCTACTGAGCCCTGCCCCCGCCGAAGACAGCCCGGCCGGTCGGGCCGCGGCGCCGGGCCGCCGACCCCCACGCGGCCCGACGCCGGGACCCGCGCCCCCGAACCCCCTACCGAAGGAACCCCGTGCGCATCCCCCTGCACCGATGGGCCCTGGCAGCGAGCGCACTGACGCTGCTCCTCGGCGCCGCCGCCCCCTCCCCCGCCGCCGCGGCGACGGGCCCGGCGCCGGACTCCCACACGCTCCCCACGAACACCCGCTTCTTCGTCGATCCCGACGGCGACGCGGCCCGCCAGGCCGTCACCGACCTCCTCCACGGAGACTTCGCGGGCGCCACGTCCATGGCCAAGCTGGCCAGTTGGCCGGAGGCCGCCTGGTTCACCGACGGCACCCCGGCGCAGGTCGAATCCCGCGTACGCGACCTCGTACGCCGCGCCGAGCGAACCCGGACGGTGCCCGTCCTGGTGGCCTACAACATCCCGCTGCGGGACTGCTCCCAGTACTCCTCCGGCGGTGCGCAGTCCGACGCCGAGTACCAGGCCTGGATCAGCGCCTTCGCCCGGGGGATCGGCCGCAGCAAGGCCGTCGTCGTCCTCGAACCGGACGGGCTGGCCAACCTTCCCTCCGACTGCGGTCCCGACAGCGACCCCACCGGCGCGATCACCACCGGACGCTTCGCCGACCTGAACCACGCGATCGACGTACTGGGACGACAGCCGAACAGCGTCGTCTACCTGGACGCCGGCAACAGCCACTGGCGCAGCGTCGGCGACATCGCGCAACGCCTGCTCCAGGCCGGCGTCACCCGTACCCAGGGCTTCTCGCTGAACGTGTCGAACTATCTGGCCACCGATCTGTCCACCCACTACGGCAGCTGGGTCTCCCAGTGCCTGTGGTTCGCCACCGAGGGCCCGGACTGGGCCAGGGGCCACCCCGACTGGTGCGCGAGCCAGTACTACTCCCCCGCGGCACCGAACGACGGGCAGCCGGGCAACTCCGTGAACGTGGACGACCCGTCCACCTGGCACTGGACCGACCAGTGGTTCGAGCAGAACGTCGGCAGCCCGCCCGCACAGGAGCTCACCCACTTCGTCGTCGACACCAGCCGCAACGGCAGGGGCGCCTGGACCCCGCCGCCGGGCAAGTACAGCGGCGACCCGCAGACCTGGTGCAACGCCCCCGGCCGCGGCATAGGCGACCGGCCGACCGCGAACACCCGCGTCCCGCTCGTCGACGCCTACCTGTGGATCAAAACCGTCGGCCAGTCCGACGGCCAGTGCAACCGCGGCATCCCGGGCGGCACCATCGACCCGGAGTACGGCATCGTCGACCCCGCGGCCGGCGTGTGGTGGCCGGACCAGGCCAAGTCCCTCGTCCGCAACGCCCACCCGGCCCTGGAGTTCAGCACGGTCCTGCGCTGACCGCGTACGGAGAGGCGGCCGGAGCGAAATACACGCCCTCCTCTTTCTTGAGCGATCCCCGTCGAAATACTTTCGATGGGGTCGCTTTATGCTGAGGGGCCTATAAAGAGCCCAAGGGGCCCTGGATTTTCGAAATGCTTTCGAAACCCTTGACTTGTTTCGGCGGGGTTTCCAGACTGAGGTCTGACGTGGTGTCACGTCTTCGTCCGGGTGCCGGGTGTCGGCCGCCTTGGATCTGTACGCCCTCGCGATGAGCGTCCTTCGTCACGGGACGCGGGCGTCGTTCACACGGATTCACGCTGACCGCGCTCCCGTCCTTCCCCGCATTTCCGTCCTGGAGGCTCTTTCATGGGCTCACATGCCATTCCCCCACGCACCGTCCGCCGACTGATCGGCGGTCTTCGTACGGCCCTGCTCGTCGGCGTCCTCGGTTCGGCCGCCGTAATGGTGGCTCCACCCGCCTCGCACGCCGCCGAGAGCACGCTCGGCGCCGCGGCGGCGCAGAGCGGCCGCTACTTCGGCACCGCCATCGCCTCGGGCAGGCTGGGCGACGCGGCGTACACGTCGATCGCCGGCCGCGAGTTCAACTCGGTGACGCCCGAGAACGAGATGAAGATCGACGCCACCGAACCGCAGCAGGGCCAGTTCAACTTCGCCGCCGGTGACCGCGTCCACAACTGGGCGGTACAGAACGGCAAGCAGGTACGCGGCCACACCCTGGCCTGGCACTCCCAGCAGCCCGGCTGGATGCAGAGCCTCAGCGGCGGCGCGCTGCGCCAGGCGATGACCAACCACATCAACGGCGTGATGGCCCACTACAAGGGCAAGGTGGTCCAGTGGGACGTCGTGAACGAGGCCTTCGCGGACGGCAGTTCGGGAGCCAGGCGCGACTCCAACCTGCAACGCACCGGCAATGACTGGATCGAGGTCGCCTTCCGCACCGCGCGCGCCGCCGACCCGGCCGCCAAGCTCTGCTACAACGACTACAACGTGGAGAACTGGACCTGGGCCAAGACCCAGGCCATGTACGCCATGGTCCGGGACTTCAAGCAGCGCGGTGTGCCGATCGACTGCGTCGGCTTCCAGTCACACTTCAACAACGACAGCCCGTACAACAGCAACTTCCGCACCACCCTGCAGAACTTCGCCGCGCTCGGCGTCGACGTGGCCGTCACCGAACTCGACATCCAGGGTGCCGCGGCGGCGACCTACGCCAACGTGACCAACGACTGCCTGGCCGTCCCGCGCTGCCTCGGCATCACCGTCTGGGGTGTGCGCGACACCGATTCCTGGCGCTCGGAGCAGTCACCGCTGCTGTTCGACGGCAACGGCAACAAGAAGCCGGCCTACGCCTCCGTGCTCAACGCGCTCAACTCCGGCTCGCCCGGGACCGGCTCCGGACAGATCAAGGGCGTCGGGTCGGGCCGCTGCCTGGACGTGCCCGGCGCCAGCACCACCGACGGCACCCAGCTGAACCTGTGGGACTGCAACAACCGCACCAACCAGCAGTGGTCGTACACCGCCGCGGGCGAGCTCAGGGTCTACGGCAACAAGTGCCTGGACGCCGCCGGCACCGGAAACGGCGCCAAGGTCCAGATCTACAGCTGCTGGGGCGGCGACAACCAGAAATGGCGCCTCAACTCCGACGGATCCATCGTAGGAGTCCAGTCCGGCCTCTGCCTCGACGCCGCCGGCAACGGCACGGCCAACGGCACCCTGATCCAGCTCTACTCCTGCTCGGCCGGCAGCAACCAGCGGTGGACCCGGACGTAACCTCTCGCGGGGAACGGGGGGCCGCAGCCGGTCACACTGCCGTCGGACGGCAGCGGCTGCGGCAGCCACCCGCCTCAGGCGCCCCGTCCGTGAGGGGGGTTGCCGTAGTAGGCGTCCGGTCCGTGCTTACGGGTGAAGTGCCGCTCCAGCAGATGCCTCGGCGGTTCGGAGGCGTCCCCGAGGCGGGACCCCAGCGCCAGCGTGTGCAGCGCCATCTCCGCCACGGCCTCGCAGACGATGGCGTTCTCCAGCGCGGCCTTCGCGGTCGGGCCCCAGGTGAAGGGGCCGTGCCGTGAGACGAGCGCTCCGGGGACCTCTTCCGCCCGGCGGGGATCGCCGTCGAGCCGGGCGACGATCACCTGCCCGGTGTTGTACTCGTAGTCCTTCGCGCACTGCTCGGCGCTGAGGTCCGCCGTCACGGGGACGGGCCCGTTGAAGGTGTCGGCGTGCGTCGTCCCGAGCACGGGGATCGGACAGCGCGCCTGGGCGAAGGCGACGGCGTGCGTCGAGTGCGTGTGGGTCACGCCGCCGATGGAGGGGAAGGCCCGGTAGAGGCACCGGTGCGTTTCGGTGTCGGTGGACGGCCTGAGGTGCCCGTCGACGACCCGCCCGTCCTCCAGTGCCACCGTCACCAGGTCCTCCTCGGTGAGGTCGGCGTAGGAGACCCCCGACGGCTTGATGACGAAGACTCCGGCGTCCCGGTCCACCGCGCTGACGTTCCCCCAGGTGAGGGTGGCCAGACCGGCCTGCGGGATGCGCAGGTTGGCCGCGAGGACCTCGCGCCGGAGGTCCTTGAGGGGGGTCTTGCTCACTACGCTCTCACCGTCTCTCCGGCATGCGCGGCGGCTGCTCCGGTGCCGGCGTCCGGCAGGACCCGCGGTCGCGCATGAGTGGGCTGGACTGATCGGGGGCCGTACCGGGCCGGGCATCGTGGCTGCGCTGCCGGGCGGCCTCCGATCGAATTGTGAACGCTAACAACCATCGATCTCAAGAGGTACGAGAAGATTCCTCCCCCCAACATGCCGTGAGCGCTGCATAATGTGAACGCCAACATCGACAGCCGGCCGAGCATCGCCCGATCGGTCCGGCACGTGTGCGGGCCCCGGCCGGTTCGGTACCTTGAGGGAAGGCCGCTCGATGAGGAAAGGAAGAGAGTTGACCCAGCTCCCAGACGTCTCGCGAGCGCCCACGATGACGGACGTCGCACGTGTCGCCGGCGTGTCCCACCAGACCGTTTCGCGGGTGCTCAGCGACCACCCGAACGTCAGCGCCAAGACCCGGGCCGCGGTGACGCAGGTCATCGAGCAGCTGGGGTACCGCCGCAACTCGGCAGCCCGGGCCCTGGCCACCCGCCGGACCCACACGCTGGGCGTCATCGCCGTGAACACCACCCTGCACGGGCCCGCCAGCACCGTGGCGGGCGTGCAGGAGGCGGCGCGGGACCGCGGGTACCTGACGTCCGCCGTCACCCTGCGGACCGCCACGCAGACGGCCCTCGCCGAGGCCATGCAGCACCTCGCGGGCTGGGGCGTGGAGGGGATCGTCGCCGTCACCCCCCAGCGCGACGCGGTGCGGGCCCTGGCGTCCTTGGAGGCCCCGTGCCCGGTGGTCACCGTGGAAGGCGGCCACACGCTGGACCTGCCGGGGGTGTCGCTGGACCAGAACCTCGGCGCCCGCATGATCACCGAACATCTCCTCGCGTCGGGCCACGCCACCGTGTGGCACGTCGCGGGCCCAGCCGACTGGCTGGAGAGCGAGGCGCGCACGCAGGGGTGGCAGGACGCGCTCCGGGAGGCCGGCGCCGAGGTGCCGCCCCCGCTGCGCGGCGATTGGAGCCCGCTGTCGGGATACCAGGCCGGGCAGCAGCTCGCGGGACGGGTCCGGGCGTCGCGGGGGCGCGGACCGGGCCTCACCGCGGTGTTCGTCGCCAACGACCAGATGGCCCTCGGTGTCCTGCGGGCCCTGCGGGAGGCGGGCCTGCGCACGCCGGAGGACGTGGCGGTCGCCGGCTTCGACGACATCCCCGAGGCGGAGTTCTTCCCGCCGCCGCTGACGACGATCCGTCAGGACTTCGCCTCGATCGGCCGCGACAGCATCGGGCTGCTCCTGGACCACATCGAGGGCCGCACCGCGGAGTCGACGCACCTGGTGGTGGCGCCCGAGCTCATCGTGCGCGCCAGTACGGCCCGTAGGAGCGCTCCCTCCGGGGCCTGACGCCCGCCTCCCCGGCGGTATGCCTGCCCCGGCACCCACGACACGTCGTACGGGAGGGGGCGGCGGGCACGAAAGCCGCCGCCCGCCACCCCGGCGGTTCCGGGGGGCGGGCGGGTACGGCCGGGCAGCGGCGCTCTCAGGCGGGGGCCGCGGTGAAGCTGTGGATCGTGGTGGACCGGTACAGCTCGCCCGGGCGCAGGACGACCGTCGGGTAGCCGGGGCGGTTCGGAGAGTCCGGGAAGTGCTGGGTCTCCAGCGCCACCCCCGCGTAGGCACGGTACGGCCTGCCCCCCTTGCCCGTGATGTCACCGGTCAGGCCCTGGGCGGTGTAGACCTGGATGCCCGGCTCCGTGGTGCGCACCTCCATACGGCGTCCGGACGCGGGGGCGTACAGCACGGCGGCCATGCGGGGAGTGGCTCGCGGGGCGCCGTCGAGGACCCAGTTGTGGTCGAAGCCGCCGCCCGCGAGGGCCAGTTGTGCGTCCGCGTGGGTCAGGACCTCGCCGAGCCGCCGCGGCCTGCGCAGGTCGAACGGCGTGCCGCTGACCGCGCGGTGGGGGCCGTCGGGGATCAGCTCGGCGTCCACGGGGGTGTAGAGGGGGGCCGCCACCTGGAGGTGGTGGGACAGGACGTCCCCGCGCCCCTCCCCTTCGAGGTTCCAGTAGGTGTGGTGGGTGAGGTTGACGACCGTCGGCGCGTCGGCGACCGCCTGGTAGGACAGGGTCAGGTTGTCGTCCCGGTCCAGCGTGTAGGTGACGCGGACGTTCAGGGCGCCGGGGAAGCCCTGGTCACCGTCCGGGCTGTGCAGGTACAGGCGGACACCGGTGCGGTGTGCGGAGTGGAAGGGTTCGCACCGCCACACGCGCTGGTCGAACCCGTCGGGACCGCCGTGCAGCGTGTGCCCGGTCTCCTGGGTGGCGAGCCGGTGGGTGACGCCGTCGACGACGAGCCGGCCGCCGGCGATGCGGTTGGCGTAACGGCCCACCGTCGCGCCGAAGTAGCGTGCGGAGCCCTGGACGGCCGCGGGGTCGCGGGCGGCGAGCACCACATCGGCCGTGTGGCCCCAGCGGTCCGGCAGGAGCAGGGAGTGGAGGCGGGCGCCGCGCGTGTGGACCTCCGCGCGGGCCCGCCCGGGGAAGCCGAAACGCCACCTCTCCCCCGTTCCCTCGTCGGCCAGGCGCAGGGGACGGTCCGCCCGGGGACCGGGGGCGCTCTGGCCGGGCTCAGCGGCCTGGTGGGTGGTTTCACCTGCGGGGTCCATTGCGCGGTCCAATGCGTCTTCCCTTGCGTCTTCCCTTGCGTCTTCCCTTGCGTGTTCCATGGCGGGGCTCCCCTGGAAGTCGGTCCGCCGCAGGGCGCGCCGGGAAGCACGGGGTGATCGGGGCGCGCGGACGCGGGGGTACGGGCTGATGGGTGGCGGTGCCGGGAGTCAGTCGGCGGCGGGACGGCGTCCGCTCATGAGGCGTTGCAGCACGATGAACACGAGCAGCAGGACGCCGATGACGATGCGGGTCCACCAGGAGCTGAGGGTGCCCTGGAAGTTGACGACCGTCTGGATCATGCCGAGGACGAGCACGCCGAGGGCGGTGCCCAGGACGAAGCCGGAGCCGCCCGTCAGCAGCGTGCCGCCGATCACGGTGGCGGCGATCGCGTCGAGTTCCATGCCCATGGCGTGGAGGGCGTAGCCGGAGAGCATGTAGAAGGTCAGCAGCAGGCCGCCGAGCGCGGAGCACAGACCGCTGACGGCGTACACGGCGATCTTGGTCGAGCCGACCGGCAGACCCATCAGGCGTGCGGAGGACTCGTTGCCGCCGAGCGCGTACACGTTGCGGCCGAAGCGCGTGTGGTGCAGGACGACGAAGGCGATCACCAGCACGGCCAGGGCGATGACCACCGGGACCGAGACGAACAGTCCTCCGGGGCCGTACAGCCGGGTCTGCGCGATGCCCGCCGTGGTGGGGTCGCTGATCGTGATGGATTCGGTGCTGATGGTGTAGCAGAGCCCGCGGGCGAGGAACATGCCGGCCAGGGTGACGATGAAGGGCTGGATCTCGAAGGTGTGGATGATCCAGCCCATGAGCGTGCCGCTCGCGGCGCCGACCAGCAGGACCAGGGGAACGACGGTGGCCAGGGGCCAGCCGTGCGACTCGACCAGCCAGGCGGTGAGCATGGTCGACAGGGCCACCATGGAGCCGACGGACAGGTCGATGCCGCCGGTGAGGATGACGAAGGTCGCCCCGACCGCCACGACCAGCAGGAATCCGTTGTCGATCAGCAGGTTCAGCACGACCTGCGCGGAGAGGAAGCCGTCGTAGCGCACCGATCCGACGCTGAACATGACGGCCAGCAGGACGGCCGTGACGATGAGCGGGATACGGGTACGGGTGCGCGGGGACACGGTCGCGAAGGGGCGGGTGAGGGCCGCGGCGGCGCCCGCGATGCCGGTACTCATGCGGGTACCTCCTGCTGCGGGGCGGCGCCCGCCGTGGTGGGGGTTCGGTCGGTGCTCGCCGCGCGGCGGCGCAGCACCTTGGCCCGGAAGACCGGGGACTGCACGAGGCAGACGACGATGACGACGACGGCCTTGAAGACGAGGGTGGTCTCGGGTGGGACGCCGAGGGTGTAGACGGTGGTGGACAGGGTCTGGATGATCAGGGCGCCCAGGACGGTGCCACCGAAGGAGAAGCGTCCTCCGGTCAGGGCGGTGCCGCCGACGACGACGGCGAGGATCGCGTCGAGCTCGATCCACAGGCCGGCGTTGTTGCCGTCGGCACTGGAGACGTTGGAGCTGATCATCAGCCCGGCGACGGCGGCGAACAGCGCGCTGACGACGTAGACCAGGACGAGCAGACCGCCGGCGCGGATGCCGACCAGGCGGCTGGCGGCGGGGTTGCCGCCCACGGACTCGATGAGCATGCCCAGGGCGCTGCGGCGGGTGACGAAGGCGGTGAGTGCGACGAGGGCGGTCGCCAGGAGGACGGCGAACGGGAAGGTCAGCCAGTAGCCGCCGCCGATCATCTTGTAGGGGGCGCTGGTCACGGTGATGATCTGGCCGTCGGTGATGAGCTGGGCGACGCCGCGGCCCGCGACCATCAGGATCAGGGTGGCCACGATGGGCTGCACTCCCAGCCCGGACACCAGCACGCCGTTGGCGAGACCCAGGACCAGGGCGACGCCGAGCGCGAGGGCGACGGCCGTGAGCATGGTGGCGACGCTGCCGGGGTCCGCGGCGGTGGAGAGGTGCCCGCAGGCGAGGGCTCCGGCGATGGCGACGGTGGAACCGACCGAGAGGTCGATGCCGCGGGTGGCGATGACGAGGGTCATGCCGAGCGCCACCAGGGTGAGGGGCGCGCCGAACTGGAGGATGTCGATGAGGCTGCCGTAGAGGTGGCCGTCTCGGACGCGGACGGAGAAGAAGTCGTGCTGGAAGGCGAGGTTGCCGAGGAGCAGGGCCAGCAGGATGAGCGTGGGCCACAGGAGGCGGTGGCCGGCCAGTCGTCTCCGGATCCCGCCGGGCGCCCCGGACCTGGACGTCGCGCGGTGCTTGGAGGGGGTGCTGGGCCCGGAGGGGGGCGTGGACGTGGGCGTGGGCGTGGACGTGTCGGGTTGGGGAGTCATGAATCCGCTCCGGTGGCGATGGCCGTGAGGATGCGTTCGGGTGTGACGCTGTCGTCGTTGGTGAGGGTGGCCACCACGCGGTGGTCGCGGAGCACGGCGATGTGGTGGCTCAGGCGCAGGACCTCTTCCAGTTCCGCCGAGATGAACAGCACGGCGGTGCCTTCGCCCGCCAGGCGGGCCACGAGCTTCTGGATCTCCGCCTTGGCCCCGATGTCGATGCCCCGGGTGGGTTCGTCGAGGATCAGGAGCCGGGGTGTGGTCAGCAGCCACCGTGCGAGGAGGACCTTCTGCTGGTTGCCCCCGCTGAGATGGCGCACCTGCGCTTCGGGGTCGGCGGGGCGGATGTCCAGGGCTTCGATCCAGTGCCGTGCCAGTTCGTCCTGCTTGGCCCGGGCCAGCGGCCTGGTCCAGCCGCGGGCGGCCTGCAGGGCCAGGACGATGTTCTCGCGGACCGTGAGCTCGCCCACCAGTCCCTCCGACTTGCGGTTCTCGGAGCAGAACGCGATGCCGCGGGCGATGGCGTGACGGGGGGTGCGCAGGAGTACCTTCTCGCCCTCGATGCTCACCTCTCCGCCGTCCGCGCTGTCCGCGCCGAACAGGAGGCGGGCCGCCTCGGTGCGGCCCGAGCCCAGGAGGCCCGCCAGTCCGATGACCTCACCGGCATGGACGTCGAGGTCGTACGGCTCGATCGAGCCCGTGCGGGTCAGTTGCCGGGCCCGTAGGAACGGCTCGCTGGTCGCCCGCCCGGCCGCTTCCTCGCGGGCACGGCCGGACAGCTGGTCCAGGGTGGCCAGTTCTCCGCCGATCATGCGCTGGACGAGGGTCATCGGGGTGAGCTCCCCGATGGGGTACTCCCCTTCCAGACGGCCGTTGCGCAGGATGGTGACGCGGTCGCAGAGGTCGAACACCTGGTCCAGGAAGTGCGTGACGAAGAGGATGGCCACGCCACGGTCGCGCAGGCGCCGCACCAGGGAGAAGAGCTGGGCGACTTCCTCGCGGTCCAGGCTGGAGGTGGGTTCGTCCAGCACGAGCACCTTCGCCGAGACGTCCACCGCCCGGACGATGGCGACCAGCTGTTGCACCGCCAGGGAGTGCGATCCGAGGAGACTCGTGACGTCCAGGCCGAGGTCGAGTTCCGTCAGCAGCTCTGCCGCCCGCTGCCGCATCGCGGACCAGTGGACGAGACCGAACCGGCGCGGTTCGCGCCCGATGAGGATGTTCTCGGCGACCGAGATGTTCGGGCAGAGGTTGACCTCTTGGTAGACCGTGCTGATTCCGGCCCGTTGGGCCTGGAGGGGGTCCGCGAACGCGTGGGGCCGGCCGTCGACGAGGATGGCGCCGCCGTCGGCGGGGTGGACGCCGGTGAGCACCTTGATCAAGGTGGACTTCCCGGCGCCGTTCTCGCCCATCAGGGCGTGTACCTCGCCGGGGAAGAGCCGCAGGGCGACTCCGTCGAGGGCGAGCACGCCCGGGAACTGCTTGCGGATGCCCTGGGCTTCCAGGACCGGCCGCGGGCCTGCGGCGTCCGTGGGCCGCGGGGTGGACGGGGATGCCATCCGCCCTCCTCTCGTGGGTGGGGTGGTGGTGCTGTGCTCCGGGCGGTGAAGGAGGCACGAGGCGCTGCGGGCGGAGGATCCGCCCGGCCGCCCGTGCGGGGGCGCCTGCCGGCTGTGGCCAGGAGGGAGGGAGCGGGAGGGGAGGTCCGATCCGGCCCTGCTTCGAGCCTGGTTCTGGGGCCTGCGGCGGCCCAGCTCTCGGCCTGCGGCGGGCGGGCCCTCGGCCTGTCATCGGCCAGCGCCGGGCCGGCTCTTGGCCTGCTCTCGGCCAGCGGCGGGCCTACTCCGGGCCTGCGACGGGCCTGCGCCGAGCCGGCTCCCGGCCTCCGCCGGGCCTGTTCCAGGCCTGCTCAAGGCCCACGCCGGGCCTCCTTCGGCCCCGGAACGCGCCCCGTCAGTAGTTCCGGGTCGGCAGCGCTGCCGCGGCCTTGTCCTGCGGGAAGACGCCCTCCTCGGTCTCGACGCGCGTCGGGACCTCCTGCCCCGCCGCGACCTTCTTGGTCAGCTCCATCAGCTGGTCACCGAGCAGCGGGTTGCACTCCACCACGACGTTGATCTTGCCCTCGGTCATCGCGACGAACGCGTCCTTGATGCCGTCCACCGAGATCACCTTGATGTCCGTCCCGGGCTTCTTGCCGGACTCCTCGATGGCCTGGATGGCGCCGAGGGCCATGTCGTCGTTGTGGGCGTAGAGGACGTCGATGTCCTTCTGGGACTTCAGGAACGCCTGCATGACCTCCTTGCCCTTGGCGCGGGTGAAGTCACCCGACTGCGAAGCCACGATCTTGAACTTGTCGTCGCCGCGGATGACGTCGGCGAAGCCGGACTTGCGGTCGTTGGCGGGTGCGGATCCCGTGGTGCCCTGGAGCTCGACGATGTTGACCGGGCCCTGCTCGTTCGCGTAGGCGGCGGTCAACCACTCGCCCGCGGACTTGCCCTCCTTGACGAAGTCCGAGCCCAGGAAGGTCTTGTAGAGGGAGGTGTCCTTGGTGTCCACGGCCCGGTCGGTGAGGATGACCGGGATGCCCGCGTCCTTGGCCTCCTTCAGGACCGTGTCCCAGCCGGACTCCACGACCGGCGAGAAGGCGATGACGTCGACCTTCTGCTGGATGAAGGTGCGGATCGCCTTGATCTGGTTCTCCTGCTTCTGCTGCGCGTCGGAGAACTTGAGGGTGATGCCGGCCTTCTTCGCCGCCTCCTGGACGGACTTGGTGTTGGCGGTACGCCACCCGCTCTCGGCGCCCACCTGGGCGAAGCCGAGGGTGATCGTGCCGCTGGAGCCCGTCTTGGCTCCCGGGGAGGAGTCGGAGGCGGGCTTCTCGGTCGAGCAGGCGGTCAACGCCGAGGAGGCGAGGAGGGCGGCGGTGAGGACGATAGCTGCTCTGCGAGCCATGTCGTGTGTCCTTTCACGGTTACGGAAGAGGCGCCGCCCGGCGGGGGCCGGGGGCCGGCGTCGACGTCAACGCCGGCACGGGCAACCGGAATCGGAGTCGGAGTCGGAATCGAAGTCGGAACCGGCAGGAGGGGGATTTCCTGAGGGCGACGGCGCTGTCGCATTGTGAGCGCTAACAAGCCACGTTCTCAACCCCCTTGCGTGCGTTACCTGTCCGTTACCGCATCGGGTGCGACACCAAGGCGGAGCGCATCCTCCGCGACACGGTCGACCCGGCCGACCACCCGCGGGAAGCGCGTACCCACCCCACCTGGACGCGCGATCGACTCGGGCGCCCGACCCGTCCGGGCGACCACCGCGAGGTCGGAGCTCACAGGCGACCCACGCCCACCTCTTGCCTATCGACATTGTTAGCGCTCACACTTCGGGGGAACCACCGTCCGACCGCCAGGTCCGCGGGGCGGCACTGCGCCTGCCCGGCCGCCCGGCCGCCCGGTCCGCCGGCCCCACGGCTCCTTCGAAAGGCACTCCGTTGACGTCACCCCACCCCCTCGCCCCCGCCCCGCACTCCGAGGAATCGGAGCAGTACACGGTCGGCGTCGACTTCGGCACGCTGTCGGGCCGCGCCGTCGTGGTGCGGGTGCGCGACGGTCAGGAGCTGGCCGCGGCGGTCCATCCGTACCGGCACGGCGTCATCGACCGCCGGCTGCCGGACGGCGGTGCCGCGCTGCCCCCGGACTGGGCCCTGCAACACCCCCAGGACTGGAGGGAGGTCCTGCGCAGCGCCGTCCCGCAGGCCGTGGCCGCGGCCGGGATCGACCCCGCCGCGGTGATCGGCATCGCCACCGACTTCACCGCCTGCACCGTCCTGCCCACGCTGGCCGACGGCACTCCCCTCGCCGAGACGGAGCTCGCCGGACGGCCGCACGCGTGGCCCAAGCTCTGGAAGCACCACGCGGCTCAGTCTCACGCCGACCGCATCAACGAACTCGCCCACGCCCGCGGCGAGAAGTGGATCGCCCGCTACGGCGGCCGGATCTCCGCCGAGTGGCAGTTCGCGAAGGCCCTCCAGGTCCTGGAGGAGGATCCGCTCGTCTACGACACCTGCGCGCGGTGGATCGAGGCCGCCGACTGGATCGTGTGGCAGCTCACCGGAACCGAGTCACGCAACGCCTGCACGGCCGGGTACAAGGGCATCCACCAGGACGGCGCCTACCCGAGCGAGGAGTACCTGGCCGCGCTGAACCCCCGGTTCGCCGACTTCGCACGCACCCGCCTCGCCTTCCCCCTCTCCGCGCTGGGCTCCCGCGTGGGCTCGCTCAGTACCGAGGCGGCCGCCTGGACGGGGCTGCGCCCCGGCATCGCCGTGGCCGCGGGCAACGTCGACGCCCACGTCACCGCGGCGGCGGCCCGGGCCGTCGAGGACGGTCAACTGCTCGCCATCATGGGCACCTCCACCTGCCACGTCGTGAACGCCCCCGTCCTCGCCGACGTCCCCGGCATCTGCGGTGTCGTCCACGGTGGGATCGTCGAGGGGACCTACGGCTACGAGGCCGGCCAGAGCGCGGTCGGTGACATCTTCGCCTGGGTCCTGGACCAGGGAGTCCCCTCGGACTACCTCGCCGAGGCCGCCGACCGCGGCGAGGACCTGCACGCCCTGCTGACCCGCAAAGCCGCGGACCAGCCGGTGGGCGGCCACGGGCTCGTCGCCCTCGACTGGCTGAACGGCAACCGTTCGGTCCTCGTCGACCACCACCTGTCCGGGGTCGTCGTGGGCCTCACCCTGGCGACCCGCCCCGAGGACGTCTACCGCGCGCTGCTCGAAGCCACCGCGTTCGGCACCCGCGTCATCGTGGAGGCCCTGGAGGCGGGCGGCGTACCGGTGTACGAGTTCATCGTCGCCGGCGGACTGGCCAAGAACGAGCTGCTGATGCAGATCTACGCCGACGTGCTGCGCCGCCCCGTCTCCCTCGCCGCCTCCGACCAGGGCCCCGCCCTCGGCTCGGCCATCCACGCCGCCGTAGCCGCCGGCGCGCACCCCGACGTGCGCACGGCCACCGCCGCGATGGGCCGCCGACGGCCCGCCGTGTACGTACCCGACACCTCCCGGGCCGACGCCTACGACGCCCTCTTCGCCGAGTACCGGCTCCTGCACGACCACTTCGCCGACGGCGGCCTGCTGCACCGCCTGAGAAGGATCCGCGACACGGCCCGCACCGCGGGCTGACCGGCCCGCCGTTCCCCCTCCCCCCTCACTTCCCCACCCGCCCGCCGTGCCCTCACCGGCGTTGCGGGACGTCACCTTCAGGAGTCCATGTGCCCAGTCCCACGTCCCCCGCCCAGGAAATCTGGTTCCTCACCGGCAGCCAGGGCCTGTACGGGGAGGAAACGCTCCAGCAGGTCGCCCACCAGTCGCGGCAGATCGCCACCGCGCTGGCCGACGACCCCGGCATTCCCGCACGCGTGGTGTGGAAGCCGGTGCTGACGGACGCCGGGGCCATCCGCCGGGTGTGCCTCGACGCGAACGCCGACGACCGGTGCATCGGGCTCATCGCCTGGATGCACACCTTCTCCCCGGCCAAGATGTGGATCGCCGGACTGGACGCCCTGCGCAAGCCGTTGCTGCACCTCCACACCCAGTCGAACGTGGCCCTGCCCTGGGACACCATCGACATGGACTTCATGAACCTCAACCAAGCCGCTCACGGCGACCGCGAGTTCGGGCACATCCAGGCCCGCGTGGGCGTACCCCGCAAGACGGTGGCCGGGCACGTGACCGATCCGGTGACGGTCGCACGCGTCGCGACCTGGGCGCGGGCCGCCGCCGCGCGTACGGAACTGGCCACCCTGAAGGTCGCCCGGTTCGGCGACAACATGCGCGACGTCGCCGTGACCGAGGGCGACAAGGTCGAGGCGCAGCTGCGCTTGGGCGTCTCCGTCAACACCTACGGCGTCAACGACCTGGTGGAGGTCGTCGACAGCGCGGACGAGACGGAGGTGACGGCCCTCGTCAAGGAGTACGAGGACCTGTACGAGCTGACACCGCAGCTGCGGCCGGGAGGCGAGCGGCACGACTCGCTGCGCTACGCGGCCCGCATCGAGGCCGGGCTGCGCACCTTCCTCGAAGCGGGCGGCTTCGGAGCCTTCACCACGAACTTCGAGGACCTGGGCGGACTGCGCCAGCTGCCAGGCCTCGCGGTCCAGCGGCTGATGGCCCAGGGGTACGGCTTCGGCGGCGAGGGCGACTGGAAGACCGCCGTCCTGCTGCGCGCCCTGAAGGTGGCCGCGTCCGGTCTCCCGGGCGGCACCTCCTTCATGGAGGACTACACCTACGACATGACCCCCGGCAACGAGCTCATCCTCGGCGCGCACATGCTGGAGGTCTGCCCCACCCTCGCGACCGCCAGGCCCCGTTGCGAGATCCACCCCCTCGGCATCGGCGGGCGGGAGGACCCGGTCCGCCTGGTGTTCGACGCCGCGCCCGGCCCGGCCGTGGTGGTCGGCCTGGCCGACCTCGGTGACCGCTTCCGTCTGATCGCCAATGACATCGACGTGGTGGCGCCCCCGCACCCGCTGCCCGCCCTGCCCGTCGCCCGCGCGGTCTGGCGACCCCGTCCCGATCTGCGGACCTCCACCGAATCCTGGCTGACGGCCGGAGCACCGCACCACACCGTCCTCAGTACGGCGCTCACCTCCGACCACCTCGACGACCTGGCGGACATGCTCAGCGTGGAGCTCCTCCTCATCGACGAGACCACCACGGCGAAGCAGTTCCGGCGCGATCTGCGCTGGAACCAGGCGTACTACCGGCTGGCCCGCGGCCTGTGACACCGCGGTGACCGCAGCGGCCCCGCCACCCGCGCGCGCCGGGGTGGCGGGGCCGCTCGACGATGTCAGCGGCGTGGGTCAGATGAATCGCCACAGGTGGTCGGCGGTGCCGTTGTCGTCCCACAGGACGGTCTGGGCTCCCTGGGCCGTGGAGGCGCCGGAGACGCCGAGGACCCGCCCGCTGGCGACGTTCTGGATGCGCCTGGCACCGTCGGGGACGAACTGCCACTGGCCGGAGAGGGCGCCGGTGTCGGGCACCTGTACGGCCGCGGCGCCGTTGGCGGTGGAGCCGCCCTCGATGCCGAGCAGCTTGCCCGTGTGGACGTTCCGGAGCTTGTGGTAGCCGTTGCCGGCGTCCACGACGGTCCACCGGTGGTCGGCGGTGCCCGTGTCACCCCATTGGAGGACCGGGGCGTTGTCGGCGGTGGACATGTCCTTCACACCGAGGACCTTGCCGCTGTGGAGGTTGCGCAGCCGCAGTGCGGCGCCGTCGACGACGGGGATCCAGATGTGGTCGGTGGTGCCGGAGTCGGTCCACTGCAGGGCGAGGGCCCCGTCGGCCGTGGACATGTCCCGGATGCCGAGGACGAGTCCGCTGGCCGCGTTGACGAGACGGAAGCCGGGGCGGTCGGTCCGCCAGTAGACGGTGTAGTTGAAGCCCTGGGCGTCGTGGAACGGCGCGAGGTCGACCTTCGTTCCGTTGGCGGTGGCCGTGAAGGCGAGGGCGGCGGCGCTGGTCCGGGTGATCGAGGCGGGGTCCAGGGCGGGGAGGGCGGACAGTGCGGTGCTGCCGTAGTTGCCCGCGAGGACGACGGGGCCGTAGGTGATCGCCGCGACGGCGGGGTCGTCGTTGGCGGCGTGGAGGGCCACGCGCATCGGGAGCTTGACGGTGACGGTGTCGCCCGTGGTCCAGGACCGGGTGAGGGTGGCGTAGGTGCCCGGGTCGGCCGCGACGCCCTGGGCGACGCCGTTGACGCTGAGGGTGGCGCCCGCGGTCCAGCCGGGGATGCGCACGCGCAGCGACCAGGTCCCGCCGGCGCTGCCGGTGACCTTGAGCGTCGTGGTGTCGCCGGCCGGGTAGGTGGTGGTCTGGGTGACCGTGATGCCCCGCTGGGTCCAGTTCAGGACGGAGGGGAGGAACAGGTTCACCGTGAGGGTGGTGCCGTCGTGGAAGTAGATCGAGTCCATCAGCTTGGTGTGGGACTCCACGCCCGTGCCCTGGCAGCACCAGAAGGTGCCGTAGTCGGTGCTCCAGGTGCCGCCGCCCCAGGCCGGGCCCACGCCGCGGCGGCCGCCCGGGTTGAGGGGGGTGAAGTAGGTGACGTGTCCGTGCGGGTCGGCCGGGTTCTGGGCACCGATGACATGGTTGAGCAGCGCCTTCTCGTAGAAGTCGAAGTACGCCGCCCGGTCGGGGTCCAGCTGCCACAGTTCCCGGGTCAGTTTGAGCATGTTGTAGGAGTTGCAGAGCTCGCAGGTGTCGCGGACGAGGAAGCCCGCGATGGCGTTCGGGGCCCGGAAGTGTTCCGCCTGGCTGTTGCCGCCGATGGCGTAGGTGTGCGCGGTGGTGCAGATCGTCCATGCGTGGGTGGCGATGTCGCGGTAGCGGGTCGTCCCGGTGGCCTTGTACTCGCGGACGGCTCCGATCCACTTGGGCACCTGCGTATTGGCGTGCAGGCCGCTCAGCTGGTCCTGGTTCGCGGCGAGGGGGTCGAAGACCGCGGCGTGGTCGAAGCGCTGGGCGCAGGTCAGCCAGCGTGCGTCGCCGGTCTGGTGGTAGAGGTCGGCCAGTACCTCGTTCATGCCGCCGAACTCGACGCCCAGCAACGACTGCATCGTGCTGCGGCTGAGGGGGGCGGTGCGCCGGTCGACCCAGCCGGCGAGCGCGAGGAGCACGTCGCGGGCCTGGGTGTTGCCGATGAGGCGCCACACGTCGAGCAGACCGGCCATGGTCTTGTGGATGCAGTAGTACGGAACGTTGCCGTTGCTCAGCCTGCCCGCTTCGAGGCTGGTGAAGTCGCTCTCGGGGAAGCCCGAGAGGTAGCCGGCGGAGAAGCCCGCGGTGGCGTTGTTGGCCTGGCACCTGGCGAGTTCGGCCACCATGCGGTCGGCCTTGTCGCGGCAGGTGGTGTCCCCGAGGGCGGCGTAGGCCTGGGCCCACGCCGTGAGGAAGTGGCCCTGCACGTGGGTGCGGAACGGGAACGCCGGGTCGTCCCAGCCGCCGGGCGGAGTGGCGGCGTTGGTGGAAAGGCGGTGGTTGGCACGGAAGTTGTACAGCAGGCGGTCGACGTCGACGAAGCGGAGGTAGGCGAGGGTGCGGTTCTGGTTGTCGAGCCAGCGGCTGGTGGTGAGCCGGACTTGGCCCAGGTCGAACGGGAACGTCGACACTCCGACGTCGGGCCTGACCGGGGAGGCCTGCGCCACGGCGGAGGCGGAGGAGGCGGTGGCGGAGGCGAGGCCGAGGGCGGGGCCGGTGGCCGCGGCCACGGCGGCGACGCCGGTCGCCTTGATCAGGGCGCGGCGGCTGAAGGGGTGAGCCGGCATGGCGAACTCCGTGGTCCGTGGGGGAGGAAGTCGGGAACGGGCCGGTGTGCGCGGGCCTGGTCGGCGGGCCCGGGGGTCCTGGCGTGCGGCGCCCACCTCCGCATGAGTGTTAACGCTAACAATCTCGCGTGTCAATGCTCTCGACGCCGGTGCGGCAAAGCCGTCCCACACCGTCGGGACGCCACGGGCCGAGCAGCGCCAGGTGCACTTCTCCAGCCGATGTCCGTTCAGTGCGAACGCCGCGCCCCACATTCCACCCCCTTCAAGTAAGGTCTACTTCGCACGATCAGCCATTACCAATCAGGGGGGCGGGGCGGCGATGCCGGACACCAGGATCAGTGAGCTCGTGCGGGGTTGGGTCGACGGGTGGGTCGTCTCCCGGGGCAGCTCGGACCCGATCGACGAGCCGTGGGGGTGGACGATCGACGTCGGACAGCCCGGGCACGTCGCCCGGCACGTGCTGCCCGAGCCCTCCGAGGGTGACGTGCGCAAGATCGTCGCCGCGACGAGCGCGCCCGGGACGTGGCTGAAGCTGTTCGCCGAGGAGCAGGCGGTCCTGCCCTGGGTCGGGCCGGGCTGGCGGCTCGACGCTCCCGGCTTCCTGATGACCTGTCGCCTTGAACCCGAGCGCACCGAGGCGCCGGACGGCTACACGCTCACCCGTTGGACCCGGGGCGGCCTCAGCCGGGTGCTGGTCCGCACGCGCGACGGGCACTTCGCCGCCCGTGGACAGATCGCCCATGTCGGCGACGGCGCCGTGGCCGACCAGGTCGAGTGCGCCGCCGAGCACCGGCGCAGGGGCCTGGGCGGCCTCGTGATGCGCACGCTGCAGAGCACCGCGTACGAGGCCGGTGCGCGGACCGGTCTCCTGGTCGGCACACCCGAGGGCCGGGCGCTCTACTCCTCGCTGGGCTGGACCGTGCGCTCCCCCATGACGAGCCTGTACTACGAGCCGTCGGACGCCACCCGGTGAGCCGGGTCGGGCCTACCGCACGGCTACAGAGCCCTGCTTTCGGCAGCGCCTAGACGGCCTAGTGCTGTGGCCGGAAAGGTTTACCGGGTCGCGGCGTCCGGTGCGGTGCATCGCAAGGCGGAGGGCCGCGGCTCGTACTGGACGTACCTGCGCGGTCCGACAACGCGGCGAGGTGCCGTGCCGGGCGCCGCGACGCGGTGAACCTTTCCGGTCACAGCACTAGGAGCGCTCGGGCAGGCGGCTGGGGTCGGCGATGATGCGGCGGACCGTCGACCAGGCGGCGCCCAGCACCGGGCCGCGCCGGCCCAGGGCGGAGGGGCGCACCGCCTCCGGGCTCCAGGGCCGTACGGTGATCCGGGCGGCGAGTTCGGCGCGTACGGACGGGAGGAGCCAGTCGGCGAGTTCGGCGTAGGCGCCGCCCAGCACGAGGGCGTCCGGGTCGATCAGGTTCACCGCCGAGGTGAGGGCGAGGCCCAGAGCCCGTCCCGCACGGTCCAGGGCGCGCAGGGTCGCCGGGTCCCCGGCGCCCGCCCGCTCGGCCAGCAGGGCCACCGGGTCGCCTACGGGTTCCAGCCCGGCCTCGCGCAGCACGGCCGCTTCGCCCGCGTACTGCTCCAGGCAGCCGCGCGCCCCGCAGGCGCAGCGCGCGCCCTGCGGATGCACGGGCAGGTGGCCGAGTTCGCCCGCGAAGCCGCGGGCGCCGCGGAACAGCTGCCCGCCGACGACCAGCGCGGCGCCGATGCCGGCTTCGGCGGAGACGTGGACGAAGGTCTCGGCGGGGTGTCCCTGGTGCCACTGTTCGGCCAGGGCCCCGAGGTTGGCCTCGTTCTCCGGCTCGGGCACGGTGTCCGGATCGGGCCAGTGGTCGGCGGGGCGGACGGCCTGCCAGCCCAGGTTGGGGGCGTGCCCGATCAGCCCGCCCGGCTCGTTCGGCACCACGCCCGGCACGGCCAGGACGCGGCCCGCGACGCGCAGGCCGAGGGCGGCGGCCTGCGCCTGCGCCTCGGCGCCCAGCGCGGCGGCCTCCGCCAGCACCTGCCCGGCCGGCCGGCCCGCGTTGGCCCGCTCGACCCGGCGCCACACGCGGGGTTCACCGCGCAGGTCCACGACGCAGGCGGCGAGGTGGGTGACGCCGATCTCCAGGCCGAGGCCCGCGGGACCGCGGTCGTTGAGGGCCAGGGCCCGTCCGGGGCGCCCGACCCGTCCGCTGGGAGCGGTCTCCGTCTCGGTGAGCGCTCCGCGCCCGATGAGCTCGTCGACCAGGGAGGAGACGGCGGGCCGGGTCAGGCCCGTGTGCCCGGCGACGTCCGCCCGGGAGAGCGGGCCGTGCGCGGCGACCGCGCCGGTCACCACGGCGAGGTTCTGTCGCCGCATCCCCTGCTGCGAGGCGGGCGCGGCCTCCGCGCCCCCGCCCCCGCTCGCCCTGCCCATCCCGGTCATGGAGCCGGTCCCCCTATCCCTGTTCCGGCGCGGCCTCCTGCAAGGCCCGCGCCCGCCGCAGCGTACTGGTGATCCGTTCGAGCGTGTCGTCGTCGCGGGGCAGGGGGTCCAGCACCCGGCCCTCGGCGGTCCCCCAGCGGCCGGCGACGGCGTCGGCGGGCTCGCCGGTGAGCAGCGCGGCGGCCTGGGCGGCGGCGCCGAGTGCGACGAGCTCCCGGGCCTCGGGCACCTGGACCGCTCGGCCGGACAGCCGCAGGACGGTCCGCTGCCAGGCCCTGCCGCGGGCGCCACCGCCGATCAGGAGCAGGGGTGCGTCGGGGGCGGGGCTCTCGCCCCCGGCGCGCAGCACCTCGTCCAGGGCCACGAGCAGGGCGTGGGCGGCGCCGTCGTAGGCGGCCTGGAGCAGCTGGCCCGGTGTGGTGTCGTGGCGCAGGCCGTGGACCAGGCCGGAGGCACCGGGGAGGTCCGGAGTGCGTTCGCCGTCCAGGTAGGGAAGCACCACCACCGTACCGCCCGCCTCGACGTCCTCGCGGTCGCGTCCGACGAGGGCGGCGAGGCGGTCGACGGCGAGGGTGCAGTTGAGGGTGCAGGCGAGCGGCAGCCAGCCGCCGAGGGCGTCGGCGAAACCGGCGACGGTTCCGCCGGGATCGGCGGGCCGGGTCCGGCCGACGGCGTAGACCGTGCCGGAGGTGCCGAGGCTCAGCACCGGGCGCCCGGGGGTCAGGCCCAGCCCGAGGGCGGCGGCCATGTTGTCCCCGGTCCCGGTGGCCACCAGCGTGCCTTCGCGCAGGGGCGTCCCGGCGCGCACGAGGCCCGCCCGGGCGCCCGGCGGGAGAACCTCGGGCAACAGCGCCGGGTCGAGTCCGATCCGGTCGAGGACCTCGCGGTCGTAGCCGTCGGGGCCCCACCAGCCGGTTCCCGACGCGTCCCCGCGGTCCGTCACCGCCTCGCCGGTCAGCCGCTCCGTCAGGAAGTCGTGGGGAAGGCGGACGGCCGCGACGCGCTCGGCGGCGGCCGGCTCGTTCGCCTGGAGCCAGGCCCACTTGGCGGAGGTGAAGGCGGCCGTCGGGACGCTGCCGGTGCGGCGGGCGAGCTCGGCCGGGCCGAAGGCGGCCGTCAGTTCGGCGGCCTGGGGGGCGGAGCGCACGTCGTTCCACAGCAGGGCCGGGCGCACCGGCCGCCCGGCCGTGTCGAGGGTGACCAGGCCGTGCTGCTGGCCGGCGATCGAGCAGGCGGCGGCTCGATCGGCCCAGCCGGTGGCCGCCATGGCCTCGCCGAGCGCCGTCCACCACTGTTCGGGGTCGCTCTCGCGTCCGGCGCCCGCGCTGACGGCGTGCGCGGCGCGGCCCTCGCCCAGGACGGCGCCGGTGTCCGCGTCCACGGCGAGGGCCTTGGTGGACTGGGTCGAGCTGTCGACACCGATCACGACACGCTGAGCAGACATGCGTTCCTCCGGCGGGGTTCCGTCTGGCGTCTCGGCATACTAATTTGTTTTTCGTCATTACAAATAGACCTCGGCCTGATCCGGAGCGCCTCATGACCAGCGACCCGCTCGTCCCCACCCCCGCGCACAGGTTCACCTTCGGCCTGTGGACCGTCGGCTGGCAGGGGCGCGACCCCTTCGGCGACGCCACCCGCCCCGCCCTCGACCCGGTCGAGACGGTGGAGCGGCTGGCCGGGCTCGGCGCCTACGGCGTCACGTTCCACGACGACGACCTGATCCCCTTCGGCGCCGGCGACGCCGCCCGCGAGCAGGCGGTCAAGCGCTTTCGCAGCGCCCTCGACACGGCCGGGCTGAAGGTGCCGATGGCCACCACCAACCTCTTCACCCACCCGGTGTTCAAGGACGGCGCCTTCACCGCCAACGACCGGGACGTGCGCCGGTACGCGCTGCGCAAGACCATCCGCAACATCGACCTGGCCGTGGAACTCGGCGCCTCGGTCTACGTCGCCTGGGGCGGCCGCGAGGGTGCGGAGTCGGGCGCGGCCAAGGACGTGCGCGCCGCCCTGGACCGGCTGAAGGAGGCCTTCGACCTCCTGGGCGAGTACGTCGAGAACCAGGGCTACGACCTGCGCTTCGCGATCGAGCCCAAGCCCAACGAGCCGCGCGGTGACATCCTGCTGCCCACCATCGGCCACGCCCTGGCGTTCATCAACGAGCTGGAGCGGCCCGAGCGGGTCGGCCTGAACCCGGAGGTCGGCCACGAGCAGATGGCCGGGCTGAACTTCCCGCACGGCATCGCGCAGGCCCTGTGGCACGGCAAGCTGTTCCACATCGACCTCAACGGCCAGACCGGCATCAAGTACGACCAGGACCTGCGCTTCGGCGCGGGCGACCTGCGCCAGGCCTTCTGGCTGGTCGACCTGCTGGAGTCGGCGGGCTACGACGGCCCCCGCCACTTCGACTTCAAGCCGCCGCGCACGGAGGACTCCGCCGGGGTGTGGGCCTCGGCGGCCGCCTGCATGCGCAACTACCTGCTCCTGGCGGAGCGTTCGCGGGCGTTCCGGGCCGATCCGGAGGTGCAGGCCGCGCTCGCCGCCTCCCGGCTGCCCGAGCTCGCCCTGCCCACCGCCGAGGACGGCCTGGCCGGGCTCCTGGCCGACCGGTCCGCGTTCGACACGTTCGACGTCGAGGCCGCCGCCCAGCGCGGCATGGCCTTCGAACAGCTGGACCAGCTCGCCCTGGAGCACCTCCTCGGCGCCCGCTGAGCGGATGGGCACGTGAGCCGGTGGGCACGTGAGCCGGGCCGTGACGGTCCCACGGCCCGGCTCAGTCCTCCGTCAGGCGGGGTAGGGCAGTTCGGCGCCGTCGGCGAAGGCGTGCACCCGCACCACCCGCAGCACCCGCAGTTCGAGGCCGACCGCCCAGGCGGAGACCCGGCCTGATGTTAGCGCTCACAATCCTTCCGACAAGGAGCCTGCCGAGCCTCGCAGGAGGGCGACCAGCGCGGCGCGCCGCCCGGGCCGACGTGACGGTCGGCGACGGGCCCGAAGACGTCGGCCTGAGAGCGGCCGACGGAGCCCGCCCGGCAGCGCGCGGCGAGGCGGCGGGAGCGATCAAGTGCCTGGTCGCCGCCTCGGCACCGGATTCTTGTACGCCACCGGGAGTCCCCGCACGGCACACCGCCCCCTCGCCACCTTCAGGCGTAGGGGCGGGGTCACACAGGGCCGCCCGGGGCCGATCTGAAGACAGGCCGCCGCCGAGCGTATTGAGGGCCCGTCCCGGTCTTGGTCGACGGCGATCCGAACAGACCCTTGACGACACTCTTGTGAGCGTTAACACTCAGGTATCGCCAGGCCGGAGCCGCTCCCCCGCGACTTCGCCCCGCGCGAGGAAACGACTCCCGGCCGGCCCCGCTCGACCGCTTCCGGTCATCCACCGGGTCGCACCGTGCCGGTCGCGGAACATCACTGGAGGAACTGTGCGGAAGCTTGCAGCGGGTCTTGTCACCGTGGGTCTCACGCTGTCGCTGACAGCCTGCGGCCAGAGCGCCAACGGAGCGGGCGACGGCGGGGGCGGCGGGGACGCCAAGGGCGGCCTCGTCGGCATCGCGATGCCGACCAAGTCGTCGGAGCGCTGGATCAACGACGGCAACAACATGGTCAAGGAGTTCCAGGCCAAGGGGTACAAGACCGACCTCCAGTACGGCAACAACGTCGTGGAGAACCAGGTCTCCCAGGTGGAGAACATGATCACCAAGGGGGCCAAGCTCCTGGTGATCGCCGCCATCGACGGCTCCTCCCTCACCAACGTGCTCCAGAAGGCCGCCGACGCCCACATCCCCGTCATCTCCTACGACCGGCTGATCCGCGGCACGGGTAACGTCGACTACTACGCGACCTTCGACAACTACAAGGTCGGTGTCCTCCAGGGCAGTTACATCGTCGACAAGCTCGGCCTCAAGGACGGCAAGGGCCCGTTCAACATCGAGCTGTTCGCCGGCTCACCGGACGACAACAACGCCACCTTCTTCTTCAACGGTGCGATGAGCGTCCTCAAGCCGTACGTCGACGACAAGAAGCTGGTCGTGCAGAGCGGCCAGACCTCCTTCAACCAGAGCGCCACACTGCGCTGGGACGGAGGTCTCGCCCAGTCCCGGATGGACAACCTGCTGAGCAAGTCGTACACCGCCGCCCGCGTCGACGCCGTGCTCTCCCCGTACGACGGCATCTCCATCGGCATCATCTCCTCGCTCAAGGGCGTCGGCTACGGCGCCGGCCAGCCCCTGCCCGTCGTCACCGGCCAGGACGCCGAGCTGGCCTCGGTGAAGTCGATCATCGCGGGTGAGCAGACCCAGACCGTCTACAAGGACACCCGCCAACTGGCCAAGGCCGCCGTCCAGATGGGCGACGCGCTGCTGACCGGCGGCAAGCCCGAGGTCAACGACACCAGCCAGTACGACAACGGTGTCAAGACCGTCCCGGCGCAGCTGCTCCAGCCGGTCAGCGTCGACAAGGAGAACTACCAGAAGGTCCTGGTGGACAGCGGCCAGTACACCGCGGACCAGCTCAAGTAGCCCGTGCGGCCGGCCCACCGAGGGGTCCGGCGACGCCGCACCGGCGGCGCGATGCCCGGCCGAACCGGCGGTGCGATGCCCGGGAGAGCGCCCGGCACCGCACCGCCCCGACGATACGGATGCACAACCATGGCCCGACCCGTTCTCGAGATGCGGTCGATCAGCAAGACGTTTCCCGGCGTCAAGGCCCTCTCCGAGGTCAACCTGACCGTCGCCGCAGGTGAGGTGCACGCCGTCTGCGGTGAGAACGGCGCCGGCAAGTCCACCCTGATGAAGGTGCTCAGCGGGGTGCACCCCCACGGCAGCTACGAGGGCGACATCTACTTCGAGGGTGAGCCCTGCCGGTTCCGGGACATCCGCGCCAGCGAGCAGCGCGGCATCGTGATCATCCACCAGGAACTGGCGCTGGTGCCCTACCTGTCCATCGCCGAGAACATCTTCCTCGGCAACGAGCACGCCACCCGCGGCGTCATCAGCTGGCACCGTACGCTGACCCACGCGGCCGCACTGATGCGGCAGGTCGGACTCGACGAGAGCCCGCACACGCGGATCGCCGATCTCGGCGTCGGCAAACAGCAGTTGGTCGAGATCGCCAAGGCACTCGCCAAGAAGGTCAAGCTGCTGATCCTGGACGAGCCGACGGCCGCCCTGAACGACGAGGACAGCCGCAACCTGCTCGACCTGATCGTCGAACTCAAGGCGCAGGGGATCTCCTGCATCCTGATCTCGCACAAGCTGAACGAGATCGCGCGCGTCGCCGACTCCGTCACCATCCTGCGCGACGGGCGGACCATCGAGACCCTCGCGATCGGCTCCGGGGGCATCTCCGAGGAGCGGATCATCCGCGGCATGGTCGGCCGCGACCTGGAACACCGCTACCCCGAGCGCACCCCGAAGATCGGCGCAGTCGCCTTCGAGATCGAGGACTGGAGCGTCCGGCACCCGATCGACCATCGGCGCAAGGTGGTCGACGGCGCTTCGCTGCACGCGCGCCGCGGCGAGATCGTCGGCATCGCCGGCCTCATGGGCGCCGGCCGCACCGAATTGGCCATGAGCGTCTTCGGCCGTTCCTACGGACGGTGGACCGGCGGGCAGGTGCGGCTGCACGGCCGGGAGATCCGCACCCGGACGGTACCGGAGGCGATCGGGCACGGCATCGCGTACGTGACCGAGGACCGCAAGCAGCTCGGCCTCGACCTCAACGACGACATCAGCCGGAACATCTCGCTGAGCTCCCTCGGCAAGGTCGCCCGGCGGGGCTGGGTCAACCGGCACGAGGAGGCGCGGGTCGCCGAATCGTTCCGGCGGACCATGAACATCAAGGCCCCCTCGGTGTTCGCGCAGACGGGCAAGCTCAGCGGCGGCAACCAGCAGAAGGTCGTCCTCAGCAAGTGGATCTTCGCCGACCCGGAGGTGCTGATCCTCGACGAACCCACCCGGGGCATCGACATCGGCGCCAAGGCGGAGATCTACGCCGTCATCGCGGACCTCGCCGCCCAGGGCAAGACGGTCCTGGTCATCTCCTCGGAACTCCCCGAACTCCTGGGCCTGTGCGACCGGATCTACACCATGGCCGAAGGCCGGATCACCGGTGAGGTGCCCCGTGCCGACGCCACCCAGGAATCCCTCATGCGGCTCATGACCATGAGCCCCGCATACCCCGACAAGCAGGTGTGAGGCATGGCCCAGACCCAGACCACCCCCGACATCAAGCCCGGCACACGGCCCACCGGACCACGCTCGTCGGCCGGTGCCGTACTCGCCGGAGCGCTGCGCGGCAATCTGCGCCAGTACGGGATGCTGGTCGCGCTGGCGCTGATCGTGCTGCTGTTCCAGTTCTGGACGGACGGCATCCTGCTCCAGCCGCTCAACATCACCAACCTGATCCAGCAGAACGGCTACATCCTCATCCTGGCCATCGGCATGATGATCGTCATCATCGCCGGGCACATCGACCTGTCGGTGGGGTCGCTCGCCGCGTTCGTCGGGGCGGCCGCGGCGGTGATGATGGTCAAGCACCACGTGCCGTGGCCCGTGGCGCTGGTGGCCGCGCTGCTGATCGGTGCTCTGGCCGGAGCCTGGCAGGGGTTCTGGATCGCCTACCTCGGGATCCCCTCGTTCATCGTCACGCTGGCCGGCATGCTGCTGTTCCGCGGCGGGACCCAGATCCTCCTCCAGGGCCAGTCGGTGGCGCCGTTCCCCAAGTCCTTCCAGAACATCAGCAGCGGCTTCCTCCCCGAGGTCGGCCCGCACACCGACTACCACAACCTCACCCTGCTGCTGGGCCTCGTGGTGTGGGCCGTCGCGATCCTGCAGGAGGTGCGCGGACGGCGCCGGGCCGCCTCGTACGGGCTGGAGCCGCTCCCGGCCGGACTGTTCCTGATGAAGCTCGGCGCGATCACGGCGGCCGTGGTGGCCTTCACGCTGCTGCTGGCCAGCTACCACGGCGTACCGGTCGTGCTGCTGATCCTCGGCGTCCTGCTGGTCGGCTTCGGCTACGTGATGCGCAACTCCATCCTCGGCCGGCACACCTACGCCATCGGCGGCAACGAAGCCGCGGCGCGGCTGTCCGGGGTGAAGAGCAAGCGGGTCGTCTTCCTGGCCTTCGTGAACATGGGCGTCCTCGCGGCCCTCGCCGGGCTGGTCTTCGCGGCGCGCCTCAACGCCGGTACGCCGCAGGCCGGCATCAACTTCGAGCTGGAGGCGATCGCCGCCGCCTTCATCGGGGGCGCCTCGGCGAGCGGCGGTGTGGGAACGGTACTCGGCGCCCTCATCGGCGGTCTGGTGCTCGGCGTACTGAACAACGGCATGTCGCTGGTCGGCGTGGGCACCGACTACCAGCAGGTGATCAAGGGCCTGGTGCTGCTGGCGGCCGTCGGCTTCGACGTCTACAACAAGCGCAAGGCCGGAGGCTGACCTCACCCCCTACCGCACGAGGCCCGCCTACGGGTGCTCCGCCCACCGGCACCTCTCCCGGCGCCCGGGCGGAGCCGTCGCGTGGGTCTGCGCCCCGGCGGCAATCGCTCGGCAACCTTTTCGCGTCCTGCGGCGACCAGGCAGTGCACTCGACTCGACCTTCGAACGGACCGACATGCACACTGCACGGCAGGCCGCGCGGCAGCGCAGGCGCAGACACAGGCTGATCACGGGTACGGCGGTGGTGGTGACCGCCGCGGGCGTCCTCGTCTGCCTCGTGACGGCCATGCTCCCCGGCCGACAGGCCGGGACCAGGACCGGGGCCGGCACGGCCGCGACCGTCCTCGTCCAGCCGGACGCCACGCCCTCGGCCCCGTCGGCCCCCGCGCCGCCGACGGACAGCCCGCCTGCCGCGGCGACCCCGACCGCGACCCCGACCGCGGCCGCCGGTACGGCCACCGAGGCACCGCGGCCTTCGGCGGAGGCGAGCCCGCAGGCGGCCTCCGGCACGGCGCCTTCGCCGGGACGCATCCGGCCCGGGACCACCTACAAGGGCGTCGCCACCGCGTACGCCGCCGGCGACGGCAACGGCGCCTGCCTGTTCGGCCCGAGCGACGACCTCATGGTCGCGGCGATGAACACCACCGACTACGAGTCGTCCAGGGCGTGCGGCGCCTACGTACGCGTCCGCGCCGCGAACGGCGCCTCGATCACGGTCCGGATCACCAACGAATGCCCGCTGCCCTGCGCACCGGGCCAACTGGACCTCAGCCAGCAGGCCTTCGCGAAGCTGGCCGATCCCCGGCTCGGCCGCATCCCGATCACCTGGAGCCTGCTGAGCTCCCCCACGTCCGCCCCGCTCTCCGTCCGGTACAAGTCCGGCTCCAGCCCCCACTGGTGCGCCATCCAGGTGATCGGCCACCGCAACCCGGTCGCGCGGCTGGAGGTACGCACCGCCAAGGGCTGGCGCGCTCTGCCCCGCACCGCGTACAACTACTTCCTCGCCGCCGACGGCAGCGGGTGCGGCGGCGCGATGAGGATCACCGACATCTACGGGGAGCAACTGGCGGTCGAGGGTATGGCGTTGCTGCCGGACGTCATCCAACCGACCCGCGTCCAGTTCGCGCCGCACTGAGACCGCACTGACACCGTACTGGCAGGCACGCACACCGCGCCGCGGCCGGGCGCTGGTACGCTGCCGCCCGGATGTTAGCGCACACATTTTGCCGGAGGGGGCGATCGACGGACATGGTCCTCGATGACGCGTCCGCGGAGTTCCACGACTTCTTCGAACGCCACTACGCCGAACTCGCCCGCTTCGCCCATCTCCTGACGGGCGAGGCGGACGGCGCCGACGACCTGGCGGCGGACGCCCTGATCGCGCTGTGGCAGCGCTGGGACCGGATGCGCCAGGCCGAGCACCCGCTCGCGTACGCCCGCGGCGTGGTGGCCAACCTGGTACGGTCACGGATCCGCAGCGCGGTGCGCGAGCGCCGCCGGATCGCCCTGTTCTGGTCCCGCGGTCAGGAGCCGTCGGAGGGACCCGACGTGGCCGCCGCGGTGGACGTGCGTACGGCTCTGGCCCGGTTGCCGTTCCGCAAGCGGACGTGCGTGGTCCTGCGGCACGCCTTCGACCTGTCGGAGAAGGACACCGCGCTGGCCCTGGGAATATCGGTCGGTACGGTGAAGAGCCAGACCTCGAAGGGGATGGCCGAACTGGAACGGATGCTGGGCAGCACGGGCGCGGCCGGGGAACTGTTGGCGGGAAGGAGGAGCCGGTGAACGACGAGCTCACCGGGCGGCTGCGCGCAGCCGCCGAGGCCCACCAGCCCGACCGCGCGCGCATCCTGGCCCGCGTGGAACGCGGTATGTCCGGCGCCCCCGACCGCCATCGCGAGTCGTCCGGCGCGAGGCCCTGGCCCAGGGTGGCGCTCGCCTCCCTCGCCGCGGTCAGCGTCCTGGCGGTCGGTGGTTTCGCCGTCGCCGCCATCGTCCAGTCCCCGCCGGCCCGGCCGGACGTCCCGGCCACCCCCGCCGCGCCGGCCACGCCCTCCGGCCCGCCCGCGTCCGCGTCCGGGAGTCCCCGCTCCACGCCGTCGGCGCCCGCGACCGGCGGCCCGACCGCGCCGGACCGCTCCTCCCCTACGAGCCCGGGCCCCTCGGCGTCGGGCGGCGCGGGCTCGGCCCGGCCCGACGGCGCGCGCCTCCAGGACGGACCCCTGTCGTCGGCCGGCTCACTGAACCCGGGCGGAAACGCGTACTGGGCGCAGAGCGACATCACCCTCAAGACCACCCAGCCGCTCACCGCGCTCACCGTGGAACTGCGCGTCGCGCAGACCGGCGGGGTGCAGAGCACCGGCAGCTGGCGGACGCTGCCCGCCGAGGACTTCACCGTCACCGTGCAGCAGGAGGCCGCGGCCGTGGTCTACCGCTGGGTCCTCAAGCCGGGCCGCACCGTCCCGGCCGGACAGCACGTCTTCGCCGGGCAGTACAACCACGCCGCCGGCGAGCGGGAGGCCGGCCACGACCGCTACCGCGTCGACGCCAACGGCGGCCGCGGCGCGCTCTCGGTGTGGGGCGGCTTCACCCCGGCGCGCTGAGACCGTACCCCTGGCCTCGGTGACCCCCTCGGCGAGCGGCGGTATCCAGGGGGCGTCAGAACGAGCCGAGGTACGCCTTCGTGGCGCGTGCCTCCGTCAGGATGAGCCCCGCGCCCGAGAGGACGAAGGCTACGACGAAGCCGGTCAGTTGGTTCTGCGCCTGGCTGGTGGCCAGGTCCGCTTGAACCACCATGGAACCGATCGCGATGCAGGACAGGCTGCCCGGCACCACCAGCAGCTGGCTCAGTCGGGGGCCCGCCTCCGGCTCACCCGACAGCAGTCTTGCTCCGTTGCGCACCAGGGCGACGCCGAACGGGATGACGAAGGCACAGAGGAAGACCAGCCACCCCACCTCACCGAAGGAGCTCAGGCCCCACAGCATTCCGGCCACTCCGGCGCACCCCACTACCAGCCCGCACGCGATGCCGAGACTCCCCGCCGCCGTGGCGGTGGCGGGGCGACGCCGCGCACGGGGACCGGAACGAGCGCCACGGCGCGCGGGAACGGGGTGGTGTGACATGAACCGACCTCCTGAAGATGACGGGGCCGCAGGCCCTCAAGGGCGCCACGTGGCCACCAAGGTGAGCAGGACGAGGGCGCCCGCCGTGAGGAGCAGACACCCCTTGTGCGCGCCCGGGCCGCGCCGCCGGGTCTCGATCTGACCGGCCGGACACACTCCGGGGTGCTTGCGGGCGTAGTGCTCCACCTGCCGGCGCAGCCCCTCGGAACGATCGACCCAGGGCGTCTTGTAGGTGCACTCTCCGCACCAGAAGCGGTTGGCCACATCGCCTCCTCGCGGTGACGTCCATCAGGGCACGGGCCCCACGATGTTCTCGGCCAAGGTTCTTGTACAGGTCAACCACCCGGCCATTGGTGACCGGCGGCCACGGGTAGGCTCGCCGCCGTTCACACTGGGCGATCAAGGGGGGTGATCGATGACCGAGGACCTCGGCACGTTACTGCGCAAGCTGCGCGACCAGGCGAACCTGACGCAGGAGCAGGTGGCCGAGCGGTCCGGGGTCAGCGTGCGCACCATTCGCCGGCTGGAGAGCGGCGGCTCCACCAACCACCGGATGGGGACGGTGAACCTGCTCGCGGACGCGCTCGGCCTGGAGGACCGGGACCGTCCGCTGCTGGCGGCCGCGCTCACCAGCTCGCCCACGGGACCCGAGGAGGCCGGGGCCGACCCCGGTCCCGGCGACCGCGACGGTGTGTCCATACCGAAGCCCGCACCCGAACCCACGCCCACCGCCCGGCCGCCCGTCCACCCCGCCCTCGCCGACGCCGCGCAGGAGCTGGCGACGGAGGTCCGGCGCCGCTGGCGCCGCGAGGAGGCGCAGCGCCGCGTCCACGACCCGTTCCCCCTGCCCGTACGGTGGAAGCCGGCGCCCGCCGCGCTGACCGACCGGGCGGAGAACATCCGGCGCCTCGGACCGGGTGAGACCGCGCGTGAGGTGGATCTGTGCGGGGACCTGCGGAGCTTGGCCGAGGTCTACCTCAAGATCCCTTCCGGGCGACTGGTGATCCTCGGCCGGGCCGGCTCGGGCAAGTCCATCCTCACCATCAGGCTCGTCCTGGACCTCATGGACACCCCCGCCCCCCACCGCCGCGTACCGGTCATCTTCAGCATCGGCTCCTGGGACCCGACCACCACGGCCCTGCGGGACTGGCTGATCGGCCGGCTGCTGCGCGACCACCCGCACCTGGCCCGCCGCAGCTCCGGCGGGGCGACGCTGGCCTCCGTACTAGTCGACGCCGACCTCATCCTGCCGGTCCTGGACGGGTTCGACGAGATCGCCGAAGGGCTGCGGCGCGAGGCCTTGGAGGCGCTCAACGCCACCTCCTCCCCCCTCGTCCTCACCAGCCGGCGCGACGAGTACGCCGAAGCGGTCCGGGCAGCGCACGCGCCGCTCGTCTGGGCGGGGGGCATCGAGCTCACCGACCTCACCCTCGACGACCTCGCCGACTACCTCCCCCGCACCACGCGCACCGTCCCGGCCGACGCGGACACCCCGCCCGGCACCGGCTCGCCGTGGGACGCGGTCCTCACGGAACTCCGCACGGGCCGGAGCCCCGCACACGCGCACCTCGCCGCGGTGCTCACCACCCCTCTCATGGTCATCCTCGCCCGCACCCTGTACAGCGAGACCCCCGACCGGGATCCCGCCGAGCTCCTCGACACCACCCGCTTCCCCACGGTGAAGAGCCTGGACGAACACCTGCTGGCCGGTTTCGTGCCCGCGGTCTACCGGCGCCGCGCACCGGAACGGGACGCGGCCGGCCGACGGCCCAGGACCCCGTACGCGGACCCCGCCCGGGCCGAGCGGTGGCTCGGCCACCTCGCCCACCATCTGGTGCGCCTCGACCGCGAGCGCCAGGACCTCGCGTGGTGGCAGCTCGGCGATTCGCTGTCGCTTCCGGCGCGCACCACGGCGTTCGTGCTGGCCACCGTCGTGTGCGTCACCTTGGCCGACTGGCTGGTCGGCCTGCTCCTCGCCCCGCTCTCCCTCGGCGAACTCCTCTTGCAGGGCAGCCTCATGGGCCCCGCCGCCGGCCTCGCCTTCGGGGCCGTCTACGCGATGGCGGACAGGTCCGGCGGCGGAGCGGCTCTGGAACCGGCCCGCATCCGGCTGACGCTGCGCGCCCCGCACGAGGGTCTGGGCCGCCGGCCCCTGCGCACGGTCACCGCCCCCTTCGCGCAAGGCCTCGTCGGCGGCACGGTGATGGGCGTCGGATGCGGGCTCGCCCTGACCCTCGGACGCGCGCTGGCCGCGGGGACCTCCGTCACCGACGGGCGCGTCGTCGAAGGCACCCTGATCAACATGCTGGTCTTCGGGCTGGTCTTCGGCGTGGCCGCCGGTCTCGTCTTCGGGCTCATGGCCACGCTCGAAGTGCGCGTGGACGTCACCGCGGCGGCCACCCCGATCAGTCTGCTGTCCTCGAACCGTGCGACGGCCGGCCGGCAGTTCCTCATCCTGGCCCTGGCCTTCACCCTGGCCATCGCCGTCTGCGGGTACCTGATCGTCCAGCTGCTCCAGGAATCGTTCCTGGGCCCGCTCAACTGGGGTATCCAGGACAGCCTGTTCATCGGCGCGGTCAGCGGCCTGGGCGGCGCGGCCTCCTACGTGCTCGTCTTCACGGCGTGGGGGCGCTGGATCGTACTGGCGCGCGGCTGGCTGCCCTTGGCCGGGCGGCTTCCCTGGAACCCCGCCGCGTTCCTGGACGACGCCTACGACCGGGGGGTGCTGCGCCAGACCGGGGCGGTGTACCAGTTCCGCCACGTCCGGCTCCAGCACCACCTCGGACGCGCGTTCCGCAGCCGGCACCGGGACTTCGAACCGGCGTCGTTCGCGCCCCCTTCGGACAGCACGCCCTGACCGCGGGAACGGAGCGTCGGGCGCCGCGGTTAAGGGCGCGGGCGCGGGTCCTGCGACCGCCGGTCACCAATGGCCGGTGGCGTGGCCTGTCGGCCGGGCGGGCCGGGACATCACCATCGGGACGTCCGGCTCGCGCCAGCTCACCGCGCCGGAGCCTCCTCGACGAAGGACTTTCCCCATGACGTTCCTGCGCCTCACCTCACTGGGCGCGGCACTCGCGCTCACCGCCCTGACGGGCGTCGGCGCCGCGCACGCCGCGACGCCGGCCGCAGCCCCGGCCGCAGCAACAGCCACAACCCCGGCCGCATCCGCCTCCACGCCGGTGATCACCGGCCCCTCGGCCTCCGCCGCTCTCCCCGACTTCAGCGACGGCTTCGGTCTGTCCCTGGTCCGCGAGGACACGCAGGTGAACGGCCCCGCCGACTTCACCCTCACCGTCACCACCCCGCAGCTCTCGGGGAAGCACCCGATCCGCATCCTCCTGCCCGCCGCCTACGACTCCGAGCCCGAACGCCGCTGGCCGGTCACGTACTTCCTGCACGGCGGTGGCGGCAACGTGAACGACGTCGGGGCGGCTCCGGCGCTGCACTCGGACTCGATGATCACCGTGGTGCCCGACGGCGGGATGAAGGGCTGGTACGCCGACTGGCTGATGCAGAACACCGCCGAGGGGAAGGCGAACTGGGAGACCTTCCACCTCACCCAGGTCGTCCCGTTCATCGACGCCCATCTCCGTACGCGCGCCGACCGCGCCCACCGCGCCGTCGTCGGCCTGTCCATGGGCGGCTACGGCTCCCTGCACTACGCCCAGGCCCGGCCCGATCTGTTCGGCCACGTGGCCGCCCTGTCGGGGGGCGTCGACTTCGGCATGTGGGAGGTCCGCGGCGCCGTCCTGGCCACCGAGCTGAACCTCGCGGGCGCGTGGTGCGCGGTGCGCAGCTCGTCCGGATCCGGCTCCGGCTCCGGCTCCGGCTCCGGTAACTGCGCGGGCCACGGCCCCTACGTCGACAGCGACGCCATCTTCGGCTCCCCGTACCCGTTCTTCGACGCCGACCGGGTGTGGAAGGCGGTCGATCCGGCCGCGCCGGTCAACCTCGCCAAGCTCTCCGGAACCGGCGTCACGCTGTACACGGGCGACAACGACATCGTCGATGCCCAGACCGCCAAGGCCTCCCACACCGTCAAGGCCCGCCTGGACGAGCTGGGCGTTCCCAGCCGGCTCGTCGACTACGGCGACGGCACGTCGCTGGCCCCGACCTGTGACGGCGGCCACCACTACGGCTGCTGGGCCCCGGCGTTCGCGGACTACGTCCCGCGCCTCGAAGCCGCCTTCGCCGCGGCGGGCTGAGCGCACATGAGCCACGACCAGCCCGAACCGTACGACCAGCAGCCGCCCCGGCACGAGCCCGGCCCGTACGGCCAGCAGCCGCCCCACCACGCGCCCGGAGTCTTCGGGCCGCCGCCCGAGCCCTCCGGCCCGCCGTACGGCCGGCAGGGCTGGGGCCCGCCCCAGCAGCCCCACCCGTTCGGCCAGGGCCCGTACGGCGGCGCACCGGGTCGCCTCCCCGGTGACTTCCCGGGCGACTTCCCGCCCCCGCGGCCGGCCCCGAGGAGGAAGACCGGCCTGATCGTCGCCGCGGTGTTCGCCGGCCTCGCGGTGATCGCGGGCGGCGCGTACCTCCTGCGCGCGGGCGGCAGCGACGGGGCGGACGACAGCGAGGTCAGCGCGGACAGCAAGGGCTACCAGCTCGTCGCGCCGGAGTCGGTCGACGCGTACAAGAAGACGGGTACGGGCAGCGCGCCGGCCGAGTTGAACGCCGAGCAGAAGAAGGAGGCCGCGGACGCCGGCGTGAACAACGCCCGTGCGGTGTCCGGCCGGTACAACGCGCCGGGCACCGACCCCGCGCAGATGGGCGGCAGGCGGCTGAGCTTCGACGGCCTCTACGGCGACATCGCCGACCCCGCCACGGCGCTCGACCACTACTTCGCCCACGTCACCAAGAAGGGCTTCAAGGGCGACGGGAAGGCGCGGGGGCTCACGATGGAGCGCATCGGAAGCCCCCTGGCCGTCAAGCCCGCCGGTTTCGAGGGCGCGCTCATGAAGTGCCAGGACGTGAAGGTCACCCGTGACAAGGAGGCCGGCGCGCCGAAGGACGGTGCTGCGGAGTTCCAGTTCCCGGTCTGCGCCTGGTCCGACCACTCCACTCTCGCGGGTGTCAACGTCTTCGAGTTGACGCAGTCGATGACCGGCGGAAAGGGCGCCTCGCAGGAGGAGGTCGCCGCGCTGGCCGCCGAGCTCTACAAGACGGCGCGCAGGAAGGCCTGACCCACGGGGCGAAGGGGGCCCGGCCCCAGGTGACCGGCCGGGGCCCCTTCGGCCGGGCCCGCTTCAGCCGGGCCCGCTTCAGCCCGGCCCGCTTCAGCCCGGCCTGGCTCACCAGCCGACCGTCGGCGCCACGTCGAGGATCGGCGGGAGGCGGCCGTCGTCGTCGAGGTTGACGAAGGTCCTGCCGTAGAGGGCGAACGACGTGCCCAGCCGCAGGCCCCGTAGGACCGTCGACTCGCCACGCGGCTGCCCGGTGCCCGGGTCGAGGTGCCAGAGGTGGACGTACGCGCCCTCCGTGACCACGGCGATCCGGCCGCTCCGGTCGGCGGCCAGAGTGCGGACCCGCCAGTCGTGGTCGAAGGCACGGGTCCACAGGCGGCGGCCGTCCTTCAGGGAGAAGGCCGCCAGGACCTCCCGCTTCTCCCTCTCCCAGACCGGCGCGTACAGCACCTCGCCGACGACCAGCCACTCGGTGACGTCCTTGGTCGGGAGGTACGCCCCCTCCGACCGCGCGCTCTGGCGGCCGGACCCGTCGAAGACCAGCAGGCGCCCGTCGCCGACGGCGGCGGCCGGGGAGGCCGACACGATGCGCGGGGGCTCGGGCCCGACCGGCATCGGGAACCGCCAGGCGAGGGCGCCACTGCGGGCGTCGAGCGCGAACAGCTCGACGCCCTGGTCGGTCCGGGCCAGGAGCAGGACCCGGTCGGGGCCGGCGACGACCTCCGACGCGACGGCGCCCGCGGGCAGCGGGGAGCGCCACGACTCGGCACCGGTGACCAGGTCGTGGGCGAGCACGGCGTCCGCGGTCGCCGTCACGGCCAGGGAGCCGCTCGCGGACGGCCGGCCCACGAGTTTCGGGATGTCCTTGGTCCAGCGCTGCTCGCCGGACGTGACGTCCACCGCCATCAGCCGGTTGCCGCAGGTGCTCTCCGCGGTGGTCACGGTGAGCAGGCCGGTGCCGGAGGGGGCGCCGCTGCTCATCGCGCACACCGCGCCGCCGGGCGGGGCGGGGAACCTCCAGCCGCGGCGGCCCTCGCCGTTGTAACCGGTCACGGCGTCCGCGCGGCCCCGGATCACGAATCCCGTCGCCGGGGTCCCCTGCCAGGAGCCGATCGGCCTGTCCGCGCCCGGGCCGTCCGGTACCTGGTACGAGAAGAGGTCCATGTGCGGGCCCCTCAGCCACGAGAAACCGAGCCAGCCCGGCCACAGCGCGACGAGCGCGACGGCGACCGCCGCGACCCAGCCGACGGCGGAGCGGTACCCGCGCCCCTGCACGGCCGACCACCACAGGCCGCCCGCGGCGAGCCCGGCGACCATCGTCCACAGCACCAGCCATCCCAGCCCGCGCGGGCAACCGCCGGAACCGCACACGACGTTGGGCGACATGTCCACGAAGCTCAACTTCAGGCACAGGACGGCGTACATCACCGCGACGGCGCTGAACGCACAGGCCGCGGCGAGCCGTACATGGTCCCGGAGCCGCTTCACGAGCGACGGTGACGCGTTCATGATCTATACCCCCCGGCCCGAAGCCTAGCCACGATCCGGCCCACCCGCGCGCCGACCCCTGCCGGGGTTTCGGGCGGGTCCGGCAGCGGCAGCGTTGAGGTCCTGCCTCAGGGCCCGGGCTTGCGGTGGCGTCCCGTACCGGGGGCCAGGGGGTTGGGTCCCCTGACGCGGCCGGTCACCTCGTCCTGGCCGGCGGCCTCGTTTCCCGGCGGCGGGTTGAGCACCCGGCGGGCCGCCGCGTAGTCGTCCACGGGCATGACCGGCTGCCAGGCGAAACCGTCCCACTCCAAGATCAGGCGCGGGGCGTCGGGGTCGACGTGGGCGGCGCGCTGCGGGCCCGTGCCCAGGGTGACGGCCTTCAGCTCGCCCGGCTTGCGCAGCCGCCCCTGGCGGCGGGCGGCCCAGCGTTCGAGGGGTTCTTCGGTCATGGTCGTACCTCCGTGAGGGGGCAGCACCTTACCGAAGCCGGACAGCACGCCGCGCCCTTGCACCGACGGTAGGCGACTAAGAGATCGAGTCGTTCATCGAGTCGGCATGCCGCCGTGAGGACTTTTTACGACCATGGCCAGTGACCCAGCGGCAAGGTAATAGTGATCCGGGAAGTACTCGATGTGCTGGTGTCCGCCGTCGTCCATCTCCGCGATCGACTGAAGTTCCTCGGCGAGAGCCGTCAAACCCGGCCGGTCACCCTCGATGCGCAGAGCGCCGCGCTCCAGCTCCACTCCGATGTGGACACCCGGTCCACTGGTGCTCACCACCTCGACCGAAGCCAGTTCCGTACCGCCGAAGCTCGGTTCAGCCGAGGCGGTGGTTGCCACGCTGCCCTTCCCCGCGGCGAGGGCAAGGGCCAGGGCGACGAGTTCCGCCGCACTGCCCGAGACGTCCAAGCCTTCATCGGGAAAGAACAGAACCCTCATCCGCCACAACCCTTCGGTTCCACAACAGCAGACTCGACGATCAAAGCCGTTGCCCCTGGCCCACCGGGCACCCCCGGCTCAAGGCCAACCGCCACGGACGTTACCCGCCGCTCGACGAACCCCAAGCAGGACCCCCCGCCTTGGAGACCCGCCCCGAGACGCTCGCGGCCCCTGACCGGGGGTTCTTGGGGTGACCGGCCAGGGATGGCCGGTCGCCTGGCCTGGTCCGGGAATCCCGGGGCGCCCTAACTTCCAGGTGTCCGCCCGGACGGCTCACCGCGTCCAGGGCCCGCTGAACGACACCGACACAGCGAGGAAGCGATCATGTATCGACCCCTGAGGACGACCGCGAGGTTCCTCATCGCACCAGCCCTGGCACTGGGCCTCTTATCGCCCGTCCTCGCCGCCGCGCCGGCCGGTGCGGCCACGGCCGGCGCCGCGACGGCCGAAGCCGCCACGTCCGACCCGTACACGTTCACCAATACGGACGGCACGCTCAACGCCACGGGAAACAGCGACGGTAATCAGATATCCGTCACCCCCGACGGCACCAATTACAAGGAATGGCGCCTGATCAAACTCAGCGCGCCGGGCCAGTTCAACATCGCCAGCACCGCCTCGGGAAAGTGCATCTACGCCACACAACCCGCCACCCAGAAGTCCTGCGGCCAAGACGGCCAGCAGTGGCATTTCCGCCCCGTCGACGGCAAGCCGAACACCTTCGGGATCACCCGCCGCGACGACAGCACCGGCACCGAGTACTGCATGGACAACCGGGGCGGCCTGCACCTGTGGGGCATCCTGGCCCAGCCCAACGTCTGCAACGGCAGCGCGAGCCAGCAGTGGACGATTCCCGCGTCCAAGGCGGCCGAAGCCAGGAGCCTCGCCCTCGACTACTACGCGGACCTCTGCGCGAGGCGGACCTCCACCTGCTCGTGGACCCAGCGGTCCGAGGGGCCTCCTGAGGCCCTGCCCCGCGTGAAGGCCTCGTCGGTCTGGTTCAACGACACCTCCGACAAGGTCAGCCAGGTCTTCACGACCATCTACCACTCCGGCTGGACGCAGTCCTTCTCCTCCTCCGTCGGCACCTCCTTCGGCGTCTCCGTTCCCGTGCAGGCCATGGTGTCCGCCCAGCTGACCGCAGGCGTCACCTACACCTCCGACTCCACCACCGTGAACGGCGTCATCGTCACCGTCCCCGCCAAGAACTACGGGTGGGTCGACTTCGCCGCCGTCGCCAAGAAGGTCACCGGCACCTGGACCTTCAACACCGACAACCAGCCCTGGACCACCGAGGCGACGGTGACCGTGCCCGTCGTGAACTCGACGGCGGGCTCCACGATGTACGTCGCCCACACCGGCCTGACGGCCCCCGTCGGCGACACCAGCCCGGCGCAGGCGCTCCCCACCCAGACGTTCGCGACCACCACCCGCACGAAGCTCGACCTGCCCGCCGGCACGCGTCTGACGTCCACCGCGGACGGCGCCGACCTGTCCGACGGTCAGGGCAACTCCATCATGCGGATGCGGCCCGGCACCGTGACCGACACCAAGGGCGTCACGCGCGCCTACAAGCTGACCATCCAGGGGGACACCCTGACGCAGACCATCGAAGGCGCCCCCGGTGAGACCGTGGAGGGGACCGAGTACCCCTCCTCGGTCACCGTAGGCCCGGGGTCCGTCCCCGACCAGTCGCTCAAGGCCGGGGCGCGCACCGCCCAGAAGACCCTGCGGCTCACGCAGGCCATGGATGCCATGGACGCCATGGATGACGTCGGTGACGCCTGTGCCCGGGCCGAGGGTCACCGGTGCTCCGACGC
Source organism: Streptomyces sp. NPDC016562 (assembly GCF_043076955.1). Classification (NCBI taxonomy): domain Bacteria; kingdom Bacillati; phylum Actinomycetota; class Actinomycetes; order Kitasatosporales; family Streptomycetaceae; genus Streptomyces; species Streptomyces sp. NPDC016562. The sequence goes on along the minus strand of NZ_JBIBRZ010000002.1, from coordinate 1,245,229 downwards.
CGAGAAGAAGGCGTACGAGGAGAAGCTGAAGAAGGCCGCCGAGTGGGACGCCTGCGTGGGCAAGATGGCGTTGGGCACAGCGATCGTCGGAGCCTTGGGGGGCGGCCTGACAGGCGTCGGCGCCATCCCCGGCGGCGTCCTCGGCATGCTGGGGGGAGCAACCGCCGGCATGGTCGTGTGCAGCCTCTGAGCCGACTCCGTTCGGCCGCGGCGCCACGGCGGCCCCTCTCCACACGATGACCACTCAGTTCACTGACCGTAGGGCCCCGTACGTCGCTACGGGGCCCTACGGCCTTCGCCTGCTGGGGGTCGCCGCGAGCTCGCTCAGCCGGTCGGGCGCTGCGGGGCGCTGGCCACACCCGTTCCCCGGCCGCTGAGCGTGGCGTCCAGGGTTTCCTGCGCGGTGCGCATCGCGTCGGCGTACTTCGGCTCGGACATGCGCTTCCAGGCGAGGTCCGGTGGGACGTTCTCCACGCGACTCATGACCCACCAGATGTTGCCGAACGGGTCCTGCACTCGGCCGCCACGGTCCCCCCAAGCGCTGTCGGCGATCTCAGTGATCACCCGTGCCCCATGGGCGACAGCAGCCGTCATGGCGGCGTCCGCGTCCGGGACGTAGACCCGCAGAAGCGAGGGCATGACCGGCCAGTCGGGCCGTCGGTCGAAAGCCAGCACGACCGTGTCGCCGATGCGGAGCTCGCCGTGGCCGATGGTGCCGTCCTCGACCGCCACCCGTGCGATCTCCTCACCGCCGAACGCGGCGGTGAGGAAGTCCAGCAGTGCCCCCGTATCGTCGGTGACCACCCACGGCGCAACGCTGGTGTAGCCCTCGGGCGCGGTGTGACTCATCGGTCTCATCCTTCCGGTGGTCTGCGTGATGTCGTGATGACGTGACGTGAGGACAGTAGAGACCATCTAGGACAGATTCCGGCCTCCGTGAGTCTTCGCCCCTGGACCGCACAATCTCCGGAACCCGGGCACCCATTTCCACTCTCCTGCGCCACCTCCAAGGCATCCTCGGAACATGACCGAGAACGAGATCAAGCTCAAGGCCATTGCCGCCCTGACGGCTCTGCGCGCCGACGTCGACGAGGGCCTCGTCTCGGATCTGCTGGGCGAGGTCATCCCGGACCAGTTCACGGTTCCGGCCGGAGCGGGCCCCGAGGAGGTCGGCTTCGCCGTGCTGAGTCAGCTGTCCGAGCCGCTGAGCGCCCTGGTCAGCGGGTTCATCACCGCCTTCGAGGCGGTCGCGGACGCCTACGACGAGACGGGCGCCGAGCCGCAGACCGAGGGGATCCTCCAGGAACTGGCGCTGCGGCTGGCCGGCGAAGACCTGGGCTGAGCAGCAGACTTCGGGCTTGCCCCCTCTGCCGTCAGGTCATGGGAGACCTCACAGCGGCCTTGGCCGCCGCCCTCCCAGAACCGGGTCCGGGCTCCTTCACGAGGCCCGGGGCGGCGGCGTAGGGAATGATGGAACCGAGGAGCATGTGCCATAACCGCGCGCGCCGCAGGACGATCGCGAGCCCGCTGGAGGTACTGATGCTGACCACCCCCGTATGCCGCCTGCTCGGTGTCGACGCCCCGATCGTCTGCGCGGCCTTCGGCCCCTGGGACGAGGTCGACCTCGCGGCCGCGGTGTGCCGGGCCGGTGGGCTCGGCAGCCTCGGCACCGCGGTACGGCCCCTTCCGGAACTGCGGGAGCAGTGGGCCCGGCTGCGGCGCCTGACGGACCGGCCGTTCGCGATCAACCACACCAGCCGCCCCCTCGACGAGGAGGCCTTCCAGGCCACGATCGAGGAGCGGCCGGCAGCGATCTCCTTCCACCTGGCGGTGCCGCCCGGCCTGATCGCCCGCGCCCACGACGCCGGCATCCTCTGGATCCAGCAGGTCTCCAGCCGCGGTCAGGCCGAAGAGGCCCTGCGCGCCGGAGCCGACGTGATCGTCGCCCAGGGCGGCGAAGCCGGCGGACAGGGCGGGGAGGTCTCCACGATGGTGATGGTCCCCGACGTCGTCGACATGGCCGGCGAGGTACCCGTCCTCGCGGCCGGCGGGATCGCCGACGGCCGTGGCCTGGCCGCGGCGCTGGCCCTGGGCGCGCAGGGCGTACTGATGGGGACCCGCTTCCTCGCGTCGGAGGAGATGAGCGTGTCGCAGGCGTGGAAGAGCCGCATCGTGGAGTCCGCCGCCTCGGACGCGGTCAAGGCCGTGGGCAGCGAGCGGATCCTGCCGCCGTTCAACCTCCCCGGCAGCGCCGGCGTGCCGCGCTGCCTTCGTACCCCCCTGGTCGACGCCCTGCGCGAGCACCCCGAACAGGTCGACCCCGCGCAGACCGTCCCCCGCGTCATGGCCGCGATCCTTGCCGGCGGCGGCGAGGAGTACCTCCCCTTCACCGGCCAGTCGACCGCCCTCGTGCACGACATCCTGCCCGCAGGCGAGGTCGTCCGCCGGACGCTGCGGGAAGCCGAGGCGGCACTGGCGACAGCGACCCGCGCCATCGCCCCGGCGCCATGACTCTCCCCGAGGCGGCCGCAGGCATACAACTTCTGTGGCGGGAGATGATGAAGAGGAGGGAGGGAGCCGGGTTCCGAGGGACTTCCGGATCACATGCGGGCAGCGCGGAAGGAGGCCCGTCGCCATGGCCGCCACGTCCTTGCTCGATCGAAGCCGCTGGACGACAGCGCTCGATGAGGTAACCGAATCCCATGCCGGGGAGCTCGTCACCATCGAAGTGCTGGACCCGGAGATGGGGCACCAGTACGAGGCGGAGCGGCTGCCCTTCTCGTATCTCAGCTATGACCCGAAGGACGACGTGGTGATCGTCGCCGTGGGCGGGCAGTCCTCGCGCTACCCCGTGTCGCTGCGGCACATGGTGCGGCGGCCCAAGGCGATCGACGTCGCGACGGTCGGCGTCCCCGAGGCGGCCGTCCAGGTCCTGGACCAGGAGGACACGGCCACCTTGATCACCTTCTTCCCGGCCGCGCCCGGCACGCAGTCCTGATCCCGTGGCTGGAGATCGCCATGGCCGCTCATGAGCAAGGCCGGTCCGAGAGGCAGCACGTCCGCATCGTCGCCGTCGAGGGGCGCCGCGGTGTGCGCGTTCGCGCTCGTCAGGCCCCTGCCGATGACGTCCTCGTCGGACGTCGTGCACGTCCGCGGGGCCGGCAAGCAGGTCCGCAGGGCCTGCACCAGACGGGCGCAGAACACCTGATCACATTCGAGGCCTGAGCGCGGTCACCGGGCCGACCGAGCCGCCTCCGCGTCCCGGGGTACCGGGCCCAGGCTCACCGGCTGGTGATCTGGAGGGGGTGGGACGTGCTCGCCGCCCTGGGGATCCGCACGATGAGCCGCGGTCAGACCGCCGCCGCCGACTCCCTTCCGGCCTCAGCCGCAGGATCGGCGCCCTGCCCAACCGTGCTGCGGAAGGCGGCCATGCAGCGGGCGCAGTAGCGTTCCGCTGTTCCTTCCGAGATGAGCGCGGTGACCGTCGACGCCTGCGGCAGCACGTAGCCGCAGAGCGTGGTCGTGGTCTGCCGCTTGGCGAGGACGTGCCACAGCGTTTCCGATCGTTCGGGGGTGAACTCGGCGCGCATTTCGTACATGGGCCGTTCCCTTTCTGCCGTGGCGGCCGGATCAACCGGCCGTCCCTGACCATGAGAGCGCCCCTGCTCCAATGAGGCCAACGGACGTAGGCCAACAGAGGGAAATCGACCTTCGGCAGGTTTGCCGGGCAGCTCGCCCCTCCGGCACCCGAATGGCGCCCTGAGCTGCTGCCCTCCAGGCGACAGGTCCGTCTCCTCCGTGGCGCGCCTCGTCTTGAGGCCGCCTCCCGCACCGGCAGGATGACCCCGCCAGACGCACGGCCCGGCGCAGGGCAACTGGCAGCCGGAGGACACCACCATGAAGACCGCCTTCGAGACGGCGATCCAGCACACCGCACACACGGTCATGGTCGCCGCCATCGGGGACCTGGACGCGGCCGCCGAACCGTCCCTCCGCCGTGTGCCCCACGCCGTGCCGACGGGGACGACCGTCGCCTTGATCGACGTGCACGGGGTGCCGTTCATGGACTCGGCCGGCCTGTTGCTCCTCCTCGACCTGCACCGGCGCCTGGAGCTCGGCGGCCTGCGCGTCCTGGTGGTGGGGTGGCAGCCACAGCCGCAACGCCTCATGAGCCGCGTCGCCGGTCTCCCCGCAGACGGCGACGGACCGTACGCCGTCCGGCACAGCGCCCTCGTCGGTTTCCGCCGCATGATCCAGCAACGGACCGAGCACCAGCGGACGGCGGCCGACCGCGCGAAGACTCCCCCGCTGCCCCCGCTGCCCCCACTGCCCCCACTGCCCCTGCGGTAGCCGCATCAGCCCGAAAGGAGACTGTCCGGGAGGTGGGGTTCCAGGGCGCTCAGCGCCTCGTGGGGATCGGGGTCCGAGACGGCCAGGCGGCTGAAGGGAGCCGAAGCGCCGAGCTCGACGCACAGGACCGGCCCGCCGGGACGGACGACCACGAAGTCCTTCAGCTGTCCGACGTGCCGCACGCCGGTACATCGCCGCGCCGGTATCCAGGTTCCCCTGCCGCAGGTGCCCCGCAGCGCACGCCACCAGTCGGGCTGAACGTACACACGGCGCAGCGCGGAGAGGGGGACCCGCACCTCGCGGGAGCGCGTGAGGACCTTCTCCCACCACGACAGGCACACGACGATCTCGGCGCCCCGCACCACTATCCGTGCCATGGGGGGACTCCTTTCGCCGGGGCTCTTCCGGCCACGGCCGTGACCCCGGACGGGCAGACGGCGTTGTCACCTTGCCGGAGCAGCGCACCTACCCGGGCTGTCCTGCTCCGGCTCCCTCCAGGCCCCGTACGCGCTGCCACCACCCAAGGGTTCCAGCGGCCGTCGGAACCGGCAACCGATTGCTCCGGTGGCCCCGGTTTAGCCGACGACAGTGCGGACAGGGGCCGAATACCGGGAGCAGGAAGCGGTCCTGGTGGCGGCTTCTCGTTCGACCTCCCGGTCGCATGACATGGAGGTGTCGACAATGGCGCTGCCCATCCGGCGCGGAGGCGGTCTTTCCGAGCGGCTGCGGCCGTCGTGGGACCCGTTCCGGGATTTCGAGAACATGTGGGGTGAGATGGGCCGGCTGCTGGAACAGGCGGCTGCCCCGGCAGCCACCGTCGGCGGCGGCCAGTGGCTGCCGATGGCCGAGGAAGAAGAGACGGACGACGCGTACGTCGTGCGGATGGAGCTGCCCGGCGTACCCGGCGAGAACGTGAACATCGAAGTAGACGACAACGAACTGAGTATCAGCGGCGAGGTCTCCGAGGAGCACCGGGGCAAGGTCCTCTCCCGCAGGACCGGCAAGTTCTCCTACCGCACCAGCCTGCCGGGCACGGTCAACGCCGACGAGTGCGACGCTGACCTCACCGAGGGACTGCTCACGGTTCGTGTTCCGAAGGCGTCCGAAGGCAGGCGGCACAAGATCGAGCTCAAGAGCAAGGGCTCCAAGAGCATCGAGGGAACGCAGGGAATGCAGGCATCCCAGGAGAGCCAGGGAGCCCAGGGAAGCCGGCAGGCCCAGGGAAGCGAGAGCGCTCAAGGCATGCACACGGCGACCGAGACCCCTCAGAGCATGCGGGGCACCCAGGGATTCCAGGAGCCCGGCCGCCCGTCGGGAACCCGCACCACTGAAGGAGAACAGGGTTCGACGGGTCTGGGTCTTACGGGGGACATGGCGTAAGGAAACCGCCGCGCGAGAAAACCGGGCGCAGAGGGCCTGGCGGATCGCGGAGGAATCCGCGGTCAGGAACCCTCAGGCGCCCGGCAGCGCGTCCGGCTCGCGGCCCTCGACCTGGTAAGTCTTCGTCCAGGTACTGCCGCACTTGCAGCGGTAGGTCTCGACCAGTTCCCCGACAGCAGACACGTTCATGCCGTCCTTCACGCGGACGTGTATGTGTTGATCCATGCCGGTACCTGCTGTTCTGTCGGGTGGCGATCCGCCCAGTCTGGGCGCCCCAAGGACACGACGCAATGCCCGTCCGATAGACGGACAACCGGCAAATATCGCCGCCGGGGGCACCGCATCAGGGATCAGGGAGCGCGTCGTCGCCGAGCCGACCGTCGTGGTGCCTGAGGACGGTTCGGACGAGGCGTCGCAGCGTTTCCGGGACGGGCAAGGCGTCGGCCTGTTGACGGAGGACGAATTCGACGAAGTGGTCGAGTCCGAATGCGCGGCCCGCCCGGTATCGGGCCTCGGTGATGCCACCGCGCTTGCCCGGGCCAGTACACCACCCTGATCGCCGGGTGGTCGAGCGCTTCGCGGCGCCAGTCGCCGCGGCGATGGACAAGACCCGGTGGAGGCGGCCCCAGGCTGCCGGGGCAGGCAGGAGGTACGCGCCCTTAGGGAGTAGACATCGAGGTCGCAAAACCCGACCCGGCGGTGGGGTACAGGCTGTCATTGGGACGGTGGCCCTTCTCCTCGACCAGCCTGCGGGTCAGCACCGCGCGCCACCGGCAGGACTCAGCGGTGCCGTGCGAAGCCTCGCCCCACAGGACTCCCCCTACAGCGCGCTGCGCAACCAGCTCCTCCCCGCTGACCCCCGGGACCGGCCGGCCGGTTCGACCAGCTCGGCCGCATGGCCTGACCGATCCATCTCGCTCACCCCACGGCCGCAGGCACGCAGCCCGGGGACGTGCCTCCCGATTCGTGCAGCGCCTGCCCAGGCCCTTTGCTCCCAAGCGGGACGACAGGCGGGAAGCTCGGCGGGTCACCACGACACTAAGACATCGTGTCCTATGTGTCCGGCGGACGAGTCGCTTGTAGCAGCAGACGGCGGTGGCAAGGCCGAGAAAGGCCAGGTAGTTGCGGGGATGACGCTCGTAGCGGTGGTTGAGCCGACGGTAGCCGGTCAGCCATGACGTGGTCCGCTCGATCACCCACCGACGGCGGCCGAGCCGCTCTGATGACTCGATCACGGTCGGGAGCGCAGCGAAGATCAGTGACGGAGTGGGCAGACGGAGCCTGCCGATTGCCCTGGCAGATAGGCGGCCCGTTCTTGCGAGGTCAAGTCGCGGTTGACGGCACGGCAGATCTTCTGGATCGCTGCGGCGGGGTGGGGGAGATCAACGGCCCACAGGCGCGCGGTGTAGTCCAGGCTGGCCGTGGCGAGCACGTGGCCGTCCGGGCTGAAGGCCGCACCGGCCACGGGAAAGCTGTGTCCGGTAAGTGTGAAGGTGGCTTTGCCGGAGCGGCTGTCCCACAGCCGTGCCGTGTGGTCGCTGCTGGCTGTGGCGAGGACCCTGTCGTGGGGGTGGAAGGCCACGGAATAGACCTCCTGAGTGTGTCCGAGCAAGGTGGTGCGGGTCTTGCCCCGGTCCGTGTCCCACAGCCGGGCTGTCTGGTCGCCGCTGCCGGTCGCGAGGGTTTTCCCGTCCGGACTGAATGCCACCGACCTGACGCGGCCGTTGTGTCCCCGCAGAATGTGGAGGGTGCGGCGTGTGTCCACGTCCCAGATTCGGGCCGTGTAGTCATAGCCGCCGGTGGCGAGGGTCTTGCCGTCCGGGCTGTAGGCGACCGCGAGCACGTAATCGGTGTGTCCCTTCAGGATGTGGCGGATCTTGCCGCTTTCCGTGTCCCACAGCCGAACCGTCCGGTCGGAGGCGGCGGTGGCCACGGTCTTGCCGTCGGGGCTGAACGCCACCGCGTTCACAGTGTTCTCGTGTCCCGCCAGGATGTGGCGGATCTTGCCCGTCTTCACGTCCCAAAGCCGCGCCGTGGTGTCGAAGCTGGCCGTGGCCAGGGTTGCGCCGTCGGGGCTGAACGCTACCGAGCTGATCTGGTTGGAGTGTCCCACCAACGGCGGGCGGGACGTACCGGTGGCCACGGTCCATAGCCGTGCGGTGTTGTCGGCGCTGCCGGTGGCCACGGTTTTGCCGTCCGGGCTGAACGCCACTGACGACACCAGATCCGTGTGCCCTGTCAGTGCAGTGCCCGTCAGCTTGGGGTTCACGTCCCACAGACGCACGGTGTGGTCGCGGCCGACACTGGCGAGGGTTTTGCCGTCCGGGCTGAACGCTGTCCGAAGCACCTGGTCGCTGTGCCCGGTCAGGGAGGAGATCGGCGCGGCGGTCTTCGGATTCCACAGGGTTACGGAGTAGTCCCCTTGGTAGCCGCTGCCGCCGGTGACCAGAGTTCGGCCGTCGGGGCTGAACGCCACCGATTCGGTGACGGTGCCGATTTCGGGGCCAGGCCTGCCGGAGTCCACGTCCCATACCAGAACGACGGCGTCGTTGAAGGCGCTGGCGAGGGCCTTGCCGTCCGGGCTGAACGCCACCGCGTTCACCGGTGCGGTGTGTTGCTTCAGGATGCGGGGGGTCTTGCCGGTGTCCATGTCCCACAGCCGAACAGTGTTGTCGCCGCTTCCGGTGGCGAGGGTCTTCCCGTTCGGGCTGAACGCCACCGACGTCACGAGGCGCGTGTGTCCCCTGAGGACGGCACCCGCCTTTTGGTCCTTCAGGTCCCACAGCTGCACGGTGTCGTAGCTGGCGGCGGCAAGGGTCTTCCCGTCGGGGCTGAACGCCACCGAGGTCACCCCGCTTTGGTGGCCTGTCAGGCTGGCGAGATGCTCGCCGGTGGCCACCTTCCACAGCCGCACCTCTGCCTCCCGGCCGGCGGTCGCGAGAAGACTGCCGTCGGGACTGAAGGCCACGGCAAACAGCTGATCGGTGTGTCCCTTCAGGGTGTGGCGGGTCTTGCCGGTGTGCACGTCCCACAGCCGTGCGGTGTTGTCGAGACTCCCGGTGGCGAGGGTTTTGCCGTCGGGACTGAAGGCAACGGCATCCACCGCTTGGGCATGCCCGGTCAATCGGCGCTGCAGGGGGAGGGAGGAGGCAGTTCGAAGGCTGTGGAGGGCTTCGGCAGTGGAGCTCGTCCGGTACGCCTGGACAGCCAGAAGTGATGCGAGTTCGGGGTTCGTCTTGCTGATCGTGTCCGACTGGGCGGCCAGCTGACGGGACAACGCGGCCTGTCTTTGCGCGGCAGCCGTCTGCCACTGCCACAACGCTCCAGCGCCGGCCAGCAGCGCGAGCACCAGCAACGTGGCCAGCACGGTGATGAGGCGTTTGCGCCGCTGAGCAGTCGCCTCTTGGCGCTGCCGGCTGGCGGAAAGGAACGACGCGATGTCGTCCGGCAGGCGCCACTGCTGGGACCGGGACCAGTCCATGCCTTCCGCCAGCGCCGTCCCCGCCAGGAGGTCGCCCGGATCGCGCATCTCGGCCCAGCGCACCTGTCGTGCGCGGGTTCGGTCGAGCCACTCATGGAACTCGTGATCCTCGCGCACCCACTCCCTCAGTACACCCCAGTCCCGGATGAGCGCGTCGTGGATCAGCTCCGCCACCGGCTCGCCCGGAGGCGCGTCGGGGCGTTGGGGATCGCGAGGCCTCTGCGTGGTGATGATGCGATGGCGGGCGAGAGTGGCGATGACGGCATCGACGTCACCGTCCGGTGACCTGTCCGGGCCGACCGCCAGGTTGCGCAGCTCGTCGAGGGGCACCTGAGCGCGGACGGGGGGAATACGACGACTGCGGTCTGCCGGGCGCACCAGGGAGGTGAGGATGTGCCTCGCGATGTCCTGTTGACCGGAAGACAGCTGCCCAAGTGCGCTGTCGCACCACGTGGTCAGGCTTCCTGTGACCCCACCGATGCGTCGGTATCCCTCGTGGGTGAGGAAACCGTCCTTCCGCCTGCGCCACAGCTGGTCGAGCGTCAACTCCAGCAGCGGCAGCACGGTGACCGGAGCCCGGCGGAACGGCGTCCCTTCGGGGCTGCTCGCCAGGATGTCGCTGATGATCTGCTCCGGCAGACCGGGCTGGAAGTGAAGTCCTACGGCCCGCGCGGGCTCCACGATGATCTCGTGGAGGTCGTCCGCGCCCAGCTCGCCGGGCACATTGAGGAGACCGGGTGTCGCTGCTGCCAGCAGCTGCGGAGCGAGAGCGGCCAGCTGGTGGTAGAAGTCGTCGCGCATGACCAGAAGCACGCTGAGCGGGCCGTGCTCGCCGACCGCCGCCGTGAGGTCGTCGATCACGGCCAGGAAGTCCCGGGGCCGGCCGCCGGCGCCCTGAACGAGGAGCTCTTCGAACTGGTCGATGACCACCAGGACGCGCTGGTGATCGGGCTCATTCGCCAGCCTGTCGGCAACCGCAGCGCAGATCCCGTCACTCGCTGCCCCCGGCAGTCCGGCTCGCTCGATCTCCGCCGGCAGGTCCTGCCGGGGCCGCGCCAGCACCGGCAGCCACCGGTCGCCCCCCGGCACCTCCCCCTCACTCAACGCCTGCAGCACGCCGGCCTGGACCAACGACGACTTGCCTGAACCGGACGGCCCCAGCAGCAACGTCAGCCGCCGGCCCGAGGCCAGCTCCGCCAGCACTTGCCGTACCGCCTCGCCACGCCCCCGGAACCACTGGGCATGCTCCGCCGTGAAGGGCTCCAGACCCCGGTAGGGGCAGACTTCCTGTGCCGCCAGCCCCGGGCGTACCTCACGCAAGACCTCGGTCGGGGTGACGTACGCGATGTTCTGCCCCCGCGCGAAACCGTCGGGAACCGTGATCTCGGTGACCATGCCGACGACCAGGCCGGTCATCTCGTCCAAGACGGGCCCGCCGCTGAAACCGGTCGTGAGATCGTTGGCTTCGGTCAGCTGAAGGAGCGATTTCGTATTCTGGGAGGCGGGCAGCAGATCACCCACCTTGCCGAAACCGAGGTGGCCGTCCCGCTGTGCCTGGGCCGGAAAGCCGAACGACCGGACACGGTGGCCGCCACATCCCTCGGCAGAACCCAGTGACAGCACCCGCGTACCCGGTGGTGTTTTGCGCATCCGGATGAAGGCGACGTCCTCGGCCTCGGGTGCACGCCACTCCTCTACGCGCCCCTCCAGCCCGTCCGCACCGGCCACATGAGTGAAGGTCACCCGCAGCAGCTGGCCCGGCCCGGCTCCGGCCGTCCGGACCACGTGCGCACACGTGACCAGGACATCCTGGGTCACCAGGAAGCCCGCACCCGCCACCTCTCCGTCCGGCCCGAGGATCTGCGCCACCGCTGTGGGCAGATCCGACGGCGTACCGCCCTCCGCCCCGTTCCCGGTGCTAGCCATCGTCGCCCTGCCAGGACACGGAGACCTGCAGATGGCAGTTCGCCTTGCTCTTGGTGATCACCGCGCCCGCCTCGACGGCCAGTTCCACGCCGAACTCGACGGTGATCTGGTCGGGCCGAGCCTTGCGCAGCTGTTCGAGGGCTGCCTGCGCGACCTGGGTGACCGACTCCAAGGCTTCCTGCAAGGTCTGCGGTACCTCGCGAATGGCGTCCCCGATGCGACCGGCTTTCACCGGCCCCTCGATGCCGGCTGCCGTTTCCACCAGTACGGATCCCCCGCCCTCCAGCGGGATCCGGGCCAGAGATGTCAATGTGCCTCCTCGGTCACCCACGGGCGCATCAAGGCCCCGCCCAGCATCCGGTGGTCTCGGTACGAGCCGCAGCTCGGAGGGGGCCGTACGAGGCGGCCGGGCCCTGTTCCTGCTGATCAAGTTCGAGCCAGATGATCAGAAAGGTGCTGTCGCGGTTCCGACGAATCCGTACCAGCGCTCGTCGTAGGGAGTGGCGACGGCACGACTCTCCTTCAGCCGGTTGACTGCCCGTGTGCTGCGCTTCTTGTTTGTGGTTCTCGTCGACACCCGGTGACAGGCGCCGCGAGCGCCCTTTCGCAGGCGGGTGGCCCGGCTGGCGGACTTCTCCGGGATCGTGTGCCGGCTGCCCCGGCGCCGCGGGTTCTCCTGGCACGGCCGGCTTGCTGAGGGCCGGTCCGCGGCGCCGGCCGTGCCGAGTAGGAACGACGGGCGGAAGCGACCGTCGGCCTCACGTAGATCTTGCTGGTGAAGCCACCACGCGAAGGCCTAGTCTCCTGCGGTCCACCAGTTGGCAGCGGAGGTGGTGTCACTGGCTCCGGGGCATCGACCGACCGCTGATCAATGGGCATGACCACCGGCTTGTTCGCAGGTCGGGAGGCTCTGCGCAATGCGGCCGTGATCGGTCGGACGGTGACACACGTAAACCGCGCCCGACAGCCCGACTCGAGGGGACCATGAACTCCTTTGCCTGCCGCGAGGCCACGCATCTTCAGCTTGCCAGTGAAGCCGCTCGGGTGAATCCTGGATTTGTGGTATCCATCCGCTGGCAAATTCGCGCCATGTCGCAGCACCTGCTGATGTACGGCTCCTCGGTAGCCCTGGCTGCAGGAGGCGTACTGATACCCACCGACGCATCAGCGACCGCAGTGACGCCGCGCCGCGCCGCAGCGCCCGTGATGCCAGTCGCAATCAACCTTCCCGCCGTGGATTGGGCGCAGGTCACCGACACCCCGAGTGGCATCACCGCCCGACTTCCCGGCGAGGTAGAGGCCGTTGAATTCGGCGAATCGCCCTGCCGGGATTACTCGGCCGTAACGACGGAGCCTGTGACTGTTCTCTTTACCGTCTGCGATGCCCAGGCCCCAAAGATGAGTGACCTTCGCGTCGCGGCCGAGGGGGCAATCAGTGGTTTCCGTAAAGAATCTGGCAGCGCGGTCGTCAAGTCCAGCATGCAAGAGACAAAATTTAAGGGTCACCCAACCCTAGACCTCCGTCTTTCCACCAAGGAGGGCGACCCTGACAGCGCGATCAGCGCCTCCCGGTACATCGCCGACGACTCCCACTTCATCATGGCTCAGACTCTTAGCGATGCACAGAATGAGAAGTTGATGAACTCGATACATCAGCGGCTCATCAGTGAGATTCGCATTCCAGACTGACTCGTTCGGTGACCGTTCACCTTCTGGTGTTATTTGCCACAGCAGGTGACGAGGTTTTGCAGCGTTCTCCCTCGCCACCTGATGGGCAGTTCCAACCACCGACTTGGTGCCACGCGTTCCTTGACGCCCTCGGCCGCCCGAAACAATTGGCACCTACAGGCAGTCCCCGGGCGTTTCTCCTAATGGATGAGCCCTTCGGTCTGGGGAAAGACCGGGTCCTATGTGGTCCGGCGGACGAGTCGCTTGTAGCAGCAGATGGCGGCGGTGAGGCCGAGAAGGGCCGAGGCGCCAGGTTCCTCCCGGTCGAATGGCTCGCTCACCCGGACCTGGGCAGACCGCTCACCTCCCGCGCGGGCCCGGAGTCGAGGTCTCCGCGCCCGGGTGCGCGGTCGATCACGTCCCGGACGGGCAGCAGGCCAGCTGCAGTTGTCGTTTTCGCCTTCAGCCGCTGCACGTCGGCGTCGCCTTCGGCGAGTCGGCTCTGCACGTTTGTCGGCGCTGCGCCGCATCGGTACGGAGGTGGCCACTTACTAGGTGACCTGTAACAGCAAAGCCGGATTGATCGCCGTCGAAGCTGGCCCGAGGGCTGTCTGTACAGCGGCGATGCAAAGTCCGTCGCGCGATGTACGCAGGCCCGGCCACACTCGGAGGTCGAAAGAGTGTTGCAGCCATGGTCTGGCTGGTTAGGCTCCTCGGCTATGCAAATACACAAGCGTGCTGCCGTAGTCCTCCTGGCACTCGCCGTGCCCTCAGCTTGCTGCGCGGGGGCGTGGGTAGCGGCGTCTGCCCTGATCGGCTGCTCGCAGCGCGATGCGCACCTTGCCGGCGAACTGCAAGAGGACCCGATTCTGACTGCCGCGTGGCCCGGGTCCACCCAGGTCTCTGATCCCTACAGCGGGTGCGACGAAGACGACGGCTTCGCGTACGCCGGTCGGACCTTTGACCACCCCGGAAGTCGCGATGACCTCATCGCCCACTACCGGGTCACAGCAGCCCAGCACGGCTGGCAGCCCGATCCGAGCGAATCCATGGGCGGTGCGCACTGCTTCACTCGCCAGAAGGGCGACCTCACCATCCACCTTTCGATGTCCTTTCCCGACGCCTACAACATCCCGGGCGAACCCCAGGCGAAACCGAGCGAGTACACCATCGAACTGACAGCCAGCCACGACGGCAGCGCATGGTGCTGATCGACACCGCACCAGCCGGTGACTTCACGGGCAGGAGCCGGACAGGTACCCGACGAAGGGCGGCGGCCCCCGACGCCCAATGGACCCGTTCAGCACTCAATGCTGACGACGCCCCGGTCGCGCCGAGGACGGATCGCCGGTCCTGAGTCGCACGCCTCACGCCCCGTTTTCAGCCTCCCTGCTCGCCGTCCCTGCCTCGCGACTACGCCAACTCGGGCGTCCAGCCGGTCACGACTGGGTCCGCGACTGAGGCCTGGGCATGCGGGCGGCACTGCTGCAATTCGGCGTTGGCGCGCTCGACGCCGATCCGCTCCGCGGACTGCCGTCGGCGCATCTCCCGCCAGGTGTACCGCTCACCGAGGGAACGGGGTTGACCAGGCCCCGGTAACTCGCCGAGACGTGCACGAGAGACGCCGTAGAAGGCAGGATGGATCAAGGTCGCACGGGCCACTTCTCGTCCCCGCTGCCGGAGCATCAGGGCCTCAGTAGTCCGCCCACCCACCAGTCGTGCGGCTTGCCGTCGTTGGCGATGCTGCGATGGTGCAGCATCCCTTCGACTGTGAAGCCGAGTTTCTCGGCGACGGCACGCGAGCCGGTGTTCCCCACCATGGCCCACCACTCGATGCGGTGCACGTCGAGCGTGGCCCAGCCCCAGTCGCACAGGGCCCGAGCGGCCTCCAGCGAATACCCGCGTCCGCGCTGCTCCTTGACCGCCCAGTAACCGAGCTCCCAGACGCCGCGGCTGATGAGGGTCAGGCAGTACGAGCCGACCAGGGCGCCGGTGTCCTTGCGGAACGCGCCGAGGGTGTAGTCCTTGTCCTCGGCCCACTGAGCGGGCAGTTCCTCTCCGACGAGCTTCTCCGCGTCCTCATGCCGGTACGGCACCGGCACCGGTGTATAGAACTGGATGTCCTCGTCCTGACACGCTTCGTACACCGCATCCACGTCGGCAGGTGTGAAAGCCCGCAGCACCAGGCGATCGGTCTCAAGAGTCGCTGGCTCCATCGCGGCAGTATGACCACCATCAACGAGCGACGACCAGCGAATATCCCGACCGAACACCGCCCGCAACAACAATCCGGGCTGGTCAACAACCGTCGCAGCAACAGCAGATCAGCTGCCACCGCCCCGAGACGGAGCCGCGCCAGCATCCATCGCGGACCGCGCCGTAAGTGCCTGGGGTGAGCCCGCCATGAGAACTGTCGATGACCGAGCCCTTGGGGCGACGCCCCGGCGGGCCTGAGTATCGAAGGGGCGGCAAGAGACCCCCCGGTGGGGTCGCTGTCGAGCCGGACGACCACGGACTCGGTCGGCTCGCACGGCGGCCTGACCGCCAAGCCGCACCCTGGCCGTCAGGCAAGGCCCGAAGCCCATCTCCATCATGATCACAGCCGAAACCGGGGCGGACAGGATGGTGGCTCCCCTCAGTTCGAGCCCGTGCTGAAGAAGATCCGGATGCGTCACATCGGCCCTGCCAGGCCACACACCCGGCCCGACCGGATGCGCGCCGACAAGACGTACGCCTTCCACAAGAAACACGGCTCCCCCGGCGGCCGTTCGCCAGGACGGAGTGTCAGCGGTGGCCCAGCACGTTGACCACCCGGCCGTTGGGGTCACGGACGAAGAACCGGCGCACTCCCCACTCTTCGTCCTGCAAGGGGTGCACGATCTCCGCGCCGCTCGCCTGCATGACCTCGTAGGCCGCGTCCACATCGTCCACCTCGATACTCATGTCGGGCGTGACTGGGGCGGTCTTGTCGCTGGCCATGAAACTGACCTGCGCCGCCGGGCTGGACGGGGAGCCGAGCGTCATGATCCAGCCGTGATTCATGACCTCCTCGAACCCGAGCAGGCCGTAGAACTCCCGGCTCTCCTGCACAACCTCCGACTGGACATTGGGTACGACGCGGCGAATGGCCATCAACAACTCCAAGTGAAGAGACACGTCCTGAGGCTCTAGGAGTACTACTCCACACCCCTTGCCACACGCACTTTCGATAACACGCCGCAGCGCCTGCGCGGATAGGCGGCGTGGAGTGCCCCGGCAGCGAACCCGGCACAGGTATTCATGATCACGGTTGCGGCATGCTGTGATCAGTGGGGGCCCTGTGCCCGTACTCGCTCGTGACTGACCGGTCCGTTGTGCAACCGACTCTCGACGCTGCTGCCCGAGCGACCGACGGTCGATCCAGCCCATCCGCTTGGCTGTCACCGGCCCCGCGTTGTCTGACCGGCTCGCGCGGTGGTTACGCCACTCATGGGCGCAGAGATCGGGATTGTCTCCGAAACCGAGATCCGTGTCAGTCCTCGGCGGCGCTCTGGCCCGTGCACTGGGGTAGCGGGCACAGTCCGCTGCCGGCCGGCGCATGAAACTGCTGGACCAGAGCCGTGCGGAGCTGGACGAACTCAAAAAACAGCTGACCGCGAGCAGCTGGCCGAAGTGCGTACCGAGCAGGCGAACTACCACCTACCGAACGCGTCCGTCCTTGAGCAGATGGCCATCTGAGCGGACCCCAGGTCGCGCGGTGGGGGACGTGCCGAGACATGCGGCGTTGAGGCGAGTGTGGAACAGGGTGGTGCTTCGGCGCTGGGGCGACGGGCCGCCACCGGACGCCCACCCAAGCTGGACGAGTGGGTGCTACTGGGCTGGTGTAGCCTCTGCCGGATGACGGGCGTCCTCGGCGTAGTTGAACGAGTCTGGCGATATCCGATCAAGTCGACTGGCGGTGAGTTGCTCCAGCGTGTGGGCGCCGATGCGAGGGGGCTGCTCGGGGATCGTCTCTTCGCGGTGCGAGACAGCGCGGGCAAGTTCGGCTCGGGGAAGAACACGCGTCGCTTCCGCAGGATGCCCGGCCTGCTGCACCTGCGTTCCCGATACGCCGACGACGTCCACATCGACATCGACAACGTCGAACTGTTGGACTCGCAAGGCGTCGTTGTCCCCGACCCCACTATGTACCTTCGGGGCTATCTGGGCCGTGATGACGTCGAAGTAGCACGCGAAGGCACCGTCTCCCACTTCGACCAACTCCCGCTGAGTGTGTTGACCACGGCCACGCTCGATTGGGTGCGCTCGGTCGTTCCCGGGGTACCTGTCGACGAACGACGCTTCCGGCCGAATCTCCTGGTTCGAACTCCGCCCGGCACCCCTCCCTTCGTCGAGGACGAGTGGTTCGGGAGCAAGGCGCGGATCGGTGACGGCCTGTGCGTCGAGTTCGTGCGATCCAGCGAGCGATGCGTGATGATCAATGAGGCCCAGCAGGACCTGCCTCATTCGTCGCTGGTGTTGCGAGCCATCGCCAACGCCCACGAGACACGCCTGGACGCCTTGGCGGTCGTCACGGTTCCAGGGCTGGTGCAGACCGGGGACACCATCACCCTTCTCTAGTCTCCGCGAGAGGCCCAGGTCAGAGCCATTCGTCCATGCCGCCACCACTACGGTGGCCTCGTAGCGGACGGCGAGCTTGTCGTGGCGCGTGACGACGGTACGGTGCTGCCTGAGGCGATGGGTGCCGCCCTGCACGGCGTGGCGTGACCTTGCAATCCTCCTCGTCGAGCTTAGATGCCCGGCCACCGTACGAGCCTCGCTTCCTGCGGTTCGCGATCTGGTCGAGCCTTCTCCGGGATCGTGCAAGCGGATGCCGCGTCGGGGCAGGTATGCACGATGGGCCGCGGAGCCGCAGGCCTGACCGGGCGGGTACGCGGGCGGCCCGTACCGGGGCTCCGCTACCGCTTCGTGTGAACCGGCGGCCGACCGGTCTTGATGCCTACCAGCAAGCGCCGCCCACTGGACATCCGTCAGCTCTCCCCGAGCCACGCGAAGAGATCACCACACACTTGATCCAGTGTCCTGGCGATCGCGGACGGAGCCGCATGAGGCGTATGGCTGCGGTCGACGGGCCGAGATGGATGTAGCCGCACTTGGGGGTGCAGCCCCCGGGTGTAATGCCGGCGAGCCCCCGGCACGGCCGTCCGCGATCAGGTGGATCTTGGTTATGAGCGCGGGCGGCGGAACTTACCAGGCGTCGGCGGCGTGGTGGTGGTGCGCGCGCGGACGCGGAGTCGACCGAGAGGTCCCACTCGGCATCCACGAGATCGCCCCCCGCCCTCCCTACCACTCTCTGCCAACCACCCGGTGAAGACAAGACTGCACTTTTTGCTCTCCACCCCGGACACTCATTACCGGGCGGAGGTCTGCGCCGTCTCCAACGGGAGGACGCTCATGGCAGAGATCTGGGACCCGCACGGCAGCCTGCGGCGCACGTTGTGGATCGGCGGCGCGCAGTGGTCCGGCAAGACCACCGTGGCAGAGATCGTCGCCATGCGGCATGGCCTGACGGTGTATCACTACGACTATCACGACGCCCGCGGTCACCAGGATCGCCGGATCGCGCGCAGGGTCGCCCTGGGCGAGCCCCTGGGAGATCCCAGCCCCGACCATGTCTGGGTGGAACAGAGCCCGGAGGAGATGGCCTCCGAAGCGCTGGCCGGCTTCCCGATCCGCTTCGAGTGGGTGTTGGACGACCTGCGCGCATGGTTCACCGCTCGGCCGACGATCGCAGAGGGGTGGGGGCTGAGACCAGAGCTTGTGGCGCCCCTGCTCGACTCGCTCCGGCGCATGATCGTCCTCGTCCCCACCGAAGCCTTCCGCCGCCACCAGCTCCGTACCCTTCCGCGCGCGGGAGCCCTCAACGCCCTTGTCACGCACCCAGCCCGCGCCCAAGCCAACCGCATCGCGCGCGACCGGCTGATCGCCGAGGATGCGGCACAGAACGCCCGCCGTCTTGGCATCCGCGTCATCGAAGTCGACGGCACGCTCAGCGCGACGGAGGTGGCGGCCGAGGTGGCCGAGCACTTCGCCCCTTACCTGGGGTCGGCGCCGGCTGCGTGAACGCTAGGGCCAGTCGGAGTCGGTCTTAGGCTCTTGATCGCCAGGAGGCTGGCTGGCGTCTGCCGGGCCGCGGTGAGGACGGAGAGCGTCCGGGTGCCCGCTCGCCGGCCCTCCGCCATCGCCACCGCCCCTCCCCCGACCAGCGCTATCGCCTTCGTCTTCGCCCGGGGTCCGATCCACAACGCGCCGGGCGCCGGTTCGGCCGTTCGCGCCGCCGGCCACGGCCACGGCCACGCCTACGGCGATGCCCGCGCGCGCAGGTGCCCAGGGCCGCTGACCCGCGCCCTCCGGCCGGTCCGGCGGCGCCGCGTCAGGTGAGCGAGTCGATCCACCGTTCCAGGCGGCGCCCTTCGGCCGCCATCAGGTCGGGGTCGCGGAACGTGTTCGTGAGCAGGGAGATCCCTTGGTACGCCGCGACCAGGGCGACCGCGAGCTCGCCCGCGTCCTCGCGGCCCATGGCCCGGAACTGTTCTGCGGCCCAGTCGATGAGGTGCTGCATCACCTTGGCCACCGCCGCGTCGAGGCCGTCGGCCCGCTTGTCGAGTTCCGAGGCGAGGCTCCCGGTGGGGCAGCCGTACCGGGCAGTGACCTCGCGCTGTTCCACCCAGTCCCGCAGAAGCGCCTTCAGCCTCTCCTGCGGGGTGGGCAGTGCGTCGAGCGCTTCGATCGCGGTCCGCAGCCCCTGCATGTGGGCGTCGATCGCCGCCTCGACCAGCTCGTTCTTGGTCTTGAAGTAGTAGTACACGTTGCCGACCGGGACGTCCGCCGCGCGGGCGATGTCGGCGAGCGTCGTCTGTTCGACGCCCTTCTCGTGCAGCACCTGCGCCGCCGCGGCCGCCAGCCGTTCCCGCTTGCCCGATGAACGGCGGGCATTCGTTGAGTGAGTCACCTGACTAACTCTAGACGCCTGACGCGGCGCGGGCTACGATCCCGTTCTGAGTCGGTCAACTAACTTAGAAAAGGGCCTTCATGTTCGTTGTTACGGGTGCCACCGGAAACGTCGGCCGCGAGCTGGTACGGGTCCTCGTCGAGGCCGGCGAGCAGGTGACCGCCGTCTCCCGCCACGCAGAGGAACGCCCGGACGGTGTACGGCACTTCGCCGCCGACCTGGCCGACCCGCAGAGCCTGCGCCCCGCACTCGACGGGGCCCGGGCGCTGTTCCTGCTGGTGGCCGGCGAGGACCCGCAGGGCATCCTCGACCTCGCCAGGACAGCCGGAGTACGGCGCGTGGTCCTGCTCTCCTCACAAGGGGCCGGCACACGGCCGGACGTCTACCGCCACCCCGCGGCCTTCGAAGAGGCCGTGCGCCGGTCGGGCCTCGACTGGACGATCCTGCGGTCCGGTGGCCTGAACTCCAACAGCTTCGCCTGGGCCGGAACGATCCGCGCGGACCGTACGGCCGCCGCGCCGTTCGGCGACGTAGGACTGCCCACCATCGACCCGGCGGACGTCGCCGAGGTCGCGGCCGCGGTCCTACGCGGGACCGGCCACGCGGGCAGCACGTACGAGCTCACCGGGCCCGCCCCGGTGACTCCGCGTCAGCGAGCCGCCGCGATCGGCGAGGCCCTGGATACGCCGGTGCGGTTCGTCGAGCAGTCCCGCGAAGAGGCCCGCACGCGGATGCTGGCCTTCATGCCCGAACCGGTGGTGGAGGGCACCCTCGCCATCCTCGGCGAGCCGCTGCCCGCCGAGCAGCAGCCCAGCCCCGCCGTCGAGCAGCTCCTCGGCCGGGCACCGCGCACCTTTGCGGACTGGGCCGCACGCACCGCGGCCGCCTTCCACTGACCTCCCCGTACCCAGCAACCAGCAACCAGCAACCAGGACCTGCCACCAAACCCCGAGCCCCACCTCGCGACAGGAGTAACTCCCTTGCCCGTTCAGCCCGTTCTCGACTCCACCATGTACCACCGCGAACTCGGCGCGGGTGCGCCGATGGTCTTCCTGCACGGCAACCCGACCTCCTCCTACCTATGGCGCAACGTCCTGCCCGCCGTCGGCGCACCGCGCCGGCTGCTGGCCCCCGACCTGATCGGCATGGGCGAGTCGGGCAAGCCCGACATCGCCTACACGTTCGCCGACCAGGCCCGTTACCTCGACGCCTGGTTCGATGCGCTCGGCCTCGACGACGTGGTGCTGGTCGGGCATGACTGGGGCGGTGCCCTTGCCTTCGACTGGGCCGCCCGGCACCCCGGGCGCGTGCGGGGCGTCGCGTTCACCGAGACCATCGTCAAGCCGATGACCTGGGAGGAGTTCCCCGAGGGCGGCCGTCCGATGTTCCAGGCGATCAAGACGCCTCAGGTCGGTGAGGCCATGATCCTCGACGACAACGCCTTCATCGAGCAGGCCCTGCCCGGCACCGTCGCCGCCCCGCTCGACCCGGCCGACCTGGACGTCTACCGGCGCCCGTTCCCGACGAGGGAGAGCCGCCGACCGCTGTTGCAGTGGCCCCGCTCGATGCCACTGGGAGGCGAACCCGCCGACGTCGTCGCCCGGATCGAGGACTACGACAAGTGGCTGGCCGGCAGTACGGACGTACCCAAACTGCTGCTCACCTTCGCAGCCGGTCCCGGCACCATGATGGGCCCGGAGGTGGTCGGCTGGTGCGCGCGCAACATCGCCGCACTCGAGATCGAGCACCACGACGCGGTCGCCGGTCACCACACCCCCGAGGACCAGCCCCTCACCATCGCCGCCGCCCTCACCGCCTGGGCGGACCGGCACGCCCTGCGCTGAGGTACGGCCGCTCCCCCAGCCGTGGCCCAGGAGCGGCGTCGTACCGGCGATACGGAGCCAGTCGCCGGCTCCGGTCGGCTACCCGGCGGAAGTGCCGACCGGGAAGCCCTCGGCCGGGCCCCTCACCGGCAGACCTCGCAGGCGGCGAGCAGATCGACTGGACTGCGGCAGAAGCGGCGCTGGGCGCCAAGCTGCCCAGTGACTACAAGGCTCTGCTGGACACGTACCCGCATGATGCGGGGCCAGTTCGAGGCGTGCCCGCTCGGCAATGCGTCGCTGGGGAAGCGGACGGACACGTTCGTCAGCCGGCGAGAGCAACATCGACGGCCCAGAGCCGGACTGGACCCCTCTACAGGGGAGCCAAACCCCTACGCCCACATGTACCCCATCACCGAGGACTGGCCCTGATCAGGGCCGGACCGCCGCCGGCACGGGCTTCCGCCGCCGCACCACACGCGCGGAGATCCCCAGACCCACCGCTACGGGCAGCAGGCATATCCCCGCGAACAGCGCCAAGCCGAAGCCCATGGATATCGGGCTCCCCTGGCCTTCTTCGACCCCCGTCACGGCCGATTCCGGCAGTGTGCCCTTGTTGGTGTCCTGATGGAAGCGCGAGTCGGCGGCGTTGCCGCGGTTGTCGCCCAGGATGAAGACCCGGTCCTTCGGCACCTCGACGTCGAAGGGCACCCCACCGTCCCCGGGCGCGCCGTTCACGTACGGCTCGTCAAGCGGCTGACCGTTCAGGGTCAGGGTCGCGTTCCCCAGGGCGTAGGAGATGCGGTCGCCCCCCACCGCTACCACTCGTCCGAGGATCGGGCCCTGCATCCCCCACTCGCCGGAATCGTAGATCACCACGTCTCCGCGCCGGACCTCGGTCGGATCCTTGCGCAGGAGGATGAGGTCCCCCGGCATGACCGTGGGCCGCATGCTGTCGCCGGATTGATGCGTCGCGGTGAACGAGCTCAGCATGAACGCGATCGGTCCGCCGATCAGTGCGACGCCCAGCACCAGCAGGGCGATCGCCCCAATGCCCCTTCGGCGTCCGGGCTTGCGTGCCATCCGTACCCTCTCCCACCCGTGCGTATGGCCAGAAGACTACGGTCTGGCCGAAACCACACGACACGGGGCCCCCGGCCGCCCCCACGGCTCACCGGAGCTGGTTGACCTTGGCATGCCCGTGCTCACGCCGGGAGTTGTGCTGCCACGAGGGTCTGGCCGGTCGGAGTGCGGAAGTAGAGGACCGAGCGGCCTGCGCGTCGGCGCTGGGCCAGACGGGCCTCGCGCAGGATGCGCAGGTGGCGGCCCACCGAGCCCAGGGGGAGGCCGGTGAGAGCGACCAGTTGGGTCGTGCTCTTCGGGGTGTCGAGCAGGGTGAGGAGTTCGGCGCGGGCCGAGCCGAGTAGAGCGGCCAGAGCCTGTGGCGGCGGGGTGCGGAGGTCGTCGTCGGCCAGGACCCCCGCGCACGGGTAGACGACCGCGTACCGTCGGGCGGACCGCGAACGCCGGGGGGCGGCGGACGCGGCCAACGGGACGTCCCAGCACACCCAGCTCTGGCTCAGGGTGACCGGGACGAACATCAGCTGCCCGCGGGAGAGCTCCAGCGGTGGGCTGTCGCAGACGGTGATCTGCAGACGGTCGCCCCCGAGCCAGCGCATGTCCGGGCGCATCTCGTCCAGAGCGGTGGCCCAGCCGTGCAGTCCGAGCCGCGCGGTACGGGCGACGATGTCCGCCTCGATCATTCGAAGCCGGCGCGGCCAGGTGGGCTCGACGGCCTCGGTCCACACCCACTCCAGCAGGTCTGCGGCCCGCTGGGCCAGGTCGTCGCGGCGCAGGAGACTCGGCAGCGGGCCGTTCAGTGACTCCTCCAAGTCAGCGCGAACGCCCGCCGGTTCACTGCTGCGGATGTGCTCCACCTCCTCCGCGAAGGCGCGGCCCCCGTCGCCGAGGAGGGGCGTGGGAGTGAGGAAGGTTGCGTTCCACCGGCGCCCGAGCGCGGCCCTGACCAGGGTGGCGGTGACGGGGTCGCCGGCAAGACGGTCCCGGTAGCCGGAGAGGTGGGCGGCGAGCCACCGGTGCTCACCGACGTGGGCGCCGCGGCCGCGATGCAGGGTCTTCAGGCCGGCGAGCACCTCGGCCAGCGGAGAGACGACGAAACGGCTCCCGGCAAGAGTGTCCGTATCGACTCGCCACCAGCCCATTGGTTTCGCCTCCCCGCGAAAATCTAACGGCCGGGATCGCCTGCCGGAGAGGCTGCCCGACATGCGTTCGTACCGGAAGCTCTTTCGTACCTGCGAGTTCACCCCTCTCTTCCTCGCCTCGGCCGGGCAGACCATGGCCCAGACGGTGAGCGGGCTGGCCCTGAGCGTCCTGGTGTACCGGCAGACGGACTCGGCCCTGCTGTCCTCCCTGGCCATGTTCGGTACCGCGTTCGCCCAGGTCGTAGGGGCGGCCACCGTACTGTCCGCTGCGGACCGGCTGCCACCGCGCGCGGCCATGACGGCCCTCGGCCTCCTCTTCGGTGCGGGCTCAGCCGTGCAGGCCGGGCTGCCGGTCTGGGCCGTGTTCGCAGTGCTCCTGGGGCTCGGTGTGGTCGGGTCGGTCAGCGGCGGGGTGCGGTACGGGCTGCTCAGCGAGGTCCTGACGCGGGACGGCTACCTGTTGGGGCGCTCCGTCTTCAACATGTCGGCCGGAGTCGTCCAGATCTTCGGCTTCGCGCTCGGCGGCGCGCTGGTGACGGTGTTCTCGGCGCGCGGCACGCTGCTCCTGTCCGCCGGCCTGTACGTGCTGGCCGCTGTGGTGGCGGGCTGCGGGCTCAGAAGCCGGCCACCCCGGGGCACGGGGAGGGCGTCGGTCGCCGAGACCTGGCGTACCAACGCACGGCTCTGGTCGTCGGCGCCCCGGCGGTACGTCTACCTCGCGCTGTGGGTGCCGAACGGGCTGATCGTCGGGGTCGAGTCGCTGTACGTCCCGTACGCGCCCGATGACGCGGCCCTGCTCTTCGCCTTCGGGGCGGTGGGGATGCTCGTCGGGGACGTCGTCGTGGGCCGTTTCCTGCCGGTCCGGTGGCGAGAGCGGCTTTCCGTCCCGTTGTGTGTCCTGCTCGCCGCCCCCTACCTGCTCTTTCCCCTGAGGCCGGGGTTGCCCGTCGCCCTGGCGCTGGTGGCCGTCGCCACGTTCGGGTACGCGGCCGGACTCCTGCTCCAGGAACGGCTGATGGGGCTGATGCCCGACGCGCTCAGCGGGCAGGCGCTGGGCCTCCACAACTCCGGGATGCTCACCATGCAAGGTGTCGGCGCGGCCATGGCCGGGGCCGTGGCGGAACTGACGTCACCGGCCATCGGCATCGTGGTGACGGCAGCGGTCTCGCTGACCGCGACCTCGCTTCTCGCGCCAGGACTACGCGGGGGCACGGCGACGGGCGAGGCCACGGCCGACAATCCCCCGGCCGGGTGAGTCCACCCTGTTCGAGCGAGTTTCAGCGCCGCCCCCACAGGTACGCCAAGCCCACCCACGCCAACCAGAACATTCGTTCACCATGCGCCCCCGGATCGGCCGTGACGGACCCGATCGGTAGCCGTTCTTAGAGCACCAGTACCAGTCGTACGCCCATCCGGAGGACCTCGTGAATCCGTCGCCGCCCCACCACACAGCGCCAGCCACAATCGAACATCCCAAGGCCGCCCTCCGCCCTTGCCCGGCGCGCGGGCGCCACGTTGACGCGCCCCTCACCCGCTCCAGTGTGTCTCGACTGCCTACGGGGAGGGCCGCATGAGCGAGCACGAGAAGACCGGATCCGGACCCGGCGCCGCGCCGGTGTCAGACTCCGAGCGGCTCCTCTTCGGCGGCGAGCTCGCCTACGACATCGGCTGGGAGCGGCACGAGGGTGCCTGGCTGAAGCTCGGGCTGTGGACCATGGCCAGGCAACTGCCGCGCCTGGCCGGGACCGGCCTGCGGCTCGCGCACCTGGCCGACGCTCGGGCCCTGCGCATCGTCCTGGCCTCCGAGGCCGGCCGGGGCGTCGCCCAGGCCGTCGGGCTCGTCGCTGTCAACAGTGTGCTCGCCCACATCCTCGGCACCGGCAGCACCCACGCGCGGCTCACCCAGGCCGTGCCCGCGCTCGTCGTCGTGGCCGTCACCGCGTTACTCGGGTCCCTGCTGCGGTCGGCGTCGACGGCCGCCACAGGGGCGCTGGAGCCGAAGGTGCAGCGGGTCGCGACCGAGCAGTACCTGGGGCTGGTACACCGTACGGAGCTCGCGGCGATCGAGGACGACGAGTTCCACCGGCTCCTGGACGCGGCCCGGTACGGGGCCGACTCCGCCCGGCGCATGATCCGCTACTGCACCAACACCCTCAACTCCGCTGTCTCGCTCATCGCCGCGGCCGGTGTGCTGACCGTCCTGCACCCGGTCCTGCTGCCGCTGCTGGTCCTGATGACCCTGCCCAGCGCCTGGAGTTCGCTGACGATCGCCAAGCAGCGGTACATCTCCTTCCACGCCTTCGTCCAGCACGCCCGCGCCGGGCATCTGCTCGGGCAGCTGCTGACCCAGAAGGAGGCGGCGGCGGAGGTCCGCGTCCACGGCGTCGGACCGTTCCTGCTGGGCCACTTCCGGGCCATGGCCGAGACCGGCGAGCGCGAGCAGACCCGGCTGGCCCGCCGCGCCGCGCGCATCGGCCTCATCGCCGACGGCGCCGGCGGAATCGCCACCCTCCTCGCCTACGGAGCCCTGGGCGCGCTGCTCTGGGGCGGGGCGATGGAGCTCGCCGTCGCGGGCACGGCCGTCCTGGCCATCCGTACCGGCGCCGCGAGCCTGGACACCCTGGTGCTGCAGATCACCGAGCTGCACCAGGAATCGCTGTTCGTCGCCGACTTCGAGCGGCTGTGCCGGGAGGCGAGGACCCGGGCCATCCCCGTGGGCGGGCAGCCGCTGCCCGAGCGGCTGCGGGAGGTCCGGTTCGAGAAGGTCACCTTCACCTACCCCGGCAGCGGCTCCGAGAAGCCCGCACCCACGCTGCGCGACGTCAGCCTGGCGTTCCCCACGGGAAAGATCATCGCGCTGGTCGGCGAGAACGGCTCCGGCAAGTCCACGCTGGTCAAACTGCTCGCCGGCCTGTACCTGCCCGATGAGGGCAGCGGGGCGATCTGGTGGGACGACGTCGACGCCGCCGTCGCGGACCGCGACCAGGTCTTCGGACGCGTCGCCCTGATGTCACAGGACTTCTACCACTGGCCGTTCACCTTCCGCGTCAACGTCGGCATCGGCGAGGCCGCCCGGGCCATCGACGACCCGGCGGTGGAGAGGGCCTCCGCCTTCTCCGGGGCCGACGAGGTCCTCGCGGACCTGCCCCGGGGGCTCGGCACCCTGCTGGCCCGCGGCTACCGCGGCGGCCACCAGATCTCCGGCGGCCAGTGGCAGCGCATCGGCATCGCCCGCGCCAAGTACCGGCAGGCCGACATCCTCATCGTCGACGAGCCCACCAGCGCGCTCGACGCGGTCGCCGAGCAGCGCGTCTTCGACCAGATCCGGGCGCTCGCCGCGACCACTGGGCAGACCATCGTGCTCATCACCCACCGCCTGCACTCCGTACGTCACGCCGACCTGATCCACGTCCTCAAGGACGGGCGGGTCGCGGAGTCGGGGACCTTCGCCGAGCTGATGCACGCGAAGACCGGAACCGGGGACTTCCGCGACGCCTACCTCGTCCAGGCCGCCGCCTTCGACGCCTCCTTCCCGGCGCAGCCGGTCGGCGACCACGACGCACCGGCCGCGAAGGACCGTTCATGAGCGCTCACCCGGCGCATCCGCCGCATCCCCACCTCAAGGAGCCTGTGATGACCGTGCCCCTGACCGACGACCCCAGCGGAACCGCGGCGCTGCTCGTGGACTCCCGAGGCCGCTACCTGCTGCACCTGCGGGACGCCAACAAGAGGATCTGCGATCCGGGGACCTGGAGCCTCCCGGGCGGCGGCCGCGAAGGAGCGGAGTCCTGCCGGGAGGCGGTGGAGCGCGAACTGCTGGAGGAGACCGGTCTGGTGGTCCCGCTGGAGGAGTTCACGGTGGTCGAAAGCCGGGGCCCCGACGGGGTCAAGGGCCGGATCCGCGTGTACCTCGGTGCCTGGGACGGCGACGCCGACAGCCTGCCGTGTCCCGAGGGCATCATGTTCCGGCACTTCGACGCCGGCACCATCCGGTACCTGACGATGTGCCCGTGGACGAAGGAGGTCATCGACCTCCACCAGGCCCAGACCGGTGCCCGTGCCCGTGCCCGTGCCTCCACCGTGGCCCCGGTACCGGTCCAAGCCCGCGCCGGAGGGCGGGCGCGCCTCAACGTCGTGGGCGTCCACCTCTATCTGGAGCAGGACGGCAAGGTACTCCTCGGCCTCCGGCACCCCGACTCCGCATACGCCGGCTCCACCCACCACTTCCTCGCCGGCCACTGCGAGCAGGAGTCCGCCGTGGCCTGCCTGGTCCGCGAGGCACAGGAGGAGGCCGGCATCGAGGTGGACCCGGGCGGTGTCGAGCTCGTGCACGTCGTGCACGTCGTGGATCATCCCGGCGGGCAGCCCCGTATGCAGCTCGTCTTCCGCGCCCGGCGGTGGACCGGCACACCGCAGGTCCGCGAGCCGGACCGCTGCGTCTCGTGGGACTGGTGGCCCGCCGACGCCCTCCCCGACCGGCTCGTCCCCTACACCCGCGCCGCGATCGACGGCATCCGGGCCGGCCGCACCTACACCGAACTCGGCTGGACCTGACCGTCTGACCGTGCCGCCACCATGCCGCAGGCCTCCGTCCGGCGCCGTAGCGGCGGCACCTGTTCGCCGCGCAGGCCATCGGGCGGATCGGCGAACACGGTGGAGGTCTGCTTGGCGTGGCGTCCAGAGGTGTGCGGGTCGGCGGGTCATGATGGCGCGGTGCGACTTGATCACGTGTCCTATGCGGTGGCCCGCGACAGCTTCGTCTCTACCGTCCAGTGGATCGGATCGGCCCTCGGCGCCGGGTTCGTCGACGGGGGCGTGCACCCGCGGTTCGGCACGCGCAACTTCATCCTCCCGCTGAGCGGCGGCACCTACGTCGAGGTCGTCACCACACTCGACCACCCCGCCGCCGACCGCGCCCCCTTCGGCCAGGCCGTCGCGCGCCGCGCCGCCGAGGGTGGCGGTTGGCTCGGATGGGTGGTCTCCGTCGACGACATCACCCCGGTCGAGGCCCGCCTCGGCCGCACCTCGGCCGAGGGTCACCGTGTCCGCCCCGACGGGTACGACCTGAGGTGGAAGCAGATCGGCCTGCTGGAGCTGATGGACGACCCGCAACTGCCGTACTTCCTCCAGTGGCTGGTCCCCACCGAGGAGCGTCCGAGCGCCGACCCGCGGACCCCCACCACCATCCACGGGGTCTCCATCGCCGGCGACGCCGCCTCCATCGCCGAATTCCTCGGCGAACCGGCCGACCACCCCCTCGACCAGATCGAGGTCACCTGGGTCGAGGAAGAGGAACCGGGCCTCGTCGCGGTCGAGTTCGCCACCGCCCACGGCCCGGTCACGATCTGACCCGGGAGCTCGGAGCTGGGAGCTGGGAGCTACTCGGGCGTCGAGGGTTTCTCGTCCGTGGTGGCCAGCGCGGCGGCGAGCTGCGTCCTGCTGCTGATTCCGAGTTTGCGCAAGGCGTTGGCGACGTGGTGCTCGGCGGTCCGGGGCGAGACTCGGAGGTGGTCGGCGATGGCCTACAACCCTGGCCTGCTGGCGGCCGGCGGCGGTTTCGCAGGGACCGGGAGGACTTGGTGACGACCCAGTTGCAGCGTCGGCTCGACGAGCTCTGCGTCGTGCCGCCCAAGGTGGTGGCATCGGAGCTCGGCGAGGAGGCGATCGCGCCCGGGCGCGATCCGACGGGCACTGGACGCGGTCCTGGAGCAACGAACCTGAGTCCCAGCGGCATGTGTACGGCGGGCTCGGCCTTGCACCGAGCCCGCCGCTCCAACCCCACGCGTTTCTCATCGCTCCACTGTGACGCTCACCCGGTTCGGCGTACGTCGTCGCCCGCGAACGTCAGGGACTCCGGAGCCGGCCCTGTGTCACGCCCACCGGCTAGCGCCGCAGTGTCAGCACGCCCGGCCGGTACGGCAGGAGGCCGTAGTCCATGCCGTCGGTGCTGGGGTCGCGCCCCTGGTAGAGGAACTGCAGGTTGCAGGGGTCAATGGTCTTGGTCTGGTCGGGGTTGGTGCGCACCAGATCGCCGTGGCTGATGTCGTTGGTCCAGGTCGCGCCGCTGTTGGCCTTGCCGGCGAAGGGGTTGGTCACGGTATCGGCCTGCGGTGTCCACGTGCCGCCGAGGCTGGTGGACGTGAAGGAGCGGAAGTAGCGACCGTACCCTGTGTAGTTCTGGGCCTCGACGATCATGAGGTACTGGTTCTGGCCTTGGACCTTGTAGACCTCAACCGCCTCGAACAGGTTGAGCGGCGTGTCGCTCATGATCTTCGTGGACGACGAACCGAAGCTGCCCGGGAAGTTGCCGATGGGCATGCTGGACCGGTAGATGCCGCCTTCGTCGTCGGCGAAGAACATGTACATGTTCGTGTCGTCGCCGATGAGGGTGACGTCGAGGGGGCCACCCTTCGGGAGGGTGCCCGTGAACAGTTCCTGAGGCGCGGACCAGCCGTTGGGGTTGGTGGGGTCGCTCGAGGTGCGGTAGGAGAAGGTGTTGGGCCAACCCCCGTTGTAGGCGAGCACCCAGAGGTTCTTCGGGGCGAAGTAGAACAGCGTCGGCGCGAAGCCGTCGAAGGGGATCGTGTTCTGGGTGGCGGTGGCCATGTCGGACCAGTTCGTGAAGGGGCTGACGGTCGTCAATCCCCAGCGCCCGTCGTTACCGGCGAGGGTGTTGTGCGTCGTGGCATAGACGATGTGCTTGCCGTTGTGGACGACGCTGGTGAAGTCCTTGAGCGAGGCCCACCCCGACTTCGGGTTCGCCAGCGGGCCGGTCGATGTCCAACGGTAGGTCGAGGGAAGAGCGCACGTACCGGTGCCGACGTCGGCGACGGGGACGAGTTGCCACTGCTGGTTGCCGCCACCCCAGTCGGCGTACTGGACGATCTTGCCGCCGTCGGCGGTGGAGGCGCCCTGGACCTCAAGGGCCTTGTTGCTGTGGCGGTTCAGGAAGCGGACGTAGCCGTCGGCGGAGTCCGCGAGGCGGAACTGCTGGTTGGTCGCGTTGAGGTCGCTCCACTGGACGACGTCGGCACCGTCGGCCGAGGACCAGCCGTAGTCGTCCAGGACCTTGCCGGAGTTCCGGTTCTGCAGGCGGTAGTAGCCGCTGCCGGAGTCCAGGAAGCGCCACTGCTGGGCTTCGTTGCCGGACCGGGTCCACTGGACGACGGGCGAACCGTCGGCGGTGGCGAAGTTGTAGTCGTCCAGCGCCTTGCCGCTGTTGCGGTTCACCAGCACGTACCACTTGCCGGTGTCGACCGAGGCCGCCGAGGCCGCCGACGGGTTCACCATCGCCAGGAAGCCGGCTACGAAGACCATCGACAGCAGAGCGGCCATTCGAGGCCGCCATCCTCGCCGTGAGGTTCGTGGAGCTGCACCGAGAGCGTTCATCTGCACCTTCCGAGGGGCGACTTGGGCGGGGGCGGTCCTTCTCGGTGTTCGTGCGGGTCGGGCACGACGCGTCCGAGGCGGCGGCTGGACATGACCCCTGCGGGGTGGGGGGAGCACCGGACCTTCGGCATTTTGTTAGCGCTAACAACTTGAAAGTCGAACATCCGCCGTGTTGCAGGGAGAAAACCACGGGACATGAGAGAACGTCAAGCACCCGCGTCACGACTCGCCCCCAACTGAGAGTTGATCAGATCCGTGTCCTGTCAAACCTGTTGACCAGTCCGATGTGAGCGCTCACACTCGTCGGCGCGCGCGGCAGCGGGAAGGCGTTGCCTGTTCGATCTCTTGAACGTCGCTTCGAGTGTGACGACTCGGCGGCTGCCGCGACGCGGCACGGGGCTTCGGTCTCGCCGAAGGAGGAACGCGTTGCGTTCGCGGAGGCTCGAGCCCGTTGCCCTGCAGCACTTGAGACTGTCGGCGATTCGGCCAACCCTCTTTCGTGGCAGGGCGGTTGTTGGGAGCGGGTCGGTGTAGCCCCCATCGTCTGCCACGCGCCATATCCCGGGATTTCACGGCCGACCGAAAAACGTGTGTTCGAAATATCAGCGGCGGTCGTTGAGCTTCCGACAGCATCCGACCGGCGCTCCAGGGGGACCCGATGACCGCATCGGAAGAACACAGCGAACCCACCGATGCGCCACCCCCGCCCCCACCAGCGACTCAAATCATTCACAGCGGGCAGTTCACGCACGAGGTCCCGGCCAAGGCGCGGCGGCGCGTCTCTCCGGATCTGCGGCGTCTCGTCAGTAGCGAGTGCGCCAGCCTGTCCGGCTCGGCGGTCAGCACCGTCGCCCTCCCCACCCTCGCCGTGCTCGACCTCGACGCCTCCACCACCCAGATCGCGCTGCTCGCCTTCCTCGGCCAGCTCCCGAACGCCATCGTGGCGCTGCCGGCCGGCGCGTTCTCGGACCGGCACGCCAAGCGCCCTCTGATGATCGCAGCGGACCTCACCGCTGCCGCAGTTCTCGTGACCATTCCGGCCGCCGCCTTCGCCGGGGTGCTCGGCATCGGCCAGCTCTACGCGGTCGCCGTCGTCCTCGGCATCGCCAGGGTCGTGCACAGTTCGGCGTCCATCAGCTATCTGCCCGTCCTCGTCGAGGCCGACCTGCTGCAGCACGCGAACGCGCGGCTGGGCGCGGCCTCGTCGGTGGCCGACAGCGCGGGCAGCAACGTGGGCGCCGCTCTGGTCGGCGCGGTGGGCGCCGCCCGCTCCGTCCTCGCCGACGTCCTGTCCTACCTCGTCTCCGCGTTCCTCGTGTGGCGCATCCGCACCCCCGAGCCGGCCCCCGCACCGGCCTCCGCACCGGCCGAGGGCCGCGGCGGCCTCGCGCGGGACATCGGTGAGGGCCTGCGCTACGTGGCCGGGCAGCCCACCATCCGCACGGTGATCATCGCACTGTCCACCCTCGGCTTCGGCCTCGCGATCATGAACACGTACTGGGCGTACTACCTGCTGACCAGCTTGCGCATGTCCCCGAGCGCGTTCGGCGTGATGGTGGGGGTGGGCGGCGTAGGCAGCCTGGCCGGGGCGCTCCTCGCCCCGCGCATCGCCTCCCGTATCGGCATCGGACCGACGATCATCATCGGCTTCGCTGTCAGCCCGCTGGGCCACATCCCCCTCCTGCTGGCCGGACCCGGCCTCGCCTGGCAGATCGCCCTCGCAGCGGCGCTGGCCGCACAGTTGTTCTGGGCGACGGCCTCCGGGACGAGCCAGAGGTCCCTGAGACAGACCTTGTGCGAGCCACGTTTCCAGGGCCGCATGCAGGCCGCGAGCACCACGCTCACCGCCGGGGCCCGACCCGTCGCCGCCGCGGTCGCCGGCGCTCTGGTCCTGCTCCTCGGCGTACGCGGCACCCTGGCCGTCGGCGCGATCCTCCAGGTCGTCCCTGTGGTCCTCCTGGTCCTCTCCCCGCTCCGCGCATTGCGGGAGATGCCCTCCCCGCTCGCCCGGAACACCGTGCCGGCCGTGCCGCCCGTCCGTCCCATCCGTCCGATCCCTCCGATCCGTGAAGGAGCGTCGTGAAGACGATCGCGTACGCCGACTACTGGGAGGCGCTGTGGTCCGGAGGCCGCCGGTACCGCCACCTGAACGGTACCGAAGCGCGCCTGATGGACGAACACCTCGGCGCCGGCCGCGGACGCCCGGCCCTCGACGTCGGCTGCGGCGACGGCTCCCTGGCCCGTCACCTCCACCACGTGCTCGGATACCGCGCCACGGGCGTCGACATCTCCCCCAGCGCCGTCGCGCTCGCCGCCTCCCATGACGCACGGCCGGGCTCGGAGCCCGCCTGGCTGTGCACCGATATCGCCACCGGCGATCTCACAGCTCTGCCGGATCCCGCGTACGCGGTCATCACCTGCCGTCTGGTCTACCGGTGGATGGACGACAAGGGGGCCTTCCTCAGCCGCGTCCGCCACCTCCTCGCACCCGGTGGGATCTTCTGGGTGGTCACCGAGATCGCAGGCCGCCGCGAGGACACCGACCCCCTCCACGGCCTCGGGATCAGTCCCGCCGAGACCGAACTCCTCACCTCCGGCTGGTCCATGGTCCAGAGCGCCGACCTCGACGTACTCCGCTGCTTCGCCCTACACCCCTGAACCAATCCGCCGCTTCCTGAAGGAGGACGTGTCGACCATGGAGAAGGACACCGTCGCGCTCTGGAACACCTACGGGACCCACCAACTGGCCCGCGGGATCGAGCTGCCCGAACTCGATCAGTGGAACTGGGGCATCGAGGGCGCCGGGCCCGGCATCGAGGTCCTCGGCGAGGTATCGGGGCTGCGGGTCCTCGACCTCGGCAGCGGTCTCGGCCGGCACGCCGCCCGCCTGGCCGCCGCGGGCGCCGACGTCACCGCCGTGGACGCCTCCCCCGCACAGCACCGGCGCGCCCTGGCCCGATACCCGGACACCCCAGGCCTGCACCTGGTGTGCGCCGACGCCGTGACCCACCTGCGGAACTCAGATCCGTACGACCTGATCTACTCCGTCTGCTCGGTCCCGTACCTGGACCCGGCCCGGCTCCTGGCCGCCCTCACGAACGCCCTTCGGCCCCGCGGGCGCCTGCTCTTCTCCGCGCTGCACACGAACTCCGCCGGGGTCGGCCCCGCTACGCAGGTGGCCGCGCGGCCCGAAATCCTGCGGCTGCCCGGCACCACCGAGGACCACCCCGTGAACATGTGGACGCTGACTCCGCAGCTGTGGGAGGACCTCCTCGGTGAGCGCGGCCTCATCGTGGAGTCGGTGACCGCGATCGACTCCCCGCAGCCGGACAGCACGGTCTCCTACCGGCTGTACGTGGCACGCCGCCCCGAGCGGGTACCGAGCCGCCCGCGCAGCAGCGCTCCACCCGTGCCGACGGCCGCGCTGGGCGTCGGCGTGATCGTCCACGGCCCGCAGGGCCCGGCGGCACCGTGGAGCCGGGCGAAAGCCTTGCCGAGGCCGCGGTGCGTGCACTCCACGAGGAGGCCGGGATCGTGGCCGACCCCGACCCCGACACCGATGCCGTGCAGGTGCTGGGCACGCTCCTGGACCGGGTGGGCGACGTCGTCCGGATCACGGTCCCCGTCCTCATCACCCGCTGGACGGGCACCCCCCACCAGCGTGAGGAGGCCCTGGGGTCGTGGAGGTTCTGGCCCGCCGACGCACTGCCCCAGCCGCTCTTCGTACCGAGCGCCCAGTGCCTGACGGCCTGGAACCCCGCCCTCCCCCTCGACCTCCCGCCCGCCCACTTCCAGCCCAACGAACGGCCCCGCCAGGCCTACCCATAGCCCGGCCGGCCCTAGCCCGAGCGCGTCACCGCAGCCGCGTGAGCCTTGGGCCTTCAGGCCCCGCAAGACCACCCTCACCATCACCTTGGGAGCGCCATGCCCTCGTACACGTTCCACGCCGGTTCGCCGCACATCCACCGCGCCTCGCCGGGCAGGCGGGTCGCCCCCCGAGCGGCCTTGGGCCTCCAGCCGGTGGAGCAGTCCCAGACGAAGGAGTCGGCGTGATCGACGGCTGGACCACGGTCTCATCGACCGTGCAGTACACAGGCGTTCGGGTGGTGGTGCGCCGGGACTCCGTGCGGCGCACCGACCAGAGCATGGGGACGTACGAGTACATCGACTCCACCGACGGCGTGCGCGTCGTGGCCCTTGACGACCGCGGGCGGATCGCCCTGGTGGAGGAGAACGTCTACGTCTGCGGACAGCGGCTGCTGATGTGCCCCGGCGGCGGATGCGAGCCCGGCGAGGACCCCCTGTCGGCCGCACGACGGGAACTCGCCGAGGAGGCCGGGATCCGCGCCTCCGAGGTCGAGCTGCTGACGATGATGTGGCGGATGCCTGCCGGCGCGCGTACCCGCGAGTACCTGTACCTCGCCCGGGGCCTGAGCATCGGCGAGCACCAACGGGAGCCGAGCGAAGCCGACATGGAGCTGCAATGGGTCACCTTGGACGAAGCGGTGGCGATGTGCGGCGACGGCCGGATCACCGAGGCCGGCACCCTCGCGGCGATCTTGCTGACCGCGAGGAGCGCGCAGCGCACCACCGCCGGCCGACCCGCTGCCCCGCCCGCCGCAGCCCCCGCCGCCGCCGACAAGGGAGCGGCACCAAGCCTCTAACCGCCAACCGCCAACCGCCGCCCACCGCACACCCACTCCTCAGTCCGGAGACACCTGTGACACAACCAAAGCCCTCCCTCCTCGCCGTCTTCGCACACCCCGACGACGAAGCGCTCCTCGCCGGCGGCGTCCTCGCACAGCACGCCGCCGCGGGCGCGGCGACCGCCGTGGTCACCGCCACCTGGGCCGCCGACACGCACCGGACCGCCGAACTCGCCGACGCCCTCGCCATCCTGGGGGCCGGGAAACCCCGGATGCTCGGTTACGCCGACGCCCGCGTTCCCGAGTCCGCGCCCGGCCGGCCCCGCCTGTGCGACGCACCCCTCGATGAGGTGGTCGGGCTGCTCGTCGGCCACATCCGTGAGCTGCGGCCGGACATCGTGATCACCCACGACCAGTACGGCCAGCTGACCGGCCACCCCGACCACTTGCACACCCACCGCGTCACCCAGCTCGCCGTGCACGCCGCCGCTCTCCCCCACCTCTACCCCGAGGCAGGCGAACCCTGGGCGCCAGGCGCCCTGTACCTGGCGACGCACCCGCAGTCGGGCGTCGGCGACCTCGGCCCGCTCTTCGCGCGCGTCGGCAAGACGGTCCGGGCCGTCCCCGACGACCGGGTCACCGCGAGCGTCGACGTGGGGCCCGTGGCGGCGACGAAGTGGGAGGCCATCCGCGCGCACCGGAGCCAAGTCGAGGGCCGGCGCGCCCTCCCCGCTCTTCTGTCCGGCGCCCCGGACGACGTCCGGCACCGGATCCTGGCCACCGAGTGGTACACCCGCCTGGACACCAGTCCCCTGGCCGGCCCCGTACAGAACGCGCTCACCCCGCAACCGCCGTACCCGGCCGTGTGGGACACGATCGGCGTGCTCGGCGAACTGTTCACCGGCCTGGACACCGAGGGCGGGATGACCCCGGAGCAGCAGTGGACGCTACAGGTCCTCAAGCTCGCCGAGGAGGTCGGCGAATCCGCGCAGGCCGTGGTCGGCGCCTGGGGGACGAATCCGCGTAAGGGGCAGGGTTCCTGGCTGCACGTCCAGGAGGAAGTCGCGGACACCGCGATCACCAGCATGGTCACGCTGTACCGGATGCTCGGCGCCCGGGCACCCGGGTTCCTCGCCGAGGTGCTCGCCCAGAAGTCCGCAAGGTTCACGGAGCCGCGATGCGGAGATTCATGAGGCCGGAGCGATGGTGAAGGTGGATCGGCCTGAACCTCGCGCTACTGTCGGGCAGTTGGCGAGGCGCGGGCGGTGTCCTCACGCGTGCTGTGGCGTGGTGTGCAGTCCTTCGAGGAGTGTGGCCAGGTAGCGGTGTGCGGTGTCGATCCGGTCGGCGGGTGTGCCGCCGTGGACGTTGACGGCGTATGCGATGCCGCACATCAGCGGGACGAGGTCGGCGGCGGCCAGGTCGTGTCGGACCACTCCGGCAGCGCGAGCACGGCCGAGGAGTGCGGTGCCGACGGACCGAAGCGTCTCTTTGAGTTCCGTGGTGCGCGGCAGGGTGTCGGTGGCTGCGGCGGCGACGGGAGCCAGGGACGCGTCGGTGACCTGCGCTTCGACGGTGCGGAACAGGAAACCTTCGAGCGCGCGCCAGGGGTCGGTGCCGGTCAGAGCCTGCTGGCCGTGGTCGACCAGGGCTTCCAGGCAGGGAGTGGCTACGGTCTCCAGTAGCGCCTCGGGGGTGGCGAAGTGCCGGTAGACGGTACCGACTCCGAGTCCGGCGCGGCCGGCGACGTCGTTCAGCTGCAGCGGTACGCCCTGGTCGACCAGGGCACGGGCGACCGCGACGATCCGGTCCCAGTTGCGGGCCGCGTCCTTGCGCAGGGGCGTCGTCATGGGGACATGCTAACCGGATTCCCCATCCGGATCCTCCCTCCGGATCACCCGTCCGGACGCCGCCGACAGCGCCCGCACCGCCTGGCGGGTCAGGAGACCGTGAGAGGTGCGTACCGTTCACTGAGCCGGCGCACGTCCTGGGCGATGCGGGGGTCGGTCGCCGCGCGCAGCGGCGTCACCGGGAGCGCCCGGGGCCCGATGACGATGCCGGTCCGGCCCGCGAGGGCTCCGTCAGTGGAGGCGACGATCGAGGGCCGGGCGGCCACGGACGCCGGACCCGAGGTGGAGCGTTCGAATTTGCGACGCACCAGCGGCCACAGCAACCGCAGGGCGGGTGAGACGACCTTCGGGTCGGTCAGGGTGCCGTTGGTCATGTCGGTGGCAGCGCCTCCCGGGTCGGCGGCGAAGACGGAGGCGGCCGTGCCCTTCAGTCGGTTCGCCAGGTCGAGCGTGTAGGCGAGGTTGGCGAGCTTGGCGCGGCCGTACCAGTGGAAGCCGTAGTAGCCGCCGGGCGGCTCGACGGCGTCGAAGTTCCTCTTCGCGAGCCCGACCGCGCCCGAGGTCACGTTCACGATCCTGCTCGGCGCCCCGCCTGTCAGCGTGGGCAGCAGCAGTTCCGTCAGCAGGTACGGCGAGAGGTGGTTGACCACGAACGACGCCTCGATGCCGTCCAGGGTCTGCCGCTGCGGGAACATCGCCCCGACGTTGTTGACCAGCACGGTCAGCGGGTCGCCGGATGCGGCGTGCTCGGCGGCGATCCGGTCGGCGAGCGCGCGCACCTGGACGAGCGAGCCGAGGTCGGCGGGCAGGAACCGTGCGCGATGCGCCGGGTTCGTCGCGTTGATCCGGTCCACCGCTCGGGCACCCCGGTCGGCGTTGCGTCCGACCACGGTGACCGAGAACCCGGCGTCGGCCAGCCCCAGGGCCGTCTCCAGTCCGATGCCGGCCGTCCCTGCCGTGACCACAGCTGTCTTCTTCATGCACCCCTCCACCCAGACATGCGGATAGTTCATCCGCTTACCGGGGAGACGGTAACACAAACGGATTACCTATCCGCTTAAAGGAGGGCGGTGGGCGGATGGCTGGTGGCGGGACATGCCACGCGAAGGCCGCATCCCTCATATGGGGGACAGCCAGGCCCTGCCTCCCGGCTCCTCGCCAGAGGCCGATATCAAGATCGAGCCTCCATCGTCTGCCTCTGAACGGACCTGCATGTTCTCGACCACACTGCGAGTCGCGGCCTGTACCGCTCTCACTGCCGGGCTCTTCACTGGTACCGGGCTGTCCGAGGCGGCACCGACCGCTCCCAAGGCAGGTGAGTGCCTGTACAGCCCGGCCAAGGAAGCAGGGGCACCCAAAGACATCGGTACGCCACTCGTCAAACCCGCCTACCGCGGCACGGTGCGCGCCACGCTCAAGACCAACCGGGGCGACATCGCCCTGGCCCTGGACGCCGAACACGCCCCCTGCACCGTCAACTCGTTCGCCTTCCTGGCCAAGAAGAACTACTTCGACAAGACCGCCTGCCACCGCCTGAGCGTCGCCACCGGTCTGAAGATGCTGCAGTGCGGCGATCCGACGGGCACCGGCTCGGGTGGACCGGGCTACCAGTTCGCGGACGAGAACACGGAAGGTGCCACGTACCCGAAGGGCACCGTCGCCATGGCCAATGCGGGCCCGGGCACCAACGGGAGCCAGTTCTTCCTGGTCTTCGGTGACTCCCGGCTGCCTCCCGACTACACCGTGTTCGGGAACATCACCCATGGCATCGACCTGCTGGAGAAGGTCGGAAAGGGCGGCGACGACGGCTCCAGCCCCGCGGGCGGCGGGAAGCCCAAGATGAAGGTCGAGATCGAAGACACCACCCTCGCGGACCGGTAGACACGGCACGGGGGGGAGGCCGGGTTGACGGCGGCCCGCCGGAATGGTGGGCCGCCGGGCTCGTGGACCGCCGACGGCATGGTCGCCGGAAGGCAGGGCAGACGACGACCATCTGAAAGCACAATCCCCAGGTGGCGGTATGAGAAGTGTGGGTGTGGAAGAGGAACTGCTGTTGGTGGACGAGCGCAGCGGTGAACCGCTGGCCGTCTCCGGAGCGGTTCTGGCGGCGGCGGACCGCCTGGCCTGGCTGCGCCCGGGAGAGGGGGAGCACGCGTTCGAGAAGGAACTGCACAAGGAACAACTGGAGTTCGCCACCAAACCGGTCACCCACATGGGCGAGCTGCACGACGAGATCGTCCG
Organism: Streptomyces sp. NPDC016562; assembly: GCF_043076955.1. NCBI lineage: Bacteria > Bacillati > Actinomycetota > Actinomycetes > Kitasatosporales > Streptomycetaceae > Streptomyces > Streptomyces sp. NPDC016562. The sequence continues at coordinate 1,205,265 of NZ_JBIBRZ010000002.1, read as the reverse complement.
CATCCGCGGGGAGGCCGCGCACCACGCGGCGAGTGCGGGCGCCGTGGTGGCGGCCGTCGCGACCTCGCCGCTGCCGGTACGGCCCTCACTGAGCGCGGGGCCGCGCTACCGGTGGCTGGGAGAGCAGTTCGGCCTGACGGCGCAGGAGCAGCTGACATGCGGCTGCCACGTGCACGTCTCGGTCGAATCGGACGAGGAGGGCGTGGCGGTCCTGGACCGTATCCGACCGTGGCTGGCCGTCTTGACGGCCATCAGCGCGAACTCGCCCTTCTGGCAGGGTGAGGACAGCGGATACGGCAGCTATCGCAGCCGGGTCTGGAACCGCTGGCCGTCCGCCGGGCCGGTCGACGTCTTCGGCTCCGCGGACCGGTACCACGAGCAGGTCCAGGCGATGATCGACACCGGGGTGCTCCGGGACGTGGGCATGATCTACTTCGACGCCCGCCTGTCGGCCAACTACCCGACGGTGGAGGTCAGGGTGGCCGACGTCTGCCTGGACGCCTCCACCCCGGTCCTGCTCGCCGCTCTCGTACGCGGCCTGGTCGAGACCGCGGCCCGCGCGTGGCGCAACGGCGAACCCCCGGCCAGGATCGGCACGAGCCTGCTGCGCCTGGCCAGCTGGCGGGCGGGCCGCTCGGGCCTGGACGGCCCGCTGCTGCATCCCGAGACCATGCGGGAGACGTCAGCCGTGCACGCCGTCGAGGCCCTGTACCAGCACGTACGAGAGGCCCTCGTGGACCACGGCGACGACGAGCGGGTCCGGGAAGCCATCGCCCACCTGCACGAACAGGGCAACGGCGCCCGCATCCAGCGTCGGCTCCACGACAGCGGGGAAACGCTCGCGGCGGTCGCCACCCGGTGCGCGGAGTTGACGATCAAGCCCTGAGCTTGTCTTTTCACCTCTGCCGCTGTCCCGCTCGCCGGGACATGATCAGGCAGCAACTCACCTTCAACGGCCTTCGTCGTGGTCATGTGTGTCCTTGGTCGGAGCACGTGATCAGACGAAGGCCGCCTCAGCGTCCGTCGAACACCCAGGTCAGCGGCCTACTTCGAGGACCGTTTCGACACCGGCCCTGTCGCGGTGCCAGCAGCGTGGGAAGAGGCCGCCGGCAATTCGGTCGAAGCCCTATGAGCCCACCGCGCCCAGCACGAATCGCCGAAGGTGCGCACGCACGGTGGTGGGCTGCTCTAACCAGGGCTCGTGCCCAGCGTCTTCCACGCGGGTCAGCGGGAGACCGAGCCTGAGCGCGAGTGATTCAAGGGCCGACATGGGGCGGGGATCGTCGGCCCCACCGAGAAGCTCGGCCTGCGCGGGCAGGCATGCGCGCAGCTCGGCAAGATGCTCATCGAGCGGGTCCGCGCACCCTGCCTTGCCCAGCTCGCTGTTCATAGCCCAGTTGACGGGGCGACGCCGCCGGGCACCCTGCGCGGCCCAGTGCCACCCCCGTTCAGGATCGGCGTGGTCGGTGAACCAGGCCAGTGTGAGCAGCTCGACTTCCTGCTCCTCTGTGCGGTGCGGCAACTCCTTCAATGCGTGGAGCCGCTCCAGCTGCACTGCGGACATGCGGCGGCCTCGCTCCGCTCGGTCCCCGGTACGCCACTCACCGACGAACGGCCCGCACATCAGAAGCATCGCGGCAACCCGGTCAGGATGCGTCAGGCAGAACCGGCTCGCCAGGTCAGTACCGTAGGAGTGCCCGATCAGCACAGCTCTGGGTACGCCCCATGCGTCAAGCAACTCCACGAGATCGTCGACATGCCGGGCGAAGGAATGGCGCCCCCGCCACGGGGATTGACCCGTGCCCCGCTGGTGGTACCGGTACACAGGGGCGAGGTCCGCGACCATGGGGGCGACATCGCCCAGATAATCCGGCAGCCCCGGACCGCCATGGAGCATGACCACGGCCGGCCGCCGAGTCGGGTCCCCCAGCGCCATCCAACGTAACTGTGCCTCGTCGGTCATCGACGTGAGGCCCTGCGTCTTCATCAAGGTCACCGCGGAGAACCTACCGGTGTCACTGAGGCTCCGCCAAAGGTTGAAGAGCAAGCTCAGCTTGAGCTTAAACCGCCCGCCGTGCCGTGACGGCTGAGGTTGATTTACAGCTCAGACCCGGTGCGAGGCCTCGGTGACGGTCGGCGCATGATGGCCGTCATGGAGAACGTGGGCGAAATGGTCAAGGTCTGGTTCCGGTTCATCCCTCGCGAGGGATGGTTCCCCCAGGACACCGAGGGCCTGTGGGCGACGCCGCTCGGCGATGACACGGCGTGTGTGCAGAACATTCCGTTTCTCCAGAACGGGGTCGCCGAGGGCGATGTAGTGCGATACCAGACCGATGCCGACGGGCTCCACTGGGCTGTCGGGCGGGTCAGTTCGTCCGGCAACTGCACGATCCGTGTGGTGCCTGTGCCCAACGGTCCGCTGGGACGCAGTCCGCAGGCGGTGCATCAGCGCCTTTCAGTGTTCGAGCTCGGAGGCGAGGTCTTCAGCGAGGACTTTCCCATGGTGGCCTTCACCGCACCGGCAGGCGCGGACTTCGCCGGGATCAAGACTCTCCTGGCACAGGGGCAGGCAGAGGGATGGTGGCACTACGAGGTCGGATGTGGCACCGACGAGTGGTGGAGCGCCTGAGCCTGCCGGCTCTCCGATTCGTCGAGGCTTGGTGCCGACCTTGTGATGTGCCGGTCGGGCGTAGGACTCGCCTGTGGCGCGGACGCGTGGACAGCCAGGACGAGCCAGGTCCAGCGGTCGGTCGGAGTCCCGGAGCTTGGCTCGGGTCCAGCCGAGCGTCTGCTTGAGCAGACGGAAGGTGTGCTCCACGTCGGACCTTCGCAGGAAGGCCTGCCAGCATCGGTCAACGTCGTCCGTGGTGGCGCCGGTATCCGACCACCGGAGCCAGACTGGCTTGTTGACCCCGCCGCTGGGCAGTTTCTCGACCGTCAACCTGATCACGGTGCCCTCGATGATGGGCAAGGGGCCGTCGTGAATCACCCCATGCCGCCCGGCGGGTCAGCCGGTGGTGTAGCCGGTCCCAGGCCTGCGCGGTCGCTGTCCCGTGAACGCGAGAGGGCCTGCGTTCGAGTCTGGCCGGAAGGCTCGGCTGGAAAGCGCGCTCTGCGCGGAGGCGCGTGACGGGCAGACTGGCCGGGAATGCACGGGGGAGCGAGCGGAGGGGGCTTCGGGATGGGCATACGGGGGCGCGTGGCGGCGGTGGTCCGGTGACGGAGTATCACATCAAGTACCTGCCACCTGGGACTCTGCCGACCGGGAGTGTGCGGGAAGAGGGTGTCGGCGCCTGGTCCGTGACGGGGGACGGTGTCGTTTCCCGGTCTGTGTCCGGGGGCGGCGTCGCCACCTGGGCGGTGGCCGACGCCGAGCGGTGGCGGAAGGCGGCGGTCCCGGCCGTTCTCGCCCCGGCCGTGGGCGGCTGGGTCCTGGCCGCTCTGGTGGCGGTGGCGTACGTCCTGCTGTGCCGGCTCTCGTCCACCTCCGCGGCCTGGCACAGCGGGCCCGGGGAGGGGACGGACTGGCTGAGGTATCCGGGGCTGATCCTGCTGACAGCCCTGCCGTTCTGGTATCGGTACGTTCCGGTCGCGGCCGTACCGGCGGCCGTGTACGTCGCTGCGGAGGCGGTTCTGGCTCTGACCCGGCCCGACCCCGTCGACCATCCGGCGAGGACCGGATGGCTGGTCGTCCTCGCCGCCGGCGCCGTCGCGTTCACAGGGGGCTGTCTGCGGCTGCGGGCCCGGCGCCGACAGCGGGCCCTGGCCCTCGCCGCCGCGGGAAAGCGCCGCTTCCCGCTGCCCGAAGGCACGCCGGAATCGGACGGCCACCGCGGCCACCAGCACATCTACCTCGGGCTGGCGCTCTGCCTGGTCGCCGCGGCCATCCTCACCGAGGGCCTGTTCGGCGACCTGACCGCGTCCGGCGTCGCCTACGACGCCGTCGGGCAGCAGCGCATCGCTCTGGTGCTCCTGGTGGCCGGTACGACCTTCTACGGCCGGGGCCAGCTCGCCTACCGGGCGGCCCGGCGGTTGCAGGAGGAGCCCCAGCCGGCCCTGGTCGTGGGCGTGCGCGTCGGGGCGAAGGGGCGGCACTGGGTGTGCGCGGACGCCCGTACCCGCTCGGCAGCCCCCCTGATCGCGTACCTTCCCGGCAAGAACGACACCCGAGCCCGGATACGGCTCCTGGGCAGCGGCTCGGCGTACGGCGTGGGCAACGGGCACCACGACATCGACCCTCGGCACGAGCCCTTCGAAGCGGTCTTGTACGGCACCCTCGCGGAGGGCGACGAAGTCGCCCTCGAATACGCCTGCGTCGAATACCACCGCCATCAGGAGATGGGGCGGATGCACGCGACCGTCACCACGACCCCGCTCCGCCCGGACCGCCGCCACGGCCTGGGCCCGTGGGAACCGGCGGACGGCCCCGCCCGACAGCGCGAGCGGCTCCGGGAGGCCCAGGAGGCGGAGGAGCGCTTCCGGGAGAACCAGCGCAGGGCGGAGGAGCGCCGGGCGGAGGAGCGCCGCAGGAACCCCCCGCGCGGCTCGTCGACCCGCAGGAGCGGGAGCGACTCCGGCAACCGCTACAACGGGGGCGGCTGCGGCGGTTCGAGTTGCGCATCGAGCTGCGGCTCCAGTGGCGGATCGGGCTGCGGGGGCGAGTGAGCTTCCCTCCCCCGGCAGCACCCTCGCGGAGTAAGCGGCCGCCGCGGAGGGGGCCCCTGTTCAGTGAATTCGCGAGAGAGGACCGGGGCCCGCCACGCCGGAGGACGCAGGCGTGGAAGGACGCGGGACGTGAAACGAAGACGCCGATCGGCCCCACCCCCGGGGCCGCGCGGCTCAGCCGTCCGCCGGATGGACCACCTCGACCCCCTGGTCACGCAGCGCCTCGACCGCAGGGGAATCGGCAGGGGCGTCCGTGACGACGAGGGCGATCTCCTCCATCGAGCAGATGCGGCCCAGCGCGGTACGGCCGATCTTGTCCGCGGTGGCCACCAGGATCACCCGCTGCGCCGCGGCCACCGCCGCACGCTTCACGTGGACGTCGTCGAGGTTGTAGGCGGTGGCTCCCTGGATCGGGTCGACGCCGCAGCAGCCCAGGACGAACGTGTCGAAGCACAGGTCCTTGAAGGTGTGCACGGGGGCCTCGCCGTAGAAAGACAGCTCCTCGGGCCTCACCTGCCCGCCGGGCATCACCAGGTGGATGCCCGATTGCCCGGAGAGGGCGAAGGCGGCGTGCAGGGAGAGGGGGGTGACCGTGAACTGGCGGCCGGCCATGGCCTCGGCGACGGCCACCGCAGTGGTGCCGGTGTCGAGGGCAACGGTCTCACCGTCGGTGAGCAGGTCCACCACGGCGCGGGCCAGCCGTCCCTTGGCCTGCGCCCCCGACATGGCCCGTACGGCGTAAGGCGGCTCGACGCCACCGGGCAGGCTGCTGACGGCCCCGCCGCGCACCCGACGCAGGGCCCCGCGGGACTCCAGTAGCTCCAGGTCGCGCCGGATGGTCATCTCCGACGTCCCGGTGGCCTGGGCCAGCTCGGCCACGGTCGCGCGGTTCTGCTGCATGAGCAGCCCCACGACGAACTTGTGCCTCTCCATCACGTTCATGTGTCTGCTTTTAGCACAGACAGGGCACCCGAGCGCCGCGATGTTCATTTCCCCCACTGAATCTGTTGAAACGAACATCCTCCATGAGTACTGTGCACAAGGTGGCGTGAACTTCATGCCTCTGTGAACGAGTGAGACGTTCATTCGACTGCGAACGATGAGGAGTGCGATGTCCGCCACCAGTGAGGCCGACCTGCCGGAAGCGCGAAGGCCTCTCCTCACCACCGTCGCGATCGTCGCCTCGTGCGTGGCGTTCGTGGTGATCGGCGCCCTGCAGGCGCTCTACGGCCCGGCGATCCCGGCCCTGCGGGAGGAGTACGGTCTCAGCCCCGCCGTCGCCGGCCTCAGTCTCAGCGCCCACTTCGTCGGGGCCCTGGCGGGGGTGCTGGTCTACCACCTGCTGCGGGGCCGGCTGAACAACCGGGTGCTCCTCGGCGGCTCGTACGTGCTGATGGCCGTCGGCGCAGCCGCCTTCGCCTTCTCGCCCGACTGGACCCTGGCCCTCGCCGGCACGTTCGTCATCGGCCTGGGCTTCGGCGGCATCGACTACGGCCTCAACCAGCTGTTCGCCGTCGGCTTCGGCCGGCGCAGCACCGCCATGCTCAACCTGCTGAACGGCCACTTCGGCGTCGGTGCCATCGCCGGCCCGGCCCTCATCGGCTGGCTCGGCGCGGACCACTACCCGGAGATCTTCCTCGGCATCGGCGTCATCAGCCTGCTGATCCTGCTGACCCTGGGCGGCGTGGCCGCCCGTGAGCCGAAGCCCGCCTCCGCCGAGGACGCCTCGGCGGGCGGCGCCCGAGTGCTCCCGATCATCGCGGTGTTCATCGGCGTCTACGTCCTGCACGTCGCCATCGAGACCGGCGTCGGCGGCTGGGAGCCCACGCACCTCGAAGCCGTCGGGTACGGCGCGGCCACCGCCGCCACCGCGACCTCCGCCTACTGGGCGGCCATGACCATCGGCCGGTTCGTGGTCGCCCCCCTCAGCCTGCGCTGGTCGGCGCCCTCGATCCTGACGGTCTGCTGCGCGGGCATGGCCGGCTTCCTGCTCCTGGCGACGGTGCCGGCCCTCGCCCCGTACGCCTACTTCGGCGTCGGCCTGATGATCGCGCCGATCTTCCCGACCTGCCTGCCCTGGCTGAACCGGGCCGTCCCCGGAGTGGCCGCGGCCGGCGCCTACGTCATCACCGCGTCGATGATCGGCGGCGTGGCCTTCCCGCCCCTGCTGGGCGCCGTCATCGACACGATGGACGTGAAGACGGTGCCGCTGGTGATGTTCGCGCTCGCCGTGCTCTGCGGCCTCTTCAGCCTGTGGCTGCGGCGCAACGCCCCCGATCCCGGCGGGGTGGACCGCCCCAGCGAGAGCGGACGCGCCGACGCCGTCCCCGCCCCCTGACCACGAACCGCCGCACCCCCTTGCCCTGTGAGAAGACGAGGAACACGAGGAACATGAGGAAGTCGCACCCATGAAAGCCGTTCTCTTCGACCTGTTCGGCGTCATCGCCCGGGTCCAGTCGGCCGATTCGCAGGGCGTCCTGGAGCGCACGGCCGGCGGTGACCCGGACCGGTTCTGGGAGGCGTACTGGTCGCAGCGTCCGCCCTACGACCGCGGCGAACTGGCCGGCCCCGCCTACTGGCAGAAGGTCTGCGCCAAGGCGGGCCGCCCGCTCGACGCCCGCCTCACCGAGGACCTGATCGCAGCCGACCTCGCCAGCTGGAGCGAGATCGACCCCCGGATGGTGGAGCTGCTCGGCCTGCTCGACGACCGGGGGCTCGTGCTCGGGCTGCTCTCCAACATCCCCGAGGAACTGGCCGCGCTGTTCGAGGCCACCCAGCCCTGGATGGAGGGGTTCGCGGTCCGCGGCCTCTCCTGCCGGATCGGCAGCGCCAAACCCGAGGCGGCCGCCTACCAGTGGTGCCTCGGCGCCCTCGGCCTGCCCCCGCAGGACGTCCTGTTCGTCGACGATCGGGCCGACAACGTACGGGCGGCCCGCGAACTCGGCATGCAGGGGCACGTGTTCACCTCACCGGAGGGGCTGCGCGCCGTACTGGAGGCCCCGTCGCCGTGACGGCGACAGCGCACCTCTACGCCCTGTGCGCCACCGTGGACGGCTACTTCCCGCCACCGTGCCGGGGCGCCGAGGCCGGCCGGGGCCCGGCCTACGCCTGGAGCGCGCCCACCAGGAGCTGAACGAGGCGGGGCCCGGGACATGGTCGCGGCAATCGCCGAACGCGAACGGAAGCTGGGGCTCCGTGCAGCTGCGGCAGACAGCGAGAGCAGCTGCCGTCGCCGGGAAGCCGTGCTGAATGGTCCTCAGGCCAGGGCTTCCATGCCCATGTGGCCCATGACGACGATGGAGCTGAGCTCTCCGTCTTCTGTACGGCCAAGCCAGGCTACGGAAAGTCCTTCGGTGGCGGAGAAGGTGATGAGGTCTGCGCCCCGGGCCTCATCACGGACCATCTCGAACTCGCCGCCCCCCATGCTCTCGGTGTCGCGGGCCACGAGGGTGCCCGGTGCTGTCCTGCCCTGCTCCCAGAACGTGCGGAACGGCGCTGTCAGCGCGGGCCAGGCTGTTGCGTCGCCGAAGCTGCCCGTGGAGGTGTCCGTGTTGAATCCGACCTCGTCGCCCTGACGAAGACGTTCGATGTCGTCTCCAGTGGCGAGGCCCATCTCCCAGACCGCCACCGTGCCCTCCCGCACGTGCAGGCGCGTCGCGGCTACCTCACGCCCGGAGAAGTGTTCCCCCATGAACTCGTATGGCGCCTCCGTCCATGCCGCATCCACCCCGTACGTACCAGGAGGGATGCGAACGACGAGCTCCCGCGGCTCCCCGTCTTCGTCCTCCCGCCAGGGGGAGTCCACCACGAGCCGGCCGCTGGGCACGCGGATCGACGTCACCCGAGCCACCTCGACCACCTCAACAAAGGTCCGCCGATCATCACTCCGCACCCCCAGCCGCGTGCCCGGCGTGAACACCGCATCGAGATAGGCGCACACCTCCGGCGCCGCCACCAGTCGACCGTCCCCCACGTATGCCACCCTGTGTCCTCACCACGACCCAATCAGAACTCACGACGATAGGCCCCCACTCGGACATCGCATCCCGGCCACCGTTGGACGGGCATGTAGGACCCCGGGCCGGGTTCAGAAAACAGGCACCGCGGCAGGAAGCGGCAGAGGTCGGCCGGCCCTGGCTGACTCAGGCCCGGGTGTGGGCCAGGCTGCACCCTTCGGCTCGCCCGTCGAGCCTGAGGGGCCAGGCTGCCGGCACCGTTACATGAGGCAGCGATCTGCTGGATCGGGATCGTGACCGGGGCCTGCGGGCGGCCGGGGGCCTTGTCACCGAGGCCCGGCGGGGCGGTCGGCGGCGCTGCCACGAGCACGCACGCGACCGGCCGCGGCAGCGGCTTCCAGGGTGCTGAGCTCGGCGGCGGCTTCGAGCTGCCGCGGGTGGTTCAGGCGGACCAGGGCCTCATGGGCGGCCGTCAGGGATTGCCGGGCCTCATCGTGACGGCCGAGGTGTCGCAGGACGACGCCCAGCTCGAGCCGGGCGGTCTCGCTCCAGAAGGACACCGGGTTCACCGCGCGAAGGCTCAGCACCTCACGCAGCGGCGCCTCCGCCTCGCTCCACCGGCCGAGCGCGGCCAGGTCGTTGCCGATGCACTGGCTGACCAGGGACAGGTACGCACGGCTCACTACGGTCGGCCGCCCCGGGATGCCCGCCCGGCAGAGCGCCTCGCTGCGGCGGTGGATGGCCAGTGCTTCCTCGGGCCGGCCGTCCATGCGCAGGACCTGGCCCAGCGCGTTCAGGGCGGTGAGTTCGGCCAGCCTGCTCTCGTCGCAAGACAGTCCGGCGAACCGGGCGACCGACGCCCTCAGCCGGGCGACGGCCTCCCCGAGCCGGCCGAGCCGCTGGAGCGCCCCTGCGCCGTATCCCAGGGCCCAGCCCACCTGGAGCTCGTCGCCCGCCTCCAGGGCCGCCTCCAGAGCGGCGTCCGCGGCGGCCAGCGCTCCGGCGTAGTCGAAGACGCACATGTTTCGGGCCCAGGCCAGGTAGTTCATCTGCACGGCCACCTCGCGGGTGCTGCCGAGCGCCCGGGCGGAGTCGGCGGCCCGCAGGAACACCTCGGCCCACAGCTCCCAGTCCATGGTGGCGTCGGAGAACCAGTGCATCGCCTCTGCCGCATCGACGACCTGCCGGTGGCGGCCGGTCGACTGGGCGTGGCGCAGGGCCCCGAGCCACTGAGCCCGTTCCTCCTCCAGCCAGGCCCGGGCCCGGTCGCTGCCGACCGGCGCGGTGGCCGGGTCGGGATCCCCTTCCGCGTCACCTTGGGCTGCGGCCGACCCGTACTCCGCCTCGAAGTGCAGGGCGGCGGCGGTGGCCCGGCGGAGCGTCCAGCGGGCGGCCCGGTCCTCGGAGGCGGCGATCTCCTCCGGCCCGTCCTCCTCGGCCAACTGCTCGGCCGCGAACAGGCGCAGGAGGTCGTGGTAGCGGTAGCGGTCAGCGGTGGGGTGGGACTGGAGGAGGCCGGCGTCGACCAGGTCCTCGGCACACCGGGCGGCAGTGCGGGCGGGCAGGTCGGCCAACAGGGCGGCGGTCTGGGGGCTGAAGTCGGGGCCGCCGGCCAGGCAGGAGCGTCGGAAGACGGTCCGTGCCTGCGGGCTCAGCTGCCGGTAGGAGAGGGCGAAGGCGGCCCGGACCTCGAGCGAGCCGGCCTTCAGGGCGTCGAGCCGACCGCCTTGTTCGGCAAGCTGGGTGGCGAGTTTGCCGATGTGCTCGGTGGGGCGGGCGGCGAGGCGTTGTCCGGCGATGCGGACGGCCAGGGGGAGATGGCCGCAGAGTTCGGCGAGGTCGCGCGCGGCTTGGGCTTCTTGTGTGACCCGGTGCGGGCCGATGATGCGGGTGAGGAGTTCGACGGCTTCTTCGCGCCGGAGCAGGGCGAGTTCGGCGCGGTGGACCGCTTCGAGGCCGGCGAGGGCGTGGCGGCTGGTGACGAGGGTGAGGGATGCGCCCTCCCCGGGCAGCAGGGGCCGTACCTGGTTCTCGTCCGCGGCGTTGTCCAGGAGGAGCAGGACGCGGCGGTCGCGCAGGAGGGAGCGAAGGAGGCCGCTGCGGTCGTCGGTGCCGGCGGGTACGTCGGTGGCGCCGAGGGCGCGCAGCAGGCGGGCGAGGGCGTCGCGGGGCGGGGTCGGTCTCTGATCCATGCCGCGCAGGTCGAGGTAGAACTGGCCGTCGGGGAAGAGGGGTACCAGGGTGTGGGCGGCGTGCACGGCGAAGGCGGTCTTGCCCAGGCCGGGCTGCCCGCAGACGACCGCCACCTGCGGCCGGTCGGGGCCGGACTGCTCGGCCAGGGCCGTCAGCCGCGCCAGGGCGGGCCCGCGCGCAGTGAAGTCGCGCAGGTCACGCGGAAGCGCGAGGGTGTGGCGGACGGAGGGGCCCGGGGCGGCAGCGCCCGCCGGGCCGGCGCACCCGGGCGGCCCGGTCGCCGGCTTCCCACCGGCGTCCGCCGGGGGGCGGCCGGTGTCCGCCGGGGGACCTGCGTCCGCCGGGGGGCCGGTGTCCGCGTACGAGCCGGCCGCCGCCTCACCCGCGGCCTGGCGCGCGCGGGGCCGTCCCCGGCTGGCGTCCCGCTCCAGTGCCTCGGTGCCGGTCGCGTCCAGCCCCAGCGCCGCGGCCAGAGCAGCGACGGTGCGCCGCTGCGGCCCCCGCGACCGGCCGCGCTCCATGTCCGACAGGGCCCGCACGCTCACCCCTGCGGCGTGCGCCAGTTCCTCCTGGGTCTGCCCGGCGTCCGTGCGCAGGCGGAGCAGGTGCTCGCCGAATCCACCGGTGGCCGGTGCGTCCGTCCCCATACCCGCTCGTCCCCCGGTGCCGCGCGGACCGGCCGGTCCGCCGGTCCTTTGCTCCAGCAGAAGTATGCCGGACCGTACTTCTGCCGGTGGAACTGCCTGGTCCGGATCGGCCGGCCGCGGTTGGCTGGGGCGACCCCGGGGGGAGCCCGACCAGCCCCGCCGGTGGCCGGCCCGTCGCCGCTCCGCCCGCGCTCTCGTGTGCGGCTGCGCACCGGGCCCGGAGCATCTTCGTACACCCGGTCGCCGCCGTACCGTGACCGCGGTCGCCGGCGGCTGCTTCTACCAGGGGAATCACACATGAGATCCAGTGGTACCGCGTCCCGTCCGGGCACCGACCGCCGTGCTCGCCTGCTGCGCCTGCTCGCCCTGCCCGCGCTCGCGCTCCTCGTCCTGGCCTCGGCGCTGACGGCTCCCACAGGGGCGGTGGCGGCGAGCAGCAAGTACGGGAACGCGCGCTATCACCAGTGGTCGTTCGTGACCTCGCACAACGCCTACGCCGACGACGACACGCAGTGGCCCGTGCCGCCGAACCAGTCGCAGAGCATCAAGGAGCAGCTCGAGGGCGGCGTGCGGGGCCTGATGCTCGACACGTACGACTCCCGGGGCACCGGGCCCGTGCAGATGTGCCACGGCACCAGCCCCGATGTGCGCGTGTGCTACGACGATTTCAAGACAGGCCTCCTGACCGTCGTGAACTTCCTGCAGAAGAACCCGCAGGAAGTGGTGACCCTGTTCCTGGAGAACTACGCCAGCAAGGAGACGGTGAGCAAGACGATCACCGACATGCTGGAAGCCAAGGGCGCCGGCAAGATGCTCTTCAACCAGAACGACTGGGGCATCTTCAGCAACAACTGGCCGAAGCTGAGAGAAATGGTCTCCGCCAACCAGCGCCTGGTCATCTTCCAGGACAGCTGGGGCGACACGGCCGCCGGCTCCGGCACGCTGATGAACACCTGGTCGCACACCGTGGAGAACCGGTACAGCTACGGCCAAGGGCAGCCGTCGGGCTGTGAGTCGCGGAACGGCAATGCGCTGAACACGAACCCGATGCCGGGCACGACCGGCCTCACCCCTCTGTTCACCATGAACCAGTTCAGCTCGGACAACCTCGACCCGAAGGCTTACGCCAAGATCGACAACGGCGCCCAGCTCAAGAGCCGCATCGAAAAGTCATGTCGGCCCGCCGCAGGCGGCCGCAACCCGAACTTCGTCGCAGTGGACCACTACCAGATCTCCGACAAGTCGGGCCTCACGCCCGTGTCGGTGGTCGACGAACTCAACCGCGACAACTACGTCTTCGAGCCCCACCCGGCGGTGTGGACCGTCAACGACGCAAAGCAGTACGTCAGCACCTACGGCACCAACCGCTGCATGGTGCGCGGCGACGAGTTCCCCGACGGCTCCGGCGGCCTCGTCACGCAGCGGGCCTGTGCGAACCCGGCGCCCAGCAGCCACCAGTGGACGGCCACCAAGCCGAACTACGACGGCAAGGGCCACTACTGGATCAAGGCGGGCAACGGCTCCTGCCTGACCGTTCCGTACAACAACGGGACTCCGCCCGGCGATGGCACGCAGCTCTTCTGGTGGCCCTGCGAGACCAAGTGGTTCTCCGGCAGCCAGCTGTGGAACGTCATGCCGACCAACACCGACAGCAACGGCCAGTCGCACGGCTACTACTTCATCAACCAGTGGACAGGCAAGTGCCTGACCCTGGACCCCGGCACGTCGACGGCCAAGGCCGGCAAGGTCACCCAGGCCGCCTGCCCCAAGCGCTGACGGGGACCGGCGCACGACCGGACGGCCCGGTCCGGCACCGCAAAGATGCGGCGCCGGACCGGGCCGTTCCCCGCCGCACCGCCGCGGCAGACCCCGCGCGCCCTCCCCGGCCACGGCCCGGATCCGCTGCGCCATCCTGGTGACATGGCAACCCTCCCGAAGGCTCCATACCCCTCTTGCACTCCTCGCCCCCAACGGCGGCGGACGCCGTGAGTGACCGAGAGACGTCGCTGAATGGCCATGCTCGACCTGAGCGTCGGATTGCCGGGGCCGTTGTGGTTCATGAGGGTCAAGTACTGCTCATACGGCGCCGAGTTGCAGAGGGCCTGCTCTCATGGCAGTTCCCGGCGGGCAAAGTAGAACCGGGCGAGTCCTGCGAGGAGGCCGCCATCCGCGAGACGAGGGAGGAGGCCGGCCTGGACGTGGTCGCCGTTGTCCTGCTGGGCGAGCGGGTCCATCCGATCACCGGTCGGCAAGTGTCGTACACGGCCTGTGAGGTGGTCGGCGGGACCGCGCATGTGGCGGACGCTGATGAAGTCGCTGAGATCGCGTGGGTGACCCTGTCTGAGATTCCGCGGTACATCCCGTACGGACTCTTCAAGCCGGTCCAGCGCCACCTGGACGTCGTCCTTCGATCTTGACCACGGCTACCAGGACGAGAATGCCTAGCCGCCCCGCAGCAGCCTTCCCTGCGAAACCAAAACCGGAGGGCTGGGCGCGAGCACCGCATCCGGCCCTCGTCCACACAAACCGGCAGGTCAGCGCACCCTTCCCCGGGGCTTCAGATGGGTTGGAGGCAGCTCCGGGGCCGGAAGCGGAGAGCCGTCGTAGCCCTTCACCTCGCCGAAGCGCGAGCCGTTCATCCAGTCCTCGCGGGCCTGTGCGATGTCCTCGTGGGAGCGGCCGATCCAGTTCCAGAACATGACGATCTCCTCCTCGAACGGCTCACCGCCCAGCAGCATCAGGCCGGCGTCCGAGACCCCGCGCAGCGGGAGTTCCGTGCGGCCGCAGCCCAGGTAGAGCATCGAGCCGGGGAGGACCGGGACGCCGTCGACGTGGGCCTCGCCCGACATCGACAGGACCGCGTACTCGAAGTCCGGGTCGAGCGGGAGGCGGGTCTCGGTGCCGGCCGCCAGGGCGAGGTCCGCGCCCACGATCGGGGTGTACGCCGCGCCGGGCGAGGTCGCCGTGTCCAGGGTGCCCAGGATGACCGTCGCGTCCAGGCCCGGGGCCGTCACCCGGGGAAGCTCGGCGTGGTGCTGGAAGTGCGGTTCCACGTCGCGGTGGGCGTCCGGCAGGGCCACCCACAGCTGGGCGCCGTGCAGGAGGCGGGCGTGCGGGCGCGGGCTCTCCTCGGAGTGGCTGATGCCGCGGCCGGAGGTCATCAGGCCGAGCTCGCGCGGGCGGATCGTGGCGAGGCTGCCGACGCTGTCGCGGTGCAGTACCTCGCCGTCGTGCAGCCAGCTCACCGTCTGGAGCCCCGAGTGCGGATGCGGCGGGACCTGCATGCCGGGCTCGTCGGCGATGTCGTCCGGGCCGTAGTGGTCCACGAAGCACCAGGCGCCCACCATGCGGCGGCCCAGGTTCGGCAGGAGTCTGCGGACCTCGGTGGACTCCCCGAGCTTGACCGTGCGCGGGCTGAGGAGCTCGCGCACCGGTTCGGCGACGACGAAACCGCGGCCGCCGCAGGCGGAGAGAGCGGGCTGGCGATCGAGATTGCTCATGCGGACAACCTAGCCCCGACGGGGCGTCCGCGTTGAGTCGAATCTTTGAGTGGAATGTTGCACCGCGCAGTGGTGTTGGAGGCAGCGAGGAACCACCTGACCGGCGAAGGGATGTCGTGGACATGAGGGGCCCGATGGATGCCACCGACCCGCGCGATGCCGTGGACGCCCGAGAGGCGGCTTACGTCTCGCACGGCACCGCGGCCGAGCGCTGGGCGCGTGCCCAGCTCTTCTTCGAGGCGAAGGAGTACGTGACGGCCGCCCGCATCCTGGACGCGCTGGCGGCCGAGGCGCCCGAGCAGCTCGCGCCCCGACTGCTGCTCGCCCGTGCCTACTACCACTCCGCCCGGCTCTCCCGCGCCGAGCACGAGCTCCGCGCCATCCTGGAGCGCTGGCCGGTGGAGGACTACGCGCAGCTGATGCTCGGTCGCACCCTGGAGCGACTGGGCCGGGCCGGCGAGGCCCGCCGCTACCTGCGGACGGCCGCCGCCATGGCGGGCGAGTTTCCCGAGTAGCGCGCCCCGGCCCCGTGCGATGCGGGGTCGGGCGGCCTCCTCCGATAGCCTGGGTCCCATATGAACCGTCTGACCACACCCTTCGGCTCCTACGAGCTCTCCCGCTTCCCCGAGGACCCGCGCGACCGGCTCCAGGCCTGGGACGCCGCCGACGAGTACCTGCTGCGCCACCTGGACTCCGGTACCGGGGAGCGCGGCCCGGTGGATCTGGCCTCCGCCGGCCAGATCACCGTCCTCGGAGACCGCTGGGGGACGCTGACGACGGCGCTCGCCGCGTACCGCCCGACGCAGATCACCGACTCCGCCCTCTCCCGTTCGGCCACCGCCGCGAACCTCGACCGGGCCGGGATCGGCACGTCCAAGTCGACGGTGACGCTGCTCACCACGCAGGACCCGCCGCCCGAGCGGATCGACGTCCTGCTGGTGCGCGTGCCCAAGAGCCTGGCGCTGCTGGAGGACCAGCTGTACCGGCTGGCTCCGCACGTGCACGCGGGCACCGTCGTCGTCGGCGCCGGCATGGTCAAGGAGATCCACACCTCCACGCTGCGGCTGTTCGAGAAGATCCTCGGGCCGACGAAGACCTCGCTCGCGGAGAAGAAGGCCCGGCTGATCTTCTGTACACCGGGCACGCCGGGGGCGGCCCGCCCCACCGCACCGGGCCCGTGGCCGCTGACGTACACGGTGGACGAGGACGCCGGGTCGGCCTCCGGCCTGACCGTCGTCAACCACGCGGGGATCTTCTGCGCCGACCGGCTCGACGTCGGTACGCGCTTCTTCCTGAAGAACCTGCCGACCAACACCGACGGGGCCCGGGTCGTGGACCTGGGCTGCGGCAACGGTGTCGTCGGTACGGCGGTGCAGGTGCACGACCCGGACGCCGAGGTCGTCTTCACGGACGAGTCGTACCAGGCGCTCGCGTCGGCGCGGGCCACGTACGCGGCGAACATCCGCCAGGGACGGCGGACCGCCGAGTTCTTCGTCGGGGACGGGGTGGCGATGCTGGCCCCGGGCTCCGTGGACCTGGTGCTGAGCAACCCGCCGTTCCACTCCCACCAGGCCACGACGGACGCCACGGCGCTGCGGATGTTCGCGCAGTCGCGCAAGGTGCTGCGGCCCGGCGGCGAGCTGTGGATCGTCGCCAACCGGCACATGGGCTACCACACGCACCTGCGCCGGCTCTTCGGCAACAGCGAAGTCGTGGCGAGCGAGCCGAAGTTCGTCGTCCTGCGGGCGGTCAAGCAGGATCGTCCGCGACCTATGTGACCTGCCAGTACGTCCTACACTCTGCCGCGTGAGCAGCGAGGTGGGGGACGGGAGCGGTGGCGAGCGCTACCGCCGGGAGGACGTGGCCCGGGCGGCCGGCGTCAAGGTGCGCAACCTGCGCTACTACCAGGAGCGCGGGCTGCTGCCGCCGCCGCGCCGGGAGGGCCGGATCGCCTGGTACTCCGACGACCACCTGACCCGGTTGCGCCTGATCAGCGATCTGCTGGGCCGCGGCTACACGGTCAACGGCATCGCCGAGCTGCTGCGCGCGTGGGAGGAGGGCGGCGGCCTGTCCCGGCTGCTGGGCCTGGAACGGGAGATGACCCGGGACTGGGTGCAGGAGGAGCCGGTGACGATGACCCGCGCCGAGCTGCGGCAGCTGTTCGGCCCCACGGCCACCGCCCAGGACACCCGGCGGGCGGCGGAGCTGGGGTACGTGACGATCGAGGGGGACCGGGTCACGCACCCGAGTCCCCGGCTGCTGCACGCGACGCTCACGCTGGTGCGGCAGGGAGTCCCGCTGGCGGAGATCCTGGACGCGGGCGAGTTCGTACAGGCGCAGGCGGCGGCGCTCGCGGACCGGTTCGTCGGGTTGTTCCGGCGCCATGTGATCGGTGTCGAGGGGCTGGAGCAGCTTTCGGCCACCCAACTCCAGCACATCACCTCTGCGGTGGCGGCCCTGCGGCCGGTGGCCGGCGAGGTCGTGACCACCGAGTTCGCGCGGGCGATGGCCCGGCGGGTGGAGGCGGAAGTCGGCGAACTGCTACGTACGGAGCAGTAGGAGTCGGCTCAAAGGGTGCACTCGCACAACCTTGCCAACCGCCATTGGCACTCTTACATTCAACTCGTCGGTAACAACGGTGCACAGCCGATATTAGGGACGACCTCATGACCGGTTCCCCTCACTTATCCGACGTTCCCAGCGGCTCCGGCCGCGTCCGCTGGCGGCGCTTCGCCGTCCTGACCGTCCCCGCCGTCGCCGTGACCGCCGGCCTCGGAATCGCCCTCGCGCAGGGCGCGTTGGCCGCCTCCTTCGCGGTGTCGGGGCAACAGTTCAAGGTGTCGGCGAGCAGCCTGGAGGGCGAGGGCTTCGCCCAGTACGGCAGCGTCGACGTCAACGCCCGGGGTGAACTCATCCCGGTGGCGGTCACCGCCATCAGGGAGGCCAAGCTCCACAGTCTCTGCCAGTCGGTGGTCACCTCGCTCCCGGTGGTCGGCGACATCTCGCTCAATCTGACCGCAGGTCAGAAAGCGCCGGTGGAGGCGAGCAACCTGTTCGTCGACGCCACTCAGCTCTCCGGCGACGCCGTCTTCAGCAACATCGAGATCGGGCGCGACGCCTCCACCCTCGACAAGGGGCCGGCGGACGCGCAGGGCATGCAGGACCTCTTCGCCCAGCAGGCGGACACGGTCCGGATCACCGGCCTCCAGCAGACGGCGTGGGCGACCAACGCCGGCACCTTCAAGCTGTCCGGGCTGAGCATGAACGTCAGCAAGGGCAAGAAGGAATGCTTCTGAGCCGCTCGCGGTGGCGGCGGTGGCGGCGCAGCAGACCGTTCTGGGGCGGGCTGTTCGCGGTCCTGGCCGGAGCGTGGATCTGCGTCCTGCCGCTGGCACCACTGAAGATCATGCTCCAGCAGGGCGTGGCGGGCATCCCGTCCGTCCTGATGGGCCTGGTGATGATCGTGCTCGGCCTCACCGCCTGGTTCGCTCCCCCACAGCGCGCCCTGGCGGGTGTCCTCACCACGCTGATCGCCACCGCCGCCCTGGTGCTCTCCAATCTGGGCGGCTTCCTGATCGGCACCCTGCTCGGCATTCTCGGCGGCGGCCTGATGTTCGCGTGGCAGCCGTACGCCGTTTCCGCCTCCGATTCCGCCGCCGGTCCCCCAGCCGGTCAGCCCGACTCCGCTCCCCCCGTCACGGTCCCGACTTCCGCTCGCCCCACCGATCCCCCCACCCCGCACTCCGATCCCCAAGGAGCACAGCCATGAGCCGCACGCGCACCGCGCTCGCCCTCGGGATGGCCGTCGCCGCAGCCGTGGCGGCGGCCTCGGCCACCGCCACCGCCACTCCCCTGCCGCTGGCCGGGTCGACCACCGTCACCCCGGCCGGGCACGGCTTCCAGGCCACCCTCAGCGGCAAGGCCACCCTCAAGGCCGGTTCGGTGACGGTGACTTGTACGGTCTCCGTCGCCACCGGCACCGTGCCGGCCGCCCCCGGCAACACCAACCCCGCCGGTCCGGTGTCCTCGCCGATCTCGGCGCCCACCTACAGCTCCTGCACCTCCAGCATGCCGGGGGTGACCCCCACGGTCACCACCAGCGGAGCCTGGGCGGTGTCGATGCAGAACGGCTCCCCCGTCACGGCGACCATGACGGTGCCGGTCGGCGGGCTGGTGGTCAAGACGACCGGGCTCGCCACGTGCACGGTCACCGCGGCGCCCACGGCCGCGGCGAGCGTGGGCGGCAGCTGGACCAACGGCGCCCCGTCCACCCTGACGTTCACCAACGCCTCGGTGCCGGTCACGGTCACCGGTGGCTTCGGCTGCCCGACGAGCGCGACCTCGTCCACCTTCAACGCGGTCTACAGGGTCGGCGACACCACCGACCCGGCGCAGCAGATCACCGTCGGCCCCTGAGCCGAACAGCGGTCGCGGCCCGCTGCCCCGGACACCCCACGGGACAGCGGGCCCTTCGCGCGGGCGTCCCGAGGGCGTCCCGTGGGACCTCCGTCAGAGCTCCGTGGGAAATTCCGTTGCCCCCCGGCCCCGGACGGGTCAAGCTCGCCGACATGTCACAAAGCACCGACGCCCCTCAGCCCCCCGCACCTCAGTCCCCCGCACCGCGCCCGGCCCGCAGGGACGTCCAGGACCTGTTCTCCGGCGGGCGTCTCATCGCCATTCCGCGCAAGGCCGCCCGCCGCGAGCAACTGCTCGTGCACCTCGCCGAGACCCTCTTCGCGGTGGACCGGGAGTACACCGAACCCGAGGTGAACGACGCGCTGCGCACCGTGCACGAGGACTGCTCGGCGCTGCGCCGCTACCTGATCACCGCGGGCCTGCTCACGCGGACCCGCGACGGAAGCAGCTACCGGCGGTCCACGACCACCCGGTAATGGGTCGTCAGCCGCCCGTCGTCGGCCAGCACATGGAAGGCGACGGCCGGCGGCTCGTCGAGGTGGACGTGCGGGGAGGACCCCGAGGGGCTCTCCCACGGCAGCCGGAGGGTCGAGACCACGCCGGGCGCGACCAGGACCGGCCGTCCCGCGAAGGTGGTGGCGGCCGCGGTGTGCGCGTGCCCGCACAGGAACGCGGTCAGGTGCGGGTGCCGTTCGGCCAGCTCCGCGAGCCGCTCCTCGCCGAACTGGCGGATCTCGTCGACGTACGGGGTCTGCAGCGCGACGGGCGGGTGGTGGAAGGCGACCAGCACCGCGGTGTCCCGCGGCGTGTCGGTCAGTACGCCGTCCAGCCAGGCCAGGGTGGACTCCTCCAGCCGGCCGTGGTGCGCCCCGGGCACGGAGGAGTCACAGACCGCGAGCACGAACCCGTCACCGCGCACGACCTGGTCGACCGGTGCCACGGCCGCCGGCCCCTCCCCCGATTCCCCCAACAGGCCCTGCCGGAAGGCGGCGCGCTCGTCGTGGTTGCCGGGGCAGACGACCAGGGGGTGCCGCGAGCGCAGCAACGTGGCGGCCTGCTCGTACTCGTGGGCGGCGGCGTGGTCGGCTATGTCCCCGCTCACGAGCACTGCGTCGAGGTCGTACGGCAGCGCATCGAGGTACTCCATGACGATGCGGGTCCGGTCGGCCGCGCGCCGGCCGCCGTCGAGATGGATGTCGCTGAGGTGGGCGATCACGATCACGTGCGGTGTCTCCTTGATCTCTGGTCGAGGATCTCTGGTCGAGTCCCCCGCGGCGCGGGGGTACGCCCGGCGGCGCGCCTCGTGATGCGGGCCGTGCCGGGGGTGGGAAGACTGGGGTCATGGCGAACAAGGCACTGCTTGAGGGCGGCCCGGACGATCTGCCGGAGCGGGTCGTCCCGGTCGGCTCTCCCGGAGAAGACCTGAAGATCCCGCACCGCGGCGGATACGAGCACTTCAAGGCCACCTCGCGCCACCAGAACAGCCCGGAGGGCCCCCTGCCCGTCTACGAGTGGTGGGAGCGCACCGAGATCGCCGAGTGACGGCTCACCCGCGGTAGGCCTCCAGCAGCCGCAGCCAGACCTCGCTGATCGTCGGGAAGGACGGCACGGCGTGCCACAGCCGCGCGATCGGCACCTCCCCCGCGACCGCGATGGTGGCCGCGTGGATCAGCTCGGCCGCTCCCGGGCCGACGAAGGTGACCCCGAGCAGGACCTCGCGGTCGAGGTCGACGACCATCCGGGCCTGCCCGCGGTAGCCGTCGGCGTACAGTCCGGCGCCGGAGACCTTGGACAGGTCGTAGTCGACGGCGCGCACGCGGTGGCCGGCCCCTTCGGCCTCGGCCAGGGTCAGGCCCACGGCGGCGGCCTCGGGGTCGGTGAAGACCGCCTGCGGAAGGGCGTGGGTGTCCGCGGTCGCCGCGTGGGCGCCCCACGGGCCGGTCTCCAGCGGGGTGCCGGCCGCGCGGGCGGCGATGGCGGCGCCCGCGATCCGGGCCTGGTACTTGCCCTGGTGGGTGAGGAGCGCGCGGTGGTTGACGTCCCCGACAGCGTACAGCCAGTCGTGCCCGGGCACCCGGCAGGTGTCGTCGACCCCGATCCACTCCCCGGCGGGCAGGCCGACGGTGTCCAGCCCGATGTCCTCGGTCCGCGGTGCGCGGCCCGTCGCCATCAGCAGTTCGTCGCCCTCCAGGATCTCGCCGCCCGCGAGCACCACCTGGACGGGGCCGGTGGAGCCGTCCCGTACGACGGCCTCGACGCTCACTCCCGTACGGACGACCGCGCCGGCCGCGCGCAGCGCCTCGGCGACCAGTTCTCCGGCGAAGGGCTCCATCCGGGGCAGCAGCCGTGAGCCGCGTACGAGGACGGTGACCTGCGAGCCTAGTGCCTGCCAGGCGGTGGCCATCTCGGCGGCCACCACCGACCCGCCCACGATCAGCAGCCGGCCGGGGGCCTGCTGCGCCGAGGTCGCCTCGCGGCTGGTCCAGGGGCGGGCCCCGGCGATGCCGGGCAGGTCGGGGATCACGGCCCGGGTGCCGGTGGCGACGACCACCGCGTGCCGGGCCGACAGCACGTGGTGCTCGCCCTCGGGGCTGGTGACGGCGATCTTGCGGACCCCGTAGAGCCGGCCGTGGCCGCGGTAGACGTGGGCGCCGGTGGAGTCGAGCCAGTCGATCTGGCCCTGGTCCTTCCAGTCGCCGACCCAGTAGTCGCGGTGCGCGAACACCGCCGCGTCGTCCAGGGGGCCGCCGACGGCCCCCGCCAGGCCCGGCACGCGGCGGGCATCGGCCCGCGCCAGCACCGGGCGCAGCAGCGCCTTGCTCGGGATGCAGGCCCAGTACGAGCACTCGCCGCCGACCAGTTCACTCTCCACCAGCGCCGTGCTCAGCCCGGCGGCGCGGGTCCGGTCGACGATGTTCTCGCCGGCCGGCCCCCCGCCGAGCACCACGACGTCGTACTCCACGGCTTCAGTCATACGGGCCAGTGTCACCGCTGGCCCGCGTCCGCGTCACGTAATCATGCCTCCGGCGTGCCGGGGTCCTGGGCTCCGGGGGCCTGGCCGCCCTCCTGCGTGGCGGCGATCTTCGCACGGACCTCGTCCATGTCGAGGGCGCGGGCCTGGCCGATGAGGTCCTTCAGGGCCGCCTCCGGCAGGGCGCCGGGCTGGGCGAAGATGGCCACCTGGTCACGGACGATCATGAGGGTGGGGATCGAGGTGATCTGGAACGCGCCGGCCAGCTCCTGCTGCGCCTCGGTGTCGACCTTGGCGAAGACCAGGTCGGGGTTGGCCTCGGAGACCTTGTCGTACACCGGGGCGAACTGGAGGCACGGCCGGCACCAGCCCGCCCAGAAGTCGATCAGTACGAACGGGTTCTCGCTGACCGTCTGGTCGAAGTTTTCCTTGGTGAGCTCGACTGTAGCCACGGTGTGCTGACCTCCTGATTGAGCCGTCTGGTCTCTGAGAACGAACAACCTGCCGCGGACATTCCGCCCGACTCGTGCTGTGACTAGAAAGGGTGGCCGGCGGGCGTGGCGCGGGACGTGGTCCAGCGGAGCTCGGTGAAGGCGTCGAGATTGGCCTCGCCGCCGAACCGGGCGCCGGTGCCGGAAGCGCCGACTCCGCCGAACGGGGCGACCGCCTCGTCGTTGACCGTCTGGTCGTTGATGTGCGCGATCCCGGTCGGGATCCGCTCGGCCAGGTCGAGCCCGCGCGCCGCGTCCCGGGTCACGATGCCGAGGGAGAGGCCGTACGGGCCCGCCGAGGCCAGCTCCACCGCCTCCTCCTCCGTCGCGAAGGACCGTACGGGCGCGACCGGCCCGAAGACCTCCTCGGCGTAGGCCGGGGTGTCGGCGTCGACGCCCGCCAGGACGGTCGGCCGGTAGAAGAGGTCCCGGTGCGTGCCGCCGGCGAGGAGCTTGGCCCCCTGGGCGGTGCTGGCCTCCACCAGGGCGTGGACGCGCTCCACCTGGGCGCGGTCGATGAGCGGGCCCAGGTGGACCGGTTCGCGGTACGGGTCCCCCACCGCCAGTGCCTCGGCGCGCGCGGCGAGCCGCTCGACGTACTCGTCGTGGAGCGAGGCGTGTACGAGGTGGCGGCCGGCGGTCATGCAGATCTGGCCCTGGTGGAAGAAGGAGCCCCAGGAGGCCTGGGCGACGGCGGCCTCGACGTCGGCGTCGCGGAGCACGACGAGTGCGGAGTTCCCGCCCAGCTCCAGGTGGGCTCGGGTCAGGTGACGGCCGGCCAGTTCGCCGACGGCCCGTCCGGCGGCGGTGGACCCGGTGAAGGACACCACGCGGACCCGCGGGTCGGCGACCACCGCGGCGCCCGTCTCGGGGCCGCCGGGCAGGACGTGCAGCAGCCCGTCGGGCAGTCCGGCGGCGGCGAAGACCGCGGCGAGGGCGAGGCCGCCGCAGACGGCGGTGCGCCGGTCCGGCTTGAGCAGCACCGCGTTGCCGAGCGCCAGGGCAGGGGCGACCGAGCGGATCGCGAGGATCAGCGGGGCGTTGAAGGGGGTCACGACCCCGACGACCCCGGCCGGGACCCGGCGGGTGAAGGACAGCCGGGGCCCCTCGCTGGGCAGCACCTGCCCGGTCGGGCGCGAGGCCAGCGCGGCCGCCTCGTAGCACTCCTGCGCGGCGACGTGCAGCTCGAAGTCGGCCTTGCCGGGTATCGAGCCGGACTCGCGGACCAGCCAGGTCCGCAGCTCGTCGGCGTGGGCGGTGAACAGGTCCCCGGCCCGGCGCAGCACGGCCGCCCGCTCCGTGTGAGGGGCGCGCGCCCAGTCGCGCTGCGCGGCCCCGGCCCGTACGGCGGCCTCCGCGACGTCCGCGGGCGCGGCGAGGGCGAGCGTCGCGAGGGCGTGGCCGGTGGCGGGTTCGACGACCGCAGCGGCGCCGCCGGTGAGGGTGGGTCCGTCCTGCCAGAGCGTCGGGTCGAGGAGCGGCATGGCGCGGGGCCTCCGGGTGGGGATGGGCGGGCTGCTGGGCGGCGGAACACCCCCGAGGGGTGGCAGCACGCGCCATCGTGCCAGACCCGGAGCGCCACTTCTGTTCAGTTATAAGGCAGTTGGCGCTCGACGATGACCGGAAATGATCGACGCCCGCGCCGGGGCGGCGGGTTCAGCGCTCCAGGACGAGCGCGATGCCCTGCCCGACGCCGATGCACAGGGCCGCCATGCCCGTACCGGAGCCCGCCGCCGCCAGCTGGTGCGCGACGGAGCCGGCCAGCCGGGCGCCCGAGGCGCCGAGCGGGTGGCCGATCGCGATGGCGCCGCCCCGCGGGTTGACCACGGCCGGGTCGAGCTCCGGCCAGGCCGCCAGGCAGCCCAGCGCCTGCGCCGCGAACGCCTCGTTGAGCTCGAAGGCGGTCAGGTCGCCGAGGCCCCGGCCGGCCTTGGACAGCGCCCGCTGGACGGCGTCGACGGGACCCAGACCGAAGAACTGGGGCTCGATCCCGGTGACGGCGCCGGCGCTGATCCGGGCGAGCGGCTCCCGGCCGGTGGCGGCCAGCCCCTCCTCGTCCGTCAACAGCAGCGCGGCGGCGCCGTCGTTGAGCGGCGAGGCGTTGCCGGCGGTGACCGTGCCCCGGCCGTCGGTGCGGAACGCGGGCTTCAGCCTGGCCAGCGCCTCGGGGGTGGAACCCTCCCGGATGCACTCGTCGCGCAGCAGGTCCACGCCCGCGTACGGCACGACCTCGTCGTCGTACAGCCCGGCGGCCCACGCGGCCGCGGCCTTGCGGTGGCTTTCGAGCGCGAAGGCGTCCTGCGCCTCGCGGGTGATGCCGTACTTGTCCGCCACCAGCTCGGCGCCCTCGCCGAGCGAGCCGGTCCACTCCGCGGGCATGCGCGGGTTGGTCATCCGCCAGCCGAGGGTGGTGGACCACATCTGCTGGTGCCCGGCGGGGAAGGTCCGCTCGGGCTTCTGCACGACCCAGGGGGCGCGGCTCATCGACTCGACGCCCCCCGCGATCGCCACGGACGCGTCGCCGACGGCGATGGCCCGGGCGGCCTGGACGACGGCTTCCAGACCGGACCCGCAGAGCCGGTTGACGGTGACCCCGGGGACGCTCACGGGCAGCCCCGCCAGCAGCACCGCCATGCGGGCCACGTCCCGGTTGTCCTCACCCGCGCCGTTGGCGTCGCCGAACACGACGTCGTCGATACGGGCCGGGTCCAGGTCGGGCGTACGGTCCACCAGCGCGCGCACCACGTGCGCGGCCAGGTCGTCCGGCCGGACCCCGGCGAGGGCACCGCCGAACTTGCCGATCGGGGTGCGGACGGCGTCGACGACGTAGACGTCGCGGACGGTGCGGATGCTCATGGCGGCTCTCCTGGGCGGATCCGTACGGGCGGCGGCGCATCGGTGCCGGTGTGGGCACGGGGACACGCCCCCGGATGCGCCCGGTGGGGCGCGCCCGCAGTCTCCTTCCGTACATCGCCGCCTGTCAACGGCCCCCGGGGACGCACGGGGCCCGCCGCGAAATGGCCGGAGGGGACGGAGGATGGGAGCGGTGACGCCGGGCAAGAGGACAGCGTGGCATCGAACACCCTCCGCACGCACCGGAGCACACCGGGGAACCGCGCCGTCGAGCTGCTGAGACGGGCGCGCTCACCCCTGCGCGGCACCGCGGTACGCCTCTGGCACGACAACATCGCCGACTACGCGGCGGCCCTCACCTACTACGCGGTGCTGGCGCTGGTGCCCGCCCTGCTCGTCTCGGTCTCCCTCGTGGGACTGGCCGGGACCGACACCCGCGAGCGCCTGATCCTCGACCTCACCTCCTACGCCCCTCCCCAGTCGGCCGAGGTGCTCCGCGAGGCTCTGGACGGCCTCACCTCGGCGCCGTCCTCCCTGTGGGTGCTGCTCCTCAGCGGCGTCGTGAGCGCCCTGTGGTCGGCCTCCAGCTACCTGGCGGTCTTCCGCCGCGCGCTGCACGCGATGCACCGGCTGCCCGACACACGGCCGCCCCTGCGCGCGGCGCACGTCCTCGTCCTGACCGCCGGCGTACTGCTGGCCCTGCTCGCCGCGGGCGCCGCGAGCCTCGTCGCGACGGGCCCGGTGGCCCGCCGGCTCGCGGCGGCCGCCGGTTACTCGGGCCCGGACACCCTCGGGGTCCTGCGGTGGCCGGTGCTCCTGGTGGTCGTCACGGCCCTGATCCTCATCCTCTACCGGACCGGGCCCGCACAAGCCCGCGGAGTGCGCCGGGGGTTTCCGGGCGGCACCCTGGCGGCGTTCCTGTGGCTCGGCGCTTCGGCGCTCTTCACCTTCTACACGCAGTTCGGGACCTACAGCCGCCTCTACGGTTCGCTGGCGGGGGTCGTCGTCTTCCTCGTGTGGCTGTGGTTCTCCAACCTGGCACTGCTCGCCGGCGCGCAGTTCAACGCGGTGCTCGCACGGGCCGGGGAATGACCCGGCGTCGCGCCGCCGGCCGCCGGAGCGCCGCGCCCGCCTCCTTCCGCTACAGGTAGCGGCGCAGGGGCAGCACTGCGGTCTCCCGGGCGCGCTGGAGCAGCGAGCGCCGCTTCCAGCGGTCGGCGCGGATCAGTTCGCTGGCTTCGAGGTCCTCGTCGTAGTGCGCGTCGAGGGTGGCGGTGAACTCGGCGTCCATGACGGCGAGCATGACCTCCTCGTCGTGGTCGAGGGAACGGCGGTTGAAGTTCGTCGAACCGATCAGGGAGACGATGCCGTCCATGGTGATGACCTTCGCGTGCATCATGGTCGGCTGGTACTGGTGGATGCGCACGCCGCAGGCGGTCAGCGCCTCGTACCGGTGCTGCCCCGCCAGCTGACACACCCGCTTGTCCGTGTGGGGGCCGGGCAGCAGGATCTCGACTTCCACGCCGCGGCGGGCCGTGGCGCAGAGCAGGTCGATGAAGTAGGTGTCGGGGGCGAAGTAGGCGGTCGCCAGACGGACCCGCTCCTCGGCCGATTCGAGGATCACGCGCATCAGGGTCTGCATGTCCTGCCAGCCGAAACTGGCCGAGCCCCGCACCACTTGCACGATGGCGCCCCCGCTGGGCCCGTGGCTGACGAACCGGTCGCGCTCGTCGAAGAGCTCCTCGTGGCATTCGGCCCAGTTCTGGGCGAAGGCGGCGGCGATGCCGTCGACGGCGGGCCCCCGGACCTCGACGTGCGTGTCGCGCCATTCGCTGGGGTTGCGCGCGTCACCGCACCACTCCTCGGCGATGCCGACGCCTCCGGTGAAGGCCGTCTGCTCGTCGACCACGAGGACCTTGCGGTGGCAGCGGTGGTTCTGCTTGAGCGGCGAGAGGTAGAGCGGTTTGCGGAACCACGCTATCTGGACTCCGGCCCCGCTCATCCGGTCCAGCAAATCCCGCTCTATGAGACGGCTGCCGAAACCGTCCAGCAGCAGCCTCACCCGCACCCCCGCGCGCGCCCGGTCGCTCAGGGCTTCGGCGAAGCGCCGTGCGATGTCGCCCCGCCAGTAGACGAAGGTCATCATGTCGACCGTGTGGCGGGCGCCGTCGATCGCCTCCAGCATCGCGGTGAAGATCTCGTCCCCGTTGCGCAGGGGCCGTACCGCGTTGCCCTCGGTCGCCGCGATGCCGATGAGCCGCTCCAGGCGCCGGCGTATGCGGTGGATCCGTTCGTCCGCCAGGCCTCTGTCGGCGGTCACGGCCGTTGCACCGCCGAGCGGCCGCTCTCCGTCAGTCATACGGGCTCTCCTCGGTCGGGACATGGGCGCTCAGGACCCTATCCGACGGCACGGAGGGCTCCGGTACCCGAGCCCGGGCTCGCGCGGGAGGCCGCACCCGGCCCGGCCTTCCCCGCCCCGGAAACCCAGTACGCTCCGCCGCATGACGGCACTTTCGCATCAGGGCAACGGTCACATCGAGCAGCCCGGACGGGACGGGGACACCGCCACCGTGGAGGCCGATCCGCGCTCCATCGGGCCGGTCCGCACCGAGTACGCCCCCGACCCGGACGGGGATCCCGACCCCGGCGAGATCGTGTGGACCTGGGTCCCGTACGAGGAGAACGACGGCCGCGGCAAGGACCGCCCGGTGCTGGTCGTGGCGCGGGAAGCGGGCGGGCGGACGCTCCTCGCCGTGCAGCTGTCCAGCAAGCGGCACGACCACGACCGGGAGTGGGTGGCGATCGGGACGGGCCCGTGGGACAGCGCCGGGCGGGAGTCCTGGGTGGCCGTCGACCGCGTGCTGCGGGTGCACGAGTCGGGGATGCGGCGCGAGGCCTGCGCACTGGACCGGGGGCGCTTTCGGCTGGTGGTCGACCGGCTGTGCGAGCGCTACGGCTGGCAGTAGGGGCAGTAGCGGTCCGGGAGACGGGGGCCGGGGGCGAGGGCGAGGGCGGGGAGGCGGCCCCCACCCGGACGGCCGCGCCTCAGCCGCCGAAGTCCGCGAAGGTCCGCTCGAAGGTCTCCCGCGTCTCGGGCTTGCGGTCCAGGATCCCGAACACCACCCGCTCGAAGACCCCGGCGAAGCGGCCGGCCAGCAGCCCCCGGAAGGCCTCGGACACCTCCGCCGGGTCGCACTGGAACACTCCGCACCCCCACGCGCCCAGTACCAGCTGCCGGTAGCCGTGCAGCGCCGCCACCTCCAGGACCAGCCCGGCGCGCCGGGCCAGCGCCGCGGGGATCTCGGCGACGCGCTCCGGCTCCTGGCGCCGGATCGTGCCCGCGTTCGGGGCGGGTGAGGTGAGGAAGCCGGCTCGGAAGGGGGTCTCCAGCAGCTCGCCCCGGTCGTCGCGGAAGACGGGGACCCCGGGCGAGTGAATCACCCGGTCGGTGTAGAAGGTGCTGCGCTCCGCGCGGTGGACCTCGTAGTACTCCGGGGCCTGGAGCAGCGTCTCGTACAGGGCCGAGGCGCGGCACAGCGCCTCCTCCTGGGCCTTGGCGCCGCGGACGTAGCCGCCCCCGGGATTCCGGGCCGACGCGTAGTTCAGCACCGCCACCCGGGACGCCTCCTCCGGCTCCTCCTCATGGCGCGCGGTAAGCCTGCGGGCCGCGACCGTGCTGCTCTCCCCCGTGACCTCGATCGCCGTCCGGGCGTACCTCGGGGGGATTTCCTCGCTTGGAATGACCCGGTTTGGTCCATATATCCTGGTTCCTGCCTTGGCCTCCGCCAGGGCGGCGGCAAGCGGGACCTGCCGCCCCGACCGCGTCCGATAGCCGCCGGACGCCAGGATTTCCGCGTTCTCCCGCGCGATCTCGCGCAATCTGCTGCTCATTGGCTCATCCTCGACACGGCTCTCCCGGGCGGCAAAGGAATTTGTGTTCGAGGGTTCGAGGGACGGGTAGGCACGGGTGATGTCATCGCAGACGACAGGAGACGAGGACCCGGTCATGCCATCACACGATCCACCTCCCTCATCCGCCTCACCTGCTCCCCCCACGGTCACCACGGCCCCCACCACCCCCGGCCCCTCCGAGCCCTCCGCGGCTTCCCCGATCACCGAGCCCGAGGCCGAGGCCCTGATCCACGGCATCTGTTTCAAGACGGGTCCGCCCCGTCTCATCGGCGCCGAGCTCGAATGGCTGGTCCTGGACGCCGAACGGCCCGGGCAGCCCCTGACCCCCGAGCGGCTGCGGGCCGCGCACACCGCCGCCCGCGCCCTGCCACTGCACTCCGGGCTGACCGTGGAACCGGGCGGTCAGCTCGAACTCAGCTCGGCCCCCGCCGCTTCCCTCACCGGATGCGTGGACGGCCTGCAGGCCGACCTGACCGCCGTACGGGCCGCCCTGCTCGCGCAGGGGCTCGTCCTGCGGGGCCTCGGCCACGATCCGCGTCGGCCGTACCGCCGGCTGCTGAACAGCCCGCGCTACGACGCGATGGAAACCTACCTCGACCGCACCGGCCCCGCCGGGCGCGCCATGATGTGCGCCTCCGCCTCGGTACAGGTCTGCGTGGACGCCGGGTACGAGGAGCCGGGCGTGCTCGGCCACGGCCGGCGCTGGCGGATGGCGCACCTGCTGGGCGCGGTCCTCGTGGCCGCCTTCGCCAACTCCCCCGCGCACGAGGGCCCGTACGCGGGCTGGCGCTGCGCCCGCCAAGGACTCTGGAGCGACCTCGACACCCGGCGCTCGCTCGCCCCGCCGCTGGACGCGGACCCGCGGACCGGGTGGACGCGGCAGGCGCTGGACACCGAGGTGATGTGCGTACGGTCGTACGACGGCGAGCCCTGGGAGATCCCGCGCGGCACGACCTTCCGCGACTGGCTGCGCGCCGGCGGCGGCCCGGGGCTGCGCGCGCCCGCCGCCGAGGACCTCGACTACCACCTGACCACCCTGTTCCCCCCGGTGCGGCCGCGCGGCCACCTGGAGCTGCGGATGATCGACGCGCAGCCCGGTGACGACGGCTGGCTGGTGCCGCTGGCCGTCGTGCACGCGCTGTTCGACGATCCGGAGGCCGCCGAGACCGCGTACCGGGCGACCAAGCCCCTGGCCGACGCCTACGGGCCGCGGCCCGCCCCCCGCAATCCGCTCTGGCGGTCCGCCGCCCGCGACGGCCTGCGCGACCGGGACCTGCGGACGGCCGCGCGGGCCTGTTTCCTGGCCGCGGCCGAGGCCCTGCCCCGGCTCGGCGCGAGCGCGCACGTCCAGGACACGGTGGGCGCCTTCACCGAACGCTTCGTCCTGCGCGGCCGATGTCCGGCCGACGAGCAGGAGCAACTGCAGCTCACCGCGAAGGAGACCCGACGGTGACCACGCAATCCACGCCCGCCACACCGGGCAATCCCGCCACGCCGGGCACGCCGTCCACGCCCGACCTGCGCGAGCGGGCCGCGGCCGCCCTGACGGCAGCGCGGGCGCGCACGGCCGCGCTCACCGACGCCGTGACCGACCCCGAACTGACCGCCCAGCACTCCCCCCTCATGTCCCCGCTCGTCTGGGACCTGGCGCACATCGGGAACATGGAGGAGCTCTGGCTGCTGCGCAACGTCGCGGGACACGAGGCCATGCGCCCCGAGATCGACCCGCTCTACGACGCGTTCGAGCACCCCCGGGCCGAGCGGCCGAAGCTGCCGCTGCTGGGCCCCGACGACGCCCGCGCGTACGCGGCCGAGGTGCGCGGCCGCGTCTTCGACCTGCTGGAGCGCACCCCGCTGGAGGGGACGGCGCTCCTCGACTCCGGCTACGTCTTCGGCATGATCGCCCAGCACGAGCAGCAGCACGACGAGACGATGCTGATCACCCACCAGCTCCGCAGGGGTGCGCCCGTGCTGGCCGCCCCGGACCCCTCCCCACCGAGCGGCCCGGCCCCGACCGCCGGCGAAGTGCTGGTGCCCGGCGGGCCGTTCACCATGGGGACCTCGGTCGAGCCCTGGTCGCTGGACAACGAACGCCCCGCGCACGAGCGGGAGGTGGCGCCGTTCTGGATCGACACGACGCCCGTGACCTGCGCCGGTTTCAAGGAGTTCATCGCGGACGGCGGCTACGGCGAGCCCCGCTGGTGGACCCCCGAGGGCTGGGAGCAGATACGGGCCCACTCCATCGGGGCGCCGCTGTTCTGGCGTGCGGAGGGCGGCCAGTGGGTGCGCCGCCGCTTCGGGGTGACGGAACCGGTGCCGGACGACGAGCCGGTGCTGCACGTCAGCTGGTACGAGGCGGACGCCTACGCCCGCTGGGCCGGCCGGCGGCTGCCCACGGAGGCGGAGTGGGAGAAGGCGGCCCGCTTCGATCCCGGGACCGGCCGCTCGACGCGTTACCCGTGGGGCGACGAGGACCCGACGCCCGCCCACGCCAATCTGGGGCAGCGCCATCTGCGCCCGGCCCGCGCGGGCAGCTACCCGGCCGGGGCCTCCCCGCTCGGTGTGCGCCAGCTGATCGGTGACGTGTGGGAGTGGACGGCCTCCGACTTCCTGCCCTACCCGGGCTTCCGTCCCTTCCCGTACCGGGAGTACTCGGAGGTGTTCTTCGGCCCGGAGCACAAGGTGCTGCGCGGCGGTTCCTTCGCGGTGGACCCGGTGGCCTGCCGGGGCACGTTCCGCAACTGGGACCTGCCGGTACGGCGGCAGATCTTCTCCGGCTTCCGGACCGCGAGGGACGCCTGATGTGCCGCCATCTCGCCTATCTGGGGCCCGAGGTGGCGCTCGGGCGGCTGCTGAGCGAGCCGGAGCACTCGCTGGTGCGCCAGTCCTGGGAGCCGCGCCGGCAGCGGTCCGGCACGGTCAACGCCGACGGCTTCGGCATCGGCTGGTACGCGCCGGGCGATCCCGTGCCGGCCCGCTACCGGCGGGCCGGGCCGGTCTGGGCCGACCTCACCTTCACCGACCTCGGCCGGGTGGTGCGCAGCGGGGCCGCGCTGGCCGCCGTACGGGACGCCACGCAGCCGGGGGCCGACGGGGAGGCTGCGGCCGCGCCCTTCGCGGACGGGCCGTGGCTGTTCAGCCACAACGGCGCCCTGCGGAACTGGCCCGACGCGGCGGTCCCGCTCGCGGCCGGGCTGCCGCCGGGGGAACTGCTCCGGCTGGCCGCGCGCACGGACTCGGCGCTGATCTGGGCCCTGGTACTGCACCGGCTGCGGGCGGGCGACGACCTGGGCACGGCGCTCGCCGAGCCGGTCCGCGACCTGGCCACGGCCGCGCCGGGCTCGCGGCTGAACCTGCTCGTGACGGACGGGACGGCCATCGCCGCCACCGCGTGGGGGGATTCGCTCTGGTACCTGTCCGAGCCGGACGACCGGCGCACCGTGGTCGCCTCCGAGCCCTACGACGACGATCCCCGGTGGTGCGAAGTGCCCGACCGGACCTTGCTGACCGCCACCCGCTCGTGGGTCGAGCTGACCCCGCTCAAGGAGAACTGCCCGTGAACAGTTTCCAGTTGACCCGGACCCTCGACGAGCACGCGGCGGAGACCGCGTTGCGCACGGATGTGCTGCGGGGCCTGACGGGCAGCCCCAAGGTGCTGCCGCCCAAGTGGTTCTACGACGCGCGGGGCAGTGAACTCTTCGAGGAGATCACCCGCCTGCCGGAGTACTACCCGACGCGCGCGGAGCGGGAGATCCTGCTGGAGCGGGCCCAGGAGATCGCCTCGGCGAGCGGCGCCCGCACCCTGGTGGAGCTGGGCTCCGGCTCCTCGGAGAAGACCCGGCACCTGATCGAGGCGATGCCCGCGCTGGACACGTACGTGCCCGTGGACGTGAGCGAGAGCGCCCTGCGGGGTGCTGCCGAGACCCTGTTCGCGGAACATCCGGGGCTGCGGGTGCACGCCTTGCTGGCCGACTTCACGCGTGCGCTGCACCTGCCGGACTCCCCCGGGCCGCGGCTGGTGGTGTTCCTGGGCGGGACGATCGGGAACCTGCTGCCGCCGGAGCGGGCGGTGTTCCTGGCGTCCGTACGGGCGATGCTGTCGCCCGGGGACGCGCTGCTGATGGGCACGGACCTGGTGAAGGACGAGGCCGTGCTGGTCGCCGCGTACGACGACGCGCGCGGTGTGACGGCGGAGTTCAACAAGAACGTGCTGGCCGTCATCAACCGCGAGCTGGACGCGGACTTCCACACCGCCGACTTCACGCACGTGGCGGTGTGGAACAGGGAGCAGGAGTGGATCGAGATGCGGCTGCGGGCCCGGTCGGAGGTGGTGGTGAAGGTCCGGGCCCTGGATCTGGTGGTGCCGTTCGCGGCGGGCGAGGACATCCTGACGGAGGTGTCCGCGAAGTTCCGTCAGGAGGGCGTCCGCAAGGAACTGGCTGCGGCCGGGCTTGAGTTGACCCAGTGGTGGACGGACGCGGCGGGCCGCTTCGCGCTGTCGCTCTCCGAGGTAGGCCCCTCGCCGAGCGGTCCGGCCGACACGAAGGCTCCGGCGACGGCCTCCTGAGCCGCGGCCGCGAGGTCCCGCCGGTTCGCGTGCCGGCCCGGCGGGATCCGCGGCAGCAGGACGACCTCGGCCCGCACCCCGCGGGCCCGGGCGATCCGCCACAGGGAGGCGGTGAGCGAATCGTCCCCGACGAAGGCGGGCGCCCCGGCGGTGGTCCCGTCGCGGCCCAGGTAGGCGATCCGCACGGGCTGTACGGGCACCCGCGCGTCCAGCGCCGACTGGAAGACGGCCCTGTGGAACGTCCCCCGGGCCCGGCCGCACCAGGTGGATCCCTCGGGGAACACGGTGACCCGGTCGCCGGCCAGCAGCGCGCGGGTGATCGCCCCGACGGTGGCGGGCAGGGAGCGGAGCCGGTCGCGCTCGATGAACAGGGTGCCGGCCCGGTCGGAGAGGCCGCCGAGCACCGGCCAGGCGCGGATGTCGCTCTTGGCCAGCATCCGGCCGGGCAGTGCGGCGCCGACGAGCGGGACGTCCAGCCAGGAGATGTGGTTGGCGACGACGAGGCGGCCGCCGCCCGCGCCCGGGTTCCCGTAGACGCTGATCCGGATGCCGAAGGCCCGTACCAGCGCGGTGGACCAGGCCCGCACCACCGTGTGCCGGGGGCCGGCCGGGAGCAGCCGGACCGGTGGGGCGCCCAGGATGCCCAGCAGGACCAGGGCGATGCCAGCGGCGAGCCGGGCCGCCGCGCGGGGGACGCTCGCGGTGCTCCCCGCGTGGCCGGCGCAGGCCTCGGGGGTGCAGGGCGAGGTGGGCAGCCAGACGCTCATGCGCCGGGGACGAGCGAGCGGAAGTGCTTCAGGTAGCGCGGGTTGGTGCGGCGCAGCGAGAGGAGCACGTACAGGTCGGCGCAGCCGAAGGCCGGGTCGAGGGCGGGTTCGCCGCAGACCCAGGCGCCCAGGCGGAGGTAGCCGCGCAGCAGCGGGGGCAGCTCCGTGCGGTGGGGGAAGGTGATGCCCTCGGGGTTCCAGGGGAGGTGCGGGGTGACCCGGTACTCCTCGGGGGCGAGGTGGCGGGTCAGTACGGCGTCCCGGGTGGCGGCGGCCAGGACCCCGCCGTCGGCGAGCGGCACGGAGCAGCAGCCGGCGAGCCAGTTGTGCCCGGAGCGGTCCATGTAGTGGGTGAGGCCGGCCCAGATCAGGGCGATGACGGCGCCGTTGCGGTGATCGGGGTGGACGCAGGAGCGGCCGACCTCGACGAGGTCGGGGCGGATGGGGGCGAGGGCGGAGAGGTCGAACTCGGCCTCGGAGTAGAGGCGTCCGGCGACGGCGGCCCGCTCCGGGGGCAGCAGCCGGTAGGTCCCGACGACCTGCCCGGTCTCCTCGTCGACGACGAGGAGGTGGTCGCAGTACGCGTCGAAGGCGTCGGCGTCCAGACCGGGCTCGGGCCCGTCCAGGCGGGCTCCGAGCTCGCCGGCGAAGACCTGGTGGCGCAGCCGCTGGGCGGCGCGCACTTCGGCCTCGTCGCGGGCGATGCGGACGGCGTAGCGGGGGCCGGGGGCCGGCGCGGAGCCCCGGGTGGGGGCGACGGCGGGGGCGGTGGGGAGGAGGGGGGAAGGGGACAGGGGTGCGATGGTCATGGCTGCTCCTGATCCGGGCACGGAGGGCCGGGCCCGCACGGTGGGTGGCCGTGCAGGTGGGCGGCCTGGCTCCTTTACTTCTTCCGTGACCGGCTGGATTCGACATGACCGCTCAGCGGCACCTGGATGTGCGGACGCTGAACTCGCTGGTGGCCCCTCTCAGCGGTCCGCGCTGAGCACCTTCCCTATCTCCTCGGAGGCCGCCCGGGCCGCCTGCCGGGGGTCCTGGCCCGTCAGCACGGCGGTCATGAACGGCTTGATCGGGTTCTTGGCCTCCACCTCGGCCCAGCGGGCGGATTTGGGGGTGGCCCGGCCCTGGGCGGCGCCGGGTGCCATGGCGGCGGCGCCCTCGTTGCCCTCGACCACGCGCGCGAGGGTGGTCTTGTTGGGGACGTAGCTCATCGTCCGGGCGAGTTCGGTCTGCCACTTCTCGCTGACGAGGGCCGTGATCACGTCCACGGCGCCCTTCCGGTGCTTCGTCCGCTCCGGGATGATCAGGTCGGAGCCGCCGGTGAGGACGGCTCCCACCTTGTCGGTGGTCTTGCCGGGAATCGGGAAGAAGCCGAGCTTGCCCTTGAGGGCCGGGTTGGCCGCCTCGATCTCGGCGACCTGGCCGGGCGGGGCGATGATCTGGGCCACCTGGCCGCGGGCGAAGACCTGGGACTGCGGAGGCGTCTCCTCGTCGGCGCCCTTGGGGCCGTCGCCCAGGGCCTGGAGCTGCTTGTAGAAGTCCATGCCGGCCAGGGCCTTCTCGTCGTCGAGGGCGCCGACCCACTGGCCGCTGGTCTCGACGGCGATGTCGCCGCCCTCGTCCCAGATGAAGCCGGCGAGCACGTACCAGTTCTGGCCCGCGAGGTAGATGCCCTGCTGGTCGCCCTTGTCGAGCTTCTGGGTGGCCTGGATCCACTCCTGGCGGTTCTTCGGCGGCGTCTTGATCCCGGCGCTCGCGAAGAGGTCCTTGTGGTAGATGACCACGCGGTTGGCGGCGTACCACGGGATGCCGTACTGGGCGCCGTTGATGCTTCCCGGGTCGGACAGGCCCTTGAGCCAGTCCTTGCTGCCCCACTCGCGCAGGCCCTCCAGGGTGAGTTCCTCGATGCCGCCGGTCTCGATGTACCGGGCCACCTGCGTGTTGCCGACCTCGATGACGTCGGCGCTCTCCTTGCTCCTGCCTTCGAGGATGGCGTTGACCTTGTCGCCGATGCCCGTCCACTCCTGGATCCTGACCTCCAGGTCGGTGCCGGGGTGTTCCTGTTCGAACGACGCGGTGAACGCGTCGATGAAGTCCTCCGAGGCGCTGCCCTTCATCAGCCAGAGCGTCACCTTCTGCGGCGCTGCGGCCGGGTCGGCCAGCTGGCTGCAGCCCGTGAGGGCGGTCGCGGCCGCGAGTGCGGTGCACACGGCGAGGAAGCGCATCTTCAAGAGGGTCACCTTCTGGGGGCTCGATCTCAGATGGCTAGAAATTGGCATAGACCAATAGGCCGGTCAAGTGCCTTTCCCCGGGGACTGTTCACGCAAAGTTCGCGCAGCCGGACTTACTGGGGCACCGTAGAACCAGGCAAAAGCCACCCACTGTCGGGAGACTCCATGTCCAATCACACGTACCGGGTGACCGAGATCGTCGGCACCTCCCACGAGGGCATCGATCAGGCCATCCGCAACGGGATCGCCCGGGCGGGCCAGACCGTGCGGAACCTTGACTGGTTCGAGGTGGTCCAGGTACGCGGACACATCGAGAACGGGGAGATCGCCCACTTCCAGGTGGGCCTCAAGGTCGGCTTCCGCCTCGACGGCGAGGACTGAGCCCGGGAGCCCTCGCTCAGGTCCGGCCCTCGGTCTCCTGGGCCTCCTTGAGCTCGGGCGCGTCCGCCGCCCAGTCGGCGAGGACCACCCGGAAACCGGCGGCGCGCGCCGCCTGGCACACCAGCTCGTCGTCGTCCACGAGCATGCGCACCTCCCGGCCCCGGCCGAGCCGCTTGAGGATCTCCAGCTTGGTCGTCCGGGCGGGCCGCCGGTCCTGGTTGCCGCGCATCCACACCCGCCCCTCGGGCAGACCGTGCCGGGCGAGCCAGTCGACGGTGTCCGCCCGGCACCGTTCGGGGCGCCCGGTCAGATACACCACCTCGCAGTCCTGCCCGCTCTCCACGGCCAGCGCGATACCACGCGGGAGCGGCGGATCGGCCGGCGCGGCGCCGAAGAAGCCGTCCCAGTCGCGGGGGCGGCGCTCCAGGAAGTGCTGGCGATGGGCGGTGTCCGCCAGGGTGTTGTCGATGTCGAAGACGGCCAGCGGCCGCGTGGTGATCCCGGTCATGCCGCCACCCTAGGAGATGCGGGGCGCGCCGCCCGCCGGGAATGCCCACGGCCCTGGGACGTTGAGGACGGTGTGATCCGCACCCTCTCGATACTGGACCGGTCGCGCACCCGCCAGGGCCACTCGGCCCCGCAGGCCCTGCGCGACACCGTGGACCTCGCGCGTACGGCCGAGGAGCTCGGCTACCTCCGCTTCTGGGTGTCGGAGCACCACAGCGTGCCCGGGGTCGCGGGCTCCGCGCCGACCGTGCTGGCCGCGGCCGTCGCCGGGGCCACGCGGCGGATCCGCGTCGGGACGGGCGGGGTCATGCTGCCCAATCACGAGCCGCTGGTGGTCGCGGAGCAGTTCGGGGTCCTGGAGTCGCTGTTCCCCGGCCGGATCGACATGGGGCTGGGCCGCTCGGTCGGCTTCACCAACGGGATCCGGCGGGCCCTGGGCCGCGACATCGGGGACGCCGACCGCTTCGAGGAGCAGCTGGCGGAGCTGCTGGGCTGGCTCGACGGCACCCAGCGGGCGCATCCCGAGGTGCACGCCCACCCGGCCGAGGGGCTCCGCGTACCGGCCTTCGTCCTGGCCACGGGCGAGGGCGCGGGGATCGCCGCCCGGGCCGGGCTGCCGCTGGTGGTCGGCGACCTCCGTAGCCGCGGGCGCGTCGCCGAGGCCGTGGCGCGGTACCGCGAGGAGTTCCGGCCGGCCGCCGGGGGCTCGGAGCCGTACGTGGTGGTCTCCGGGACGGTGGCGGTCGCCGCGACCACGCAGGAGGCCCGGCGCATGCTCGTTCCGGAGGCGTGGTCCCTCGCGTACTCCCGGACCCGGGGCAGCTTCCCGCCGCTGCGCCCGGCCGAGGAGGTCGAGGCGCTGGAGATGAGCCCGAAGGAGCGGGAGCTGTACGAGAACGCCCTCGCGGGGCATATCCACGGCACCGAGGAGCAGGTCGCGGCGGAGCTCTCCGAGGTGGCCGCGCTGACGGGTGCGGACGAGCTGCTGGTCACCACCTCCACCTACGACCGGACGGCGCTGCTGGACTCCTACGGCCGACTGGCGCGCCTGGCCGGCCTCTCGGGCCCCACGGGCCTCTCGGGCTCCACGGGCCTCTCGGGCTCCACGGGGCTCTCGGGCTCCAGGGGCCTCTAAACTGGGACGAATGGACCAGGCCGCCGCATCCCCCGCCCTTCCCCACGCGTCTCTCGATCCATTCGTACGGGTCCGGGGCGCCCGGGAGCACAACCTGCGGGGCGTCGACGTGGACATCCCCCGTGACGCGCTCACCGTGTTCACCGGGGTCTCCGGCTCCGGGAAGAGCTCGCTGGCCTTCGGCACGCTCTACGCCGAGGCCCAGCGCCGGTACTTCGAGTCGGTCGCCCCCTACGCCCGCCGCCTCATCCACCAGATCGGCGCCCCGAAGGTGGACTCCGTCACCGGGCTGCCGCCCGCCGTCTCTCTGGAGCAGCGCCGCTCCTCCCCCGGCTCGCGCTCCTCGGTCGGCACGGTGACCCTGCTGTCCAACTCCCTGCGGATGCTGTACTCGCGGGCCGGTACCTACCCCCCGGGAGCGCGGCGGCTCGACTCCGACGCCTTCTCGCCCAACACCGCCGCCGGCGCCTGCCCTGCGTGCCAGGGGCTGGGCCGGATCCACCGCACCAGCGAGGAACTCCTGGTGCCCGACCCCAGCCTGTCGATCCGCCAGGGCGCGATCGCCGCGTGGCCGGGTGCCTGGCAGGGCAAGAACCTGCGCGACATCCTGGAGACCCTCGGCCACGACGTGGACCGGCCCTGGCGGGAGCTGCCCGCGAAGGACCGCGAGTGGATCCTGTTCACCGAGGAACAGCCGGTGGTGACCGTGCACCCGGTGCGGGAGGCCGACCGGATCCAACGTCCTTACCAGGGCACGTACATGAGCGCCCAGCGCTATGTCCTGCGCACCTTCGGCGACACCAAGAGCGCCACCCTGCGGGCCCGCGCCGAGCGGTTCCTCACCGACGCGCCGTGCCCGGTGTGCGAGGGGCGGCGGCTGCGCCCGGAGGCCCTGGCCGTCACCTTCGCCGGCCACGGCATCGCCTCGCTCGCGGCGATGCCCCTGACGGAACTGGACGGCGTCCTGTCCGGCGCACCCGCCGCCGGGGAGGCCGCCCGGGTGCTCGCCGAGGACCTGCGCTCGCGCATCGGGCCCGTCACGGAGCTGGGGCTCGGCTACCTGAGCCTGGACCGGACCGCGCCGAGCCTGTCAGCCGGCGAGCTGCAGCGCCTGAGGCTGGCGACGCAGCTGCGGTCGGGGCTCTTCGGGGTGGTGTACGTACTGGACGAGCCGTCGGCGGGGCTCCACCCGGCCGACACCGAGGCGCTGCTCGGCGTACTGGACCGGCTGAAGGAGGCCGGGAACACGGTCTTCGTCGTGGAGCACCAGCTGGACGTGGTGCGGCACGCGGACTGGCTGGTGGACGTGGGGCCGCTGGCCGGTGAGCACGGCGGTCAGGTGCTCTACAGCGGCCCGCCGAAGGACCTCGCCGGGGTGGAGGACTCGGCGACGGCCCGGCACCTGTTCGCGCAGCGGCGGCCTCAGCCCGCTGGCGCTTCCCGGCGGGTGCGCGAGGCGGCCGGGTCGGTACGGGTGACGGCGGTGGACCGGCACAACCTGCGGGACCTGGACGCGCGGTTCCCGCTCGGGGTGTTCACGGCCGTCACCGGGGTGTCGGGGTCGGGGAAGTCGACGCTGGTCGGGCAGGTCCTGGCCCGGGAGGTCGCCGAGCAGCTGGCCGAGCCGGACTTTCCCGTACGGCGGCTGGTGGAGGTGGACCAGAAGCCGATCGGCCGGACCCCGCGGTCCAATCTGGCCACCTACACGGGCCTGTTCGACGTGGTGCGGCGCCTCTTCACGGC
Organism: Streptomyces sp. NPDC016562; assembly: GCF_043076955.1. Taxonomy (NCBI): domain Bacteria; kingdom Bacillati; phylum Actinomycetota; class Actinomycetes; order Kitasatosporales; family Streptomycetaceae; genus Streptomyces; species Streptomyces sp. NPDC016562. The sequence goes on along the minus strand of NZ_JBIBRZ010000002.1, from coordinate 1,164,330 downwards.
GGCTCCGGAAGCGAAGGCCCGCGGCTGGAAGGCGGGCCGGTTCTCCTTCAACGTGGCGGGCGGCCGGTGCGAGACCTGTCAGGGCGAGGGCTTCGTCTCGGTGGAGCTGATGTTCCTGCCCAGTACCTACGCCCCGTGCCCCGAGTGCGCCGGTGCGCGGTACAACGCCGTGACCCTGGAGGTCCGTTACGCGGGGCTGAACATCGCGGAGGTGCTCGGCCTGACGGTGGAGTCCGCTGCCGGTTTCTTCGCGGAGGTTCCGGCGGCGGCGCGCAGTCTGCGCGCGCTGGAGGACATCGGGCTGGGCTACCTGCGGCTGGGGCAGCCGGCGACCGAGCTCTCGGGCGGCGAGGCGCAGCGGATCAAGCTGGCCACCGAGCTGCAGCGGCTGCGCCGGGACCACACCCTGTACCTGCTGGACGAGCCGACGACCGGCCTGCATCCGGCCGATGTGCGGGTGCTGCTGCGGCAGTTGCACGGGCTGGTGGACGCCGGGCATTCGGTGGTGGTCGTGGAGCACGACATGGAGGTGGTGGCGGGCGCGGACTGGGTCATCGACCTGGGCCCGGGCGGCGGCACGGAGGGCGGCCGCGTCGTCGCCTCCGGCACCCCGGCCCAGGTGGCGGCGGCGGGCCGGGGCCGCACGGCGGCCTACCTGGCGCGGGCGCTCGACCGGTAGGGGCTTACGCGTCCCCCGGCAGCAGGTGCTGCGGGAGCTCGCGGAAGGTCCACTGGCCGCGGCGGCGGGTGAACGTCCAGACGAGGTCGTGGCGGTCGGGCCAGGTCGCGGGGGTGCCGGGAAGCCGGTGGGCGCCGAGGGCGCGGACGAGCCGGGGAATCCCGGTGTGTTCCCAGCAGACGAGTACGGGCATGGGCCCCGCCAACGCGGCCTCGACCAGCGCCTGTTCGGAGCCCACGGCGAACTCCGAGCGGACGGGGGTGCGCAGTGCGGTGGCCAGCGCCGCGACGGTCTGCTTGCAGCGGGCGGGCGCCGTCCCCTTGCCTCCGGCCGCGAAGACCACGGCGGGGCGGGGCAGCGAGGAGCCGCGGGCCGGCGGGAAGAGCCGCGGGAGCTCCTCGGCGCGGCGCCAGCCGCGCCCGGCGAGCGAGCCGGGGTCGTCCTCGCCGTCCTCGTCCCAGCCGGAGTCACCGGCGTACGGTTTCTCCGCGTGCCGGATCACCATGATCAGCGCGTCCTTCGGCGCGGCCTGCCCGCCGGGCGCCGGGCCCGGCGCGGGCTCCCCCGCGGAGCAGCCGGCCACGGCCAGCGGGGCGAGGGCGGCGGCCAGTACGGCTCGGCGGCGCGGTCCGGACCCGGCGGGGGCGTGTGGCATGCGGCCACTGTCCCCCATGGGCCGGGCGCCGCCGGGGCACGGCGCGGGACGGGCTGCGCCGGTCAGCCGATCGGCGCAGGGCCCCCCGCCGCCCGGGCCCCCGCAGGCGCGGTGCGGCGTACGGCCCGTAGCGGGGTCAGCGGGGGCCCTTGCGGAGCGCCCGCAGCCACTCCTTGTTCATCGCCGCGATCGACGGCAGCGGGATCCCCTTCGGGCAGGCGGTGGCGCACTCCCCCGTCAGGGTGCAGCCGCCGAAGCCCTCTTCGTCCATCCGGGCCACCATGTCCAGCACCCGGGTCTCCCGCTCCGGGGAGCCCTGCGGGAGGACGTTCAGGTGGTTCACCTTGGCGGAGGTGAAGAGCATCGCGGAGCCGTTGGGGCAGGCCGCCACGCAGGCGCCGCAGCCGATGCACTCGGCGTGCTCGAAGGCGAAGTCGGCGTCGGCCTTGGGTACCGCGGTGGCGTGCGCCTCGGGAGCGGCGCCGGTGGGCGCCGTGATGTAGCCGCCCGCCTGGATGATGCGGTCGAAGGCGCCGCGGTCCACGACGAGGTCCTTGACCACCGGGAAGGCGGCGGCCCGCCAGGGCTCGACGTCGATGGTGTCGCCGTCCGCAAAGGACCGCATGTGGAGCTGGCAGGTGGTGGTGCGCTCCGGGCCGTGGGCGTCGCCGTTGATGACGAGGCTGCAGGCGCCGCAGATGCCCTCGCGGCAGTCGTGGTCGAAGGCGACCGGGTCCTCGCCGCGCAGGATGAGGTCCTCGTTGAGGGTGTCGAGCATCTCCAGGAAGGACATGTCCGGCGAGATGCCGTCGACCTCGTAGGACGCCATGTGGCCGGGGGCGTCGGCGCCGCGCTGGCGCCAGACGCGCAGGGTGAGCTTCATGCGTAGCTCCGCTGGGTGGGGTGGACGTACTCGAAGACGAGGTCTTCCTTGTGCAGGACGGGAGCGGCGCCGGTCGCGGTGAACTCCCAGGCGGCGGCGTAGGCGAACTCCTCGTCGCGCCGCGCCGCCTCGCCGTCGGGGGTCTGGGACTCCTCGCGGAAGTGGCCGCCGCAGGATTCGGTGCGGTGGAGTGCGTCGAGGCACATCAGCTCGGCGAGTTCCAGGTAGTCGACGATGCGGTTGGCCTTCTCCAGCGACTGGTTGAACTCCTCCCCCCGGCCCGGCACCTTGATCCGGCGCCAGAACTCCGCGCGGATCTCGGGGATGCGGTCCAGGGCCTTGCGCAGTCCGTCCTCGCAGCGGGCCATCCCGCAGTACTCCCACATGAGGGCGCCGATCTCGCGGTGGAAGGAGTCGGGCGTGCGGTCTCCGTCGACGGCGAGCAGCCGCGCGAGCCGGTCGCGGGTCTCGCGTACGACGGCCACCGCCTCGGGGTGGGTGTCGTGCACGGCGCCTCGGTGCGGGCGCCGCGCGAGGTAGTCGTTGATCGTGGACGGCAGGACGAAGTAGCCGTCGGCGAGGCCCTGCATGAGTGCGGAGGCGCCGAGGCGGTTGGCTCCGTGGTCGGAGAAGTTGGCCTCGCCGATGGCGAAGAGGCCGGGGACGGTGGTCTGGAGGTCGTAGTCGACCCACAGGCCGCCCATCGTGTAGTGCACGGCGGGGTAGATCCGCATGGGCACCTCGTACGGGTTCTCCGCGGTGATCCGCTCGTACATGTCGAAGAGGTTGCCGTACTTCTCCGCGACCTTGTCGCGGCCCATGCGGCGGATGGCGTCGGCGAAGTCGAGGTAGACGCCCTGGCCGCCGGGGCCGACGCCGCGGCCCTCGTCGCAGACGTTCTTGGCGGCGCGGGAGGCGATGTCGCGGGGCACGAGGTTGCCGAAGGAGGGGTAGATCCGCTCCAGGTAGTAGTCGCGCTCCGCCTCGGGGATGTCCGCGGCGGGGCGGGTGTCGCCCTTGGCCTTGGGGACCCAGATGCGGCCGTCGTTGCGCAGGGACTCGCTCATCAGGGTGAGCTTGGACTGGTGGTCGCCGGTGCGCGGGATGCAGGTGGGGTGGATCTGGGTGAAGCACGGGTTGGCGAAGTAGGCGCCGCGCCGGTGCGCCCGCCAGACGGCGGTCGCGTTGGAGTTCATGGCGTTGGTGGAGAGGTAGAAGACGTTGCCGTAGCCGCCGCTCGCCAGCACGACCGCGTCGGCGAAGTGGGTGCTGATCTCGCCGGTGATCAGGTCGCGGGCGACGATGCCGCGGGCGGCTCCGTCGATGACGAGCAGGTCGAGCATCTCGGTGCGGGCGTGCATCTCGACGTTGCCCGCGGCGATCTGCCGGGACAGGGCCTGGTAGGCGCCGAGGAGGAGTTGCTGGCCCGTCTGGCCGCGGGCGTAGAAGGTGCGGGAGACCTGGACGCCGCCGAAGGAGCGGGTGTCGAGGAGGCCGCCGTACTCGCGGGCGAAGGGGACGCCCTGGGCCACGCACTGGTCGATGATCTCGACGGAGATCTGGGCGAGGCGGTGCACGTTGGACTCGCGGGCGCGGAAGTCGCCGCCCTTGACGGTGTCGTAGAAGAGGCGGTGCACGGAGTCGCCGTCGTTGCGGTAGTTCTTGGCGGCGTTGATGCCGCCCTGGGCGGCGATCGAGTGGGCGCGGCGGGGCGAGTCGGAGAAGCAGAACTGGACGACGTGGTAGCCCTGTTCGGCGAGGGTCGCGCCGGCCGCTCCGCCCGCCAGGCCGGTGCCGACGACGATGACGGTGTGCTTGCGGCGGTTGGCGGGGTTGACGAGCCGGGCCTCGAAGCGGCGGCGGTCCCACCGGTCCGCGATCGGGCCGTCGGGGGCCTTGGTGTCGGCGAGGGGCTCGCCGGTCGCGTAGGAGGCGTAGGGCGCCTGGGCGGCATAGGGGGTGGCGTGGTTGGTCACGGTCAGCTCACCAGTCCGGTCATGACGGCTATCGGGACGGAGACGAAGCCCGCGGTCAGTACGCCGGCGAGCAGGTCCGCGAGGGCTTTGAGCGCCCTGTCACGGCGGGCGTTACCGGCGCCGAGGGTCTGGGCGGCGCTCCAGAAGCCGTGCCGCACGTGCAGGCCCATGGCGATCATCGCGACGAGGTAGATCGTGTTGCCGTACCACGTGGAGAAGGTCGCGACCACGTTCTCGTACGGGTGGCCCTCCAGGGCCCGCTCGTTCACCGTGAGGGTGGTCAGGTCGAGCAGGTGCCAGACGATGAAGAGGCCGAGGATGACACCGCCCCAGCGCATGGTGCGGGTGGCGTAGCTCGCCCGGCGGCGCTTGTGGGCGTAGGCGACCGGGCGGGCCTTGATGTCACGGCGGCTGAGCTGGTACGCGCTGACGGCGTGGGCGACCACCGCGGCGAGCAGGACCACGCGGGCGGCCCACAGTCCCCAGTGGCTGTGCAGGAAGGGCTCGCCCATGTGCCGCAGCCAGCGGGCGTAGCCGTTGAACTCGTCGGGGCCGAAGAAGATCTTGAGGTTGCCGAGCATGTGCGCGACGAGGTAGCCGAGCATGATCAGCCCGGAGACCGCCATGACGGTCTTCTTTCCGATGGTGGAGCCCCAGACGGTCGAGACGGCGGAGCCGCCGGTCCGGGTGCGCGTTGCCAGAGCCATGGATCGAAGGTAAGGACGCAGGGCCTGAAAGGTCCAAGACATGATGTCGGTCATCTTGATAGACATGGCCTATGCAGTTTCAGCAGCTCCTGTACTTCGTGGCCGTCGCCGAGACCCGGCACTTCACCCGCGCGGCGGAACGGGTGCACGTGGCCCAGCCCTCGCTCTCGCAGCAGATCAAGGCGCTGGAGCGGGAACTGGGCGCCGAGCTGTTCAGCCGGGCTCGCGGCAACATCACGCTCACCGATGCGGGCGAGACGCTGCTGCCGCTGGCCCGCAGGATCCTGGCGGACGCGGACACGGCGCGCCTGGAGGTGCAGGAGCTGGCGCAACTGCGCCGCGGCCGGGTCCGGCTGGGCGCCACGCCGAGCGTGTGCACGGGCCTGCTGCCGGACGTACTGCGCGCCTTTCACTCCGCGCACCCGGGCATCGAGCTGCTGATCGAGGAGAGCGGTTCGCTTGACCTCGTACGGGAGCTCGCGCGCGGGGCCCTGGACCTGGCCCTGATCGCCCTGCCGTTGCCACCCTCGGCGCCTGCCCTGACGACGATGGAGTTGCTGACGGAAGACCTGGTCGTGGTCTCCTCGGCGGAACGACCGGCGCCGGGCGGGGGCGGCGAGCTGACCATCTCCGGGCTGCGCGACGAGCCGATGGTGATGTTCCGGCACGGCTACGACCTGCGGGAGCTGACCGTGACGGCCTGCCGCGCGGAGGGCTTCGAGCCGGCCTTCACCGTGGAGGGCGGCGAGATGGACGCGGTGCTGGGCTTCGTCCGGGCGGGGCTCGGCCTCGCGGTGGTCCCGGCGATGGTGGTGGACGGCGCGGGTCGGGGCCTGCGGGTGACCCCCCTCGCCGGCTCTCCGCTGCGCCGCACGATCGCCCTGGCCCACCGCACGGACGTGGCTCCCCCGCGCGCGGCCCGTGAGCTGAAGCGGATGCTCCTGGGCTGACCCGCCGGCGGACGTCCTGGCCAGAGGCGCCGAAACCGCGCGCCGAATCAGGCCGTGCGTATGGGCAAGGCCTGGTCGAGCCCGCCGGCGAGCATCCCGAAGGCGTGGTCGGCATCGGTGACGGCAGCGGGGTGGGCCTCGCCGGCGCTGCTCCCGGAGGCGATCCGCCGCCAGTTCTCGCGGCCCAGCTCGTGGCGGACGTGCACCAGGTGCAGGGCGGCCAGCCGGGCGGTGAGGGGCGGGACGGCTTCGCCTTCCAGCACGGCGGCGAGCAGCTCCACCTCGCGGGCGCCGTAGTGGGCCAGCCGGGTCTGGAGACTCGCCGTGGAGTAGAGCAGTCTCTGGAAGGCGACGACGTCGGGATCGTCGCAGAGCCCGGTGATCGGGTCCCTGCGGTCGAGCGCCTCTATGAAGTGCGCGTGCACGGCCCCGACCGGCCCCTGACCCGCCGGCCGCTCGCGCACGATGCGCGCCAGCTCGTCCTGGTGGTCGGCGAACCGGTCCAGGACCAGGTCCTCCTTGCTCGGGTAGTACCGGAACAGCGTCGGCTTGGAAACCTCCGCGGCGGCGGCGACGTCCGCCACGGAGACGTCGTCGAAGCCCCGTTCCAGGAAGAGTTCGAGCGCCGTCGCCGCCAGCTGGCGTCGCGTACGGAGCTTCTTGTTCTCGCGCAGTCCAGAGGTGTTGTCCATGCTCACAACGTAGCACGGAATCCTTACCGAGTCACTCTTCATACTCAGTAAATTTTTGATCCGAGTAATTTTCGATACCGGGTTGCTTTTTCGCTGGGCAGCGGTTCTCCTTGAGACATCGACGACGAGAGGACTTCCGATGACCGACGTGCTGATCGTGGGCTCCGGCCCCACCGGCCTCACCCTGGCGTGCGACTTGGCCCTGCGCGGTGTCAGCGTCCGGGTGCTCGAAGCCCGTCGCGCACCGCACCGCGAGTCCCGGGGCAAGGGCCTCACGCCCACCAGCCTGAAGGTCTTCGCCAGGCTCGGCGTGGCGCAGGAGCTGTCAGCCATCGGCGCCCGGGAGGTGATCCTGCGCAAGTACTTCGACGGCGACCACGTCAAAGACACCCCGACCGCTGCCGGCCTGCTGATCGGCCAGTGGCAGGTCGAAGAGGTCCTCCGCGCACGCCTGGCGGCCCTCGGCGTCCGGGTCGAGTACGAAGCCCAGGTCACCGCGATCACCCAGGACGGGACGGGCGTCACCGCACGGCTCGCGGACGGCCGTGCCGTCCGCGCCGGCTACGCCGCCGGGTGCGACGGGGGACGCAGTGCGGTCCGAAAGCTCCTCGGGATCCCCTTCGAGGGACGCACCGACGAGACGGAGACGATGGTGCTCGGAGACGTGAGGGCGCCCGGGCTGAGCCGGGCGTTCTGGCACCAGTGGTTCACCTCGGAGGGCGGGGGGATACTGCTCTGCCCGATGCCGGGGACCGACACCTTCCAGCTCCAGGCCTCCCCGGAGCTCACCGAGGGCGGCGAGGCCCGACCGCCCTCGCTGGGGGGCTTCCAGCGGCTCTTCGACCGGCACGCCAGGATGCCGGGGATCCGCCTGGCGGATCCCACCTGGCTCTCGTCCTGGCGGGTCAACGTGCGCATCGCCGCCCGGATGCGCGAGGGCCGGGTCCTCCTCGCCGGGGACGCGGCACACGTGCACCCCATAGCCGGGGGCCTGGGCATGAACACCGGGATACAGGACGCGGTCGCCCTCGGCCGGACCCTGGCCGCCGCCCTCCCCGGACCGGCGGCGGACGGCCTGCTCGACGCCTACGAGGCCGAACGGCTCCCGGCGGCCGCCCACGTGCTGGTCGACACCGTCGCGCGGTACGAGCGGGTCGTGGCCGCGGTGCGCCAGCCCGGCCGCGGCACCGAGGCCGGGCTGGGCTGACCCGGGGGCAGCGACGGGGTCAGGAGGGAGTGGGTACGGCGTCGCAGAGGGAGAGGGCGTGAATGCGGTCGGGGGAGCCGGGGCGCGCGTAGTACCAGCCCTGGGCGGTGTCGCAGCCGAGGGCGCGGAGCTGGGCGGCCTGGACGCCGGTCTCCACCCCCTCGACGGTGACGGCCAGTTCGAGACTGTGGGCCAGGGCGACGATCCCTTCCACTATCTTGACGTCCACCGGGTTGGCGGGCTGCTGCTGCATCCCCTGGGTGAAGGAGCGGTCGAGCTTCAGGACGCTGACCGGCAGGCGGCGCAGGTTGGCCAGGTTCGAATAGCCGGTGCCGAAGTCGTCGAGCGCGATGTCCACGCCCAGGGCGGCGAGCCTGCGCAGCGGTTCCAGCAGTTCGTCGTCGGCTCCTATCAGGGCCGATTCGGTGACCTCCAGGCACAGCGCGCCCGGGGCGAGGCCGGACTTCTCCAGGACCGCCACGGTGTCGGCGACCAGCCCGGGATGGTGCAGCTGGGTCGGCGAGAGGTTGACGTTGATCCGCAGGGCCGAGCCGCCGTGCTCGCGCTGCCAGATGCGGGCCTGCCGGACGGCCTCCTCCAGGACCCAGCGGCCGAGCGGCACGATCAGCCCGGTCCGTTCGGCGAGCGGGATGAACCGGTCCGGGCCGAGGACCCCGTACTGCGGGTGGGACCAGCGCACCAGGGCCTCGGCTCCGTGCACGCTGCCGTCGCGCATGTGGACCAGCGGCTGGTACTCGATGAAGAACTCGCCCCGCTCCAGCGCCGCCGGCAGGGCGTTGGTCAGGCCGTGGCGGGTGATCGCGCGGGCGTCGGCCTCGGCGTCGGCGAATTCGAAGCGGTTGCCGCCTGCCGCCTTGGCCCGGTACATGGTGATGTCGGCGCTGCGCAGCACCTCGGCCGCGGTGCGTTCCTGGGCGCGGCCCTCGACGATGCCGATGCTGCCCCGGACGGTCAGCTCCCGGCCCTCCAGCCGGATCGGCGTGGACAGCGCGGTCAGGATCCGGACCGCGAGGTCGGTGACCTTCTCCTCGGTGTCGCTGCCGGTGGTCAGGGCCACGAACTCGTCGCCGCCCAGCCGGGCGACGACCTCGCCGGGGCCGGTCGCGCAGCTCTGGAGCCGGTCGGCGACCTCCACGAGCAGCCGGTCCCCCGCCGAGTGCCCGAGGCTGTCGTTGACCGCCTTGAAACCGTCGAGGTCGAGGTAGCACAGGCCGTAGCGGTTGCCACCGGCCCCGCTGAGGGCCTTCTCCAGTCGCTCGAAGAACAGCGTCCGGTTCGGCAGGCCGGTGAGGGCGTCGTGAGTGGCCTCGTAGCGCAGCCGCAGGTTCAGCAGGCGGCGTTCGGTGGTGTCCTCCATCAGCGCCAGCTGGTACTGCGGGTTCCCGGCGGCGTCGCGCAGCAGCGACACCGTCAGGTTGGTCCACAGCACGGTGCCGTCGTGCCGGTAGTACGGCTTCTCCACGCGGTAGCTCTCGCGCTCGCCGCGCACGAGCTCGCCGTACATCCGCCACACGTGCGGGGTGTCGTCGGGGTGCCCCCACTCGCTGACGTTGCGGCTGCGGACGTGGCCCTCCAGGCCGCCGAACATCTGCAGCAGCGTGTCGTTGACCTCCAGGACGTTCCCGTCGAGGTCGGCGATCCCGATCCCGATGGCCGCGCCCTCGAAGACGGCCCGGAAGCGCTCCTCGCTCGCGTGCAGGGCCTGCTGGGCGTCGGAACGGGCGGTCAGCGCGGAACGGGCGATGGCCTCCTGCTCCTTGAGGGTGCGCTCGCGCAGGGCGCGGGCGTAGCCCGCCGCGATGGCGTGCTGGAGCCGGGCGCAGCGGGACCGGTACTCCTCGGTGCCCTCCACGCCGGAGCCCTCGGGTCCGTCCGGGCCGCAGTACAGCACCAGGTACGACTCGACCACGCCCAGGGTGCCGGCCAGTGCCTCGGGGTCGGTGCAGTGCACGGCGACGAGCTCGGCCCCCACCCGCTGGGCGACGCCGGCGTCGAAGGGCCGGGCGCGCAGGGCCTCGGCGAGGGTCCGGGTGAGCGGCAGGAGGTGCCGTTCGAACTCGGTCCGGGTCAGCGAGGTCGCCGTGACGGGGAAGATCGCCCGTCCCCAGATGGTCGCGAAACGGGCGATCCGGTCCTCGATGCCACCCTGCGGGGCCGAGGTCTGCTCGGAGGCCGGGGCCGCGCCGGGCGCGGCGGCGGGTTCGGGCACGGCGGCGCCCGGCGCGCCCGTCGTCTGTACCGGAAGTCTCACGCCTTGCGTCCCACGCCACCGAAGCCGGAGAAGGCGTAGGGGTCCTCCGCCGCCTCGCCGTCGAGCGCGCCCGCAGGGCGGTCCGGCCGCCAGTCGGGCATGGAGACCAGTCCGGGCTCCAGCATCTCGAACCCGTCGAAGAAGGGGATGATCCGCTCCCGGGTGCGCATGACGAGGGGGTTGCGGATGTCCCGGTAGACGCTGACGACGCCGCCCGCGACCTCCTCCGTGAGCGGGATCCCCTCGTACGAGGCGTGCGTGAGGATCAGCAGGCTGCCGGGGGCCAGCGCGTCGCGCAGCTCGGCCACGGCGGCGTACGGGTCGTCCGCGTCCTCCAGGAAGTGCAGGACGGCGACGAGGAGCAGGGCGACGGGACGGCCGAGGTCGAGCAGTCGGCCGACCTCGGGGGCCTCCAGGATCTCCTTCGGCTTGCGCAGGTCGGCGGCGATGACGCCGGTGCGGTCGTCACCGTCGAGGACCGCCTGGCTGTGGGCCACGGCCACCGGGTCGTGGTCCACGTACACCACGCGGGCCTCGGGGCTGGCGGCCTGCGCGACCTCGTGGACATTGCCGAAGGTGGGGATGCCGGAGCCGATGTCGAGGAACTGCGTGACGCCCTCGGCGACCGCGTGGCGGACGGCCCGGCGCATGAATGCGCGGTTGGCCTGCATGATCTTGGGCAGCCCCGGCATGAATTCCATGGCGCGCCGGGCCGCCTGGCGGTCGACCTCGAAATTGTGGGACCCGCCCAGGTAGTAATCGTAGATGCGGGACACGCTCGGCACCGAAATGTCGATGCCTGGCGGGGCCCAGGCCGGGCGCTCCATCGGGGTCTCCAAGCGTTGTTCCTACGGTGGTCCGTCCGAGGTCGGACTGCTGCTGGAGCCGAATGTACTGATCATTGCCCAACAGGGCGAGCAAAAGCGGAAATTGGCGATCCGTTCTTCGTCACACACCAAAGGCACGTGCCCCACCCGGCACGGAGAATGAGCGTTTCCGACACATCCCATTTGAGAAATGTCGGAAGGCGATCAGAAGCACACGCAACCGAACCGGAACTGGCTCAAACCTCTATGGTCAACGGTCCACCCGTTCAGGCGAACCGTGGACGAGCGTCGCGCGTGCCGGGGCGCGCGGGCCCATGCTCCCGGGGTGAAGAGAGCCTGTGCCAGGCGCCTGCTGGCGGTCCCGGTCCTGTTGTGGGCGGCGTTGTCCGCCACTCCGGCCGTGGCTGATAGCCGCGCCTACGCGACGACCGATTCCGGCGAGGACCGGGCCGCCCCCACGGTGCTCGCGGTGGCCGGCGGAGGCCCCCGCCCCGGCGGTCCGGGTGGCGGACATCACGATGCCGAGCGCGCCGCCGGGCACACCGGCGACGGCGCGAGAGGCCGGGCCGAGGCGCGTGGAGGCGGTCACGACCGAGGTCCCGACCGCGGCCACGATCGCGGTCTCGATCGCGGTCAGGGCGGACGTCACGGCGGAGGGCATGGAGGCGGACACGGCTGGGGCCACCACGGCCACCCGCCCTGCCCTCCGCCGCCTCCCCCGCCGTGTCCGCCCAAGCCACCCCCGAAGCCCACTCCACCGCCCCCGCCCCCACCGCCTCCCGTGCCGCCGCCACCACCCCCGCCACCACCCCCGCCGAGCCCGAAGCCCACTCCCCCGCCGCCGCCCCGGGCGGCGCCGAAGCCCGTCCCCCAGCCCGTCCGTCCGGCACCGGCCCCGCCGAAACCGGCACCGTCCCGGCCCGCACCACCGCCGGCGCCCGCCCCGGTGGTCACCCCGGCCCAACCGAAGCCCGTGGCCCGTCCGGCCTACCACGCACCGGCCCGCAAGCCGACCGAGCACCGCGTCTCGCCCGTGACCTTCACCTTGCTGACGGCGGCTCCCGCCGTGCTCGCGATCGTCGCGCTGCGCCCGCGGTAGCCCCTGCGTCCCACCAGCAACCGATTGGGAGTCATCTTGTCGGAATGGCTCGTCCTGACCCTCGCGATGGCCGCGGCATGCGCCGTGGTGCTGTCCATCGCCCTCTTGAACCACCGCAGGATCGGCGATGACGACGATCCGAACGAAACCCCGGACGTCATCGAGTACATGACCATGATGATCGGGGTGATCTACGCGATCGTCCTCGGCCTGGCCATCGCCGGCGTCTGGGAGGGCCGCGGCGCCGCCCAGGAGTACGTGCGCCAGGAGGCGCAGGCCCTGCACGAGATCAGCGTCCGCTCCGAGGTCTATCCGGCCGAGGTGCGCAAGAAGATCCGCTCCGACGTCGACGCGTACGTGACGTACGTGGTCGAAACGGAGTGGAAGGAGATGGCCGACCACGGCAACCTCACCGACCGCGGCGGCGAGCTGCTGGAACGTATCCGCCGGGACGTCACCGACTACGAGCCGCAGACCGACCACGAGGGGCAGGCGTACCAGCCGCTGGTCGACCAGGTCGCGGTGGCGGACGACGCCCGCAGTGCGCGCGGCGAGAGCGCCGGGGCCACGATGCCCGGGGTGGTGTGGTTCGGACTGATCGTCGGCGCCCTCGTGACGGTGGGTCTGATCTTCACCCTGCAGATCAGGCGGTCGTTCCGTGAGCTGCTGCTGGCCGGCTTGTTCAGCGCGCTCATCGCGTTCCTGCTGTTCCTGATCTGGGACTTCGACGCGCCGTTCGGCCGGGGCATCGCCGCCACCGCCGACCCGTTCCTCTCCCAGTTCCGTCACCTGGACCTCGGCGACTGAGGACGGCCCCGCAAACCGGGGGCGGGCCTTCCGTCCCCGGTTCGGCCCAGTGGGATAACCCATTCGCGCGTTACTGATCGCGGGTCCCCGCTCCCGGACCTAGCGTGGCGGACATCGAGGCGCACGACCCCCCACGTGCGGAAACCGTTCCGCGGCTGCTCCTCGGAGATCCGGAGAATCAACCATGGGTGCGATACGTACCGCTGCCACAGCCCTGCTGAGCGCCGGCGCCTCGGGCGCCGTACTCGCGCTCGGCGTCCTCGGCGCGCCCGCCGCCTCCGCGGCCGAGGCGCAGCCCATCACCTCGTTCGGTTTCACCATCACCCCCTCGACCGTCGCCCCCGGCGGTCAGGTGGAGCTCGCGGTCACCGGCTGCAACGCCGCCTACGCCACCGTCTCCTCCGGGGTCTTCGACACCGTGAGCATCTTGCGCGGCCAGAGCGCGCGGATCACGGTGGACCGGGACGCCCGGCGCGGAGCCGTCTACTCCGTCTCCTTCACCTGCAACGGTGAGACGGGCTCGGCCGACCTGACGATCGCGGGCGGCACGAGCAGACCGACCACGAGTTCCACGAGTACCGCCACCGCCCGGCCCACCCCGCCCGCCGCCACCTCGGCCGCCGCCTCGGCCGCCGCCCGGGGTGTCCGCGGCGGCCTCGGGGGCAGCGTCGCCGGGATGGATCCGGTGGAGTTCGGCGCGGGCGTCGGCCTCTTCCTCGCCGCTGCGGGCGGCACCGCGTACGCACTGCGCCGCAGGGGAAGCCATCGCGGTCAATGAAGGAACCGGAAGGGGACCTTGCAGGGAGCCAGGTCGCCGAAGGAGCCTCGGCCGCCGACGGACCCCGGACGCTCCCCGCCACCGCCGGTCGCCCCGAGTCCCGTGAGGACTCGGGGCGACCGGCGGCGGGCCGTGTCCGGGAACGCCCGCAGGTCAGGCCCGGCCGCGCAGCGGGCGGCGACGGCGCATTACGTGGACGCCCGCGCCGAGGGCCGCGGCGCCGACGAGGCCCGCGCCGATGGCGGTCTCGGCGGTGGACGGGCCGAAGGATCCGCCGATGCCGCCCTGGGCGGGGTTGCCCTCCAGGATCCTGAAGCGCGCGGTGGCGACCAGGCTGCTGTCGTTGCACTTGACCTGGAGCGTGTGGGTGCCGGGAGAGGCGTGGTTGAAGATCCGGACGGTCGCGAAGCCGATCGACCCCGCGGACAGGTTGGCCGGCGGAAAGTTGCCGGGCGACGTGACGGTACCGCCCTGTCCACAGCCCGACGCGCTCACCTGCATCGTGGATCCCTGGTGCACGGCGTACGGGTTGACCGAGACGTTGGTGGGGCCGCCGTTCCCACCCTGCGGGGGGTTGGCGGAGGCGAACGGGGCACTGAGGCCGATCGCGGCGCAGGCTGCCGCCGTCACGGTAAGGGCGCGCAAGACACGCATGGTGGAACCTCCAGCGGAAAGCGCCCCGGAGCGTCGGCCCCGGATGATCGACGAGAACGCCTCCCAATCGAACCCTCGGGTCCACCCGCAAGCTGCGCATGTCCGGCTTTGGTCCGCCCGGTTGAGCGACACGCCGAAGCGCGAGCGGCGAAGCTGACGGATCCGCAGGTCACGACCCGTCAGGCATTTATGTGACGATTACCTGGATGGGCGCATCCCATCCGGCCCCATCCGGCCCCATCAGGCCCCTCCCGACCTCTTCGGGGCCCGGTCCTCCGGCTCCCCCTCGTCCCCCCTTCCGGTTCACGGCCACCCGTTCGCCCCTCCCCTCTCGCCGTCCTGACGAGGCGGCCTTAACGTGCGTGAAGTAGGGCGTACAGGGGTGGGACGGGAACGCGGGTCGGGACCCCCGCGTCGGGAAGGGAGAACGATGGGCGAGGACGAGACCGGGCAGTCACGCAAACGCTCACCGTGGGGCGTCATCGCCCTGGTCATGCTCACCGGCCTCGCCATGGTGCGCAACGGTGTCGATGTGGACGACGGACCGCCCCAGCCCACCGCGGCCTCGGCCGTCGCGGTGACGGCGGATCAGCTCCCGGCGAATCCGCCCACGCCTCCGGCGGACATGGAGGTGCTGGAGCACTCCTCGGTCCAGCGCATCCGGATCCCCACGATCAGCGTGGACGCGCCGGTGATGACGGTCGGGCTGGACGCGGAGGGCTGGATCGACGCCCCGCCGCCGCAGGACCGCAATCTCGCCGGCTGGTACCTGAACGGCATCTCGCCGGGCCAGCGCGGCTCGGCGGTGATCGTGGGGCACGTGGACAACGCCCAGGGCCCGGCGGTCTTCTACGGGCTGGGCTCGGTGAAGCAGGGCAGCACCATCGAGGTGGAGCGGTACGACGGACGCACGGCCGTGTTCGAGGTCTACGGCGTGGAGGTGTTCTCCAAGGAGTCCTTCCCCGGTGCCCGGGTGTACGGCGACACCGGGCACCCGGAGCTCCGCGTGATCACCTGCGGCGGCGGCTACTCGAAGGCCCACGGCTACGACGGCAACGTGGTCGTCTTCGCCCGCATGGTGGAGGCCCGCTGAGCTGAGGCCCGCTGAGCTGAGATCCGCCCCGCTGAGGGCCGCCCCCTCAGCGGGGCGGCAGCGTCGGCACGGTCAGCCGGTAGCCGCGCGCCAGCAGTTGGGGAAGGTAGGAGGAGAGGGCCTGGACGCTCTGCGACCGGTTGCCGCCGGCGTCGTGCGACAGCACGATCACGCCTGGTCCGGCGCCGCCCAGGACCCGGGAGACGATCGTGCCGGTGCCCGGCTCCTTCCAGTCCAGGGTGTCCACGGTCCAGGCCAGCGGCTCCATGCCCAGCTCGGCGCCGATCTCGAAGGCGGCCCGGTTCCACGCCCCGTACGGCGCCCGGAACCACAGCGGCGCCTCTCCGACGGTCTGCTCGACGACCTCGCTCGTGCGGCCGATCTCGGAGGCGAGGGCGGGCCGGCTGAGCTTGGGGATGAGCGGGTGGGTCCAGGTGTGGTTGCCGATGACGTGGCCCTCGGCGGCCATCCGGCGCACCAGGTCCCGGTTCTCCGTGGCCATCTCCCCGCAGACGAAGAACATGGCGCGCACGCCGTACCGGGCGAGGGTGTCGAGGATGCCCGGCGTGTAGCGGGGGTCGGGCCCGTCGTCGAAGGTGAGCACCATGGAGCTCGACGTGCCGGCGTCCTGCGGGAGCTCCAGGATGGGCCGGGTCCGGACGGCCGGTTTCACCGCGGCCGGGCGGGCAG
This sequence comes from Streptomyces sp. NPDC016562, assembly GCF_043076955.1. Lineage (NCBI taxonomy): Bacteria > Bacillati > Actinomycetota > Actinomycetes > Kitasatosporales > Streptomycetaceae > Streptomyces > Streptomyces sp. NPDC016562. The sequence continues at coordinate 1,148,361 of NZ_JBIBRZ010000002.1, read as the reverse complement.
GGACCTCCGCCGTCATGGGGCGCAGCCGGTAGGACTTCTCGGACAGCCGCTCGGGGAACGCCGCGGGGGCTCCCGCCGCGGGGTTCGGGCCCGGTCCGGCCGCTGGTCCGGGGCTGCCCGGGCCCGGCCTGCCCGCAGGCCCGGCGCCACCGCTCTCGCCGCCGACGGACAGCAGTCCGGAGGCGGCGGCCACTCCGAGGAAGACGGCGGTGCGCAGGAGCGCGCGCCGCCCCACTGTCGGATCGTCATTTTTCATTATTACTACGTATCAACGACATCACCGAAGATGTCGAGAGGCGCGGACGGGCCCGCCGCCCCTCACCCGATCAGCCGCGCCGCACCAAGGGGAACGGAAGCGTCTCGCGGATCGTCAGGCCCGTGAGGAACATGACCAGGCGGTCGACGCCGATGCCGAGCCCACCCGTCGGCGGCATCGCGTACTCCAGGGCGTCCAGGAAGTCGTTGTCCAGCTCCATGGCCTCCGGGTCGCCGCCCGCCGCGAGCAGCGACTGGGCGGTGAGCCGGCGCCGCTGCTCCACGGGATCGGTCAGCTCCGAGTACGCCGTGCCCAGTTCGGTGCCGAAGGCCACCAGGTCCCATCGCTCGGCGAGCCGCGGGTCCTTGCGGTGCTGGCGGGTGAGCGGGGAGACGTCGGTGGGGAAGTCCTTGTAGAAGGTGGGCAGCGTGGTCCGCTCCTCCACCAGCCGCTCGTACATCTCCAGGGCCACGTCCCCGCGGCTGTCCTCGGGCGCGTGCGGCACGCCCGCGCGGTCGCAGAGCGTCCTCAGGACGGGCTCCTCGGTGTCGGCGTCGACCTCCTCGCCGAGGGCTTCGCTGATGGCCCCGTACATCGTCTTGACCGGCCAGGGCCCGGAGATGTCGTGGACGACCAGCTTCCCGTCCGGCCCCGCCTTGTGGGCCACGGGCGAGCCGAAGGCGGCGGTGGCGGCGCCCTGGATCAGTTCGCGGGTGAGGTCGAGCATCACGTCGTAGTCGGCGAAGGCCTGGTAGGCCTCCAGCATCGTGAACTCGGGATTGTGCTTGTAGGAGACGCCCTCGTTGCGGAAGGTGCGGCCCATCTCGAAGACCTTCTCCATTCCGCCGACGCAGAGCCGCTTGAGGTACAGCTCGGGCGCGATGCGCAGGTACAGGTCGAGGTCGTAGGCGTTGATGTGGGTGCGGAAGGGCCGGGCGTTGGCGCCGCCGTGGATCTGCTGGAGCATCGGGGTCTCGACCTCCAGGTAGCCGCGGTCGAGCAGTCCCTGGCGCAGGGCCTGGACGGCGCTGGAGCGGGCCCGCACCACGTCCCGCGCGTCGGGGCTCGCGACGAGGTCGAGGTAGCGGCGCCGGACCCGGGCCTCCGGGTCGGCGAGGCCCTTGCGCTTGTCGGGGAGGGGGCGCAGGCATTTGCCGGTGAACTGCCAGGACTCGACCACGAGCGACAGTTCGCCGGCCTTGCTGGCGCCGACCTCGCCGCTGACGACCACGTGGTCGCCGAAGTCGGCCTGGGAGGTGAAGGACTCCAGGACCCCGGGCCCGCTCTCGTCCCGGGTGAACATCAGCTGGACGTCCCCGGACCAGTCGCGCAGGACGCAGAAGACCACGCCGCCGAGGTCGCGTACGAGCATCACGCGCCCGGCGAGGGTGGCCTGCTCCCCGGACCGGGCGCCGGGCGGGGGTGCGGGGTGCAGGGCCTTCAGCTCGGCGACGGTGTGGGTCCGCGGACGGATTCCCACCGGATAGGGGTCGGTGCCGGACGCCCGGATCCGCTCCAGCTTGGCGTGCCGGACGCGGACCTGTTCGGGCTGCCGCTCGGGCCGTACGGCGTCGCCCTCCTGCGCCACGGCGTCCAGTCCCAGGGAGTCGATGGAGGGCAGCCCGGCGGTGGTCACGGGCGCGGTGAGGCCCTTGGGGTGGCCGTTGCCCCACAGGGTGCGCAGGCGGGGTACGGAGACGAAGCCCTCGGCGATGCCGGAGGCGAGGCTGACCCGGGCGAGCGAGCCGGCGTCCTGGTAGCAGAGGAACCGCGGGTACCACTCGGGTCCGTACTTGACGTTCGAGCGGTACAGCGCCTCCAGCTGCCACCAGCGGGAGAAGAAGAGCAGCAGTCTGCGCCACAGCTTGAGGACGGGGCCGGCGCCGATCCGGCCGCCCTCCTCGAAGGCGGAGCGGAAGACGGCGAAGTTGAGGGAGATCCTGCGGACCCCGAGGCCGGGGGCCGCGGCGCACAGCTGGGCGACCATGAACTCCATGACGCCGTTCGGGGCGGTGCTGTCGCGGCGCATCAGGTCGAGCGAGATACCGTCCTTGCCCCAGGGGACGAAGGACAGCAGGGCGATCAGTTCGCCCTGGGCGTCGAGGGCCTCGACCAGCAGGCAGTCCCCGTCGGCCGGGTCGCCGAGCCGGTCCAGGGCCATGGAGAAGCCGCGCTCGGTCTCGGTGTCCCGCCAGCGGTCGGCCCGGTCCACGATCCTTCGCATCTCGTCCTCCGAGAGGGCCGAGTGGCGGCGGATGACGGTGGTGGCGCCGGTGCGCTTCACGCGGTTGACGGCCTGGCGGGTGACGCGCATGTCCCGGCCGTCGAGGTCGAAGCGGGCGACGTGCAGGATGGCCTCGTCGCCGAGCTGCAGTGCGCTGAGCCCCGAGCGGGCGTACGCGGTGGCGCCGTCCTCGGAGGCGCCCATGACGGCCGGCTGCCAGCCGTAGCGGCGGGCCACGGTCAGCCAGGCGTCGATGGCGGGGCTCCAGGCGGCCGGGTCCCCCACGGGGTCGCCGCTGGCGAGGCAGACGCCCGCCTCGACGCGGTAGGTGACGGCGGCCTTGCCGTTGGGGGCGAAGACGACGGCCTTGTCGCGGCGGGTGGCGAAGTAGCCGAGGGAGTCCGCCCGCCCGTAGGCGCCGAGGAGGGCGCGGATGCGGAGCTCCTCGTCGCCGTGCAGGGCGGCGGTCAGGCGCTGGGAGCGGAAGAGGGTGGTGGCCGCGTTCAGCAGGGCGAGGGCGCCGAAGAGGCCGAGCAGGAAGTACAGCGGCCTGGGCGGACGGCCGTCGAACTGGCGGGCGGAGAAGAGCCCGCCGAAGACCTGCTTGGCGGCCCAGTCCAGCCACTGGCCCCGGGGCAGGGAGCCGGGGAAGAGCGCGACGAGCCCCCAGCCGACCAGGACGGCGGCGAGCAGGCCGAGGCCCAGGACGAGCAGGGCCCGCCACAGGGCGCCGGGGCGCGAGGCGGCGTAGAACTCTCCCCGGGCGGCGATCAGTACACCCATCGCGGCGACGGCCAGGACCATGGAGGGCCCGCCGACCCAGTAGTCCCCCTCGGCCATGATCAGCACGTCGACGAGGATCAGCAGGGCCAGATAGGTGATGACGATCCACCAGGCGACCTTCTTGCGGGTGCCGAGGGCCGCGGCGAGGAGGAAGAGGAAGACGGCGTAGGCGAGGTTCGCGCTGACGGGGACGACGACCGTGTCGAGGAACCGCACGACGTGCCGCAGGAGCCGCCGCAGCGTCGGGGAGAACGAGAGCAGTGCGCACAGCAGGCCGAGCGTTCCGAAGAACGCGCCGAAGGCGTCGGGCACCCGGTTCAGGAAGCGGTTCCGGGTCCCGCGCGTCTCCTCCACGGTGGCACTCATGGTTCGCACTGTAGGGAGGGCCGCGCCCGGGCGCGCGCCGAGCCGGACGGCTCGCTGCCCGTGACGCCGTTCCCTACCGGGGGCCCCGCCTTCTGCCCGAGACGCCGCTCCGTGCCGGCGGCGCCACCCTCTGCCCGTGGCCCCGCTGGGCCCCACTACCTGCCCATGGTCAGTCCGTCCTTGGCGGCGCCGCGGCTCAGGACGGCCTCGCTGATGTCGTCCCGGGCGCTCTCGTAGTCCTCCCGGCCGGGATCCTTGGCGAGGGCGTCGGGCAGGTGGACGACCCGGCCGGCCGACAGGTCCATCATCTGCGGCACGAACTCGGCCTTGGTGACCTGCCAGCGCTGCCCGGCGGCGGCCGGCGGGGCGAAGGTGAAACGGCCGATCGAGCCGTAGTTGCCGCGCAGGTCGCGCGCGCCGGTGTAGTTGAACATCTCGCCCGCGACCTGGTCGCCCATGCCGTAGACGATCCACGTCCCGTTGACCTTCTCGTAGGGCTGCGGGATATGGGCGTGCGTTCCCATGATCAGGTCGATGTCGGGTCGGCCGCCGGTCTGTGAGGCGGTCAGCGCCTTGCCGAGCGAGAGCTGGGTCGCGTCCGGCTCGGTCTGCCACTCCGTGCCCCAGTGCACGCTCACCAGCACCACGTCCGCGCCCGCCTTCCGGGCCGCCCGCGCATCCGCGATGATCTTGTCCTGCTTCATGAGGTTGACCGCCCAGGGCTGGCCCTCCGGCAGCGGGTAGCCGTTGGTGTCGTAGGTGTAGGCGAGGTGCGCCACCTTGGCGGAGCCCGCCGTGTACAGGGTCACCGCGGCCGCCTCGGCCGCCGTACGGGCCGAACCGGCGTGCTTGAGTCCCACCTTGTCGAAGCGGTCCAGGGTGCGGCGCAGGCCGGCGGCCCCGTCGTCGAGGGTGTGGTTCGAGGCGGTGGAGCAGCCGTCGTACCCGGTCTCCTTCAGGGCGTCGGCCACCTGGGGCGGCGACGTGAAGGCCGGATAGCCGGAGAACGGGCCGCCGTCCTCGCCGTAGATGGTCTCCATGTGGCACAGGGCCAGGTCCGCCGCGGAGACCACGGGCTTGACGCCGGAGAACATCGGCCTGAAGTCGTGGCCGTCGCCCTCGGCGTCGTGCGCCGCGCGCTGGATGACGGAGGTGTGCGGCAGGACGTCGCCGCTGGCGAGCAGGGTGAAGCCCCGGGCGGCGGGGGACCCCGCGGCCGTGGAGGCGGCCGGTCCGCCGGAGTCCCCCAGGCGGGCCGGTGCGGAGTCCCCGGCGGCCGTGCATCCGGCGGCCGCGGACAGGAGGAGGGCCGACAGGAGGGCGACGGCCTGCGGACGGATTCGCGTGGTCATCGGTCCAGCTCTCGTTAGTACGACTATCCGACGATCGTTCTCCTGCAATCCATAGACATACACGAGCCAAGTCAAGGAACGGGTCCGTCCGCTGGGCGCGCCTCCACCCCATCGGCGGACACGGACACCCGTCGCCTGCCGCCCGCTGCCGTTCGCCGCGCCGTTCGACCGTTCACCGCCCGGCACGGCCGCCCGGCGGACGACCCGGGTGCTTGGGCGCAACGCCGGGGCCGGACGGTTCCCGGTCGGCTCCGCGCAGGTCAGGGTTGACGAGCCGCCGCCGCTTCGGCCCCCACCCCCCTCGGAAGGAGCCCCTCGTGCCGCTCTCCCCCACCCTCCCGCGCACGGACCCCGAGGCGCTGGCCGAACTCCAGCGCGACCACGGGCGAGCGCTGTTCGGTTTCCTGCTCGGGCTGACCGCAGGGGACGCCCAGCGCGCCGAGGACCTCGTACAGGAGACCCTCGTACGGGTCTGGCAGCATCCGGAGGTCCTGTCGACCGGGCACGAATCCCTGCGGCCGTGGCTGTTCACGGTGGCCCGGCGCCTCGCGATCGACGCCCGGCGGGCCCGGCTCTCACGGCCGCAGGAGGTGGATCCGGAAGGTCTGGAGCAGGCCCCCGCACCCGAGGACGCCGTGGTGGGCTCGGTGACGGCGATCGACGTCAGGCGGGCCGTGGGGTCCCTGGGGCCGGAGCACCGCGAGGTCCTGGTGCAGGTCTACTTCCGCGACCGGTCGGTGGCCGAGGCCGCGGCCGAGCTCGGGATCCCGGCCGGGACGGTCAAATCCCGTACCTACTACGCCCTGCGCGCCTTGAAGAAGGGCCTCCAGGGCTACGGGTACGACCTCGGCGCCTGAACGAGTGCCCGCGGACGCGTTCTGTGGCGGGGCGGCGCCGGAAAAGGTCGCGGAACGTCCCCGATGGACGCGGACCGGACAAAAAACGCACGGAATGCGGCATCAGAGCGTCCAAGTTGAGTAAACATCCCCCGGTCGGCGCGTCGCACGGTGAAGGCTCAGTGCTGACGACGGGACGCTCGACGCACGGGAGAAGGTGGAACGGTGCAGCCCGAGGGTATGAACGGCACCAGTGACGGCGGGCTCGCGGTGCCCATGGCTTGGCTCTACGCCGAGTACATCGCTGACGAACTGCTGCGCACGGGCCGGCTGATCCCGGTCAGCACCCTGGAGTTCCGGGCCGGACGCGACACGCTCGCCCTGACCATCTACCTGTCGGACGCCGCCGGAGAGCTCTCCGGCATCCGCGTCGTGTCGCAGCTCGACGAGTGGCTGTCACTCACGGCGTACGGGCATCCCTGGCGCGACTGGGTCCACACCCGCTTCCTGGCCTTGGGCGAGGAGGCCAGGGAGGACGGCCGCGGCGAGGACCCGGACCTGGAACTGGCCCGGGCGGCGTGGCGCTGGCTGGACCGCACCGAGCTGTTCGCCACCAACCTCGACCCCGGCCGGCACGGCCACGCCGAGACCCGCATGGGCCTCGACGAGAACGCGCGCGTGTGGACCCCCGCCTGGCAACTCGGCCTGCCGCTGGGCCACTTGGCCATGCACCTGTTCTGATCCCGGGCCACGGGCAAGCGACAGACGGCAGCGGCTCAGCCCCGGTCCGCCGGATCCATCACGAGCCCGGTGAAATCGGCCTCGTTGCGCTCCGCCCGGGTGACGTACCACCGGGCGATGAGCCACATCACCGGATAGACCAGCAGGCCGAGCGCGACCCAGACCAAGGAGCCCGACGCGGCGCGCGGCAGCGCGAACAGCAGCGGCAGCGCCCCGACCAGCGACGCCAGCGCGGCCAGCGCGGCCAGCCCGGCGCGCAGCTGGCTGCGCATGAGGGCCCGTACGTAGGTGGCCCCGAGGGTGGTCTGTTCGGAGATCTCCGAACGCGCGGGGGCGTGCGCGTGCGGCCGGCGGCGGGCGCCCCGGGGCACCCCGGTGACGACCTCGCGCCGGGGTGGCGACTGCTGCTCCTCGGCCATGGCGAGGGAGTCTACGCAGCGCGCGGGCTATTTGAGGAGGCGGGAGAGGCGGCGGTCGGCCAAGGGCTTGCCGCCCGTCTGGCAGGTGGGGCAGTACTGGAGCGAGGAGTCGGCGAAGGACACCGAGCGGACGGTGTCCCCGCACACCGGACACGGCTCCCCGGCCCGGCCGTGCACCCGCAGTCCGCTCTTCTTCTCGGCCTTCAGGGCGCCGGCGGCCACTCCGTGCGCCCGGGCGACGGCCTCACGCAGGGTCTCCTGGAGGGCCGCGTGGAGCTGCGTGACCTGTTCTTCCCCGAAGGACGCGGCGAGCTTGAACGGCGAGACCCGCGCCGCGTGCAGGATCTCGTCGCTGTAGGCGTTGCCGATGCCCGCGATGACGCTCTGGTCGCGCAGGACGCCCTTGATCTGGCGCCGTTCCCCCGCGAGCAGGGCGGCGAAGGCGTCCCGGTCGAAGTCCTCGGCGAGCGGATCGGGGCCGAGGCGGGCGATGCCGGGGACCTCCTGGGGGTCGCGGACCACGTACACGGCGAGGCGCTTCTGGGTCCCGGCCTCGGTGAGGTCGAAGCCGCCGCCGCCCTCCAGGGCGACGCGCAGGGCGAGCGGGCCCTTGCCGGGGCCGGGCGGCTGCGCCGGCAGGGTGTCCCGCCAGCGCAGCCATCCGGCGCGGGCCAGGTGGGTGACGAGGTGCAGCTCGCCGATCCGCAGGTCCAGGAACTTGCCGTACCGGGCGACGGCGCCGGCCGGCTGCCCTTCGAGGGCGGCCGGCGGCGGGTCGTACGTCTTGAGCACGCTGACCGCGAGCGGGAGGACGCGTTCGACCACCCGCCCGGTGAGGTGCTCGTCGAGGTACTCCCGCAGGGCCTCGACCTCGGGCAGCTCCGGCATGGCTCCAGCCTGCCGCCGCCCCGGCCGAAACGCGAGCCGGGCGCCGCGGGATCACGGCCGGCCGGCCTCCCGGGGCAGCGTCCCTACGCCATCACGAACTCGCACCACACGCACTTGCCGCCGCCCCGCGACTCCACGCCCCAGACGTCGGCCAGCCGGTCCACCAGCATCAGGCCGCGCCCCGAGACCCCCGACTCCCCGGCCTCGCGCCGCCTCGGCAGCGCGCTGGAGCGGTCCTCGACCTCCACCCGCAGCCTGCGCTGGGGGCCGGTCAGGACCCGCAGGGTCACGATCGCCGGGCCGTCCGTGTGCATCAGCGCGTTCACGATCAGCTCGTCCGCGACCAGCTCGATCTCGTCGGACCGTTCCCGCGCCCCCCACGCCCGTACCGCCGTCCCGATCATGTGGCGGGCCGCCACGAGGGCCTCCGGATCGCCCGGGGCTACGTGCTGCTGCAGGCGGCCGCCGCCGCCCTGGGCGGACACCGCAGCCTCGCGGCGCAGCAGGAGCAGCGCCATGTCGTCGTCCCCGCCGCGGTCGTCGACGACCTCGCACAGCCGGTCCGCCAGGAGCTGGAGGTCCGCCGGTCCGCTGCGGACGCGCGAGGCGAGCAGCCGGATCCCGTCGTCGAGGTCGGTGCCGGGCTGTTCGACGAGGCCGTCCGTGCACAGCAGGAGCGTTTCCCCAGGGTCCAGTTCCGCCGTGGTCACCGGGTACTCGATGTGGCCGAACTCCGCCGAGAGGCCGAGCGGCATCCCGCCCTCCACCGGCAGGGGACGGCAGTCCCCGTCACGGGTGCGCAGCAGCGGGTCGATGTGGCCCGCCCGGACCAGCTGGAGCACACCGGTCGAGAGGTCGGCCTCCACGTAGGTGCATGTCGCGAAGCGGTCGGTGTCCAGCTCGTGGAGGAACACCGACGCCCGGGCGATGACGGTGCCGGGCGCGTGCCCCTCGGCCGCGTAGGCGCGCAGGACGATCCGCAGCTGGCCCATGACGGCCGCCGCGTGCGTGTCGTGGCCCTGGACGTCGCCGATGACCGCGCCGACCCGGCCGCCGGGCAGCGGGATGACGTCGTACCAGTCGCCGCCGATGTCCTGGCCCATCCGGGCGGAGCGGTAGCGCACGGCGATCTCCCCGCCGGGCACCGACGGGATCCGCCTCGGCAGCATGGCCTGCTGCAGGCCCTCCGCGAGGTCGTGCTCCTGTTCCAGCAGCATGGCGCGCTGGAGGCTCTGCGCGATGCTGCTGCCGAGGGCGACGAGCAGGTTGCGCTCGTCCTGGGTGAAGCCGTCCTTGTCCTGGTAGAGCAGTCCGATCGCGCCGATCGGGCGGGCCTGGGCGATGAGCGGCAGGTAGGCCGCCGCCGAGATCCGCATGTACGAGATCTTTTCCCAGAGCGCGGGGTACTCCGCGGCGAACTCCTGCGCCGAGTCGAGGAAGCGCGGCTGGAGCGAGCGGACGACCTCGCTCATCGGGTACTGCTCGTCGACGCGGGTGTAGCGGGTGCCGGGGACGAAGCTGCCCGTGGGCCCCTCGGCGACGAGGTGGATCCGGCCCGCTTCGACCAGGCCCATCACCATGCCCATCGAGCCGAGCCGCTCCAGGCCGTGGGCGTCGCCGAGCGCGTCGATGACGTCCTGCACGGTCCGGGCGTGCGCGAGGGCCGCGGTGGTGGACTCGACGACCGAGGTCTGGCGGCGGCGCTCCTCGTCCAGGCCGAGGCGCTCCGCCGAATGGCTGAGCTCCTCGGTCGCGTCCCGGACGATGCCGATGATCCGGTGCGGGCGTCCGCCGCGGTCGCGCATGACCCGGCCCTGAGTGTGCGTCCAGCGCAGCCGCCCGTCGTGGCAGCGGATGCGGAAGTAGGCGCCGTAACTGTCCTGGCCGCTCTTGAGGGCGGCGGAGACCAGGGCGTCGAGCCGGGCGGCCTCGGCCGGCGGGACGCGCCGGGAGAGGGAGGCGGGCCGGCCGTCGTAGTCGTCGGGGGGCGTGTCGAAGACGTCGAGGGCGGCTCCGTCCATGTGCATCAGCCCGGTGGTCAGGTCCCAGTCGAAACTGCCCATCCGGTTGAGCGAGAGCGACTGGTCCGGGTGTGCGGGCCAGTCGTCCGGCAGCGATACGGTGGTCGGCACCGATCCACCATGACACACGGGCCGGTCAGGCGCTCTCCAGCGGGTAGCCGTCGTCCGGGGGCGGCGGCTGCAGGTTCGGGTCGGTGTACGGGTCCGCGTACGGCTCGTAGGGATCCCTCGGCTGCGGCGTCGTCGCCTCGGGGTCGAGCGGGATCCCGGGGTCGGTCGGGACGTCCGGCGGCAGGTCGCTCGGCAGGTCGGTGGGGACGTCAGAGGGCTGGTCCGGGGAGAGGTCCGAGGGCGGCGGCTGCTGCGGGGTGACCGGGTTCGACGGCGGGTTCCCGCCCGGGGAGCTCTGCGGGCTCGACGGGTTCGACGGGTTCGACGCGCTGGGCGGGCAGTCCGTCTCCGACGGCGGGGGCGCGGGCGAGGTCGGCGTCGCACCGCGGGACGGGCCGTTGTCCTCGGGACTGCGGCACGGGTCGGCCGGGGTGGTCCCGGGCGGGGTGACCGGGCCGTTCGGGATGCCGTCGGCCGGGTCGAACGGGGGCACCACCTGCGGGGTGCGGTCCTGGGCGCCGTCGTCGCCGCGCTTGCGCTCGATCCAGGTGTTGTCGGCGATGTTGACGATCACCAGGTTGTTGATCTCGTGGGCGGTGGGCTCGATGACGACGACCTGGTTGGGCTGGTAGCCGTTCCACGGGTCGCCCTTGTGCACCGGGGAGCCCTTGGCGGCGCGCGGGGAGGCCAGCGGGTTGCCGCAGCCGCAGCGGACCCGTGGCATGCCGTGTTCGTCGACGAGGACCGCGGTGCCGGCCTGGAGGACGGACTGGAAGCTGTCGGCGCGGCCGTCGCGGAAGCCGTGGTTGGTGACGCGGGTGTCGGCGCGCAGGACGACGGGGGTGAGGTCGCGGAGGAATTCGGGGATCTTCGCCTGTTCGATGTCGGAGGCCTGGGCGAAGGCGCGTGCCTTGGCGTTGTCGGCGGTGAGGTAGCGGACCTGCTGTTCCACGTCGCAGCTGCCGAGCCGCTGGGTGCCGCCGTACAGGCCGGGGGTGTCCGCGTTGACGGTGCGGATGCCCTGGCCGGTCGGATTGGGCATCGGGGGCTGGACGGGGGCGGACTCGGCGGTGGCCGAGGAGGCGGTGAAGGGGTCGGGCCCCGGTGAGCCCACGGGCTGGAGGTGGAGCTCCTGGCTCTCGGGTCCGGCGCCGCTCGCGGGCGCGTCGGAGCCGCCGCATCCCGCGGCGAACAGGCCGAGGGCGGCCAAGAGGGCGGCGCCGGCCGGTGCGTGACGGCGCGGCGCCTGACGAGGTGTCGGAGGTGACGGTGCCTGCACGTGGATCTCCCTTTCGCCCCGGTTGCTCCCTCTTGTCTGCCGCATGCCCGGGAGCGCCGCAACCGGAGCGGCGCAACCGGAGCGCTGCTTGAACATGTTCAAGGCATCGCGCAGGCGCGCCGCCGTTCGCACCCGTCCCCGACCGGTCCGATACTGGAGGCGATGGACTGGTTCACGGCGCCCGGATACTGGCTCGCCCGGCTGGTCTTCCAGCGGGCCCTGGCCGGTGTCTACCTCGTGGCCTTCGTCGGGGCCGCCCTGCAGTTCCGGGCCCTGATCGGAGCGCACGGCATGCTGCCCGTGCCGCGCTACGTGCGGTACGTGCCGTTCCGGCGCGCCCCGAGCCTGTTCCAACTGCACTACTCCGACCGCTTCTTCGCCGGCTGCGCCTGGACCGGGGCCGCACTGGCCGCGGCCCTGGCCGCCGGGGCCGGGGACGAGGTGCCGCTGGGCGCGGCCATGGCGATGTGGGCCCTGCTGTGGCTGCTCTACCTGTCCGTCGTGAACGTGGGGCAGACCTGGTACTCCTTCGGCTGGGAGTCGCTGCTGCTGGAGGTGGGCTTCCTCGCCGTCTTCCTCGGCAACGCGCGGGCGGGGCCGCCGGTGCTGGTCCTGTGGCTGCTGCGCTGGGTGCTCTTCCGCGTGGAATTCGGGGCCGGGCTGATCAAGATGCGCGGGGACTCCTGCTGGCGCGATCTGACCTGTCTGTACTTCCACCACGAGACGCAGCCGATGCCGGGGCCGCTGAGCTGGTTCTTCCACCACCTGCCGAAGCCGGTGCACCGGGTGGAGTGCGCGGCCAACCACGTGACGCAGCTGATCGTCCCGGTCCTGCTGTTCACCCCGCAGCCGGTGGCCTCGTACGCCGCCGGGGCCGTCATCGCCACGCAGCTGTGGCTGGTGCTCTCGGGCAACTTCGCCTGGCTGAACTGGCTGACGATCACCCTGGCCCTGCCGGCCGTGGACTTCACCGGGCTCGCCGGCCCTCCCCCGGCCGCCGCGACGCGGACGGCCCCGCTCTGGTACGTGGTCCTGGTGTGTGCGGTCACGGCCCTGGTCCTGTTCCTCAGCCACCGCCCGGTGCTCAACATGGTCTCGCGCCGACAGGTGATGAACCGCTCCTTCGACGCGCTGCACCTCGTCAACACCTACGGGGCCTTCGGCTCGGTGGGCCGGGTCCGCATGGAGGTGGTGGTGGAGGGCACCGCCGACCGCCTCCCGCACACGGACGGCGCCTGGCGGGAGTACGGCTTCAAGGGCAAACCGACCGAACTGCGCAGGATCCCCCGCCAGTTCGCCCCGTACCATCTGCGGCTGGACTGGCTGATGTGGTTCGCGGCGATCTCCCCCGGCTATGCGCGGGACTGGTTCGGGCCGTTCGTGGAGCGGCTGCTGGCGGGTGACCGGGACACCCTGCGGCTGCTGCGCCACAACCCCTTCCCCGACGCACCGCCCGTGTACGTCCGGGCCCTGCTGTACCGCTACCGGTTCACGACCTGGCGGGAGCTGCGCGAGACGGGCGACTGGTGGCACCGCACGCTGGTGCGCGAGTACCTGCCCCCGACCCGCCTCGCGGAGGCGTCCTGGTCAGAGCCCGAGTAGCGCGGCCTCCCGCTCGGGGTCGATGCCGGGGGCCGGACGGTCGGCCCGCTGCGGGGCCACCCCGCCGAGCGTCCGCAGCCACTCCCAGGTGTCGGCCACGGTCTCCGCGACCGGGCGGCAGGTGAGGCCGGCCGCCAGCGCCTTGCTGACGTCACCGCCGAACATGTGGTCGTGCGGTTCGCCCTCGATGAGCCAGATCGGGAGCTCGGTCCAGGGCGCGACGCCGGCCCCTTCGAGCAGGGCCGGATCGGTCCAGCGCAGCTCGGCGACGCCGCCGGTGGTGGCGACGCAGGCGTCGAGGAGCTCGCCCAGGGTGGCGTGCCCGACCGGGGAGACGAGGTTGTACGCGCCACCGCGGCCCGCCGCCGCGGCGTCCAGGGTCCAGTGCGCGAGGTCCCGTACGTCGATGTACTGGAGCGGGAGCTCGCGGGGTCCGGGGGCGAGCACCGGGCCGCCGCGGGCGGTGCGGTTCAGCCACCAGGGCAGCCGGCCGACGTTCTCGTACGGGCCGAGGATCAGCCCGGCGCGCACCAGCAGGGCCCGCTCCCCGAAGGCGTCCACGGCGGCTATCTCGGCGCCCCGCTTGTCCTCGGCGTAGGCCGTGGACCCGGCGTCGGGCGAGCCCTCGACGAGGGGACCGTCCTCGTCGAGTCCGGCGGGGGCGGGGTAGGCGTAGACCGAGCGGCTGGAGACGTACGCGTAGTGCGCGGCCCGGTCGCGCAGCAGGCGGGCGCTGTCGCGCACGGCGGTGGGGGCGCCGCCCCAGGTGTCGACGACGAGGTCCCACTCCCCCGTGGTGAGCGCGTCCAGGCCGCCGGGGGCGGTGCGGTCCCCGTGCAGGGCGACGGCGCCCGGCGGGGGCGCGTGGCGTCCACGGTGGAAGACGGTCACCTCCCAGCCCCGGGCGAGGGCGTCCTCGGTGATCGCGCGTCCGACGAATTCGGTACCACCCAGCATCAGCAGCTTCATGGGCGTCAGCCTGCCCGGGCGGGACGGGGGCGCGGAAGCCGTGATCGCCGACGGCGAAGACGCTCAGGGCGTAGCCGGTACGGGAACCACGCGCGCCAGGGCCGTGCGGGCGGCGACCGGCGGGCGGTAGCCGGCAGGCAGCAGCCGGGGCACGGACAGCGCCCCGGCGCCGGTGGACGCGGGGGCGCTTGTACCGTTCTGCGGACCAGCGGCTGGCGGCTAGTCGATACCGCGCAGGATGTGTGATTCCGCCAGGTCGTCCTCGTAGCCCGCCAAGCGGATCGGGGCGGATCGTGCCCAGACTTCGAGGCTTCCGAGCTCGTCGGTCCGGGGCTTGTTGCGCGATCCCGTCCGTTCCAGCAACTCCGGTTCGGGCTTGGTCATTTCAGTCACCGCGCACTCCTTCGTGTCGCGTAACCCGGCGGCGGACCGCACGCCGGGCAGGGATGAAGAGGGTTCCGGACGCGGTGGCGCCTTAGTGGAGCGCGGCCCGGATAGGGGCCGTCTTGATGCCCCAGAGTACACATATGAGCGGACCCCCGCTCGATGGAACGGCAAAATCCGGTCCGTTCACCCAGTTTCGCCGCGCATTCGGCACATCGCGGCTCGGCGGGGCCGTGCCGAACGCACTGCCCGGGACCGGGCGGACGGGGTGCGACGAAGGGGAACGACGGTGGTCCCGGCCCAGGGCGCCGAGGCACCAACTGCCGTACGTCACAAAGGCGGTGGAGCGCACGGATCTGGTGTGCGCGGGCCTCGCGGAGCCCGGTCGGCGGACGTCGGCCCGGCTGCACCGCCCACCACCCTCGGGCAAGGAACTCCAGGTCGCGGGCCTGGCGCAGGAGGCCCGGCACGCTGCTCTGTCCGGGTGACGGCACGTTTCGCGCCGCTCTCGCGGGAGGCGGCCCCGGAACGGCGACGACCCCCTCGGTTCACCGAGGGGGTCGTCGCGGGCGTCGAGCGGGCCGGGAAGGGGCGGACTACCAGTTCGCGGGGGCGTAGTCCTTCAGGAAGACGCCGTACAGGTCCTCGCCCGCCTCGCCGCGGACGACCGGGTCGTAGACCCGGGCCGCGCCGTCGACCAGGTCGAGAGGGGCGTGGAAGCCCTCCTCGGCGAGGCGCAGCTTGTCGTAGTGCGGGCGCTCGTCGGTGATCCAGCCGGTGTCGACCGAGGTCATCAGGATGCGGTCGGTCTGGAACATCTCCTGGCCGCTGGTCCGCGTCACCATGTTCATCGCGGCCTTGGCGGCGTTGGTGTTCGGGTGTCCCGCGCCCTTGTAGCCGCGGCTGAAGACGCCCTCCATCGCCGAGACGTTCACGACGTACGCACGCCCGCTGGACGCCTTCCGGGCGGCCTCGGCCAGCGCCGGGCGGAGCGCGCTGATCAGGATGAAGGGCGAGGTGTAGTTGCACAGCTGGGTTTCGAGCAGCTCCACCGGGGAGATCTGGTCGATGGTCTGCACCCAGGTGTTGCTCTCGACGACGTCGGGCAGCAGGCCGCCCGCGTCGATGGCGGTCCCGGCGAGGTGCCGCTCCAGGCTGGCGTTGCCCGCGACCAGGGCGAGGTCGGCGACCTTCTGCGCCTCCAGGCCGCTCACGCCGACGGGCAGCGCCGCCAGGCCGTCGACCGCACCGGAGTTGAAGGCGCCGATGACGTGGTGGGCGGGGAGCTCGCCGGCCGGCAGCGGGGCGCTCTCGCCGTCGACCAGCGCCGCGTACGCGGTGGGCAGGCGGCGCACGGTCTGCGTCGCGTTGTTGATCAGGATGTCCAGCGGGCCGGCCTCGGCCACCTGGTCGGCGAGTGCCACGGCCTGGGCCGGGTCGCGCAGGTCGATGCCGACGACCTCCAGGCGGTGCAGCCAGTCCGCCGAGTCCTCCATCGCCTTGAAGCGGCGGATGGCGTCCTTGGGGAAGCGGGTGGTGATCGTGGTGTGGGCGCCGTCGCGCAGCAGCCGCAGCGCGATGTACATGCCGATCTTGGCGCGGCCGCCGGTGAGCAGGGCGCGCTTGCCGGTCAGGTCGGCGCGGGCCTCGCGCCTGGCCCGGTTCTCGGTGGCGCAGCTCGGGCAGAGCTGGTGGTAGAAGAAGTCGACCTCGACGTAGCGCACCTTGCAGACGTAGCAGGAGCGCGGGCGCTGGAGTATGCCGGCGATCCGGCCGGCGTCCGTGGCCGAGGAGGGCAGCAGGCCCTCGGTCTCGTCGTCGATGCGCTCGGCGGAGCCGGTCGCGGTCGCCTCGGTGACGGCCCTGTCGTTGGCGGTCTTGGCGGCTCGGCGCTCCTGGCGGCGGCGCTGCTTGACGGTGCGGTAGAGCCCGGCGGTGGCGCGGCGTACGGTGATCGCGTCGGGGTGGTCGACGTCGATCTTGTCCAGTTCGTCGAGCACGCTGAGGCAGAGCGCGAGGCGGTCGGGGTCGATGCCCGGGCCGTAGTCCTGCCCGTAGTCCTGACTGTCTTCGGTCACCGTCATGGCCGCTGCGTTCCTTGATCACTCGTCCGCATCCGCCTGCTGCGGAAGTCCTCAAAAGGGAAACTGTACGGATCCCACGCGCCCCGGTCCAAACCCGCTCGCGCCGCCCTCACGCACGGCGAGCGGACCGTCACTTTGGGGCTGCCAGGGGTAACTCTGGGCCACGACAGGGGTAGCGCTGCGCTACTGCCGTGACCACGCTGCGTACTCCCGTACTACGTCCGGAGTATGACTGATCACCACCTGTGGGCGGAGGAATAGCTCCAGGGGGTCGTGCATTGTGGACCTTATGAGTGCACTGGCGCTGTCGGTCCTGCTCTGCCTCGTGTCCGCCTTGGCGTACGCGGGCGGGGCGATCGTCCAGGAACAGGTCGCGGCGAGCACGCCGGACCGCCCGTACGCGCCGTTGCGCCGGGGCGGCTGGTGGGTGGCCGTGGGGCTGAACGGCCTGGGCGCGCTGCTGCACGTGGTGGCGCTCGCGTACGGGCCGCTGAGCCTGGTCCAGCCGCTCGGCGCGCTCACCATCGTCTTCGCCCTGCCGATGGCGGCCGTCCTCGTAGGGCGCCGGGCGGGCGCGGCGGCCTGGCGCGGCGCCGTACTGGCGACGGTGGGCCTGGCCGGACTGCTGGCGCTGACCGGCGGGGAGGGGCGGGCCGAGCAGGCCCTGGCGGGCGGTGAGCGCGGCGTGCTGCTCACGGCCACGGGGGCCGCGGTGGCGGCGTTGTTCCTGGCCGCGCACCGGATGCACCGGGCGGTGCTGCGCAGCGTGCTGCTGGCCGCGGCGGCCGGTACGGCCTTCGGCATGGCCTCGGTGTTCACCAAATCGGTGGCCGAGAACGTCTCCCCGGACGCCCTGACCGTGCTGTGGCCCGATCTGGCGGCGATCGCGGCGCTGGCGGCCGGCGGGCTGCTGCTCTCGCAGGCGGCTTACCGGGGCGCCGGTCTGACCGCCCCGCTCGCCACGGTCACGGTGATCAACCCGGTGGTCGCGGCGACGGTCGGCATCACGCTGTTCGGCGAGGGGTTCCGCTACGGGGCGGCGGGCACGGCGGCTGCGCTGACCAGCGCCGCGCTGGCGGCGGCAGGCCTGATCCTGCTCACCGCCGTGCCGTCGCACACGCGCGGGTCAGATGCGGACGCCGTGGCCGCGGAGGTACTTCAACGGGTCGATGTCGGAGCCGTAGCCGGGCCCCGTGCGCATCTCGAAGTGCAGGTGCGGCCCGGTGGTGTTGCCCGTCGATCCCGAGCGGCCGATGCGCTGGCCTCCGGAGACCTGCTGGCCGGCCTTCACGCCCAGGGCGGAGAGGTGGGCGTACTGGGAGTACCGGCCGTCGGTGTGCCGGATGACGACCTGGTAGCCGTAGGCGCCGGCCCAGCCGGCGGAGACGACCTGGCCCGGGCCGACGGACTTGACGGTGGTGCCGGTGGCGACCGGGAAGTCGACGCCGGTGTGGTAGCCGCTGGACCAGGAGGAACCGGACACCCGGTAGGCGGTGCCGAGGGCGGCGTCGACGGGGGCGTGGAAGCCGCTGCCCGCCTGCGGCTTCTCCTGCACTGAGGCGGGCTTCTCGGCCTTCGGTTCGGCTTTCTTCTCGGCTGGCTTCTCAGCTGGTTTCTCAGCTGGCTGCTTGGCCGGTTCCGCGGCGGGCTTCTCGGCCGCCGGCTCCACGGGTTTCACCGGCTCGGCGGTCCGCGGCGGCTTCTCCGGGTTCTGCGCGGGCGGCTCGGCGGGCGTGGTCGGCGCGGCCGTGATCCGCAGGGTGAGCCGCTGGCCGGGGAAGATCAGGTTCGGGTTGCCGCCCACGGTGGCGCGGTTCGTCTCGTACAGCGCCTGCCAGCCGCCCTCGACGTGTTGCCGGGTGGCGATCACGGAGAGCGAGTCGCCGGGCGCGACGACGTACGGGTTCGGCAGGACGGAGGTCCCGGTCGGGCGGGGCGCCGTGGCCTGCGCCGGAATCGCCTTCGGTTGCGAGGGGCCCTGCGGGGCGACGGCCGGGGCCGGACCGCTGCGGGTCAGGCCGGCGTGCTTTCCGCAGTTCGGCCAGGCGCCGGGGCCCTGGCCCTTGAGGACCTTCTCGGCGACCGCGATCTGCTGGTCTTTGGTGGCGAGGTCCGCGCGGGGAGCGTAGGCGGCGCCGCCGAAGGCGCGCCAGGTGCTCTGGCTGAACTGGAGGCCACCGTAGTAGCCGTTGCCGGTGTTGATGCCCCAGTTGCTGGTCGACTCGCAGGCGGCGACCTTGTTCCAGGTGTCCACGGAGGCGGCGTGGGCGGCTCCGGCGCCGATGAGCGGTAAGGCGATCCCGGCCCCACCTGCGGTGACGGCCAGCGAGGCCCGGTTGATGCTGCTCGGCTGATACCGGCGGTGCCGGCCCCGTACACCCATGGGAGCCCCCCAGGAAGACATCAGGAACCCCACAACCTAACGAGCCGACCAGGGCATGACAAGGGGCACAACCGGGCGCACGCGTGCGGAACTTGGGCGTCCTCCCGGCCGTGGGAAGCACGCCGGGGCGCACCGGCGGCGCCCGTGCTCGGTACGGCCAGGTCAACGCCTCAAGCCCGCCGGCTCAGGTCAGCGGGCTCTGGTCAGGGGGGCTCGGCGGACTCAGGTCAGCCGGCTCTGGTCAGCGGGCTCGGCGGGGGCATCGGCGGCGGCATCGGCTCCGGGCTGGGCGGCACGGGCCGCGGGATGGGCTCGGGGTCCGGGAAGGGGCTGGGCCCCGGGCTCGGCCCGGGCCCGGGTCCGGGCGCGGGAGGAGGCTCCGGGACGGGCGACGGCTCGGGGACCGGCGGCACGGTCTGCTCGGCTTTGCGTACCATGAGTCCCATTTTGCCGCGTTTTAGGCCGTTTCACCCTCCGGATGGGGCAGCCGCAGCCCCGCCGCCAGGCCCGGGGCCGGGCTGGACAGGACCGGGATCCGGCCCGTGACCAGGTCGGCCGCCCCGGCCATGGAGGCCTGGGCCAGCACGATGACGTCCGCGTCGGTGACACCCTCGACGGCCGTCGCCACGCGGGCGAGATACCCGGCGGTGTCCCCCGCCTCGAACCGCTCCCACGCCCCCGCGACCACGCGCGTACGGATCGACACGGGCCGCCCGCCCGCCTCCTCGGCCAGCAGCTCCCGGGTCGGGGCGAGCGTGGACTCGACGGTGGCCAGTACGGCGATCCGTGCACCGGCGCGCACTGCCGCGGCCGCCATCGGCCGGTCCACCCGCAGCACCGGGGCCCCGAGGGCCGGAGCCAGGGATTCCGCGACCGCCCCGATCGTCGAGCAGGTGACTAGCACGCGCCCGGGCCCGGCTTCGCCGAGCAGCTCCAGCAGGGCCGGGGCCACCGACTCCGGCCCGTGGGCGCGGGCCCGGTCCAGCAGCTCCACCGCCACCAGGTGCCGCAATACGGCCCCCGGGTGGTGGCGGTCCCGCAGCGCGTCGAAGACCGGGACGTGCGCGGGCGAGGTGTGCAGCAGGGTCAGAGCGGCGCCGCCGGCCACCGCCGCACCGACCGGCTCCGTCACCAGAGGTCCGGGTCGGCGTCCAGTTGCGCCTTGGCGGCGGCCACGACCTCGGCCGGCGCCGCGGGCGCCAGGTCGGGGTGTTTGCCGGCCCAGCGCGCGGCATACGGACAGAGCGGGACCACGGGCACGCCCTCGGCGGCGGCGATCTCGTAGAAGGCCTTCACCAGCTCCCCGCCGATGCCCCGGCCCTCGCGCCCCGGCTCGACGACGGTGTGCACGGCCACCAGGGCGTGGGGCGCGTCGGCCAGCACGAAGTAGGCGATGGTGCCGGCCACCTCCCCGTCCTCGACGGCGAGCAGCCGCCCGGCCTCGCGCTCGTCCCGGATCTCGATCGCCACGGTCCCCGCTCCCCTCAGACGGCCACTGCGTGGGGGCTGCGCCGCTGATCCGTACCCGGCACCGGGGCGGACGGGTCCGCGCCCAGTTCCATGATCCGGTTGTCGGCGTCGACGTGCACCACACGGGGCTTCAGCGCCCGCGCCTCGGCGTCCTCGACCTGCGCGTAGCTGATCAGGATGACCAGGTCCCCCGGGTGCACCAGGTGCGCGGCGGCGCCGTTGATCCCGATGACGCCGGACCCGCGCTCACCTTCGATGACGTAGGTCTCCAGCCGCGCCCCGTTGGTGATGTCCACGATGTGGACGAGCTCCCCGGGCAGCAGATCGGCGGCGTCCAACAGGTCGGCGTCGACGGTCACGGAACCGACGTAGTGCAGGTCGGCCTGGGTGACGGTGGCCCGGTGGATCTTGGACTTGAACATGGTGCGCATCATCGAGGTACTCCTGGACATAGGCTCCCTGCCTGCGTTTTTGCAGGTCAAGGGCGGTTTCCCTACCTTACAACGAGTCGCCTGTCCGGTCAGCTCCCCGCGACCGCACCGCCGACTGCTCTGACGCACCGCCAGGCAGGTGCCGAGGGGCCAAACCGGCCCACCCACTCCCCCACCGCGACGACGGCGCCAGCCTACGCAACACCTCTCGGCAGCGCCCCCCGCTGTGAGCGGATCCACGGCGACGGGCCGAAGGCCGGCGCGCGCCTGCCGCGGTCGAGTGGGCGGCGATCAGGAGGGGGAGCTCGGCTCGAGCAGCGGTGTCAAAGTGTGAAATTCCCGCCGGAAGTACACTGCCGGGTCTTCGTCGTACACGCGGGCGTTCGTGACCTCTCCCACGAGGATGGAGTGGTCGCCGCCTCCGTATCGGGCGGTCGCTGCGCATTCCAGCACGGCGCAGGCACCCTCGAGCAGGGGGTGGCCGTGGGCGTTCGTCGTGAACTCGCCCCGGGAGAACTTGTCGACGCCCTTGGAAGAGAACCACAGGGCGAGGTCTCGGTGCTTGGGCGGCAGGATGTGGACCACCCACGATCGTGCGGCCGAGAAGGCGGCGTGGCACTGCGCGTCGACCGAGAGGCAGACCAGTACCAGCGGGGGATCCAGGGAGAGCGAGCAGAAGGAAGTAGCGGTGAAGCCCCACCACTTCCCCTCGGCGTCAACGGTCGTCACGATGGTCACCCCGCTCGGGAATGAGGACATGGCGCGCCGGAAGCTGTCCGTCAGCTCCTCCGTTGGCATTTCGATTCCTTCCAGACGGGACGCATCGGATGCGCCGTGATCAGAGGGGCGCGGGCACCGCGATGGCGGTGAGGACCACGCCCTCGCTCACCAACCACCGCCCTTCGAGCCGATCCGGGGCGGGCGGCACACCGGCAGGAAGGTCGGGGCGCGGGGCGAGCAGCCGCGCCGTGAACGTCATCGCCTCCGGATCGATGTCGATGTCGGCGTCCTCGAACTCCAGGCGCTGGCCCGTGTACGGATTCCACGCCTTGTAGACCGACTCCTTCGCACTGAACAGCAGGCGGTCCCAGCGCACGTCCCGGTACCGGACCAGGCACGCCTCAACCTGCCGTCTCTCCCGCGGCAGGGCGATGGACTCCAGCATCCTGTCGGGAAGCGGCCCGTGCGGCTCCGCGTCGACCCCGAGCATGGCGATGTCCTCCACCCGCGCCACCGCGGCGCCCCGGTATCCGGCACAGTGCGTGAGACTGCCCACTGCCTGCGAAGGCCAGCGGGGAGCACCATGTCTGCCGGGCAGCACGGGAACGGGTCGCAGTCCCAGGTCACGCATCGCACGACGCGCACAGTGACGCACGGTGGTGAATTCCCGGCGCCGTGCGTCCACCGCCGCGCTGATCAGGGCCGCTTCCTCCGGGTACAGCCATCCCTCGGGCGGGTCGTCACACGACTCCGCGACGGCGACGCACGAAGGTAAGATCGTCCGCAGCACGAACATGGCTCCTTTGCCGAATTCTCCGGTCCGTGGCGCCGGCGCGAGGACCGGCCCGTCCGCAGCGGTTACGCCGACACCGCGGTCGCCGACTGGGTCAGCAGCCCCGCGTCCGCGCGCAGGATCCGCAGATGCAGCTCCTGGAGCTGCGGGCCCGGGTCCACGCCCAGGTTGTCGGCGAGGGCCTGCCTCAGCCTCATGTAGGAGGCCAGCGCCTCCGCCTGCCGACCGGACCGGTAGAGGGCGAGCATCAACTGCAGCCAGTGCGGCTCGTGCAGGGGGTTCGCGGCGGTCAGCGAGCGCAGTTCACCGACCAGTTCCTGGTGGTGCCCCAGATCGAGATCGGCGTCGATACGGGCCTGGACGGCCTCGGCCTTCAGGCCTTCCAGTTCGATGATGCGCTGGACCACCGTCGAGGTGGCGTTGGCGTCCGCGTAGGGATCTCCGCGCCACTCGGCGAGCGCGCGCGTGAGCAATTGGGACGCCGTGTCCGGGTCGCCCGCGGCCAGGGCCGCTTTCCCCTCCCTCACCAGACGCTCCGCCCTCACGGCGTCGAGGTGGTCCGGGGGGATGGCCAGGACGTACCCGGAAGGACGGGTGAGCAGCCACTGCCCTTCGCGGTCGCCGAGGGCACGGCGGAGTCGCAGCACGGCTACGGCCACCGCCTTGCGGTCCGTGGTGGGCCGGTTGTCGGCCCAGACTTCTTTGAGGATGCGCTCGGTCGACATCGCTTCACCTAACTGCGCAGTCAGTGCAGCAAGTAATGAGCGAACGCGAATGCCACTTACCGATACTTCCGATCCGGATCTTTCGGTGAAGCGGACCTCCAAGGGGCCAAGTATTCCCACTTGTGGTGGGAATTGTGGATTTTCAGGTTTCATCCATGTAGGCATGTTCGGCACCGGCCCTCCTCCGGGGTCACCTGCGTCCGGCGAGCCGGAATAAGGTGGCGGATGAACATACTTACATCGGCATCCACCACGATCAAGGGACTGCCGAACGATGGGCCGTGTTGTGCGGTAGATCACCTGTCGCAGGTCACACGGCGATCGGCTGCGTTTCCGCGGGGTTTCGCGCCGCGATCGGAGAGCTCGGTCCGGCGGAGCGCCGCACGGGGACGGAGGCGGGTCGGTCAACCACGGTCCGGGCGGCGCCCGAGCGCGCCGCGCGGTGGCGAAGTCCGCCGCTCCACAGCGCCGTTCGACCGCCCCGCTTCTGGCGGCCGCGCGGGTCAGCCGGCCTCGGCGGCGGCGATCGCCAGATCGCTGACCTCGCGAAGCCGCTCAATACCTGCTCCGAACTCGGGCTGCACGTTGGACAGATACGCGAACACCAACTCACGGGTCGGATCGGCCCACACGACGCTGGACGTGGTGCCCGCGTGCCCGAAGGTGCTCGCGCTGCTCGCCTTGCCCATCACCTGGGCCAGATCGCGTGGATCCGCCCCCGGGCCGCCCAGCATGAATCCGTGGGACCAGCGGACCGGGCGTTTCAGGGAGGCGTCGCTTCCCCCGTCATTGGACGGTTTCCTGGCCTCTGCCACACTTTCAGGCTGCAGCACTCGGACACCGTCGAGCGTCCCCCCTTCCAAAAGCATTTGATAAAAGCGGGCCAGTTGTGCTGCGGTGCCGGAAAGGCCCGCGGACGGAATGACGGACTGCCGGTAGCGGCGCCGGTTGCTCATCCACTGGTTCGGCCACTCGGAAGGGTGGTCGGCTCGGGCCGGCACATGTCGGTGCCAGGCATCATCGGGCAATCCCATATGCAAATCGTTCAGCCCCAAGGGGACGAAAAACTCAGAGGTGACGAAATCACGGAAGGGCCGCCCGGTGACGCGCTGCACGAGTTCGCCGAGGAGGAATCCGTAGCTCATGAAGTGGTAGGCGGCGACCTTGCCGCCCGGCCACCGGGGCCGGGCCTGTTCGAGGTCGCGCACCGAGCGCTCCCAGTCGTGGGCGGTCCGCATCGTCCGCAGCATGCCCCGGCCGACCGGCACACCGGCCCGGTGCTGCAGGACGTGGCGGACGGTCACCGTCCCCTTGCCGTGCTGGGCGAACTGCGGCCAGTAGGCGGCCACCGGCTGGTCCAGCTCTATCAGGCCCCGCTCGGCGAGCGCGTGCACGGCGAGGGCGGCGAAGGGCTTGGTGGCCGCGTAGAGGAGGAAGAGGGAGTCGGGAGAGCAGCCGAAGGCGCGGTCCAGGACCACGGCGCCCCGCCGCAGGACGCACAGCTGAGCCGCGCCGCCCCTCGCCTGCACCACATCGGTCAGTCGTCGCAGGACTGCGGGGTCCATGCCCGCTTCCTTCGGGCTGTGTTCCCGTTCGTTGATGGCGTTCATCGCGGTCGCTTCACCCTCTTCGTGATGGTGTCGGAAGACTTCCTGGGCTTCATGAGCGGCGTCCTCACCACATGACCGGCATGGTGTGCACACCCCGGACCATCAGTCCCGCCTTCCACGAAAGGCTCTCCTCCGGCACGGCCAGCCTCAGGCGGGGGTACCGGCGCAACAGTGTCGTCAGGGCGATCTGCAGTTCCACGCGCGCCAGTTGAGCGCCCATGCAGTGGTGCGGGCCGGCGCCGAATCCCAGGTGCGGGTTCGGCTGGCGGGTCAGATCCAGCTCGTCCGGGTCGCTGAACAGGGCCGGGTCGCGGTTGGCCGCGCCCATCGACGGCACGACCGTCTCCCCGGCCTTGACCACGACTCCGCCGAGTTCGACGTCTTCCGTGGCCGTCCGGGGAAATCCGTCGACGGTGCCGATGGGCACGAAGCGCAGCAGTTCCTCGACGGCGCCGGGAATCAGGTCCTGGTCGTTCCTGAGCCGCTCCAGCAGGTGCGGGTTGCGGAAGAGGACGTAGAGGAAGTTGGGGATCTGGCTGGCCGAGGTCTCGTACCCGGCGATGAGGATGGCCTCGGCCAGCCGGACCAGTTCGCCCTCGGTGAGCCGGTCCTCCTCGTCCCGGGCGGTCACCAGCGCGCCGATCAGGTCCTCGGTGGGCCGCACCCGCCGCTGCGCGACGAGCCCGCCGAGGTAGTCGTGCATCTGCATCATGTAGTCGCGCACCTGGACGGGCGTGTGCGCGGTGGTGGTCAGCAGCGCGTCCGACCAGGTGCAGAACCGCTTCCGGTCCTCGGGCGGCACGCCGAGCAGCTCGCAGATCAACGCCACGGCGAAGGGCAGGGAGAAGTCCTCGACCAGGTCAGCCGGCGGCCCCATCTCCTCCATGGCATCGAGCAGCCCGTCGGCGGTGCGCTGGATGAGGGGGCGCATCTCCTCGACCCGGCGGGGTGTGAAGACCTTCCCCACCAGGCGCCGCAGCCGCGCGTGATCGGGGCCCTCGACACTCAGCACCGCGTCGGGCGGCGGCTGGTGCGGCAGGAACCGAGGGGCCCCGGGTGCGACGGCGAGCGCCCGGGAGAACCTGCGGTCAGCGAAGACCTTGCGCACGTCCTCATAGGCGGTGGCCAGCCATGCCTCGCCGCCGTAGGGCAGGGTGACGCGCTGCAGCGGCTGCTCACGGCGCAGCGGTTCCCAGTACGGGTCCGGCTCCAGCCTGTCGGGCTGGTGGAAGGGATAAGCGGGAGCCTCGCCGGCGCCGAAGGGGCATCCGCGCACACCGGTCTCCTGGGCGGTCACGAAGCGTCGCCCCAGGTCACCGGGAGGTTGTAGACCCCGTACACGATCTGGTCGTCACGCCAGCGGACGTCCTCGGGCGCCCCCGCCATGCGCAGGGTGGGGAAGCGCTGTACGAGGCCGCGCCACGCCGAGCGCATCTCCACCCGGGCCAGTTCCATGCCCAGGCACAGGTGGATGCCGTGGCCGAAGGCGAGGTGCGGGTTGTGCTCGCGCGTGATGTCCAGGCGGTCCGGTTCGGGGAAGACGTCGGGGTCGCGGTTGGCCGCCGGCAGCGAGGCCAGCAGGGCTTCACCGGCCTTCACCGAGTGGCCGGCGATCTCCATGTCCTCGGTGACGCCGCGCGGCAGCCCCTGCTGGACGATGGTCTGATGCCGCAGCAGCTCCTCGACAGCCTGGTCGATCAGGCCGATGTCGTCGCGCAGCAGAGCCCACTGATCCGGGTTCTGCAGCAGGGTGTAGGTACCGACGCCCAGCATGTTGGCTGAGGTCTCGTGGCCCGCGATCAGCATGAGTACGCCGATGCCGGCGACCTCCACATCGGTCAGCGCGGGAGTGGCGTCCGGGTCCTGGATGAGGTGGCTCAGCAGGTCGTCGCCGGGGTTCTCCCGCTTGGCGGCGCACAGGTTGATCATGAACTCGTTCATCTTGGCGCCCAGGGCCCCCAGTTCCTCGGGGGTGGCCTCCAGGTCCTGGAGTCGCAGGACCATGTCCATGAACTCGGCCCGGTCGTCATAGCGGATGCCCATCAGCTCACAGATGACGAGCAGCGGGATCGGCAGCGCGAAGGCCTGGACCAGGTCGACGGGGCCGCCCTGGGCCTCCATGGCGTCGAGCGTGTCGGTGACGATCTGCTCGATCCTCGGTTCGAGCTTGCGGATCGCCCGCATCGTGAACCACTTGGTCAGCAGGCGACGGTAGCGGGTGTGGTTGGGCGGGTCCATGAAGATCAGGAAGCCCGGCAGGTACTCCTCGCCGCGCATCTCCGGGGCCAGGTTCCGCCACGGCTGGGGCGTCTTGCCCGGGTGCGAGCTGACGCGGGGGGCGGCGAGCGCGGCGCGGACGTCGGCGTGGCGGGTCAGCAGCCATCCCTCGGAGTCGTCGGCGAACCGCATCCTGCTGATGGGGTCGGTGCGCCGCAGTTCTTCGAGTTCGGGGGGCGGCGAGAAGGGGCAGGTGCGCTGCCGCGGCAGCGTGGCCGGCTGCTGCTGGGTGTCGGACACGGTCTGGACTCCTCGGGACGTGGTGCTGTGTGGGGGCGGGGCTCGGGGGCGCGGCTCAGAGGGTGGGGGCGTCCGGGCCCTTCAGCGGCAGCACCTGGTAGCTGGCGTCGGAGCGGTCACGCCGGGAGGGGTTGAAGCCGGCCTGGGCCTCGGCGGGGTCGAGCGGCACCTCCTGAACGAGGCTCCAGTCGATCAGCACGAGCCGGCGAGCGATCTTCCAGGCACCCTCGCGCCGTTCGAACCGGTCGACGTACCGTCCGGCGTACTGCTCCACCCGCTTGATGCCGTCGCTCTCGCGGTAGTGGTACGCGGTGCAGTACGTCTCCACGCCCGCGGTGTCCCCGTCGACCTCGATCGTGCTGCCGTGCAGGGTGTGCAGGGTGCCGTTGTAGGCGTCGCGCAGGATGGGGACGATCTGCTTGACGAAGTCGTGTGCGTTGCCGCGGATGACGCCCCGGTCGTCGTGCGCGTCGTCGTGGTAGGCGGACTTGGCCAGTTCCTCGTCGAGTCGGTCAAGCCCGCGGCAGTACCGCTGCAGCACGGCCCGGATCTCGCGCTCGCTCCACAGGATGTCGAGCTGGTCCATCGTGGTGTCTCCTTGGTTCGCTGTGTTTCTGTTGGTTTTCGGGCGCGCCAGGGTCTGCTCGGACGCGGAAGCGGCCTGAGGGGACCGGAGGTGCCGGCGGGGTCAGGACATCGTGGTCAGGCCGGTGCGCGGGGCGTTGACCAATACCGCCTGGTTGCCCTGCGGGTGCTGGTTGTCGTACATCAACTGGTGCGCTTTGCCGATGTCTTCGAACCCGCCGGTCCAGGACAGGCACGGGTCGAGCTGTCCGGTGGCGACGAGGTGGATGACGTCTCGGCACTGACGGAGATTGGCGAAGTGCGAGCCCTGGAGGCGCTTTTGACGCATCCACAGGAAGCGCAGGTCGACGTCGGCGTTGTAGCCGGTGGTGCCTCCGCAGATGACGACCATCCCGGCGTTGTCGCACAGGTACATGGAGGTCGGGATGGTGTCCTGGCCGCTGTGCTCCAGGACGACGCGCGGGGACCTGCGCTCCCCCAGCGCCTCCCAGAAGCTCCGGCCGAAGGCCCGTACGCCCTCGGTCCAGCGAGCCATCGCCTCCCGGTCGCCGATGTCGGGCAGCCGCCCCCAGTGGTCGAAGTCGAGTCGGTTGACGGTGCCCTGGGCGCCGAGTTCGCGGCAGTACCGGGCCCGCTCCTCGTCCGAGACCACCGCGACGGGAATGCCGCCCCGGGCCCGGGTGATCTGGATGGCCATGGAACCTAGGCCGCCGGCTCCGCCCCAGATGAGGACCGGGTCGCCCGGCCGCACGTCGTGGGGCGCCCAGCCGCACAGCTGACGGTAGGCGGTGGCGCCGGTGAGCAGGAAGCAGGCGGCTTCCTCCCAGGTCAGGCCCGGCGGCTTGGGGTGGCACTGGTAGTCGTCGACGAGGGCGAACTGCGCGAAGGAGCCGTAGTTGCCCTCGTATCCCCACACCGACTGCGAGCCGGAGGTCATGGGGTCGGCGCCCATGCGGATGTCGGAGGCCGTCTCCGTCCACTGGCAGCCGGACAGGATCACCTCGTCGCCCACCGCGACCTGGCTGACGCCCTCGCCCACCGCCCACACCACGCCGGACCCTTCGGACCCGCCGATGTGGAAGTCGTCGTGGTCACCGCGCCTGAGCCGCTCGGAGATCACGTCGACCGGCCGCCCGAGGGAGGCCCAGACGTTGTTGTAGTTGATGCCGGCGGCCATCACGAGGACCAGCACCTGGCCGGGCCGCACCTCGGGCACGTCCACGACCTCGCTCCGGAACGCCTGGTGTGGCGGACCGTAGCGTTCCCGCCGGATCACCGAGGCGTACATCTGCTTGGGTACGGTGCCGATCGGGGGTATGTCACCCAGTTCGAAAAGAGTATGTCGCACGCAGAACCCCGTCTGGATACAAACTCATGCCGGATCAGGAGAAATTCGGAAGATATGTCGCGTGGCAGCGCCACTGCGCATTCGACATATGCGGGCCGGACGGAGAAGAAGACTCAATCCGTCAGCCGAGCGCTCACATGGAGAGCGAATAACTCAGCCTATCGTACACAAGTTCGCCCACTTTTTGGAACTGATTCGACAGATAGAAGTGCCCGCCCTGAAATACCTTCAGCCGGAAATCCGCCGAGGTGTACGCACGCCACTTGTCGACCTCCTCGACCGGAGCCATGGCATCCGCGTCGCCGACCAGGGCGGTCATGGGGCACGGCAGAAGAGGACCGGGCGCATGGCGGTAGGTCCGGACCGCTCGGTAGTCGCTGCGAATGGCCGGCGCGACCATCCGCAGCACGTCCTCGTCGGCCAGGAGGCCCATATCGGTACCGCCGAGGTCGTGCAGGGCCTTGATCATCGCCCGGTCGTCCAGTTCGTCCAACGGCATGGTGACCTCCAGCGCCGGATTCCCGCGCCCGGATACGAACAAGTGGGCGGGCGGCGTGCCCCCGTCCCGGCACAGCGACCGTGCCACCTCGTAGGCGAGCACCGCTCCCATGCTGTGGCCGAACAGGGCGACCGGCCGGTCCAGCCACGGCGTCAACGCCTCGGCCACCCCGTCACGCAGCTCCTCGATCGAGTCGAGCAGAGGCTCGTTGCGCCGTTCCTGCCGCCCGGGGTACTGGACGGCCAGTACCTCCACCTCCGGTGCCAGCTCCTTGGACAGCGCGAAGTAGGCACTGGCGGAGCCCCCGGCGTGAGGCAGGCACACGAGCCTCATCCGGGCCTGCGGAGCCGGATGGAACTGTCGTATCCACAGGCGGCCGGCGGTCAACGGCCGCGATTCTCCCGCGTGGTTCGTCGTCATCGCCGATCAGCCCCTGCCACCGGCGAGGCCGGAGAGCCAGGCGTTCACAGCCCGGGCTGTCTGCGGGGCGTATGCGTCCATCATCGTGAAGTGATCGCCTTCCGTATCGAGAACAGTGCTGTCGAACTTCCAGTCGGGGCGCCACTCCTGCCCCTCCGCGACGTGTCCCAGCGGCTCCGACGCCCGCAGCAGCAGGGTCGGCACGCCCGCCTCCTCGGCCACCCAGTCGGTGAAGAACTGGAAGTACTTGCCCATGGCGGTCAGCCGTACGTCCGTCATCGCCCCGAAGTCCTCCTCACGGTCCAGGACACCCTGGGCGAGTTCGCGCTCCATCCTGTGCAGCGCAGGATCGTTCAGCAGATAGGTGTCCAGCAGCACCACGGCCTCCGGGCGCAGCCCGGTGTGCGCCAGGTGGGCCGCCAGGCTGTAGGCGAACCAACCGCCGGAGGAGTGGCCCAGGAGGACGAACGGGGCGCCGTCGGCCTGCCGGCGGATCCCCTCGGCGAGGAAGTCCTTCATCACCTCGAAGTCGGCCGGCAGCAGTTCGCCCGGCGAGAAGCCGGGGGCGAGCAGGGCCGCGGCGCCCCGAGTGCCACGGAAGGCGGCGGCGAGACGGGCGTACTGCTGCGCCCCGTACAGCGGCACGGGCGCCGGGCAGCAGATCAGCCCGGCCCGGTCGGTGGCCGGCGCCAGCTCCACCGTGACGGGGTCCCGCCCGGCCCCGGCCACGCTGTGGAAGACCGGGCGCAGCCGGGAGGCGACCTTGGTGAGCTCCAGTGCGTCCTCGGGCCGGCCGAGGGTGTTCGCGTTGCGGTACAGCGCTTCGAGGGAGTACGGAGAGGTCGCCGCGGTCGAGTTCGCGCCGGAGCCGGCCGCGGCAAGGCGCTCGCCGAGGAATGCGGCCAGCTCGGTGGGCGTCGGGTGGTCGAAGATCAGGCCGGCCGGCAGGGTCAGCGCGCAGTCGGCGGCGAGCGCGGCGCGCAGCTCGGCGCCCATCAGGGAGTCGAAGCCGAGCTCCAGGAACGGGCGGTGGGGGGCGATCTCCGCGGTGTCGGCGCCGCCCATCACAGTGGCCGCCTGCTCTAGTACGAGCGCCAGCAGGAGGCTGCCGCGTTCTTCCTCGGACGCCTCGGCCAGCCTCTGCGGCAACCGCGACACCTGCGGCGACTGCGAAGTCCCGGACGCGGGCTCGGTCGACGGCTCGACGGCGGATGGCCGCGCATCGGGCCGGGCCCCCGCACCGGCCATGCCCGCCAGCCAGTAGCGCCGGCGCTGGAAGGCGTACGTGGGCAGTTCCACGCGGGTCCGGCCCACCGGCAGCAGGCGGTTCCACGCCGGTGACACACCGACCGTGTGGGCCTGGGCGACAGCGGTGAGCACGGCCTCCGGCTCGGGCACGCGGCGTCGCAGCACGGGCACGAACGTCTCGGGTGCGGCGTCGGGCAGGCACAGCCGGCCCGCGGCCGTCAGCACTCCCCCGGGCCCCACCTCCAGGAACGTGGTGGCCCCTCGGTCGCGCAGGGCGCGGACGGCGTCGTGGAAGCGCACCGTCTCGCGGACGTGGCGCACCCAGTACTCCGGACGGCAGATCTCGTCGGTGACGGGCCCGCCGGTCAGGGCGGAGACGACGGGGAGAGCGGGTGCGTTGTAGGAGACGCCCCGGGCGATGTCCGCGAACGCCTCGGTCATCCCGTCCATGTGGGACGAGTGGAAGGCGTGGCTGACCCGCAGCCGCTTGGTCTCGCGGCCGCGCGCGGCCCAGCCGCGCGCCAGGTCCGAGACCGCCGTCTCGTCTCCGGAGACCACCACCGCGTCCGGCCCGTTGACGGCGGCGATGTCCAGCCCGGCCCGGCCCCCGGCGAGCTGGGCGCGCACCTCGTCCTCGGTCGCCTGGAGGGCGATCATGGCTCCGCCCCCGGGCAGCGCCTGGATCAGCCGACCGCGGGCCGCGACCAGGGCGCAGGCGTCGGCGAGGGACCAGACACCGGCCGCATGAGCGGCGGTCAGCTCGCCGATCGAGTGGCCCGCCACCAGGTCGGGCCGA
Source organism: Streptomyces sp. NPDC016562 (assembly GCF_043076955.1). Lineage (NCBI taxonomy): Bacteria > Bacillati > Actinomycetota > Actinomycetes > Kitasatosporales > Streptomycetaceae > Streptomyces > Streptomyces sp. NPDC016562. The sequence goes on along the minus strand of NZ_JBIBRZ010000002.1, from coordinate 1,116,501 downwards.
AGCCCCCAGTCCTCGAGCAGCCGCAGCAGTGCGACCTCGACGGCGAACAGCGCGGGCTGGGTGTAGGCCGTGGTGTCGAGCAGGGCGGCCTCGGGCGTGCCGTCCGCGGCGAACAGCACCTCGCGCAGTGGCCGGTCGAGGTACGGGTCGAGGTGGGTGCACACCTCGTCGAGCGCGTCGGCGAACACAGGGCTGTACGCGGCGAGTTCGCGGCCCATCCCGGCCTGTTGGCTGCCCTGCCCGGTGAACAGGAACGCCGTCTTGCCTCCCGACGGCGTCGTCCGGCCGGTGACCACGCCCGGCGCGCGGGCGCCGGCTGCCAGGGCCGACAGGCCGGCCAGCAGCTCCTCGCGCTCCCGCCCGACGACGACGGCCCGGTGTTCGAAGGCCGCCCGCGTGGTGGCGAGGGACGCGGCGACGTCCGCCGGTGCCAGGTGGGGACGCGCGGCCAGGTGGTCCGCCAGGCGCTCGGCCTGCGCCCGCACGGCCTCCTCACTGCGGCCGGAGACGACCCACGGCAGCGGACCGCCGGTGGCCCGCGGCTCGTCCGGGGCCTCCTCGGGGGGCGGGCCCTCCAGGATCACGTGTGCGTTGGTGCCACTGACGCCGAAGGACGAGACCGCCGCGCGACGCGGCTCTCCGGTGTCCGGCCATGGCTGGGCCTCGGTCAGCAGTCGCACGTCGGCCGAGGACCAGTCGACGCGCGGGGTGGGCTCCGACAGGTGCAGGGTGCGGGGCAGTACGCCGTGCCGCATGGCCTGCACCATCTTGATGACACCGCCCGCACCGGCCGCGGACTGGGTGTGGCCCAGGTTCGACTTCAGCGACCCCAGCCACAGCGGTCTGCCCTCCGCGCGGGCCCGCCCGTAGGTGTCGAGCAGCGCCTTGGCCTCGATCGGGTCGCCGAGCGGGGTGCCGGTGCCATGGGCCTCCACCGCGTCGACGCGGTCCGCCGTCAGCCGTGCGTTGGCAAGCGCCTGACGGATCACCCGGCGCTGCGACGGCCCGTTCGGCGCGGTCAGCCCCGCGCTCGCACCGTCCTGGTTGACGGCGCTGCCGCGGATGACGGCGTGCACGGGGTATCCCAGCCGCCGCGCGTCGGAGAGCCTGGCCAGGAGCAGCACCGCCGCGCCCTCGGACCAGGTGGTGCCGTCGGCCGTGGCCGAGAAGGATTTGCAGCGGCCGTCGGCCGCCAGGCCCCGCTGGCGGCTGAACTCGATGAACGCGGTCGGCGTGGCCATCACCGTGGCGCCGCCCGCCAGCGCCAGGGAGCACTCCCGCTGCCGCAGGGACTGCGCGGCCAGGTGCAGTGCCACGAGCGAGGAGGAGCAGGCGGTGTCGACCGAGACGGCCGGACCCTCGAAACCGAAGGTGTAGGCGACGCGGCCGGAGAGGATGCTGGCGGAGTTGCCCGTCCCGATGAACCCCTCGGCCGTCTCCCGCGCGTCGAGCACGTTGAGCAGGTAGTCGTTGCTGTTGGAGCCGACGTAGACCCCGACGTCCTCGCCCCGCAGGGTGGTCACATCGAGGCCCGCGTGCTCGAACGCCTCCCAGGACACCTCCATGATCAGGCGCTGCTGCGGGTCCATGGCCAGCGCCTCGCGCGGTGTGATGCCGAAGAAGGCCGCGTCGAACCCGGCCGCGTCCTTCAGGAAGCCGCCGTGACGCGAGTAGGTCTTCCCCGGAGTGCCCGGTTCAGGGTCGTAGACGGCGTCCACGTCCCAGCCCCGGTCCTCGGGGAAGCCGGTGATGGCGTCGCGGCTCTCGGTGACCAGCTCCCACAGGTCGTCCGGCGAGGCGACGTCCCCGTCGCCTCCCGGGAACCGGCAGGCCATGCCCACGATCGCCACCGGCTCGTGGGCCGCGTCCTCGGCCTCCTCCAGCTGTTGGCGGGTCCGCCTCAGGTCGGCCGTGACCCGTCGCAGATACTCGCGAAGCTTTGTCTCGTTGCTCTCGTCCACGTGTTCAGCCACGGCGGAGTTCCTTCTCGATCAGCTCGAACATCTCGTCGTCGGTCGCCGTGTCCAGCGCGTCCCCGTCCCCGCTCCCCGCGCTTCTCGCAGGCCCGTGGACCGCGAGCATGCCCTTGAGCCGCTCGGTGGCCCGGGCGAGCTGCCGGTCGCCGGCGGGCAGCCGTGCGAGGTCGGCCTCAAGGCGGTCGAGCTGGTCCGACAGGGACTGGTGTGGTGCGGCGTGGGCCTCGGCCGGCGCGGCGAGCTCGGTCAGCAGGTAGTCGGCGACGGCGAGCGGTGTGGGGTGGTCGAACAGCAGCGTCGTCGGCAGGTCCCGCCCGGTCTCGGCCACCAGGCGGTTGCGGAGCTTCACGGTCATCAGCGAGTCGAAGCCGTGGTCGAGGAAGCCCCGCTCCGGTTCCACCGCCTCCGGCGTGTCGTGTCCCATGACGGTGGCCGCCTCGGTCCTCACCATCCGCAGCAGCGCGTCGTGCCGCTCACCGGCGGGCAGCGCCCGCCACGCCGCGACGCGCGACGCCGCCTCGGCGCCGAGCTCGGACCGGGCGCCCTGGTCGTCGCCCCGTGCCGCGTCCTGTGCCCCTTCCGCGTCCGTGTCCGGTGCGAAGCGGGCGGGGTCGGTACGCCATCCGGCGGGGCCCTGCGGCCAGTAGTGCTGCTTTTGGAACGCGTAGGTGGGAAGGTCGGCCGCGCACGGACCGTCGCCGAACCACGCCCGCCAGTCCACGGCCACGCCGCGGGTGTGCAGCGTGGCCAGCGCGGTCAGCAGCGCGGGCACCTCGGGGCGCTCGGCGTGCGCCGTGGACACCAGCAGGGGCGCGCTCCTGCCGGGCTCGGCCGCCAGGCAGGCCTGTCCCGCGGTGCTGAGCACCGTATCGGGACCGACCTCGACGAAGGCGCCGACCCCGTACCGCTGCAAACGGCGTACCTGGTCGTGGAAGCGCACCGCGCGGCGGATGTGGGCCACCCAGTACGCGGGGTTGCGGGCCTCGCTCGCACCGAGGAGGTCGCCGGTGACGTCCGAGACGATGGGGATGCGTGGGGATGCGTAGGACAGGCCGGCCGCGACGCGTCCGAACTCCTCCGTCATGGCGTCCATGTGCGGGGAGTGGAAGGCGTGGCTCACCTTCAGCCGGTTGGTCTTGCGCCCCTGGGCCGCCCAGTGGCCTGCGAGCTCCGCGACGGCGTCCGCGTCACCGGAAAGGACCACCGAGGACGGGCCGTTCAGCGCGGCGATGTCCACCGCGCCCTCCCTGCCCGCGAGTCCCGCGCGGACCTCCTCCTCCGTCGCCTGCACGGCCACCATCGCGCCGACGGCGGGCAGGGCGTGCATGAGCCGTCCCCGCGCTGCGACGAGCGCGGCCGCCTGCGGTACGGACAGCACCCCCGCCACGCACGCCGCGGACAGCTCGCCCAGCGAGTGACCGGCCAGCACGTCGGGGCGCACGCCCCAGCTCTCCAGCAGGCGGAAGAGCGCCACCTCGAAGGCGAAGATCGCGGGCTGCGCATGGTCCGTACGGTCGAGGAGCCGACTGCGCGGGTCGTCGCCCGGCGCGAACATCACGCGCAGCAGCGGAGTGTCCATATGCGCGTCGAAGTGCGCGGCCACCTCCTCCAGCGCCTGGGCGAAGACGGGGAACGCGGCGTGCAGGTCGCGGCCCATGCCCGCCCGCTGGCAGCCTTGCCCGGTGAACAGGAACGCGGTCTTTCCCTTGACCGGCTTTCCCGGCGCCACACCGGTGAGGACGTGGTCGGGAGCCTGCCCGTTGGCCAAGGCGTCGAGTGCGGCGAGGAACGTGTCGGTGTCCTGACCGAGGACCACGGCCCGGTGCTCGAACGCCGACCGGCCCACCGCCAGCCCCCGCCCCACGGCCCGCACATCCAACGACTCCCGGCCGGCCGCGAACTCACGCAACCGCCCCGCCTGCGCCGCCAACGCCTCCCGCGTCCGACCCGACACCAACCACGGCACCAGACCACTGTCCCGGGAGGCACCCTCGACCGGAGCGTCCTCGGCCGGGACCTCCTCCTCGGGAGCCTGCTCAAGAATCACGTGCGCGTTCGTACCGCTGATCCCGAACGACGACACACCCGCCCGGCGCGGACGACCGGCCTCCGGCCACGGACGCGCCTCGGCCAGCAACTCCACCCCACCCGCCGACCAGTCCACCAACGGCGTCGGCTCCTGCACGTGCAAAGTCCGCGGCAGCACACCGTGCCGCATCGCCATCACCATCTTGATGACCCCACCCACACCGGCGGCCGTCTGCGTGTGACCGAGGTTCGACTTCAACGACCCCAACCACAAAGGCCGCCCCGCCGGCCGCTCCTTCCCATAGGTGGCCAAAAGGGCCTGCGCCTCGATCGGGTCCCCGAGCTTGGTACCCGTACCGTGCGCCTCCACCGCGTCCACATCAGCCGCCGACAGTCCGGCATTCGCCAACGCCTGGCGGATCACCCGCTCCTGCGCCGGACCGCTCGGGGCGGTCAGCCCGTTGCTCGCCCCGTCCTGATTGACCGCACTGCCCCGCACCACCGCCAGCACCCGATGCCCATTGCGCCGCGCGTCCGTCAACCGCTCAAGAACCAGCACACCAGCGCCCTCGGACCAGCCCGTGCCATCCGCCCCGGCCCCGAACGCCTTACACCGGCCATCCGCCGACAGACCACCCTGACGGCCGAACTCCACGAACATGCCCTCGGCAGCCATGATCGTCGCGGCGCCGGCCAGGGCCAGGGAGCTCTCCCCGCGCCGCAGCGAGTCCGCCGCCAGGTGCATCGCCACCAGCGACGACGAACACGCCGTGTCGAGCGTCATCGCGGGACCCGAAAGGCCGAGCACGTAGGCGACGCGTCCGGAGGCGACGCTCACGCAGTTGCCCGACAGCATGAACCCGTCGACGACCGCACCGGTCTGCTGCAGCCGCGCCAGGTACTCCTGGTAGCTGGTGCTCAGAAACGCCCCGGTGTCGGTGCCCTTGAGGCTGACCGGATCGATGCCGGCCCGCTCGATCGCCTCCCAGGAGGTTTCGAGCAGCAGGCGCTGTTGCGGGTCCATCGCCAGCGCCTCACGCGGCGATATCCCGAAGAAACCCGGGTCGAACTCCGCCGCGTCGTAAAGGAAACCCCCTTCGGCCGCATACGACTTCCCGTCACGGGGCTCGATGTCCCACCCGCGGTCCCGCGGGAACTCTCCGACCGCGTCCTCGCCGGCCGCCAGCAGCTCCCACAGCCGCTCCGGCGTATCGGCGCCGCCCGGGAAGCGGCACGCCATCCCCACGATCGCGATGGGTTCCTCGCGCGGCGGCGCCTCCGCCTCGCGCAGTCGCTCCCGCGTCGCTTCGAGTTCGGCGGACACTCGCTTCAAGTAGTACCGGAGCTTTTCTTCGTCAGCCATATCGGCCCCTTCGCACTGGCTCGTCGGACTGTGATTCGGTGGCCGATTTACGAAATTCCGAATTTCTTGCCGATGATGTCGAACATTTCCTCGTCCGTGGCCGCCTGCATTTCGTCGCTCACGGTGATCGCGGCGTTTTCCGCAGCGGCCCGGGCGTCCGCCCAGTTGCTGAGGATGCGCTCCAGGCGGAGGCTGATCTCCTCGTTCTGGTCGAGGTCCGCCTGCGGCTCGGCCAGTACGGCCTCCAGCTTGTCGAGGTGGGTCAGCGCCTCGGAGCGGGTGGCGGAGGACAGGTCCGGATAGGTATCCGCCACCGCCGTCGCCAGGTGGTCGACGAGGTCCTGCGGCGTGGGGTGGTCGAAGACCAGGGTGACGGGGAGGGTGAGGTCGAGCGCGGCACCGAGCCGGTTGCGCAGTTCGACGGCCGTGAGCGAGTCGAAGCCGAGGTCCTGGAACGGCCGCCACATCTCGGTCTCCTCGGCCGAGCCGTGGCCGAGTACCGCGGCGGCCTGCTCGCACACCATGTCCACCAGAAACGCCTCGTGCTCGTCCCTGGGCAGCTCGGCCATACGTCGCAGCATGTGCCCGTTGCCGCCCTCGTCGGCCGGTGCGACGCTCTCGGCGTCCTGACGGCCCCCAGAGCCGGGGGAAGCCACGTCCACCGCGCCGGCCGGCCGGGCGGGCGCGGACGTCATGTGCACGTCCGGCCAGAACCGCCTGCGCTGGAAGGCGTACGTCGGCAGGTCTGCGCGACGGGCGTCGGACAGGTGCGGCATGCGGGTCAGGTCCAGCGGGAGCCCCCGCGCATACGCCTCCGCGACCGAGGTGAGGAATCGTTCCTCCCCTCCCTCGTCCCGGCGCAGCGTCCCCACCGCCGCGGCCGGCGCGCCCGCCTGCTCGAAGGTCTCCTGAAGACCCACGGTCAGTACGGGGTGCGGGCTGACCTCGATGAAGAACCGGTGCTCGTCCTCCAGCAGCCGACGTACGGTGCCTTCGAGGAGCACCGGCTCGCGCAGGTTCCGGTACCAGTACCCGGCGTCCAATGAGGCCGTGTCGACCACCTCGCCGAGGACCGTCGAGTAGAAGGGCACGCTCGCCCGGCGCGGCGCGACGGATCCCAGCGAGTCGACGAACTCGGCGCGCAACGCCTCGACTTGAGCCGAGTGACCCGCCGCGGTGGCGCCGGGCACCTTCCGTGCCCGTACCCGGTCCGCCATGCACAGCGCCACCAGCTCGTCCACGGCCTCCGGCTCCCCGGACACCACGACCGACGTGGGGCCGTTGACCGCGGCGATCGAGAGCCTGTCTCCGTACGGCTCGATGCGGCGCGCCACCTCCTCGGCGGACAGCAGGAACGACGCCATGGCGCCCTTCCCGGTCAGCCGGTTCAGCATGACGCTGCGCAGGGTGATGATCCGTGCCGCGTCCTTCAGCGACAGTGCGCCGGCGACGTACGCGGCGGCGATCTCCCCCTGCGAATGGCCGATGACCGCATCGGGCTCGACGCCGTGAGCCCGCCACACCTCGGCGAGCGCCACCATGACGGAGAACAGCACCGGCTGCACCACGTCCAGGCGGTCCAGGGACGGCGCGCCCGGCTTCTGCCGCAGGACGTCCGTCAACGACCAGTCCACGTACGGGGAGAGCGCCTCATCGCACTCCTCGATGCGCTCGCGGAACACCGCCGACGACTCCAGCAGCCGCTCGGCCATGTCCGGCCAGTGGGATCCCTGACCCGGGAAGACGAACACGGTCTTGCCGGAGGCGGTGCTCACCCCCTGGACCACACGGGCGTCCTCGCGCCCGGCCGCCAGCGCGTCCAGCCCGGCCTCCAGGCCGGCCCGGTCCGCACCGACCACGACGGCACGGTGCTCGAACGCCGTACGCGCCGCGAGGGACACGGCCAGATCGGCGGCCGACAGCTCCGGGTTGCTCCGCACGTGGGCGGCGAGCTGCGCCGACTGGGCGCGCAGCGCCTGCTCGCTGCGCCCGGAGACGGTCCACAGGAGGGTGCCGGCCGGCGCCGCCGACTCCGGCTCCGGAGCGGGCTCGTCGGTACCGGGCGCCGGGGCCGGGGCCTGTTCGAGGATGACGTGCGCGTTGGTCCCACTGATCCCGAACGACGACACGCCCGCGCGGCGCGGCCGCCCGTGCTCCGGCCATGCGACGGGCTCGGTGGCCAGGCGCACGGCGCCCGACCCCCATTCCACGTGCGGCGTGGGACTGTCCACGTGCAGGGTCCTGGGCACCACGCCATGCCGCATCGCCAGGACCATCTTGATCACTCCGGCGAGGCCGGCCGCCGCCTGGGTGTGGCCGATGTTGGATTTCACCGACCCCAACCACAAGGGACGTTCCGGCGCACGGTCCTTCCCGTAGGTGGCCAGCAGCGCCTCCGCCTCGATCGGGTCCCCGAGCTCGGTACCGGTCCCGTGCGCCTCCAGCACGTCGACCTGGTCCGACGGAACCTGGGCGTTCGCCAGCGCCTGCAGGATCACCCGCTGCTGGGCGCGACCGTTCGGCGCGGTCAGACTGCTGCTGGCACCGTCCTGGTTGACCGCGGACCCGCGGATCAGACCCAGGACGGGATGGCCGTTGCGCCGGGCGTCCGACAGCCGCTCCAGCAGGAGCATGCCGACGCCCTCCGAGAATCCGGTGCCGTCGGCCGAGGCGGCGAACGACTTGCAGCGCCCGTCCTTGGCCAGTACGCGCTGGCCGCTGTACTCGACGAACCCCATCGGCGTGGACATCACCGTCACCCCGCCCGCCAGTGCCAGCGAGCACTCCGACTGGCGCAGGGACTGTGCCGCCAGGTGCAGTGCGACCAGCGAGGACGAGCATGCCGTGTCGACGGTCACCGCGGGCCCCTCGAAGCCGAAGGTGTAGGCGAGGCGGCCGGAGAGCACCGCGGCTGCGTTCCCCGTCCCGACGTGTCCCTCGAAGGCGCCGGGGGAGCTCAGGAGCAGCGACGCGTAGTCCTGGATGTTGGTGCCGGAGAAGACACCGACGTCCGTGCCGCGCAGGGCGGTCGGGTCGATGCCGGCCCGTTCGAAGGCCTCCCAGCCGGTTTCGAGCAGCAGCCGCTGCTGGGGGTCCATGGCGGTGGCCTCACGCGGGCTCACACCGAAGAAGGCGGCGTCGAAGTCGGCCGCGCGGTCGACGAAGCCGCCTTCCCGCACGTACAGGGTGCCCTTGCGCCGCTGTTCGGGGTCGTACAGCGCGTCCAGGTCCCAGCCGCGGTCGTCGGGGAACGCGCCGATCGCGTCGCCGTCGTCGAGAACGAGCTGCCACAGGTCCTCCGGAGAGGTGACCTTGCCGGGGAGACGGCAGGCCATACCGATGATGGCGATCGGTTCGTTCAGCGATTCCACGAGCTGCTGGTGCTGTTGCTTCAGCCGCTCGGTTTCCTTGATCGACGCGCGCAGCGCGTGCACAACTCGATCGTCGGTGGTGTCCATCAGCAAACTCCCGAGGGTTTTTCAGGCGTCGGTGTTGATCGCCATGTGAACGAGGCTTTCCAGATCCATGGCGTCGATGGACTCTGGTGTCACAGCGTGTGCGTCGGCGCCGCCCGGCGCGGCCTGCCCGCCCTGTACTCCGGCTGCCTCCTCGGACGCGCCCCCGTCGCCGAGCGCGCCGTCGAATCCGGTGAGCCGCAGCAGGGCGTCCAGGACTCCGACCTCCTTCAGGCGGGAGAGCGGAAGAGCGGCGAGGGCGGCCTGGAACTCGGCTGCGCTGCCGGCGCCGCCCAGGCCGGGGGCGGCCGAGGCAGCGGCGTCCTTGAGCCTGGTCTGCAGGTACCGCGCCACGGCCCGGGGATTGGGGTGGTCGAACAGCGTCACCGCGGAGAACCGCATGCCGGTCGCCTGGCTGAGCCGGTTGCGGAGTTCGACCACGGCCACCGAGCTGAATCCGGATTCCAGGAAGCCCCGGTCCGGGGAGACCGCCTCCGGGTCGGCGTGGCCGAGCACCGTGGCCACGTGGCCGCGTACGAGACTGAGGAGGGTACGCACCTGCTCGGCGTCCGACAGCCCGGCCAGGCGCCCGGCCAGCTCTTCGGCCGCGTTCGCCGGTGCGTCCTCCTGCCGGGCGGCCGGGTTCAACCGTCGGCGGGCGGGCCGTACGAGCTGACGCAGCACGGGCAGCGGCGGAGCGTCGGCGCCGGCGAGCATCGCCAGGTCCAGGCGGGCCGGCACACACAGGGCCCGGTCGTGTGCCACGACCGCGTCGAACAGGGCGAGGCCCTCCTCGGCGGTCATCGGAATCGCGCCCTCGCGCCTGATCCGGGCCAGGTCGGCCTCGCTCACCTGGCCGCCCATGCCGCGGTCCTCCTCCCACAGGCCCCAGGCCGCGGAGACCGCGGGCAGACCCTGTGCGCGGCGCTCGTAGGCGAGAGCGTCCAGGAAGGCGTTCGCGGCGGAGTAACTCGCCCGGCCGGCGGCTCCGAACACTCCGGCCACCGAGGAGAACAGGACGAACGCCGAGAGGTCGAGGCCGGCCGTCAGCTCGTGCAGATGGAGAGCCGCGTCCACCTTGGGACGGAACACGCCGGCCAGCCGCTCCGCGTCCAGTGACTCGATCACACCGTCATCGACGAGGCCCGCGCAGTGGACCACTCCGGTGAGCGGACGGTCGTCCGGGATCGAGGCCAGCAGGCGGGCGAGGGCGTCACGATCACCCACGTCACACGCCTCCACCCGCACCCGGGCACCCGACTCGGCGAGCTGGACGACGAGTTCGTCCACGCCCTCGGCCGTACCTCCCCGCCGGGACACCAGCAGCAGGTCCCGCACGCCGTAGGCGGGCGACGCCAGGTGCAGGGCCACCAACGCCCCCAGACCGCCCGTGCCACCGGTCACCAGCACCGTTCCCCGGGCATCGAAGGACGCCCGGGTGGTGCTGTCCGTGGATGCGGCGGTGCGCGCCAAGCGCGGCACGAACGCCCTGCCGCCCCGGACGGCCACCTGCGATTCCGCTGAACCCAACGCGATGCGCAACGCGGCTTCCTGGGCCGCCTCGGAGAGTCCGGGCTCCACGTCGACCAGCACCAGCCGGTCCGGATGCTCCCACTGTGCCGAACGCACCAGACCCCATACCGGTGCCGCAGACAGATCCGCGACGCCGCCGTCGGAACCCACGCCCACGGCCCCACGCGTCACCACCACCAGCTGGGAGTCCACGAACCGCTCGTCCGCCAGGAACTCGGTGACGGTCCGCAGCGCCCGCGCGGTCGCCGCCGACGCGTGTTCCGCCGTGTCGCCGCTGTGCTCCCACACCACCCGACGGGGAGCAGGTCCGGAGCCGTCCGTCGAACCCCACACCTCCCACGTCGACGGAGGCTCCGCCGAGGCCGAGGCCGTGACCGCGACCGGATTCCAGTCCACCGCGAAAAATGCGTCCCTCAACGTGCTGGTGATGGACGCCAGTTCGTTCCGCTCCGGCGAACGCGTCACCAGTCGGCCGACGGACAGCACCGGCGCGCCCGACGCGTCCACGACCCGCACCGACACCTCGCCGGCCGACGGCACCACAGTCACCCGCACGTCGGTTCCGCCCACCCCGAGCAGCTCAACGCTCGACCAGGCCGACGGCATCCGGGCTCCGACCGCGGCCCCCGCATGCAGAGAGGCCACGCGTGACACGGCGTCCAGCAGCGCAGGGTGGATGCCGTACGCGGCCGCCTCGTCCCTCGCCGACTCCGGCAGGGTGACCTCGGCGAACGTCTCCTCACCGCGCCGCCAGGCGGCCCGTATCCCCCGGAACGCAGGGCCGAGACCGGTCTCGGCCTGCGCCATCCGTTCGTACAGGTCCTCCACCGGCAGCGGGGAGGCATCGGCGGGCGGCCATACGTCCGGCTGGACGCCCTCGAAGGCGCCCTCGGCGTGTGCCTCGGCCCCGTCGTGGGTGAGCGCGCCGGACGCGTGCAGCGTCCACGCGGTGTCCTCCGTCGCGCCGTTGGGCCGGGCGAACACCTCCACCGTCCTACGGCCTTCCTCGTCCGACTCCGACACGAGCACCTGGATGGACACAGCGGCGGCAGCGGCGGCGGCGAGGTCGGCGGTGCCGGCTTCGTCCGGTAGCACGAGCAGCTGGTGGTAGGTCAGCCCTTCGAGATGGGCGCAGCCCAGGTGATCGCCTGCCTGGAGGGCGAGTTCGACGAGTACCGACCCGGGCAGGACGACCCGGCCGAACATCGTGTGGTCGGCCAGCCACGGCTGTTCGGCCAGGGACAGGCGGCCGGTCCACAGCACGCCTCGCCCCTGGGGCAGTGACACCACCGCACCCAGCAAGGGATGACCAGCCGCCATCAGACCCAGTCCCGCCGCATCACCCGAACGCGACGGAACATCCAGCCAGAAACGCTCCCGCTGGAACGCATACGTCGGCAGGTCACGGGCGACCGGACCGGCACCCAGCACCGCCGACCAGTCGACCCCCATCCCCTGCGTGTACGCCTGAGCGACAGCACCCAACAACGCACGAGGCTCCGGCACACCCTCGCCCCGCAGCCCCGCCACGAACACCGGCGCACGCTCCCCGTCGCCCACCAGGCAGTCCGGCCCCAGCGCCGAAAGCACACCATCGGGACCCAGCTCCAAGAACGCCGTCACACCCTGCGCCTCCAGGAACCGGACACCGTCCATAAAACGGACCGGCTCCCGCACATGCCGCACCCAGTACTCCGCCGAGCAGAGCTCACCCTCCCCAGCCAACCCACCGGATACATTCGAGACCACGGGAACAGCGGCGGAGCGGTACTCGATCCCCTCCGCGACAGCCCGGAACTCCTCCAACATCCCGTCCATATGAGCCGAATGGAACGCATGGCTGACCGTCAGCCGCTTGGCCCGACGCCCCCGCCCCTTCCACTCGGCCACGAACTCATCCACGGCATCCCCGTCACCGGACACCACCACCGACGACGCACTGTTGACCGCCGCGACCTCCAAACGCCCACCACACCCGGCCTCGGCGAGCCCGGCCCGGACCTCCGCCTCGGAGCCCTCCACCGCCGCCATACCACCATCGCAACGAAGCGCCTGCATCAGCCGGCCCCGCGCCCCCACCAACCGCACCGCATCACCCAGCGACATCACACCCGCCACATGCGCCGCCGCGATCTCCCCCACCGAATGCCCGATCAGGAAATCAGGCCGAACCCCCCACGACGACACCAGCCGGAACAACGCCACCTCAACAGCGAAAATCCCCGCCTGAGCGAACACCGTCCGATCCAGCAACCCCGCCGCCGCACCACCCTCACCGAACACCACATCCCGCAACGACCCCCCGAGCTCCTCCCCAAAGAGCCCGAACATCTCATCCAACGCCTCCGCGAAGACAGGGAACGCCTCATACAACTCACGCCCCATCCCCACCCGCTGACTGCCCTGACCGGTGAACATCACCGCCATACGCGCGGGCCCCTCAGCCACCCCACGCACCAGCCCCGAAACACCCTCACCACTCACAAGACCATCAAGCCCCGCAAGCAACGCCTCGATGTCCTCACCGAAGACCACGGCCCGGTGCTCGAACACCGACCGGCCCACCGCCAGCCCCCGCCCCACCGCCCGCACATCCAACGACTCCCCGCCGGCCGCGAACTCACGCAACCGCCCCGCCTGCGCCGCCAACGCCTCCCGCGTCCGACCCGACACCAACCACGGCACCAAAGCACCCGAAGCCGACTCCTCAACCAGGCCACCCTCCTCAGGGGCCTGCTCAAGAATCACGTGCGCGTTGGTGCCACTGATCCCGAAGGACGACACACCCGCCCGGCGTGGACGATCTGCCTCGGGCCACGGACGCGCCTCGGCCAGCAACTCCACCCCACCCGCCGACCAGTCCACCAACGGCGTCGGCTCCTGGACATGCAAAGTCCGCGGCAGCACACCGTGTCGCATCGCCATCACCATCTTGATGACCCCACCCACACCGGCGGCCGTCTGCGTGTGACCGAGGTTCGACTTCAACGACCCCAGCCACAAAGGCCGATCCTCCGGCCGCTCCTTCCCATAGGTGGCCAAAAGGGCCTGCGCCTCGATCGGGTCCCCGAGCTTGGTACCCGTACCGTGCGCCTCCACCGCGTCCACATCAGCCGCCGACAGTCCGGCATTCGCCAACGCCTGGCGGATCACCCGCTCCTGCGCCGGACCGCTCGGGGCGGTCAGCCCGTTACTCGCCCCGTCCTGATTGACCGCACTGCCCCGCACCACCGCCAGCACCCGATGCCCATTGCGCCGCGCGTCCGACAACCGCTCAAGAACCAGGACACCAGCGCCCTCGGACCAGCCCGTGCCATCCGCCCCGGCCCCGAACGCCTTGCACCGGCCATCGACCGACAGACCACCCTGGCGACTGAACTCCGCGAACGCTCCGGGTGTCGCCATCACGGTCACGCCACCGGCCAGGGCGAGGGAGCTCTCGCCGCGCCGCAGCGAGTCCGCCGCCAGGTGCATCGCCACCAGCGACGACGAACACGCCGTGTCGAGCGTCATCGCGGGACCCGAAAGGCCGAGGGAGTACGACAGGCGGCCAGAGGCCACACTCCCGGCAGAGCCGAACCCCAGGAAGCCTTCCAGCCCCTGCGGGATGTCCGGCAGCCTCGATGCGTAGTCGTGGTACATGACACCGGTGAACACGCCGGTGTCGGTGCCCAGGAGCGACTTCGGGTCGATACCCGCGTGTTCGACCGCCTCCCACGAGGTTTCAAGCAGCAGGCGCTGTTGCGGGTCCATCGCCAGCGCCTCACGCGGCGAAATGCCGAAGAAACCCGGGTCGAACTCGGCCGCGTCGTAAAGGAAACCGCCTTCGGCCGCATACGGCTTCCCCGCAGCCTGCGTGTCCGGGTCGAAGACGTCCCGGGCATTCCAGCCGCGGTCGTCGGGGAACGGACCGATGGAGTCCCGCCCGTCGAAGACCAACTGCCACAGGTCGTCCGGGGTTCGCACGCCGCCCGGATACCGGCAGGCCATGCCCACGATCACAATGGGATCGTCGGAGGCTCCCGACGACACCACCGCCGCGGCGACGGCCGGATGTTCCTCGGCCTGGCCGGCGAGTTCCCGCGTCAGGTACTCGGCAATGCGTCGGGGAGTGGGGTAGTCGAAGACGAGGGAGGCCGGGAGTCGAAGACCCGTCGCCCCATTGAGGCGGTTGCGCAGTTCGACCGCCATGAGCGAGTCGAAGCCCAGCCCCTTGAACGGCGTGTCCGGTCCCACCAGTTGCCCAGGGGCATGGCCCAGTACCCCACTCGCGAAACCCCGGACCGCATCCAGGATCACCCGTCGGCGTTCGCCTTCGGCCAGGCCCGCGACGCGGGCCGCGAGCCCCGAGTCAGGGCTCGCATCCTCGACGCGAGCGCGCCGCACCCCACCTCGCACCAGCGACCGCAGCACCGACGGCACAGCCTCCGCGTCGCGCCGCTGCAACCCCGCCAGATCCAGACGAGCCGGCACACACAGGGCCCCGTCCTGGGCCACGACCGCGTCGAACAGCGCGAGCCCCTCCTCCGTCGGCATCGGCACAGCGCCCAGGCGCCTGATCCGGGCCATGTCGACCTCGGTCACCTGGCCGCCCATGCCGCGGTCCTCCTCCCACAGGCCCCAGGCCGCGGAAACCGCCGACAGCCCCTGTGCACGACGTTCGTGCGCCAGGGCGTCCAGGTAGGCGTTGGCGGCGGCGTAGTTCGCCTGCCCCGCCGTTCCCAGCACTCCGGCAAAGGACGAGAACAGGACGAACGCCGAGAGGTCGAGGCCGGCCGTCAGCTCGTGCAGATGCAGGGCCGCCTCGGCCTTCGGCCGCAAAACGCCGGCCAGCTGGGCAGGGGTCACCGTGTCGACGATTCCGTCCTCGACGACGCCCGCGCAGTGGACGAGCCCGGTGAGCGGACGGTCGTCCGGGATCGA
Organism: Streptomyces sp. NPDC016562; assembly: GCF_043076955.1. Lineage (NCBI taxonomy): Bacteria > Bacillati > Actinomycetota > Actinomycetes > Kitasatosporales > Streptomycetaceae > Streptomyces > Streptomyces sp. NPDC016562. Next base: position 1,101,223 of record NZ_JBIBRZ010000002.1, on the reverse strand, counting down.
GGCGAGCAGGCGGGCGAGGGCGTCACGATCACCGACGTCGCAGGCCTCCACTCGTACCCGGACGCCCAACCCCGAAAGGGTCAGAACCAGATCGTCCACGCCCTCGGCCGCACGGCCCCGTCGTGACACCAGCAGCAGATCCCGTACCCCGTGCTCGGACGCCAGGTGCCGGGCCACCAACGCGCCCAACCCGCCTGTACCACCGGTCACCAACACCGTGCCCATGGCACCGAACGGCGTCCGCCCTTCGTCATCTCGATGCGCAGCGAGACGCGCAAGGCGGGGTACCGAAGCCTGGCCGCCTCGGACCGCGACCTGCGGCTCGCCCGTACCCAACGCCGTACGCAGCGCCGCCCTTTCCGCGTCCGAGGACAGTTCAGGCTCGACGTCGACCAGCACCAGCCGGTCCGGATGCTCCACCTGAGCGGACCGCACCAGCCCCCACACCGGCGCCGCCGCCAGATCCCGCACACCCTCACCGGGCCCCACGGCCACGGCCCCCCGCGTCACCACCACCAACCGCGAGCCCACGAACCGCTCATCGGCCAGGAACTCCTGCACGGTCCGCAGTGCCCGCGACGTGACCTCCGACAGGCTCTCCGACACATCACCGCTGTGGGCCCACACCACCGACGAAGGGACCGGTGCCGAATCATCGACCGAACCCCATACGCCCCACTCCGACGGGGGCTGTGCCGAGACCGAGACCGGGAACGGAGTCCACTCCACACCGAACAGTGCGTCCCGCAGTCCGCCATCAGCAGCCCGCAACTGCTCCCGCGCCACCGGACGCGTCACCAGCCGGCCCACCGACAACACCGGCACACCCGACCCGTCCACCACCCGCAACGACACACCACCAACAGCCGACGGCACCACAGCAACCCGCACCACCGACCCACCCACACCCGCACCCGCGCCGGACAGCTCGACACCCGACCACACGAACGGCAACCGCACCTCATCAGCCGACACATCAATCGACATGTGCAGAGCAGCATCCAAAAGAGCCGGATGAACAGCGAAACCCGCCGACCCCACCCCACTCACCGACTCCGGCACAACAACCTCGGCGAACACCTCCTCACCACGCCGCCAAGCAGCCCGCACCCCCTGGAACACAGGCCCATACCCATACCCGCAATCAGCCAGCCGGTCATACAGATCACCCACACCCACCGACACAGCACCCCGCGGCGGCCACACACCGAGATCCACATCCAGATCCCCCGCACCCGGCTCAGTGCCCACGCCCGCCAAAGTCCCACTGGCATGCAGCGTCCACACCTCACCACCCACCACATCCCCGCCACCATCCGGACACGAATGCACCGTCACCGCACACCGCCCGGCCCCATCCACCCCCGACACAGCCACCTGCAACCGCACCCCACCAACCGCCCCCAACACCAACGGCTGCTGAAGCGTCAACTCCTCCAAACGACCACACCCCACCCGCCCACCAGCGGACAACACCAACTCCACCAACACCGCACCCGGCACCACCACCGAACCCAACACCGCATGATCAGCCAGCCACGACTGCTCACCCAGAGACAACCGCCCCGTCCACACCACACCCCGCTCATCCGGCAACGACACCACCGCACCCAGCAACGGATGACCAGCCGCCACCAGACCCAGACCCACCACATCACCCGAACGCGACGGAACATCCAGCCAGAAACGCTCCCGCTGGAACGCATACGTCGGCAGGTCACGGGCGACCGGACCGGCACCCAGCACCGCCGACCAGTCGACCCCCATCCCCTGCGTGTACGCCTGAGCGACAGCACCCAACAACGCACGAGGCTCCGGCACACCCTCGCCCCGCAGCCCCGCCACGAACACCGGCGCACGCTCCCCGCCGTCCACCAGGCAGTCCGGCCCCAGCGCCGAAAGCACACCATCGGGACCCAGCTCCAAGAACGCCGTCACACCCTGCGCCTCCAGGAACCGGACACCGTCCATAAAACGGACCGGCTCCCGCACATGCCGCACCCAGTACTCCGCCGAGCAGAGCTCACCCTCCCCAGCCAACCCACCGGACACGTTCGAGACCACGGGAACAGCGGCGGAGCGGTACTCGATCCCCTCCGCGACAGCCCGGAACTCCTCCAACATCCCGTCCATATGAGCCGAATGGAACGCATGGCTGACCGTCAGCCGCCTGGCCCGACGCCCCCGCCCCTTCCACTCGGCCACGAACTCATCCACGGCATCCCCGTCACCGGACACCACCACCGACGACGCACTGTTGACCGCCGCGATCTCCAAACGCCCACCACACCCGGCCTCGGCGAGCCCGGCCCGGACCTCCGCCTCGGAGCCCTCCACCGCCGCCATACGACCATCACAGCGAAGCGCCTGCATCAGCCGGCCCCGCGCCCCCACCAACCGCACCGCATCACCCAGCGACATCACACCCGCCACATGCGCCGCCGCGATCTCCCCCACCGAATGCCCGATCAAGAAATCAGGCCGAACCCCCCACGACGACACCAGCCGGAACAACGCCACCTCAACAGCGAAAATCCCCGCCTGAGCGAACACCGTGCGATCCAGCAACCCCGCCGCCGCACCACCCTCACCGAACACCACATCCCGCAACGACCCCCCGAGCTCCTCCTCAAAGAGCCCGAACATCTCATCCAACGCCTCCGCGAAGACAGGGAACGCCTCATACAACTCACGCCCCATCCCCACCCGCTGACTGCCCTGACCGGTGAACATCACCGCCATACGCGCAGGCCCCTCAGCCACCCCACGCACCAGCCCCGAAACACCCTCACCACTCACAAGACCATCAAGCCCCGCAAGCAACGCCTCGATGTCCTCACCGAAGACCACGGCCCGGTGCTCGAACACCGACCGGCCCACCGCCAGCCCCCGCCCCACCGCCCGCACATCCAACGACTCCCCGCCGGCCGCGAACTCACGCAACCGCCCCGCCTGCGCCGCCAACGCCTCCCGCGTCCGACCCGACACCAACCACGGCACCAGACCACTGTCCCGGGAGGCACCCTCGACCGGAGCGTCCTCGACCGGGCCCTCCTCCTCGGGAGCCTGCTCAAGAATCACGTGCGCGTTCGTACCACTGATGCCAAAGGACGACACACCCGCCCGGCGCGGACGACCGGCCTCCGGCCACGGACGCGCCTCGGCCAGCAACTCCACCCCACCCGCCGACCAGTCCACCAACGGCGTCGGCTCCTGCGCATGCAAAGTCCGCGGCAGCACACCGTGCCGCATCGCCATCACCATCTTGACCACGCCGCCGACACCCGCTGCGGCCTGGGCGTGCCCCAGGTTCGACTTCAACGACCCGAGCCAGAGAGGCCGTTCCGCTGACCGGTCCTTCCCATAGGTGGCAAGCAACGCCTGCGCCTCGATCGGGTCCCCGAGCTTGGTACCCGTACCGTGCGCCTCCACCACGTCGACCCCGTCGGCCGATACGCCCGCATCGGCCAGTGCCTGGCGGATCACCCGCTCCTGCGCCGGACCGCTCGGGGCGGTCAGCCCGTTGCTCGCCCCGTCCTGATTGACCGCACTGCCCCGCACCACCGCCAGCACCCGATGCCCGTTGCGCCGCGCGTCCGACAGGCGCTCAAGGACCAGTACTCCGACACCTTCGGACCAGCCCGTGCCATCCGCGCCGGCGCCGAACGCCTTGCACCGGCCATCGACCGACAGACCACCCTGACGACTGAACTCCGCGAACATCACCGGGCTGGACATGACCGTCACGCCGCCGGCCAGCGCCAGGGAGCATTCGTCCCTGCGCAGCGCCTGCACCGCCAGGTGCAGGGCGACGAGGGACGATGAGCAGGCGGTGTCGACCGTGATCGCCGGGCCCGTGAAGCCGAAGGTGTACGGAACCCGGCCGGATACGACGCTGGCCGCCGTGCCGGTGCCGTAGTACCCCTCGATCTCGCCCGGTACGGTCTCCAGACCTGCGGCGTAGTCGTGGTACATCACGCCTGCGTAGACGCCCGTACGGCTGCCCTTCAACGTGGCCATGTCGATCCCGGCGCGCTCGACCGCATCCCAGGAGGTTTCGAGCAGCAGGCGCTGTTGCGGGTCCATCGCCAGCGCCTCACGCGGCGAAATGCCGAAGAAACCCGGGTCGAACTCAGCGGCGTCGTAGAGGAATCCGCCCTTGCGGGTCGCGCTCTTGCCCGGCCGCTCAGGGTCCGGGTCGAACAGCGAGTCGGTGTCCCAGCCCCGGTCCTCGGGGAAGTCCGACACGGCGTCGCCGTTCTGGGCCACCAGCCGCCACAGGTCCTCGGGCGAGCTCACGCCGCCCGGATACCGGCAGGCCATGCCCACGATCGCGATCGGCTCGCGATGACGCTGCTCAGCGCTCTGGAGCTGCTGACGAGTCTGGTGCAGCTCCCGCGCGACCCACTTCAGCTTGTCCAGCAGGTTCTTCTCATCACTCATGTGAGGTCACTCCGCAAAGGCGTTCAGGATGGGCCGGGGCTGGTTCAGAAGGTGCCGAATTCTTTTTCGATGACGTCGAGGATTTCGTCCGTCGTCGCGGCTTCCAGTTGATCGACGAAGCCGGTGCCGTCGTCCGGGTCCGACGGTGCGAGGGGTCCTACGGTGTCCTCGCGTGGCCCGGAGAGAGCCAGCAGGCTCGTGAGCCGGTCCACGATGCGCTGCCGAGCCTCGCCACCGAGAGCCGGCCCGGTCAGCAGGTGCTCGATCTTCCCGAGGTCCGCGAGAATCGGCTCGATCCCGGGGCCGTCTCCCGCATCCAATGAGGTGTCCAAGTGCTCAGCCAGCTCCTGGACCGTGGGGTAGTCGAAGACGAGGGTGGCCGGGAGTCGCAGTCCGGTGGCCCGGTTGAGGCGGTTGCGCAGTTCGACCGCCATCAGTGAGTCGAAGCCCAGCCCCTTGAACGGGATGTCCACTCCCACCAGTTGGCCCGGTCCGTAACCCAGCACCCCACTCACATGGCCCCGGACCACATCGAGGATCACCCGTCGGCGCTCGCCTTCGGCCAGGCCCGCGACGCGGGCCGCGAGCCCCGAGTCGGCGCTCGCATCCTCGGCCCGAGCGCGCCGCACCCCACCTCGTACCAGCGACCGCAGCACCGACGGCACAGCCTCCGCGTCGCGCCGCTGCAACCCCGCCAGATCCAGACGAGCCGGCACACACAGGGCCCGGTCCTGGGCCACGGCCGCGTCGAACAGCGCGAGCCCCTCCTCGGCGGACATGGCAGTCAGCCCCAGGGCCGACAGCCGGCCCCGGTCGACCGTGGACAGGCCACCCGTCAGCCCGCCGTCGGAACCCCACCAACCCCACGCCAACGACACCGCGGAGAGACCTCGCGCACGGCGCTCGTGCGCCAGGGCGTCCAGGTAGGTGTTGGCGGCGGCGTAGCTCGCCTGCCCCGCACTCCCCACGGCCCCGGCAAAGGACGAGAACAGGACGAACGCCGAAAGGTCCAGCCCTTCCGTCAGCTCGTGCAGGTGCCGGGCTGCTTCCGCCTTGGGGCGGAACACAGCGTCCAGGCGCTCCGCGTCCACCGACTCGATCACACCGTCATCGAGTACGGCGGCGCTGTGAACCACACCGGTGAGCGGACGGTCGGCCGGGATGGACGCCAGCAGCGCGGCGAGGGCATCACGATCCCCCACATCACACGCCTCCACCCGCACGCGAACGGCCAACTGCTGCAATTCCGCTATGAGTTCGCTGACCCCGTCAGCCGCATCGCCCCGTCGGGACACCAGCAGCAGATCCCGTACGCCGTACTCGGACGCCAGGTGCCGGGCCACCAACGCGCCCAGACCACCCGTGCCGCCGGTCACCAACACCGAGCCCCGAGAACCGAAGGCCGCCCGGGTCGTGCTCTCCGGGGGCGCTGACACCCGCGCGAGGCGGGGTACCGAAGCCTGGCCGCCTCGGACCGCGACCTGCGGCTCGCCCGTACCCAACGCCGTGCGCAGCGCCGCCCTTTCCGCGTCCGAGGACAGCTCAGGCTCGACGTCGACCAGCACCAGCCGGTCCGGATGCTCCACCTGAGCGGACCGCACCAGCCCCCACACCGGCGCCGCCGCCAGATCCCGCACACCCTCACCGGGCCCCACGGCCACGGCCCCCCGCGTCACCACCACCAACCGCGAGCCCACGAACCGCTCATCGGCCAGGAACTGCCGCACCACACCCAGCGCTCGGGCTGTCGCTGCCGACGCGGTTTCCTCCGCGTCGCCGCTGTGCTCCCACGTCACCAGAGGGGAAACCTGCCCGGAGCCATCCTCCGAACCCCATACGCCCCACTCCGACGGGAGCTGCGCCGAGACCGAGACCGGGAACGGAGTCCACTCCACACCGAACAGTGCGTCCCGCAGTCCGCCATCAGCAGCCCGCAACTGCTCCCGCGCCACCGGACGCGTCACCAGCCGGCCCACCGACAACACCGGCACACCCGACCCGTCCACCACCCGCAACGACACACCACCAGCAGCCGACGGCACCACAGCAACCCGCACCACCGACCCACCCACACCCGCACCCGCGCCGGACAGCTCGACACCCGACCACACGAACGGCAACCGCACCTCATCAGCCGACACATCAATCGACATATGAAGAGCAGCATCCAAAAGAGCCGGATGAACAACGAAACCCGCCGACCCCACCCCACTCACCGACTCCGGCACAACAACCTCGGCGAACACCTCCTCACCACGCCGCCAAGCAGCCCGCACCCCCTGGAACACAGGCCCATACCCATACCCGCAATCAGCCAGCCGGTCATACAGATCACCCACACCCACCGACACAGCACCCCGCGGCGGCCACACACCGAGATCCACATCCAGATCCCCCGCACCCGGCTCAGTACCGACACCCGCCAAAGTCCCACTGGCATGCAGCGTCCACACCTCACCACCCACCACATCCCCGCCACCATCCGGACACGAATGCACCGTCACCGCACACCGCCCGGCCCCATCCACCCCCGACACAGCCACCTGCAACCGCACCCCACCAACCGCCCCCAACACCAACGGCTGCTGAAGCGTCAACTCCTCCAAACGACCACACCCCACCCGCCCACCAGCGGACAACACCAACTCCACCAACACCGCACCCGGCACCACCACCGAACCCAACACCGCATGATCAGCCAGCCACGACTGCTCACCCAGAGACAACCGCCCCGTCCACACCACACCCCGCTCATCCGGCAACGACACCACCGCACCCAGCAACGGATGACCAGCCGCCACCAAACCCAGACCCACCACATCACCCGAACGCGACGGAACATCCAGCCAGAAACGCTCCCGCTGGAACGCATACGTCGGCAGGTCGACACGCTGGGCGCCCGTGCCGGCGAAAACCGCTTCCCAGTCCACGTCCAGGCCCTGTACGTACCCTTCGGCGAGGGAGGTCAGGAACCGCTCCCAGCCGCCTTCGTCGCGGCGCAGGGTGCCGAGTGCGAGGGCGTGCGTGCCGGTGTCCTCGAAGGTCTCCTGGAGCCCGACGGTCAGCACCGGGTGCGCGCTGCATTCGACGAAGACACCGAAACCCTCCGCCTGCAGGGCCCGTACCGTCTCGTCGAACCTCACTTCCTGCCGCAGGCTCGCGTACCAGTACTCCGCGTCCACGCCCGACGTGTCGAACACCCCACCGGTCACGGTCGAGTAGAACGGGATCTCGCCGCTACGCGGCTCGATCCCCTCGAGCGCGCTGACCACCTGCTCGCGAATGGACTCCACCTGGGCGGAGTGGGAGGCGTAGTCCACCGGGATCCGCTTGGCGCGCACCCCGTCGTCCGCGCAGTCGGCCAGCAGTTCGTCCAGGGCCTCCGGATCGCCCGAGACGACCGTGGAGGAGGGCCCGTTGACGGAGGCGACCGAGATCCGCCGGCCCCACCGGGCCAGGCGCTCGCGGACCTGGTCGGCGGGCAGGGGTACGGACACCATGCCGCCCCGGCCTGACAGGTGCTCGGCGATCGCCCGGGCCCGCAGTGACACGACCTTCGCCGCGTCGTCGAGGGACAGCGCACCGGACACGGCCGCGGCGGCGATCTCGCCCTGACTGTGACCGATGACGGCGTCAGGCCGCACGCCCACCGACTGCCAGACTGCTGCCAGCGAGACCATGACGGCCCACAGGGCGCACTGCACGACCACCGCGTCGTCCAGCGACGGAGCACGGTCCGGCGACGGGTCGTGGTCAGCGTCGCCCGCCCCGGCCCGGACCACGTCCGTGACCGACCAGCCGACGTGCGGCCTCAACGCCTCGTCGCACTCCGAGAGGCGTGCGGCGAACACCGGCGAGGATGCGAGCAGCCCCGCCGCCATACCCCGCCACTGTGAGCCCTGACCGGGGAAGACGAACGCGACCCGGCCCGGGTCTTCGGACGCCCTGCCGGTGACCGTACCGGCGGCGGGAACGCCGTCCGCCAGGGCGGTCAGACCCGCCAGGGCGGACGCACGGTCCGAGGCCAGTACGACGCCACGATGCTCAAGCGCCGCCCGGGTCGAGGCCAGGGAGTAGGCGACGTCGGGCACGGTCGGCTCGGTGGCGGCTTCCACGAAGGCGGAAAGCCGCTCGGCCTGAGCCCGCAGGGCGGCCTCGGACCGGCCGGACACCGGCCAGGGCACCACGGCCGTGGAGGGCGGGTTGTCGCCGGTCCCGGCGAGGGGCTCGGGCCCAGGCTCGGGCCGGGCCTCCTCGAGGATGACGTGCGCGTTCGTGCCGCTGATGCCGAATGACGACACACCCGCCCGGCGCGGGCGACCGTCCGCCGCCCACTGCGCCGGTTCGGTCAGCAGCTCCACCGCGCCCGCGGTCCAGTCCACGTGCGGCGAAGGCTCGTCCACGTGCAGGGTCTGCGGCAGCAGGCCGTGCCGCATGGCCTGCACCATCTTGATCACGCCCGCCACGCCCGCGGCGGCCTGTGCGTGACCGATGTTCGACTTGATGGACCCCAGCCGCAGGGGCCGGTCGGCGGGCCGGTCCTGGCCGTAGGTGGCGAGCAGCGCCTGCGCTTCGATCGGGTCGCCCAGCGTGGTGCCCGTGCCGTGCGCCTCCACCGCGTCCACGTCGGCCGCCGACAGTCCGGCATTGGCCAGCGCCTGGCGGATCACCCGTTGCTGCGAGGGGCCGTTGGGCGCGGTGAGGCCGTTGCTCGCCCCGTCCTGGTTGACGGCGCTGCCGCGCAGGACCGCGAGCACCCGGTGTCCGTTGCGGCGGGCGTCCGAGAGGCGCTCCACCAGGAGTACGCCCGCGCCCTCGGACCAGCCGGCGCCATCCGCCGACGCCGAGAACGCCTTGCACCGGCCATCGGGCGCCATGCCCCGCTGCCTGCTGAACTCCACGAAGACCCACGGGGTGGCCATCACCGTCACGCCGCCCGCGAGGGCGAGCGAGCACTCGCCGGACCGCAGTGCCTGCGCCGCCAGGTGCAGGGCGACCAGTGAGGAGGAGCAGGCGGTGTCGACGGTGACCGCAGGCCCTTCCAGGCCGAAGGTGTAGGCGATGCGGCCGGAGGCGACGCTGCCCTGGGTGCTGGTGACGGCGTAGCCCTCCAGACCTTCGGGCGTTTCGGAGTTGCTGCCGTAGTCGTGGTGCATCACGCCGGTGAACACGCCTGTCGAGCTGCCCTTCAGCGTGCTGGGGTCGATTCCCGCCCGCTCGAACACCTCCCACGACGTCTCCAGGAGCAGCCGCTGCTGCGGGTCCATGGCCAGCGCCTCACGCGGCGAGATCCCGAAGAACGCCGGGTCGAACTCGCCTGCGTCGTAGAGGAATCCGCCCTGGCGGGCATAGCTCTTGCCGGTCGCGTCCGGGTCCGGGTCGTACAGGTCCTCGTCCCAGCCGCGGTCGGTCGGGAGGAACGACACCGCGTCCCCGCCCGACTCCACCAGCCGCCACAGGTCCTCCGGCGAGCTCACGCCGCCCGGATACCGGCAGGCCATGCCCACGATCGCGATCGGCTCGTCCGCCACACCGCCCGGCACCGCGGGGGTTGCCCCTGTCGCGGGCGCCGACCCCGTTCCCAGGAGTTCCGTGCGCAGGTGTTCCGTGAGTTGCCCGGGGGTGGGGTGGTCGAAGACCAGCGTGGCCGGCAGGCGCTGCCCGGTTGCGGCGTTCAGGCGGTTGCGCAGCTCGACCGCGGTGAGCGAATCGAAGCCGAGCTCCTTGAACGGGCGGCCGGCGGCGATCGTCTCCGCGGTGGCGTGCCCCAGGACGGTCGCCACCTGTGCGCGGACCAGGTCAAGAAGCACCCGGCTCTGCTCGTCCTGGCTCAGGGCGGACAGGCGCTGGGCCAGACCGCTGCCGCCGGAGGCGTCGGCGGTGGCGGCCGCCTTGCGGGCCACCGTCCGTACCAGGTTGCGGAAGAGGGGCCGCAGCATGCCGGAGGTGGCTTCGTGCCGGAGGGTGGCCATCTCCAGGCGTACGGGCACCAGGTGCGCGTCGTCGAGCCTGGTCGCCACGTCCAGCAGGGCCAGGCCCAGGGCGGACGGCAGGGGCTGGATGCCCGCGCGCTTCATCCAGGACAGGTCGTCCTGTGCGAGGTGGCCCAGCATGTCGCTGGACTGGGCCCACAGACCCCAGGCGAGGGAGTGGGCGCGCAGGCCCTGCGCGTGGCGGTGCTGGGCGAGGGCGTCCAGGAAGGCGTTGGCCGCGGCGTAGTTGCCCTGGCCGGGGTTGCCGAAGGTGCCCGCGATCGAGGAGAACAGGATGAACGCCGACAGGTCCAGGCCGCGCGTCAGCTCGTGCAGGTTGACCGCCGCGTCGACCTTGGGTCGCAGCACCCGTTCCGTCTGCTCGGGCGTCAGGGACGCCACGAGGCCGTCGTCCAGAATCCCGGCGGCGTGCACCACACCGGTCAGCGGCCGGTCGGCCGGAATGCCGGCCAGGAGGGTGGCCAGCGCGTCGCGGTCGGCGGCGTCGCACGCGGCGATCTCCACGTGCGCCGCACCCCGCTCGATGAGCTCGGCCTTCAGCTCCGCCGCGCCTGACGCGTCCGGGCCGCGGCGGCTGGCGAGTACCAGGTGCCGTACGCCGTGCTCGGTGACCAGGTGCCGGGCCAGCAGGCCCCCGAGGGATCCGGTGCCACCGGTGATCAGCACCGTGCCCGTCGTGTCCAGCGGTCCGGCGGCCTCTGTCGGCGTCGGGGCGGCGGCCCGCGTCAAGCGGGGTACGAGGGCCTTCCCCTGGCGCACGGCCACGTGCGGCTCCTGCGCCGCCACTGCCGCCGCCACCGCTGCGGCGAGAGCCTCGCGGGACTCCTCAAGACCGTCGACGTCCACCAGGACGAACCGGCCGGGATTCTCCGACTGCGCCGACCGCAGCAGACCCCACACCGGCGCATGTGCTAGATCCACGACGTCCTCGCCGCTGCGGGTCGACACGGCCCCCCGCGTCACGACGACGAGACGGGAGTCTGCGGCTCGGTCGTCGGCCAGCCAGGCGCGTGCCAGTGCCAGCGCCTCGGTCGTCGCCTCGCGGGCGGCCGCCGCGAGGCCGCCGTCCGCCGACGTGTCGCAGGGCATGGCCACCACGACGTGCGGTGCGTCGTCGGCGAACAGCGATTCCAGGTCGCGGGCGTGCCGGGCAGCGTCGAACAGCCCGCTCTCCGGCGCGCCGAGCAGCGCCCAGCCACTGATGTCCACGGCACCGTCCGCCACGGGCAACGCGGTCCACTGCGTGCGGAACAGCGCGTTGTGGGTGGTGTCCGCGGCGGCGGTGAGCTGCTGCGCCGACACGGGGCGCAGGGTCAGTGATTCCACCGAGGCCACCGGCGCGCCCGAGGCGTCGGCGATGGTCAGGGAGACCGCGTCCGGGCCGACGGGGGCGACCCGTACCCGTACGGACGTGGCTCCGACCGCGTGCAGGGTGATGCCGGTCCAGGCGAAGGGCAGCCGCACGGGAGGTGTGACCTGACCGTCACGCTCGTCGAGCGCGTTCAGCAGGACGGGGTGCAGCGTGGCGTCCAGAAGGGCGGGGTGGATGCCGAACCGGGACGCCTCCGCCTCCTGTTCCTCGGCGAGGGCCACCTCGGCGTAGATCTCCTCGCCGACGCGCCAGGCGGCGCGCAGGCCCTCGAAGGCCGGCCCGTAGCCGTAGCCGATGTCCCCGGCCCGCTCGTAGAAGGAGTCCAGGTCGATGCGTTCCGCGTTCTGCGGCGGCCAGGGCGTCAGAGCCCCGGAAGGCGTCCCGTCCGCCCTGTCCAGCAGGCCGGTTGCGTGCCGGGTCCACTGCTCGTCGGTGCCGTCGTCGTCCGTCGTCTCGGGCCGTGAGTAGACGGCCACCCGGGTCCGCCCGCCGGTGTCCGGCGCCTCCACCGCCACCTGCAGTTGAACGCCGCCGCGCTCGGGCAGGATCAGCGGGGCTTCGAGCGTGAGCTCGGCCAGCCGGTCGCAGTCCACGGCCTCACCCGCCCGCAGGACCAGCTCCACGAACGCGGTGCCCGGCAGCAGCACGCTGCCCAGGGCGGCGTGGTCGGCGAGCCAGGAGTGGGTCTGCAACGACAGCCGGCCGGTCAGCAGCACGTCGCCGTCGGCCGCGGTCCGCACCGCCGCGCCCAGCAGCGGGTGCTGGGCGTCGTCGAGCCCGAGGCGGCTCGGATCGCCGGTTCCGGCGGTGGTGGTCTCCAGCCAGTAGCGCCGGCGCTGGAAGGCGTACGTCGGCAGTTCGGCCGGCTTCGCGTCCGACCCCGCGAACAGCGCCTTCCAGTCCACGCCGGGCAGTCCGCGGACGTACCCCTCGGCCAGCGAGGTCAGGAACCGGGCCGGACCGCCCTCGTCACGGCGCAGCGAACCGATCGCCACCGCTTCGGTCTCCGTGTCCTCGAACGTCGCCTGCATTCCCGTGGTCAGCACTGGATGTGCGCTGGACTCGATGAAGAACCGGAATCCGTCCGCCAGCAGGGACCGCACGGTGGCCTCGAAGTTCACCGGCTGCCGGGCGTTGTCGAACCAGTACTCCGCCGTCAGCTCGCTCGCGTCGCGGACGGTACCGGTGACCGTGGAGTAGAAGGGCACACGGCCCTGACCGGGGACGATGTCGGCGAACAGCTCCAGGATCTCTTCGCGCAGCGGGTCGACCTGCGCGCAGTGCGAGGCCACCGTCGACCCGACCACTCGCGCCCGGACCTTCTCCGCCTGGCAGGAGGCCACGAACTCCTCCAGCGCCGGCAGGTCACCGGCGACGGTCACGGCCCGGGGGCCGTTGCGCCCGGCGATCACCAGTCGGCCTTCCCACGGGGCGAGCCGCTCCTGCACCGCGTCCGCCGGCAGCGCCACCGAGGCGACGGCGCCGTTGCCGACCAGCTCCCGGGCGAACAGCGCGCTGCGCAGCACGATCAGCTTGGCAGCGTCCCCCAGTGACAGCGCGCCGGCCACGTGCGCGGCGGCGATCTCGCCCTGGCTGTGTCCCACCACCGCCGCCGGCCGTACGCCGGCCGCCTGCCACATCGCGGCCAGCGACACGTTGACCGCGAACAGCACCGGCTGAAGGATCTCGATCCGCTCGGCCGAGGGAGCCTGCGGCGCCTGCCGCAGTACGTCTTCCACCGACCAGTCGACGAACTTCCCGAGCGCCGCGTCCACTTCGGCGAGCCGGGCGGCGAACACGGGCGAGGAGTCCAGCAGTTCGGCTGCCATGCCCTGCCACTGAGAGCCCTGGCCGGGGAAGACGAACACCACCCGGCCCCGCACGTCCGCCGCGCCGGAGACCACACCGGCAGCGGGCAGGCCTTCGGCCGTCGCGGACAGGCCGCGCAGGTGTCCCTCCGGGTCGGACGCCAGTACCACGGCCCGGTGCTCCAGCACCGCTCGCGACGCCGCGAGGGACCAGCCCACGTCCAGCGGGGAGGCCTCCGTACCGGCCTGTGCCCAGGCCGCAAGCCGCCCGGCCTGCGCCCGCAGCCCCTCCTCCGAGGCGCCCGACACCAGCCACGGCACCACGGCGCCGGTGACCGCGAGGCCGGTGTCGCCGCTCTCGTCGGCCGAGCCCGGACCGGAACGCGCCGACCGGACGTCGGCGGGCGCCTCCTCGAGGATCAGGTGCGCGTTGGTGCCGCTGATGCCGAACGACGAGACGCCCGCCCGGCGCGGGCGGCCGTCCTTCGTCCACTCCGCCGACCGGGTCAGCAGTTCCACCGCGCCCTCGGACCAGTCGATGTGCGGCGAGGGCTCGTCCGCGTGCAGGGTGCGCGGCAGCACACCGTGCCGCATCGCCATCACCATCTTGATCACACCGGCCGCGCCCGCGACCGCCTGCGTGTGCCCGATGTTCGACTTCAGCGACCCGAGGCGCAGCGGCCGGTCCTCCGGCCGCCCCTGTCCGTACGTCGCCAGCAGTGCCTGGGCCTCGATCGGATCGCCCAGCTTGGTGCCCGTGCCGTGCGCCTCGACCACGTCGATCTCATCGGGCGCGAGGCCCGCGTCGGCCAGCGCGGCGCGGATGACGCGCTGCTGCGACGGGCCGTGCGGCGCGGTCAGTCCGTTGCTGGCGCCGTCCTGGTTGGTCGCGCTGCCGCGGATCACCGCCAGTACCTGGTGCCCGTTGCGCCGCGCGTCCGCAAGTCGCTCCACCAGGAGCACGCCGACGCCCTCGGCCCACCCGGTGCCGTCGGCCGCCGCCGAGAACGCCTTGCACCGCCCGTCCGGCGACAACGCACCCTGACGGCTGAGCTCCACGAACATCCCCGGCGTCGGCATGATCGTCACCCCGCCGGCCAGCGCCATGGAGCACTCGCCCGAGCGCAGCGACCGTACGGCCCAGTGCAGCGCGACGAGGGACGACGAGCACGCCGTGTCCACGGTCACCGCGGGCCCCTCCAGGCCGAGGGTGTACGCCACCCGGCCGGAGGCCACGCTGGTGGTTCCTCCGGTCAGCCGGTGCCCGTCGACTCCCTCGGCACCGTCCTGCAGCTGGGGCCCGTAGTCCTGGAACATCGCGCCGAAGAACACACCCGTCTGGGTGCCGCGCAGCGACGACGGGTCCAGACCGGCTCGCTCCAGCGCTTCCCATGACGTCTCCAGCAGCAGCCGCTGCTGCGGGTCCATCGCGAGCGCCTCACGCGGGGAGATGCCGAAGAAGTCCGGGTCGAACTCGACGGCGTCGTGGAGGAACCCACCGCGCCGCACGTAGCTCGTGCCGCGCCGCTCCAGCCGCGGGTCGTACAGCTTCTCCAGGTCCCAGCCGCGGTTCACCGGGAAGTCCCCGATCACGTCCCGCTCCGCCAGCACCAGCTCCCACAGGTCCTCGGGCGACTGCACGCCGCCGGGGAAACGACAGGTCATCGACACGATCGCGATCGGCTCGTCCTCGGCGGCGCCGGCGGTACGCGCAGTCGGCTGCCGGGGCGCCGTGTCGTCGGCTCCGAGCAGCTGACGGTGCAGGTGCGTGGCGATCGCGGACGGAGAAGGGTGGTCGAAGAGGGCGGTCGTGGTCAGGTTGACGCCGGTCGCGGCCTTCAGCCGGTTGCGCAGGTCGACCACCGCCACGGAGTCGAAGCCGAGCGCCTTGAACGTACGGTCCATGTCGATGTCGTGGGGGGACGCGTGGCCCAGGACGAGGGCGGTCTCGGCCCGTACGAGATCCGCCGTCCGCTCCGGAGTCGCGTCCGCGGCGGGTGCCTGCGGCTCCCCTACCTGATCACGCGGTGCGTCCGGCTGCGGTTGTGCGCCCTGCTCCGGTCGGGAGGCCGGCGCCGCCGCGTCCAGCCAGTGGCTGCGGCGCTGGAAGGCGTAGGTCGGCAGGTCGTCCGCCTTCGGGCCGGGGCCCAGCACGGCGGGCCAGTCCACGTCGACGCCGCGCGTCCAGGCTTCGGCGGCCGACAGAAGGAACCGGTCCCAGCCGCCCTCGCCGCGACGCAGCGTGCCGAGCACCAGGCCCCGTTCGCCGGCACCGGCCGCTTCGAGGGTTTCCTCCAGCCCCGTCACCAGGACCGGATGGGCGCTCACCTCGACGAAGCGGGTGAACCCGTCCGCGACCGCGGCCCGTACGCTCTCCTCGAACCGCACCGTCTCGCGCAGGTTCCGGTACCAGTAGTCCGCGTCCAGCTCTGGGCCGGAGACCGATCCACCGGTCACTGCCGAGTAGTACGCAACCGCCGCCCGCACGGGAGCGATCCCGGTCAGTTCCCGCAGTACCTCGTCGCGGACGACCTCCACCTCGGCGCAGTGCGACGCGTAGTCCACCGGCACCCTGCGGGCCCGGATCCCTGCGGACTCGCAGTGGGCGAGCAACTCCTCCAGTGCTCGCGGCTCGCCGGAAACGACAGTGGACGACGGGCCGTTGACCGCACCGACCGACAGCCGCCCGCCGAATGCGGTGATCAGCTCACCGACCGCTGCGGCGCCCATCGACACGGCGACCATGCCGCCCCGCTCCGAAAGGCCCCGGCGGATCGCCTGGCTGCGCAGTGCGACCACCCTCGCGCCGTCCGACAGCGGCAGGGCACCGGCCACCACCGCCGCCGCGATCTCACCCTGGGAGTGCCCGATCACCGCGGCAGGCTCGACGCCCGCCGAGCGCCATACCTCCGCCAGGGACACCATCACCGCCCACAGCACCGGCTGCACGACGTCGACCCGGTCGAGCCGGCTCGTTTCGGCCAGGTCCCGCACCACCTCGGTCAGCGACCAGTCGACGTACGGCGACAGCGCCGCCTCGCACGCCGCCATCCGCTCAGCGAAGACCGTGGACGATCCGAGCAGTCCCACCGCCATGCCCGGCCACTGCGCGCCCTGACCGGGGAAGACGAACACCACTCCGTCATTCGTGTCGGACAGCGTGTCGCGGTCCCCGCGTGCGGTGGTGTGCGCGTCACCGGCCACGCCGCGGACCGTCCTCGCGGCGCCGGCGCCCGCCGCCACAGCCTGGAGTCCGGCCCGCAGGCTCGCTCCGTCCTCGCCCACGACGACGGCCCGATGGGTGAGCTGCGCCCGCCCCGCCGCCAGCGTGCGGCCGACCGCGTGGACATCGGTGTCCGGGCGCTGCCCGGCATAGGCGTCCAGCCGTTCCGCCTGTGCGCGCAGGGCCGCCTCGCTCCCGGCCGACACCAACCAGGGGAGGGCGCCTGCGCCCGTGCTCGACAGCGCCGGCAGGGGCTCCGACGGGGTGGCCGCGCGCTCGCGCAGCTCGGGCGGCGCGTCGGCGACCACCACGTGGCAGTTCGTGCCTCCCAGGCCGAAGGAGGAGACGCCGGCGACGAGCCGGCCGTTCTCACCCCGCCACGCCTCGTGTTCTCCCTGCACGCGGAGGTTCCAGTCGGCGAGGGGAATGCCCGGGTTCTGCGTCTCGTGGTTGAGGCTCGGGACGAACTCGCGGTGGCTGACGCAGGAGACGACCTTCAGCAACCCGAGGATCCCGGCCGCCCCCTCCAAGTGGCCGATGTTCGTCTTGACGGAACCGACCCGTACGGGCTTGCCGCTCGGGCGTGCGGCCCCGAGCGCCTGGCCGATGGCGGCGGCCTCCAGCGGGTCACCGACCTTGGTGCCGGTCCCGTGCAGCTCGACGCACTGGATGTCCGCGGGCGAGACACCGGCGGCCGCACAGGCCTGGAGTATCAGCTCGCGCTGGGCCGTCGCACTGGGGACCGTCAGGCCGTCTCCACCGCCGTCGTTGTTGATGGCGCTGCCTTCGATGACGGCAAGGACCCGGTCGCCGTCGGCGACCGCCCGGGAGAGGGGCTTCAGCAGCACGAATCCGCCGCCTTCGCCTCGGGCGTATCCGTTGGCGCGCGCATCGAACGTGTAGCAGTGGCCGTCGGGCGAGAGGGCGCCGAAATGCTGGAGCGTCCTCGTGCTGTGCTCGGAGAGGATGAGGTTGACGCCGCCCGCCAGGACCACGTCGGACTCGCCGCGCAGCAGGCTCTGCACACCGAGGTGGACGGCGACGAGCGAGGAGGACTGGCCGGAGTCCACCAGGACGCTGGGGCCGCGCAGGCCGAGGTGGTAGGAGATCCGGTTGGCGATGAAGCTGCGCTGAGTGCCCGTCAGGCTGTGCCGTGTCACCGAGTCCGCGCCCTGGCGGTGCAGCAGTGACGCGTAGTCGTCGTTGATCGCCCCTACGAACACGCCCGCCCTGGTGCCCCGCAGAGCATGGGGCGAGGTCCCGCTGTTCTCCACCGCCTCCCAGCTCAGCTCCAGCGCCAGGCGCTGCTGGGGGTCCATCGCGGCCGCTTCGGCCGGCGACACCTGGAAGAAGTCCGCGTCGAACCGGTCCACGCTGTCCAGGTAGCCACCCGGCAGGTCGGGAAGGCCCGCTTCCTGGCCGGATCGCCGTTCGACCGGGAATGGTCCGACCTCGGACCGCCCGTCCTTCAGGAGCTGCCAGAAATCATCGGGAGTGGCCGCTCCTGCGACTCTGCAGGAGAATCCGACGACGGCGATTTTTGCACCGGAGTTCTGGCCGTCGTGCCCAGACATGACTTCGCTACTCACCGGCGACATCCCTCCAGAAAGACCAGAAAAAGGCACACGTGCGGACCGGTTCGCCCAGGAACCGGGATGGGACAGAAATACATCGATCGGATTGGCCATGATTCGAAGGGAGTCGCCGATGCGCGATTCCCCGGATACCGCCCACACTGATTGCGGGGAGGCGTCACATAGGGGCTCTCACGTTCTCCCGCATGCGAGAGCCGTCGCCCCTCGTCGTGACGACTCCCTGCTCACGACGTAAGTCGCGGTGTTCGCGCCCAGCGGCCACGGTGGGTGCGGCCGACCCCTCACCACCTCGGTCTCCGCATCGAAACACGCCACTCGGTCCCCCCGATTGCAATCACTCGACTTCACCGCGGAAAGCCGCTTGACAGGCCGTTCAATAAGGTGTGCGCCCACACCACACCGGGTGATTACTGGCCAGTATGACTCCCCGCGGTTTCAGCGCGGTTTCAGCACACCCATCCAGCGATACGCCACGATCACCTAGTACCGTTACTGCGAAGTAACCGCTCGGAGCGTCCGGGGAGCGCGCGTTCCGAGCTGAAGTCATTTCATCCGGGAAACTTCAGCCGAGGGAAAATCGCATGGTTCGTCGGAAACGTACGATGAAACTCGGGGCCATCATCGACGGCCCCGGCTCGCACATCGCCGCCTGGCGGCACCCGTCCACTCCGATCGACGCCCAACTCGACTTCGCCTTCCACCTGGCGTGCGTACGCACTCTCGAACGAGGCACGTTCGACTGCCTCTTCGTGCCCGACGTGGTGGCCGTCTGGGGCACCGACGTCCAGCACATCAGTCAGACCGCACGCAACGAGCACTTCGAGCCGCTGAGCCTGCTGGCCGCCTACGCAGCCGGAACCGAGCACATCGGGCTCGCCGCGACGGCGACGACCACCTACAACGAGCCGTACGACATCGCCCGCAGGTTCACCTCCCTCGACCAGATCAGCGAGGGCCGGGCCGGGTGGAACGTCGTGACCTCCGCCGCGCCCTGGGAGTCGCGCAACTTCGGTTTCCCCGCGCACATGGAGCACGACCGGCGCTACGTCCGCGCCGAAGAGTTCATCGGCGTGACGAAGCGGCTGTGGGCGGCGGCGCAGGCGGGGTCGCAGCCCACCTCCTCGACGCCGCTGCCCGCCGATCAGGGCGAGTTCTTCGATGTACGGGGTCCGCTGAACCTGCCGGCCTCCCCCCAGGGGCGGCCCGTGATATTCCAGGCCGGGGCCTCGCCCGTGGGCCGGGAGTTCGCCGCACGGCACGCCGAAGTGATCTTCACCCGGCACACCCGGCTGTCGGACGGCCAGGAGACCTACGCCGACCTCAAGCGCCGGGTCGCCGCACACGGCAGGGACCCGGAACTGGTCCAGATCTGGCCCGGTGTCCAGCCCCTGGTGGCCAGCACCGAGGAGGAGGCGCGCCGACTCATCGGTGAGCTGCACGACCTCGTGCCCGACATCGTCGCCGTCCGGGCGCTTCAGGAGCAGTTGGGCGACGTCGACCTGACCCGGTATCCCCTGGACGGCCCGGTTCCGGACCTTCCCGCGTCCAACCGCTCGTCCAGCACGGCGAAGATGTGGATGACACTGGCCCACCGCGAGAACCTGACCTTGCGTCAACTCGCCCTGCGGCAGGTCGCCGACTTCTTCGCCGGTACACCGGAGCAGGTGGCGGACCACATGGAGCGCGGGTTCACCGAGCGCGCGGCCGACGGCTACATCGTGGACTTTCCCCATCTGCCCGCCTCCCTGGACGCCTTCGTCGACCACGTCGTGCCGGAGCTGCGCCGACGCGGCCTGGTGCGCGAGGAGTACGAGGAGGGCACACTGCGCGAGAAGTTGGGGCTGGACGCCCCTCCCTCCGACGGCGCAACCACCCCGTCCGACGAAGCGACGATCACGGCAGGTGCCGCATGAGCCAGAGCGATGGACGCCTCACCCTGTTCACCCGGCTGATCACTGCCCCGGGGGCCGTGGACGGAGCCTCGCCGGACTCCGGCGCCGGCTCGTTCGCGCGGGTATGCGACCGGGCCAGGGAGGCGGAGGCCGCCGGAATCGACGCGCTGCTGCTCCACGACCGCCAGTCGGCGGCGCACGACCCGGCCGACGGCCCGTACTTCGAGGCCGGCACCCTCGCCGCAGCCCTGGCGGTCCGCACGCGCACCGTGGGGCTCGTGGCCTCCATGTCGACGGAACACACACTCCCCTACCATGCGGCGCGGATCCTGGCCACGGCGGACCACCTCTCCGCTGGGCGCGCCGGCTGGCAGCCGCTCACCGGAGCGGACCCGGACGCGGCGGCCAACTACAGTCGGCCGGAAAGGGTTTCGGCGGCCGCGCGGTGCTCACGTGCCGCGGAATTCGTCACGGTGCTGACCGGCCTGTGGGACAGCTTCGACGACGACGCCTTCCGCAGGGACCGGGAGTCGGGCGTGTACTTCACCCCCGAGAAGCTGCACGCACTCGACCACCAGGGTGAGCACTTCGACGTGGCCGGACCGCTGAACATCGCCCGCCCGCCGCAAGGGCACCCCGTCCTGGTCCACCACGTGAGGGACGCCGAGGACCTCGCGCTCGCCGCCCGTATCGCCGATGTCGTCCTGGTCCCGGCACAGGACGACCAGAGCGCCGCCCGGGTCCGCGAGTCCGTACGCGAACAGGCCCGGGCGGCCGGGCGGGACGCCGACGACATCACCGTCCTGCTGGACGTCCCGGTCGACGGCAGCCCGGCCGCGGCCGACCGGTTGCTGGCCCTGTTCGACGCGAGTGCCGCAGACGGCTTCACCCTGCTCGCGCCCGCGGGCCCTGCGGACGGGGCGCACGACGCCGTCCTCGCCCTCGCGGCCGAGGTGCGCCGAAAGTGCGGCGGCCGGCCGGCCGCTCCCGCCGGGGCCACCCTGCGCGAACGCCTGGGCCTGCCGAGGCCTGCCGGGCGCTACCTCACGGTCTGACTCGGCACGGGGCCGCACCGCACGTCGTCCCCGGCACGCGGCGACCCGAACGAGCCGTCTCCCTCCACCGATCCGGTCGGGGGAGGCGGCCCGCCACGGCTGAGGAAAGGAGGCCACCGAGACACCTGTAGGGCACAATTGATCAAATGATCACTCGTCAGCAACCTCGGCGCAGGACAGGCCAGGCTCTTGAGCGGCGGCGGGCTCCCAACATGAGCCCTGAACTGCGTCGCCAGATGATCGTCCGATCCACACTCTCACTGATCGCGGAAAACGGCCTCGCCGTGACCACCGGCAGGATCGCCCGCGCCGCCGGCATCAGCGAGGCGACGATCTTCCACGTCTTCACCGACAAAAGTGAGTTACTCGACGCGTGTCTCGCCGAGGCCGCGCGCCCCGACGACGTCGTGTGCGCCCTTTCCGGCATTCCGTTGGACGCCCCGGTGGCGGCGCGACTGCTCGCGTCCGCCGAGGTGCTGGAGGCCTACCTGACACGCCTGGGCACGGTGGTCGCCTACCTGGAGACGGTAGGACACGCCCGGGCTCGGGGCGATGCAGCCGCTTCCGCCGAGGGCATGCGGGAGGTCCGCGAGGCCGTCGACTCCGTCGTCGCCGCCCTGTCGGCCTTGCTGGCGCCCGAGGAGGCGTCCCTGCGGCTGCCCGCGCCCCAGATAGCCCGGGCCTTCTTCGATCTGCTGTTCGCGCGCTCCCGCACTCCCGATCACCCGCTGCCCGCCCCGCACTTGCCGGACCTCGTTCAGCTTCTCGTTCACGGCGCCCTCGTCGCCGCTGCGCCGCCCTCCCCACTGAAGACATGACCACGGGCTGGGCACCGGCGGTACGCGCGTCAGAGCCGGCACAGCGACGTAGATCACCGATGGCCCGACTTCATGAAGCTCTCGATCCTGGGTAATCTCTGCCGAGAACACCAAAGTTACCGCCGAGTAGTTCTCGAATTACCCGCTCTCGCAGGCCCGAGGAGCCCCTCATGCAACTCACCGCGATCATTGTGTCGCTGGTGCTCGCCACGGTCGGCGTCGCACTGTTCGGCCGAGCCATCGCGCAGCTCTTACGCTTCGTGTTGCTCGGCCAGCCGGTCCCGGGCGGATCGCGGACCAACGATCCCGTCACCCGGACGGTCACCGTGGTCAGGGAGTTCCTGGGCCACACCCGAATGAACAACTGGGCCGTCATCGGCGTCGCCCACTGGTTCGTCGCCGTCGGCTTCTTCAGCCTGCTCCTCACCATCGTCAACGCCTTCGGCCAGCTCTTCCAGGCCGACTGGCTGCTCCCGATCATCGGCAGCTTCCTGCCGTGGGAGCTGGTGGTCGAGGTGTTCGGCTCGATGATGACCGTGGGCATCCTCACCCTCATCGTCATCCGCCTGGCGAACCTGCCCTCCCGGCCCGGCCGCAAGTCGCGCTTCGCCGGCTCGAAGGCGTGGCAGGCGTACTTCGTCGAGGCCGTCATCCTCACCATCGGCATCTGCATCATGGTCCTGCGCGGCCTGGAGGGCGCGCTGCACCAGGTCGAGGGCTACGAGGCCGCGTACTTCGCCTCGTACCCCTTGGTGCTCGCCTTCGACGGGCTGAGCACGGGGACGCTGTCGAACCTCGTCTACTTCTTCGCCATGGTCAAGATCTCGGCTTCCTTCATCTGGATGATCACGATCTCGCTCAACACCAACATGGGTGTGGCCTGGCACCGCTTCCTGGGCTTCCCGAACATCTGGTTCAAGCGCAACGCGGACGGCGCCGTCGCTCTCGGTGCGCTGCAGCCGATGACGAGTGGTGGCAAGGAGATCGACTTCGAGGAGCCGGGTGAGGACGACGTCTTCGGTGTCTCGCAGGTCGAGCAGTTCTCCTGGAAGGGCATCCTGGACTTCTCCACGTGTACGGAGTGCGGTCGCTGCCAGTCGCAGTGCCCGGCCTGGAACACGGGCAAGCCGCTGTCCCCGAAGCTTTTGATCATGTCGCTGCGCGACCACGCGCACGCCAAGGCCCCCTACCTGCTGGCCGGCGGCGGCAAGGACATGGAGGGCAACGAGAAGGCGACGGCCGAGCAGCTCAAGGACGTCCCGGCCTCTGCTCTGGCGGAGGCCGAGCGCCCGCTGATCGGCACCGTCGAGGAGAACGGCGTCATCGACCCGGACGTGCTGTGGTCCTGCACGACCTGCGGTGCGTGCGTGGAGCAGTGCCCGGTCGACATCGAGCACATCGACCACATCGTCGACATGCGCCGCTACCAGGTGATGATCGAGTCCGCGTTCCCCTCCGAGGCGGGCACGATGCTCAAGAACCTGGAGAAGAAGGGCAACCCCTGGGGCCTGGCGAAGAAGCAGCGCGTGGAGTGGACCAAGGAGGTCGACTTCGAGGTCCCGATCATCGGGAAGGACGCGGAGGACCTCTCCGAGTTCGACTACCTGTACTGGGTCGGCTGCGCCGGCGCGCTGGAGGACCGGGCCAAGAAGACCACCAAGGCCTTCGCGGAGCTGCTGAACATCGCGGGCGTCAAGTTCGCGATCATGGGCGGCGACGAGAAGTGCACCGGTGACTCGCCGCGCCGCCTGGGCAACGAGCCGCTGTTCCAGCAGCTGGGCCAGGAGAACGTGGCCATGCTGAACATGGCCTTCGGCGAGGACGACGAGGACCCGGCGACGAGGAAGCCGAAGTCGGCCAAGCGGATCGTCTCGACCTGCCCGCACTGCTTCAACACCATCGCCAACGAGTACCCGCAGCTGGGCGGCGAGTACGAGGTCATCCACCACACCCAGCTGCTCCAGCACCTCATCGACGAGGGCCGCCTGACCCCGGTCACCCCGGTCGACGGCCTGATCACCTACCACGACCCCTGCTACCTGGGCCGCCACAACAAGGTCTACACGCCGCCGCGCGAGATCATGTCGGCCGTGCCCGGGCTGCGCCAGCAGGAGATGCACCGCCACAAGGAACGCGGCTTCTGCTGCGGCGCCGGCGGCGCGCGGATGTGGATGGAGGAGCGGATCGGCAAGCGCATCAACAACGAGCGCGTCGACGAGGCCCTCTCCCTCAACCCCGACATCGTCTCCACCGCCTGCCCGTTCTGCCTCGTCATGCTGACCGACTCCGTCAACGGCAAGAAGAACGAAGGCCAGGCCAAGGAGTCCGTGCAGGTCGTGGACGTCGCCCAGCTGCTGCTGGAGTCCGTACGGACGGGAGTGGAGGAGGATCCCGCACAGGACGAGGACGTGAACCCGCAGCCGGTGTCGTAGCCGCTGCCTTCACGTGGCGTACCAGTGCCTGGGCGTACCGGGCGACGGTCCTGACCCCTTCCCGGGGGCAGGACCGTCGCCACGACGGCGGCGCCGCGCGGAGAAGACCGGTCCGGGCGCCTAATCCCGGGGCAGGTGGACGTGGATGGTTTTTCCGCGCTGCTCGTCGAGGGGACGTACGTCGACCTGGCTGGCGAGCTGGTTGACCAGGTGCCATCCCCATCCGCCCTCGCCCTCATGGCCGGGCGGGCGGGGCCGGGGCTCGGCGGTGCTGGTGTCGGTGACGTCGACGTCCAGGCCGCCGTCGCGGGCCCGGCGCAGTTCCAGTACGCAGCTTCCGGAGGTGTGGCGGACGGCGTTGGTGACCAGCTCGCTGATCACCAACAGGGCCGTGTCGAGCGCGACGGGTGTGAAGGCGGGAGCGGCGTCGGCGTCGGACTCCGCCAGGAAGTCGCGCGCCGCGCGTCTGGCGTCGGCCGGAGCGCCCGGACCGCTCAGCTCCAGGTGCGGGAGGAGATGCATGGATCGGCTCCGCATGCCTCGACTCCAAGGACGCGCCTTACTGCGCCCTCCGGTGGTGCGTCTGCCCGCTCCTGCCCGGTCCAGTCCTGCATCCCGGACCGGATGGGCGAGCCGGGCGGGCGGCTCCCGGTGTCACCGCCTCTCGGCGGCGTCCGCGAGCACCGCCTCGGGCCGGACCGTGCGTCGTACGAGCTGTTCGGCGATCTCCGTGGGCCGCCGGCCCCTGCGTGCGGCGTAGGCGCGGAGGTAGCGGGCCGCCTCGTGGGGGGTGAGGCCGGCGGTGGCGGCGAGCATGCCGCTGCCTGGGTGAGGTCGGCGGCGAGCACCGGTGTCAGACGGGCGACGGCGGTCAGGCACGGTCCGTCACCCAGGGTGTAATGGGCTTCGGCCAGCCGCCGCGCCACCTTGTCGCTCGACCACCACAGGGTGTGCGCGTGTCGGCGTCCTCTCCGGCGAGCGACACCGACGCCCCGGTCACGTCCATCAGGTCCACGCAGGCCCGACGCAGCGCCGCGGGCACGTCCGTGCCGGTCACCCCGTCCACCGCACCGTTGAAGAGACCGGCGAAGCCCGAGGTGGGCTCCGCTTCGCGCGCGGAGCCGTCGTCGGCGGGCCGGTCGTTGTCCTCGGGCCGGACGGCGTCCACGGCTCCGGCCCTCACCTCCACCCGTCAGCCGCGTGCTCCCATCGTCTCGCGGACCCCCTGCCGTCGCACTCACCACGCCGCCGGTCGGGCGTCCAGAGGGGCCCCGGTTCCACCCCCTAGCCCACCCCCGGCACAGGTTGCACGGAGGCCTGGAACGGAGCCAGTATCGAAGCGTCCGCGATCCCCGTCGTGGCGAGGTGAGAGACGCCATGGACACCTTCGGCGGCGGCCCCCTGCGCGTCACCCTGCGGCGCTACGGCCCCACGGTGCACGTGCTCCTCGCGGGCGAGGCCGACCACCAGGCGGTACACACCCTCGGCGAGGTGCGCGCACGGCTCCCCCGTGACGTCGCTGTCGTCGCGTGCGATCTGCAGAACGTCTCCTTCATGGACGTGTCCGGGCTGCGTGGTCTGATCGACCTGCACCGGTACGGGCGACGGCACGGCGCGACGGTGCTGATCTACAACTGGCAGCGCCAGCCCCTGCAGCTGCTGCACCTCACCCTGAACCACCTCGACGGCCACGACGACGACCTGCGCGGCCTGAGCGAGATCCTGACCGAGCACACCGAGGCCCAGCTGGCCCTCGGCATCGACGCCGCCCACGGCGACTACGCACCCGCCGACGCCCCGGGGCCCCCGCCGCCGGCCCGCTGAACGCCCTGGCCCTGGTCAGGAGTCGACGTACTGGACGGCTTCGCGCACGGCGGCGTAGGCGGAAGGTTGTGCCATCAGTACGCACAGCGTGAAGAGGGTGTCCTCGACGGTCCGGCGGGCCTCGTCGTCGTCGGGTGCGGCGCTCAGGCGGACGCGGGCGTCGAAGAATCGGGCCAGGGCCTGCTCGGCTTCCTCCCGGCTCGGCAGCAGACGTGGCCACCGCCCGGCCCCCGGCGTGGGAGCCGCTTCCCGGGCCGCCTGCACGGCATGGCGCAGGGCGCGCTGGACGGGGGCGGGCATCGGCGCGCCTTCCGTCCCGCCTCGTCCGGCGGTCATGGCGTGGGCGAGGTCCACCGCGCTCACTCCGGCCGCCTCGGCGGCCGAGGTCAGGACCTGCTCGGCGACGCGGGCCGGGCCGGGAATCGTGGCCATCAGCATGCCGACGGCCCGCGCGACGGTGGGGTCGCGCAGAAGGGGCCGTAGCGGGTCGGTTCGCATTCCCGACACACGGTCGCGGGTGCTCTCCCGCTCCGGCGCGGCAGGGACGGGCGCGTCAGCAGCAGCCATGACGATCACCTCCGACGAGCGCACCCGGGTGCTCGACGCCTTCCCAGTTTACGCCCAGGGACGTGAGGCCCTGCGGCAGCAGGGTGAGGGCCCGGCGGCGTCGATGACGGGCCGGGCCCTCGCCCCGAATCAGGCGGTCAGTCGCAGTCAGTGGCCATCAGTCGCGGTTCAGACGCGGTCAGACGCGGTCGGCTGCGATCAGGACGTACTGGAAGGAGCCGTCCTTGTAGGAGTTGATGAACGCTTCTTCGATGCCGGTGACCAGCGAGGACGTGGCCCGCAGTTCCCAGTACGGGAGAGTGTCCGGCGTCAGGTCGATGACGGCCTGGGGGACGAGGCGGTTGTCGGCCATGGCGCGCAGGTACTCGCGGCGGGAGTGGATGTTGCACTCGAAGTGGGCGTTGATCTGGGAGACCCACTTGGAGGGCTGCCCGTAACGGGGGTTCCAGCAGCCGGTGATGGTGACGTAGCGGCCGCCGACCTTCAGGACGCGGGAGTGCTCGGCGAAGAGGTCGTCCAGGTCGACGTACATGCTCGACTCGTTGTTCCAGGACGCCGTGGCCTGCCCGGTCTCGAAGGGCGTGCCGAGCATGTTGCAGACGCGGGCCCGCACGTGGTCGTCGATGCCGAGCTCGTGGGCGCGCTGGTTGGCGAAGTCGGCCTGCTTGGCGGAGAGGGTGACGCCCTCGACCTTGCATCCGAAGCGCTGGTGGGCCATGACCATCGAGCCGCCACGGCCGCAGCCGGCGTCCACGAGCGTGTCCTCGCGGCTGATGGGGCCGAGGTGGTCCAGGAGGACCTCGGTCTGTGCCGATTCCAGCCGGTGGAGCTCGGCGATCAGCTTCTTCTCGTATGCACTGTCCGACGGGTCGCCGAGGGCGGAGTGGTCGACGTCGCCGATGCCGTAGTGGTGGTGGTAGAGGCCGTCCACGTCACCGAGGCGCAGGTTCACGGGCCTGGCTTCGTTGTTCCAGTAGCGGGCGATGTCCCCCTGGTAGGGGGTCGCGGGAGAAGGGACGAACGCGGACGTGGTGGTGCCGGTGCTCGTGGTCGTGCGGGTACTCGTGCTGGTCACAGAAAGTCCCATCCTTTACCAGAAGTCGGGCAGGCTGTAGCGGTAGGTATTGGTCTGGTGCCAGTAGTGGTTACCGTCGACCCATACGGCCACTCCCCGCAGGAAGCGCAGCACGCTCGGGACGGGGCAGGCCGCGGCCAGGGCGGCGGCCTCCGCCTCGAAGGCGTGCATGAGGTCGTTGTGGACCTGGACCGCCTTCAGGTAGCCCTCCTTGTCGGAGGTTCCCTCCCGGTCGGCGATCACCACGGGAAGGTTCATGTGCCGTCCGGGGGAGGCCAGTTCCTTCGTGTAGGAGTACAGGTCGTTGACGATGGTGGTGGCGTTGCCCGCGAGCGCGATGACCCGTTGCATGGCCGGCTGGGCGTGCAGGTCGGCCGGGAGCTCGTACCCGCCGACGGTGTCGGTGATGGTGGGACAGGGGCGGAAGTTGTTGAACTGCCGCATCGCCAGGTACTCCCACACCTCGGGGACGTACTCCGTCTGCGCCCAGGCGGCTTCGGCGAGGTAGCCCAGGTGCAGCCGGGCCATGTCGTGCCGGTACCGGTCGGCCTGGGAGGGCGTGGACTGCCGAAGGAAGTAGTCCATCGCGGAGCGGTAGGCGCGCCGGGGGGCGTCCGCGTGGAGGGACTCCGCCCACTGCGGCTCGTACTCCTTCGTGGTGTGCAGGGGGTCGATGGCGGTGTGGGCCAGCAGGAGGCGGCCGCCGAGGCCGATGGGCGAGCCGCCGTGGTCCTCGCAGTAGCAGTCGTCGACCGCGTTCTCGGCGACCATCAGCCGGGTGGCGACCATCAGGTGCTCGATGGTCGGGGCGTCCGGGTGGCAGGCCACCATGTAGCGCCCGACGTGGAAGCCGTCGAACTGGTTCTCCCAGGCATCGGGGAACAGGTCGACCTCCTCCACCGCCCAGGCCTTGATCCGCCGGCTGACCTCCTCCACCCGCACCGGGTCCGGCTCCGGCACGGGGTGGTGGTAGAGGCCGGGGACGGGGCTCCCGGCCGCCGGAGCCCCGGGCTCCGGGGCCGCCGCGGGTACGGGGGGCTCTTCTCGGCGGGCGGCCGGGTGCAGGCCCAGGGTGCCCAGGCCGCTGGGACCGCTCAGGAGCCGTTGCAGGGCGGGGCTCGGGGCGGGCGGGGCAGGAGGGGCGGTCGGGGCGGTGGATGCCGACGGGGCGGAGAGGCCCGGCAGGCCGGCCGGGCCGGGCATCGCGGGCCTGCCGGGTACGGAGGGCACGCCCGGTACGGCGGCCGGGCCCGGCATCGCGGGCCTGCCGGGTACCGCGGGCACGCCCGGCAGGGTGCCGGACGCGCGGGCCTGGGCGCTGCCGAGGACGTGGGCCCCGAACTGGGCAGCGGCCCCGGGCAGGCTCGACTGCAGAGGGGAAGGCCCGGGCTCGGGCATCCGTGACTCCTTGGTGAGGTGGGTGGTCTCTCCCGGATTCCGGGCGCGCTCGGCCGGCCCGGGAGGGTCCGGGCTGTCGTCGTACGGGTCCCGCCGGCCGGTCAGTCGCTGCGGCGGGCGATCTGGACGTTCTCCAGGACGCCGAGGGCGTCGGGCACCAGGATCGCGGCGGAGTAGTAGGTGGTGACCAGGTAGGAGATGATCGACTTCTCGTCGATGCCCATGAAACGGACCGACAGGCCCGGCTCGTACTCCTCGGGCAGACCGGTCTGGCGCAGGCCGATGACGCCCTGGTTGTCCTCGCCGGTGCGCATCGCGAGGATCGAGCTGGTGTTCTCCTTGCTGATGGGGATCTTGTTGCACGGCAGGATCGGGACCCCGCGCCAGGCCGGGACCTGCTGACCGCCCACGTCCACGTGGTCCGGGTAGAGCCCGCGGGCGTTCATCTCGCGGCCGATCGCCGCGATCGTGCGCGGGTGGGCCAGGAAGAGCTTGGTACCGCGGCGGCGGCACAGCAGCTCGTCCATGTCGTCCGGGGTGGGCGGGCCGGAGTGGGTCTGGATCCGCTGCTTGAAGGCGGCGTTGTGGAGCAGGCCGAACTCGCGGTTGTTCACCAGCTCGTGTTCCTGGCGCTCGCGCAAGGCCTCGATGGTCAGCCGGAGTTGTTCTTCGGTCTGGTTGTGCGGCCCGTTGTAGAGGTCGGCGACCCTCGTGTGGACGCGCAGGACGGTCTGGGCGATGGAGAGTTCGTACTCGCGCGGCTTCGACTCGTAGTCGACGAACGTGCCGGGCAGTTCGGCCTCGCCGGTGTGGCCGGCCGACATCGCGATCTCGGCCTCGCCGTGCTTGTTCTGACGCTGCAGGGGCAGGGAGCTGAACCGGTCGATGTGCTCCTGCAGGTGCGGGGCCCCGGCCATGATGCCCGCGAAGTCCGCGCGCGAGAGCGTGAGCAGGGTGCCGGGGGTCTCGGCGGTGGCGGTGTAGTCCCACCGGGCGTCGGAGTCCAGCAGGGCGTTCTCACCGAAGCGGTCACCGTCGGCGAGGACGGCGACGGAGATCTCGTCGCCGTACTTGCCCGCGGAGGTCTGGCTGATCCGACCGTGGGCGATCAGGTGGATCTGCTCGGCGGGAGCACCCCGCTCGACCAGCACCTCACCGGCACGGAAATCACGCTGCACGCACCGGCCGGCGATCGCCGCCAGCACTTCCTCGTCGTCGAAGCCGCGCAACAGGGCCAGTTCCCCGAGCTCGCGCGGGATCACCTGGACGCGGGCACCGTCCTGGACGAACTCGATGGTCCCGTCGCCGACGGTGTAACTCAGCCGGCGGTTCACCCGGTAGGCACCGCCCTTGGTCTCCACCCAGGGCAGCATCCTCAGCAGCCAGCGGGAGGTGATCTCCTGCATCTGCGGGGCGGACTTGGTCGTGGTGGCAAGGTTACGGGCGGCCGACGTGCCGAGGCTGGACCGCTTGGGCGGATCCAGCTGTGCTTCCGGGCTGGTGTCAACGGTCATCGACGATCTCCTTCATGGAAGGCGGTGATCGACCATCGCTGGTCGAGGCGTACGCTCGTGCCGGGCAAGGCGGGCATACCGGATGTACGGGCTCATCAGGCGTGCAGCCAACGAACGTTGACATGCGGCGTGATGTCCGGGAATCCATGCAGAAACGTTGAGAACGTAGCAACGGCGGAGCAGGCGTTGCGGTGAAGCGGGCGGAAGTGCCTTCGATTCAGTGATCTCCGACGGGGAGATCACGCGCCGGACCGCAGGACGTGTTAGAGACCTACGGCAGCGCGCGATCCGAAGAGCCACCCTCCGTCGAGGACCCACAACGGGCCGGCTCCACCATCCGGCCCTGGACGAGGCCTCCGGACGACACGGCGACTTCCCGGCACTCCTCCCCGCATTCGACACGGCAGCGTGCTAAGGATTACGGGCAAGAATGTCCAAAATGGGAGGTATGGGATGATGCGCACCACTCTTCTCCGCGTGACGACCGCACTGGGCGCCGCGACGGTGCTGGCCGTCTGCGGCGCCGGCGCGGCCAGCGCCCACGACGGGCCGGGCCCCTCCGTGGGCAGCTCAGGCGTCGGGAACTCGGGCGTCGGCAACGCGGGCATCGCGAACGACGGCATCGGCAACGCGGGCATCGCCAATGACGGCGTCGGCAACGCGGGCATCGCCAATGACGGCGTCGGCAACGCGGGCATCGCCAACTGGGGCCTGGGCAACGCGGGCATCTCCAACACCGGCATCGGCAGCCACGGCATCGGAAACTCCGGCATCGGCAGCTCCGGCATCGGCAACTGAGACAGGCAGACCCTCTGCCCCGCACCACCGAGCCACACGACGCGCCCGCCTGACACCGGGCCGCTCCACCCGGGCCGCCCCTTCCCCAAGCGGCCGGCCCGGGTGTCCGGCGCGGCAGCCGGCCCCCATGGCCCGGAAGGGCGTCACCGGGCCGGGATCGGCTGGGTGAGGTTCACCGGGTTGCCGTCCGGGTCCAGGATGTGGGCGACGCGTTGGCCCCACGGCATGTCGTGGGGGCCGCTGCGGACTGTGCCGCCCAGGGCCTCCACCCGGCCGAGCGTCTCGTCCACGTCGTCGACGCCGATGCCGAGCAGGATCCGCGACGCCGTCCCGGTCCCCGCGTCCGCCTTGGCGACCAGCCCGAGGTCGGTGTCGCCGATGCGCAAGCCGAGGTAGAAGGCCGGGCCTTCCGCCGGTTCCCGGAAGTTCTCCTCAGCGCCGAACAATTCCGTATAGAAGCCGAGCAGAAGGTCCTGTTCGGCGGTCACGATCACCGGCTGGATGGTGGACATGGCACTCCTGTCGAGAACGGTCGCGTCGCGGGGGTAGACCGTCCCGGGACGGGGAACTCATCGGTCTCGGTGCGGCCCCACGCAGGCGGGCCGGGGCGGGGGCTCGTCAGGGCCCATGGCAGGCTCATGCCGCATGATCGATGAATTCGCGAAGGACACCCTGCACGGTCGCCTGCGGCGGGACCGCGAGGCGCTGCTCTGGAAGCTCGACGGCCTGTCCGAATACGACGCCCGGCGCCCGTTGACGGCGACCGGGACCAATCTCCTGGGCCTGGTCAAACACGTGGCCACCGTCGAGGCCCGCTACTTCGGCGAGGTCTTCGGCCGCCCGTCCCCACTGCCACTGTGCCGGTGGCAGGACTCCGACGGCAGCGACTTGTGGGCGGCCGAGGACGAGACCCGCGAGCAGATCGCCGCGTTCTACCGGCGCACGTGGGACCACTCCGACGCGACGATCGACGCGCTTCCCCTCGACGCCCCCGGCCGCGTGCCGTGGTGGCCGGAGCCCCACGCCGACACCAACCTGTTCGCCGTCATGGTCCACGTCCTCGGGGAGTCGATCCGGCACGCCGGGCACGCCGACATCCTGCGCGAGGGACTCGACGGCCGGACCGGGCTGCGCCCCGAACACGAGAGGCGGATCGACGAGGAGGCCCGTGCGGCCCACTGGGCGAGGGTCGAGCGGGCCGCCAAGTCGGCCGCAGCCGTCAGGGGTTAGCCGCGGTGCGGTGCGCCCCGGCAAGTCGCCGAATGCAGTCGATTTCCATGCAGGTGACGTGTGCGTCGTGGCGTCGATCGATCAACTGCGGTCCAGATCGATCAACGGGGCCCTCCGTTCCGGTCAAGCCCACCTGGCGTACGCGAACTGACTATGCTCGCCTTGCGTGTTGCGCTGCTCACTGCGAGTCAAACGCCGCATTGCGCGGGGACCAATCCTGGCCGCAGAGAGGTGTGACCACCGATGCAATCTCGAACCGAACGGTCGGGCGTCGTCATGGACGCGTCCCTGCCCGGCCGGACGAGGCCGCGACCGTTCTCGTCCGCGCACCGCAGCACGCCCAGTCCACTCATTCCAGACTGTTTAGGACCCTTCGATGGTTCGTGCAGGTTCAACCGCTAGAGCGCTGCCCCGTGCAATGGCTCCAGCATGGCTCATCCCCCCCGGCGTTCTGGCCGGGGCCAGCGCGGTGGCGCTGCTCTACGGTCCCGCGCAGATACGCACGCCGGTTGCCTGGTGCGGCCTCGTCGCGGTCGTCCTGACGGCCCTCACCTCCGCCGAGACGGCGCGCAGGGGACGCTCGGCGGAGGCGGCCCGCCACGCCCGGGCGAACGCCGAGGTACAGCGGTACTACGCGCAGCGCGAGAGCGTGCTGCTCGCGCGGCTCTCCGATCAGCGCGCCACCACCGTATGGCTCGCCGAAGAGCTCCTGCCGGCGGCGGTCGCCCGCATGCAGAAGGGCGAGCCCGCTACTGAGATCCTGCAGTCCGTCCCCTTCGGCAACCACCTCGACGGCGAGTTCGCCGAAGCGCTCCGGGAGGCTCTGCGCACGCTCCTGGAAGCCGTGGACGCCGAGGAGCGCACCCGGGAGTCGTCCCAGCGGGCCCTGGTGGCGATCGCCCGCCGGGTCCAGGCGATCGTGCACCAACTCGCCAAGGACCTGCGGGACATGCAGATCCTGCACGGTACGGACGTCGTGGTCTCCCACGGCCTGCAGGACATCGACCACCGCAACGCGCTGATCGGGCGCCTCGCGGCCAGCATCGCCGTACTGGGTGACGCCCGGCCCGGGCGTCAGTGGTCGAGGGCGATCCCGCTCTACGACGTCATCCGGGGCGCCATGTCGCGCATCGTGGACTACCCCCGCGTGAAGTTGCAGTCGGTCACCGAAGTGGCCGTGATCGGTCCGGGAGCCGAGCCGCTGATCCACGTGCTCGCCGAACTGCTCGACAACGCCACGACCTTCTCGCCGCCGCACGCCCCGGTCGAGGTGACCGCGAGCGAGGTGCCCTCCGGTATCGCGATCGAGATCGAGGACCGCGGGGTCGGGCTCACCGAAGAGGTCCGCCAGCGCGTCGACCGGGTCATGGCCCAGGCGGCCTCCGGCAGCGGTCTCGCTGACCTGGGCGAGGCGACGCAACTCGGCCTGCCCGTCGTCAGCAGGCTGGCCCGCGAGCACGGCCTGGACGTCGAACTGCGCACCTCCGCCTACGGAGGGGTGCGGGCCGTCGTGCTGGTCCCGCGGCGCCTGATCACCCCGGTTCAGCAGCCTGCCCAGAAACTCCAACCGTTCGCGCCGAGGCCCACGGGCGCACCGTTCGCGCCGAGGCCGACGGGCGCGCCGACCGTGCCGAGGCCGACGATGACGCGCGATGCCGCAGCAGACTCCGTCGAGGTGCCCCACACCGTCAACGGTCTGCCGCAGCGGCGACGCGAGTCGCCCGTCCCCACACCGGTCGTCCGTACGGCCCCCACACCCCCCGCCGCTCCGGCCCCCACCCCGGGCGTGGCCGGCGCACCCCGGCAACCGGGCCTGATGTGGGAGGCGTTCAGCGGAGACAACAGACCGGTCACGGGATCTTCCCAGCCAACCAGCGAGCCATCAGACGAGGGTGAGTAACCGTGCCGCCACTGCCCAACATGGACTGGATGCTCAAGGAGCTCGAGACCAGCGTCCCGTACGTGCGACACGTGGTCGTGCTGTCGTCGGACGGCCTGTGCATCGGTCAAGCGAACACGGAGCCCGACACCGCCGACGCGATCGCCGCCGCCTGCTCGGGCATCCAGAGCCTGGCGAAGGCCATCGCGCAGAAGTTCCCCCACGGAAACGGCTCGACCCACATGGTCGGGATCGAAGTCGACGGCGGATATTTCTCCCTCATGGCGGCCGGACCCGGGGCCTATCTCGCGGTGCTGGCCGATGCGGAGGTGGACGCGGGGTTGCTGGGCGACCGCATGCGGACGCTGGTGATCCGGATCGGCCAGCACATGACCAGCCCGCCTCGTGATGACATCGGGCAGGCAACGTGACGTCACACAACCAGCATCCGTGGGACGAAGGCACTCCGGTGCCGCTTTACGTCATCTCCGGTGGCCCGGGTTCCTCGGCCAAAGCCTTCAACCTGGTCACCCTCGTCGCGTCGCGGGCGGCGCCCGAGCCCGGTATGCAGCCCGAGCAGGCGGCCATCCTCTCCATGTGCCAGTACCCGCTGTCGGTGGCCGAGATCTCCGCGTACCTCAGTCTGCCGTTCAGCGTCATCACGGTGCTGCTCTCCAAACTCGTGGACCAGGAGCGGGTCGAGGCCACTGCTCCCGTTCCCGTCGCGGCGGTCCCCGAACTCGGCCTTCTGGAGGCGGTGATCCATGGACTACGCAGGCTCTGACGCAGCCGCAGCCGGCCCCCGCCGCTCGGACGTGCTGCTGCCGCACGGCGCCAGAGGCGTCAAGGTCGTGATCGTGGGCGGGTTCGGGGTGGGCAAGACCACCATGGTCGGGGCGGTGAGCGAGATCCCGCCCCTGACCACCGAAGAGACCATGACCCAGGCCGGCGAGGGAATCGACACGAATCCCGGTGCGGAGGGCAAGCACACGACGACCGTCGCCCTGGACTTCGGCCGCATCAGCATCAACGAGGAGCTGATCCTCTACCTCTTCGGGACGCCCGGACAGGAACGCTTCTGGTTCCTCTGGAACGGCATCTTCGAGGGCGCCCTCGGTGCCGTGGTCCTCGTCGACACCCGCAGGATCGAAGTCTGTTTCGAGATCATCACCCGCCTGGAGGACCGCCGGGTCCCCTTCGTCGTGGCCGTCAACACTTTCCCGGAGGCGCCGCAGCACCCGCTACCAGCGCTGCGCGCTGCTCTGGCGCTCAACGAATCGGTGCCCATCGTCACCTGTGACGCACGCGAGCGGTCGTCCAGCCGCGACGCGCTGCTCTCGCTGATGGGCTACCTGTGCACTCTCGCCGCCGCTCAGGAGTCCGTATGACCCTCCCTCCCGCCGACCACACCACCACGCAGCCAGGGCTCGTCCCGCCGCCGGGCTGCCCGGCCCATACCGCCACGGGCTTCGATGCGGCGACCCCGCTCTGGGGCCCCGCGGCCGAGACCGACCCCATGGGCCTGTACGAGAAGCTGCGCGCCGCCCACGGTGCGGTGGCGCCCGTCCTGCTCGACGGGGACGTACGGGCCTGGCTCGTCCTGGGGTACCTGGAGAACCGTGATGTGGCCAGCCGTTCCACCCAGTTCTCCCGCGACCCCCGCACCTGGCACGGCTGGAAGAGCGGCGAGATCGACGCCGCCACCTCGCCGCTGGTGCCGATGATCGGCTGGCGGCCCGACTGCGTCTGCGCGGACGGCGAGGAGCACCAGCGCCTGCGCGGCGCGGTCACGGCCAGCCTCGACCAGTTCGACCAGCGCGGGATCCGCCGCCACATCGCGCGCTTCGCACACCAGTTGGTCGACGAGTTCTGCGAGACGGGCAGGGCGGAGCTGGTCGGGCAGTTCACCGAGCACCTGCCCATGCTCGTGCTCACCCACCTGCTCGGCATGCCGGACGAGTACGGTCCCCGGCTCGTGCACGCCGCCCGTGACCTCTTCAAGGGCACCGAGACCTCGCTCGCGAGCAACGCCTACGTGCTGGAGACCCTCGAACAGCTCGTCATCGACAAGCGCGCCCGGCCCGGCAAGGACATCGCGTCCGTGCTGATGGCCCACCCGGCCGGCCTCACGGACGAGGAGGTGAAGCACCACCTGCGGCTGATCCTGCTCGCGGGCTACGAGACGACCGCGAACCTCATGTCCAACGTGTTGCGCATGGTGGTCACCGACCCGCGGTTCCGCGGGTCGCTGGCCGGCGGCCAGATGACCTTGCCGGAGGCGGTGGAGCAGGTCCTGTGGGACGAGCCGCCGCTGATGGTGTGCCCGGGCCGCTGGGCCACCGGTGACACCACCCTCGGGGGGCAGGAGATCAAGGCCGGGGACATGCTCCTGCTGGGCCTGGCCGCCGGGAACGTCGACCAGACGGTCCGCCCGGACCCCACGACCCGCGTGCACCACAACCGCGCGCACCTGTCGTTCAGCGCCGGCGCCCATGAGTGCCCCGGCCAGGACATCGGCCGTGTCATCGCCGACGCCGGCATCGACATCCTGCTGACCCGGCTGCCCGACATCAGCCTGGCGGTGTCCGAGGAGGAGCTCACGTGGCGCTCTTCCACCTGGTCGCGGCATCTGACCGCGCTGCCCGTGAAGTTCGCCCACCGCAGTCCGGAGGCGCATGACGTGCTGCCGCCGCTGCCGGCCGCGCCCCCGCCGAGCAGCGGCATCGCGACGGCGCCCGCCTGGCCGGCGTACGAGGTCGACTCGGCGCGCCCGACGGAACCTGCCACCTCGTGGTGGACGCGGCTGAGGCGGTTCCTGCGCAGGGAGTAGAAGGGGTGCCCGGGGCCCTATGCGTGCGTCGGCGTGGTGCGGCCCGAGGGGGCCGGGACGTACCGCGCGGCGGCGGGCAGGGCGGCGGGGGGCTGCGTGGCGGGGGACGGCCGTTGCTGCGGGAACGGACCGTCTGCCGGCACGTAGCGAAGCGCCCCGGTGTACCAGGCGTGGAGGCCGGAGAGGAAACTGCGGGCCCCCCGCAGCCACGCTTCCAGCTCGATCCGGGCGGCGTGGTTCAGCCCGGCCCGCTGGACGACCGGGGGGAGCTCGCTCCGTATGAGGTGCTCGAAGTGGCGCAGCCGGGCGGTCACCAGATCGGCGGCCGCGTCCATCGCCTCCTGGACGGTGAGGTGCAGGGCGCTCTGGAGGACGACGACGAGGTTGTTGACGTCGTGTTCGTCGTCGACTTCCCGCTGGTAGGAGGCGATGTCGTTCGCCATGCCCATGTAGTCCATGAAGGCGTCCAGCAGCGCGCCGAAGGCCCGGCTGTGCCGGATCTCCTCGGGTATCCGGGCGCCGGTGGCGAGTTCCACGGAGTACGGGGCCGTGTACGCGGCGAAGCTTTCGCGGCGGAACTGGGCGTACTCGACGAGGTCCGGGACACGGCCGGCGCGGCTGTTGGCCAGTTCCTGAACTCCCGCGTCGATGTACCGGGCCAGGGCGCGGTTGAGGCCGCGCCGCCAGTGCGCCATTTTCGGGGGGAACAGCCGTTGCTGCAGGTCGGCCATGCCCTCTTCGACGGCATTGGTGGGCGCCGGCAACCGGGCGCCCGGTTCCGTGGGCAGGAAGGCGTGGAGGCGGGCGGTGAAGGCGTGCGCGCCGGCGAGGTCACCCGTCCGTTTGAAGGCGTAGGCGAAGTAGTCGTCCCAGGCCAGGGCCCAGAGGTTGAACCGGTGATTGAGCCGGAGGTCGCTCAGTGAGGCGTCGGGGAGGGCCCAGGCGGTGAGCTGGTCGACGGCCATGGCGTGGAACTGCGAGGAGGTCCAGATCGGCCGGTGGGCCGACGGGCGTCCGACGGCGGCCAGCATGCCCATGTCCCGGGCCCACGTCGCGCTCTCCTCGCGCAGGGCCGGCAGGTGCCGGTTCACCCGCACCGGATACGGCATCGGCAGTACGGGCAGCTTGATCGCCTGGACTGTCATGAGATCCCCCTCACTGCTGCCACGGGGACGGACACCGGCCTCATCCCGCCCTCTGGTGCTCCAAAACGTGCGCCCGCCCCGGCCAATCCGCAACCCCCCATGGCCGTTCTCGGCCCCCGATTACGGCTGGTTTGCGGGGAATGGAACGATCCTTCTGGGTCAATTTGGCTCAAATTCGATCTCAAAGCACGCCATGATCCACCAAGGAGCGCCAGTCGGCATGCGCCGCCCGGCCCGGCTGCCGCGTCCGCGGTAGGTCCCGGGGGCCACCCGGACTGCGCGCGGCTCGGCGCGGACCTACGCTGAACGGGTGAGACCGGTCGCCCCGGAGCCCGACGGCGACGCCCGATGCCGTCCGGGGGCGGCCAGCGGAGGTGATGCGCGATGTCCGCACCCCGGTCAGCCGCGGCCCGCTGCGCGGCCGCCGGCGCCGCCTGTCTGTTGATGTTCACGGGCGCGGGGGCCGCCCGGGCCGATGACAACGGCGTCGCCGACAAGAGCGCCCCGGCCATCGCGGACGCGGCGCGCAAGGCCATGTCGCAGGTCACGTCCATGCGCATGGTGGCCACGGTGAAGGACAGCTCGGGCACCACCTCTCTGGACCTGCGGTTCGACGAGCGGGGCAACTGCGTCGGCTCCGTCGCGCCTCCCGGGAAGTCGGGCAAGGCCGACATCGTCAAACGCGGCAAAGACGTGTGGATGAAGCTCGACGAGGACATTCTGCGCGCCCAGGTACCGGGCGATGCGGCCGAGGACGCGATCGCGCTCATCAATGGCCGGTACCTGCACGGCACGACGGGCAGCCCGCTGCTGCGCGACTTCGCCGAATTCTGCGACCTGGGCTTCTTCAAGAAGGAGTTCTCCTCGAAACCGGTGAACGAGCAGCTGGACAAGGGCGGGCGCACCGCCGTCGACGGCCGTCCGGCCATCACCGTGAGCAGCCGGCACGCGGGCGAGACGGGCACCTTCCAGGTCTCGACCGAGGACGAGCCGTACCTCCTGCGGATCGAGGGCACCGATCAGTCCGGCGAGCGGGTGGACGCCACTTTCTCCGCCTTCGGTGAGCCCGTGGTGGCCACGCCGCCCGCTCCCGCCGACTCGGTGGACCTGTCCCAGCTCCAGTAGCACGCAGCCGCCCGGCGTCACGTCGGGGCCCGTGCTCCCTGCACGGACGCGCGAAAGGGTACAACCATGATCACCACTGACTTCGCCCCCGGGTCCCCTTGCTGGATCGACCTCGGCTCCCCCGACGTACGCGCCGCCGCGGCCTTCTACGGCGCCGTACTCGGCTGGGACTACGAGTCCATGGGCGAGGGCGAGGACATGGAGGGGGGCATGTTCCGCAAGGACGGCAAGGTCGTGGCCGGACTGGGCAAGCTGACCGAGGAGGGGGCGCGCTCGGCCTGGATGATCTACTTCAACGTCTCCGACGCCGACGAGACGACCCGGGCCGTCGAGCGCGCCGGCGGCACGGTGCGCGTCGCGACGAGGGACTTGGACGAATGGGGCCGGATGGCGCAGTTCAACGACCCACTGGGGGGCCAGTTCGCCGTGTGGCAGCCGGGCACGAACAAGGGCATGGAGCTGGCGGACGAGCCGGGCTCCCTGTCCTGGACGGAGCTGTACACGAGCGACGCGGCGGCCGCCAAGGAGTTCTACGGCGGTGTCTTCGGCTGGCGGTTCAGCGACTCGGAGCTGCCGGGCGGCGGGGGCACCTACACCCTCATCACCCCCGCCGGGCTTCCCGAGGAGCGCATGCACGGCGGCCTGATGGAGATGCCCGCGGAGAACCTCGCCCTGGCGAGCGGGCGGCCGTACTGGCACCCGGTCTTCGCCGTCGACGACTGCGACGCCGCGGTCGCCAAGGTCACCGAGAACGGTGGCAGCGTGCAGATGGGGCCTGCGGACGCCGAGGGCGTCGGGAGGCTGGCCGTCTGCCTCGACCCGGCGAACGCGGACTTCGTGGTGCTCACCCCGGCCGGGGGCTGAGGGCCGGCCCGCTCAACGCGGGGAAGGTGCAGGCGACTTCTGGGTGGCAGGTGCGGCGGCGGCTCGTGAGGACAGAGGTCCGAAAGAGCCGCCGCTCCCGTGCCAGGGGCTGACTACCGTGCATGGCGGACTCACCCCAGAGGAGAACACTGTGCCCCATGCGGAGTGGATCACCGTCACCGCCATCGGCGGTATGGCCTTGGTCTTCGTGACCGGCACCGCCCTCACCGTGCTGTTCCGCCGCATCGGGCAGCCCGCCGTCGTGGGCGAGATCACCGCCGGGATCTGTCTCGGACCCAGCCTGCTGGGGCTGCTGCCCGGGGACCTGCCCTCCCAGCTCTTCCCGGAGGAGATACGCCCGCACCTGGGTGTGATCGCCCAAGTCGGCCTGCTCCTCTTCATGTTCACGATCGGCTGGGAGTTCGACACGCGCTCCTTCAAGGGGCACATGGGCTCCACCGGGGCGATCTGGATCAGCTCGATCGCCCTGCCGATGGTCCTGGGCGTCGGCCTGGCCTGGATGATCTACGAGTCGCACGACGTGGTGAAGGGGCACACCGTGCCCTTCGCCGAGTTCGCGCTCTATCTCGGCGTCGCCATGTCGATCACGGCCTTCCCCGTGCTCGCCCGCATCATCTCCGAACACAACCTGCAGTCCACCCGTACCGGCGTGCTCGCCCTGGGTCTCGCCGCCGTGGACGACGTGCTGGCCTGGTGCATGCTCGCCGTGGTCGTCGCCATGACGAACGCCAGCGGCGCGGCCGGGTTCCTGGGCGTGATGGGCTGGTCCGCGGTCTACCTCGTGGTGATGCTGTGGGTGGTGCGCCCGGCCCTCGCCGCGGTGAGCGACCGCCTGCGTCCCGACCACGGTCCCTACCTGGCGGTGCTCGTGGCGGGCGGCGCGTTCACCTCGGCGGTGGTCACCTCGCACATCGGCATCCACGCCATCTTCGGTGCCTTCATGTTCGGTCTGGTGATGCCGCGGCGCGGCGACGGTCTGCTGCACCGGGCCGCGGGCGTCCCCATCGAGACCGTGGGCAAGGTCCTGATGCCGGTCTTCTTCGTCGTCACCGGCCTCTCGGTGGACCTGACCTCGCTATCCATGACCGGCTTCCTCCAGGCCGGGGCGATCATCGCCGTGGCCTGCCTCGGCAAGCTCGGCGGCGTCGCTCTGTCGGCCCGCCTGACGGGAATGGGGTGGCGGGACTCCACCGCGCTCGGCGTGCTGATGAACACCCGTGGGCTGACCGAACTGGTCATTCTCAACGTGGGCTTGAGCATGGGGCTGCTGACCGTGCAGCTGTTCTCGTCGATGGTGTTGATGGCCCTGGTCACCACGGCCGTCGCGGCGCCCCTCCTCAACGTCCTGCTGCCGAAGACCGCCGCGCCGTCGCCCGCTCCGGCGATGGCCGGGGCCTCCTCCTCCTGACGGCCTCCTCCTCCTGAGGGTCCGCGCCGCGCCACCACGCCTCCTCAAGGGCCTCGGCGGACCCGGGCGAGGACCAGGACCGTGTCGTCGGCCGGTGGTACGGGGAGCAGGCGTGCGAGCACGTGGTCGGCCATCTCCTCCAACGGACCCGGGGCGCTGACCAGTTCGGCGCGCAGGGCGTGCAGGCCGCCCTCGATGTCCCGGCCGCGCGCCTCGATGAGGCCGTCGGTGTACAGGGCGAGGGTGGCGTTCTCGGGCAGTTCGGTCTCGATCGTCCGGAAGGGGCAGCCGCCGACGCCGAGGGGGACTCCGAGGACCTCGTCGATGCTCTCCACCGTGCCGTCCGGCCGCAGCACCAGGGGTGGCGGGTGACCGGCGCTGGCGATGCGGGCGCGTCCGCCGGCCGGGTCGTAGACGATGTACAGGCACGTGGCCAGCTCGATGCCGGCCTCCTGGGCGCACGCGTCGAGCTCGACGAGCAGGTCGGCGGGCTCGATGTCGTGCCTGGCCAGGGCCTTGGTGGTGATGCGCAGGCGGCCCATGGCGGCCGCGGCACGCACCCCGTGCCCCATCACGTCGCCCACCACGAGCACGACCCGGCCGTCCGGCAGGCTGATCACGTCGTACCAGTCCCCGCCGACCTCGGTGATCCGGCTGCCGGGCACGTACCGGTGGGCGACGTCCACGTACGGGCTGGTCGCCAGCGCGCTGGGCAGCAGTGCCCGTTGCAGGGTGAGGGCGATGTCCTGGACGCGGCTGTACAGACGGGCGTTGTCCAGGCAGATCGCGGCCCGTGAGGCGAGCTCTCCGGCGAGGCTGACGTCGTCCTCGGTGAAGGCCGGCCGGCCCGCGGACCGGCCGAACATGGCGATGCCCTGGACGGTGCCCCTGGCGATGAGCGGGGCGACGAGGATGGAGGCCAGCCCGCTCTCGATCAGGAGGCGTGCGCGTGACTCGATGAGGACGGTCCGGGCCAGGAAGGCGTCGTTGACCACGGCGGAGATCGCACGGCCGGTGCGCAGCATGTCGTGGATGACGGAGCCCGGTGGATACCGCACCGTCTCCACCCCGCTCACGAGTTCGGTGGCCGGTGGCGGGAGGATCGTCCCGGAGGCGATCCTGCGGGTGATCAGCGGCCGCTCGGGATCGAACTCCGCCGCCTCGTCCATCCACTCCACGACCTCGACGACGGCGCCGTCGCAGAAGTCGGGCATCGCCGCGTCGACCAGCTCCTGGGCCGTGAGGTTCACGTCCAGGGTGGTTCCGATGCGCGTGGAGGCCCCGTCCAGCAGCGCCAGGCGTCGACGGCTGGCGGTGGCTTCCAAAATGGCCTGTTCCCGGTCCGTCACGTCCACCATCAGCCCGCCCACTCCGGGGCGCGAGCCGACGGCCCGGCTGAGGGGGAAGAAGCTCACGGACCGCACCTGATCGCGGTCGGGATGCCCGCGCGGGCGCATGCCCACCAGGGTCCCGACGACCGGCGGTCCCCCGAGGGCCACGTCGCCGAGCATGCGCCGGAACTCGCCGTCGTCGGACACGAT
Organism: Streptomyces sp. NPDC016562; assembly: GCF_043076955.1. Taxonomy (NCBI): domain Bacteria; kingdom Bacillati; phylum Actinomycetota; class Actinomycetes; order Kitasatosporales; family Streptomycetaceae; genus Streptomyces; species Streptomyces sp. NPDC016562. The sequence goes on along the minus strand of NZ_JBIBRZ010000002.1, from coordinate 1,057,373 downwards.
CATGACGTCGTCCGTGCGGCGCCCGAGGTGCGCCTCGATCGTCAGGCCGTCCATGTCGGCGAGCGCCTGGTTGAGGTGGACGTAGCGCAGGTCCGCATCGAGCATGACCAGGCCGATGGGGCAGGTCTCGAAGAGCGCGTCGAGGAAGGCGAGGTTGGTCTTGACCCGGTCGAGCTCGTCGCTGCGGCTCGCCAGGACCATCACCACCGAAGGTCCTGAGGCTCCGGTCACGGAGAAGACCCTGAAGCCGCAGTCGAAGACGGTGCCGTCGCGGTGGCGTGCCGCCAGCCTGCCCCTCCAGTAGCCCTGGGTGCGGCCGCGCTCCGTCAGCCGGGCGCAGGCGTCGGAGGGGTCCAGGGGCCCGGGTGCGAAGAGGAGGGCGCCGGGCCGGGTCAGGACGGCCGAGGCGTCGTATCCGAAGAGCTCCCGCGCGCCGGGGCCCCAGTAGCAGAGGCGGTCGTGCTCGTCGATGCCGAAGACGGCCACGGGCACGTGTTCGAGCAGCGTTCCCGGCTCGGACCAGATAGGGCCGTGAGCCTCCGCGCCCCCCGGCCGAGCCGATGGCACGAGAGTCCCCTTCCCGTCCGCCGTTCCGTCCGGCGTCCCGTCCGCCGTTCCGTGCATCCATTATGCGGAGACCTCGGGTGGCGCGCGGGCGGGACGGGCAGCCGCAAGCGCTCGGTGATGGCTTCCGTACGCTCCGCCACCACGGGAGCGGACACGACTCCCGTGTCCCTTAACTACTTCTGAGTCACCCGGATGGTCGGGTAGCGTCCCGCATGAGTCCCCATCGGGGTCGCGGCCGCCTGAGCGGATCAAGCGGGTGGGGCAGACCATCTCGGACAACGGACGCGGGAGCGCTGGTCCCTTGAGGTTACGGATCCGTCGCTCACACGGCACGTCCGCCTGCCCGCGCCCCCACCCCTCCCCACACGACCCTCCCCCGGCCGCGGACTTCACCACCACCGCGCCTCAACGCGAGTCCGTCGAGCCGCGTTCACCGGTCGGCGCGGTCGGCCTCCTTTCCCGTTCCCGAGCCACGCGCTCACCCGTCCTGCCAGGAGAACGCCCGTGACCATGCCCCGGCCGCCCTTTGGATCAGCAGGTGAACACCAGCTCCAGCAGCAACTGGGCACCGCCGAGCGCGCCGCCCGGTTCTACGACCAGCAGGTGCGTCCTTGCCTCACACCCGAGATGCGCGACTTCATAGGCCGCCAGACCATGGTCTTCCTGGCCACCGCCGACTCCCACGGCGAGTGCGACGCGAGCTTCCGGGCGGGGCCGCCGGGCTTCGTCCACGTGATCGACGACCACACGCTCGCCTACCCCGAGTTCCGTGGGAACGGTGTGCTCGCCAGCGCCGGCAACATGACGGAGAACCCGCACCTCGGCATGCTGTTCGTGGACTTCACCCACCACCACGTGGGCCTGCACGTCAACGGCGCGTCCCGCCTCTTCAGCGACGCGGACCTGCGTTCCCTCCATCCCGGCCTGCCCACCGACGTCGCGCCGGGACGCGACCCCGAGCGGTGGGTCCGCCTGAGCGTCGAAGAGGCCTACATCCACTGCTCCAAGTACATCCCCCACCTGGAACCGGCTCCCCGCCCCGCCGGCCACGACGCGGCCCGTCCCAAGGACGCGAGCTATTTCACCGGCCTCGACACGGCGCCGGGCCAGCGCTCCGGGGCCGGGGTCTTGCGATCCTGACCGTGGGCCGGGGCGGAGGGCGCCCGGCCGCGGAGAGGATGTGGTGCTGCGATGCCCCAGGACAGTGGTCACGGTCGGGACGCGTGGGCCGTGGGCGCGGCGTACGAGCCGTACATCGGGCGGTGGAGCCGGGCGGTGGCGGCCGCGTTCGTGGGCCGGCTCGGCGCCTCCCCGGGCGAGCGCTGGCTGGACGTCGGCTGCGGTACGGGCGCGGTCGCGCGGGCGGCGCTGGACGGGGGCGGCGCGGGCGAGGTGGTCGGCGTGGACTCATCGGAGGGGTTCGTCCGCCACGCCCGGCGCCTCGTGTCCGCTCCCCGCACGCATTTCGTCGTCGGTGACGCCATGGCCCTGCCGGTGCCCGATGGCGTGGCCGGCGCGGTCGTCAGCGGGCTGACGCTGAATTTCGTACCCGATCCGGCGCGCGCGGTGTCCGAGATGGTCCGGGCCGCGCGGCCGGGCTCGGTCGTGGGCGCCTACGTATGGGACTACGCCGAGGGCATGCAGCTCATCCGCCGCTTCTGGGAGGCGGCCGCGGCGCTCGACGAGCGGGCGGGCGATCTGGACGAGGGGACGCGCTTCCCGCTGTGCCGGCCCGGCCCGCTGCGTGCGCTGTTCGCCGGTGCGGGCCTCAGCGCCGTGGACGTGGCGGCGATCGACGTGCCGACCCGCTTCCGGGACTTCGACGACTACTGGACTCCGTTCCTGGGCGGCCAGGGCCCCGCCCCCGGTTACGCCACCGCCCTGCCCGAGGACCGGCGGGCCCGGTTGCGGGAGCGGCTGCGCTCCTCGCTCCCCACCGCCGACGACGGCTCGATCCCTCTCACCGCGCGGGCGTGGATGGTCCTGGGCCGGTCCCCGGCCAGGCCCTGACCAGGAGGAACGAAGTTGCGAGCGGCCTCGTCGCACCTTTCGAAAACCTCCACATCGTGTGCGTGACCCGGTCCGCTCTCCCCCTCGGTTCCCCGGTGGACCGGGCCGAGCCCACCCGAAGGTGACCGTTTTGCCCCCGTATGCTCCCGGCGCGGGACGGAGGGCCCGTATCTGTTACCCGATCTCGCGGAGACGTTGTCACCATTCGGTGAAAGTAGCTGCACACCCGTCGCCCCGGGTACGCCTTTCTTCATGAGGGAGCGTCAGCCGAATTGGCCCGGCGGCCCGTTCGCGTGCTTTCATCAGCCCCGCTGCGGCAGTCCGGAGAACGGCCCTTGAGCTCGGGGTCGTTGGACGTCGCAGGAATGGAATCCCCCCACTCCCCCCAACGAATGAAGGGTGCGCACCATGCGTGACAACCTCGAGACCCGCGAGATCTCCGACACCGAGCTGGACGGCGTCTCCGGCGGCCTCGTGAGCATCTCCGGCGGCCTCGCCGGCGCCGCGACCAGCGACGTCTCCAGCGTCCTGGGCGTCGTCGGCTCCCTGAACACCGTCCAGGCCGTCCAGGGCCTCGCCGGCTCCGTCCCGGGCCTGGCCACGGGCATCACCGGCGTCTCGATCACCTCCGGCACCGGTATAGCCGGTCTCTGAGCCGCAATTCCCCGTGAACCCCTGGGCTTTCCCGGCTCAGGGGTTCACGGGGGAACCGGCCCGGGCGAAACACGTACGGCGAACGATTGCAGTTGAAGGAATAGTCCGTGGAGTTCCGCAAAAAGGCTCTTTCCAAGCTGCAGTCCCCCGAAGAACTCGATGTGCCCCTACGCTTCGCCCGCCCGCAGGGGCGCCTCGTGCTGGCCGTCACGGTCGCCGTCATGGCCGCCGCGAGCTTCTGGGCCGTCACGGGCACGGTGTCCTCCAAGCTGAGCGCGCCCGGCATCCTCACCCACGCCGAAGGCAGTTACCTGCTGCAGAGTCCGGTCGCCGGGCAGGTGACCGACGTCCTCGTCGAGGAGGGCCGGGCGGTGTCCGCCGGCGCTCCCCTGCTCACCGTCCGTACGGACCAGGGCGACCGGCCCGTGCGCGCCCTGACCGCCGGCAGGGTGACCACGCTGTTCGCCAGGACGGGCGCGGTCATCACGACCGGCGCGAACGTGGCGACCGTGGAACGCGTCTCGAACGCGGACGACCCCCTGGTGGCCGTGCTGTACGTGCCGGGCGCCGACGCGTCGGCGGTCCGGGTCGGCGCCCGGGTCGACCTCGGCGTCGAGTCCGCCCCGCGGAACCGGTTCGGTGTGCTGCGCGGCCGCGTCCAGGCGGTGGGCCGCGCACCCCAGACACAGGCACAGATCGCCGGCTTCCTCGGCGACGACGCCCTGGCCGCGCGGTTCTCCCGGCCGGGCGATCCCGTCGCGGTGCTCGTGACGCTGGAGCGCTCCGCGACCACCCGGTCCGGCTACGCCTGGTCCTCCGCGGACGGGCCCCCGTACGCCGTCGACTCCCGCACGCCGGTCACCGGCTCCGTCCACCTCTCCGCCCAACGCCCCGTCGACTGGCTGCTCCCATGACCGTGCCCCAGGAAACCGCCCGGCCCCAGGGGCGGTCCAAGCCGTCGCCGCGCAGGCTCCCGCCCTCCGGGGGCCGCCGCCGCGCCGCCGCCCCCGCTCCCGCGCCCCCGGGCAGGAGGCCGCGTACCGTACGCACCCCCACCGTGCTGCAGATGGAGGCGGTGGAGTGCGGCGCCGCGGCGCTGGCGATGGTGCTCGGCCACTACGCCCGCTTCGTACCCCTGGAGGAGCTGCGGATCGCCTGCGGCGTCTCGCGCGACGGTTCGCGGGCCAGCAACCTCCTGAAGGCGGCGCGTGGTTACGGACTCCAGGCCAAGGGCATGCAGATGGACCTGGCCGCGCTCGCCGAGGTGAGCGCCCCGGCCATCTTGTTCTGGGAGTTCAACCACTACGTCGTCTACGACGGCATGGGGCGCCGCTTCGGCCGCAGGGGCGTGTACGTCAACGACCCGGGCAAGGGACGCCGGTTCGTCCCCATGGACGAGTTCGACGCCGCTTTCACCGGCATCGTGCTCACCTTCGAGCCCGGCGCGGGCTTTCGCCGCAGTGGCCGCAAGCCGGGCGTCCTCGGCGCCGTACCGGCCCGCCTGCGCGGCACTTCGGGCACGATGGCCGCTGCCGTGGTCTCCAGCCTCCTGCTGGTGGCCGTCGGTGTGAGCGTGCCCGCGCTGAGCCGCACGTACATCGACATGTTCCTCATCGGAGGACAGACGTCGCTGCTGGGCGTGCTCTTCGCGGCGATGGCGACCGCGCTGGTGCTGACGGCCACGCTCACCGCCGTACAGCAGGCCAATCTGCTGCGCGGGCGTGTGATCTCCTCGACCCTGGGCAGTGCCCGCTTCCTGCGCCACCTGCTCAAGCTTCCCGTCGGCTTCTACGCCCAGCGCAACCCGGCCGATCTGGTCCAGCGGCTGCGGTCCAACGACTCGGTCGCCGAGACCCTCGCCCGCGACCTGTCCGCGGCGGGCGTGGACGCCGTGGTCGTGGTGCTGTACGCCGTGCTGCTGTGGACCTACGACCCGCAACTGACCGTCGTCGGGGTGCTGATCGCGCTGCTCAACGTGGTGGCGATGCGGATCGCGGTCCAGGTGCGCGCCACCGGCACCCGCAAGCTGCGCGCCGAGAGCGCCCGGCTGACGAACACCTCGTACAGCGGCCTCCAGCTCATCGAGACGATGAAGGCCACCGGCGGCGAGAACGGCTTCTTCCGTCGCTGGGCCGGACAGCACGCGGTGACGCTCGACGTGCAGCAGCGGCTCGGCGTGCCCAGCGCGTGGCTGGCGATCGTCGCACCCACTCTGGCGGCGCTCAACAGTGCGCTGATCCTGATGATCGGCGGCCTGCGGGCGGTGGAGGGGCACCTGACCGTCGGACTGCTCGTCGCCTTCCAGGCCCTGGTGACCAGCTTCACCGCGCCGATCACCCGGCTGAACGGCGTCGCCGGACGGATCCAGGACTTCGCGGCCGACGTCGCCCGGCTCAAGGACGTCGAGAACTTCCCCGCCGACCCCGTCCACACCCGGCGCGAGCCCGCCCCGGGCACCCGTCGCCTCACCGGCCACGTCGAGCTCGACGGCGTCACCTTCGGCTACAGCCCGCTGGACGCCCCGCTGCTCAAGGACTTCTCGCTGTCGGTCGGCCCCGGGCAGCAGGTCGCGCTGGTCGGCGGCTCCGGCAGCGGCAAGTCCACGGTCTCCCGGCTCATCGCCGGCCTGTACGCGCCCGGGGAGGGGGCCATCCGCATCGACGGGATGCGGCTGGAGGACATCCCGCGGGGAGCGCTGGCCGCCTCCGTGTCCTTCGTCGACCAGGACGTCTTCCTCTTCGAGGGCACCGTCCGCGACAACGTGGCGCTGTGGGACCCGTCCGTCCCGGACGAGGCGGTCGTCGCCGCGCTGGAGGACGCCGCCGTCCTCGACGTGGTCTCCCGGCGGCCCGGCGGCATCCACAGCCGCGTCGAGCAGGACGGCAGGAACTTCTCCGGCGGGCAGCGCCAGCGCCTGGAGATCGCGCGGGCCCTGGTGCGGCGTCCCAGTGTCATGGTGCTCGACGAGGTGACCAGTGCCCTGGACGCGGTGACGGAGCGGGTCGTCATCGACAACCTGCGGCGGCGCGGCTGCGCCTGCGTGGTCATCGCCCACCGGCTCAGCACCGTCCGCGACAGCGACGAGATCCTCGTGCTGGACCGGGGCACGGTCGTGGAACGCGGGCGGCACGAGTACCTGGTGGCCGCGCGGGGCCCGTACGCCGAACTGGTCAAGGAGCACTGAGGTGGGCACCGAGACGAACGCGGACCCCGTCGTCGCGGCTCTGGGCGCGCTGGGCTCGCCGGTGGACTGCACGGGCCTGCGCAGCCTGAACCTGGAGGGGCCGTCCGTACTGTGGCTCGTCGTGCGGGGCGGCCTGGACCTGTTCGCCGTCGACGCCGCGCAGCTGGGGCCCTGGCACTTCCTGGGCCGGCTGGAGGCGGGCGCGCTGCTGCTGGGCCCGGCCGAGGGACCCGCGCACACGATGGTGGCCCGGCCCTCGCGGGAGTGCGTGCTGCGCCGCATCGAGCTGCGGGAGCTGGCGTACCAGGGGCAGGCGGTGCAGGGGCAGGAAGGGCAGTGGCAGGAAGGGCAGTGGTACGAGGGGCAGTGGTACGCGGCCCAGTCATACGAGGCGCAGTGGTACGAGTCGCAGTCGTACGCGGCCCAGGGGTACCTGAGCCCCCTGGAGGCCGCCTTCGCGCGCGGGATCGGCCGCGGGCTGCGGGTGCTGTACGAAGCCCCGATGGACGGACCGGCCGGGCCGGACGGACCGACCGGGCCCGGGGACGGCGGGGCCGACGACGACATCGAGTGGATGCGGATCACGCCGGGCAGCGTGCTGCACGGCGCCGCCTACGAGGCGCAGGCGGCCGGCACCCTGCTCGTCGACCCCGCGCTGTGGCAGGGCATGGTCGACCAGCAGTACCGGCTGCGCTCCGCCCTGGACCGCTGGATCGAGCAGCGCGAGCGCGCCCACGAGGCCCGTACGGCGGCGGGTATCGCGGCCGGCCGGGCCGCCCGCACCGAGGCGGACCGTACGCTCCTGGCCTCGATCGACCGCTCGGGCCGGGCCCCCCGCCGTCACGCGAGCGTCGACGCGACCCTGGCCGTGTGCCGCCTGGTCGCCGCCGAGGGGCACATCACGCTGTCCGCACCGGCCGAGTCCGGGGCCGGCTCCGAGCGGACGGACCCGGTCGAGCGCATCGCGCTCGCGTCGGGGATCCGCACCCGCGTCGTGGGACTCGGCGGGCGCTGGTGGCGGGAGGACAGCGGTCCCCTGGTGGGCAGGCGCGTGAAGGACGGGGCGCCGGTCGCCCTGCTCTGGCGGCGCGGCGGCTACGTGGCGGTCGACCCCGCGACCGGCCGGCGCCAGCGCGTCGCCGCGTCCGGCGCGTGCTCCGCCGCCGCCTTCGAACCGCGCGCCGTCATGTTCTACCGCCCCTTGCCCCCGGGGAGGACGGGCCTGCTGTCGCTGCTGCGCTTCAGCGTGCGCGGCACCCGCAGGGAGCTGCGCGGCCTGGTCCTCGGCGGGCTCGTGGCGGTGGTCCTGGGTGCGCTGGTGCCCGTGGCCACCGGCAAGGTGCTCGGACAGTACGTCCCCGAGGCCGAGACCGGGCTGATCGTGCAGACCGCGGTCGCGCTCATCGCGACCAGCGTGGTCAGCGCCGCCTTCATGCTCGTCCAGAACGTCTCCATCCTGCGCATGGAGGGCCGTATCGAGGCCACGCTGCAACCCGCGGTGTGGGACCGGCTGCTGAGGCTGCCCACGACGTTCTTCGCGGGCCGCTCGACGGGCGAACTGGCCGGTGCCGCCATGGGCATCAGTTCCGTACGCCGCATGCTGTCCGGTATCGGCGCGGTCTGCGTCCAGGCGGGCACGGTCGGCACGATGAACCTGGCGCTGCTGCTCTTCTACAGCGTGCCGCTGGCGCTGGCCGCGGTCGCGATGCTGCTGGTCATCGCGGCGGCCTTCCTGGGGCTGGGACTGTGGCAGCTGCGCTACCAGCGCCGGCTGGTCAAGATCAACAACCGTCTCGACAACCAGGCCTACCAGACCCTGCGCGGGCTGCCCAAGCTGCGCGTCGCCGCGGCCGAGAGCTTCGCCTACGCGGCCTGGGCGCGGGAGTTCGCCCGGACGCGCGAGCTGCAGCAGCGCGCGGGCCGCATCCAGAACGTCATCACCGTGCTCAACGCGGTCTGGCTGCCGCTGTGCACCCTGGTGATGTTCATGCTGCTGGCCGGACCGGCCCGCGGCACCATGTCCGCGGGTGAGTTCCTGACCTTCAGCACGGCGGTGACGCTGCTGCTGTCCTCGGTCACGCAGGTGACCGGCGCGCTCCTGTCGGCGGCGGCCGTGCTGCCCGTGTTCGAGGAGGTCGCACCGATCCTGAGGGCGGCGCCCGAGGGGAGCCCCGCCGCTGTTGCCCCCGGTGTGCTGGGCGGGGCCGTCGAGGCCCGGCAGCTGTCCTACCGCTACACCGAGGGCGGCCCGTTGGTGCTCGACGGCATCGACTTCCGCGTGCGCCAAGGGGAGTTCGTCGCGATCGTCGGGGCCAGCGGCTGCGGGAAGTCGACGCTGCTACGGCTGCTCATCGGCTTCGACAAGCCGTCGGCGGGCAGTGTGCTGTACGACGGCCAGGACCTGGCGGCGCTCGACCAGGGGGCCGTGCGACGACAGTGCGGCGTCGTCCTGCAGAACGCGCAGCCCTTCACCGGCTCGATCCTCGACTGCATCCGCGGCGCCGAGGCCTACTCGCCGGAGGAGGCATGGGAGGCCGCCGCGATGGCGGGCCTGGCCGAGGACATCAAGGCCATGCCCATGGGCATGCACACCATGCTGACCGACGGCGGGGGCACCATCTCGGGCGGCCAGCGCCAGCGGCTGATGATCGCCCAGGCCCTCATCCGCCGGCCCCGCATCCTGTTCTTCGACGAGGCCACCAGCGCGCTGGACAACGAGGCCCAGCGGGTGGTCATCGAGTCCACGCGTGCGCTGCGCGCGACCCGCATCGTGATCGCCCACCGGCTGTCCACGATCATGGGCGCCGACCGTGTCATCGCCATGGCGGACGGGCGGATCGTCCAACAGGGCCCGCCCGCCGACCTGCTCGCCGACACGGGCGGCCTGTTCCACGAACTGGTCCGCCGCCAGCTCCGGTGAGGGGCCGCGGGCTTAAGGGGTGGATGCGACGGGTCAGGGGAGCGCGGGGGCGGCGCCACCCTCGGGCTCCCAGCGCACCTCGCCCGTGCCGAGGGCGACCGTGACGCGGGGGGTCATCGGCTCCTCGCCACGGCGCGCGAGTACGACGAGCCGGTCGACCTGAGCCCGCGCACTGCCCAGCCGTACGGCGCACTCCGCGGCCAGGCGGTGCGGATCGCGGGTCCGCCCGAGGGAGAGGTGGGGCGTGAAGCGGGCGGAGCGGCCCCGGCAGAGGGGGAAGCGCTCCACCAGCGCGCGCCGGAGCCCGTCCCAGGGGGCCGGGCCGAGGGCGGCGGGATCCAGCCACACGGTCGCGTAGTGGCGGTGCCGGAAGCTGTGCACCCCGCTGAGCCGGACGCCGAACGGCGCGCACTCGGCCGCCGCGGCCGCCAGCAGCGGGGCGGCCGCCTCGAAGTCCGGCTCCGGGACGAAGCCGAAGAGCAGGTTCACATGGGGTGGCCACCGCCGGATCTGCGGATCGTGCTCCTCGCGGATGGCCTGGATGGCCGGCCACAGCTCGGCCGGAGGGAGCCACGCCACGGCGGTCCGCGGCGTGCTCGCGACCGCGAAGACCTCCGGGATGGCCGGGACCTCCGGGACACCCGGAAGAGCCGTGGCGCGATCCCGGGGCTCCACTCAACCACCGGGCGCGGGACGGGTGGTACCGGGCAGGCAGGTCACCTTCGGGTTGTAGGTCGCGAACGCCCCCAGAGGGTTGTGTTTCCACAGCCACAGGTGCAGGGCGTAGTGGACCGGCTGGCCGGGGAAGTGGCCGCGCAGCGGGCCCGTGAAGGGGACGCCGAACATCGTGGGGCGGTCGTCGTCCGTCGCCGGGTTCTGGTCCCGGTCGTAGACCAGCCACTCGACACCGACGAGGCGTTTGCCGCCGCTCGGGTCGTCCTCGTAGTACAGCGCCGCGGGCACGGCCGGGTCGAGGGAGTTGTCGTGGGCGTGGTTGAAGTGCGGGTAGCCGAGCGCCCCCGGTCCCGTGCGGTTGGCGACGCAGTACTTGTCCGGCACGTAACCGGCGCGCACGGCGTTCTCGTGCCGCTGGTAGGCGACGGTCGCCCGGTACGCGAGGGCGCGGTCGGCGGCGGCTCTGCCGGGGCCCGTGTCGGCCGGCGGGGAGACGGCGGCGGGAGCGGCGAGGGGCGCCACGGCGAGCGAGGCCGCTGTGGTGAGCGCCAGGGCGAGGCTTCGGAGCATGCGCGGACTCCTTGGGGCGGGCTGGCTGGACGAGCTCCATGTCCCCGGAACTCCGGGCTCGCCACACCACCGGACCGGACGGCTGACCGCCGATCGGCTGACCGCCGATCGACGCACCGCCGCGGCCGGGCGGGAGCGAGCGCCCCGTCCCCCCGCGGAGCGGCACCACTCCAACGAGACGCCCGCCGTTTCGCGGCCGGCCCCGGCAGGGAAGCGCTCTGTCGCGCACAGAGCGAGAGCGAGTGTCACGGAGGGCAGGGAGCATGGCTGACGAGACGTCGCCGCCCGCGGGTGGCGGAACCCTTGACGAGATCGTGGCGGCCGTGTCCGCCGGGGCGCCGGACTACCGGGCGTGCCCCCATGCCTACTACGCCGCTCTGCGCGAGCGGGCGCCGGTCTGCCTGCTGAAGCCCCCGCACGGGATCGACACCTACCTGATCACCCGGTACGACGACGCCCGTGACGCCCTGGCGGACCCGCGCTTCAGCAAGGACATGCACGGGGCCCTGGACACCTACCACGCGGTGTACGGCAGCGTCTTCGACGCGCTGGACGACAACGTGCTGTTCTCCGACCCGCCGCGGCACACCCGGCTGCGGCGCAGTCTGCGCAGCGCCTTCACACCGGGCCGGGTGGAGAAGATGAGGCCGCGGATCACCGAGATCGCCGAGGGCCTCCTCGACGGGTGCAGGGGCGGCGACCCGGTCGACCTGATGTCGTCGTTCGCGTTCCCCCTGCCCATCGCGGTGCTCTGCGAACTGATCGGCGTACCCGAGGGCGACCGGGCCGAGATCACGCGGCAGTTCGCGGTCGTGGCGCGGTCGCGGTTCGATCCCCGGCTGAGGGCCGAGCTGGAGGCGGCCGAGGAGTGGCTGCGCAACCGGTTCGCCCGGCTGATCGCGTCCACGCGCGAGCACCCGTCCGACTGCTTCCTGAGCGACCTCGTCCGGGCCGAGGAGGGGCTGGACGACACGGAGCTCCTGTCGTCCCTGTGGGTCATCTTCTTCGCAGGGCACAAGACCACCGCGTTCCAGATCGGCAACTCCGTCCTCAATCTGCTGCTGCGTCCGGAACTGATGGACAGGCTCCGCGAGGACCCGCTGCTGATCCCGCAGGCGGTCGAGGAGAACGTGCGCTTCGAGGGGTCGGTGGAGTCGTCGACGTTCCGGTACGCCGCCGAGGACGCCGAGATCCGCGGGACGCTCATCCCCAAGGGGTCCCTCGTACAGATCGCCCTTTCCTCGGCGAACCGGGATCCCGAGAAGTTCGACCGCCCCGACGACCTGGACGTGACGCGCGAGGGGCTCCAGGGGTCGCACCTCGGCTTCGGGTTCGGCACGCACTACTGCCTGGGCGCGCCGCTCGCGCGGCTGGAACTCGACGTCGCGCTGGGCGCCCTGCTGCGACGCTTCCCCGACATGGCGCTGTACGACACGCAGGAGAGCAAGAGCGCGTGGCTCAAGGGCCCCATGCCCGCGTTCCGGGGCCTCCAGCAGCTTCGGATCGTGCTGGAGCCCTCCCGGTCCGGTACGTCGGCGCCCCTGGCCGCGGTGGCGGCCTCTCCGATCTCCGGAAAGTGATCCGGTCCCGACGGGCGGACGAGGAACGAACGAACGGCGGACCCCATGCACGACTCAGCGAGCACCTCCGAGCTACACCTCCGCGGCGGCCCGTCGGACGGACCGGTCGGACCGGTCGGACCGGTCGGACCGGTCGGACCGGTCGGGCCGGTCTCCGAGGCGGGCCAGGGCGAACGGCTCTCCGTCGCGCACGCCGTCCCGTCGAAGATCGACATGCACCATCACTTCTGCGCACCCGAGTGGCGCGAGTGGGCCGAGCGCCACGGACTGATCAAGCCGGAGCAGCTGCCCCCGTGGGCCCGGTTCGACGCCGAGGCCTCGATCGGCTTCATGGACCGCGCGGGCATCGCGACGGCCGTCCTCAAGCCCATGCTGCCGGCGCGCTACCACTCGTCCGCGCAGCTGCGTGAGGCGATCAACATCACGCTGCTGTCGATGCTGGACGTGGCGAGTTCGCATCCCGGACGGTTCTCGTTCTACGTGCCGCTCTTCCTGGACGACCCCGACGCGTCGTCCTGGGCCGTCCGCAGGGGCCTCGGCCAGTTCGGGGCGGTCGGGGTCAACGTGACGGCCAACTACGGCGGCGTCTACCTCGGGGATCCCGCCTACGACCGCGTCTTCCACGAACTGGACGACTGCGGCGCCGTGGTGGACACCCATCCGCACAACCTGCCGGGCTGCCCGCCCGGCGCGGCCACCGTCCCGGGCATCCCGAACTTCATGTGCGACTTCCTCCTGGACACCACCCGGGCCGCCGTGAACATGATCAGCAAGAGGACGCTGGACCGCTTCCCGAACCTCTCGGTGATCCTTCCGCACGCCGGCGGGTTCCTGCCGTACATCGCGACGCGCATCGAGGCGCTCGGACGGTTCTGCGACCCGCCCGTCGACCCCGCGGCCGTACGCGACCACCTGCGGCGCTTCTACTACGACACGGCCGGGCCCATGGCGCCCGCGGCGACCCTCCTCGCCCATGTGCCCGCCGATCACATCCTCTTCGGCACCGACTGGCCCGCGGCCCCGGCCGACACCGTCCTGGACCTGGCGCTCCCCACCCTCGACGCGGACCCCGCCTTCACCCCGGACCAACTGCCGGGCGTCTACCGCGACAACGCGCTGCACCTGATCCCGCAGCTGGCCATGGTCTGACCCTCAGCGCGCCAGGGACGGCGGCGTACGGCTCACCGTGCGGCCCAGCGCCGCCGCGGCGCGGGCGAAGCGTGCCGCGTCCAGGACGGCCGCGCCTCCGGGGTCGTTGTTGAAGTACGCGTACACGTCGTCCGCGTCCGTCCAGGCGTCGGCGACCCGTGCGGCCCAGGACGCCAGGGCCTGCCGGCCGTAGCGGGGCGGGGGCGCGGCGGTCCCGGCGTGGAAGCGCACGTAGCCCCAGGACGCGGTGCGCCACAGCGGGGTCACCGGGCGTGATCCCCGGTCGGCCCAGCACAGCGCGCTGCCGTGGCGTTCGAGCACCGCCCGCAGCTCGCGCTCGGCCTCCCACCACGAGCCGTGCCGCAGTTCGACGGCCACCCGGACGGTGGCCGGGAAACACCTCAGGCAGGCGTCCAGCGCGCCGACGTCCTCGCGGAACTGGGGCGGCAGCTGGAGCAGGACGGGCCCCATCCGGTCACCGAGCCCCTCGGTGCGCTCCAGGAGCCGGTGCACCGGTTCGGCGGGGTCGCGCAGGCGCTTCATGTGGGTGAGGTAGCGGCTGGCCTTGACCGCCATGACGAAGCCCTCGGGGGTCCGCTGCCGCCAGGACTCGAAGACCTCCTTGGCCGGGAGCCGGTAGAAGGCGTTGTTGTTCTCGACGGTGGCGAATCGCCGGGCGTACTCCTCCAGCCACAGCCGCTGCGGCAGGCCGGTCGGATACAGCCCGCCGCGCCAGTCCTCGTACTGCCACCCGGAGGTTCCGACGAGCATGGGCATGCCCCGCCCCTACCCGCGGGGCGCGGACGTATCCCCGCGCATCCCTCGCGTGCAGACCTCGCTCGCGTGCAGACCTCGCTCCGGGCGGCGGAGCGAGGGATTCTGGAACTACTGGTACCAGGGGACCGGAGCGCGAGGAGGCGGGTCATGACACACGCCGAGGAGTGGAAGGTCGGGGTGTACCTGACCGAGGAGGACGGCACGACCAAGGCCCGGGCCGTCCTGGAGAACGGGAAGACGACGATGGTGGGCCGCGGCACGGCGCGCTGCAATCCGCAGGACGTGGAGGTCCCCGCGATCGGTGACGAGCTGGCGGCCAGCAGGGCCATGCGCGACCTGGCCGGTCAGCTGATGCGCGCCGCCGACCGGGACCTGGCCGCGGTGGGCGCCGTACCGGATCCACCGCGGACCGGTTACGGCTGGCCCGACGACGCCAGCCCGACCCCGTAGATCGCCTCCCGGCCGGGGGCCGGGGCCGCGGTGGCCCGCAAGGCCCCCGCGCCGGGCGCCCGGCCCCCGGTCCGGGATCGGTTCTCAGAGGGTGCGGCAGAGGAGGGCGTCCGGGGTCTTGCCCTTGGCCCAGGCGCCGGTGAAGGCCACACCGGCCGCGTATTCGCCGGGGCCGCACTGGCCCTTGTAGTTGCCGGCGGCGAACTCGCCGCCCGGCGCTCCCGCCGGCCGGTTGTCCCCGCGGTCGAACCAGACGGTGCGGCCGCTCGTGCCCAGGGTCCGGCCCGTGTCGCCGCACAGCACCGCCGACACCTCCTGGCCCCGCACGCTGTACCCGGTCATGAACTGGCCCGGGCCGCACTGGTACTTGGTGTAGCCGCCGGCCCAGTCGCCTTGGACGTACCGCTCGTCGCGCACCACGGTGTCCCGCACGTCGGGAGCCACCGGCCCGCGGGCCGCGGCGTCGGTGCACAGACCGCGTCCGTCCCGGTGGGACAGTCCGATGAGGCGCTGACCGTCGGGGCACACCGCCTTGCGGGCCCCCGGGTCCCAGTCCCCGTGTGCGCGCACACGCAGCGACTGGACCGCGTCGGCGTGGTCGAGGTTGAGCATGTCCCACGTGTCCGAGGCGGCGACGGGGCCGCTCTGGTGGGGGGCCGATGCAAGCCGGGACCAGTGAGCCGCACGCCAGTCGGGACCGTCCAGGATGCCGGAACGGCGACCCTGTGCGTCGAAGTTGAGGATGGACCAGCTGCCGTGTCCGGTCCATCCGACCAGGGGCCAGTAGGCGAAGTCCGCGTCACGGTCGATCAGGTAGTCGACGAAGTTGCCGAACCACGCGCGGGCCTGCGGGTTGGTCTCGTCACTGCCGATGCCGAATTCGCTGATCCACACCGGCGCGGTGAAGTGGCGGCCGCTCTCGCCGGTGACGAACAGCGCCTGGCGGTCCAGGGTGGCGAACAGGTCCTGGCGGGACAGGTCCTGGTAGCGCGGGTCGTGGGTCTCGCCGAGCCCGGTCGCGCCGGTGTGGTTCGGGCCCGTGTATCCGTAGAAGTGCGCCGAGTACACCAGCTTGTCGGAGGCGACGAGGGTGTGCGACAGGGTGCGCGCGGGCTCCAGCGTGGGGCGGCCGTGGGCGAAGCCGTCCAGGGGTATGCCCTGCCAGTTGATGCCTTCGACGATCACCAGGAGGTCGGGGTTGGCCTCGGTGAGGAGCCGGTCGCCCAGGCGCTGCGAGGCGGTCCACCAGTCGTGGTCGTTGCCCCAGTTCCAGTTCGCGTCGTCGGTGACGGTGCGGCGGACCTCGTTGTAGAGGTCGGCGCCGACCACGCGCTTGTTGTCCTTGTAGCGGCGGGCGAGGCCGATCCAGTCGCTCTCCCACTGCGCGGTGGACTGGCTGGTGTTCCAGCGCTCGTTGCCGTCGAGTCCGCAGCAGAAGCGCGAGGTGTTGGTGTGGTTGTTGAGGATCACCGCGAAGCCCTCGGCCGTGGTGGCGGCGACGACGGCGTCGAAGACCTGGAGCGGGGTCTTGCCGCGCAGGTGCGGGTTGGCGGCGACCGAGGCGTCCGATACGGGGCGCTGGTCGTGCAGCATCTCGTTCGAGAACGGCAGGCGGATGCTGTTGATGCCCAGCTCGTGGAAACCGGCGAGGATCACGCCGACCGGTGCCCGGTCCAGGCCGAGCGGCATCTGATCGGCCTTCTCGCCGTCGTGGTGGTTCGCCGGGTCGTTGATGTCCCCGGAGCCGTTCCACGATCCCTGTGCGCCCTGCCAGTTGGCGGACTTGAGCTTGAAGCGGTTGCCGGACGCGTCGACGACGTACCGGCCGCGGGTGCTGAGGGGAGGGGTCCACGCGTCGGCCAGAGCGACCGCGGAACCCGGGGCGGACGCCGGTGTCGCGGCGGACCCGGCTGTCGCCGCGGACGCCGGACCCGTGGGGCCTGCCCACGCTCCGAGGAGCAGCGCTCCGGCGAGCAGCGCGGGCCGTAAACATCGTCTCACTGGGTCCTCCGAGGGAAGGGAGCAGAGCGTGCGGGGACGGGAGTACGGGGGTGCATCCGCCGGGCGCCCGCGGCTGGGGCGACGGCGAACAGGCGCGGGGGCCGGTGCCCGGCGGCGTCGAAGGCGGCCGTGACGGACGCGCCCACCTCGCTCTCCCGCCCGGCCTCCAGCAGGGCGATGACCGACCCTCCGAAGCCGCCTCCGGTCATCCGGGCGCCGAGCGCCCCGGCGCCCAGCGCGGCACTCACGGCGAGGTCGGTCTCCGGGCAGGAGATGCGGTAGTCGTCGCGCAGCGAGGCGTGGCCGGCGGTGAGGATCGGGCCGAGCGCCGCGGCGTCGCCCGCCCGCAGCCGGGAGACGGCTTCCTCGACCCGGGCGTTCTCGGTCACCACGTGGCGGACCAGGGGGGCGAGGGCCTCCGGAAGTTTCCGCAGGGCCTGCGAGAGCTCCCCTGCGGGCAGGTCGCGCAGCGCGGGCAGGCCGAGGAGCGCGGCGGCCTGTTCACAGCCCGCGCGCAGGGCGGCGTACGCCCCGTCGCCCAGGTCGTGAGAGACCCGGGTGTCGATCACCAGGAGCCCCAGGCCCTGGCCCCGCAGGTCGAAGGGCACCTGCCGGTGGTGCTGCGGGCTGCGGGCGTCGAGGTGGAGGGCGGCCTCGGCGGTGCAGCAGACCGAGGCCATCTGGTCCATGATCCCGCAGGGGACGCCCGCGAAGGCGTTCTCCGCGCGCTGGGCGATCCGGGCCAGTGCGGGCCCGGGCAGGCGCAGCCCGTACAGCTCGTCGTAGGCGACGGCGACCGCGCACTCCAGCGCCGCGGAGGAGGACAGGCCCGCCCCGGTGGGCACCGTGCTGTCGAAGTGCAGGTCCGCGCTCCCCACCGGGTGTCCCGCCTCGGCGAGCGCCCACACCACGCCGGCCGGATAGCGCGCCCAGCCGGTCGTCGCGCCGGGGGCCAGCGCGGCCACGGGCAGTTCGGTGATCCGGCCGTCGCCCTGGGCGCTGTGCAGCCGCAGCCTGCCGTCGTCACGGGCGCGGGCGGCGACCAGGGTGGTCTGCGGGAGGGCGATCGGGAGGGCGAACCCGTCGTTGTAGTCAGTGTGTTCACCGATCAGGTTGACGCGGCCCGGGGCTGCCCACACGCCGTCCGGGGGGCTTCCGTAGATCCGGTGGAAGTCGTCCGCGACCCGCTCGGCCCGGCGGTCGTCGTCCCCCTGCGCCGACGGGCTCACGCCTGGACCTCCCGCAGCCGGCGGGCGGCCGCCTCGGGGGCCACGTCGTTGATGAAGGCTTCCGCTCCGGACTCCGTGCCGGCGAGGAACTTGAGCTTGTCGGGGGTGCGGCGGATGGTGAACAGCTCCAGGTGCAGGGCGAGTTCGTCGCCACCCGTACGGGGCGCCTGGTGCCAGGCCGAGACGTACGGCGCGGGGGCCGTCCGGTCCGGCTCCCCCGGTACGGGGAAGAGCCGGTCGAAGCGGCGCAGGAGGTCCAGGTAGATACCGGGGAACTCGGCGCGTTCCGCCTCGGTGAGCGCGGTCAGGTCGGGGACGCGGCGGTGCGGGTAGAGGTGCACCTCGTACGGCCAGCGGGCGGCGTAGGGCACGAAGGCGGTCCAGTGCTCCCCGGCCGTCACCACCCGTTCGCCGGCGGCGCGGGCGCGCTCCAGCAGGTCCTCGAAGAGGTTGCGGCCGGTGGCGGCCCGGTGGGCGGCCGCGGCGGAGGCCATCTTGACGGTGCGCGGGGTGGCGAAGGGGAAGGCGTAGATCTGGCCGTGGGGGTGGGCGAGCGTCACCCCGATCTCGGCCCCGCGGTTCTCGAAGCAGTACACCTGCTCCACGCCCGGGAGGGCGGAGAGCTCCGCGGTGCGGTCGGTCCACGCGTCCAGGACGAGGCGGGCGGCGGCCGGGGTGAGATCGGCGAACCGGGCCTCGTGCTCTGGGGTGAAGCACACGACCTCGCAGCGCCCGGCCTCGCCGGCGAGGGAGGGGAAGCGGTTCTCGAAGACGGCCACTTCGTAGTCGGCGGCGGGGATCTCACTGAGCCGGCCGTCCCGGGAGGGGCACAGGGGGCAGGCGCCGGCCGGCGGGTGGTAGGTGCGGTCCTGCCGGTGGGAGGCGATCGTGATCCAGTCACCGGTGGCCTCGTCGCGCCGCAGTTCCGGGTGGCTGTGCACACGGTCCGGCGGGCGGAGGTCGGGCGCCTCGCGCACGGCGCTCTTGTCGGTGTCGAAGTAGATCAGTTCGCGGCCGTCCGCGAGTGTGGCGAGGGTCTTCTTCACCCCCAAGAATAAACAGATCCCCCCATGAATCAACCGCCACAGACCCGCAACTCCCCAGAGCCGCTCACCGTCACCGTGCTACGTTGGGGCTTTATGGCCGGATTGGCCGCTTACCCGGGAGTCGCCCCTTGGCCGAGCAGGCTACCCAACTGGCCCACCAGCGACGCGCGTTCATCCTCGCCGCCGTCCGGCGCGACGGCGCGGTACGGGTGGCGGACCTGGTCGGTCAGCTCGGCGTATCGGACATGACCATCCGACGGGACCTGGACGCCCTCGCGCGGCGCGGCGCCGTCGAGAAGGTCTACGGCGGGGCCGTCGCCGCCGCGGACGGGCCGAGCGGGCACGAGCCCGGATTCGAGGCCAAGTCCGATCTGGAGGGCGAGGCCAAGGCCGCCATCGCGGACACGGCCGCCACCTTGGTGGAACCGGGCAGCGTGGTCGCGATCTCGGGCGGCACGACCGCGCACGCGGTCGCCGCCCGGCTCCTCGGCGTCCCGCGGCTCACGATCGTCACCAACTCTTTGCCCGTGGCGGACCTGGTGCGGGCCGCCGGGCTCGATCCGGCCGCCGGGGCCCCGACCCTGCTGCTCACCGGCGGCTCCCCCACCCCCTCGGCCGCGCTGGCCGGCCCGCTCGCCGACCTGGTGATCGGCTCCCTCCACGTGGACCTCCTGGTCCTGGGCGCGCACGGCGTGTCGGAGACGGCCGGTCTGACCACGCCCAATCTGATGGAGGCCCAGACCAACCGGGCCCTGGTGGCCTCGGCACGGCGGATCGCCGTCGTGGCGGACCACACCAAGTGGGGGATGGTCGGGCTCAGCGGTTTCGCGACGCTCGATCAGGCCGACTGGTACGTGACCGACCGGGACACGCCCGCACCGGCGCGCGCCGCGCTCAAGGAGGCGGTGGGCGAGCTCCTCGTCGCCGGCGAGGAGACGTGAGCGGGAGGGCGGCGGGCTTAGGCCACTTCCCCGGTCCGGGGACGACTGTCCAGATCTCGTAGCCCCGCCCGGCGGGCCAGCGCTTAAGATCACCCGTGATGACAGCCCGACCGCACTTACGCGCTGAAGGGGCCCGCTCACGCGCGGGTCTCGCAGGGCTGCTCGGGCTGAGCGTCCTCCTCCTCGGCTTCCTCTGCGCTTTCGGCGCGCCCCTTGAGGACCCTGCCTCGGGCCATGTGGCCCGCCACGCCTCCACCTCGGTCGCCGTGCCCAACTCCGGCTCCGCGCCAGCGCTGGTGGCCCCCGGTCATCCGGAGCCGGCCCACCCCGTGCACGAGTGCGCGCTGGGGGGCCCGCGGCAGACGGTGGCGCCGGAGGCGCCTGCTCCCGCCCCGCCGGTCGAGGCGCGGCGCGCCCCTGCCGGGTGTCCGGGCGTGACTCCCCCTCGTACCCCGGGAGACGACGACCCTCCCCTCCCCCGGCATCCGGGGACGTCGAGCGTGCTCCGGGTATAGCGGCGGCGCGCGCGACCGGCTGACGGCTGCGCTCACGCGTATGCGGCCCCGTGGCCGCTATGTTCGGAATCGTCCAGTTTCCACGCCCGCCGCCTGTCCAGCCGCTCCCCGTGCCCACGGGGGAGGCGACTGCCGCACGGAGGAACTGTGCCCCGTCACCCCCTCGCAGGCCGCCGCACCGGCCCCTCCCTCGTACGCCGTGCCCACCGGGCGGTCACCCGGCCCGGCCGGCTGCTCGCGGGCCTGCTGGGCCTCCTGTTGCTCGCGACGGTCCACTGTTCCTTCCATCCCGCCGATGACGGCCACGGCCTCGGACACGGACAGGGACAGGGAATCAGCCACGGGCATCGGCCCGGATACGCCTCGGCGGCACCGACCACCGCCGGGAACACGGTGCGCATGGCGCCGGCCGGGGCCGGCGAGGACCGCCACCCCCAGCACGATCAACACCACGCCACCTGCGTCTCCCCCGGCCTCACCCCGCAGACGCAGAACACCTCTCAGCCCACGGCGGGCGCCCCGGGGCTGTTGCTGCTGTCCTTGGCCGGCCGGCCCCCGGCCCTCGCGCCGTCCCCCTCCGCCCGGCACGCCTGCGGACCGCACCCGCCCCCGACCGGCCGCTCCACCCTGACCACCATCTGTCGGTGGCGCATCTAGGGGATGGCTCGTTCCCGATCTGCTCCGCCTGATCGGCAACGCACACCCCAAACCACTCGCCACGCAGCAGCCGTGCGCATCGGCTGCGGCATGCCCGTCCCCGCGCCCAGCGCCCGCGCCCAGCGCCCAACGGCGGCGTACGCATGCGACACGACGAGCGAGTCCATGACGCGCACCATCGACCGAGAGCGAACTCATGCATTCCTCAACGACCGACGTGACTCCCCCCGCGCGATCCGCCCTGTCCGGGCTGGTCGGCAACACTCCGCTCCTCCACGTATCGGAACCGCTCGCCCCCGCGGGACGGGGCTTCTGGGCGAAGCTGGAAGGCTTCAACCCCGGCGGGATCAAGGACCGCCCGGGTCTGCACATGGTGGAGCGGGCCCGTGCCCGTGGTGACCTGAAGCCCGGGGCCCGGATCATCGAGTCCACCAGCGGCACCCTGGGGCTCGGGCTGGCGCTGGCCGGCATGGTGTACGGCCATCCGGTCACCCTGGTCACCGACCCCGGCCTGGAGGGGTCGATGACCCGGCTGCTGACCGCGTACGGGGCTCAGGTCAACGTCGTCTCGGAGCCGCACCCGACGGGTGGCTGGCAGCAGGCCCGCCGCGAGCGGGTGGTCCACCTGATGGAGCAGCACCCGGATTCGTGGTGCCCGGACCAGTACAACAACCCCGACAACACCTCGGCCTACACCCCGCTCGCCCTCGAACTGGCCACGGAGCTGGGGCACATCGACGTCCTGGTGTGCAGCGTGGGCACCGGCGGCCACTCCGCCGGCATCTCGCGCGTCCTGCGCCAGCTCTATCCGGAGCTGACCCTGGTGGGCGTGGACACCGTCGGCTCCACGATCTTCGGACAGCCCGCCCGGCCCCGGCTGATGCGCGGCCTCGGTTCGAGCATCTACCCGCGCAACGTCGCCTACGAGAACTTCGACGAGGTGCACTGGGTGGCCCCGGCCGAGGCGGTGTGGACCTGCCGCCAACTGGCCTCCTCCCACTACGCCACCGGGGGCTGGAGCGTCGGCGCCGTCGCGCTGGTGGCGGGCTGGGCGGCCCGGACCCTGCCGGGGGACACGCGGATCGCGGCGGTCTTCCCCGACGGCCCGCAGCGCTACCTCGGCACCGTCTACGACGACGACTACTGCGCGGCCCACGGCCTCCTCGGCTCACCGCCCGCGCCCGAACCCGAGGTCATCGGCCGCCTGGACGAGAAGGAGGTGACCCACTGGACCCGCTGCACCCGTGTCGTCGACCCGCTCACGCTCGCCGGCCGCACACCGCCGTCCGACGGGACCCACGGCGCGGAAGGTGTGGAAGGCGGGAGCGACGGCGCGGAAGGCGGGAGCGCGTGAAGGGCACGCTCGCGCAGGTCCGCACGTACGAGCGCAGCGTGCAGCTGCTGACGGTGAACCAGTTCACCATCAACCTGGGCTTCTACATGTTGATGCCCTACCTCGCCGCCCACCTCGCGGGCCCGCTCGGGCTGGCGGGCTGGCTCGTCGGGCTGATCCTCGGCGTCCGCAACTTCAGCCAGCAGGGCATGTTCCTGATCGGCGGCACCCTCGCCGACCGTCTCGGCTACAAGCCGATGATCATTGCCGGGTTGGGGTTGCGGGTCGTCGGCTTCGCCACCCTCGGACTCGTCGACTCCGCACCGGCTCTGCTGGCCGCCTCGGCCGCCACCGGCCTGGCCGGAGCGCTCTTCAACCCCGCCACCCGCGCCTACCTGGCCCACGACGCGGGCGAACGGCGCGTCGAGGCCTTCGCCCTGTTCAACGTCTTCTACCAGGCCGGCATCCTCCTCGGGCCGCTGGTCGGCATGGTGCTCACCGGGGTCGACTTCCGCGTCACCTGCCTGGTGGCGGCGGGCATCTTCGCCGTCCTGGGCCTCGTCCAGATCCGCGCCCTGCCCGCCCGGCGCGGCGAGGACACGAGGGAGCGGGCGGACGGCCCGGCCGAGGGGGTGCTCGCCCAGTGGCGCGGCATGCTGGCCAACCGGCCCTTCCTGCTCTTCTCGGTGGCCATGATCGGCTCGTACGTCATGTCCTTCCAGGTCTACCTGGCGCTTCCGCTGGAGGTGCGGCGCCTGGGCGGCGAAGGGCGGTTCGCCGCGGCGGCGGTGGCCGGGCTGTTCGCCGTCTCGGGCCTGAGCACGATCCTCTTCCAGACGAAGATCACCGCCTGGTGCAAGGCCCGCACCGAGCCGGGCCGCGCGCTCGTCTGGGGGCTGCTGACGATGGGCCTGGCCTTCGTACCGCTGCTGGCGGCCACGGCCGTACCCGTACCGGACGGGGGCGCCGGGCTCTGGCTGCTGGCCGCGCTACCACCCGCGCTGGCGGCCCTGTTGCTGGCCCTGGGCACCATGATCGCCTACCCGTTCGAGATGGACACGATCGTCCGGCTCGCCGAGGGGCGCATGGTCGCCACGCACTACGGCCTGTACAACACCATCTGCGGGATCGGCATCACCGTCGGGAACCTGCTCACCGGCGCGGCGCTCGACGCCGCACGCGACGCCGGGATGTCCGCCCTGCCGTGGCTGGCCCTCCTCACCCTCGGTCTGCTGTGCGCCGCCGCCCTGTACGGACTGCACCGCACGGGCCGGCTCGCACCTCCCGCGGCGCGGACGCGACCGGAGACCGTGGCCATGTGACCGGACCGACCGGACCCGGGAGCGGGCCGCGGCCGGGGGGCACCCCGCCGTCGTGGGGGCGGCGGCGGGGTGCGCGCGATCACTTGGCCAGGAAGGCCAGGAGCGCCTCGGTGACTTCCCGGGCGTGGGTCCACAGCAGGCCGTGGGGTGCGCCGTCGATGACGACGTAGTCGGCCTGCGGGAGCGCCTGGTGGAAGAGGGCGCCGGTGGCCTCGATGGGCAGGATGCGGTCGGCGGTGCCGTGCAGGATCAGCGCCGGGACGTCGATCTTGGGCAGGTCGGCGCGGAAATCGGTGGACCAGGTCGCCACGCAGGCCAGCGAGGCGTACGCGGAGGCTCCCGCGGCGACGTTCCAGCTGTTGCGGACGGCTTCCTCGCTGATGCGCGTGCCGAGGTTCTCGTCGAGGTTGTAGAAGTCCTCGTAGAAGGCGGTGAAGTAGGCGTAGCGATCGGCGGTGACGGCCCCTTCGATGTCCTTGAAGACGGCGCCGTCGACACCGCCGGGGTTGTCGTCGGTCTTGAGCAGGAAGGGTTCGAGGGAGGCGAGGAAGGCGGCCTTGGCTATCCGGGCGGAGCCGTAGGTGCCCAGGTAGCGGCCGACCTCGCCGGTTCCCATGGAGAAGCCGACCAGGACGACGTCGTTCAGGTCGAGGGTTTCGAGGACCGTGTTCAGGTCGGCGGCGAAGGTGTCGTAGTCGTAGCCGGTGGTGGGCTGGCTGGAGCGGCCGAAACCGCGCCGGTCGTACGTGATCACGCGGTAGCCGGCCGACAGCAGGGCGGCGGACTGCTTCTCCCAGGAGTGGCCGTCGAGCGGGTAGCCGTGGATCAGCACGACCGGCTGGCCGGTGCCGTGGTCCTCGTAGTACAGCTCGATGCTGGTCGAGTTCTCCTGGCCGACGGTGATGAACGCCATGGTGTTACTGCCTTTCGATGAGACGTGCGGTGGGTGGTGAGGTGCCCGGTACGGGGGGCGGCTCTGTCGCTCAGCGGACCGTGTGGGCCGCGCGCTCCACGATGCGGGCGACGGCGTCGGGGCGGGAGACCGGCACCGCGTGCGACGCGTCGATGACGGTGGTGCGGGCACCGGCCCGGGCCGACATGTAACGCTGGGCGGCGACGGGGATGTTGAGGTCCTGCGTGGTCACCAGGGACCAGGAGGGGATCGTCTTCCAGGCGGCCTTCGTCGACTTCTCCTCCAGCGCGGCGGCGGCGATCGGACGCTGCCCCGCCGCCATGAGGCCGGCCTTGTCGGCGGGCACGTCGGCGGCGAACTGGCCGCGGAACTTCTCCGCCTTGATGTACACGTCCGCGCCCTGACCGCCGTCGGGCAGCGTGTAGTTGACCGGCTCGATCGCCTGGCCGAGGGTGCTGCCGGGGAACTTGTTCGTCAGCCCGAGCGAGCTCTCGCCGACGTCGGGCAGGAACGCGGCGATGTAGACCAGCGCCTTGACCTTGTCCTCCAGGCCCGCGGCGGCCTGGCTGATGACGGTACCGCCGTAGGAATGGCCGACCAGGATCACCGGTCCGTCGATGTGGTCGACGACGCTGCGCAGGTAGGCGGCATCGTTCGCCGGACCGCGCAGCGGGTTGGCGGCGGCCACCACCGGGTAGCCCGCGCGCTGCAGCCGCGTGACGACACCGTCCCAGCTCGCGGCGTCGGCGAAGGCCCCGTGCTCCAGCACGATCGTCGGTCGTTCCGGGTGGACGGGCGTCGCACTGGCCGCACCGGGGAGGGTGACGGCGGCCGCGGAGAGCCCTACGGCCGCTGTGACACCGAGCAGGGCGGATCTGCGGCTGAGGGGGGTGGTGCGCATGCGTGAATGTCCTTCTTCTCTTGGCCGTCGGCCCTGACCGGGCCCGGCGACATGGCGGTGCGTTCGAGAGCCGAGGCACCGAGTTCCTCGCTTGTTCGTCCTGTCCTACGACGGCAGGACCGGTTCGGTTCACCCCGAGAACGGCGCTGTCGTTCCGGCAGCGCTCAGCCCGTGCTCAGCCCGTGCTCAGCCTGTGCTCAGCCCGTGGATGCGAGGACTTCGTAGACCTGCCGCATGTAGCTGTGGGTGCGCTTCGAGCCGAGGATGCCGTCGCCCAGCCGGTTCATCGTGTACGCGAACGTGACGCGCCGGTCGAGGTCCATCAGGACGATCGACCCGCCCCGGCCGACCCAGAAGCAGATCCTCCCGGTGGGCATGTGGGGCATCGTCCTCGCGTCGGCGAGGGCGAAGCCGAGGCCCCAGCGGACGGGAACCCCCAGGAACAGGTCGACTCCGTCGGCCTGCACGTCGAGGGCCTTGTCCACCGTGGCCGCGGAGAGGAGCCGGCGGCCGTTCACCTGGCCGCGCCGTGAGATCGCGGAGAGGGCGCGGGCCATGCCCCGCGCGTTGCCGTGTCCGTTGACGGCTCCGAGTTCGGCGCGGCGCCACTGCGGGGTGTCGACGTGCTCGTCCCGGGCGGGGCTGCCGAGCAGCGTCTTGGTGAAGATCCCCTCGGGATCCAGGCCGTCGGGTATCCCGGAGGGCTGCGCCGGGGCCACCAGTTCCGCGATGCGCGGCCAGTCGGCCTGCCGCGCACCGATCTGTACGTCGGCCTGCGCCGGCCGGGCGATCTCGCTGTCGACGAACTCGGTCAGGGTCAGGCCGCTGACCCTCCGGACGAGCTCTCCTATCAGCTGGCCTTGCGTCTGCACGTGGTAGCCCGAGGCGCTGCCCGGCTCCCACCAGGGCGCCTGCGCGGCCAGTCGGGCGCTCGCGGTCGGCCCGTCGTACAGGTCGTCCATGGTGAAGGGGTGCTGCCAGCCCGAGAGCCCCGAGGTGTGGGCCAGGACGTGCCGTACCTTGATGTCCTGCTTGCCCTGGGCGGCGAATTCGGGCCAGTAGTGCGCGACCGGGCGGTCGAGGTCGAGTGCGCCCCGGTCGACGAGGACGAGGGCCGCCAGGCTGCTGAGGGTCTTGGTGGTCGACCACAGGCTGACCACCGTGTCCCGGCGCCAGGGAGCGGTCCGCGCCGCGTCGGTGTGTCCACCCCACAGATCGACTTCCATGACTCCGTCGACGTCGACGGCGATCGACGCCCCCAGCTCCTCTCCCGACGCCAGGTGCGCTGCGAGCGCCGCGCGGACCGGTTCGAACCGTGCGGTGCTCGTTCCCTCGATGGTGACCATGATTTTTCCCCACTCGTGACGACGGCCGTTCGGTCACACAACGGCAGGGACCTCATGCCGGTTCATGGCCGGTTGGACAGCGGTTCGTACCGCGCCACCTGCGGCGTCATCGCATGGAGGGCTCCTGCTAAGGTCACTGTCCGGTGATGCGGGCAGGGGACGACGGGTCCTCACCGCTCCGGACACCCGCACCGGCCACCCGCACCGGCCACCCCCCTCTCGGCGGACAGCTCATCGCGGCGAAGGTCGCGCGCGTGTCCGCGGGCCGTGGTCATGGGTGTGCCCCCGATGGTGGCGCCGTCGAGCGGGATTCCGGGTGGATGCGATGACAGCTGTGGGGCAGGGTCTCGACTTCGGGCTGCTGGGTCCGCTGGTGGTACGGCGGGCGGGCGCGCTGGTCGATCCGGGTCGGCGCAGGCAGCGGCTGCTGCTGATCCGCCTGCTGCTCGCCGACGGCCGGGCGGTCGCGCCCCAGACGCTGTGCGAGGAGTTGTGGCCGCAGCAGCCGGGACGGAGCCCGGGCGGGGCGGTGAACTCCCTGCACGCCCACGTCAGCAAGCTGCGCGCGGTCCTGGAACCCCCGCACCTGCGTCGGAACGGCGCCTTCGAACTGCTGGTCACCGAGCCCCTGGGCTACGCCCTGCGGGTGCCGTCCGAGAGCCGTGACACCGTGCGCTTCGAGCGGTCCCTCGCCCGGGCGCGCCTGTTCATGGACGAGGGCCGGCCCGAGCGCGCCGGCGAAGAGGCCGAGGCCGCCCTGGGATTGTGGCGTGGCACCGCGTTCGCCGACGCGGCGCACCACCTGTTCGCCACCCAGGAGACAGCCCGCCTGGAGGAACTGCGGCAGGCCGCACGCGAGATCCGTACCACCGCACTGCTCGTACAAGGACGGATCACCGAAGCCCTGGAAGCGGCGCAGGAGTTGACCGCGGCGCATCCCCTGCGGGAAACCGGCTGGGCCCTGCTGCTGCGCGCCCTGTACCTGGCCGGCCGGCACCCCGAAGCGCTTCAGCGCTACACCGAGCTGCGCGGGCTCCTCGCCGACGAACTCGGCCTCGAACCGGGCCCGTCCCTGCGCGCCCTGCACCAGGGCATCCTCCACCACGACCTGCCGCCCCTCCCCTCAGCCGGTGAGCTGAACGGCTTCGGCGCGGCCTCCGCCCCGGGAGCCGGGGGCGCCGAGCAGGGTCGCGATCCGGTCGACGCACGCCACGCCCCGGCCGCGGAGGAGGAGACCACCTCGCCGTCCCTCGCCCGCCCGGCTCAACTGCCCGCCAGCCTGCCGGTGTTCGCGGGGCGGGCCGCCGAGGGCGCGTGGCTGTCGGCCGTAAGCGGTGCACCGGACCGGACCGGGCCGACGGCTGCTCCCGTCGTCGTCATCAGCGGTGCCCCCGGTGTCGGCAAGACCACCTTCGCCGTCCACCACGCCCACCGCATCGCCTCGTCCTTCCCCGACGGACAGCTCTTCGTCAACCTGTGCGGATTTCACCCCCACGCACCCGCCGTGGACCCCGGCACCGTCCTGCACGGCTTCCTCACCGCCCTCGGCGTTCCCGCGCAGCGCATCCCGGAGGACACCCCGGCCCGCAGCACCCTCTTCCGCAGCCTCCTCGCCGACCGCCGGATCCTCCTGGTCCTGGACAACGCCCGTGACGAGGAGCAAGTACGCCCCCTGCTCCCGGCGGGTGCGGGCTGCCTGACCCTGATCACGAGCCGCAACCAGCTTCCCGGCCTGATCGCCAGCGACGGCGCCAAACCCCTCACGCTCGCGCTGCCCTCACCGACCGAGGCCCACCAGGCCCTCGAACGACGTCTGGGAAGCGAGAGACTGGCCGCCGAACCCACCGCCACGGCCGAGATCATCCGCCTGTGCGGACGACTCCCCCTGGCCATGGCCGTGGTCGCCGCGCGCGCCGAACTGGACCCGTCCTTCCCCCTGCACGCCATCGTCGACGACCTGACGCACACCCACGGCGACCTCGACGCGTTCACCGGCTTTGACAGCAGCACCGACGTGCGCACCGTCTTCTCCTGGTCCTACCGGTCCCTGGACGAGCACGCAGCCCGGCTCTTCCGCCTCCTGGCCCTGCACCCCGGCCCCCACATCACGGCCCCCGCCGCCGCCGGACTCCTCGGCC
The DNA here is from genome assembly GCF_043076955.1 of Streptomyces sp. NPDC016562. Classification (NCBI taxonomy): domain Bacteria; kingdom Bacillati; phylum Actinomycetota; class Actinomycetes; order Kitasatosporales; family Streptomycetaceae; genus Streptomyces; species Streptomyces sp. NPDC016562. The sequence goes on along the minus strand of NZ_JBIBRZ010000002.1, from coordinate 1,028,495 downwards.
TCCCCCTCGCCCGGACCCGCCGCGCCCTGGCCGCACTGACCGGTTCCTGCCTCGTGGAACAGCCACAGCCGGGCCGCTACGGCGTGCACGACCTCCTGCGCTGGTACGCCGGCGAGCTCACCCAGCTCCACGACAGCGCCCAGGAACGCGACCACGCCACCCTGCGGGTCCTGGACCACTACATGTTCTCCGCCTACGCGGCCAACCAGCTCCTCAAGCAGGACACGACGGCCGAACTCGACCTCGGCACGCCCGCCCAGGGCGTCACCCCGGAGACGTTCACCGGCGCCCAGCAGGCGACCCGGTGGTTCACCGCCGAGCACCGGGTGCTGGCCGGCCTGCTCCACTCGGCCGTGAGCCAGGGGCTCGACCACCACACCACCGGGCTGGCCTGGTCGCTCAAGGAGCATCTCCAGCGCCAGGAGTTCTGGCCCGAAGCGATCACGGCGCTGACCCCGGCCCTCGAAGTGGCCCGGCGCCGGGGCGACCGGCTCGAAGAGGGGCGTTGCCTGCGCCACCTGGGCAGCATCCACGGCTATCTCGGCCACCAGGAAGAAGCCCTGCAGCACCTCCGCACCGCCACCACGATCTTCGAGCAGCTCGACGCGACCGGCGACGAGGCGCGCGCCCACTACGTGATGGCGTGCGCGCTGTTCCTGTTCGGCCGGGTGGAGGAGGCCGTGACGTTCTCCGAGCGGGGACTGGAGCTGTCCCGGAAGACCGGTGAGGAGTTGTGGCTGGCCGAGTGCCTCCTCGAACTCGCCTGGTTCTTCTCCAACCTGGGGCAGCTGGAGAAGGGCCTCGCGTACAGCGAGGAGGGCATCGCCCTGTTCCAGCGCCTGGACGCGCCGTGGCAGCTGGCCCAGGGGTGGGACATCGTGGGCTACACCCTGCGTGCCCTGGGCCGTTACGAGGAATCGGTGGCCACCTACCAGCGGGCGACGCGGGCGTTCGAGGAGCTGGGCGACCACAGGAACGCCATCGGCACGCTGATGCGCCTCGGGGACACCCGGCTGGCCCAGGGCGACCGGGAAGGCGCACGAGCGGACTGGGTCACGGCCCTGGAGAACGCCGACGCGCGAGCCATGCGTCACAGCGCCCAGCAGGTCCGCGACCGGCTCACCGCCCTCGACCTGCATACGGACCCCACGCCCACCGTCCCGGAGCGGGTGGCCGGAAGCCACCGCCTCCCGGTTCCCCACCAGGGTGGCCCCGCCCACTAGGACGGCCCCTGCCCTGTGAACGCCCGCGAGCGGGCGACGGTTCACCCACACCTCGCGCCGACTGCGACCGCGCCCGCGACCCCGACCCGAAGGGGACGGCAAGAAGACGACAAGGTTCGGCCAAGGGCCCCCCACGAGTGTTGAGCCACTCCCCCGCACATGCGGGCGAGCAGGCCACAGCACACTCGCACAGGAACGGGCACCACCCATGAACGGGATCATGGAAGCGGGGACCACCCCCCTCGCTCCGCCTCAGGCGCACACCCCCCACGTCACCTCGGACGCCGACTGCGATGCCTTCATGCGTGACGTCTACGACCAGCACGGGCCGCTGCTCGTCCGGTACGCCACGCGGCTGCTCGACGGCGACTGGCACAAGGCGGAGGACATCTTCCAGGAGACGGCGGCCCGCGCCTGGAAGCACGGCCGCTCCCTGGGGACCCGCGCCGACCAGATCCGGCCATGGCTGTTCACCGTGGCGAGGAACCTCGTCATCGACCACCACCGGGCCCGCCGGAACCGGCCGCTGGAGCTCATGCCGGTCGAGGACCTGGACGCGTCCTGGGACGGCACGGAATCCGCGCTCACCACCCATGCGGTGCTCAAGGCCCTGCGGGAACTGAACGAGCAACAGCGCACCGTCATCCGTCTCATGTACTCCCTGGAATGCAGCGTGGCCCAGGCGGCCGAGCACCTCGGCGTCCCGCCCGGCACCGTCAAGAGCCGCGCCTTCTACGCCGTGCGGGCGCTGCGCAAGGCGCTGGAGAAGCAGGGCGTTCTCACGGGATGACCACGGCGCGGCGGGTCGCCTGCCGGCGCCGCCTACGGCCGCAGCTGGGCGGCGAGTGCCTCGGCGACCTTCCTGAGCGACTCGCCGGCCAGGGCCGGGTCCGCCTGGGTGACGGGCCATCCCTGGGAGACCACGAGCGCCATGTCGCCCTTGCCCGCCACCGCCACCCGCGCGACGGCAGCCGTGCCCCGGCCCGGGGTGACCCTGGTCTGGCCGATCCCGGGCCTGTCCTTGGAGAACGCCATCACCTCGTCGGTGCCGAGGGTGCCGAGGCGGGCGATCTGCGGCAGCGCCAGGTTCACCGCCACCCCGTCCTCGGACGCGGCCACGAGGTCGATCTGCACCGGGGCTTCCGAAGCCGTGAAGTGGCAGACGACGGACGTGTGCGGCGGGACGGCGGGGTTGGAGGGGAGCCCGAACGGTGGCGTGGGCTCCCCGCTGGGCCAGGCCTCAGCCGGCCGGCCCGGGTCGACGGTCCCCTGAGCCGCGGGGTCGCCTCCGGACGCCGCCGGGGTGACGGTCCGTTCGGCACCGGCCGCCTTCAGCGCCGCCGCCGGGTCCAGGCCGAACGGGCAGGCCGACGTACTCGTCAGCTGCTTCGCCGTCGAGGCGACCCGGTCGTAGGACAGCCTCTCACCGCCCGAGGCGGCCCCGCCGGAACTCCCGGACGAGGAACAGGCGCTCCCGGCGAGGGCGATCGCGGCCACGCCGGCCAGGGCGAGGATGCGGCGGTACGTGCCTGCTGTGCGATCAGCTGTCATCCGGTCAGACTAATCCTGCCCCCGCATCTGCGGGGCGGATGTCGTGCGGGGGCCCGGCCGTGAAGGCGAACAGCCCCGACCTCCAGTGTCCACAGACGCACAGGCCGCCGTCAGGGCGCCGGGGGCAGTGGCGGGAGCGACGGCTCGTACAGCCAGGCCGCGAGGAGGTCGTCCACCGGGGCGGCGGCGTAGCGGGCCACGTGGGCGGTGAAGCCGGCGGTGGTCACCACGCCGTGGCGGTGCACCGAGGCCCAGTCGCGCAGCATCCGGAAGAACGCGTCCTCACCGAGGGCGCAGCGGACCGCGTGCACGGCGAGGCCGCCGCGCTGGTACAGGCGGTCGTCGAACATCAGCTTGCGCCCCGGGTCGGCCAGCCGCAGGTCCTGCGGCTGCGAGGCCAGCAGGCGGTGTGCGGCGGCCGCCCGTTCGTGTGCGGTCCGGCCGCCGGAGCGCTCCGACCAGAGCCATTCCGCGTACTTCGCGAATCCCTCGTTCAGCCAGATGTGCCGCCAGTCGGCGATGGTCACGCTGTTGCCGAACCACTGGTGCGCGAGCTCGTGGGCGATGAGCCGCTCCGAGCCGCGCACGCCGTCCACGTGGTTGACGCCGAACAGGGAGAGCCCCTGGGCCTCGACCGGGACGTCCAGTTCCTCGTCGGCGACGACCACCGCGTACTCGCCGAAGGGGTAGGGCCCGAACAGCTCCTCGAACAGCTGCATCATGGCGGGCTGCCGGGCGAAGTCGCGGGAGAAGCGGGGCAGCAGGTGCGCCGGCACGTGTGCGCTCTGCGGGACGCCGCCGAGCCCGGGGTCGCCGAGCAGCACCGTCTGGTACATGCCGATGGACAGGCCGACCAGGTAGCTGGAGGTCGGCGCGGGCTGCTCGTACACCCAGGTGGTCGTGCTGGCCCTGGTCGTACGGGTGAGCAGCCGGCCCCCGACGACCACCGTGTAGGCGGACGGGGTGTTGACGGAGATCTGGTACGAGGCCTTGTCGGCGGGCCGGTCGTTGCACGGGTACCAGGAGGGCGCGCCGACCGGCTGGCTGGCCACCAGCGCGCCGTCGGTCAGTTCCTCCCAGCCGATGCCGCCCCAGGGGCTGCGCACCGGCTTGGGGTTGCCCGCCCAGTGCACCTCCACGGTGAAGGCGGAGCCGGCGGGCAGCGGCTTGGCCGGCCGGATGCGGAGTCTGCCGCCGCGGTGGGTGTAGTGCGGCGCCCGGCCGTCGACCAGGACCCGGCTCGTTTTGAACTCGGCCAGGTTCAGGTGGAACTCGGTGAGCGGGGCGCGTCCGGCGATCGCGCTGAGCCGGGCCGTCCCGGCCAGGCGGTTGGGACCGGGGCGGTATTCCAGAGCGAGTTCGTACCGGTGCACGCGGTAACGGGCGTCGCCGTTGGCCGGGAAGTACGGGTCCGCCGGCGCCGGTGCCGCTGTGCTGTGGCCGCTCACTGCCGCTTCCGCTCCCTGCGCTGTGCTCGTACGACGTGCTGGTGTGCCGGTGGACAGCGCCGCGCCGAGGCGCCGCCGCGGTCCCGTCAGGGCCGCCACGCCTCGATCGGGTTGCCCAGCCAGCGGCTGTCGGAGGGGACCGATTCCCCGGCCATGACGAGAGAGGCGGGGCCCAGGGTGCTGCGGGCCCCGACCGTGCTCCCAGGCAGGACGATTCCGCCCGGGCCCAGGGTGGCGCCCTCACGGAGGACCACAGTATCCGTCCTCAAGATCCGGTCGTGGAAGAGGTGTGTCTGCAGGACACAGCCCCGGTTCACGCTGACCGCGTCGCCCAGCGCCACCAGGTCCGTCTCGGGCAGCCAGTAGCTCTCGCACCACACGCCCCGGCCGATGCGGGCCCCGAGCGCGCGCAGCCACAGGACCAGGAGCGGCGTACCGGGTACCGATCCGGCCAGCCACGGTACGGCCAGCACCTCGACGAAGGTGTCGGCCAGCTCGTTGCGCCACACGAAGCCGCTCCACAGCGGGTGCTCGCCCGTGCGGTGACGGCCCACCAGCAGCCATTTCGCGGCCACCGCGACCAGGCAGGCGGCCGCGCCGGCGGCGAGCAGGACCGCTCCGGACAGCAGCGCGGCGCCCCCGGTCCCCAGACCGGTCGTGGTGAGCAGCGCGCAGAGCGCCGCCCCCGTCAGTACGGCGAGCGCGGCCGAGCAGAAGACGGGGACGAGCCGGCACAGCTCGACCAGACCGCGCGCCCACAGCAGGCGCGCGGGGGGATCGTACGTCCGGCTCTGATCGGCGTCCGCGGCCGAGCGTGGCAGCCGGACCGGGGGCAGGCCCAGGTAGGAGCTGCCCTTCTTGGCCTTCTTGGGGGTCGCGGACAGGACTCCGACGAGCCCGTCGTCCGGTACGGTGCGGCCCGGCGCGGTCATTCCGGAGTTGCCGAGGAAGGCCCGGCGGCCGATCTCGGAGTGTCCGATCCGCACCCAGCCGCCGCCCAGTTCACAGGGGGCGGTCAGGGTGTCGTCGGCGAGGAAGGCGCCTTCGCCGACGGTGGTCAGGCTCGGCAGCGCGAGCACCGTGGACACCTCCGCGCCGCGGCCGATCCGCATGCCGAGCAGCCGCAGCCACACCGGGGTGATGAGCCCGGCGTACAGCGGGAAGAGGGTGGCGCGCGACAGGTCCATCAGCTGGGTGACGGTCCAGGCCTGCCAGCCGACGCGGCTGTGCGTCGGATGGCTTCCGGTGCACAGGCCCAGGCTGAGCAGGCGGACGCCTACGAGCAGCAGGAGCGCGTACGCGAACCCGTAGGCGAGCGCGCCGGGGACCACGGCGAGCAGGGCTCCGCGCAGGGCCTGGACGAGGCCGGCGCCCGGGGGCACGAACCGGCTCACCACGAGCAGGGCGGGCAGCGCGGCGAGCACGGGCAGGGCGGTGAGCCCGAAGCCGGTCGCCCCGTACATGGCGCGCCAGTGGACCGAGCGCGGCGGGCGTTCCCTGGGCCAGTTGCGCTTGGCCTTGCCGAGCTTGCCGGCGGGCGCTCCGGCCCACCGCTGGCCGGTCGGGATCTGGCCGACGACGGCGGAGCCGGGGGCCACTTCGGCGCGCTTGCCGACGCGCGCGCCGGGGAAGAGGATGCTGCGGGTGCCGACCACGGCGCCCGCGCCGACCTTGACCGGGCCGATTTCGAGGCGGTCGCCGTCCAGCCAGTGTCCGGAGAGGTCGACTTCGGACTCCACGGCGCAGCCGCGCCCGAGCTTGAGCATGCCCGTGACCGGGGGCAGCGAGTGCAGGTCCACCTCGGGGCCGATCTTGGCGCCGAGGGCCCGGCCGTAGCGCTCCAGCCAGGAGCCGGTGAGCGAAGTGGCGCCGACGCACTCGACGAGCCGCTCGGCCGTCCAGAGCCTCAGGTGCACGCTTCCGCCGCGCGGATGGCGTCCCGGCGTGACCCCGCGCAGCAGCAGGCGGGCGCCGCCGGCCGCGAGGGCGAGCCGGCCCGGGGGGCTGAAGAACAGCGCCGCGCCGGCGGCGACGAGCCACCAGGACGCGGCCGGCGCCCAGGGGTACGGGCCGAACCGGTGCAGGACGTTGCCCAGGGCCAGCGCCACCGTCGTCCAGCGCAGGCCGACCAGGGTGAAGAGCGGGAGGAGCAGGAGCGACTGCACCATCTGGGAGCGGAGCGGAACCGGTACGACGGTCCGTGCGGCGCCGTCGTCCCGTACGGACTTCTCCAGCCGCCGGGCCAGTTTGCGCAGCGTGGGCTGTTGATAGACGTCGAGTACGGCCGCCCTCGGGTAGCGGGTGCGCAGCCGGGTGGTGAGCTGCGCGGCGGCGAGGCTGCTGCCGCCGATCGCGAAGAAGTCGTCGTCGGCCCCGGTGACGGCCACGCCGAGGGTCTCGCTCCACTGCTCGGCGAGCCAGGCCTCGGTGCCGTACAACTGCTCGGTGCGGCCGGTGCTCTGCGCTTCGGGCAGGGGCCAGGGCAGCGCGTCGCGGTCCACCTTGCCGGAGGTGCGGGTCGGCAGCTCGGCGACGGGGGCGAGCAGCGGCACGAGGGCCGCGGGCAGCTCGGCGCGCAGCCGGGTCACGGCCGCGGCGTGGTCCCAGCCCTCCTGAACGACGAGGTAGCCGACGAGGAGCTGGTTGCCGCTGCGGGCCGTGCGGACGGCGGCGGCCGCGCCGGCGACGCCGGGCAGGGCCTGGAGGGCGGCGTCCACTTCGCCCAGCTCGATGCGCCGGCCGCCGAGTTTGATCTGCTCGTCGGCGCGGCCGAGGAAGACCAGCCCTTCCGGCTCCGCGCGGACGAGGTCGCCGCTGCGGTAGGCGCGCTGCCAGCCGAGGGATTCCAGGGGCGCGTACTTCTGGGCGTCCTTCTCGGGGTCGAGGTAGCGGGCGAGGCCGACGCCGCCGATCACGAGCTGGCCGCTGCCGCCCATCGGGACCGGCTCGCCGGACTCGTCGACCACGGCCAGTTCCCAGCCGGTCAGCGGGAAGCCGATCCGGATGGGCTCCTCGCCGGTCAGCAGCGCGGCGCAGGCGACGACGGTGGCCTCGGTGGGCCCGTACGTGTTCCAGACCTCGCGGCCCTCCGTGACCAGGCGCTGGGTCAGTTCGGGCGGGCAGGCCTCACCGCCGAAGATCAGCAGCCGGACTTCGTTCAGGGCCTCGGGCTCCCAGAGTGCGGCCAGGGTGGGGACGGTGGAGACCACGGTGATCTCCTGGTCCGCGAGCCAGGGGCCGAGGTCGGCGCCGCTGCGCACCTGGGAGCGGGGTACGGGCACCAGGCAGGCGCCGTGGCGCCAGGCCAGCCACATCTCCTCGCAGGAGGCGTCGAAGGCGACGGACAGGCCGGCCATGACGCGGTCGCCGGGCCCGATCGGCTCCTCGGTGAGGAACAGTGCGGCCTCGGCGTCCACGAAGGCGGCGGCGCTGCGGTGGCTGACGGCGACGCCCTTGGGCGTGCCGGTGGAGCCGGAGGTGAAGATGATCCAGGCGTCGTGCTCGGGCCCGGGGCGGTGGGGGCGGGGGCGTTCGGCGTGGCGGCGTTCGATGTGGGGGCGGTCGGCGTGGGGGCGGTTGCTGTCGTCGGGGCGGTTGCTGTCGTCGGGGCGGGCCTCTGCGGCCTCGGTCCTGTCGATGCGCTCCCCGGGGCCCAGTACCGCCCGCACCCGCGCCTCGCCGAAGACCAGCTCGGCGCGCTCGTCGGGGTCCTCGGCGTCGACGGGTACGTAGGCCGCGCCTGCGGCGAGTACGGCGAGGATGCCCGCGTACAGCTCGTTGGTCCCGGACGGCACCCGTACGCCCACCCGGTCGCCGAGCCCCACCCCGGCGGCGGCGAGGGAGCGCCGCCGGCGCTCGACCACGGCGGCCAGCGCGCGGTAGGTCAGCCGCTCGGTGCCGTCGTCCAGGGCGAGTTCGTCGGGGTACGCCCGTACGGAGTCCTCGAAGACGTCGACGAGGGTGCGCGGCGGGGCGGCGGGCCCGGCGGTGAACCGGGCGAACTTGACGGACTCCTCGCGCGGTGCGCCGTCGTCGAGCAGAGTGACGTCACCGCGCTCAGGTGTGGCTGACATCGGCCCTCGCGTCTCGTTCCCGGTGGCGACCGGGTCACCGGCGGAGCCCGGGTCTGCCCGGGTTGTTCCGTTCCAGCGCCAAACAGCCCGCCAGTCTAGTGCGCCATCAAGAATTTTCCGGTCGAAGCCTTGCGCGTGGCCGGGAAGTAGCGATAGAGCGAACACCGGGTGCGGGGGCGATCGGAGCGGAGGTGACCGGGCCGTGGACACGGACGCAGTCACGCTGGAGCGGCACGTCGCCGCGCGCCCGGCGACGGTGTTCTCCTTCCTCACCGAAGACGACAAGTGGCTCGCGTGGATGGGCGAGGACGGGGAGTTCACCTTCGAGCCCGGCGGCGCCTACCGGACCACCGTGCGGCGTGACGCCGTCGCCGCGGGGCGGTTCCTCGCGATCGAGCGGCCCGCGCGGATCGTGTTCAGCTGGGGCTGGGCCGAGGGCGACGAGGCCGTACCGCCCGGCTCCAGCACCGTGGAGATCACGCTCGAAGCGGTGGACGAGGGCACCCGGCTGCGCCTGACGCACCGGGGCCTGCCCTCCCCCGACGCGTGCGCCGCCCACGCCGAGGCCTGGACGCACTACGTCCGGCGCCTGGTGACCTGGGCGGAGGGAAGCGACCCGGGCCCCGACGACTGGACGTGACGGCCGCGACTGATCCGCAGGCCGCGCCACCTACCAGTCGCCGGCTGCCCGGGCACCTGTCCACGGCGGCGCTGCGCCGGCCCGGTTTGCGACACCCCGGCGCCTGCCTGGGCCGCCCGCTTCCAGGATGATCGATCCGCGTTCCGTCCCCGTCCCCTTCCCCGTCCCCTCCGTACGCCTTCGATCAGGGAGTCCGAATCCATGTCCGACATCACGGTACGAGCCGTACGGCCCGAGGACTTCGCGCAGTGGCGTGCCCTGTACCGCGGCTACGCCGACTTCTACCAGGTGGAGCAGACCGAGGAGGCGGCCGCCACGGTGTGGTCGTGGGTGACCGACCCCGGCCACGAGGTCAGCGCCCTGGTGGCCGAGGGCCCCGACGGCCGGCTGTGCGGTCTGGCCCACTACCGCCCCTTCGCCCGGCCGCTCTCCGCCACGGTCGGCTGCTTCCTCGACGACCTGTTCGTGGCCCCGGAGCACCGCGGCTCGGGCGCCGCCGACGCCCTGCTCGACGCCCTGCGCGCACTCGCCGCCGAGCGCGGCTGGAGCGTGGTGCGGTGGATCACGGCCGACGACAACCACCGGGCGAGGTCGAAGTACGACCAGGTGGCCACGCGCACCATGTGGGTCACCTACGACATGGCACCCACCCGCTGAGGAACCGCGGCGGCTGCGGCCCCGTCAAGGCCGGTAGCCGGGGCGGCCGCACGGCCCGGCCGGGTATCGCGATCGGGGCCCGCGCGCCCGCCGCGGTTGTTAGCCTGCGGGGACACTGCTCTTGCCACGGGGAGGCGGTTGATGCAGGCGCGCCTGGTATTCGTCCACGGGATCGGTGGCCTTCGCGATCCGGCCCGGGAGCTCACCGCCTGGACCCGGGCCCTGGCCGCCGGCATGCGGGCCGCCGGGCACGGCGCGGCCGCCCGTGACCTGCTCTCCGGCGCCTCGGGCCGTCCGGACAGGCACGTGTTCGTCCACTACGCCGACCTCTTCACGCGCGGGCAGGCCCAGGGCGGGGACGTCCTCGGCGCCCCCGGCGCGGCGGGGGCCGGGTCCCTGGAGGATGCGGCGGGGGCGGAGGCGGAGATCCTCTCGGAGTTGCTCGTCGCCTGGGTGGACGGTGTGGCCGCGGGGCATGCGGAGCGGTCCGACGAGCGGGACCGCAGGATCCTGGACCACGCCCGGGCGCAGGCCCGGCCGCGCGCGCAGGAGCAGGGCAGCCTGGCGGTCGTCCGCCGTGCGCTCAACGTCGCGACGACGCTGCTGGCCCTCAAGCCGTGGGGCGGCGCCGCCCGGTGGATCACCCCGAAGATGATGGTCAGCCATCTCGGTCAGGTGGCGCGCTACTTGGCGCGCGGTGAGCCCGACGATCAGGGCGTCAGCCTCGACCGCAGGATCCGCGCCCGTGTAGGCGAGGCGATCGGTGACGGGCCGGCCGTCGTGGTGGCGCATTCCCTGGGCTCGGTCGTCGCCCTCGAAACGCTGCACCAACTCACCGTCCCCGTGCCGCTGTTGGTGACCCTCGGCTCGCCGATCGCCACCAGGACCGTGGTGTGGCCGCGGCTCCTGCCCCAGCCGCCGAGCGTCCCCGGATGTGTCGGCGCGTGGCTGAACTTCTGGGACCGGGACGACATCATCGCCGTCCGGCCGCATCTGGAGCGCGAGTTGCGCCCCAGCGACACCGGGGTCACCCCGACCAGCCGGCGCGTGGACTCGGACGGCGCCTGGGTCCACGACGCCGAGAAGTACCTCGCCCAGCCGGCGGTGGCCGGTCCCGTCGCGGAGGCGCTCGCCGCGGCGGCGGGTGGGACCGGCAGCGGCGGTGGCGGCGGGTGAGAGGGGGCCTGAGCGGTCGCCGTCACGTCCTGGTGGTGGCCCCGCACTGCGGGTCGATGCTGCGCCTGGAGCGCCTGGAGGAGGCGGCCGCCGAGCTGTACGAGGTACTGACCGACCCCTCGTTGGGTGCGTGCGCGCCCGGCCTGCCGCACGGCCGCAGCGCGCTGATCGCCGGCGACGGACTGACCAGCGACATCGTCCGGAAAACGGTGGAAGAGGCGATCGGGCACGCGGCGCGGCACCACGCGGCGCTGGTCCTCGCCTTCCTCGGCCACGGCTTCGCGCCCGGCCGGACCAGCTCCCTGCACCTCATGTGCGAGGACTCCACGGAGGACCTCCGGCACGACTCCGTGAACGTGAGCGCTCTGCTGGCCGTCGCCGTGGACCACCCCGGAGTGGACGGCGTACTGGGCCTCGTGGACACCTGCCACGCCGGCGGGGCGCCGCCCCCGGCCGAGGACCTCGCCGCGGGCGCCCGGGGCGGCCGCACCCGGCTGGGTCTGCTGATGTCCGCGTCCCTGGGGCAGTCCGCGGTCGACATGACCTTCTCCCGGCACCTGAGCGAGCTCCTGCGCGCCGGGCGGCACGGGGCCGGCGGCACGCTGCGCGTGAGCGACGTGCGCGACGCCCTGCGCGCCGTGGTCGTCGGCCAGGACATCACCGGCTTCGACTACGACGGGGACGGCTCGGCCCGGGAGCCGTTGTGGATCGCGCGCAACGCCCGGGCCCGCGAAGGGCTCCTCGGCGGACTCGGCGGGCGGCTCGCGGCGGAGGAGCTGACCGAGGCGCTCGCGGCCGTGGACCCCCGGATGCCGGTGCCCGACGCCACCCCGGATCTGGGGGCGGCCCTGCGGTGCCGGACGGAACTCCTCGGCCACCCGCCCGGCCCGGCCCGTCAGCGCGCCGTGCAGGCCGTGGACGGGCTGCTCGTCGCGGTCCGCACGGTGGAGTTCGTGCGGGGCTGGCTCGGCGGCGAGCTGACCACCGCCCGGATCCGGCACGCGCTGCACACCCTGCTGGCGGCCGAGGGCCGGCTGCCGGCCTGCGACCCCCACCTCACCGACGTCGCCGTCGTCGACGAGCTGACCTTCAACCATCCGGCCACCGACAGGGACGGACGGCGCGCCGTCGCCCGCTTCGTGGCGCTGCTCGGCCAGGCCTGCGGGAAGGACCTCGACGACCCCGAACTGCGCTCGTGGGCGCAGCGCATCGAAGCCCCCGTCGAGGTCAACGACGCCATCGAGCACGCCGCCCGGCGTACGCAGGGCCAGCGCCTCGGCCTGGTCGTCAGCCTGCACTCCTCCCTGACCGGGGACTGGCCCGAAGTGCTCGACGGGTGGCTGCTCCTGGACGGGGCGATGATCCACCACGAGCAGTTCCCCAGCGAGACGGCGGACCGCAGGGGAGCCGAGAACGCGGTCGAGGACGCGGTGCTGTGGGCCGAGGACCACGCCCGGACGCTGGATCTGCCCCTGAAGCGGCTCGACCTGGCCGTGCCCAGCGGTCTGCTCCTGGCGTGGCGGCCGGAGGAGGCCGGCGTCGCCATGCTGCTGGGCATCCGCTACGAGGTGCGCCTGCACTGGAGCAACCGGCTGACCCCGGACGCCGTACTGCGCAGCATCGAGCCCGTCGTCGCCGAACGCTGGCAGTCGATCGCGCAGCACCAGGCCGGTACGCCCGTCGACTGGCTCGCGTACGAGGACCTCGCCGATCCGCACCTCCTGCGCGGGCACCTCCGCAACGGCCGCTACACCCGCGGCATCGGGCTGACCCAGCACCCCGGCGCCGACGCGCGACTCATGGAGATGCTGCTCGCCTACACCCCCGTACTGCTGTGGCCGCACGCTGCGGACGGCTTCCCGCGGGAGCGGCACGGCTGCCTCGACCGGAGCTGGTGGGCCATGCCGGGCGCTCTCGCGCGTGCCTACCGGGACCGCTGGCGGGGGGTCGCCGGCGCGGACCTGGCCGATCTCCGGGCCGTCTGGGACGACGAGGACTGGCTGCGCTTCTGCCGGTTCTTCAGGACCACGGCTCCCCCGACCCGTACCCGAGATGAGGGGACTCCATGACCCGGGACGCGTACTACCGAGGCGACGGCGTGCCGAGGGGTGACACGACACTGCCCGAACCACCGCCGTGGCGCACCTTTCCCAGGGGCTCGGCGGCCGGCGTGTTCCGGCCGCCGGCCGGGCTGACGGAGGCGGTGAACGCGGCCCTCGCGCTGCGCCGGCCCCTGTTGATCACCGGTGGTCCCGGCACGGGGAAGTCCACGGTGATCGAGCAGGTGGCCGCGGAGCTCGCGCTGGGGCCCGTACTCCTGTGGCACATCACCTCGCGCAGCACCCTCGCGGACGCGCTCTACCGCTACGACGCCCTCGGCCGCATCCACGCCCACCGGCTCCAGCAGGAGAAGGCGCAGGCGGGCGGGGACGCGGGCGGGGACGATGTGGCCGCCTTCCTGACGCTCGGCCCCCTGGGCACGGCGCTGTTGCCGTCGAAGCGGCCGCGCGCGCTGCTCATCGACGAGATCGACAAGGCCGACCTCGACCTGCCCGGGGACCTTCTCGACGTCCTGGAACGCGGCGAGTTCCGGATCACCGAGCTGATGCGCGAGGAACAGCACACCGCCCGCGTGCGGACGTGGGAGAGCGAGGTCCGGCACGTGGTGGAGGACGGCCACGTGCAGTGCACCGAGTTCCCCTTCATCGTCATGACGAGCAACGGCGAACAGGAGCTGCCCGCCCCCTTCCTGCGCCGGTGCGTGCGCTACACCATGCCCAAGCCGACGGCCGCACTCATCCGTGACGTGGTGCGCGGCCATCTGGGGCTGGACGTGGGTGCGTCGGGGCCGACGGCGGAGCTCGTCGACGAGTTCGTGCGCCGGGTCGCGGCGGGTGAGAGCGTGGCCGTCGACCAACTGCTGGGCACTCTGCACCTGTTGAACGGACCGACCCGGTCACAGGGCGCCGAGCGTGAGCGGCTGATCGCCCTCCTCATGAAGGACCTCTCGGGTGCCTGAGGACCCGCTGACGACAGTGGTGTCCGCGCTCCACGGCCTCGGCCACGACCTGGACGGGCTCTGTGTCGCCGAGTTGCTCTGGCTCGCCGCCCGTACGCGGGGCGGGAGCGCGGAAGCGGCCCGCGAGGAGGGCGCGGAGGCGGCCGGGGGCGAGAGCGCCGGAACGGTCGACCCGCGTGAACTGCTCAGCACCTGGGGCCGGTCGGTGTACGGGTACGGCTCCGCGGGCACCGGCGGCGACGGGGTGCCCGCCCGGCAGGTGTCCGTACCCCGGGGAACCGCGCTGCCCCGGGCCCGGGAGATCGCCCGGTCGCTGCGTCCGCTGCGCCGGCCGTGGGCGGCGGGTCGCAGGCACCAGCTGGACGTCGCGGAGACCGTGTCCGGCTACGCCCGCAGCGGTGAACTCCTGCCCGCCTTCCGCCCGGCCCCGGAGCGCTGGTTCGACCTGACCGTCGTCCTCGACCGGTCGCCGACCATGGCCGTATGGGACGACACCGTCGACGAACTGCTGAAGGTCCTGGCGACGACGGGCGCCTTCCGTACGCTGCGGGTCCGTGAGGTGGACTCCTGGGAGGCGCGGCCGCGCCGTCGCCGGGCCGGGTCCCGGACGGCGCCGGGGCGCCGGCTGGTGCTCGTCGTCTCGGACTGCGCGGCGGGGGCCGGCGGCGCGGACGGGTTCTGGGGCCGGATCCAGGCGTGGGCGGGCGCCGCCCCCACCGTGCTCGTCAACCCGCTCCCGCCGAAGATCTGGCGGCACACGGGGCTCGACCTGCCCGCGGTCAAGGTCACCACTCCCGGCACCCCCGGCGTGGCCAACGCCCGCCTGCACTTCCTGGCTCCGCCACTGTTGGAGGACTTGTTCGACCTGCCGGGTGAGCGCCGGACCGGCTGGACGCCCCTGCCGGTCGTCGGGCTGACCCCGCGCTCCCTCGGGCGCTGGGCCCGCACGCTCATGCGCGGCGACCCCGGGGGGTGCGAGGCCGTCCTCGTCCCCGAGCCGGGCACGGTGCTCCACAGGCCCGCCTCGCCCCATCCGGCCACGGACGCCGGGCAGTTGGTGGAGGCTTTCCTCCACCGGGCGTCCGCGCCCGCCGTACGGCTGGCCGTGCTGTGCTCCACGTACCCGCGGATGCATGCCGGGATGCTGCACCTGGTGCGGCAGGAGCTGGTACCGGAGGCGAGCGCGGCCGACCTGGCCGAGGTGGTCGTCGGCGGCCTGGTAGCGGTGGGCGAGGGCGGGCCGGCGGGCGGCGGGCCGGTCCTGACCTTCCGGGACGGTGTCCGCGAGCGGCTGGCTCCCCGCCTCGGCGCGCGCGACGCGGTGCGCACGCGGGACACCGTGAGCCGGTTCATCACGGAACACGCCGACGCCGCGGCGCGCTTCCCGGCGCTCGTCCCCGACACCGACGGCGATGCGGTGATCCCCGCCGGTGACACGCCGTTCGCGGAGGTGTCCCCGGCGATCTTGCGCACGCTGGGGCCGGTGGCCGAACGGGGGGCGGATCCCGGCGTCGAGCGACCGTACTTCTTCCTCAGCTACGCCCACACCCCGCGCTACATCGAGACGGACCCGGACCCCGACATGTGGGTCCAGCGGCTCTTCCGCGACCTGTCCTCCCACGTGACGGCCCTGACGGACATGCCCGCCGGATATCCGGCGGGGTTCATGGACCGTCAGCTCCGCGTCGGGGAGGGATGGGCACAGCGGCTCGGGGAGGTACTGGCCACCTGCCGGACCTTCGTACCCCTCTACTCGCCGCGCTACTTCACCAGCACGACCTGCGGAAAGGAGTGGTTCGCCTTCGCCCAGCGCACCGCCTACCACCATGCGCGGAGCGACTCGTCGGCGACGGAGGCGATCATCCCCGCCTCGTGGGTCCCGGTGCCCCCGCACCAAATGCCACGTGTCGCACGGCGGTTGGCCTTCGACCACAGCCACTTCGGCGAGCACTACGCGACCGACGGGCTGTACGGCATGATCAAACTGCGGGCGTTCGCCGAGGAGTACGAGCGGGCGGTGTACCAACTGGCCAGGCGCATCGTCCATGTGGCGGACACCGCGAACATCGCCGTCGGCCGCCCCGTCGACTACCAGACGGCCCCGAGCGCCTTCGAAACGCTGACCGCGTCCCCGGCGCAGAGCAATCTGCGGATCGCCGTTGTGGCACCCACCGTGCACGATCTTCCCCAGGGACGGGACGCGGTGTACTACGGTGACAGCCCCGACGACTGGAACCCGTACTACGCCGATTCCAGGAGGCCGCTGGCGCACGTGGCCACCGAGCTGGCGTTCCACCTCAACAGCCAGGTGAACGTGTCCAGCTTCGACGAGGAGCTCTCCAGGGTCTCCGGGGCCGCCGCGACCGCCGGGACCGCCGGCAACCAGCCTCCGCCTGGGCCGCTGATCCTGCTGGTCGACCGGTGGGCACTGGAGGTGCCCACCCTGCGCGAGGGCCTGGCGGCCCTGGATGCGGCGAACCCGGCGGGAACGAGCCTGATCCTCGCCTGGAGCCGGCACGACCGGCAGAGTCACGCCTCGGACGCCGAGCTGGCCGCCGGGCTGCAGCGCACGATTCCGCGGCTGATGAGCCGGACCACGGAGTACTCGGCGGCCGCGGCACGAGGCGTGCTCACCCTGGAGGACTTCGGCGCGGTGATGCCGCAGGTCGTGGCCGCGACCTCCCAGGACTACCTCAGGCACGCCGAGGCCTACCCGCCCACCGGGGGCCCCTCGTCCCAGGCGCCCCGACCCCGGCTGCTCGGGCCCATACGGGCCTTGCCGCCCTCGCCCGGGGCCTCCTCCCCGGGCGGGGAGGAGCACGACGAACCGTGACGTGGGGACGTGCGGGCAGATGGGGGACGCGGGCAGATGGGGGACGCGGGCAGGTGAGGGATGCGCGGCGGTCGACCGCATGGGCGAGCCCTGATGGCTGCCCGCCCGGCCCGGTGCTTCACTGAGGAACATGTCATTCCAGCACTACGGCGTCCTGGCCGGGACCCTGCGTCAGCACTTCCGCGACACGCCGGACACCGAGGGCGCGTGGTTCCACGTCAACCTCCGGGTGGACGCACCGGACGGGCGCTACAAGTGCGCCGTCGACGTGGACAGCCACGATTCGGCGACCGGCGTGCAGTGGAAGCGGTTCACCGTGCCCGCCGCCGCGCTGGGCCCGGTGGCCTCGCTGCCGAGCGGCTACCACGAACTCGACCGTGAGGCCGGGTCCGGCGCCCTCGACTACATCCGGCATCCGGCTCTGCGCGGCCGCCCGCCGTGGCCGTCGTGGCTGCCGGCCGCCCTGCGGGAGCGCCTCGAACGGTGGGTGAAGCTGCGGCAGCCTTGGACGTCGGGGTCGAACCTCGACGCCGCCCTCGCCCTCGAACCGATCCTCGTCGTGGGACGGCCGATCCTGGTCTTCGGCGAACCGTTCACCGCGGGGCTGGGCATGCACAACATCCACCAGAACCAGGGCGACCCGTACGGCAGTCAGTGGTGGCCCGAGAACGGCATCTGGCAGGACGGCGGCACGATGACCCGCCGCCCGGACGGCGACTACGACGTGTTCCTGAACAAGTTCACCACCCAGAAGGACCACACGGACGCCGACGGACACCCGGCCTAGACGGCGTCGGCCGCCAAGCTCGCGGTCCGTTACGAGACGACCGTCCTCGTCGCGGCCAGCGACGAGTGGCTGTGACCCACGAGGGTGCGGACCGGACCGTCGGTGAACATCGAACAAGCCCGAACTCCGTTCGGTGACGGACCAGCTGTCAGCGGTGCGGGGCCCACGGGTCGTCGTACCCCACCGGATCGGGCTGTTCGGGGTGGAGCATCGTTCGGACGCAGCGCCGCAGACCTGTCTCGCCGGATCCGCGGGCGGCGGCCATCCAGGGCAGGGTCTCCATGGCGTGGGCGCGCTCGTCGGTGGCGAGGTCGTCGACGGCGGCGCGCAAGTCGTCGGAGGCGGGTTCCTCGGTGAGGCAGAGCCAGCCGATCGCGGCGGCCAGCCGGACCTCGGGCGGCTGTGTCGGGTCCCGCCACCGCTCCCCTATCCACTCGGTGGTCGGCGGGTGGGGGTGAGCGTGGGTGGCTTCGGCAGTGGCGAGGACCAGGGCGGCGCGGACGATCGGATCCTGCTCGGCGGCGAGCCGGGTGCGGAAGGCGGCGCGGACCCCGTGCTCGGGGTCGGCGGCGGTGGCCAGGGCGTAGGCGGCGCGGATCCTGATTGCAGGGGCGGGGTCGTCGAGAAGTGGCTTCAGGAGGGCGGTGTCGGCAGTGATCGCGGCCCGGGCAGCTGCGACCGACCAGCCCGCCGGGTAGCCGCTCACCTCGACGCCGTAGCCGTCGTAGATGTCGTCGTTGATCCCGGCGCGATGGAGCAGCAGTTGATCGCGGGACGCGACGCCGAAGTAACGGGCGCGGGCAGGGCAGGAGACTTCGGCGAGCGCGTCGGCACGGCGAGGGTGGCCGGTATCGGCGGCGATGCGGATCAGGAACGGCACGGCGAGCACGGCGGCGGCCCGCATGTCGTTGGCGCACATGCCGCTCACCACGCCAACGCCTGTTCCAGTGCGCCCGGGCAAGTCGCCGGTGTGCAGCAGGTGGACGGCCTCCCTGACACGATTCCCCTGAGGGAAGTGCTCCCAGGGAACTTCGCCGAGCAGAAATCCTTCCTTGGCCTCAGGCCGGATGTCGGCCATCACCGCCCGCACGTCGAACGGCCCGCTCGCGAACGACGACAGCTCGGCCCCGTCCACCAGCGCCCGGCACATCGCGAACGTCGGATCGGTCCGCCACTCATCCACGCCACACCACCCCATCGCAGAGTCCGACCGGAGCCGATCATGCCCGAGCGGACCGACATCTGTGTCGACGCGGCACGGGGGCACATGGGCGCGCGACCCCCGGGTCAGGCCAGGGTGGTCAGGGCGGTGGTGGCGAAGGTGTGGTCCTGGGCGGGGGCGCCGCCGCCGACGCCGAGCGCGCCGATGAGCCGGCCCTCGCGGTGCACGGGGAGGCCGCCCGCGTCGAGGACGGCGACGCTCACCGTGGCCCCGGCCTGCTCGGCGGCGTTGCGTGCGGCCGCGACGAGCAGTTCGGCGTCCTCGGTGGTCAGCGGGGCGACGGCGGTGCGGGGCATGTGAGGTGCTCCAGGGGGTGGGGGTTGGGGAAGGTACCGGGAGGGGTGGCGGATCAGCGGTGGGCGGGGACCGGGACGGTCCCGGAGGAGGCGACGACGCGGCCGGGGCGGGAGGCCGTACGCCGCTCCAGTGCGCCGGAGACGAGGGCGAGGGCCAGCGCGGAGGCGGCCAGTGCGGCGCCGACCCAGTTCGGGGCGGTCCAGCCGAGGCCGGCGGCGATGACCAGCCCGCCGAGCCAGGCGGCGAGCGCGTTGCCGAGGTTGAAGGCGCCGATGTTGACGGCGGAGGCGAGGGTGGGGGCGCCGGCGGCCTGGTCGAGGACCCGCTTCTGCAGCGGCGGTACGGTCGCGAAGCCGAGCGCCCCGATGAGGACGACGGTGAGCGCGGCGCCGGCCTTGGTGTGGGCGGTGACCGTGAAGACGGCCAGGACGACGGTGAGGGCGCCGAGGGACACGTACAGCATCGGCATCAGCGCCCGGTCGGCGAACCGGCCGCCGAGGAGGTTGCCGCCCACCATGCCCAGGCCGAAGAGGACGAGGAGCCAGGTGACGGAGGTGTCGGCGAAACCGGCGACGTTCGTCATCATCGGCGTGATGTAGGTGATCGCGGCGAAGACGCCGCCGAAGCCGAGCACGGTCATCGCCATGGCGAGGAGCACCTGCACGTTGCGGAAGGCGGCCAGCTCATGACGGATGCGTACGCCCTCGGGGCGGGGCAGCTCCGGGACCAGGCGGGCGATGCCCAGCAGGCCCAGGACGCCGAGGGCGGCGACGATCAGGAAGGTGACGCGCCAGCCGAGGGTCTGGCCGACCAGGGTGCCGAGGGGGACGCCGACCACGTTGGCCACGGTGAGGCCGGTGAACATCATGGCGATCGCGCCCGCCTTCTTCTCGGGGGCGACGAGTTCCGCGGCGACGACGGAGCCGATGCCGAAGAAGGCGCCGTGGGCGAGGGAGGCGACGACGCGGCCGGCGAGCATGACGCCGAAGGTCGGGGCGAGCGCGGAGAGCACGTTGCCGACGACGAAGAGGCCCATGAGGAGCATCAGCATGCGCTTGCGCGGGATGCGGGTGCCGAGAACGGTCATCAGCGGGGCGCCGAGCACGACGCCGAGGGCGTAGCCGGTGACCAGCAGGCCTGCGGTGGGGATGGCGACGCCGTACTCGCCGGCGACCTCGGGCAGCAGGCCCATGATCACGAACTCGGTGGTGCCGATCCCGAAGGCCCCGATGGCCAGGGCGAGGAGTGCGAGAGGCATGAAGGTGCCTTCCAGGGGAGGTGGGGGTGCCGTCGGCGACGCGCGATCTTGCATGCGCCGCCTACATGCGTCCACATTAATTGCAGACGCGGGATAGATGCAAACGCGGGCTATTGCAGATGTAGGTATCCTGGGCCGTGCGGAGTCCCAGACACTCCTGACCACCACTCCTGACGACGCTCCCGAGGAGGAGTCCATGACGGCGACGGACAGTGCGCTCACCGCCCTCTCCCAGGGGTGGTGCGCCCTCTCGCTGCTCCACGGGCGGATCGAGTCGCACATCGAGCGGGCCCTGCAGGCCGGGCACGGGCTGAGCGTGCGGGAGTACTCCCTGCTGGACGTCCTGAGCCGCCAGCACAGCGGTCCGGGCGGCCACCTGCGGATGCACCAGGTCGCGGACTCGGTGGTGCTCAGCCAGAGCGCGACCACCCGTCTCGTCAGCCGGCTGGAGGACCGCGGCCTGCTGAACCGCTACATCTGCGACACCGACCGCCGGGGCATCTACACCGATGTGAGCGAGGCGGGCCTGGCCCTGCTGGCCGCCGCCCGCCCGACCAACGACGCCGCCCTGCGCGAGGCGCTGGACGAGGCCGCGGGCAATCCGGAGCTCGCCCCGCTGGTCGCAGCGGTCGAGAACACCCGCCCCGCGACGGCGTAGTCCCTGCCGTGGCCGTCGATCCGCAGCGTGATCTCCTCGGCCGCGGCGTAGGCGAAGACCTCCTCGAGCGTGCGCAGCCGATGGCGGACGAGCCCACCTCGTAGATCACGCCCAGGGCCTGGTGGGTAAGTCCGGTCCGTAAGAACTGCGGACCGGGGTGCGGGGTCCGGGGGCGGCGCCCCGGTTCCGGGAAGGGGCGGGCGGGAAGCTCTACGCCAGGTCGTAGACCGTGGTGGCGATGTCGCGCGCACCCAGCGTCTTGTCGATGACCGGCTCGATGCGTGCCCATTTCCCTCCGGCGAGACCGCACCCGATGCGGGGCATGTGCACGGAGGCGTTGTGGGCCAGGGCGTGCTCGGCTACGGAGTCCAGGCATCGTTCCAGGGCTTCGTAGCGGATGGGCGGACCGCCGCTTCCGGTCCTCATCCCACGCTGCGCGACCATGTTCGCGACCCAGATGTCGGCTCTGACGTGTACGAACTGCACCGCCCCGAGGGCGAAGTCGTTGCCCGCGCGCTCGCGGTGCCAGCGGCGGTACTCGCGCTCCGGTTCAGGCCAGCGACGCGAGACCGCCAGGACGAACCCCTTGCCCCATCCGCCGAGGTCGTTGCAGATGTGGGCAATGACCTTCGGGCCCTTGGCCTGGGGGTTGGTCGCGTCCCCCGCGATGATCTTCAAAGTCTCCACGGATCATCTGACCTCGCACGCGACGGGAAGTCCAGGGAGTTACGACCTCCCCCGAGATGAAGCGTGGATCAGCGAGCGGCACCACGCGAGTCGCATGGCCCCGGGAGCCCGCGCACTATCGCGCAGGAGGCCGTCACGCGTCGGGATGCCGCGGCAGGGCGAGCCAGTCCGGCCAGGAGATGTCACGACCCAGGAAGCGCGGCTGCTCGAACGGCCAGTCGGCGGCGATCCACTGCGGCACCAGCGCGTCGAGGGCCTGTTCGACCTCGCTGCCCACCAGCTCGTCCACCACCCACCAGCAGATCTCGCCGTCCGCGCCGGCCCTCTCCGGCGGGTCGAGGTAGACGCAGCCGAGCAGAACGGTCTCCGCCGCATCGAAGAGCGCGTAGTTGAAGGACTGGTGCGCGGCGATCTCCTTCTCGTGCCGCAACAGGTCGGCCCGGTCGGCCTCGTAGGTCATGGTGGCCGCGGGCCAGCCCCAGGCCGGGCCGAAAATGCTCCACAGCCGCTCGCGCGACCCCATCACAGCCGGATAGTCGAGCGGGGTGTCCCCCTCCCGGATCGGCCGCAGGTGATGACCACCGCCCGGCAGCGGTACCAAGACGGGGTGGACGAAGTCATCGGGAAGCCAGCTCATGACGGCCGACCGTAGCAGCGCGCGGCCGTCCGTCCCCTGGATTTTCTCCGTATGCCGCCAGGCCGGCTCTGCTGTCACCTGCCGATGATCGGCTGGGTGATCTTTCCGCTGTCTGGGTATCAAGCCACGGGGGATCGGCGAGTGGGGGGACTTCGCATGGGGCAGCGGACGAGCAGGACCTTGAGGACGAGGAAGGCTGGCTGACGAACGTCCAAGTCCGGGTCCTCTGGCCGCAGATCAGGCCGAGCAGCATCAGGGCGGTGGCGCGGGCCAACGGCGTACGCACCTCGGGCACGCCCTCCCCGGACCTGACCCGCGAGCCGACCTACCACGCGGCCGACGTACGCCGCGTGGCAGCGCGGATCGCCCGGGGTGAGGCCGAGATCGCGCCCTGGCAGCGCGCCGACTCCGACACTGCACGCGACGACGCGACACCCAGCCCACCGCTTCGGCAGCCGCCCCGTTGGGAGCCCGACACCGGGACGGGGCTGATCCTGCTGGCCATCATCGTGGGGCTGATGCTCTGGACCCTCACCTCTCCCGACCACCACGGCACGGTGACGCACTTCGTGCGCTGAGTGCGGTGAGTGCGGTGAGTGCGGTGAGGCAACAGCGGAAAGTCAGGCCGCTGGGACCACGTGATCGGCAGAAGGCTGCATCCAGCTGTTCGACCACCACGCCGTTGTCGAAGAGGTCGAGGCACCTGGGTCAACGGGGCGCTCGCGGGCGTTCCACGTCGGGGCAGTGGTCGTGTCAGACGAGGGCCGTCACCAGCAGGGTGAACGCGGCGACGATGACGGCGACGCGGAGGTAGTGGTAGCGGTTCCAGCGCTGGAGCTGCTCCTTCCAGTCGGCCGGCCGGTTCTCGGGGGTCCAGGTCTTGTTCCGGTTGTTGATCGGGACGAGCAGCAGGATCGACATGACCACGCCGAGCATCAGCAGTCCGGCGGCGGTGACGACGAGTCCGGCGCCGTCGCGGTGCCATCCGGCGACGGCCCAGATCGCGATGAGGACGAGCGAGCCGATGTACCAGAACGGCATCAGGGCGCCGAGCATGCGGCCCCCGTGGGCGTGGCCGAGCTGGCCGCTGTCCTCGGGAAGCGCGTCCAGGATCCGGTTCATGATGAAGGCGACGGAGAACTCGACCCCCACCATCAGTCCGACGACGACAGTGGTGACGACCTCAAGTGTGCTGAACATGACGACCCCTCGGAGAACTAGCGTTGCTAGGTGTTGTTAGCAACGCTAGCGCTGCTAACGCTCGATTGTCTAGCGGTGCTAGGATCGACTCATGTCGGTAAAGGAACGCAAGGAGCGCGACCGGGCGGAACGCGAGCGCCTCATCGTGGCGACAGCCCGCGAACTCGCCGAGCAGCAGGGCTGGGACGCGGTCACCACCCGTCGGCTCGCCGAGCGCATCGAGTACAGCCAGCCCGTCCTCTACAGCCACTTCCGCGGGAAGCGCGAGATCATCGGCGCCGTCGCCCTGGAGGGCGCCGTCGAGCTGGCCGCGGCGGTGCGTGCCGCGGCGTCCAGAGCGGACGGCCCGCGCGAGCGGGTCATCGCCCTCGCCCGCGCCTACCTCGGCTTCGCGGAGGACCACCCGGCGGTATACGACGCCTTGTTCCAGCTCGACGGCGGCCTGGCCTACGCCCAGGAGGACACCCCCGAGCCGCTGAAGGACGCCTTCGCCGCCCTGCTCGAATCCCTCGCCGAGGTCGCCGGCGACGGCGTCCAGCCGGGGCTGTTCACCGAGGTGTTCTGGGCGGCCCTGCACGGCCTGGCGACCCTGACCCGAGCGGGCCGCCTGCTGCCCGAGGACGCCGAGCCGAGGGTGGAGCTGCTGGTGGACCGGCTCGCCATGGTGTGAAACGCCGTGCGGTGGGGCCGCCGTGCCGGACGGCGGGGGCCAAGTGCCGGGTGGCCCTCCCTTAACGGGTCGTGACCAGCGGTCAGCCGGTCGTCGGTTGCACATAGAGTGCCAGCGCGAGGCTGCCCGGGTTGTTCGTCGTCACTCGTACACGGAAAGGACCGTGCCATGTCCAGCGACCGCCTCATGCGCATCCACAGCGCCGAGTTCCAGGCCATGGCCGAGAGGGTCCTGCGGGTCACCGAGCTCACCTCCAGGCTGAACGTCCTGCCCTTCGAAGACGAAGCGGGCAAGGCGGCACTGTTCGCACAGATCCTCGGCAAGCCCCTGCCGCCCAAGGTCACGATCTATCCTCCCTTCTTCACCGACCACGGCCTGAACCTCGACCTCGCCACACGCGTCTTCATCAACCAGAACTGCACGTTCCTGGACTACGCCGGTATCCGTCTCGGCGAGGGCGTGATGATCGGACCGAAGGTCACGTTCATCACCAGCGGGCATCCGGTTGATCCCGCGGAGCGACGGCTGTACCTCACCGGCGCACCCATCGACGTGGCGGAGAACGTGTGGATCGGTGCCGGTGCCACGATCCTGCCCGGGGTCAGCATCGGCCGGGACGCCGTGGTCGCCGCCGGTGCGGTCGTGGCCGATGACGTTCCTCCGGCCAGCTTGGTGACCGGTGGCAAGGCGGCCGTGCAGCGTCAGTGGTGACGGCCTCTTAGAAGCCACGGCGCGTGGGCGCGCGTCGGCGGGATCCGCACCGCACGTCCCCAAGTCCGCCTAGCCTGAGGCGTTCCCGGATTCCACCGGGGCATCACGAGGGGAGAGGCGATCATGGGGGAACTGGACGGCAGGACCGCGCTGGTGACGGGCGGCTCGCGGGGAATCGGGCGCGCGGTCGCCCTGCGGCTCGCCGCCGAGGGGGCGCTGGTCGTGGTCCACTACGGCGGCAACGAGGCGGCCGCCGCCGGGACGGTGGCGCGGATCGCCGAAGCCGGCGGCCGGGCGTTCGCGGTACGGGCCCGGTTCGGCGAGAGCGGTGCGGTGGACCGGTTATTCGAGGGGCTCACCGTCGGGCTGGCCGAGCGCGGCGCGGATGGCCTGGACATCCTGGTCAACAACGCGGGTATCCACTCGGTCAGTCCGATCGGGCAGCTCACCGAGGAGGAGTTCGGGCGGCTGCTGGCGGTCAACGTGAGCACGCCGCTCTTCGTGGTCCAGCGGGCGCTGCCGCTGCTGCGGGAGGGCGGACGGATCATCAACATGGGCTCGGCGGCCACCCGGATCGCGGAACCCGGCCAGATCGGCTACACCGTCACCAAGGCGGCGCTGGCGTCCCTCGGCCCGTCGCTCGCCAACGAGTTGGGGCGACGTGGTATCACCGTGAACACGGTCGAACCCGGGGTGGTGCTGACCGACATGATCGGTCCCTACGCCGCGGTTCCCGAGGCGGTGGCCGCCCTTGAGTCGATCACGGCTCTCGGGCGCATCGGCGAGCCGGAGGATGTCGCGGACGTGGTGGGCTTCCTGGCGGGCCCGCGGGGGCGCTGGGTGACCGGCCAGACCATCGACGTCTCCGGAGGCACCTACCTCGGGCCGCTCGCAGCCCGGTGACGCGCAGGGCGGACCGGGCCGGCGCGCCCGCGCACGGCGTGCCGGCCGCCCGCCGGCGCGCCCGCCGGCGCGGCAAGATAGCAGTCTTTCGCGGGCTCGCCGGGATGTTTGTCCAAGGGTGATGTGCTCCCGCAGCGGCGCCGCGGCGGGCACTAGCGTCCCGTGACACCCCGGGAATGCGGGTGTGCACCGCACGGCACGTGCGGCCCTCCTGCGCCGCCCCCTCCCGGCCCCCTGGAGCGAGGAGGCACCGTGCTGTCACTGCGGCGACGATCCATCAACAGCCTTTCGGTGGCGACCAGATACACGATCGGGAGCGGCGTGGTCATCACCGCCCTCGCCCTCACCCTGATCGCGCTGCTGATACCCGTGGACAGATTCGACGGCCGGGCCTCGGCCGCCGTCGCGGGTCCGGCGGGCGAGGACGACGGCGCCGGGACCATGAGCACGGCGTACGGGCCGCTGACCGCCGCGGACCGCGACTTCGTCCGGAAGGTACGGCTCGCCGGGCTGTGGGAGCTGCCCGCGGGACGGCAGGCCCAGCAGCGCGGGACGCGCCCCGCGGTGCGCACGGCCGGGGAACACCTCGTCGAGGGCCACACCGAGCTGGACCGGCAGGTCATCCAGGTCGGCCAGGCCCTCGGCATCGACCTGCCCAACCAGCCCTCCGAGCAGCAGCAGGAGTGGCTGGGCCAGCTGACCCGCGCCCGCGGGGACGACTACGAACGGCTGTTCATCCAACTGCTGCGCCGAGCGCACGGAAAGGTGTTCGCCCTGCTGGCCGGAGTACGGGCACAGACCCGCAACTCCATGGTGCGCGCCCTCGCCACGTCCGCCAATGCCACGGTGCTGGACCACATCTCGGTCCTCGAAGACAGCGGGCTGGTCGATTTCGACGCGCTTTCCGACAATGTCCGACCGACGAAGTGAAGTGATCGCATGAGCCAAAAGGGCCACAAACGCCCCCGGTTGTCGAACAAGCTGCTGGCCGTGGTCTCCGCCCTCGTGCTGGGCGGGGGCGGGGTCGCCGTCATCGCCGGCAACGCGTCCGCCGGACAGGAGGGCGACCGCGCGGGGCAGCTGACGGCCACCATCGACTGCCCCGACGTGGGAGAGCGGCTCACCAGCGTCCCCGACCAGGCCAAGGCCGAGGTCGACGGGAATCTGGCCAAGCTGGACGACCAGGTGGCCGACGCCTACCGGCGGCTCGCCGCCGGCGAGGCGCAGGGGGACGCCCTCCTCGGGGAGCTCCGCGAGCAGCGCGACAAGACCATCGCCGAGATGACGGACGCGATCGGCCGCTCGGGCCAACCGCCGGAGGAGCTGAAGGCGTTGAGCGGCTGCGAGATGAAGCAGGCGCCCGCCGCCGAGGAACCCGCCGCCGCGGACTCCTCCGGCGAACAGTTCGGCGTCGCCTCCGGCACCTCACAGAAGGGTGGTCCGGCCCGCAGCGACTTCGTCTCCATCACCAAGATCCGGCCGAACGTACGCACCCCGGCCCCTTCGGCGGGCGCCTCCACGGGTACGTTCACCTCGCAGTGCGGCCGCAACGAGAACGGCCACTTCAACCCCGACAACGTGATCGTCGCACCCGGTGTCTCCAACGGCGCCCACCACATGCACGACTACGTGGGCAACAAGTCCACCGACGCCTTCTCCACCAACGACAGCCTCGCCGCGGCCGGCACCACCTGCTCCAACGGCGACCAGTCCAGCTACTACTGGCCCGTACTGCGCCTGCGCGACGGCAAGGCGGAGCGGGACGCGAAGGCGGCCGGTGGCGGCAAGGACGGCAACGTCGGCACCATCCTGCGGCCGAAGCAGGTCACGATCACCTTCAAGGGGAGTCCGGCCGGCAAGGTCACGGCCATGCCCCGCTTCCTGCGCATCATCACCGGTGACGCCAAGGCCTTCGCCAACGGCAACGCCAACGCGAACGCCTCGTGGAGCTGCACCGGCTTCGAGAACCGCCAGCTGAAGGACAAGTACCCGATCTGCCCCAAGGGCAGCGACGTGGTGCGCACGTTCACCTTCCAGAGCTGCTGGGACGGCCGGAACACCGACAGCGCCAACCACCGTACGCACGTGGCCTTTCCGGACCGGAACGGCCGCTGCCCGAAGGGCTTCAAGGCCATTCCGCAGCTGGTACAGCGCCTCACCTACGGGGTGGCGCCGGGCGCGCGCTTCGCCGTGGACAGCTTCCCCGAACAGCTGCACAAGCCGGTCACCGACCACGACGACTTCATCAACGTGATGTCGAACGGCCTGATGAACAAGGCCGTGGGCTGCATCAACGACGGGCGCACCTGCCGCTGACCGCGCGGTACGGATCCCCTCCGCGAGATCTCCCTCCGCGGATCCCCCTCCGCTCCCGGGGCGGGCGCCCCCTCCCCCACCCACTGCGCCCGTTCCGGGACAAAGGTGTTGGCCCGAAGCCGACTTCGGGCCAACACCGTTTTTTGGAGATCAGGACCGGTTGTCAGGACTTGTGGTCAGGACCGGTGGTCAGAGCTGGTTCAGAGGCCGTTCACACGCGCGATGCGTCCGACGACCACGGGGGTGAAGTCCGCCGTGATCACGCGGGCGGTCCTGCGTCCCACCCGGGAGTGCTGACGCCGCACCTGGGCCATCAGGCGGCGGCTGCGCAGGGCCATCTCCAGCTCGAAGCGGGTGCGGGGGTCACGCAGCCCGGTTCCGAAGAGCTTCTCCAGCTGGCGCATGCGGTACCGCACGGTCTGCGGGTGCACACTCAGGGCCTTGGCCGCCTCGGGGGCTCCGCCCCCTTCCAGCCAGGCGAGCAGGGTCACCTCCAGCCGCTCGCTCTGGCGCGGGGTCAGGTCCGCCAGCGGTCGCAGCCAGCGGGCGGCCAGCGCGTGGGCGAGGGGCTCGTCCTGGAGCAGGAGCAGGGTCGAGAGGTGGTCGTCGACGAACACGGTGCGGGCTTCAAGGCCCGGGCGGGTGGGCGTCAGAGCGAAGAGGCGTAGCGCCCAGCGCAGCGAGGAGGCCGCGTCCCGCAGGGGGACGGCGTGGCCGACGGCCGCGAAACGGCCGCGGAGCAGGTGTTCCAGCGGGGCGCGGACGTCCGGGTCCTGGCTCGGGACGAGCAGGCAGGGCCGGCCGGCGAAGGTACCCGCGAGGGCGTCGTCCAGTACGGCGGCGAGCTGTGCGGTCTCGCCGGGGCTTGAGGGCACGATGGCCCGTAGGGCCGGTGGCAGGGACCATCCGGCCGCCTCGGCGAGCTCGGTGAGGGAGGTCTCCGATGCGGCCCTGTCGTCGGTGAGCGCCTTGAAGAGCTCCTGGCGCGCCCGGTCGCCTTCGCGGACGCCCTCCCGGCCGTCTTCGTGGCCGTCCTCATGGGCGTCTTCATGAGCGGCCTCATGCGCGTCCTCATGGCCGCCGTCCCGCCGGCCGTCGCCAACGCCTTCCCGCCGGCCCACGCCGATGCCTTCGTGCCGGCCCTCGTGCGTGATCTCGTACTCGTCGCTGATCTTGGCCTCGTCGCTGATCTCGGCCTCGCTTTCGTCCGCTGCCTCGTCCTCGTCCGGTGCGTGTTCCCGGGGCTGCTCCTGGTAGCCGAGAGCGGTGAGAAGAGCCTCTTCCACCCTCTGCCGGAGCAGCTCGTCATCGATGGCATCGTTGTCATCGACAAGTGCGGAAAATTCCGGAATTCCATGCAGAAGCTCCTCCACTATCTCGGCGGCCAACGCGGGGAGTTCCCGTCGCAGGACGCGGGTCCACTCGCCACGGGGGCGGGACCAGATGCGGTTCAGAAGTTCGCACATCGTTTCCTCGTTCGTGCCGGGGTGAGCCCGCCCGGGGAAGAGCGACCAGCCCACCGAGGTTCCCCCTTCGCCAACAGCCTTCGCTGGCAAGGAGGTTGTGACCCCCGTCCCTCCTGAGAGGTCCGACCACTGGGCCTGTCACAACCTCCGTTGGAGGGGAATCTTCCGGTGTTGTTCGATGCGCCGGAGACGCGGTGCGAGAAATTATCACGTTTCGATAAATCCTGTGGAGCCCCTGTGCACCTCCACGATGCTTCTGCACTCCGGCCCCAAGTTCCCTCGGCCGGAGCGGAGTTTCACAGGAGAACTGGATGCCCTTGCCCCAGCCTCACATGCCCCGCTCACACAGAGCCCGCCGCCGAAGCCGTCACGCGGCCTCGAGTCCGGCCGCCGGACGGCGGGCCGTACGGCGGCCCTCCCTCCTTCCCACGGCGGGCAGACTGAGACCCGGGGCGATCTGCGCCGCCCTCGCGGCTCTCGTCTCCGTCACAGTGGCGGCCCGCGCGGGCGCCCTGACCCACGTGTGGGAGTTCCTCGACTACGGGGCGGGCGTCCTCTCGCTCGTCTCCCTCACGGCCACGGTCCTCTGGGGCCTGATGGCCACCGACCGGCTGCTGCTCGGCTCGGGCCACCGGCTGCTCGCCCAAGGAGTGCACCGCGGTCTCGCCGTGGCGGGGCTGGGTTTCCTGGCCCTCCACATCTGGGTCAAGGTCGCGCAGCGACAGACCAGCGCGACCGCGGCGGTCGTGCCGTTCACGGACGCCGGCCGCCCCGTCCTCATCGGGCTCGGCACGCTCGCCGGATATCTGTTCCTCTCGGTGGCGGTGTCCGGCGCCGTGCGCAGCGTCTTCGCGACCAAGAGCCGCTCCCTGTGGTGGCGGGCCCTGCACATCGGCGCCTACCCGGCGTGGGGTGCCTCTCTGGTGCACGGGCTGAAGGCCGGCCGGGCCGCCGACGCCTGGGTGACGGCCTCGTACGCCCTGTGCCTGGCCGGCGTCGCCGGCGTACTCGTCCTACGCCTCAAGTCGCGTCTCGACATGGCGACTTCTCGTCCGTCCGTCCCCCTGGCCGCACCGCGGAAGCCCCCTGCGGTCCCCCTCCCCCGGCAGCGGAGATGGACGCGGCGCCGCCCGGTCGTGTTCCCCGCGTACGCGCCGAGCCGGCCGGGTGGTGGCGTCGACCCGTTCGACGAACGGCTCGCGACCGGTGAGAGGTTGACGTGAGCGGCGCGCCGCGCCCCAGCCTCGGCTGTGTGGGCGCCCCCAGGCTGCTGGCCGGACTGGACCGGGCCCCTCGCCTCGACCGCGTCGCCCACCTCACCGCACACGGCTCACTGCCGCGGTTGCGTCCGGACGAACTGGTCGACCTGGCCGAGGACATCGACCTACGGGGCCGTGGCGGGGCGGGCTTCCCCTTCGCCCGGAAGCTGCGCGCGGTCATGCGCTCGGCCCGCGAGCGGGACGGGCTCACGGCCGTCGTCGTCAACGGCAGTGAAGGCGAGCCGAGTTGCCTCAAGGACACCGCACTGCTGCTGCACGCACCGCACCTGGTGCTCGACGGAGCCCTCCTGGCCGCCGCCGCGCTCGGCGCCGAGGACGTGGTCGTGGCCGTCACCCGGGAGGACGTGGAGCAGTCGGTACGGGACGCCGTCGCGGAACGCGGCCCGGCCGGGCGGCGGGTACGGGTGACCCGGCTGCCCGAGCGCTTCGTGACCGGCGAGGGAACCGCTCTCGTCAGCGGTCTGAACGGCGGTGCGGCGCTGCCGTCCGGGCAGAAGGTGCGCACCAGCGAGAGGGGCCTGGGCGGCGCGCCCACGCTGCTGTCGAACACCGAGACCTTCGCCCAGCTCGCCGTCGCCGCCCGCCTCGGCGCGCTGGACTACCGTGCGAGCGGCCTGCCCGGCGAGCCGGGCACCACCTTGCTGACGGTGGCCGGCTCCACGGTCGTCGAGACTCCCACCGGGACCTCGCTGGCGTACGTCCTCGAACTGTGCGGCTCCGATGCCGGTCAAGGCGTACTGGTCGGCGGCTACCACGGCAGATGGCTGCCACCGGGGTCCGCCCGCGGCGCCGAGGTGTCCCGGCAGTCCCTCGCCGCGCTCGGCGCGGTGCTGGGGGCGGGAGCGGTCCTGCCCCTGCCGCAGGACACCTGCCCGGCCGGCGAAGTGGCGCGCGTGACCCGCTGGATGGCCAAGGAGTCGGCGGGCCAGTGCGGCCCGTGCGTACGGGGGCTGCCCGCGCTGGCCGACGTACTGGAGGACGCCGTCGCGGGCGGGGGCAGAGCAGCCCTCGAAGCGGTGGAGGCGCGGATGCGCGTGGTGCGGGGCCGGGGCGCGTGCAGCCATCCGGACGGCACGTCGCACTTCGTGGCGTCGGCGCTGGCCGCCTTCCCCGAGGAGTTCATGGACCACGCCCTCGGCAGCGGGTGCGGCCGACGGGTGCTGGGGGCGCTGCCGTTGCCCCAGGACGAGAGCCCCGAGCGACTGGTCGTGGACTGGACGCTGTGCAAGGGGCACGGGCTGTGCGTGGACATCCTCCCCGACGTCGTCCGGCTCGACGCCGACGGCTATCCGGCCCAGGCCTCCATGCCGGTCCCGGGGCGGCTGCGGCCGAAGGCGCTGCGCGCGGTGCGGCGCTGCCCGGCGCTCGCGCTGCGCATCCAGGAGTGACCCGACGGAGCGAATGAGCCGGCCCGGTCCGTCCGGTACACGGCTCCGCCCTTCCCCCGGGTTCATTCTTTGCGTGATCCGATAAATTCCCGGGGAAATCGGCTCCTTGGGCCCGGCGCCCCGTATCAATGACGCAGACAAGAAATCGCGGGCAGGAAATCGCGGGACCGAACCTGAAGGAGAGATCGTGAAGAAAGCGCGTCGTGACATATTCGCCGGGTCGGCGATCGCGGTACTTCTGTTGACCGCCGGATGTGGCAGCGGCGGCGAATCCCCGGGAAAGGGAAACGCGGTGAAGCCGGTGAGCGACAGCAAACAGCTCGGGTCCGCCTACGACGCCTACGGTGCCGGTTCCGGCGCCGTACCGGCCGGCGAGGCCGGGAAGAACGGGCCGGCCGGCCAGCTGCAGGTGAAGGAGGTCCCGGCGCTCGGCGCGGCGGTCACCGACAGCGAGGGCTTCACCCTCTACCGCTTCGACAAGGACACGGCCAAGCCCCCCAAGTCCAACTGCGACGGCGACTGCGCGACGGCCTGGCCCGCGGTGTCCGCGGACGACGCCTCGGCCGGCGAGGGAATCGACGCGACCCTGCTCGGCTCGGTCGCGCGGGCCGACGGTACCCGGCAGCTGACGCTCGCGGGGTGGCCCGTGTACCGCTACGCCAAGGACGCCAAGGCGGGCGACACGCTCGGCGAGGGTGTCGGCGGGACCTGGCACGCGCTGGGAGCCGACGGGAAGCCGGCCGCCGCCGGAGGCAAGAAGCCGGCCGCGGGGGCGCACGGCGAGGACGCCGCGAAGGGCAAGAGCGCGGCGGGCAGTGAACTCAGCGCCGTCCAGAACACCCAGCTCGGCACCATCGTCGCGGACGCGGAGGGCCGGACGCTCTACCGGTTCGACAAGGACAGCGCCTGGCCGATGAAGTTCGGATGCCTCGATGCCTGCCTGGACACCTGGAAGCCGGCCAAGCCCGTCGACAAGTCGAAGGTGAGCGGAATTCCCGCCGAATTGGTGGGTTCGGTGAAACGGCCGGACGGGAGCGAGCAATTGACGATCGACTGCTGGCCGGTCTATTCGTTCACCGGGGACAAGGAGCCCGGTGACATCAGCGGCCACAACAAGCAGGGCCTTTGGTTCGCCGTCACCGACAAGGGAAAGAAGGCGAAGTCCGCCTCATAGACCGCCGCGGCCGGCTTTCCGCCCGCACCCCAGACCCGTGGGGGCCCGGCCCCCCCCCCCCCCCCCGCCCCCCCCCCCCCCCCCCCCCCCCCCCCCCCCCGACGGCGCCCAACCCCCCCCCCACCCCCCCCCCCCCCCCCCCCCCCCCGT
>NZ_JBIBRZ010000002.1:384081-995063 GCF_043076955.1 Streptomyces sp. NPDC016562 | reverse complement strand
GGTGCGCCTCCCCGCACACGGTAAATAAGGCGAAGGCGGCCTCCTCGACCGCGGGGGGGGGGGGGCCGCCCCCCCCCCCCCCCGGGGGGGCCGGGCCCCCCCCCCCCCCCCGCCCCCCACGACCGCGCCGGACCCCGATCAGCCCGTGAGGTCGCCATGCCGCTCCCCTACCGCCGCACCTCCCCCACCCGCCGGTTCCGCACGTCCCTGCCCGCCGCCGTCGCGGTGTGCGCCGTCGCCCTGCTGTGCGGCGGCTGCGCCGGAGCGCGGGCCGAGGAGCCGCCCGGCACCTCCATCGAGGAGATCGCCGCCGCCCTCGGCTGCACCCCCGAAGTCAGCGTCGACGCCGAGGAGTTGCGTCAGGGCGGCTGCGGGACCGGGGAGGGCGCGTACCGCATCGTCACCTTCGCCGACGACCGGGGCCTGCGCTCCTGGCTGACCGAGGCCCGGATGTACGGCGGCACCTATCTCGTCGGGGACCGGTGGGTGGTCACCGCCGGGACGGCGCAGGCCCTGACGCCGCTGCGGGACCGGCTCGGCGGCGCCGTCGAGACCGGTTCCCAGCACGGCGAGCACCCGGTCCCCCACGGCCACCACTCGCCCTCGGGGTCATGACCGCCGTGTAACTGCGGCGTGTCGGCCACTTGTCCGGTTATCGGCTCATTCGTGAGGAGCAGCAGGCACGACCCTTCGGGATGATTCGCCCCCGCCCGCCATGCAACAGGGTGGACACGTAAGCGAATTGACCGAAAGGAAGGCTTCGTGCGCCTGACACGCTCCGCGCCGCTGCTGGCCGCCGCCGGACTCATGGCGGCCACCGTGCCGTTGCTGACCGCGACGCAGGTCTCCGCCGCCCCGGCCGCGGACCACCTGCGGCAGAAACCGGCTTGGCAGCGCTGCAGTCCCGAACAGCCGGCCTCGTACGAATGCGCCACGCTCAAGGTCCCGCTGGACTACCGGCGCCCCGACGGGCCCACCCTCGACCTCGCCATATCCCGGATGAAGAGCGAGAACCCGGCCAAGCGCCACGGCGTCATGCTCCTCAACCCCGGTGGCCCGGGCGGTGGCGGGCTCGACCTGCCGCTGCTGATGAACGAATCGCTGCCCAAGGACGTGCGCGAGCAGTACGACCTCATCGGCTTCGACCCGCGCGGGGTCGGCCGCAGCAGCCCGATCACCTGCGGCCTCAATGCGACGGAGCAGAACTTCGAGCGGCCGTACCGTCCGGAGACCTACGCCTCCGACGTGGCGTGGGCGCAGACCGTCGCCGACAAGTGCCGCGAGAAGGCCGGTGCGGTGCTGCCGTACATCACCACCCGCAACACGGCGCGCGACATGGACACGGTCCGCGCGGTGCTGGGCGAGCGCAAGCTCTCGTACCTGGGGTACTCGTACGGGACCTACCTCGGCGCGGTGTACTCGCAGATGTTCCCCGAGCGCACGGACCGCTTCGTGCTCGACAGTGCCGTGGATCCGAAGCGGGTCTGGCGCGGGATGATCCAGGTGTGGGCCGAGGAGGGCGAGCCCGCCTTCGCGCGCTGGACGCAGTGGGCGGCGGAGCGGTCGGCCGAGTACGGCCTGGGTGACAGCCCGAAGGCGGTGTCCGACACCTTCTGGGGGCTGGTGGCGCGCGCCGACCGGGAGCCGATCGACTTCCAGGGGGTGAAGCTGACGGGCGACGCCATCCGCACGGCGCGGCCGTACTTCTTCTACCCGGCGCAGGCCTCCGGGCTCGTCACGGCGCTGAAGGCCGCGGCCGAGGGCAAGCCGCTGCCCGCGGGCGCCGACGCCACGGAGCTGAAGAAGATGCTCAGGGGCGGGGGCGAGGAGCCCGCCTCGGACAACGGCACGGCCGTGTTCTGGGCCGTGCTGTGCGGGGACACGGGCACGTGGCCGCGCTACACCGAGCAGTACGAGCGGGACGCGGCCAGGGACAAGGCCAAGTACCCGCTGTACGGGGACTTCGCGTCCAACATCAAGCCGTGCGCCTTCTGGCAGCGGCCGGTGGAGGCCGCCACGCCGATGCGGACCCGGGCGAACGTGCTGACCGTGCAGAACGAGTGGGATTCGCAGACCCCGCTGAGCAGCGGGCAGGGCCTGCACCGGGCGCTCAAGGGCTCGCGGATGGTGCTGGCCGCCGGGGGTGAGGGGCACGGCGTGTACGTCTTCGACCCCGGCTCCTGCGCCAACGCGACGGTCGACGCCTACCTGACCACGGGTGTGCTGCCCGACCAGGACGTGACCTGCCGGAACCCGCAGCCGCCGGCCGCGGCGGAGCGGGGCGGGTCCGCGGCCCCCTCGGGCCGGCTGCCCTTCCCGGGCGGGCCGGGCCGGTTCTGAGCCGGCCGGCCTGAGACGGGGCCCCGGCGGTCGGTCTGACCGCCGGGGCCCCGTACCGCGCGGCTCGGCCTCAGCCCAGCAGGGCGTAGACGGTGGAGGCGGTGGCGGCCGGCTCCGCCGCGCCCTCGGGGGTCAGGGTGATGTCGGCGAAGGCCATCCGCTTGCCGAGCTTGGTGACCCGTACGTGAACGAGCACGTCGGCGTCGACGACCGGCCGCTGGAAGCTCGTCGACTGCTGGACGGTGGTCATGGGCCCGTACCCGCCGCGCGCGGCGGAGATCGCGATGACGGTGGCGGTGTCGGCGGCCGCCATCATGGCCTGCCCGGACAGGCCGCCGCCGTCCCGGGCCAGTTCCCCGGACCAGGGCAGCCGCAGTACGGCGTGCCGCTCGCCCGTCTCCTGGACGGTGAGGCCGAGGGCGAGCACCCAGGGGGCGAAGTGGTCGGCGAGGATCTTGTCTGCGTCTGCGGGTGAGAACGTCACCGGGAGATTGTGGCGGCCCGGGCGGGCCGCCACAATCCCCTTCGATCACGGATCCCGGTCAGAGGGTGGCGGCCAGCTCCGTGCCCTGCCGGATGGCCCGCTTGGCGTCGAGCTCGGCGGCCACGTCGGCGCCGCCGATCAGGTGGGCCTCGACGCCGGCCGCGCGCAGGGCCTCGTAGAGGTCGCGGCGCGGCTCCTGGCCGGTGCACAGCACCACGGTGTCGGCCGGTACGAGGCGCTGCTCGCCGCCGACGGTGATGTGCAGGCCCTCGTCGTCGATGCGGTCGTACGTGGCGCCCGCGACGGACACGACGCCGCGGTGCTTCATCTCGGCGCGGTGGATCCAGCCGGTGGTGGTGCCGAGGCCGGCGCCGACCTTGGTGGGCTTGCGCTGGAGCAGGTGGACCTGGCGCGGCGACGCGGGGCGGGACGCCTCGGTCAGGCCGCCGGGCCCGGTGTAGGCGGTGTCGACGCCCCAGTGGCGGAAGTAGACGTCGGGGTCCTGGGAGGCGCCCTCGCCGCTGTCGGTGAGGTACTCGGCGACGTCGAAGCCGATGCCGCCGGCGCCGACGACGGCAACGCGCTCGCCGACGGGGGCGCCGTCGCGCAGCACGTCGAGATAGCTGACGACGTGGGGGTGGTCCACGCCCTCGATGTCGGGGGTGCGGGGGGTGACGCCGGTGGCGACGACGACCTCGTCGTAGCCCTGGAGGGTGTCCACGTCGGCGCGGGTGTTCAGGCGGACGTCCACGCCGCTCTCCACGAGCTGGGTGCCGTAGTAGCGGATGGTCTCCTCGAACTCCTCCTTGCCGGGGATGCGGCGGGCGATGTCGAGCTGGCCGCCGATGTGGCCGGAGGCCTCGAAGAGGGTGACGGCGTGGCCGCGTCCGGCGGCGGAGACGGCGCAGGCGAGGCCGGCCGGGCCGGCGCCGACGACGGCGATGCGCTTCTTCAACTGGGTGGCGGACAGGACGAGTTCGGTCTCGTGGCAGGCGCGCGGGTTGACCAGGCAGCTGGTGATCTTGCCGCTGAAGGTGTGGTCCAGGCAGGCCTGGTTGCAGCCGATGCAGGTGTTGATGGTCTCGGAGCGGCCCGCGGCTGCCTTGGCGACGAAGTCGGCGTCGGCGAGGAAGGGGCGGGCCAGCGACACCAGGTCGGCGCGGCCGTCGGCGAGCAGTTCCTCGGCGATCTCCGGGGTGTTGATGCGGTTGCTGGTGACGAGGGGGATGCTCACCGCGCCCATCAGGCGCTTGGTGACCCAGGTGTAGGCGCCGCGCGGAACGGAGGTGGCGATGGTGGGGATGCGGGCCTCGTGCCAGCCGATGCCGGTGTTGATGATGGTGGCGCCGGCCGCCTCGATCTCCTTGGCGAGGTGGACGACCTCGTCGAGGGTGGAGCCGCCGGGGATGAGGTCGAGCATGGAGAGGCGGTAGATGAGGATGAAGTCGTCCCCGACGGCCTCGCGGGTGCGCCGGACGATCTCCAGCGGGAAGCGGACGCGGTTCTCGTACGCGCCGCCCCAGCGGTCGGTGCGCCGGTTGGTGGCGGCGGCGATGAACTCGTTGATCAGGTAGCCCTCGGAGCCCATGATCTCGACGCCGTCGTAGCCCGCGAGCTGGGCGAGGCGGGCGGCGCGGACGAAGTCCTCGACCGTGCGCTCGACCTCGGTGTCGGTGAGCTCGTTCGGTACGAAGGGGCTGATGGGGGCCTGGAGGGCGCTGGGGGCGACGAGGTCCTTGTGGTAGGCGTAGCGGCCGAAGTGGAGGATCTGCATCGCGATCTTCCCGCCCTCGGCGTGCACCGCCTCGGTGATCACCCGGTGCTCGGCGGCCTCGTCCTCGGTGGTGAGGCGGGAGCCGCCCTCGAAGGGCCGGCCCGCGTCGTTGGGGGCGATGCCTCCGGTGACGATGAGCCCGGCGCCGCCGCGGGCGCGCTCGGCGTAGAAGGCGGCGAGGCGCTCGAAGCCGCCCTCGTGCTCTTCGAGGCCGGTGTGCATGGAGCCCATGATCACGCGGTTGGGCAGGGTGGTGAAACCGAGGTCCAGGGGGCTCAGCAGGTGCGGGTAGCGGCTCTGGGAACTCTGCGGACTCATCGGGGTGTGCCTCCTCGCGCGGGGTGATGAACCTGTTCTAGCGAGGGAGGCCCTGTTTTGCAACTAGGTGCAAAACCAGGCGGGGCCCGCCTCCCCGGATTCCCGGGGGAGGCGGGCCCTCCTTGTGGTGGAGTTCACGCCCGCCTCCGTCGCCGTGGGGCCGGGGGCGGGGGCGCGGCCGGTGCCGTCAGGCGCGGTGGAGGCGGACGGTGAGGATCTGGAACGGGCGCAGGGTGAGCTGGACCGTGCCGTCGGCCGCCGGGGTGGCGACGGCGGACCCCTCCAGGGGGCGTTCCAGCAGGTCGCTCTCGACCGCCGCCGTGATCGGGAAGTCCGCCGTGAGGGTGGCCGTGGCGCGGCCCCCGAGGGATTCGTAGAGGCGCACGACGACGTCGCCGCCGCGGTCCTCGGCGAGCTTGACGGACTCGACGACGACCGCCTCGTTGTCCACCACCAGCAGCGGGGCGACCGGGGCCGCGCCGGTCAGGGTGCGCTCCGGCAGGTTCAGGGCGTGGCCCTCGCGGACCGCGTCCGCGATCTCCGCGCCCGGCGCGAGGCAGTAGCGCAGGGTGTGGTGGCCCTGGTCGGTCTCCGGGTCGGGGTAGCGCGGGGCCCGCAGGAGGGACAGGCGGACGGTGGTCGTCTGGCCGCCGTCGGCCCGTACGTCGCGGGTCACGTCGTGTCCGTACGTGGAGTCGTTGAGCAGCGCGACGCCCCAGCCGGGCTCCTGGGCGTGGATCCAGCGGTGGGCGCAGATCTCGAACTTCGCCGCCTCCCACGAGGTGTTCGTGTGCGTGGCGCGGAAGACGTGCCCGAACTGCGTCTCGGAGGCGGTTCGTTCGGCCTTCACGTCCAGCGGGAAGGCGGCCTTGAGGAACTTCTCCGTCTCGTGCCAGTCCACCTCCGTGACGATGTCGACGGTCTTGGCCCCGGCCCGCAGGGTGAGGGACTGGACCGCCTTGGAGGCACCGAAGGAGCGGGTGACCCGGACGGTGACGGCCGCGGGACCGCTCTCGGCGAGCTCCAGGCGGTCCAGGTCCACGAGGTCCGTGACCCGGTGGCGGTAGAACTCGTCGACGTCCCAGGCGTCCCACATGTTGGGGTGGTCGGGATGGATCTGCAGGAGGTTCGCCGCGCCCCCCGGTGCGATCGACTCCCGGCGGCCCTCCAGGTCGTAGGCGCGCACGATCAGGCCGCGGTCGTCGATCTCCACCCGCAGCCGGCCGTTGGCCAGGACGTACCCGCCGCCGCGCCGCTCCTCGACCGTGACGGGCCGCCCCGGCTCGGCCGGGCGTCCCGCGCCGCCCGCGGGGACGCCGCGCCGGGCGTGCGGGGCGCAGTTGAAGACCAGTTCCTCGCTGCCCTCCCCCGCGAGGGCCCGCTGCGCGGCGAGGATGATGCCCTGGAGCTCCTCGCGCACCCGCGCGTACGTCTCGCGCGCCTCGCGGTGCACCCAGGCGATGGAGGAGCCCGGCAGGATGTCGTGGAACTGGTGCAGCAGCACCGTCTTCCAGATGCGCTCCAGGTCCGCGAACGGGTAGGCGAAGCCCGGGACGCGCACGGCGGCCGTCGCCGCCCACAACTCCGCCTCGCGCAGCAGCGATTCGCTGCGGCGGTTGCCCTGCTTCGTCTTGGCCTGGGAGGTGTAGGTGCCGCGGTGCAGCTCCAGGTAGAGCTCGCCGGCCCAGACGGGCGCGTCCTCGTACTCGGCGTGGGCCTTCTCGAAGAAGGCGTCGGGCCGCTCGATCTCCACCCGCGGGGAGCCCTCCAGGTCCCGCTGCCGCCTGGCGCGGGCGAGGTGCTCGCGGGTGGGGCCGCCACCGCCGTCGCCCCAGCCGAAGGGGACCAACGAGCGCGAACCACGCCCCTTGTCACGGTAGTTGCGGGCAGCGTGAGCCATCTGCGCCCCGCCCAGATCGGAGTTGTACGTGTCCACGGGCGGGAAGTGCGTGAAGACGCGGCTGCCGTCGATGCCCTCCCACCAGAAGGTGTGGTGGGGAAACGCGTTGACCTGGGACCAGCAGATCTTCTGGGTCAGGAACCACCGGGAGCCGGAGAGCTTGACGATCTGGGGCATCGCGGCGGTGTAACCGAAGGAGTCGGGCAGCCACACGTTGTGCGTCTCGATGCCGAACTCGTCGAGGAAGAACTTCTTGCCGTAGAGGAACTGGCGGACCATGGCCTCGCCCCCGACCATGTTGGTGTCGGACTCCACCCACATGCCGCCGACGGGCACGAACTGCCCGTCCACGATCTTCTTCTTGACGCGCTCGAAGAGCCCGGGCCGGTGGGTCTTGATCCAGTCGAGCTGCTGTGCCTGCGACATCGCGAAGACGAACTCGGGATGCCGGTCCATCAGGTCGACCACGTTGGACGCCGTACGGGAGACCTTGCGCACCGTCTCGCGCAGCGGCCACAGCCACGCCGAGTCGATGTGGGCGTGGCCGACCGCGCTGATCCGGTGGGCGGAGGCGTGGGCAGGGGCGCGGAGCACCCCGGCGAGGCGTTCGCGGGCGGCGGCCGCCGTGCCGGGGACGTCGGTCAGGTCCAGGTCGTCCAGGGCGGATTCGAGGGCGCGCAGGATCTCGTAGCGCCGGGCGTCCTCGGTGGGGAGCTGCGTCATCAGGCCGTAGAGCACTTCGAGGTCCTGGACCAGCTCCCAGACCTCGGCCTCGAAGACGGTGAGGTCCATCCGGGCGAGCCGGTAGAGGGGCTGGTCGCCGCTGGTCCACCTGTCGCCCTCGTACGTGGGCACGTGGTCGACCAGGACCGGATTGGAGGCGGCCTCGACGTACCAGTGGACCTGCTCGCCGCCCTCGGCCCGGTCGGCCACGCGCACCCAGTCGTTGTACGGGTTCAGCGCCTTGATCTCGCTGCCGTCGGCCCGGTGGACCAGGCCCTCGCACTGGAAGCCCGGCATCATCCGGTCGAAACCGAGGTCGAGGACCGCCTCCACCGTGCGGCCGGCCCACTGCGCGGGGACGGTGCCGGTGACCTTGAACCAGGTGGTGCCCCAGGCCGGGCCCCACGCGTCGCCGATCGCGCAGGGCTCGTACGTCGCGGCCAGGCCCTCGGCCACGGGGACGGGTTCGTCCGGAGCCTGCCAGCGCTCGACGGTCAGCGGGACGGGACGGGAGTGCACGGCGGGCTTGATGCGCTCCTGGAGGACCCGGCGCAGGCGGTGTTCGGTGATGCTGCGGTCATCGTGCATGACGGCTGCTCCTGAGGAGGGGTGGTCGGTACAGGTGAGGTCGTAGCGCGGCGGCTCAGGTCTTGACGGCTCCCTCGCCCACGCCCTTGAAGAAGAAACGCTGGAGGGCGAAGAAGAGGAGCATCATCGGGAGGAGCGCGGCCATCGCGCCCGCCGCGATGAGCCGCTGGTCGTTGACGGTGGTGGCGCCCGCCAGCGTCTTCAGGCCCAGCTG
This sequence comes from Streptomyces sp. NPDC016562, assembly GCF_043076955.1. Classification (NCBI taxonomy): domain Bacteria; kingdom Bacillati; phylum Actinomycetota; class Actinomycetes; order Kitasatosporales; family Streptomycetaceae; genus Streptomyces; species Streptomyces sp. NPDC016562. The sequence continues at coordinate 986,722 of NZ_JBIBRZ010000002.1, read as the reverse complement.
CAGGGTGTAGTGGTCGCTGTCGGTGAGGACCAGCAGGGGCCAGAGGAAGTCGTCCCAGGCGCCCATGAAGCTGGTGATGCAGACGACGGCCAGGGCGCCCTTGACGGCGGGCAGGAACACCCGGGTGAAGCGGGTCCACTCGCCCGCACCGTCCAGGACCGCGGCCTCCTCGACCTCCTTCGGCACGGCCAGGAAGGCCGCCCGCATGATCATGATGTTGAGCACGGAGACCGCGCCCGGCAGCCAGACGCCGATGAGGGTGTCGACCAGGCCCATCTCGCGGACCGTGAGGAACATCGAGATCATCACGGATTCGAAGGGGAACATCAGGGTCGCCACCAGCACGGTGAACACCACCTGACGGCCCTTCCACGCGGCCCGGGACAGGGCGTATCCGCCCATCGCCGAGAAGAGCAGGTTCGAGGTGACCGCGAGCGCGGCGACGGTGAGGGTGTTGCCGACGTACTGGAGCAGGGGGAAGGAGTCGGCGACCCGGGCGTAGTTGTCCAGGGTCGGCTGCGAGGGGAGCACGCCGTCGTACACGTTCTCGGTGCGGCCCCGGATCGAGGTCAGGAACTGCCAGACGATCGGGCCGAGCATGACCACGAGCATCGTGGTCAGCGTCGCGTACCGGCCTGCCAGGCCGAGCCAGGGGCGCCTCACCGCTCGTCTCCCTTCGACAGACGACGGCCCAGCAGGCTGAAGACCAGCGTCAGGAGGAACAGCAGGATGGAGATCGCGGAGGCGTAGCCGGTCTCGCCCGAGAAGCCGAGGCCGACCTGCCGGATGAGGAAGGGCAGCGTGCGGGCGCCGCCGCCCGGTCCGCCGCTCTCGCCTCCGAGGATGTAGATCTCGGTGAAGACGCGCAGGGCCGAGATGGCGGAGAGGGTCCCGACCAGCAGCATCATCGGCTTCACCTGCGGCACGGTGATGCTGAAGAAGCGGCGGACGGGACCGGCGCCGTCGATCGCGGCCGCCTCGTAGAGGGAGACGGGGACGTTCCCGAGGGCCGCCAGGTAGAAGACCATGTAGTAGCCGAGGCCCTTCCACACGGTGACGATCATGGCGGAGACCAGCAGCATCGTGCTGTCCGTGAGGAACGGGACCGGCTCCGAAATGACGTGCAGCTTCTGGAAGACGGTGTTCACCAGGCCGTCGCTGCGCAGCACCCACTGCCACATCAGTCCGACGACCACGGCCGAGGCGATCACGGGCGTGTAGAAGGCGGAGCGGAAGAACCCGATGCCGGGGACCTTGGTCTGGACGAGGACCGCGAGGGCCAGCGGCAGGAGGACCAGGCACGGTACGACGACCGCGAGGTAGGCGACGCTGTTGCCGGTCGCGACCCAGAAGTCGGGGTCGTCGAGGGCGCGGCGGTAGTTGGCGAGGCCGACGAAGGTGCCGCCGCGCAGGATCCGGGCGTCGGTGAAGGAGAGGATGACGGTGTTGACGAACGGCCAGAGGCTGAACAGCGTCACCATCGCCAGCGCCGGGGCGAGGAAGAGGTACGGGGTCCACCACGCGCGGTGGCGCAGTCCCGTCTCGGCCTCCATGGCCCGCAGGGACGCCCTGCGGCGCCGCTTCTCGCGGCGGCTCCGGGATGGTGGTGCGGCGGTGGTGGTGTCGGCAGGGGCGATGGCGGGGCCGGCGGCGGGGGCGCGGAGGCCGGTCACTTCGCCGCCGCGTCGGACAGGAGCTTGTTCGCCGCCTCCTGGGCCTTCTTCACCGCCGTCCGGGGGTCCTGCTCGCCGGTGATGGCCTTCTGCACCTCCCGTACGACGGCGTCACCGACCTGGTTGGTCCACTGGACGGGGGTGTTGGCGTCGAGCGCGGCGGTCTTCAGCTGCTCGGCGCCGACCGCGCGGGCGAGGGTCTGCGCGTCCTTGCCGTCCCCCTTGTCCGCGAAGTAGGGGTCGGCGAGGCCCTGGGCGTGGGACGGGTAGATGGTGGCCTTCCGGGAGAACTCCACCTGGTTGGGGCCGTTGGTGACCCACTTCGCGAACTCGGTCGCCGCGTCGAGGTGCTTGGTGTCCTTCCTGACGCCGAGCGACTGCGCGTAGATGCCGATGTGGCCGAGCCTGCCGGTGACGGCTCCCGCGACCTGGGTCTTGGCGTAGACCTGCGGGGCGTTCTGCTTGATGTCCTTGACGAAACCCGGGGAGCCGGGGCCGAAGACGAGCTTGCCGCCGCCGTAGAGCTGGTTGATGTCGTCGGACTTGAGCAGGGACTCCTTGGGCATGGCGCCCTTGGCGTACAGGTCCTTCATCCGCTCGACCCAGGCGACGGCCCGGTCGGTGTCGAAGGTGAACCGGTCCTGCTGCGCACTGAGGATCGGGATGCCCATCTTCTGCCAGTCCCCGGGCAGCCGGCCCTTGGGGTCGGCCATGAAGGCGGAGAACTGCCCGCCGGACCGCGCGGCGATCTGCTCGGCGTAGTCGAAGAACTGCTCCACGCTGGTCGGCGGCGCGGCCGGATCCAGGCCGGCCTTCTCGAAGAGCTCTCTGTTGTACGTGAGGATCTCCGGGGTCACGTACCAGGGGTAGGCGTACACGCTGTCGCCCTTGCCGGGCAGCTTGAACTGCTCCCAGGCGCCGGGCACGTACTCCTTGGCGAGGGGGCCGTCGAGCTTGGCGACGTCGGCGAGCATGCCCCGGTCGGCGAGGAGCTGGAAGGAGTCGGTGGACAGGTTGACCACGTCCGGAAGGGCGCCGGCCTGGGCGTCGGCCACCAGCTTCTCGTTGTAGCCGTCACCGGGGACGTCCTCCCAGTTGACCTCGGCCTCGGGGTACTTCGCCTCGAAGGCGTCGATGACCGCCTGCACGTACCCGGTGAAGGTGGGCTTGAGCTGGAGGGTCCGGAAGGTGATCTGCCCGGACACCCGGCCCGTCCTCACCGCTTCCCCGGCGTCCGCGGCGCCGCCGCTCAGGCCGCACGCGGCGGTCGAGAGGAGGGCGCCGGTCACCAGCGTCGCCACAGCCGTACGGGTCACGTTCGCGTGCGTCATCGTCGCCGCCTTCACGGAAGTCCGGCCTCATTGCCGGAGGCGTGCCCACGGTCGCCGGAAAGCAAGACCTCGTCAATGAGGCACATTCGGTGGTGGCCGGGGAGGCATTGGTGCGGCATCACGCGGCAATGCCCCGCCCTCTTCGGCGATTACCGTCTCTAGGCCTTCCACCTGGACTAATGCGCTTTAGATACACGTCATCGAGGCCGATATCGAGGCGATGACGGAGTGGGCGGACCGGCGGGATGTGGCTCTTTGTCGACGGTTCGCCGGCCGTTATGCGCTAATGCGCTTTACCCGTCGACCGTTCCGGCGTTCAGACGGCGGGAGGAGGGCGTACCGGGACCCGCCCCCCGCTCCCCCACGCGATGGTCTGCTAGGTTGAACACGTTCAGTTGAACGCGTTCAGGAATGGTAGGGGGGCGGCCATGAGTGCCATCACGGTAAGCGGTGCGCGGGTCCGGCCCGCCCACAGGGCGCAGCGGGCCCTCGCGGTGGGTGCCGCCCTCGCGGCCGTGCCCTTCACGCTGTGGGGCCTGCGCGACGAGTACACGGCCGCCCTGTACCTCGTGACCGGTCCGTGCGTCGCGGCTCCCCTGTTCTTCGTGCGCCGCGCGAAGGCCTTCGTGCGCGCCTGCGTGATCGTGGGAGTGTCGCTGATCCCCTGGGGCGTGCTGGGTGTCTTCGTGGGGCTGTTCCTCTTCTGGCCGTCGGCGCTCGTCCTCCTGCTGGCCGCGATCGCGGATCCGCGCAAGCGCCCGGTCGTGGCGCGGGTGTCGGCGGCCGTCGGCGCCCTGCTGCTCGCGGGAGTCGTCGCGCTGAGCGCCTACTTCACCTGGCACTTCTACGTCGGGCCCGCGACGGCCCGGCCCCACACGTACCGGGCGCCGGTCGACCCGGGGTGGTTCCACGACGGGCTCGGGGACGCCGATCAGCGGCTGGGGCCGTACGGCGCGACGACGGTGTACGGATCGGGGTCGGGGTCGGACCGCCTTTCCTTCCTGGAGGTCCGCTTCCCCGACGACCTCTCCCAGGAACAGCGCGCAGAGCTGAAACGACAGATCGAGCAACTGCCCGGCATCACCGAGGTCGAGCTGTGCTCGGTCCGCGACTGCGGCTGACCGGCGGCGGGCCTACTTCATGGGATACGAGGCCTTCTCGGCGAGCTTGCCGTCCTTGAAGCAGAAGCGGAGCACCGTTTCCTTGCCGATCTCGCTCTCGTCGCTGGAGAGGTACCAGGCGCAGACGCTGCCCTCGGGCTCGGCCGGGCCGCCTTCCTTGAGAGCGCTCTTGACGAAGCTCTCACCCGAGGGGAGCTTGCCGCGGAGCTCGCTCTCCGGGTCGCCGATCTTCGCGGCTTCGTAGACCGCGGGGTCGGCCAGGGTCTTGTCGGCCATGTCGAGGACCTTCCCCATGCCGAAGACCAGGACCACGAGGAGACCCACGCCCAGCACCAGCGCCACCGCGCACCCGATCAGACAACCCTTGCGCTGAGCCACGCCCGTTCCTCCGTGTCGTTTCGCGTCCGGCGGCGATCGCCTGGACACCCACACCCTCGCAAGGAGCGGCCGCCGGGGGCTGTCCCCGAAAGTCGTCGGCCCCCGCAACGATCGTCGTTCGAGGCGGGGGCCCCGGGTCGGGGTATACAGGGAGGAGATCGACTCTTCGGGCGAAGTGAGAGGAATCACCGTGAGCGAGCACCCCATCGAGCCTCTGATCGTCGTCGGCGTGGACGGTTCGAACCACTCCAAGGAGGCCCTGCGCTGGGCGGTCGCGCAGGCCGGAATGGTGGGCGGCCGGGTGCACGCGGTGATGGCCTGGGAGTGGAACCGCAATCCCTTCGCCATCGCCTGGGCGCCCGAACAGGCGGCCGAGCGTGCGGCGGTGAGCGTCGAGGAGGCGGCGCGGCGCAAGCTGGCCGACACCGTCACCGCGGCCGTCGGCGCCTCGCCGGGCGTTCCGGTGTTCCGTCGCGTCGAACAGGGATCCCCGGCTCAGGTACTGGTCGACGCTTCGAAGGAGGCGGACCTGACGGTGGTCGGCACCCGCGGGTACGGCGGCTTCAAGGGCGCTTTGCTGGGCTCGGTGAGCCAGCAGGTCGTGCAGTACTGCGCCGGCACCGTCGTGGTCGTCCGCGAGGCCGAGGACGACCTGGACTGACGACCCGACGGGGCCAAGGGGGCTGAGGACGGCCGAGGGGCCGGTGGAAGGCGAGCCCTCCCCCGGGGTCAGCGCGCCAGGTCCCCGGGGTCCGTGTTCGCCCCGCAGAGGATGACGGCGACCCGCTCGCCCGGCGGCCGCGGCGCGCGGCGCAGCGCCGCGAGGGCCGTGGCCGCGCCCGCCTCGACGACGATCCGGTGCTCCTCCCACAGCGCCCGCCGGGCAGCGGTGATCGCCTCGTCGGGCACGAGGACCGACGTGACGTTCTCCTCCTGGGCGGCGGCCAGCGCGTCCGCCGAGACCCGGGTGGCCCCCAGGGAGTCGGCGGCCACGGAGTCCACGGGCACGTCCACGACCCGGCCGGCATCCAGGGCCGCGTTCAGGGCCCGGCAGTGCTCCGGCTCGGCCGCGATCACCCGTACGCCGTGCTCGCGTGCGGCGGTGGCGACCCCGGCGAACAGTCCGCCGCCGCCGACCGCGACGACCACGGTGTCCAAGCCCGGCAAGGCGGCACGGATCTCGTCGAGCAGGGTCCCGGCGCCCGCCGCGATGAGCGGGTGGTCGTAGGCGTGGCTGCTCAGGGCGCCGCTATCGGCGGCGAACTCCCGGCAGGCGGCCAGGGCTTGGGCGTACCGGTCGCCGACGAGCCGGACCTCGGCCCCGTATCCGCGCAGCCGGTCCACCTTCACCCGCGGGGCGCTCTCGGGCACGAACACGGTCGCGGGCACGGACAGCGCGCGGGCCGCCCAGGCGCAGGCGAGCCCGGCGTTGCCGCCGGAGGCGATGGTGACACCGGCGGCCGGCAGCAGGCCCGCCCGGTGGTGGGCGGCGAGGAAGTTGCGGGCCCCGCGGGCCTTGAAGGAGCCGGTGTGCTGGAGGTGTTCCAGCGCGTACCAGACTCCCTCCGCCGCGGGGACCACGGCGACGGGCCGTATGCCGCCCGCGATCCGGTCGGCGGCGGCGCGCACGGCGGCGTAGTCGAGCTGCTGTTCCATGGACGGACTGCCTTTCAGGCGGGGAACTCAAGGGGCGGGCGGACCTGCGCGCGGGCGCGCGACGGACCCGTACGGCGGGCTCAGGCGGCCGGCTCCGGCGACGGCCGGGCCGCCTCGATCAGCTGCCGCAGGGCGCCGTAGTACACCTCGTGGTCGGTCAGCGGCGGCAGTACGTCGGTCAGCGCGCCGCCGAGCACGGGGAAGCGCTCCGGATCCAGCGCGGCCAGGGCCGCCCGCGACGCGGCGGTGGCTCCGGCCGGGTCCCGGTGGTCGACGAAGGCCGCGCTGCCCAGGGTGAGCAGGTACATGCGGCGGTAGGCGGTCATCGCCTCGGCCGCGGTCATGCCCGCGGCCACGCTGTCGGCGAGGGCCGGCTCGACGAGCCGGGCCAGCAACTGCCGCCCGAGCCAGGGCCGGCCGCCACGCAGCACCAGCAGGCCGGGGTGTGCGGTGAGCAGCAGGTACAGCGCGCGGAAGCGCTGCTCGGTGGCCTCGGCCCAGTCCGTGCCGGCGGGGATCTCCGGGAGCTGCGCGGCGAGGTGCTCGGTGCACAGGTCGAGCAGCCCGGCGAGGTCGGCGCAGCGGCGCTGGACGGTGGCGTGGGAGATGCCGAGCCGGTCGGCGAGGGTGCGGAAGCTGAGGTGTTCCGGCCCGTCCTCGTCGAGGATCCGCAGGGCGGCCACGGCGATGGCCTCGGGGGTGGCCAGGTCGAGGGCGGGAGATCTCCTAGGCATGTGATACACCGTATCAGCCGCTGTCACATACGACGTATCAACTCTTTCGTGTGACACGGATTGCAGCCATATTGCTGGCGATCGGCCGACAATCAGCGACTTGCGTTGACAGTGGGTAGTCGTATCGCTGCACTGGGCGCACGACTGCCCCCTCGTCAAGGAGACTCCGTGCCGCCTCGCCTGCGCGCAACGCTCCCCTGCCTGACCGCGGCCGCCCTCTTCGCCCTCGCGCTCTCCCCCGCCCCGGTCGCGGCCGAGCCCCGGGCGACCTCGGACACCCCGCTCGCGCTCACCCCGCCCATGGGCTGGAACAACTGGGCGCACTACATGTGCGACATCGACGAGGCCAAGGTGGTCGCCAACGCCGACGCGCTCGTGTCCACCGGACTGGCCGCCAAGGGCTACGACACGGTGACCGTCGACGACTGCTGGATGACCAAGAGCCGCGACACGCAGGGCCGTCTGGTCGTCGACACGGCGAAGTTCCCGCACGGCATGGCCTGGCTCGGCGAGTACCTGCACGCCAAGGGCCTGAAGTTCGGCATCTACCAGGACGCCGGCTCCCTCACCTGTGAGAAGTACCCCGGCAGCGGAGCCCCCCAGGGCGGCGGCGCGGACCACTACGAGCAGGACGCCCGGCAGTTCGCCTCCTGGAAGGTGGACTACGTCAAGATGGACGGCTGCAACCTGTGGGTGCCGGAGGGCCGCACCAAGGAGCAGGCCTACCGTGACGCGTACAACGCCGTCGCGAACGCCCTGCGCACCAGCGGCCGGGACATGGTCCTGTCGGCCTCCGCGCCCGCCTACTTCCAGCAGGGCGAGTGGGGCGGGTCCGACTGGCACAAGGTCCTCGGCTGGGTCGGCGAGACGGGCCAGCTGTGGCGCGAGGGCCGGGACATCAAGGTGTACAACCCGGCCACGCCCGCCACCTCGCGGTGGAGTTCGGTGCTGGGCAACTACGGCTACAACCGCTGGCTCGGCCGGTACGCGGGCCCCGGCAACTGGAACGACCCCGACTTCCTGATCGCGGGCGCCCCCGGGCTCACGGCGGCGGAAAGCCGCAGCCAGGTCGCCCTCTGGGCCATGATGGCGGCCCCCTTCATCCTGTCCTCCGAGGTCTCCCAGCTGAACAAGGCCGGTCTCGCGGCCCTCGGCAACACCCGGATGATCGAGCTCGACCAGGACCCGATGGGCCGTCAGGGGGCCGTGGTCTCCTCCAACGCCACCTTCGAGATCCTGGTCCGCGACCTCGCGAACGGCGACCGCGCCGTCGCCGTGCTCAACCGCTCCGCCACCGCACGCGACATCGCCGTACCGCTCGCGGAGGTCGGGCTGCCGTCCTGCACGGTCGACGCGCAGGACCTGTGGAGCGGAGGGCGGCGCGAGCTCGCCGGCACGTTGACGGGGAAGGTGGCCGCCCACGACACGGGGGTCTGGCGTCTCACGCCGGGCGGCGGCTGCGCCACGGCCGTCCCCACCGGCCAGATCGTCGGCAACGGCGTCACGTGCGCGGACGGTGCCAACACCACGGGCGTCGGCGCGGTCGTGCTCGCGCCCTGCACCGGAGCCCCCGACCAGCGGTGGAGCCTCGGCGAGGACGAGCGCGTGCGGCTGGCCGGCGAGTGCCTGTCGGCGGGCGAGGACCGTGTGGTGGAGCTGGCCGACTGCTCGCCGCGGCCGGCGGAGCAGCCCGGGCAGAGCTGGTCGCACCGCCGCGACGGCGCCCTCGTCGAGCGGGTGAGCGGGTTGTGCCTGACGGCTCCGGCCGCGGTCGCCACCCCCGACGCCCCGGCCGAACGGCTGCGGCTGGAGCCCTGCGGCGACCACCGGGTCGACCAGACCTGGGCCCTGCCGGTCTGACGTCCGACGGCCGATGACGACGGCGGCGCGGAAGCCCACAGGAATTCGTGCGCAAGCCGATCAGGAAGTCGGCGCGGAAGCCGTGCGGAAGGTGCGGAAGCCGATGAGGACCCGTTGAGGAACCGATGAGGAAGCCCATGCAACGAAGCGGACGCCGCCGCCTGCTCGCCCGCCGCCCGGTGGCCCTGACCGCCCTTCCCGCGGCCCTGCTGGCCGTGATCTGCGCGGGGCCCGCGCCCGGGGCCACCGCCCCGGGGGCCGGCTCGCCCGCAGCGGCCGGGGCCACGGCCGTCGAGCGGCCGGGGGCGCCGCGGGCGACCTTCGACGCCGGGCCGGCGCGGGCCGCCCTGGAACGGCTGCTTCCGCGGCACGCCGGGCAGTTCACCCTGGTGCCCGAGACGGCAGGCGGCTCCGACACCTTCACCGTGTCCGGGACCGTCGGTGCGATCACCGTGCGCGGCAGCACCGGCGCCACCCTGCTCACGGGTGTCGGCTGGTACCTCCAGCACGTCGCCGGGGCCGACATCGGCTGGCCCGGCGACAGCATCGGCATGCTGCCCGACCGGCTGCCGGGCGTCCCCGCGGCGGTCACCCGCCGTGCCCAGGTCCCGCACCGGTACGCGCTCAACGACACCGACGACGGGTACTCCGGCCCGTACCGCACCTTCGAGCAGCACCAGCGGCAGATCGACCTGCTCGCCCTGCACGGCATCAACGAGGTGTTCGTGCAGGTGGGCGCGGAGTATCCGTACTACCGGGCGCTCCAGGACTTCGGCTACTCGGCCGAGGAGCTGCGGCAGTGGATCCCCGGCCCCGGACACCAGAGCTGGTGGCTGCTGCAGAACCTGAGCGGCTTCGGGGGGCCGGTGTCCGAGCGGCTGATGCGCGAGCGCGCCGAGCTGGGCGGCCGGATCGCCGAGCAGCTGCGCGGCCTCGGCATGACCCCGGTGCTGCCCGGCTTCTTCGGGACCGTGCCGCCGGAGTTCGCCGCGCGCAACCCGGGGGCGGCCACGGTGGCGCAGGGCGACTGGGCGGGCTTCGACCGCCCGGACTGGCTGGATCCCGCCTCGCCGGTGTTCGGGAGGCTGGCCGCCGCCTACTACGCGCAGCAGCGCGCGGTGTTCGGGGACAGCTCGATGTACCGGATGAGCCCGCTGCACGAGGGCGGGCAGACCGGCTCGGTCGACGTGAGCGCCGCCGCGGGCGCCATCCAGGACGCCCTGCACGCCGCCCACCCCGGCGCGCTGTGGGCGGTGCTGGGCTGGCAGGACGATCCGACGGCCGAGCTCCTCGCCGGGGTGGACACCTCGAAGCTGCTGATCCTCGACGGGCTCTCCGACCGCTACAACCGCCTCGACCGCGAGGCGCGTTGGGGCGGCACCCCGTACGCGATGGGCACCATCTACAACTTCGGCGGGCACACCACGATCGGTGCGAACACCTCGGTGTGGATCGAGCGGTTCGGCCCCTGGCGCGACAAGAGCAACAGCGCGCTCGCCGGGATCGCCTACCTGCCGGAGGCGACCGGCACCAATCCCGCCGCCTTCGACCTCTTCACCGACCTGGCCTGGGAGCCCGGACCGATCGACCAGCGCCGGTGGTTCGCCGACTTCGCGGCCCGCCGCTATGGCCGGCCGGACGCCGCGGCCGCCGCGGCCTGGGAGGAGCTGCGCAAGGGCCCGTACAGCACCTCCTCGGGGCTCTGGTCGGAGTCGCAGGACAGCCTGTTCACCGCCCGGCCGGCCCTGAGCGCGACGGGGGCGGCGTACTGGAGCCCCAAGTCGATGCGCTATCCGGCGGGTTCGGTGCGCAGGGCCCTGGACCACCTGCTGAAGGTGGATCCGCGGCTGCGCGGCTCCAGCGCCTACCGCTTCGACCTGGTGGACACCGCCCGGCAGGCCCTCGCCAACCACTCGCGGGTGCTGCTGCCGAAGATCAAGGCGGCGTACGAGACCAAGGACCTGACCCGCTTCCGGGATCTGACCGCCCAATGGCGTGACGCCGAGCGGAAGTTGGACGCGGTCACCGGAGCCGACCCGAACTTCCTCCTCGGCAGCTGGCTCGCCGGGGCCCGGTCCCGGGGCGCCGACCGGGCCGAGCAGGACCGGTACGAGTACGACGCCCGCTCGATCCTCAGCGTGTGGGGCCGCCGCAGTACCAGCGAGGGCGGCTTCCTGCACGACTACGCGAACCGCGAGTGGAGCGGCCTGATCTCGGAGTTGTACGCCCGGCGGTGGGCGCTCTACTTCGATTCGCTGGAGCAGGCGCTGGTTTCGGGGACGTCACCGCGGCCCGTCGACTGGCCCGCCTTCGAGGAGGAGTGGGCCTCGCGGACCACCCGGCACCCGAACCGGCCGAGCGGTGACCCGTACGCCCTGGCGGCCGGGATCGCCGCGGCCCTGCCCCCGGCGGCCGGATGACCCGTCCCGGCGCCGGACGCCCGCGGTTTCTGCTCGGCGCCGTCAGCGGGCTGGTCGCCGCCTGCGCCGGGCTGGCGCTGGCGGAGCTGGCCGCGGCGGCGGTACGGCCGGAGGCGGCGCCCGTCACCGCCGTGGGCGGGGCCTTCGTGGACCTGACCCCGGTGGGGCTGCGGGAGTGGGCGATCCGGCTGTTCGGCACCGCCGACAAGCTGGTGCTGGCCCTCGGCATCCTGGCGGTACTGGCCGTCGTCGCCGCCGGGGCCGGGATGCTGGCCCTGCGCCACCTGCCCGGCGGGATCGCGGTCGCGGCCGGCTTCGGGCTGGTCGGCGCCGCGGCCGCGCTCAGCCGGCCGGAGGCGTCCTGGCGCGACGCCCTGCCGTCGCTGACGGGCGCGGTGGCCGCGGGCGGTGTGCTGTACCTGCTGGTCAGGGCGGCGAACCGGCCCCGCCCGGCCGGGGCGCCGCCCAAGGGACCCTCCGGGACCCCCTCCCGGGGAGCGACCTGGGCGATGGACCGGCGCGGCTTCGGCCGGCTGGTCGCCGCGGTCCTGGCCTTCTCGGCCGCGGCCGGTGTCGCCGGGCGGCGGCTCGGCGCCCACGGCTCGGCGGGCGCGACGGCCTCCCGGGCCCGTTTCGTACTCCCCCGGCCCGCCGTGCCCGCGCCGCCGGTGCCCGCCGGGGCGGACCTGAAGGTCCCCGGGCTGTCGCCCTTCCTCACCCCGAACCGGGACTTCTACCGGGTGGACACCGCGCTGGTCGTCCCGCGCGTCGACGCGGACACCTGGCACCTGCGCATCCACGGCGAGGGGGTGACCCGGCCGCTCACGCTCGGTCTGCGGGACCTGCTGGACCGCCCGCTGGTCGAGCGCGACATCACCCTCACCTGTGTCTCCAACGAGGTCGGGGGCCCGTACGCGGGCAACGCCCGCTGGTTCGGCGTGCGCCTCGCGGACCTGCTGCGCGAAGCGGGCGTACGGCCGCCGTCCCACGGCGGCCGCGCCGACCAGCTGGTGGCGCGCTCGGTGGACGGCATGACCATCGGGACGCCCGTCGAGGCCGTCATGGACGGCCGGGACGCACTGCTGGCCGTCGGGATGAACGGCGAACCGCTGCCCTTCGCGCACGGGTTCCCGGTCCGGATGGTCGTCCCGGGCCTGTACGGGTACGTCTCCGCGTGCAAGTGGCTGACCGAGCTGCGGCTGACCACCTTCGCCGCGTACGACGCCTACTGGGTGCGCCGCTCGTGGGCGCAGCAGGCCCCCGTCAAGACCCAGTCACGGATCGACACGCCGCGCGCGCACGCCGATCTGGCGCCGGGCCGGGTGGCGGTCGCCGGGGTGGCGTGGGCGCAGCACCGGGGGATCGAGCGGGTGGAGGTACGGGTGGACGCGGGGCCGTGGCAGCAGGCGCGGCTCGCGGCGGCCGACGGGAACGACACCTGGCGGCAGTGGGTGTGGCCGTGGGAGGCGACTCCGGGCCGGCACACGCTGGAGGTGCGGGCCACGGACCGTACGGGCGCCGTCCAGACGGGCGAGCGCGCCGGAACCGTCCCCGACGGGGCGACGGGTTGGCACGCGGTCGAGGTGCGCGTGCGGCCGCTGCCCGAAGGGGCGGGGCGTCCGTGGAGCTGACCAGCGCCTCCTTCCTCGTCGCGCTGCTCGTCCTGACCGTGCTGGCCGTGCTCGGTGCACTGCTCCTGTGGAACAGGATCCCCGGCCCGGGGTGGGTGCGGTGGCCCGGGCGGCTGCTGATGATCGGGCTGTGCCAGCTCACCGCCATCTGCGTGGTGGCCACCTGGATCAACGGCAGCTACGGGCTCTACTCCTCCTGGGACGAGCTGCTGGGCACCGGCGCCGCCCGGGACGCGGGCGCGATGACCGGACCGTCGGCGGGCCGGGCCACCTTCACGCAGGGCGGGGACGGCACCCGCACCACCTACTTCCGGGGCTCGCACTCGAAACTCGCCGGGCAGGTGATCGTGTGGACTCCCCCGGAGTACGGCGCGCCGGGCGCGGAGCGGACCCGCTTCCCGGTGCTGATGCTCCTGCACGGCCACCCGGGCACGCCTCGCACCTGGATCGACCTCGGTGACGTGCCCGGCGCGGTGGCCGACCTGATGGAGCTGGGCGCGGCGCACCCCTTCATCGTGGTGATCCCGGAGATCTCCCCGGGCGGAGTGAACACCGACTGCAGCAACACCCCGCAGCGCAAGACCGCCGACTGGCTCGCGCGGGACGTGCCGGAGCTGGTCGCACGCAACTTCCGTACGCTGCCGTCCCCGCGCGGCTGGGGCCTGATGGGCGTCTCCACCGGCGGCTTCTGCGCGGCGAAGCTGCCGCTCCAGTACCCGAAGGTGTTCCGGGCGGGCGCGGCCCTGGACCCGGACCCCTTGACGGGCGACCCGCAGGTGCTGGCGGATCCGAGGCTGCGCGAGCGCAACAGCCCGATGTGGCTGGTCGGGCACGCGCGCAAGGCGGACGTGGGACTGTTCCTCGCCACGTCCGCGCAGGACAAGGACAGTCCACCCAGGCAGCTGGCGGCCTTCGCCGCGGCCGCCGCCGCGGCGAACACCGGCGTCCGCGTCAAGACGCTGATCCGCCCGGCCGGCGGCCACAACTTCCGGACCTGGACCGGCATGTACCCGGACGCGCTGGGCTGGCTGAGCACGGAGCTGGCGCCGCCGGGGGCCTAGGTGGTGTCCGGTGGGCCCGCAACCGATTCAGTGCCTGTTGCGCGGCCGAAGCCGGGTCACGAGCTGGGCGCCGATCCGTCCGCTCCGTACCGGAGGCCGTCGAGGAGCAGGTCGAGGAGGCGTCCGGCCCGTTCGCGCTGGTCGGGAGCGCTGGTGATCAGCCCGATGCCGGCCAGGCTGAAGCCGACGTCGACGGGGTCGATGCCCGGGCGCAGGAGACCGGCGTCGGCCCCGGCGTGCAGCAGGGTGCCCAGCGCGGTGGCGAGCTTGTCGAGGGTCTCGGCGAAGGGGTCCGCACCGGATGCGACCGCGGCTCGCAGCGCGTCCGCCATGCCTTGCTTGGCAGCCAGGTAGTCGATGAAGTCGTCCATCCACAGGCGGATCGCCCGGTCGGGCGGGTTGTCGGCCAGCAGCTGCGCGGCGCTGTCGCAGACGCGGGCCAGCTCGTTGCGGTAGGCCGCCTCGACCAGCGCCTCGCGCGTGGGGAAGTGGCGGTAGAGCGTGGCCGAGCCGACGCCCGCGGCCTTGGCGATCGTGTCGATCGGGACGTCCGGGCCCTTCTCCGAGAAGGCGCGTACGGCCGCTTCGAGGATGCGCTCCCGGTTGCGGCGGGCATCGGCGCGCAACACGCTCGGCTTGGTGGTCAAGGCTGCTCCCGTCATCGAGGGACCAGTCTAACTGGACAACCGGGGAGTTCCCCGCTTACCGTCATGACCAACCGGGGAACTCCCCGTTTGCGGCGTTGACCGGGGGGCGACGGCGAAATCTCTGCAAGAAGGAACACGGAATCATGACGCATACCGATCTGGCCGCCGTCGCGAACGAAGCACAGGCATGGTTCGACAGCTACGTCGAGACGTTCATCGGACTGGCAGCACAGGGGAGCACCGATCCCGCGCCGCTCCTCGACTACTTCTCGGTGCCGATCAGCATGACCACGGGCACGGCCCACACCACTCTCACTTCCGCCGAGGCGCTCTCCCAGGGACTCGCACACGAGCTGCGCGCACTGCGCGACGCCGACTACGGGGGCAGCAAGGCCCTCGACCCGGTGGTACGCGCGCTCAACGAGCGGTCCGCGCACATCGAGGTGACCTGGGCGCGCCAGGACAGCCAGGGGCGGGAGTTCCAGCGTGTCCGTGTGCTCTACCTGGCCGCCCGTACCGACGCGGGATGGCGGACGGTCGCCTCCGTGATCCTGACCGGCTGACGAAGCACCCGTGGCGTGACGGCTTCCGTCAGCCCACGATCTCGCAGAACTCTCCTCGATGGTCGATCCCTTGGCATTCGTAGCACGTGTAGCGGGAGCAGCCGGCGCACGCCTGGAGGTTCTCCAGCCGCCAGGTGTGACCGCACCCCGGGCACCGGCGGCGCTCGCGCAGCATCGCGGCCCATCCGTGAGCGGCCTCGACGGCGGTTCGGCAGGCCGTGACGTAGTCCTGGACGGCGGGGGAGCCCAGGAGCGAGGACCTGCGTTGACCGGGAGGGTCGTCTCGTCGCTCTGAGTCCATGAACCAGCAGTTCAGAATGAAGAACGCCGTGCCGGTGACCAGCCACCCGTCGTGTCGCCCGTCCGAGTCCCACAGGTCGACGAGGCGGGCGACCCGCCGCTCGAACGGGTCAGTGGGAGGAGGACCGCTCTCCACGAGGAGTACGGCGTCGGCGTCGCGCGAGTGCGGCCTGGTTTCGGGAGTGACCGGGGGGAGGGTGGTCCGGGCGCCCCGTTCTTCTTCGGCCTTCCAGAGGAGCTGGTCCACGAGGTCTCGCGCGGTTTCCAGCGGGGGCATGAACTCCGCGGGCCTGGCGGGCGCGAGCCGCTGGAACATCTCGGCGGCTTCCTCGGCGGCGGCCAGGGCCTCCTGGGGGTCGCTCAGGCAGGTGGCGAGAGTGAGCAGGGCGCCGGCGAGAGGTGCTTCGTGGGCCTCCGGGCTGTTCGCCGCCAGTCGCCGGTAGATCTCGGCAGCCTCGCGCGCCGGATCCACGGCCTCTGCATCCCTCCCTGCGTGCAGCAGTGCGCCGCTGAGGTGGGCGAGTGCACGGGCGTAGGCATCACGGTGCTGAGCCAGGACGGACAGCTCCAGCCGACGGAAGATGCCCACGGCCTCCTCGCACGCCTCCAGGGCAGGGCGCTGTCCGCCGGTGTCGCGCAGCATGACCCCCAGGCTGCTCAGGGCGGAGGCGAAGCGGACTGTGGAGATCCACCTCCCGGGCTTGACGTCCGCGAAATCACCATGAACGTGCGAGCGGTACAGAGCGACGGCTTCCTCGGTGACCCGCACCGCCTCGTCCCGTTGCCCGGTCTCCCGGAGCAGATCGCCGTACGTAGCCAGCGTCTGCGCGACCAGCCCGTCGGTGAGCGGCGGTACGGCGTGGGCGCGCCATGTTCCGACCGCCTCGGCGGCGGCTTCGACGGCCTCGGCACTGCGGCCTACTCCCGCCAGGTCTCGGGCGAGCTCGGTCAGCGCGTCGGTGAGTTCGACGGTCGCGGAAAGGTCTGCCGGGTCCCGGTCGCGGTAGCGGGCAACGGCCTGCGTACAGAAGGCGACCGCTTCCTGGTACCGGCCGATCCTGGCGAGGCGGGTCGCGAGGCTGAGGTGGAGCTTCGCGCGGGCCCGCTCGTCAGGCGCGTCGGCCAGGCGGCGTTCGTGCAGGTGGACGGCGTAGTAGGCGAAGTCCCACGCGCGCTCCGGCCGGATCCCCTCCATCGACTGGCTGTCCATGATCTCCAGCTGTCCGGTGATGAAGTCCGCGGTGCTCTGCTCGCCGAGGGCATGGGACGGGGAGTCCGGCGCGAGGGCCGTGGGGTGGGTCGGCAGTGCCAGCCGGGGATCCGCCAGGACGAGCGGGTGGAAGACCGTCGTGCGGACGTGGGGCCAGCGTTCGGCCGCAGCCGCCAGGAACGTCATGGCCCGCAGCGCGTACGCGGGCACCTGTTCGCCGGTCAGGAGCGCCGCCGGCACGGCTGCCGCCCACGGGTCCGCCCGGTAGCCCGCGACGTCGTGGCCGGGGAGGCAGAGCGCGACGAAGTCCTCCGCGAGCCGGTCGGGGTAGAGGGGTTCCAGCACCGTCGCGGGGTCGAGCGGCGGATAGCAGCGCGCGTGATCGGCCAGCAGGGACCGAGCGGCGGCCGGATCGTCCGCGAGCCGGGCCTTGGCCAGTGCTTCGGCGCCGTGGTCCCAGTCCGTCGCGCCGGTCAGCGCCGCGACGAACGCGGCGCCGGCGAGCGCCTCGGTCGTGGAACCGGCGCCACCAGCGCCGCCTTCGCTCAGCCGCTCCCACCACTCGCGTTCCCGGTGCAGAAGATAGGCTGTCAACCCGGCCGGGTCCTTCGGCGGCCGACGGCCGTGCGCCAGCGCGTCCACCCCGGCCAGGGCGGCCATGTGCAGGGTGAGGAAGAGCCCCGAGTCCGGGTGGTCGTGCGGCAGCGGCAGAGCAGTGGAGGCGGCTTCCGGCAGCCGGTACAGCTCGGCGAATCGCGACCGGGCCGCGGCGAACACCCGCTCGCGGGCGCCCGGGGTGTCGGGCACGGCCCCCAGTTCCCACGCTGACGCGACGGCGCGGTCACCAAGCATGCTCTGCACCGCGGGCCAGGGTTCGACGGTGCGGGCCAGCAGGAGCACCCGCACCGGAACGCCGCGGCGCAGGCTGTTCGGGAACAGGCTGTTGGCGAACAGCCAGGTCAGGTCGTGCAGGGGCCAGCGGTCGGCGTAGTCCACCAGCACCAACAACCCCGTACGGTCGCCGGGGCGTGCGTCGTGGCTGCCCTGCGCCTCCCAGGACACGCTGCTGCCGTGCCTGGCCACCACGGTCTTCCAACCGCGCGCCGTGGACGCCGCGGCGAAGTGATCGGCCAGGCGGCTCTTGCCCCGACCGCCCGGTCCGAAGAGCCACCGCACGCTCAGGACCGGGTCATCGCCGTCGTCGTCGCGCCAGTCTTCCAGGGCGCGCAACTCGGCCTCGCGGCCGGTGAACGGTACAACCGCACTGCGGGCGTTGAGCAGCCGGCTGGGCTGGTTCACCCAGGCGGGCCCCGGTATCCCGGCGGGGGGCCGGTGCTCCTCCAGCAGGTAGACCGGGTGGCCATCGCCGTGGACGTGCACGTCGGCATTGATCGCGCCGTAGGCGAAGCCGCCGAAGGCGTACACGTTCTGGACGGTGCGCGCCCCCCGCCCCTCAGCGGCCCACGGCTCCGGGCTGGTCACTCGCCCTCACCGCCACCGGACCGCACCTCGGTGAGCCCGCGGTTCCGCCCGGCCGCGGGCGCCGGTGGCCTCTGGTTCCCGATCACCGGCAGGACCGCCTCCACGTCCGTGAGATCTTTGGGCAGACCGCCGACAGGCCGTCCGGCCGGGCTGCCCAACAACCCGACCATGCTAGGTGGCGTCCGGTGCGTCAGGCCGGGCGGACCGGCAGCGACCGTACGTTGTTGCTGATGAAGCTGCGCTGGTACGGGAGTTCGGTCTCGGGGAGGGCGAGGTCGAGGTCGGGGAACCGGGTGAAGAGCCGCTCCAGTGCGATCGTGGCTTCGAGCCGGGCGAGCGGGGCGCCCATGCAGTAGTGGGCGCCGTGGCCGAAGGAGAGGTGGCGGGCCGCCGTGGGGCGCGTGAGGTCGAAACGGCCGGCGTCCGGGCCGTGGAAGGCCTCGTCGCGACCGGCCGCCGTGTACCCGGCGAGCACCGGGGTGCCCCGCGGGATCACGGTGCCGTCCACGGTCAGGTCGCGGGTGGGGTAGCGGAAGGGGAACCAGCTGACCGGACCGTCCCAGCGCAGGGTCTCGTCCACCACGTCGGACCAGGTCGCCTTGCCGTCCAGGACGAGGGCGAGCTGGTCGCGGTGGGCGCACAGGGCGCGGACCGCGTTCGTGACGAGGTTCAGCGTGGTCTCGTGCCCCGCGACGAGCATCAGCCGCATGGTGCCGATCAGTTCGGCCTCGCTGAGCCGGTCGCCGTCGTCCTCGCGGGCGGCTATCAGGGCGCTGGTGAGGTCCTCCCCCGGAGCGGCGCGCCGGGTGGCCGCGATCGTGCCGATCAGGGCGACGAGCTCCTGGAGGGCGGCCATCTTCTCGGCCGGGGTGATGTCGGTCGCGATGATCACCGTATTGGTCAGGTGGTGCAGTCGCCCCCGGTGCTCGGGGTCCACGCCGAGCAGCTCGCAGATGACGTTCATGGGGAGCGGGAGCGCGAAGTGCGTGTACAGGTCGGCCACCCCGTCGGGGGCCGCGGCCGCGGCCCGGCCGAGGTCGTCGAGGAGCTCGGCGGTCAGCTCCTCCACGCGCGGCCGCAGGCGCTCCACCTGCCGGGCCGTGAAGGCCTTGCCGACCAGCGATCGCAGCCGGCGGTGGTCGGCGTCGTCGGCCGTGTGCATGCCCCGGGCGTCGGCGAAGACCCGTAGCGGCCAGTCGGCGGGGATGGTGCCGTCGTGCAGGGCCGGGAAGTGCCGGGAGTCCTTGGCGACGTCGGGATGGGCGAGGAACTCCTTGAGCGCCTCGTGCCCCAGGACGACCGCTCCGGGCACCCCGCCGGGGAGCACGACCTGCGCCACCGCGCCCTGCTCGGCGCGCAGCCGGGCGTTGAGGGCGTGCGGGCAGCCCCCGGCGGGGTCGATCACGTGCGGGACGGGTTCGGTGAAGGACGACAAGCCGGATCTCCTGACCTGGTGGTGAGTACCGGTCAACAGTGCGGCCTCGGGGGCGGGTTGGACAAGCCCGGTACCGCTCCGCCGGGCCCCTCTCAGAACCAGGTGAGGGTCAGTGCGAAGGCGGTGCCCGCGGTGGCTCCGGTGGAGTCGGTCGCGGTGGCGGTGACCTGGACCGTTCCGCTGCCCCAGGGCTTGCCGGTGATGCGTCCGGTGGCGCTGTCGAGGGTCAGGCCCCAGGGCAGGCCCGTGACGGCGTACCGCACGGGGGGCTTCGACCCGGTGGTGGCGAGCTGGATGGTGCAGGGCTGGTTGAACTTGCACGTCTGGGGGCCGGGGTTCGTGAGCTTCAGACCACCGGGCGTGGGGGTCGGGGTCGGAGTCGGAGTCGGCGTGGGCGTGGGCGTGGGCGTGGGGGTGGGGGTGGGGGTAGCGGTCGGTGTGGGCGTCGGCGTGGTGCCGCATCCGGGGGTGGCCTCCGGCGGTAGCGGTACCTGCCAGATCTGGGTGTCGTTCTCCGACCCGACCAGCAGGTTCGCGCAGTCGAGGTACGTCACCGTCTCGCCCTGCGACTGGGCCGGCAGGGCGACGTCCGCGAGCTTGACCCTCGCGGTGTCGTACACGGAGGCGGTGTTGGCCCCCATGGGTCCCCCGCTGCGCAGGGCGTACGAGGCACCCGACGGCGAGAACGCGCCGTCGGTGGCGAAGACGGGGCCGGGCCGCACCGGGGTGAGGGTGTTGACCTGCCCGGTCACCGGCGGCAGCGGGGCCTGGTACAGCTGGCCGGGGGCTCCGATGAGCTTGCTCGCGACGAAGAGCCGGCCGGTGGCGGGGTCCGCGAGGAGGGACTCGGCGTCGTGCCTGCCGTCGGCGTAGGCGAAGCGGTAGGTGGTCGGCGTGAGGGTCGCGTCGGCGAGCCGGTCGGGTTCGGCGAGGCTGTGCACGGTGATCTCCGCCCGCCCGCTGAAGTTGTCGCCGATGTCGCCGACCAGGATCGCCGGGCCGCCGCCGGCGTCCTTGCCGAGGGCCAGGGCCTCCCAGTCGGTGTTGCCGACCCCGGAGACGGTGAAGGTGGCCAGCAGCCGGCCGGTGGCGGTGGTGCAGTCGACGGCGAAGACCTGGTTGGTGTTCCCGCTGTCGTTGACGGCGTAGAACACGCCGGGGTGTTTGCGGCTCATGGCCAGGCCGCTCAGTTCGGCGAGGCCGCCGGGCAGGGTGCACTTCTTCTCCGCCGCGAGGGCCGGGGCTCCGGCGGCCGCCACGGGGGCGGACGGGGCCGGGGAGGCGGTCGCGCTGGTCATCCAGGCGACGGCGGGCAGG
The DNA here is from genome assembly GCF_043076955.1 of Streptomyces sp. NPDC016562. Classification (NCBI taxonomy): domain Bacteria; kingdom Bacillati; phylum Actinomycetota; class Actinomycetes; order Kitasatosporales; family Streptomycetaceae; genus Streptomyces; species Streptomyces sp. NPDC016562. The sequence goes on along the minus strand of NZ_JBIBRZ010000002.1, from coordinate 965,903 downwards.
GTCGCGGCGAGGACCGCGGTCGCGAGCGCTGCGGCCCGTGGGGGTGTGAGGAGTGGGGACATGCCCACCATGTGATGGCTCATCAGTCGATGGCGCCAGGCCTGGTCGCCTCCCCTTCGAGCATCGTTCGATGCCGCCAGGTCATGCCTCGGTCAGCGCACCGGCTCCCGTACGGGCCCCTTGTGCCCGGCCTGCGCGATGAAGGCGCGGGCCGCGCGGCTCAGCGGTCTCCTGGCGTGCGCGATGCCCACCGGCCGCAGCAGGGGCGGCGTGAAGGACCGGATCTCGGCCCGGCTGCCGAAGGCCCTCAGCACCACGTCGCGGTACCAGATGAGCGAGCCCCGGCCGTCCGTCACGCCCGTCACCCAGGCGAGGCGCTCGTCGACCTCCAGGGAGGGCACGGGCCGCACGCCGAGGCAGCTGAACATGGCCTCCATCTCGGTGCGCCGGCCGGTGCCGGGGGTGGGCAGCACCATCGGCAGCCCGTCGAGCATGCGCAACGGCATGGGGTGGGGCAGCCGGGAGCCGAGCGGTGAGATCAGCACGACCTCGCGCTCCTGGATGTAGTGCGTGGAGAGCTCCTTGTCGACCGGCAGGTCCACCAGCGCCAACTCGGAGCGCCCCTGGGTGAGTTCCTCGACCAGGGCCTCCCGGCTGTCGTGCTGCTGGAGCCGCACGTCGACGGTCGGGTGCCGCTCGGTGAAGGCCGCGACCAGGTCGGTGGCCAGGTCCAGGGCGAGGGTGGGGGTGCTGACGAGGGTCAGGACGGCCCTGCTGTCCTTGCCGTGCGGGGTCCCGATGTCGTCGATGGCCTCGACCGCGTTGAGGACGGTGCGGGCCAGCCGGACGACCCGGGCCCCCTCCGGTGTGAGGTCCACCCCCCTCCCCCGGCGGGCGAGAAGTTCGACTCCCAGATCGCGTTCCATGGCCTGGACGGCCCGGGACAGGGCGGACTGGGCGACGAAGACGGAGGCGGCGGCGCCCGTGATGGACCGGCAGTCGGCGACGGCGACGAGGTAGCGGAGCTGCGCGAGGGTGGGGGTCATGACCGGACGGTAACCGCGTGAGGCTGTACCTGTAAGGGCTCGTCGGGTGAACAACTGACAGGCTCCCGGCGGGCTTTCATGCCCGGTCGGTGGATCCGCATGCCGGTGCGGCATGTCCGCGAGGATGCGGTACGCCGGTCCGCGCGGCGGGGTCGGCCCGCCCGGGCGGCCATCGCCGCAGGCCACCGCCCGGGCAGCGGTGCGCCGTGACTCCGGCCGGGGGGCGTCCCGGGCGGCCCGGGTGCGGCGAGGGTGCGAAGTACCGCGCTCCGCATGGCTGTTGACAGTGCGGGGCGGCCACCGCACGATGCATCGCGGCGTGAGGGTGTTTGACCACCGTTCAAGCCCGTCGTCCCCGCGGCGGGAAGCCCCGGCCGACGTGCGAGAGCCGCTCCCCCGCCTGCCGCCTCGCCGCGCTCGCGCACAGCCGATCACCGATCACCGATCACCGATCTCCAGGTCTCCAGATCTCCCGACCTCCCGATCTTCCGTTCTTCCGTTCTTCCGTCCGGCATTGCGCCATGTCACACAGCACTGGAAGAGGAGCGCCCGTGACCACCCCCCAGCACGCGCAACCCGCCGCCACCCGTGATCTCGTCGTCGCGCTCAGCCCCTTCGAGGAGCCGCACCCGCGGATCGTGATCGCCGCCGAGCGCGCCGGCGCCCTCGGGCTGCTCGACCTCGGCCGGGACGCCGACGCCGCGCGGCGCGGTGTCGCCGAGCTGGGCCGCCGGCTCGGCAGCGGTGGCCGGTACGGGGTCCGGGTGCCCGCCGGCTGCCCGGCCGGGCCCGGCGACCTGCCCGCCGAGGTGGACACGGTCCTGCTCGCCGACCCCGCAGCGCACACCCCGGAGCGGGTGGCCGCGTGGGCGGCGGCGGCCGGGCGGCCCCGGGTGTGGGCGGAGGTCGTCAGCCCGGCGGAGGCCGCCACCGCCGTCGCCGCCCGGGCGGACGCGCTCGTCGCCAAGGGCCACGAGGCCGGGGGCCGGGTGGGCGACGCCACCACCTTCGTGCTGCTCCAGCACCTCCTCGGCGACCCCGAGATCCGCGTCCCCGTACGGGCCTACGGCGGCATCGGCCCGCACACCGCGCCCGCGGCCGTCGCGGGCGGAGCCGCCGGAGTGCTGCTCGACGTACAGCTGGCCCTGACGGCCGAGGGCGAGGAGGGGCTGCCCCGGGACGTCGTGGCCGCGCTCCGGTCGATGGACGGCTCCGAGACGCGGCTGGCCGGGGGCCACCGGGTGTTCGCGCGCCCCGACCTGACTTCGCCCGAAGGACCGGTACCCGCCCTGCTCGGCGCCCGGGACCTGCGCGCGCAGCTGCTGCCGGTCGGGCAGGACGGGGCCCTGGCGGCCCGGCTGGCCGCGCGGTACCGGACGACCGGCGGCGTCCTGCAAGCCGTACGGGCCGCGATCCCCGAGCACCTGGCGGCCGTCGTACGGGCCCGGCCGCTCCAGCGGCCCCGGCCCGTCGCCCAGGGGCCGATGACCCGGGTCAGCGACCAGGCGGCCTTCGCCGCAGCGGTGGCCGCCGCGGGCGGCGTGCCGTATCTGGCCCTGGCCGTGATGGAGGGGCCCGACGTACGCCGGTTGCTGGCCGAGACCGCCGAGCGACTCGGTGAGCTCCCGTGGGGCGTGGGCCTGCTCGGCTTCGCCCCGCCCGAACTGCGGCGGGAGCAGCTGGCGGCCGTGACCGACGCCCGACCGCCGCACGCCGTCATCGCCGGGGGCACCCCGGCGCAGGCGGCCCCGCTGGAGGCGGCCGGGATCCGTACCCATCTGCACGTGCCCTCGCCGGGCCTGCTGGAGCGGTACCTGGCCGAGGGCGCCCGCCGCTTCGTCTTCGAGGGGCTGGAGTGTGGCGGCCACGTCGGTCCGCGCGCGTCGTTCCCGCTGTGGGAGGAGCAGGTCGAGCGGCTGCTGTCCTGTCCCGAACCGCAGGACCTGGACGTGCTGTTCGCGGGCGGGATCCACGACGAGCGGTCCGCCGCGATGGCGGTGGCGGCCGCCGCCCCGCTGGCCGAACGGGGGGCGCGGATCGGGGTGCTGATGGGCACCGCGTACCTGTTCACCGAGGAGGCCGTGGCGGCCGGCGCGGTCCTGCCGGGCTTCCAGCGGGCGGCGGTGGAGTGCACGGACACCGTGCTGCTGCGGACCGCCCCCGGCCACGCCACCCGGTGCGCGGCCACCCCGTACGCCGAGGCCTTCGAGGCGACCCGGCGGCGCCTCGCGGAGAGCGGAGCCGCGCCGCGGGAGGTCTGGGAGGAGCTCGAACGTCTGAACCTGGGCCGTCTGCGCATCGCCTCCAAGGGCCTGCGGCGGGCCGGGCCCGGTGACCGCCCGCGGGCGGACGGGGACCGGCTGGAGCCCGTCACCGAGGAACAGCAGTACGCGCAAGGTCTGTTCATGCTCGGGCAGGCCGCGACCCTGCGCACGGAGACCACCACGGTCGCCGCGCTGCACGCGCAGGTCACTGATGGCGCGACCGCTCTGCTGGCGCGGCGGGCCCAGGACTTCACCGCCCCGCCGCAGCCGCAGGCCGATCCGCTCGACATCGCCATCGTCGGCATGGCCTGCGCCTATCCCGGCGCCCCCGACCTCGCCGCCTACTGGGCCATGGTGCTCGCCGGGACGGACGCCGTCACCGAAGTGCCGGCCGAGCGCTGGGACCCGGAGCTCTACTACGACGCCGACCCGGCCCGGGCCGGTGAGCGCACCCCCTCCCGCTGGGGCGGGTTCCTCGGGCCGGTGCCCTTCGACGCCCTCGCGCACGGCATCCCGCCCGCCTCGCTCACGGGGATCGAGCCGGTCCAGCTGCTGGCCCTGGAGATCTCCGCGCGGGCCCTCGATGACGCGGGCTACGGCAAGGACCGCGCCTTCGACCGCAGCCGCACCTCGGTGGTCTTCGGCGCCGAGGCCGGTACCGAACTGGCGGGCGCGTACGGGCTGCGCGCCCTGCACCCCGCCTACCTGGGCGAGCTGCCGGCCGCCCTGGACGAGCAGCTGCCGCGGCTCACCGAGGACTCCTTCCCCGGGATCCTCGCCAACGTCATCGCGGGCCGGGTCGCCAACCGCCTCGACCTGGGCGGCGCGAACTGCACGGTCGACGCCGCCTGCGCCTCCTCCCTGGCCGCCCTGGACCTGGCCTGCCGCCAACTGCGCGACCGGGACAGCGACATGGTGATCTGCGGCGGCGCCGACGTCCACAACGGCATCAACGACTACCTGATGTTCTCCTCCGTCCGCGCCCTGTCCCCCGGCGGCCGCTGCCGGCCCTTCGACGCGGCCGCCGACGGGATCGCCCTCGGGGAGGGAGTGGGCGCGCTCGTCCTGAAACGGCTCGCGGACGCGGAGCGGGACGGCGACCGGGTGTACGCCGTGATCAAGGCGGTCGGCGCCGCCAGCGACGGCCGGTCCCTCGGTCTGACCGCGCCACGGCCCGAAGGTCAGCGACGGGCCCTGGAACGGGCCTACGCACGGGCCGGCGTCTCCCCCGGCGAAGTGGGCCTGGTCGAGGCGCACGGTACGGGCACGGTGGTCGGTGACAGCACCGAACTGGCCGTCCTCACCGAGCTGTTCACCGCCTCCGGGGCCGCGGCCGGGTCCTGCTCCCTGGGCTCCGTGAAATCCCAGCTCGGGCACACCAAGTGCGCCGCCGGACTGGCCGGGCTCATCAAGGCGGCCCGGGCCGTCCACGCGGGCGTACGGCCACCGACCCTGCACCTCGACACACCGAACCCGGCCTGGCACGCGGAGAGCAGCCCCTTCTCGTTCGACACCGAGGCCCGGCCCTGGGCGGCGCCCGCGGAGCGGCGCATCGCCGGGGTGAGCGCCTTCGGATTCGGCGGCACCAACTACCACGCCGTACTGGCCGGTTACGCAGGAAGCGCGGAGCCCCGGCACGCCCTGGAGGAGTGGCCCGCCGAGCTGGTCTGCTTCCGCGGCGAGGACCGCGAGGCGGCCGGCCGGGCCATGGCGCGGCTGGCGACCCGGCTGGAGGAGAACGACGCGGCCGGGCGCCCCTGGCCCCTGCGGGACCTCGCGGCGGAGGCCGCCGGGGACCGCGGCCCGGTCCAGGTGGCGGTCGTGGCCGCCGATCTCGACGAACTGGCGTCCCGGCTGGAAGGGGCCCGCGCCTTCGCCCCCGGCCCGGGCGTCCACGTGAAGGGCGACGCGGCGGACCCGGGCCTGACGGCGTTCCTCTTCCCCGGTCAGGGCAGTCAACGTCCCGGAATGCTGGGCGAGTTGTTCATGGCCTTCCCCTCGCTGCGAGAGCTCCTGGACGCGGCTCCGGCCCCGGTGGTGTCGGCGATGTTCCCCCCGGCGGCCTTCAGCGCGCCTGGGCGGGCGGCGCAGCGGGCGGCCGTCACCGACACCCGCGTGGCCCAGCCGGCCCTCGGACTGGCGGGCGCGGCGGCACATCTGCTCCTCGCCGACATGGGCGTACGGCCGGACTGCGTGGCCGGGCACTCGTACGGCGAGCTGACCGCACTGTGGGCGGCGGGCGTCTACGACACCGAGAGCCTGTTACGGCTGAGCGCACGCCGTGCCGAAGCGATCCTGGAGGCCGCCGGGGCCGATCCCGGGACGATGGCGGCGGTGTCGGCCCCGCCGGACGAGGTACGGGAGATCGCGGCCGGCGCCGGGTGCGTGGTGGCGAACCACAACGCCCCCCGCCAGTGCGTGATCTCAGGACCGACCACAGCCGTCTCCACCGCGGTGTCGGCGCTGCGCGGGGCGGGCCTGTCGGCGGAGCCGATCCCCGTGGCCTGCGCCTTCCACAGCGAGGTGGTCGCCGCGGCGGCGACCGCCCTCACCACGGAACTGGCGCGCACGGAGGTGTCCGCGCCCCGCCTCCCCGTCTGGTCGAACACGACGGCCGCTCCCTATCCGCCGTCCGCCGACGGTGTACGGGACCTCGCGGCCCGCCAGGTCGCGGAGCCGGTCCGGTTCGTCGAGGAGGTGGAGGCCATGTACGCGGCCGGGGTCCGGACGTTCGTGGAGGCGGGACCCGGACGGGTCCTCAGCTCCCTGATCGGCCGGATCCTCGCCCAGCGCCCGCACACGGTGGTCCCCCTGGACGTACCGGGCGAGCACGGCCTGACCCGGCTCGTCACGGCGCTGGCGGAACTCATGGCGGCGGGCGTGCCGATCGACCCGCAGGCCCTGTTCCGCGGCCGTACCTCCCCCCTCCCGGACCACGCCCCGCGCCGCCCGGGCTGGCTGGTGGACGGCCACCTCGTCCGCACGACGGACGGCACCCCGATCACAGGAGGCCTCCAACCACCCCGCCGGGTTTCCCCACGGCCGGCCCCGCCCACGGGCGCGGCTCCGACAACGAGCCCGGCCATGTCGGCGGACGGCCGTGAGGCGACGATCCTTGAATACCTCCGCAGCACCCGCGAACTGGTCGAGGCCCAGCGGCACGTCATGCTCGGCTATCTGGGCACGCCCGCAGGTGAGCAGCCCCGGCCCGTCACCCCGGGTGGTTCCGGCGGGGCCGGGAGTGTGCCGGGGCGATCCCCGCAGGGCGCCGAACACACCGCCGCCGCACCCCCCGACCCCTCGCCACGTTCGGCGCCCGAGGAGACGCCCCGGCGCGCGCCCGGCCCCGTCGGAACCACCCCCGCCCCGCCCCCTCCGACCCCCCGCACCGCCGAACAGCTCATGGAGGCCGTCCTGGAGCTCGTCCACACCCGGACCGGCTACCCCCGGGACATGCTCGACCCCGCACTCGACCTCGAAGCCGACCTCTCCATCGACTCCATCAAACGCGTGGAGATCATCGGAGCCCTGGCCGACCGCATCGGCCTCCCCCGCGACCCGGGCGGCTCCACGGAGTCCGCGGTGGAGGAGCTGTCCCGCATCAAGACCCTGCGCGGCATAGTCGACTGGCTCACCACCCACACACCAGCCTCCGCACCCCCCACCGCGGCCCCCGCCCCCTCCGCACCCCCGACACCCCCGACACCCCCCGTAACCCGGCTCCGGGTGGACACACTCCCCGCCCCACTACCGGCCCCGAACCCACCGACCCCAGGCGACCCGCGCGACCTACCCCACCCGCCCAGCCTGCGCAGCCTCCACGGCCTCCACGGCCTCCGCATCGGCATCGTCGACGACGGCCAAGCCCTCGCCCCCGCCCTCCTCGCGGCCCTGGACGCGCAAGGCGCCGAGGCGAAGCTCCTGCCCGCCCCCGAGCCCGGGTTCGACGGCATCGTCGACCTGACCGCGCTGCGGCCGGGACCCGAGCCCGTGCTGCCCGACGCCTTTACGGGCCTGCGGCGCACACTGACCGGCGGGACGCACCGCCTGCTCCTCGTCACCGCCCCCGGCACCCCCAGCGCGGGCGTACAAGGCGCCGGCCTGCACGGCTTCGCCCGCAGCGCGGCCCTCGAATTCCCCGGCACCCTGATCCGCGCGGTGCAGATCCAGCCCAAGGAGGCCCCCGAGCATCTCGCCGCGCAGCTCCTCGCCGAGTTGAGCCACGACTCGCCCGACGGCCCCGCCTCCGTCGGGTACACGCCCGAGGGAACCCGCACCACCCGCACCCCGGTACCCGCACCGCTCACCCGCCGGGCCGCGGGCGAACCGCCGCTCGACCGTGACGCCGTGGTCCTGCTCACCGGCGGGGCCCGCGGGATCACCGCCCGCACCGCCGTGGCGCTGGCCCGCGCCACCGGATGCCACATCGAGTTGATCGGCCGTACGCCCGAACCCTCCGCCGCGGCGGACGACTTCGCGCAGGCCCATGACCGGGTCGCGCTGCGCGCGGCCCTGATCGCAGCAGGGCTCCGTACGCCCGCCGAGATCGAGGCGACGGCCTCGCGGATCCTCGCCGGGCGCGAGGTACGGGCCACCCTGTCCGCCCTCGCCACGGCGGCGGCCTCGGTCCGCTACCACTGCGCGGACGTCACCGACGAGCGGGCCGTACGGGCGGTGGTGGCCGACGTACGGGCCCGGCACGGCCGGCTCGACGGCATCGTGCACGGCGCCGGGATCCTGCGTGACGGACTGCTGAGCGACAAGCAACCGGCCGACTTCGCCGCGGTGTTCACCACCAAGGTGGCCGGCGCCCGCCACCTGGCCTCCGCGGCGGCCGAGCACGGTACGGCGCCCGCGCCCCGGTTCCTGGCGCTGTTCGGCAGTGTCGCGGGGGTGTACGGCAACCGCGGCCAGAGCGACTACGCCGCGGCCAACGACGCCCTCGACGCCCTGGCCCACACCTGGGCGGAGTCCTTCCCCGGCCGGGTGCTGTCCGTCGACTGGGGCCCCTGGGCGGCGCAGTCGGGCGGGATGGTCACCCCCGAGCTGGAGCGCGCGTACGCCCGACGCGGCATCCCCCTCATCGCCCCGGAGGCCGGCACGGCCGCGTTCCTCGACGAGCTCGCCCACGGCAACGACGTACAGGTGGTCCTGATGGCGCAGGAGGGCTGCGGCGATGAGTGAGTCACGGCGGCGCGGACCGCGCCCCACCGACGCGGCGATCGTCGGGATGGGCGCCGTCTTCCCGGGGGCCGGCGATCTGGCCGGGTACCGGCGCAACCTCCTCGCGGGCAAGGACTGCATCGGTGACGTCCCGCCGGGGCGCTGGGATCCGGAGGTGTACTACGACCCGGACGGCGCTACCGGACCGGCCACCGGCGACCGGTTCTACTGCCGGCGCGGCGGCTTCGTCGACGGCCTCGCCGCCTTCGACCCGACCCGGTTCGGGATCATGCCAGCCGCCGTGGAGGGGGCCGAGCCGGACCAGATGCTGGCCCTGCACGCGACGGCCGAGGCCATCGCCGACGCGGGCGGTGAGGAACGCCTGCCGTGCGACCGCTCGCGGATCGGGGTGGTGCTGGGGCGCGGCGGGTTCATGGGCGTGGCCACCGCGCGTCTGGACCAACGCGTGCGGACGGCCCACCAGTTGGCGCAGACCCTGCGGGAGCTGGCGCCGGAGCTGGGCGAGCGGCGGATCGCGGCGGTGCGGTCGGCGTTCCAGGAGGCGCTCGGTCCGGAGCGGCCGGACGCGTCGATCGGGCTGGTGCCGAGCTTCACCGCGGCCCGGACGGCGAACAGGCTGGACTTCCGCGGGCCCGCCTACACCCTGGACGCGGCCTGCGCCTCCTCGCTCCTGGCGGTGGACCAGGCCGTGGGGCTGCTGGCCTCGGGGCGCTGCGACGCGGTGGTCGCCGGGGCGGTCCACCACTGCCACATCGCGACGCTGTGGAGCGTGTTCACCCAGCTGCGGGCGCTCAGCCCGAGCGAACGGATCCGGCCCTTCGACCGCCGGGCCGACGGGACCCTGCTGTCCGAGGGCACCGGGGTGGTGCTGCTGAAGCGGCTGGCGGACGCGGAGCGGGACGGCGACCGCGTGTACGCGGTGATCCGCGGGACGGGCGTGGCCGGGGACGGCCGCGCGGCGAGCCTGATGAGCCCTCTCGTCGCGGGACAGGTACGGGCACTGGAGCGGGCCTGGCGGGAGGCCGGTCTGGATCCGCGCGCCCCGGGCGCCCTGGGGCTGCTGGAGGCGCACGGCACCGGCACGCCGGTCGGGGACGTGGCCGAACTAGTCACGCTGGCCGAGGTGTTCGGGCGTCCCGAGCCGGGGCGCGGGCCGGGGAACGGGCCGGGGAACCGGTCAGGGAACGGCCCGGGGATCGGCTTCGGCTCGGTGAAGTCCATGCTCGGTCACACCATGCAGGCCTCGGGCATGGCGGGGCTGATCAAGGCCGCGCTCGCGGTGCACGAGGGGGTGTTGCCGCCGACCCTGCACCTTGAGGAGCCGCACCCGGACCTGGCCGCGACCCGGATGCGGCCCCTGACGGCGGCGGAACCGTGGGAACGCTTCGGGCGGGAGCCCCGTCGGGCCGGGGTCAACGCCTTCGGCTTCGGCGGGATCAACGCGCACGTGGTGCTGGAGGAGGCTCCGGGGACCCGCGCCCGGCCCGGGGCGGCGCGGGGCCCGGCCGCTCCGGTGCGGCGCTTCCTGCCGCTCGCGGCCGCGGGCACACCGGTCGGGCCGGAGCCGAGGCCGGGACCGGCGCGGCCGATCGGGGCTGTCGGGCTGAGGAGCGGGGCCGGGCCGGCCGCGGGGCACGGCGTACTCCTGATGGCCGCGGACACGCCGGCGGAGCTGTCGGCCAGGCTGGCCGCCGGTGCCCCGGTGTCCGGCGGCGACGGTCCCTGCCGGGTCGCGGTGGTCGGGCCGACCCCGCAGCGGCTCGCACTGGCCGCCAAGGCCGTGGCGCGCGGCCGGCCGTGGCGGGGCCGCGGCGACGTGTGGTTCGCGCCGGAGCCACTGGGTGGCCGGGTGGCCTTCCTGTTCCCCGGCCTGGAGCCGGAGTTCGCACCCGTGGTGGACGACGTGGCGCAGCGCCTCGCATGGCCGGCGCCCCGGCTCACCCGCGGTGCGTCGCTGGTGGAGCGGGCCGTGGACGCGATGGCGACGGGGCGCTTCTTCGCCCGGGTCCTGCCGCGGCTCGGCATCGAGCCGGACGTACTGGCCGGCCACAGCCTGGGTGAGTGGGCGGCGATGGTGGCCGCCGGGATGTATCCGCAGGAGGCCGCCGACGCCTTTCTGGACTCGCTGCGCCCCGGCGACCTGAGGGTTCCGGACCTCGTGTACGCGGCGCTGGGCTGCGGAGCGCGGCGTGCGGAGGCGGCGCTGCACGGCATGGACCGGGTGGTGGTCAGCCATGACAACTGCCCGCACCAGTCGGTGATCTGCGGCGATCCGGAGCAAGTGGCGGCCGTGGTCGCGCGGTTGCGGGCCGACGGCGTGCTCGGCCAGGAACTGCCGTTCCGTTCCGGCTTCCACACGCCGATGTGGGAGCCGTACCTGGGTCAGGTCCGTGCCGCCTTCGGACGGCTGCCGCTGCGGCCCGGCACCCTGCCGGTCTGGTCGGCGACCACGTGTGCGCCGTTCCCCTCCGCGCCCGAGGAGGTACGGGCGTTGGTGGTGCGCCACCTCCTCGAACCGGTCCGTTTCCGCGCGTTGACCCTGCGGTTGTACGAGGACGAGGGCGTGCGCTGCTTCGTCACGCTGGGCCCCGGCAGCCTGCCGGGCTTCGTCGAGGACACCCTGCGCGAACGCCCCCACCTCTCGGTGTCCACCTCGTCCCCGCGCCTCACCGGCCTGGCGGCGCTGAGCCGCACCTGCGCCGCGCTGTGGGTGGAGGGACACGCCCCTCGCTGGGACCGCCTGACCGAGGCCGATGCCGAGGCCGGTGCCGGGGGCGGCGCGGCGGACGGCCCGAACCCCGGCCACGCCCCCACCGGTAGCGGACCCGGCCCCGGACGTACCGCACGTACCGCACGTCCGGGCCGTACCGTTCCGCTGGACCTGGGCTCTCCGCTGGTCCGGCTCGGTGAGGCGGCCCGGGCCTCCCTGGGCGCCCTCCTGACGCCGCCGACACCGCCCGCACCGGCGGAGCCACCCGGCCCCCGCCCGGTCCTCCTGTCCGCACTGGACGCGGTGCTCGCCGACACCGCCGCGGCCGCCCGCAGCGTCACGGAGGCCTGGTCGGCGGCGGGACCCCCGGCTCGCAGCGCCCCGGCCAGGGAGCGCCTGCGGCTCTCGCTCGCCGCGCTGCCGTACGTACGGGACCACTGCGTCTACCTCCAGCCCGACGGCTGGCCGCAGGACTCCGACCGGTTTCCCGTCGTCCCCATGACGACCATGCTGGAACTGGCCGCTGACGCGGCCCGGCGCCACGCCCCGCCCGGCTTCGCCGTCGTCGGCTACGAGGACGTCCGGGCCCTGCGGTGGCTCGCCGTCGAGCCGGCCGTCGACGTCGACGTCGAGGTCACGGCCCTGGGCGACGGGCCGCCCCGCCGGATGCGCGTCCGCCTCGGGGAGTACGCCTCCGTGGTCGTGCTGCTCGGCGAGCGGTACGCGCGGCCGCCCGCGCCCGACGGCGCTCCGCTGCGCGACCCCGGGCCCGCGCCCGTGAGCGCCGCGGCGCTCTACCGGGACCGCTGGATGTTCCACGGGCCGCGGTTCGCGGGGGTCCACGAGGTGCGGACCGTCGGTTCGGACGGCATCGAGGGCGTCCTGCGGGCCCTGCCCGACCCGGGCGCGCTGCTCGACGCCGCCGGGCAGCTGTTCGGCCACTGGATGCAGCTGCGGCTCCCGGTGGACCGCCTGGTGTTCCCGGCCACCGTGGACCGCATCCGCTTCCACGGTCCCGCGCCGGAACCGCAGGAGCTGGTCGGCGCCACGGCCCGGATCCGCGAGGTGCAGGAGGTCACCGTGCGCGGCGATCTCGAACTGCGCCGCGCCACCGGAGAGGTGTGGGCGCGGATCGAGGGGTGGACGTACCGCCGGTTCGGTGCCGACGAGCGGGTCTGGCCGATGAAGTTCACCCCGGAGGTCTGCGGGATCGGCGAGCCCCGCCCGGAGGGCTGGTACCTGGCCCGGCGCCGCTGGAGCGATCCCGCCTCGCAGGAGCTGGTGATGCGCCGCTACCTGGGCGCGGCCGAACGCGCGGTCTACGAGCGGCTGTCGCCGCGCGCCCGGGCGCCCTGGCTGCTGGGCCGGATCGCCGCCAAGGACGCGCTGCGCGGGCTCCTGTGGGACGCCGGGGCGGGGCCGGTGTTCCCGGCCGAGGTGCCGGTCGGCAACGACCGGGAGGGCCGGCCGCTGGCCGAAGGTCCGCTGACCGGCGGTTTCCGGCTGTCGATCGCCCACAAGGACCGTATCGCCGTCGCTCTGGCCCACCCGCGCCTGGCGGTCGGCATCGACGTGGAGCCGGTGACCGGCGACCCGGACGCGCTGATCCGCATCGCGCTCGGGCCGGACGAACTGCGCCTCGCGGGGCGCCTGGCGGCCCGGGCGGGCACCGGTCTGCCGGCCGCGCTCACCGCCCTGTGGTGTGCCAAGGAGGCCGCCGCCAAGGCGGAGGGCGGCGGGTTGCGCGGCCGGCCGCGGGACTGGCGGGTGACCGGCGACGCGGAGGCCGGCACCCTGCTGGTGACGTCCCCGGGCGGACAGCCGTACCCCGTCCGTACGACCCGGCTCACCGCCCTGTCCACCGGCGCCGGGACCGGGGACGCGCCACTCGACCACGTCGTCGCCTGGACCGCGCACCCGGCGGCCCCGGCCCCCTCCCCCGTTCCCTTCCCCCTCACGGAGACCCGTCATGGCACCTGACATCCTCGCCGAGATCACCGGCATGCTCGTGGAGATCGTCGGCGACGAGTACCTGCTCGCGCAGGAGGTCACGATGAAGACGACGTTCAACGAGGACCTCGCCCTGGAGAGCATCGAGTTCGTCGCCCTCGCCGAGCTCCTCCACCACCGCTACGGCGCCGAGGTGGACCTGATGGGCTTCCTGGCCGAGAAGGACATGGACGCCATCCTGGCCATGTCCGTCGGTGAACTCGTCACGCACATCGGCCGGATCACGCACGCCTCCCTGGCCCGCACGGCGGCCCCCTCCTCCAGCACCGCCACCGTCGGCTGATCCGCCATGGCCTTCGTGCGCGCCTCCTCCCTGCGCTTCCACGTCCAGCGGCTCCCGGCCACCGCCGGCGCCGACGCCCCCGACCGGCCCGTGGTCGTCTTCCTGCACGGTCTGGTCGTCGACAACCTGTCCTCCTTCTACTGCCCCCTGGCCGTCCCGGTGGCCCGGGCCGGGCACGAGGCCGTCCTCTACGACCTGCGCGGCCACGGCCGCAGCGAGCGTCCGGCCACCGGCTACGACAGCCGCAGCGCCGTACGGGACCTCCTCTCCCTGCTCGGCGCGCTGGGCCTCGGGCAGCGCCCGGTCCACCTGGTCGGCAACAGCTACGGCGGGACCCTCGCCCTGCACGCCGCCCTGGCCCGGCCCGACCTCGTCACCGGGCTCACGCTCCTCGAACCCCCGCTCGGCGGAGCCTGGGTGGAGAACATGCTCGACACCCTGTCGGCCGCCGCGCTGAGCCTGGAGGACAGTCCGGTACCCGCCGAGCTGCTCACCCTGCGCCTGCGCAAGGCCGCCCACCTCACCTCGATCGCCGACGACCTCCTCAACCGCACCTCGCTCATCGACGACATCGCCGGGAGCCGCACCTTCACCCCGGCCGACTATGCGCGGCTGCGCTGCCCGGCGCTGATCATCTGCGGCGAACACTCCGAACTGGTCCCCGGCGCCCGGGAGCTGGCCCACCACGCCCCGCACGGCGAGCTGCGGATCCTGCCGGGGCTGGGGCACGACGTCCTGAAGGAGAGCAGCGGGGCCCTGCGGGAGGCCGTACTCGCCCATCTCGACCGGGCGGCCGGGGCGGCGGCGCGGCCGCGGGCGGGCGCTCCGCCGCGCAGGGGAGCCCCGGCGCGGAAGGGAGCGCTGGTCCCATGAGGGTGCTGTTCACCGTGCCGCCGCTGGCGGGGCACGTCAATCCGACCGTGGCTGTCGGGGCCGAACTGGCCGCCCGGGGCCACGAGGTCGCCTGGACGGGACCGGCCGCGCCCCTGGCGGGACTGCTGCCCGCGCGGGCTCGGATCCTGCCGGCCGGCGAGGAGGTGGGCCGCCAGGGCTATCCGGCGCTGCACGCACGCTGGCGGGATCTGCGCGGGGTCGGCGCCCTGCGGTTCCTGTGGGAGGAGGCGCTGGTGCCGCTGGCCCGGGCCATGGTGCCGGGGGTGACCCGGGCCGTGCGCGCCTTCACGCCGGACGTGGTGGTCGCCGACCAGCAGGCCCTGGCCGGACCGCTGGTGGCCCGGCGGCTCGGCGTCCCGTGGGTGACCTCCGCCAGCACCTCGGCCGAACTCACCCGGCCCTTCGCCGACTTCCCGAAGGTCGGGGAGTGGGTGGCGGGGCAGATCTCCGGCCTGCTCGCGCAGTACGGGGCGGCCGGGGACACGGACTGGGACCCGCGGTTCTCCGAACGGCTGGTGCTGGTCTTCTCCACCCCCGAACTGGTGGGCACGGCCGGGGATCCGCCGCCGCACCACGCCTACGTCGGCCCGGCCTTCGGGGCCCGGCCGGACCAGCCCGGATTCCCCTGGCAGCGCCTCGACCCGGCGCGGCGGCGGGTGTTGGTGTCCCTGGGCACCCTCAACCAGGAGGCCGGCGGCCGGTTCTACCGCGCGGTGCTGGGCGCCGCCGAACGGCTGGCCCAGGACGTCCAGTTGGTGCTGGCGGCTCCCTCCGCGCTGG
Source organism: Streptomyces sp. NPDC016562 (assembly GCF_043076955.1). Lineage (NCBI taxonomy): Bacteria > Bacillati > Actinomycetota > Actinomycetes > Kitasatosporales > Streptomycetaceae > Streptomyces > Streptomyces sp. NPDC016562. Next base: position 950,732 of record NZ_JBIBRZ010000002.1, on the reverse strand, counting down.
TCGGGCCCGTGCCGGGGCACGTCCTGCTCCAGGAGCGGGTCCCGCAGCTCGACCTCCTGCCGCACCTGGACGCGGTGGTCTGCCACGGCGGGCACAACACCGTCTGCGAGGCCCTCGCGTACGGGCTGCCGCTCGTCGTCGCCCCGATCCGGGACGACCAGCCGATCGTGGCCCAGCAGGTGACGCGGGCCGGGGCCGGGGTCCGGGTCCGGTTCGCGAGGACGGGGGCCGAGGAACTGCGTGACGCGCTCACGGCCGTGCTGGACGACCCCGGCCCGCGCCGGGCCGCCCGGCGGATCCAGGCCTCCTTCGCCGCGGCGGGCGGGGCCGCCGCCGCGGCCGACCGGTTGGAGAAACTCTCATGACGCCACCCCCGCTCTCCCGGGTCCGCTGGACCTCCGCGGTGGTCCTGGCCGCGCTCGGCGCGGGCACCGTACGCGCCGGACGCCGGCTGCGGGCGATCCTCGTGCTTCCGGTGAGCCCGGCCGCCACGACGGCCGGGGTGCCGCGCGCCGCCGGGTGGCGGCTGCTCACCGCCCGAGGCGTCGAACCCGACGCGGCCACCTTCCTCGCCGCCTGCGCGCACGCCGAACGGGAGGGCCTGCGGGTCCTGGACCTGATCCCCGCGGACCTGGCCACCGAGCGGGCCCTGGGCCTGCTGCGCCTGGTCGACCCGGCCCGCTACCGGCAGGACCGGCTCGGCGAGGGGCGCGGGGCCGGCTTCGCCGTGCTCGTCACCGAGGAGGTGCTGGCACGGGCCGGGGTGGCCGCGGGCGGCCCCCGGCCCGCTCCGGCCGAACTGCTGGCGCTGACCCGCCGTTTGAAGGAGTACGCCGCCGACGCGACGGGCCTGGCCATCGCCCCCGGCCTGAGCTGTGGAGGGCCCGAGGGGCTTTCGGGACCGGCCCGGGCCGCCGAGCTGCGGGCCCAGGGACTGCCCCCGGGAGCGCTGGCCGCGGCGCAGCTCGGCGGGCTCGCACTGCTGGCGGGGGTCGCCGTACGCCAGGGCCGGTGGGGCGCGGCGGCGGCCGGGCTGTACTGGCTCCAGCCGTACCTGGCCCTCGGCGGGCCGGGGTCCCCGCTGCGCCCCGCCGATCTGGCCCGGGCCACCGCCGCCCGGCCGGCGCGCTCCCTCGGCGCCGCCCTGCGTACGGCAGCGGCCGCCGGGCGGGCTCCGGCCGACGGGGACGCCGCAGCGGAGGCCGCCGAAGACGCCGCGCGGGCCGCCGCCTACCGCGAGGAACTGGCCGCGGGGACCCAGCGGTTCCTGGAGCCCCGCCGTCCGGACTGCCCCTGGTGCGGCTCCGGCCGCCTCACCGTCCGGGTCCGCGTGCCCGACCTCCTCCAGGGCAAGCCCGGCCGGTTCACCCTGGAGCAGTGCGAGGCCTGCGGGCACGTCTTCCAGAACCCTCGACTCAGCCCGGCGGGGCTGGAGTTCTACTACCGCGACTTCTACGACGGGCGCGGCGGCGAGGGCGCGGGCACGGTCTTCGGCCGGCTCGGCGCCGCCTACCGGGGGCGCGCCGAGATGCTCCTCCCGTACGGCGACCCGGCGTCCTGGCTCGACGTGGGCACCGGGCACGGCCACTTCTGCAACGCGGCGCGGGCCGTCTGGCCCCGCACCCGCTTCGACGGGCTCGACATGGGCGACGGGGTCCGGGAGGCCGAGCGCCGCGGCTGGGTGGAGACCGGATACCAGGGCCAGTTCCCCGAGTTCGCCTCCAAGCTGGCGGGCCAGTACGAGGTGGTCTCCATGTACCACTATCTGGAGCACACCCGGGATCCGCTGGCCGAGCTCGACGCGGCGACGGCCGTGCTCGCCCCCGGCGGGTACCTGACCATCGAGCTGCCCGATCCGGAGTCGCGGATGGCGCGGCTCCTCGGCCCGGCGTGGCTGCCCTGGTTCCAGCCCCAGCACCAGCACCTGGTGCCGGCCGCGAACCTGCGGGAGGCGCTGGCCGACCGGGGGTTCACCGTCCTCGCCGAGGAACACGGCCCCGCCCACCAGGGCAACGACTTCTTCGGCGCGGTGGCCCTCACGGCGACGCGGCTGGCCCCGGACCCGGACCGGCCGTGGGGTCCCCCGGCGACGCCCGGCGCCCGGGCCCGCGCCGGCGCCGTACGGCTGGCCGCGCTGCCGGCCTTCGCGGGCGCGGCGGTGCTCGACGCGCTGCGCACGGTGGCGGCCCGGCGCACGGACGGCGGGAACGCCTACCGGATGCTGGCCCGCAAGGACGCCCGGTGACGGCCCCGCCCGTCACCGGCCCGGGCGCGGCGCGACCGGCCGGCCCGGCGGGAGGCGGCCCGGCGGTGGGCGGCCTGGCGCGACGGGCCACCGCCGATCCGCTGTTCCGGCTCGTCGCCTACGCGCTGGAGGCCGCGCACGGGCGGCCCCCGGCGGCCGTGTGGAGCGCCCCGTACGCCTTCCACCTGGGTTCCCCCGGGCTGGTAGCGGCGGCGGGCTGGCCCACGGCCGTCGCCGCGGCCCCGCGCACCGACGGGCTGGTGCGGCTCAGTTCGCTGGCCCACCCCGCGGACAGCTGCGATCTGCCGCTGACGCCGTCCGGCCCGCCGCCCGACGCGCCCGACTGGGCCGTGCGGCCGTACGCCGTGCTGCGGGCCCTGGCCCGGGCCGGGTACGGCCGGGGCGGGACGGACCTGCACGTGCAGGGCTCGCTCACGCGGGCCGCGGGGCTCGCCACGGCGGAACCCGCCGAGTGCGCGCTCGCCCTGGCCGTCGCAGACGTCCACCGGGGGCCGGGCGGGCGGCGGCCTGACCGTGCGGGGCCGGACCGCGCCCTGCTGGCCCGGCTGCTGGCCGAGGCGCTGCCCGACGGGGACGACGGGCTGCGCCGGGCGGTGTTCTTCGCCCGGCCCGGCAGGGCCCTGCTGCTGGGCGCCGGGCCCCGGCGGCGGCGACGGTACGTCACCTTCGACCCGGCCGCCGGTGGAGCGCGGCTGGTCCTGGTGGCCGTGCGCGGCGAGGCCGCCGACCGGCCCGGGGAGCTGGAGCGCGCCCTGGACGGGGCCCGGCGGGCCGGGGCGCAGTGCGCGTGGTCTCCGGGGCCGCAGGCCGGGCGCAGTGCGCTGGTGCTGCTGCCCGGGGCACGACTGACGGCGGTGCGGGCCGCGGTCGCGGAGGACTTCCGCGGCCGGGGGCGGCCCGTACCGCGCTTCCTGAACATCGCCGTGGCCGGTGCGGCGCGTCGCGAGGAATGACACCGGGCCGCAGGACCCACACCAAGGAGGAACCACCCATGCCCATCCCCTCACCCAGGGCCGAGCTCAGACGCCGGGGCCGCTGGTCGGCGCTCGTGGCCGGACTCGGCGCGATCGGCCTGCTGGCCGCCTTCACCGTGGCCAACTCGCAGGCGGCGGACGGAAGTACCGCCGCCGCGAGGGCCGGGGACGCGTCCGCCACCGCGGCCGCGCTGCCGGCCTACGACCACGTCGTGGTCGTCGTGTACGAGAACAAGCAGTACGGGGAGATCATCGGCAGCGCGAACGCCCCGTACATCAACCAGCTGGCGACCGGCGGCGCGAGCCTGACCGGCATGAAGGCGCTGACCCACCCCAGCCAGCCGAACTACTTCAACCTCTTCTCCGGCGCGACGCAGGGCATCACCGGCGACGGCTGCTACACGCCGCAGTCGATGACGGCTCCGAACCTCGGCCAGGAGCTGATCGCGGCGGGCAGGACCTTCGCGACGTACAACGAGGACCTGCCGAGCGAGGGGTCCACGGCCTGCACGAACGGCCAGTACGCGCAGAAGCACAACCCCTGGTTCGCCTTCAAGAACGTGCCGCTGAACACGGGGAAGACCTGGACGCAGTTCCCGCAGAACGATTTCGCGGCCCTGCCGGACCTGTCCTTCGTCGTCCCCAACCAGTGCAACGACATGCACTCGTGCTCGGTCGGCACCGGGGACACCTGGACGAAGAACAACATCGACGCCTACGCCCAGTGGGCCAAGGCCAACAACAGTCTGCTGGTGCTCACGTGGGACGAGGACAACTACCTCGGCTCGAACCAGATCGCCACCGTCTTCTACGGCGCGAAGGTCAAGAAGGGCACGTACGCGACGGCCTTCAACCACCACCACCTCCTGCGGACCTTCGAGGACCTCTTCGCTACGGCGACGCACGCGGGCAACGCGGCCAACGTCCAGCCGATCAGCGAGGTGTTCGACACCTCGACGGACCCCACGCCCACGCCCACACCGACCCCCACCTCCACCCCGACCCCGACCCCGACCCCGACGCCCACCCCGACACCCACGCCGACCCCCACCCCGACCACCGGTGACCTGAAGCTCGCCAACCCCGGCCCGCAGGCGTGCAAGTTCAACCAGTCCTGCACGATCCAGCTCACGGCCACCGGCGGCAGGCCCGCCTACCGCTACGCGGCCACCGGCCTGCCCTGGGGCCTGACCGTCGACGCCGGCACCGGACGGATCTCCGGCAAGCCGTGGGGCGCCGGCACCTTCCAGATCACCGCGACCGCCACCGACTCCTCGGGCACGACGGTGACCGCCGCGTTCCCGCTCACCGTCAACTGGTTCTGAGGGAGACGTCCGTGTACCTGTCGACCAGCCGCGCCGCGGACATCGCCGGGGACACCCCGGCTCCGAAGGGCCCCCTGCGGGCCGTCCCCGGAACGGTGTTCGCGCTCGGGCTGGTCAGCCTGGTCACGGACGTGTCCGCGGAGATGGTCACCGCCGTCCTGCCGCTGTACCTGATGGCCGGACTCGGTATGACCCCGCTCGCGTTCGGCGCCCTGGACGGTCTTCACCAGGGCGCCACCGCGCTGCTGCGGATCGCCGGCGGCCGGATCGCGGACCGCACCCGCCGCCGCAAGCTCGTCGCGGGCGCCGGCTACGCGCTCTCCGCCGCCTGCAAGGCGGCCCTGCTCGCCGCGACCACCCCCTGGTCGGTGGCGGCGGTGCTCGCCGCCGACCGGACCGGCAAGGGCCTGCGCACCGCCCCGCGCGATGCGCTGATCTCGCTGTCCTGTCCGCCGCGGCTACAGGGCCGCGCCTTCGGGGTGCACCGCGCGCTCGACACGGCGGGCGCCCTGCTGGGACCGCTGGCCGCGTTCGGGGTGCTGTGGGTGGCGGTGGACGGGTACGAGGCCGTGTTCACCGTGAGCTGCTGCATCGCCGTCCTGGGAGTCGTGCTGCTCGCGCTCTTCGTACGGGAGGCACCCGCCGGGGCACCTGGCGCGGCGCCGGCCGCCGCGCGGGCGCCGCTGCCGCCCCTCGTCACGCTCCTGCGGCTCCCGGGCCTGCGGCGGCTGTGCCTGACCGCCGCGGTGCTCGGCCTGTTCACCGTCGGCGACGCCTTCCTCTACCTGCTGCTCCAGCGCCGGCTCGACCTGCCGGCGGGGTACTTTCCGCTGCTGCCCGTCGGCACGGCCGCCGTGTTCCTGCTGGCCGCGGTGCCCGTCGGCCGGCTCGCCGACCGGCTGGGCCGGCGCCGGGTCTTCCTCGGCGGGCACGTCCTGCTCCTCGGCGGCTGCCTGCTGCTCCTGGCCCCGGTGCCGGCCGGGGCGGCGCTGGTCGTCGCCGTACTCGCACTGCTCGGCCTGTTCTACGCGGCCACCGACGGGGTGCTGATGGCCGCGGCCGGGCCCCTGCTCCCGGCCGAGCTGCGCACCACCGGGCTCGCGGTGCTGCAGACGGCGCAGGCGCTGGCCCGCTTCGGGGGGTCCCTGCTCTTCGGGGCGGCCTGGACCCTGTGGGGGCCGGGCACCGCGCTGGGCCTCGCCTCGGGCGGGCTGCTGCTGTCCCTGGCGGCGGTCGCCGTGTCCGGCGGGATGAGGGGCCCTCGTGCGGGCGGGGCGTCGTAGGGTCGGGGCATGCCGGAAACACAGCGGACTCTCGAAGGCAAGGTGGCCCTCGTGGCCGGGGCGACGCGCGGTGCGGGCCGCGGCATCGCGGTCCAACTGGGCGCGCAGGGCGCGACCGTGTACGTGTCGGGGCGCAGCACCCGGGGCCGACGCTCGGAGTACGACCGGCCCGAGACGATCGAGGAGACCGCGGAGCTGGTCACCGCGGCGGGCGGCCGGGGGATCGCCGTGGTCGCCGACCACCTGGTGCCGGGCGAGGTGGAGTCGCTGGTGCGGCGGATCGACACCGAACAGGGTCGCCTGGACGTCCTGGTCAACGACATCTGGGGTGGTGAGCTGCTCTTCGAGTGGGAGAGCACGGTCTGGGAGCACGACCTGGACAAGGGCCTGCGGCTGATGCGGCTGGCCGTGGAGACGCACGCCATCACCAGCCATTTCGCGGCGCCGCTGCTGCTGCGCGAGCCGGGCGGGCTGGTGGTGGAGATGACGGACGGCACCGCCGAGTACAACGCCGACCGCTACCGGGTCTCCTTCTTCTACGACATCGCCAAGTCCTCCGTGCTGCGGATGGCCTTCGCACTCGGGCACGAACTGGGGCCGCGCGGGGCCACGGCGGTGGCGCTGACCCCGGGGTGGCTGCGCTCGGAGATGATGCTCGACACCTTCGGTGTGACGGAGGCGAACTGGCGCGACGCCCTGGCCGAGGTTCCGCACTTCGCGATCTCCGAGACCCCGGCGTACGTGGGCCGGGCGGTCGCGGCGCTCGCCGCGGACCCGGACGTGGCGCGCTGGAACGGCCGGTCCCTCTCCAGCGGGCAGCTCGCGCGGGTCTACGGCTTCACGGACCTGGACGGCAGCCGGCCGGACGCCTGGCGGTACATGGTCGAGGTCCAGGACCCGGACCTGCCGGCCGACACCACCGGCTACCGCTGAGCCTGCGGCAGGCGCAGTTCGCGGTCCTCGCCGAGCGGGGCGAAGAACCGCTCCACGTCGGCGCCGGTCACCTCGGCCAGGGTCGGCGGGGTCCAGTGCGGGTCGCGGTCCTTGTCGACGACCTGGGCACGGATGCCCTCCACGAGGTCGGGCGAGCTCAGCGCGTTGCAGGAGACCCGGTACTCCTGGGCCAGGGCGTCCTCCAGCGTGCCGAGCGCCGCGGCTCGCCGCACGGCGGCGAGGGTGACCTTGAGCGCGGTCGGGGACTTGGCCAGGATGGTCTCGGCGGCCTCCTTGGCCGCGGGCTCGCCGTGGTCGAGCAGCCGGTCCACGATCTCCTCGACGGTGTGCGCCGCGTAGCAGTGGTCGATCCAGGGCCGCCGGTCGGAGAGGTGACCGGGCTCGGGCGTGGCGGCGTACCGCGCCACGACCTCGTGGACGGGAGCCGTGGCGAGTTCGGCGGTCAGCTCCGGGAGCAGACGGGCCGGTACGAAGTGGTCGGCGAGCCCGCACAGCAGCGCGTCGGCGGCGCCGACCGCGGTGCCGGTGAGGGCGAGGTGGGTGCCGAGCAGGCCGGGCGCGCGGGCGAGCAGCCAGGTACCGCCGACGTCGGGGACGAAGCCGATGCCGGTCTCGGGCATGGCGACGCGGGAGCGCTCGGTGACGATGCGGACGCTGCCGTGGGCCGAGAGGCCGACGCCGCCGCCCATGACGATGCCGTCCATGAGGGCGGCGTACGGCTTGGGGTAGCGGGCGATCCGGGCGTTGAGCCGGTACTCGTCGCGCCAGAAGTCCGCCGAGGCGGTGTTCCCGGCCTTGGCGTCGTCGTGGATGGCCCGGATGTCACCGCCCGCGCACAGGCCGCGCTCGCCGGCTCCCCGGATCAGGACCTGGTGGACGGCGGGGTCCGCCGCCCAGGCGGCGAGGGCCTCGTCGATCCGCAGCACCATGGGGTGCGTGAGCGCGTTGAGGGCCTTGGGGCGGTTGAGGGTGACCACCCTGGTCCGGCCCTCGATGTGGAACAGGACGGTGTGCGCGGCGGTGTCGTCTTCGGCATTCACAGCGATCATTATGGCCGCGGCGTCCCGCGGTCTCGCCGTGCCGTGGTGGCGGGGGCGGGGGCGTCAGCGGATCAGGTACCGCAGGACCGCCGTCGACAGGTCGTGGTGCCACTGCTGAGCGCGGGAGCTCCGGCGGGCGTTGACCTCGCCCTCGAAGGTCGAGCCGTCGTGCAGCGTGACGGTGACGTGCAGCCGGGACCTGGGGACGATGTGATGGGTGACATCGGCGATCTGCGACCAGGGCAACTCGGTCTCCGTGCCTTCCCGGTCGAGGTCCTCGTCGGTCTCGATCCGGTCCAGTGGCAGCCCCTGACCGTGGAGTGTCAGGAGTACCCCGTCGGCATCGACCACGAGGCTGGAGTACGTGTCCGCCGCGATGAACGCCTCGTCCTGCGGGACGGGCACCTGTCCGGAGCCCCGGTCCGCCGCCGCCTGGGAGGCGGTGGGCACGTACGGGGGCGTGGGTACGTGTGGGGGCGCGAGTCGGTACGACGTCGCCTCCTCTGGCAACTCCGCGAACCTGTCGAGCAGTTGGGACGGCTCCGGCCGGTCATCGGGCTGCTTCGCCAGGCAGGACGCCACCAAGGGCCGCAGCGCGGGCGGGACGGCGCTCACATCGGGTGCCTCGTGCACGGTGCGGTACATCAGCCCCATCGGTGTTCCCCCGCCGAATGCGCTGCCGCCCGCCGCGGCGACCAGGACCGCGCCCAGCGCGAACACGTCGGCCGCGCCCGTGACGTCGGCGCCCATCGCCTGCTCGGGTGCGAGGAACCCCGGCGTTCCGATGGCGTGGCCCGTCGCCGTCAGACGCGTGGACTCCACCGCCCGCGCGATCCCGAAGTCGAGGACACGGGGTCCGTCCTCAGCCATGATGATGTTGCCGGGCTTCACGTCCCGGTGGACCAGGCCACAGGCGTGGATCGACGCCAGAGCCTCGGCGAGTGCTGCACCCAGCGCCCCTAACTCCTCTGCTTTCATGGGGCCTTGAGACCGGATGCGTTCAGCGAGGGTCGGTCCCGGCACATACGCGGTGGCCAGCCAGGGAGGGTCCGCGTCCGGGTCCGCGTCGACGACGGGCGCCGTGTGGAAGCCGCCGACGGCCCGCGCCGCGGTCACCTCCGCACGGAACCGGGCACGGAAGTGGACATCGGCGGCGAGCTCGGGCCGCGCGACCTTGACCGCGACCGCGCGTCCCCCGCGCGAGCGGGCCAGGTACACGGTCCCCATACCGCCCTCGCCGAGCCGGCGCTCGATCACGTAGGGACCGATGCGCTCCCCGGGGCCCGGCTGCCCCTCGGCTCCCTGCCGCCCCGTCGCGCTCACCGGATCCCCCGATCCTGTTCGGCTGCCCCCTGGACGGGGATCATCTCACCTTCCCGGCTTGCAGGACGCGGTGACCCCGAGCGGCGCGCTACGGCCGCCCGTAGGCTCCGGGTGTCTGGCCGAAGGCCCTGCGGAAGACGTCGATGAACGCGCTCGCGGACGACCAGCCGCAGCGGTGCGCGACGGCGGTCACCGCGGCGCCCTCGGCCAGCAGGCGCAGCGCCCGGTGCAGCCGCAGCTGGGTGCGCCACTGCGGGAAGGTCATGCCGAGCTCGGCGCGGAACAGCCGGCTCAGCGTCCGCTCGCCGGCCCCGGCCCCCGAAGCCGCGGCGAGCGCCGCCAGGCCCCTCGGGTCGGCCGGATCGGCGTGCAGCAGCGCGCAGACCGCGGCGAGGCGGGGGTCGGCCGGTGCCGGCAGGTGCAGGGGCTGGAGCGGTGAGACCCGCAACTGGTCGAGGAGCACGCCGAGCAGCCTGCGCCGCTCGGGGCTGTCGTCCTGGGGTGCCCGCGTGTAGGCGAGGATCAGCTCGCGCAGCAGCGGGCCGACGGCGATGACGGCCGGGGCGTTCAGGGACAGCGGGTTGAGCCGGGTCGGCAGTCCCACGGAGTGCAGGTCGGCGCGGCCGAAGCCGCGGTGCGCGTGCACCGTGCCGGCCGGGATCCACAGGGCCCGTGTCGCGGGGGCCACCCAGGTGCCCGCGTCGGTGGTGATGGAGAGCACCCCGGAGCCGGCGTAGGCGATCTGGTGGTCGTCGTGGTGGTGCGGATCGATCCCGACGTCGGTGTCCAGCTCGTGGATGCTGGTCGCGGCCCGCGGGGTGTGACGGACGCCCTCGCGGGGGTGATCGGGCTGGCGGATTATCTGCATCACTCGGCAATTTATCGGAAGCGGCACTCCGGCGCCGCGGGTGATCCTCGATCGGTGAAACCAGTCATGCGAACCACCCGGCTGCGGCGCCGCACCGCCGCCTTCTCCGCCGGCCACTCCTGTGTGGACGTCTACCAGGGCGCCGTCGCCGCGCTCGTGCCCTTCCTCGTGGCGGAGCGCGCGTACGGGTACGCCGCCGCCTCCGGCATCGTGCTCGCCGCCTCGCTGCTCTCCTCCGTGGTCCAGCCGCTCTTCGGGATGCTGACCGACCGGCACCCGATGCCCTGGCTGATACCGCTGGCCACGGCCGCCGCCGGGACCGGTATCGCGCTTGTCGGCCTGGACGCCGGCTACGCGGCGACGGTGGCGGCCGTGGCCCTGTCCGGGCTGGGCGTCGCGGCCTACCACCCGGCGGCCGCCCGGATGGTCCGCGCCACGGCGGACGGGGGCGGGCACACCGCGATGAGCTGGTTCGCCCTGGGCGGCAACGTCGGCTTCGCCTGCGCTCCCCTGCTGGTCGCCGGAGCACTGGCGGTCCCCGGACCGGCCGGCTGGTGGCTCCTGGCCCTGCCCGCCGCCCTCGGCGTGCTGCTGAGCCGGCCGCCCGCCCGGACGGGAGCGGCCGCCGCCCGCGCGGACCAGCCGCAAGGACCGCCCCCGGGCGCCCCGGAGGAGAACCGGCCGGCCTTCCTGCGGCTGTCCCTGATCGTGATCGTCCGGTCCGTCGTCTTCACCGGCCTCAGTACCTTCGTCGCCCTGTACGCGGGCGAGCGCGGCGGCGGTGGGGCAGCGGGCGCCGTGGCCCTGTTCGCGCTCTTCGCGGGCAGCGCCGGGGGCACCCTGCTCGGCGGCCGGCTGGCCGGGCGCTGGGGGCGGACCACCACCGTCCGCCGGGCCTACGCGGCCGCCGTGCCCGCCGTGGCCGGGATCCTCTTCCTGCCGCTCCCCCTGGTGTACCTCTGTGCGGCGCTCGCCGCGGTCGCGCTGTACGTGCCCTTCTCCCTCCAGGTCACCCTGAGCCAGGACTACCTCCCCACCCGCATCGGCACGGCCAGCGGGGTCACCCTGGGCCTCACCGTCAGCGTCGGCGGTCTGGCGAGCCCGCTCATCGGCGCCGTCGCGGACGCCGCCTCGCTGCGCACCGCGCTGCTCCCCCTGGCCGTCCTGCCCGTGCTCGCCTGGGCGCTGGCCCGGCGCCTGCCGGAACCCGCGGCGCAGCCCGCACCGCGGACCGCGGCCGCGGCGAAGCCGGCCGCCTGAGCCCGCCGCCCGAGTCCGCCGTCTGGAGACCGCCCGGATTGTTTTGCGGCCGTCACCCGTAACCGATCGGAGCCGGGAGGGGTTAACAAGCGGTCGCTCTGAGGGGGTTCCGATGGTGCAGCAGGACACGAGGCCCCTCCGGCCACGCCTCCGGTACCGGTTCGACAACCTGGTGGCCGGGGGAACCACCGCGCTCATCGGCTGGTTCGCGCTGGCCTGCCTGGCCGTCGTGGTCCCGGCGAGCACGGTCCTCGTCTGGGCCGACCGGTCCTCCCCGGCGACCCTCGCGGGCCGGCTCACCGCGGTGTGGGTGAGCGTCGGCCAGACGCTCAAGATCGGGGGCGCGGTCGGCTCCCCCCTCTACGTGCTCGCCTCGGTAACGCTCGCCCTGGTCGCCCTGCTGTTCGTGTCCACGCTGGTCAGCCTGATCACCACCGGCATCAACGAGCGCGTCCTGCAGCTGCGTCGCGGTCACTCCACCGTCCTGGAGGCCGGGCACACGGTCGTCCTGGGATGGTCCTACCAGGTCTTCGCCGTGGTCGGGGAACTGGTGGCGGCCAACGCCAACCAGCGCCGGTCCGCCATCGCCGTCCTGGCGCCCAAGGACAAGGTCGAGATGGAGGAGGAGATCGCGACTAGTGTCCCCGACACCGGCAGGACGAGGATCATCTGCCGCAACGGGACGACCACCGACCCGGTCGTCCTGGCCAGGGTGAGTCCGCAGACCGCGAAGGCCGTGCTCGTCCTGCCGCCCGACGGGGAGGAGGGCGACGCCCACGTGGTGAAGACGCTGCTCGCCCTCGGCGCGGCACTCCCCCGACCCGGTGACGCGGTGGTGGTCGCCGCCGTCCGTGACACCCGCAACCACGTCACCGCCCGGCTGGCCGCGGGGCCCGGCGGGCACGTCCTGTGCGTGGACGACATCGTCGCCCGGCTCCTCGTCCAGACCGCCCTGCAGCCCGGACTGTCCCTGGTGTACCAGGAGTTGCTGGACTTCGCCGGCGACGAGTTCTACACCGCCGACGTCGGCGGCCTCGCGGGGCGCACCTTCGGCGAAGCCCTGCTGTCGTTCACCACCTCCTCGGTGGTCGGCCTGCTGCGCCTTGACGGCACCGTCGCGCTCAACCCGGACCCCGGCACGACGATCGACCCGACCGAGCGGATCCTCCTGATCTCGCAGGACGACGACACGGCCGTCCAGGCGGACGCGGCGTCCTGTGTCGACGAGGAGGCGATCGTCACCGCCCTGCCCAGGGCCCCGCTCGCCCAGCGCCTGCTCCTGCTCGGCTGGAACCGCCGCGCCCCGCTGATGGTGCAGCAGCTCGACGAGTACGTGGGCCCCGGCACCACCCTGGACGTCGTCGCCCGCGGCGACGACACGACCCTGTACGGCGCCCGCGGGCTGGCGGCCGCCCGCACCCGGCTCAAAGTGACCTTCCGCAGCGGGGACATCACCGATCCCGCGGTGCTGGACAAGCTGGACGTGCCCTCGTACGACAGCGTGATCGTCGTCGGGGAGACGGACCGGACGCCCACGGTCTCCCCCACCGCGGCGCCGGACGCGTCCACCGGCTCCGGGACGGACGACAGGACGCTGGTCACGCTGCTGCACCTGCGGGCCATCGGGGAGGCCGTACACCGGGAGCTGGCGCTCACCACCGAGATGGCCGACGACGCCAACCGGCTGCTCGCGCCCGTACGGGAGGGCGCCGACTTCATCGTCAGCGGCCGGCTGATCAGCCTCCTCATGACCCAGATCTCGGAGAGCCGCCATCTGGCGTGCGTCTTCGAGGAGTTGTTCAGGGCCGAGGGCAACGAACTGTATTTGAGGCCCGTGACGGACTACGTACGGACCGATCGCGAGGTCACCTTCGCCACGCTCGTGGAGTCGGCCCGGCGCCGCCGGGAGTGCGCGGTCGGCTACCGGCTGCGCGCGCAGGCCGCCACCGGCCCCGCCTACGGCGTACGGATCAACCCCGACAAGCGGCAGCGGCTCCGCTTCACCGACGGGGACTGGCTGATCGTGCTGGCCGAGAGCTGAGCCGGGCCGGGCCGGCCGTTCCCCCGCGGGTCACGGCCGGCGGCGGCGCGGCGGCGCTCACGACGCCGAGTGGACCTCCAGGGCGGTCCGTACCGCGGATTCCAGGGCGCCTTCGATCCACGCCGGCTTGATGGAGGTGTGGCACCCGGCGAAGTGCAGGCTGCCCTCGGCCTTGCGGACGTGGGGGAAGAGCTCGGTGTGCTGGCCGGGCAGCAGTACGGAGGCCTCGCCGTAGGCGTACGGGTCACGCATCCAGGACTGGGTGCGTCCGACGCCGGTGTAGAACACCTCGATCCGCTGCCCGAACACCGCCTGCATCCCGGCGAGCGCGCGCGGGTAGCGCTCCGCGTCGTCCAGGGAGTCCCACTTCAGGGCGTCGTCCGACCAGCTGTAGGAGGCGAGCACCACGCCACCGCTGCTGCCCTCGACGGGGTAGGAGGGCTGGAACATGAAGCGGTTGGGGTTGTCGGTCGCCGAGCCGCCGCCGATCACCCGGGCCGCCTCGGGCTGGTCGCGGGTGACGGGGCGACAGGCGGCGTAGTGGGCGCGCTGGGCCGGTGAGATGTGGCCCTTGGGCACGGAGGGGTGGGCGCCCAGCAGGCTCCCGTCCTCCGGGGTCCGCGCGGTCTGGTAGCTGCGGTGCAGGCCGGGCTTGACCGCCTCCAGTTCGCGCTTCCAGTCGGCCTCGTCGAACTCCCACCAGCGGCGGCTGAACTCCAGCAGCACCTTGGTGGCCGCGTCGTAGTGCATTTCGGTGATCGCGCGCCGCTTGCCGTACGAGAGGGCGGGCGCGACCGGGATGTGGCGCAGCCCGGAGAACGGCACGGTGATGATCGCGGTGTCACCGGTGAAGGTCTCGCGCTCCACGGGGCCGTCGCGGCCCTCGGAGACGGTCTCGACGCTGACCTTGCCCTCGCCGTGCGTGATGCGGGTCGCGCGGCGGTCGAGCCGTACGAGGTCGTCGACGCGCGCGTAGAGCGCGTCGACCAGGGTGGCGGTGCCGCCGGGCAGTTCGAAGAAGGCCGTGTCGGGGCTGATCAGCGAGGCGCCGATGAAGCTGTGCACGAAGGCGAGGTGCAGCCGGGAGGTGAGGTTCTCGACGGTGCCGATCAGGTCGATCGTGCGCTCGTCGAGCTTGGCCTCCTCGGTCAGGTAGCGGAACATCGACATGTGGCCGTAGCGCTGGATGACGCGCGCCCAGCCCTCGACGAGCTCCCGGTCCTTCTTCCCCTCGATCTCCTTGCGGACGGGGGCGAAGGCGTTGCGCACGATCTGCGCGGCGGTCAGGGACTCGTAGGCGGCCGGGACCCCGAAGGAGCGGTTGAGGGTCTGCGGGTTGCTCGCGTAGTCGGCGCGGCGGACGCGGACGCCGTTGACGTGGATCCAGGTGCGGTACGCGGGGTGGCCGGCCCCGTCGACGTCGACGAGGTGGAAGCGCCTGCGCTTCAGCCCGAGGCCGTCGATCAGACCGGTGACCAGCGGGTGGCTGTCGGGGATGCGCATCGCGCCGGCCTCGGCGTACTGCTTGGGGTCGGCGAAGGGGGCGGGGGACCGCTCGTGCCCGCCGGTGCGGAAGGTCTTGATCCGGCCGCCCACGCGGTTCGCGTTGGCCTCGATGACGGTGACCTTGTGCCCGGCCTCGCGCAGCAGGTGGGCGGCGGTGAGCCCGGCGGGCCCGGCGCCGACGATCAGCACCTTCTTGGCGGGGCGGCGGGAGCGCGGCAGGCCGTTCTTCAGGAGGACGTCCGCGTAGCGCGGCACCAGGGGCTGGTCCTCGTCGTCCCGTACGAGGACGGCCCGGGCGATGCCGAGGCAGGTCTCCCAGTCGGCGCCCGCGGCGCCCGCGGGGGCCTGCACGGTCCCGGCGGACGCGGCGGCGACGGTGAGCGCACCGGCGCCCGCCACCGCGGCGACGCCCGCGCCGGCGAGGACGGTGCGGCGCGACGGGCGGCGGGCGGGCTCCGGGGTGGGCTCGTCGGAGGGGTCGGGCGCGGCGCCGGGCATCGGGTCAGAGTCGATGATCATGGGGCAACTTTCGCTGCCGCCAAGGTCCTTGGACGCCGAAAGGTGCCTGGGCGCCGAACAATCACCCGGACGTGCGGCGGGGCCCGCCCGCCGCTGACGAACTGGGGTTCGCCCGCCCCTCCCGCCCGCGCGTCAGGACGTGGGAGCCTCCGGCGTGAGGAAGTGGAAGCCGGGGTGCGGGTGCATCAGGAAGTCGTGGTGCGAGATGTTCCACGCGTAGGCGCCGGCGAGCCCGAAGGCCACCCGGTCTCCGGCCCGCAGGCCCGGCGCGGGCACGTCGCGGGCCAGCAGGTCCTTCGGGGTGCACAGCTGCCCGGTCAGGGTGACCCGCTCCGCACCGGCGGCCGGCCGGGGCCAGGGGTGCGGCCACTCGTCCACGGGAACGACACTGCAGGGCTGGTCGTGGCCCTTGGTGGCCGGCGTGCGCATGTGGTGGGTGCCGCCGCGGACCACGGCGAACTCCTCGCCGTGGCTGTGCTTCACGTCCAGCACCTCCGTGGCGTACCAGCCGCAGTACGCGGTCACCGCGCGCCCCGGCTCGATCCGCAGGGTGAGGTCCGGATGCGCGTCCGCGAGCCGGCCGAGGCCGGCCCCGTACGCCTCCCAGTCGAAGCGGCGCTCCGGGGCCGCGTAGTCGACGCTCATGCCGCCGCCCACGTTGACCTCGGCGATCCGGATCCGGTGGCGGGCACCGAGGTCGGCCGCCCAGGTCACGACGGACCCGGCGACCGCGAGCTGCTGCTGCGCGTCGAGGCCGCTGGCCAGGTGGGCGTGCACGCCCAGCAGTTCGAGCTGCGGGTAGGTGCCGTCGGTGAGCAGGCGCACGGCCGTGTCGGCCTCCGCCGGGTCGAGCCCGAAGGGCGTCGCACGGCCTCCCATGGTCAGCGAGCTGCCTTCGAGGGAGGCGGCCGCCAGCGGCAGGTTGAAGCGCAGCAGCACTCCGGGGCGGTACGGGCGGGCGGACGCGGCGGGGACGGTGCGGGCGGCGAGGGCGGCCAGCATCCGCAGCTCGTGCAGGCTTTCGACGTGGAAGCGCTCCACGCCCAGTTCGAGGGCGGTCGTGAGCTCGGCGGGGGTCTTGCCGGGACCGCTGAAGGCCAGCGGGCGGCCCGGCATCGCCTTGGCCACGTGGGCGAGTTCGCCGCCGGAGGAGACCTCGTAGCCGTCGACGTACGGGCCGAGGGCGGCCAGGATCTCGGCCTCCGGGTTGGCCTTGGCGGCGTAGTACAGCTCGACCCGCTCCGGGAGGGCGGCCCGTACGGCGGCGGCGTGCTCGCGCAGCGCCGTCAGGTCGTAGAGGTAGGCGGGCAGCTCGGTCTGGCCGAGGGAGAGCAGGCGCTCGCGCACCGCGGGCGTCGGGGTGGTCATCGGGCGCTCCGGGTGTGGTGGTGGTCGTGGTCGCCGTCGGCCTGCTGCTCCAGCACCTGGGAGAGCACGTCCTCGGCGAGCGGGGAGGCGAGCCGGACGTAGCCGGCGTCGCGGTCGGCCTTGCGCTCCCAGCGGGTGAGCAGGTTGGCCTTGGCGGGCAGCGGCACCCCGGCGAGCAGGGCGGCCAGGCGCGGCGGGCAGCCGTGCCGGTCGGCGTACGCCTGGAGGGTGGCGCGGACCTGGGCCCACAGGGCGGCCTCGGACTGCGGGTGCAGGTCGGCGAGGGCGGCGAGCACCTCGGCGATGTGGTTGACGAACAGGCAGTAGACGACCCGGTCCCAGCCGCGCTGGGCGTCGTAGGTCATCGGCCCCGCGACCTCGGCCGGCAGGGACGCGAGGAGGTCCGCGTGCTGCTCGGGGACCAGCTTGGTGCCTTCCAGGTCGCGGAAGAGGACCTGGGCCGGCATGCCGTCCTCGTCGACGCAGACCACGACGTTCTGCAGGTGCGGTTCGAGGACGAGCCCGTGGTCGAAGTACGCGGCCAGGACGGGCGGTACGAGCAGCTTCAGGTACGCCGCCCACCAGTCGAGGGCGGCCTGCGCCGATCCGCCGGAGGCGCCGAGGAGGCGGGAGATGTGAGCCGGTCCGGTGGGGTACTCGTCGGCGACGGCCGCGGCGAGCAGCGGGGTGGTGCCGGGCATGAGCCGGGCGAGCAGGCCCTCCCGGACGATCACGCCGAAGCCTTCGAGGAGCGAGCGGTCCGGGAAGCCGTCGGGGCCGGGCAGGGCGATGCTGCGGTAGCCGGGCTCGCGCAGCATGGCCGTGCCGGGGAAGCGGGTCTCCAGGTCGGCGAGGACCGGGGCGAGCAGGCGGGTCAGGGCGACCGCGCCGGACAGTTCGTAACTGGCGTTCTTGCGCAGGCAGTTGGTGATGCGGATGTTGAGGCTGAACTTGAGGAAGGTGTCCCCGTCGTACAGCGTGCGGACCGAGGCGGTGGCGGCGAAGGGCTTGCCGCCGACACCCAGGTCCAGGATGTCGCCGCGGTCGAACGCCGCGCGCAGCTCGGGGTGTTCGCTCAGCATCTCGTACTGCCACGGGTGCGCGGGCAGCAGCCGGTAGCCCTCGGGCACGTCGGCGCGGAGCCGGTCGAGCGCCTCGACGGCTCCCTCGGCGGCGGTCTCCTGCGCGATCAGGTGCTCGCGGACGGCGAGGTGGCGCAGCCGGAAGGAGGCGCCGGTCTCGGGCGCGTACGCGAGCCACGAGGCGGTGTCGCCGGTGCGGGCCTTGGGGGTGGGGTGGAAGCGGTGACCGAAGACGAGGGACTGCTCGGACTCCAGGTAGGCGGAGAGTCCGTCGCCGTCCCCGACCACGGTGTCCGAGGCCGGCCGGCCGGCGCGTACGGTGAGCGCGGCCGAGACGGCCTGGTGGCTGGAGGCGACCTGCTCCAGGAACTCCTCGTTGCGCACGTCGGTGCGCAGGGCCAGCTCGTCCTGGACGTACTCGGCGAGGCGGCGCCAGTCCAGCTCGGCCCAGCCGCCGTCCCGCTGCTCCCGCACCGGTCCCGTGAACCGGTGCGCGCCCAGCAGCGAGGTGCGGCGCAGGGCCGCGCGCAGCAGCACCCCGCGGCGCGGCAGCCACAGCAGCAGGTGTCCGTCCGCGACGGCGGTCTGGTGTTCCGGACCGGACAGCTCACGCAGCAGGCAGTTCAGGAGGGTGTGGGCGACCACCTCGTCGGCCGTGGGCAGCCCGGCCGCGGCGGCGCGGGGGGCGACGGCGGCGCAGGACGCGGCGGAGGCGGTACCGAGGGCATCGGTCAGAGACATCAACGGCTCCAGCGGGTGCGGAGAGAGCGGGGGGAGCGAAGGGTGCGGGCGGAGCGGTGCCCGGCGGCCGGCAGGGCGGCCGCGCAGACCGTGGCCAGCGCCACCGCGGTACCGGTCAGCACGGGCGCGGTGGGCCCGTACAGGCTGTTGCCCGCGGCGGCGGCCAGACCGGCGACGACCGCACCGGCCTTGGAGAAGAACTCGATCGAGCCGAACAGCCCGCCGGGGGCGCGGCCCTTGGCGCAGTCGGAGGCCATCACGGAGAGGCAGACGAGACCGAGGGTCAGGCCCGCGCCCAGCA
This sequence comes from Streptomyces sp. NPDC016562, assembly GCF_043076955.1. Taxonomy (NCBI): domain Bacteria; kingdom Bacillati; phylum Actinomycetota; class Actinomycetes; order Kitasatosporales; family Streptomycetaceae; genus Streptomyces; species Streptomyces sp. NPDC016562. The sequence goes on along the minus strand of NZ_JBIBRZ010000002.1, from coordinate 931,881 downwards.
GGATCCGGACGGCCACCAGGGTGGCGAGCGAGTGGGCCAGCCCGTGTCCGGCCAGCCCGAGGGCTATGCAGGCGAAACCGATCGCCACGCCCGCGCGGGGGCGCCGGTGGAAGGCCGAGTGCACCCACATGGCGGCGGCGAGGTAGCACAGGTGGGGCAGGGCGAAGAGGACGCCGGAGACCACCGGGGAGGTTCCGGGGAGCCGCTCCTCGATGAGGGAGATCAGGTACGGGAAGGAGATGACCGTGGAGAAGACGAAGGCGAACTCCAGGGCGTACAGACCGCGCAGCGAGATGACGCGCTCGGTGCGGGCGTCCTCGGCCTGAGGCGCCGCCGCCGCGCCGCCGTCGGACGGTTCGCCGGCTGCGGGGGTACGGGGCTGCGCCTTCACGCCGCGTGACTCGGGCAGCGCGGCGATCAACAGCGCGGCCGTCAGCGGCAGGACGGCGAGCAGGGCGTACTGGCGGTGCGGGGACAGCCAGGGCGACAGGCCGCCCACCACGATCGGGGCGAAGACGAGGGCGGCGCGGGCCGCGCCCTGCATCAGGGTCAGGGCGCGGGACAGGTCCGGGCCCTCCAGACCGGCGCCCAGGTAGCCGTTGGAGGCGGCGAAGGTGCCGCCGAGGATGCCCTGGAGGACCAGGGCCAGGGTGAAGGTGGCGATCGAGTCGGCCCAGCCGGCCAGCAGGAAGGAGGCGGCCAGGCCCAACTGGGCGCGCAGCAGCAGCCGCTTGCGGCCGAAGCGGTCGGCGAGGCGGCCCCACAGGGGGGCGCCGACGGCCGCGAAGACGGTCGGGACGATGTAGAGCACGCCGGCCCAGCTGGCGTCGCGGTCGCCGAGTCCCGGGAGGATCTCGGTGAGGAAGGGCGGCAGGCCGAGCGCGGCGAAGGAGGCCACGAAGTAGCATCCGGCGACCGCGTGCACCTGCTTGCGGCCGAGGGCAGGCCGGGTCTCGGGCACGGCCGGGCCGCTCTCGGGCGTGGCCGTGGCGCTCTCGGGCACGGCCGTGGCGCTCTCGGGCGCGGGCGAAACGACCTGGGCTGCCGGGGCGGCCGGAGCTGTTGTCGCGGCCGGCGTTACTGTCGCGGCCGGAGCCGCCGGAGCTACCGGAGCCACCGGAGCGGCCATCGGGGAGGCCGTCCCGTGGCGCCGGTCCGGGGGTGCGCTCGCGCTCATGGGGAACCCTCCACTCTGCGCAGGTAGTTGGGGCCGGTCGTGTAGTGCTTGTTGATGTCGGCGGCGCCCGAGCGCTCCTTGCTGAGCAGGCTTCCGGCGCTGACCATCGCCTTGACGGGGAGCTGCGCGGCGTCCAGGACCTGGGCGCGCAGCGTGGCGCCGGGCTCGCCGGGTCCGGTGCCGAGCCGTTCGACGGCCTCGGTCAGCCGGTCGCGTACGAGTTCCAGCAGCGCCGCAGCCTCGGCGCGGCCGTGGCGCGCCAGCCCGAAGGCGTACGAGCCGGCGCACAGGTGCAGGGTGATCGTGGTGAACATGTCGGTGAGCGGGCGGTCGTCGTCGCACAGGGCGCGGACGTCGTCGAAGCCGAGCGGGGCGTCGGCGCCGAGCGTCGCGCGGACCCGGGCGGCGTTGACCCGCGGGCTGTCGTCGTCCTTGAACAGCAGCCGTACGCGGGTGTCCCCGGCCGGACCGCGGTCGAGCACGAGGGAGATGTTCTGCTGGTGCGACTCCAGGGCGATGCCGTAGCCGAACAGGGTGGTCTGCCAGTCGAGGAGCAGCCGCAGGTAGGCGTCGAGCAGGGCGATCGGGTCGCCGCCGTAGAACCGGTCGGCGAGGTGGTCGATCAGCAGCCGGCCGCCGGGGGCTTCGGCGAGCAGGGCCGCCAGCGGGGTGACGACGGCGTCGTCGAGACCGGCCGGGTAGCGGCGGCAGAGCGCGGCGAGGAGCTCGTGTCCGGCGTGGGCGTAGACGCTCTCGTCGGCGTGCAGGATCACGCCCTGGAACCGCGGTTCGCGTGCGATGACGGTTTCCAGCAGGCGCTGGCCCGCGGCCCCGTCGGCGAGGAAGCCGGGCCGGATGATCCGGCGGTTGCGCAGTCCCAGGGTGGCGGTGGCCATGGGGACCTTGATGTGCAGGGTGGGATCGGCGGTGACGGCGACCGTACGCATGGACAGCGTGGGGACGACGTCGAGGTACGGGCGCTCGGCGAGGACGGCCCGGCCGGCCAGGCCCGCCGCGCTCAGGGCCTCGCGCAGGGGCGCGCCGACGGTGAGCGGGTGGACGGGCAGCGCGAGGTGGCTGTGGTCGAGCTCGGGCAGGCCGAGCGCGGCCGGGGTGGGCCAGGCGGCGGGCAGCGCGGCCGGACCGCCGGCCACGGTGAGGTCCTGCTGCGGCACGGCGATCCAGCGCAGCGCGAAGCGGGGGTGGAACTCGGGCGCGTAGGCGCGCAGTTGGCTTTCGTCGAGGCCGGAGCGGCCGCGTGCGGTGGGGTACACCGGGTGGTCCAGGCGCGCGGCCAGGGTGTCGTAGGCGAGTCCGCCCGCGAGACCGGTCCAGTCGGCGGGGTCGGCGCCGCGCGTGGCGGCGAGGGTGCCGGCGGTCAGGGCGGCGGCGACCTCGTCCGCGGTGTCGGCGTGCAGCCGCATGGTGGCGAGGGTCTGGCGGCACTCCTCGGCGAAGGCGTCGAAGCCGCCCCGGTCGACGGGGTCGGCGAGCGCGCTCAGGGCGCCCAGGACCTCGTCGTGGGTGGTCAGTTCGCGCCCGTCGGACTCCCGGGCGAGCAGCGGCAGCCGGGCGGCGTACTCGCTCTGGTAGCCGTCCTCGACGACCGGGAGGAGCAGCGCGTCGCCGTCGTCGGCGGGCAGCCGCAGCCAGCGGCCGTCCGGGCGGTCGACGGTGGTGGTGCGGGTGCGCAGGCCGACGACGTCCTCGCGCAGGAGCGCGCCGAGGAGGCGGAGCAGCAGTTGCGCTTCGGTGGTGTCGGCGGGCGTGGCGCGGTGCGGCGCGGCCTGCGGGACGGCCTGCGCGACGACCTGCGGGGTGGCGGTGGCCGGGGCGGTCGTGGTCACGGGGTGAACTCCCACCGCTGGGCCGCGAGGTACTCGGCGGCGACCCGCTCCACGGTCTCCTGGTCCGGGCCGATCGCCCGCAGCACTCCGATGTAGTCGCGGTTGGTGTGGTAGAGCTCGTGCCGCTCCCCCACCTCGCGCAGCGGCCGGTACGTCAGCTCCACGCCGTCCACGGTGAGGTCGGCGGCCTCGGGCGCGGCCGTGAGCGTGCCGGCGCTCTGGGCGCAGGGGTAGTCGACGACGGCGGCGCCGTCCGTGCGCGCGCCCAGGTCGGCGGGGAGCGGCTGTCCCAGGTGGGTGCGCAGGACGTGCTCGAAGAGCGGGATGTCCAGCAGCCGGGTCAGGAGCAGGTCCATCTGGTCGCCGATGGCGCGGTAGTTGACCTCGATGATGCGGGCGCGTCCTTCGTGGACGACGAATTCGGTGTGGCAGACGCCGAATCCCACGCCGAGGGCGTCGAGCTGGGCGAGGACCTGCTCCACCACCGGTTCCGGGTGGTTCGGCGTGTAGACCAGCCGCTCCTCGATGAAGTACGGGGGTGCGGACAGCAGGGTGTGGAAGCCGCTCAGGACGTGGCGGACGTGTCCGTCGCCGAGGGTCTCCAGGGTGTACAGCTCGCCGGCCAGGTACTCCTCGATGACCAGGGGCGTGTGGGGCCGCCGGGTCTGGATCTCCTTGCAGCGCAGGATGAGTTCCTCGGGTCCGTCGACCAGCACCACGTCCTCGCTGGCGACGCCCTCGCGGGGCTTGACCACGCAGGGGTAGGGAACGTCGAGGGCGGTGAGGCCGGCCGGGTCCTGGCCGGCGGCCAGCTCCGTGGACCACACCGTGTCGAGTCCGCTCGCGGCGAGGTGGCGGCGCATCTGGGCCTTGTCCTTGACGCGCAGCGCGGTCCGCCAGTCCTTGGCGGGCAGGCCGAAGTAGTCGGCGGCCAGGGCCGCCTGGGTCTGGAGGTGATCGCTGTTGGTGAACACCGCGTCGGGCGTGTGGTGGGTGGATATACGGCTGATGACGGCGCGGAAGTCGCGGACGTCGCACTCCAGGACCTCGATGTCCGAGCCGGCGACGCGGCGGTGCGCCTCGGGCTGGTCGGTGAGGACGGTGACGTCGAGGCCGAGCCGGGCCGCGGCGGGGAGGAACCCCTCGGTGACCGAATCGGTGGGGTTGAGTGCGAGCAGGTACAACCGCATGGGCTGAGCCCCTTCCGAGTCCTGGGCAGTGGGGGTGGGTGGCGCGAATGTTTTCCGGCACGCCTCAGCGCCGACGGATTCCGATACCCGCCGGCCACGCCAGCTTAGGTTAGCCAACCCTTAGCCTCAACTGGCCTCACACACGAGGCCCGGCGTGCACCATGATCATAGATCATTGGGTTAAGGTAAGGCTTACCTACTCTCCCGTACCGGAGTTTTCGTGCCGCAGATGATCGAGAACCGATGACCGCACGTCAGCGCGTCGCGTCGCCCGAACGGCCCGCTCAGGACGCCACCGCCGTGCTCGCACGCACGTACGCCCATCTCACGGCGATCTGCGACGTGCTGGACGTACGGGTGGCGACCGCGGACGTGCGCCCCGGACGCTGGGTCAACGGCGCGGAGTTGGCGGATCCGGCCACGGACCAGCGCGCCCTGGACGCCTTCATCGCCGCCGAGGCCGCCCGCATCCGGGCGGGCCACGGGCACGATCCGCGCCCCGACGTCGCCGCCTCGCGCGCCCTGCACGACTACCTCTGGTCCGTCAGCCTCCTGATGAGCGGCGCCTGGTACCTGGAGCGGCGCGTCCCGCGCGTCCGCCCGCGCGAGGTGCGCGCGGACCTGTCGACCGGCACGTACGAAATCATCCCGGGGGCCGGGTTCGCCTGCCTGCCCGGCGACCCGGCGGCGCACCTGCCGGGCGTCCGGGTGGTGGCCGACGAGGAGGCGCTGCGCGCAGAGTTGCGCGCGGCCGTCGCCGACCACGTACGGCCGCTGCTGGCCGCGTTCGGGCCGCGGGTCCGGCGCCGGGACCACGCCCTGTGGGGCATGGTCACCGACGACCTCATCTCCGGCGTCTGGTACCTCGGGCGCACCCTGGGGCAGGAGGAGCACGGGGTGCGGGAGGCGACCGAGTTGCTCCCGACCGCCATCGCGCCCTTCCCGGGCGGCGCCGACTTCCGGCGCCTCGCCGACCGCCGGGGCAACCCGCACCCGACCCGCACCCGGCTCGGCTGCTGCATGTACTACACCCTCGACTCCGCCCGGGCCTGCGCGACCTGCCCGCGGACCTGCGACGCGGAGCGGCTGCGCCGGATCGAGGGCGAGGCCTGAGCGAGCCCGCGCCTCACGCCCCGCCTCTTCCCCCCGCATCAAATCCCCCACATCACACGACCGGCCCCGGTCGCGTACTCGTGAAGTACGCGACCGGGGCCGGTCCGTTGGGGTGGGAGCGCCGCCTACTTGGCGGGGTCCACCTGGAAGGCCTTCGCCAGGTCGTCGAGGACCACGTCGGCGCCCTGGAGGGAGACCGAGGTCATCCAGATGGAGTCGTCGACCTCGTGCACCTGGTTCTTCTGGACCGCGTTCAGACGCTGCCACAGCGGGTTGGCGAGGAACTTCTTCTTGCGCTCGTCGCCGCCCGAGAAGGTGGTCATGAAGATGTGGTCACCATCGGCCTGCTGGATCTGCTCTTCGCTGATCTCGATGTTGAACTTCGACTCGTCGCGCTGGTTCTCCGGACGCGTCAGACCCATGTCGTTCAGGATGATGCCGCTGAAGGTCTTGGGCAGGTAGATGCGCGTCGGACCGTCGACGAAGCGGACGACCGAGAAGGTCGGCTTGCCGTTGGCGCCGCCACCCTTGGCGTTGATCGCGTCACCGATCTTCTTGGCGCGGGTCTGGTAGGCCGTCAGCTTGGCCGCGGCCTTCTCCTCCTGGCCCAGGGCCTCACCGAGGAAGGTGATGTTCTCCTTCCAGATCGGGCCGGTGGTCTTGACGAACACGGTCGGCGCGATCTGGCTCAGCCGGTCGTAGAAGTCGGCGTGGCGCACGGTGGCCGAAACGATGAGGTCGGGCTTGAGGGCCGCGATGGCTTCAAGGTTGGGGCTGTCGAGCGGGCCGACGTCCTTGGTGTCCTTCACCGCGTCACCGAGGTAGGCCGGGAAGCCCTTCTGGTCACGGTACGATCCGATACCGCCGACCAGCGGCGCGTCCAGCGCGACGACCGCCTCGACCAGGCTGTTGTCCAGCGCCACCACGCGCTTGGGCTTCGCCTTGATCTCGGTCTTGCCCTTGTCGTGGGTGACGGTGCGCGGGAAGCCGGCCGACTCGGCGGCGGACGGCTTCGACGACTCGGCGGCCGACTTCTTGTCATCGCTGCTGCCACCGCAGGCGGCCAGCGAGAGGGCCAGGGCTGCCGTGAGGACGGCAGACGCGAACCGACCCGAGCGGCGTCGCTGAGTGAAGGTGTTCATCAGTTCTCAGTTCTCCAGAGGGAACAGTTGTTCTTAGGTAAGGCTTGCCTGAGTAAACGCGTTGTGAAGAGTAGCCGCTCTTCGTGGCCAAATCCAGACGGGGGGTGCGGGGGAATTTCGGTTAGGCATCCCTTACCTTGTGTGAGTGTCTCTGAAGCCCGTCACCGCCGGCGCCGCCGCGGTCCACGCCCCAGCCGTTCCACCACCTCCCCGAGTCCTCTCCCGAACCCTGGTGCTCACGGCGCTGTTCGCGACCGTGGCCGTCATGGTCTGCGCCTCCCTGGCGATCGGCACCAAGTCCGTGCCGCTCTCCGACGTCCTGGCCGCGATAACCGGCAGTGACGCCGGCGACGCCGTGGTGGTCCGTGAACTGCGCATGCCCCGCACCTTCCTGGGGCTGCTCGTCGGCCTCGCGCTGGGTGCCGCGGGCGCGGTGGCCCAGGACATCACCCGCAATCCGCTCGGCGACCCCGGCCTGATCGGCATCAGCGCGGGCGGCTCGTTCGCGGTCGCCGCGAGCATCGGCATGCTGGGGCTGACCAGTTCGTACCAGTACATCTGGTTCGCCTTCCTCGGCGGTGCGCTGGCCGGCCTCGTCGCCTACGCCGTCGGCGGCACCGGCTACGGCGGCGCCACGCCGGCCAAACTGGCCCTGGCCGGCGCGGCGGTGACCGTACTGCTCGACGCGGGCACCAACACCCTGGTGCTGCTCGACGTACGCACCCTGGACCAGTACCGGTTCTGGGCGGTGGGCTCCCTGGCCGGCCGAGACGCGCAACTGGGCTCGGAACTGCTCCCGTTCGTCGTCGTCGGACTCGCCCTCGCCATCGGGCTGAGCGGCCGGCTCAACGCGCTCGCGCTCGGCGACGACGTGGCCAGCTCGCTCGGCACCCCTGTCAAGTCCACCCGCGCCCTCGGCGCCCTGGCGGTGGTCCTGCTGACCGGTGCGGCCGTCGCCGCGGCCGGTCCCGTGACCTTCATCGGCCTGGTCGTCCCGCATGTCGTACGGGCCTTCACCGGGCCCGACGCCCGCTGGCTGGTGCCCTGTTCGGCGCTGGGCGGGGCCTCGCTGATGCTCGCCGCCGACGTGGTGGGCCGGATGGTCGCCCGGCCCGGAGAGCTGGAGGCGGGCGTGGTGACCGCGCTGCTCGGCGCACCGTTCCTCGCGCTGCTCGTCAAGCGCGGCAAGCTCAAGGAGCACACCCGATGAGCCGTGTGAAGACCGCGCGGCGCCTGCGGTTCGAAGCCGGCCCCGTCGGCGTGGCCGTGCCGCCCCGGGTCGCGTTCATCGTGCTCGCCCTCGTCCTGACCGGGTTCGCCGGGCTGATCGCCTCGGTCTCGCTGGGCACCTTCGCCATCCCCGTCGCCGACGTACTGGGCTCCGTGCTGGGGACCGGCTCCGGCGCCGCCGACCTGATCGTCCATCAGCTGCGGCTGCCGCGCGCCCTGACGGCGCTGCTGGTGGGGGCCGCGTTCGGGCTGGCCGGCGCGGTGTTCCAGGCCGTCACCCGCAATCCGCTCGCCAGCCCGGACCTGATCGGCATCGCGGCCGGCGCCGGGGCGGGCGCGGTCGGCGCCATCCTGATCGGCGGGGTCACCGCGGCGGGCGCCGGCACCTTCGGGGCGGTCCCGTTCGGGGCCCTCGCCGGCGCGCTGCTGACCTCCGTCGTCATCTACCTGCTGGCGTACCGGGACGGCACCATCACCGGCTACCGCTTCGTCCTCGTCGGCCTCGCCGCGAACGGCGCCCTGATCGCCCTGACCCGCTGGATGCTGGCCCGCGCCGACATCGACCAGGCCTCCCGCGCCATGGTGTGGCTGACCGGCAGCCTCAACGGCCGCGGCTACGAACACGTCCAGTGGGCCGGGCTGGCGCTGGCGGTGCTCCTGCCGCTGACCCTCGCGCTCGCGCGCCCGTACCAGCTGCTCCAGTACGACGACGACACCGCGCGCAGCCTCGGCATCCCGCTGCGGCACGCACGGATCGCGCTGCTGATCCTCGCCACGTGCCTCACCGCGCTGGCCACGTCGGCGGCCGGGCCGATCTCCTTCATCGCCCTGGGCGCCCCGCAGATCGCCCGGCGCCTCACGGGTACCGCTGGCATCCCGCTCGTGACCAGTGCGCTGACCGGAGCGGTGCTGCTCATCCTCGCCGACCTGGGATCCCGACTCGTCCTCGCCCCGACCGAACTGCCCGTCGGCGTCCTCACCGGCGTCGTGGGGGCCCCGTACCTGCTGCTACTCCTCGCCCGTACCAACCGGGCCGGAAAGGGAGGCTGACATGACCGCCCCGCTGACCGAGACCCCGCCCGCCGGCCTGTCGTCCACCGCCCTGCGGGCGGACGGGCTGCGCCTGGGCTATGGCGACCGGATCGTCTCCGAGGACCTCGACCTCGACATCCCGGCCGGCAAGGTGACCGCGCTGGTCGGGCCGAACGCCTGCGGCAAGTCCACCGCGCTGCGGGCGCTGGCCCGGCTGCTCAAGCCGGCCGGCGGCGCCGTCCACCTGGACGGCGAGGACATCGCCGGCCTGTCCGCGCGGGAGTTCGCCCTGCGGCTCGCCCTGCTGCCGCAGACCCCCAGCGCGCCGGACGGGATCTCCGTACGCGACCTGGTGGCCCGCGGCCGCACCCCGCACCAGCGGTGGTGGCGCCAGTGGTCCTCCTCCGACGAGGCGGCGGTGGACGCCGCCCTGGCGGCGACGGGTTCGGCGGAGCTGGCGAGCCGGTCCATCGACGAGCTGTCGGGCGGTCAGCGCCAGCGCGTCTGGATCGCGATGGCGCTGGCGCAGCACACGCCGGCGCTGCTGCTGGACGAGCCGACGACGTACCTGGACCTGGCCCACCAGGTCGACGTGCTCGAACTCGTCGCGGACCTCAACCGCACCGAGGGCCGCACGGTCATCATGGTGCTGCACGAGCTCAACCTGGCCTGCCGCTACGCCGGGCACCTCATCGCCATGCGCGACGGCCGGGTGATCGCGGCCGGCCCGCCGTCCGAGATCGTCACCCCGGACCTGGTCCACGAGGTCTTCGGCCTCCGGGCGGCGGTCATCGAGTGCCCGGTCGCCGGCACCCCGCTGGTCATCCCGATGGGCGGGCGCCGCACCGACATCGTCTGACGCTACGCGGACGTTCGACGCGGCTCCTGACCCCCGCCGGGGACGGCGGACCTGAACCGGTTCCGGTAGGCGGTCGGGGTCGTGTCGAGGGTGCGCCGGAACGCCCGGATCAGGGTGTCGGTGGTGTTGAACCCGCAGGTGGAGGCGATGCGTTCGAGGGTCGCGTCCGTGGACTCCAGCTGGTTGCGCGCCACTTCGACGCGGGCCGCCTCGATGTAGGCGGCCGGGGTCATGCCCAGTTCGGTCTTGAAGATCCGGGTGAGCTGCCGCTCGCTCACGTGCACCTCCGCGGCGAGATCGGCGACGGTGAGGGGCTCCGCGAGGTTGCGCGTGACGTAGTGCCGCAGTTCGTCCATGCGCCGCGTGGTCGACAGCGGCTCCAGCGGGACGCTGAACTGGCTCTGCCCGCTCGGCCGTTTCAGGTACATCACGAGCTGCCGGGCGACGCGCAGCGCGAGGGCCTCACCGAAGTCGTCGGCGACGAGGGCCAGTGACAGGTCGAGGCAGGCGCTGATGCCGGCGCCCGTCCACACGTGGCCGTCGCGGATGAAGATCGGATCGGCGTCGACCTCGATCGCCGGGTGCTCGGCGGCCAGTTGCCGCGCGGTCGACCAGTGGGTCGTGGCGCGCCTGCCGTCCAGCAGTCCGGCCTCGGCGAGGATGTGCGCGCCGACGCAGACGGAGGCGACGCGCCGCGTCGTGCCTGCGAGTCTCTTCACCCAGCCGACCACGTCGGGGTCGGTGACCGCGCGCACGCGGCCCCGGCTGTCGCAGGTGACCGCGCCGGGAACCAGGAGGGTGTCGATGCTGCTTCCCGACACCTCCTCGAAGGTGACGTCGGGAAGGATGCGGACCCCGGCGGCGGTGGTCACGGGGTCCATGGACCGGGCGGCCAGTACGACCCGGTAACCCGTCGCGTCATCACCCGTCTCGCGACCCATCTCGCGCTGCAACAGGGAGAAGACCTCCGGGGGTCCCGTGACGTCCAGGAGGTCCACGCCCTCGAAGAGGACGACGACGATGAAGCGTCGGACGGGGCTCAAGGGGTCTCCGCTCACTCGGGCGATGTCGGTATCTGCAAGTTGGATGACATTGCCGACACGACCGGCCGATCGTAGCGTTCTGGGTACACCCACCGCGCGGCGGCCCTCACCTTTCGAACGACTCCTGAAAAGGGCACCTCCATGGCTACGACGACCCTGCGTGAGCTCAACGGCTTCGACGCGACCCCGGCGTCCCTCACCGACGCGACGCTGGTCCTGATCGACTACCAGAACACCTACACCCGGGGCGTGATGGAGCTGACGGGGTGGCGCTCCGCCCTCGATTCCGCGGCCGCGCTGCTGGCCAGGGCCCGGAGCGCCGGTACGAAGGTCATCCACGTGATGAACGACGGCGGCGAGGGCACCCCGTACGACATCCGGGCGGAGATCGGCCGGATCCACCCCAGCGTGGCGCCCGTGGAGGGCGAGCCGGTCGTCGTCAAGAGCGTCCCCAACGGGTTCGTCGACACGGACCTGGGCGCCCACGTCGACGCGGCGGGGCACAAGAACCTCATCCTCGCCGGCTTCATGACCCACATGTGCGTGGCCTTCACGGCGGAGGGCGCGTTCCTGCGCGGCAACCAGCCCACGGTGGTCGCCAACGCCTGCGCGACCCGCCCCCTGCGGACGGAGGTCGCCGAACTCTCCGCCGACCAGCTCCACCACGGCGCACTCGCGACGATCGCCGACCTGTACGGGATCGTCGTCCCGTCCGCCTCGTCGCTGCTCTGAGCCCGGGACGGGAGGCGGTCCGGCCCGCGTCGTCCGGCCCGCCTCCCCCGCTCGTTCCGTCGGGGTGCGCGCCGGGCGCACGCGGGGCGCACGGCAGCGTTCGGCGGAGCACGAGCCGGTTCGCCGGACTGGAATGGACGGATCCCGTGGCGTGCGGCGCCGCCCTGGCTAAGCTCGCTGCCACGTTGCAGCTTTCGGCCATCCGGGACGGTGGGGAATGAAGATTCGCATTCTGGCGGACGGCGACGAGGAAGCACTCGTCGACCTTCAGTCGTGGCTCGCCAGGGACCCTGGTACGGCCCGGCTGCCGGTGTCCGCGTCCGCGGGAGACGGCCCCACGATGGGCGTGCTGGAGACACTTGACGTCATCCTCGGCAACGGTGTCGAGATGGCCAACTTCGCCGTGGCGTACGCGACCTGGCGTTCCGTGAAGGGTGACGAGCAGGGTCCCGGCGCCGACGACGAGGCCGGCGGCGGACAGACTCTCGTACACGGCGACAGCACGGTGGACATCGGCCACCTGTCGTCGGAGGAACTGACCGACCTGCTGCGGCGCCTGAACGACGACTGGCCCACGGGAACGGACGAGTGACCTCCGAAGCCGGCCGCTCGCGAGCCGTCCTGTTCGGCGTCCACGAGTTCCGCGAGCTGTCCCCCCTCGACGGCGTCCGGCACAACGTGCCGGCCCTCTGCCGGCTGCTCACCGGCGACGGGGTCAGCGCCCTGACGGAGGAGGACTGCACCGTCGTACCGCCCGACGGGACGCAACAGCAGCTGCTGGACGCCCTGTACGACGCCGCGACGGAGGCCACCGATCTCCTGCTGGTCTACTACGCGGGCCACGGGCACTTCGGCGGCCGCCACCGCTCGTTCCTCCTCGCGACGCGGGACTCCAGCGCCCAACGCCCCTATCACTCGGTGAAGTACAACGAGATCCGCGAGGTCGTCTCGGGGTCAGCCGCGCGGCGCAAAGTGGTCATCATCGACTGCTGCTTCAGCGGCCGGGCCCTGTCCATGTCGGACGAACAGACGCCGACGCAGCTGGACATGGAGATCACCGGCGCCTGCGTCCTGACCTCGGCCGCGGAGACGGAGCGCTCCCTGTGCCTACCGGACGGCAGCGTCTTCACCATGGAACTGATCGGGCTGTTACGCGAGGGGCTCAGCGGCGAGCTGACCGGCGGGCGCCGCGGCGAGCACCTTCCCGACCTCACCATGACCGACGTCTTCAACGCCCTGCACACGCGACTGCAGGGCAGGACGGTCGAGGGCCTGCGGGTCCCCCAGCCCAGGATGAGCACCCGCGACCTCGGCCACCAGATCGTGCTCGCCCGCAACCGCGCCTACACGGGTGGCCCGGACGGCGGTTTCGGGTACGCGGGCGCCTGCGCGTCCGAGGAGCACGAGTGGGTGACGGCGGCACGGGACCACCCTTTGTGGAACTTCGTCGCCGACGAGCGGGGGCTGTCCCTGCTGCGCGACACCGCCACCGCCCTAACCGCGCGGGCCGCCTTCACGACGGAGCGGGACGGTGCCGCGCTCACCGGTGATCCGTGGCAGTCGCTGTCCTTCACCGACCGGCTGGCCGAGTGGACCGACAGCCTGCTCCTCGACAGCAGTCTGCGCCCGTCGGAGCTGGAGCTCTCCGCCGCGGAGGTGTTCCTCCTCGTCACGCACCCGTACCTGCACGCCGCGTTCTGGAAGCACAACTCCAGCCGCTACGGGGCGATCGACCCCACCAACCTCGCCGACGCCGAGAACACCTCCCCGGCCCGGCGCAGCTACGAGCTGTTCCTGCGGCGCCAGCCCCGGCTGGTGCGCCAGGCACTGCGGAGCAAGGACCGCGACGCGTCCGACGCGATCGGCTGGTGGTTCTTCCACCGGTGGCTCGTCCGGCAGGCACGGCTGTACGACCCCACCTCCGTGGAGGCGCTGCTGGACCGGCTGGCGGTCCCCTTGGGCAAGTGCCCTCCGAGGGAGCGGCGGCTCGTGGAGGACGTGCTGGAGCCCCGGCTGCTGGCCCAGCTCCTGCGTGCACCCCGGCTCCCGGGGCTGCCCGAGGAGGCCGCGGCCAGGCCCCGGAACATGGGAGTGGCGCAGACGGCGCAGCGGGTCCGGGCCCACGAGCTGGCGGAACTGCTGCGCATCGCCCACCGCTTCGCCATCGACCCGATCGCCCTGCCCGAGATGCTGGTGGACCACATCGGCATCGGCTACGCGGTGGACCTGCCGGGTCTGCACCGCACCCTGGACGGCTTCCGCTGGGAATCGAGCGGCCGCACCCGGGTGCTGAGCGCCACCTGCAGCCACCTCGCCGTCGATCTCGGCCTGCGCCAGCACGCCGCCGCGCTCGACGCCCTCCTCGCCCGGATCGACATGCGCACCGGGGACGAGAAGCAGCCGACCCTGCTGCGCAACCTGCCGCGCCACGTCACCGCCGAGCAGGTCACCCCGGCGGCCGAGGCGAACGGCCGCTGCGCCTACGAATCGACCGAACTGCGTTTCCGGCTGGCCGACGACCGCATCCAGGAACTACTGATGGGCGAGGAGCTGTACGGGGATCCCGCCCTCGCCATCCGGGAGCTCTACCAAAACGCCCTGGACGCGTGCCGCTACCGCGAAGCCCGGACGAAGTACCTGCGGGCCACCGGCTCCCAGCCGGCGCCGTACCGCGGCAGGATCACCTTCCGTCAGGGCGTCGACGAGGCGGGCCCGTACCTGGAGTGCCGTGACAACGGCATCGGCATGGGAGAGGTCGAGCTCCGAGAGGTCTTCTCCCACGCCGGCATGCGCTTCGCGGACCTTCCGGAGTACATCGAGGAGCATGCGCGGTGGGAGGACCACGGCATCTTCATGTACCCCAACAGCCAGTTCGGCGTGGGTGTGCTCAGCTATTTCATGCTGGCGGACGACATCACCGTCACCACCTGCCGCCTGACCCCCGACGGATTGCCCGACGAGCACCTGCGGGTCGAGATCGCCGGGCCCGGCTCCCTGTTCCGCATCCAGCGTCTGGAGCGCTGCTCCGACGCCTACACCAGCGTACGGCTCAGGCTCCGGTCGTCGGAGGTCGTGTCCTGCGTCGACGTCCTGCGCCGCATCCTGTGGCTGTCCGAGTTCGAGGTCACGGCGGAGGACGACCGGGGCGACGACCAGCGCTGGGAGGCGAACGTCCTGTCCTACGCGGCTCCGCTGGGGGCGTTCGATCCCCACCACCCGGACGCCGTGCGCAAGGACGGGGTGGTGACCGTGGCCTGCTCGACACCCGCGGTGTGGTGGTGCAGTACCTCCGGGGCGGTCCTGGCCGACGGCTTGTGGGCCGGCGAACGCCGCTTCGGGGCAGTGGTCAACCTGTCGGGGGAGCATACGCCCCGGCTGACCGTGGACCGGCGGCGGATCATCGACCCGGACACCGCTGAGATCGAGCGGCTGCTGCGGCAAGAGATTCCCGCTCTGCTCGACGCGAAGGATTCCGTGTTCCGGCACGGCTGGCTCGGCCGCGTCCTCGACGAAAGCCCGGGGCTCGCCGACGAGATCTTCGCGGAAGCGGTGCGGGTCCGCTTCACCCCGTGGCGCATCGCGGGTCGGGAGGTGGACATCACCGCATGCGGATACTTCCCGGAGGACGCCTCCATGCATCCGGCCTCCGAGGAGGAGGACGTCTGGTCACTTCGCGGCAGGAACCCGCGGGTCGACAACTTCAGGGTGCAGGCCCTGACCAGCGCGGGTCTCTTCCCTGGGTTCGCTGCCCCAAGGCCCCCCACCCCGGTTCTCCCGGTACCGTCCGACATCTTCCTTCTGATCCCGACGTGGGAGACCGCGAGGCCGAATCGGTACTGGATCGGGTCAGTGTTCTTCCATGACTCCCAGGTGAGCATCGGGCTGATCGCGGAGGCCGCCGCCAGGACCGGACGGACCCTCGAGGAGGTCACCGCCCGCCTGAACCACCTCGGCTTCTCGACCCCCGACTCACCCCTGCCGCGACTTGAGGCTGATGACCGCCGTCTCATCAGCGAGAACGCCACGGGAGGCGCCCCCTGGCTCGACCCGGGCCAACCGGTGCACCCCGCTCACATCATCCAAGCGGCGATCAAGACGGGGCGCACCACCGACAGCGTCGCCAACCGGCTGACGGAGCTCGGCTATCGCACGCCCGCCCGTCCCATGCCACCACACCAACCGGGCGACCTGCTGATCCTCAGCCGTGACCTGGACGGGGAGGGCCCCTGGCTCAACCCCGAGCACACCGTCAGTGCCCCTCACATCGTCCGGGCCGCCGACGCGGCGGCCATGACCACCGGCGAAGTCACCGCCCGGCTGGAGAAGTTCGGCATCCCCACGCACGCCTCACCCCTTCCGCAGCTCGAACCGGGCGACCTGCGCATCGTCAGCGAGAACCTCACAGGTGAGGGCCCCTGGCTCGACCCCGGCCTACCGGTGCACCCCGCTCACATCATCCAAGCGGCGACCACGACCAGACACACCACCCAGCACATCATCAGCCGCCTGACCGAGCTCGGCTACCGCACACCCTCGCATCCGATGCCACCACACCAACCCGACGACCTGCTCTTCCTCAGCTTGACGAGCACGGGACGAACACCCTGGCTGGACGTCACCCAAGAGGTCGATCCCGCTCACCTCGTGCAGGCCGCCTCCACGACCGGTCGCACCGTCGACCACATCATCGACCGGCTGACGCAGTTCGGCCTGCGCACACACCCCCTGCTCCTGCCTCTTCCCGAGCCGGACGACCTCCGGATCCTCAGCCGCGATCTGGACGCGGTAGCCCCCTGGCTCCACCATGCCGTTCCGGTCCACCCCGCTCACATCCTGAAAGCCGCTCATGCCACGAAGGCGTCCCCCCATGCCATCACCCTTCGGCTGAAGGAGCTCGGGTACCGACTGCCCGAATTCATCACCCCGAGCCATGAGGAGATGCCGGTTCCTGCGGACGAAGAGCGGTGAGCCCGGACACCGGACGGTCAGCGCCGGAACGGGCGGCTACGAGATCGGCACGCCCGGCTTGAGGAACAGCAGGCCGGCGATGCTTCCGTCCGGATGGAAGGTCACGCGGAACTCGCCGGGCCCGCGTTCCATGCGCAGGGGCACGTTGACGACGGTGAACTCGCCGAAGGCGACGTCCTGGGGGTCCCCGTGTGACCGGTAGCGGCCGAACTCGTCCTGGTAGGTCTCCCAGGCCTCGGCGAGGGCGTCCGGGGGCAGCAGCTTGGCCAGCCTCGGGTCGAAGTGGGCCGTGGCCGCGGTGTAGGTGCCGTTCACGATGTCGTCGAGCGCCTGAAGGGTGATCCGGTCGTACCGGCTCTGGGCCGGGGCGGCGACCGTCCGGGTCTGCGCCTGGGCCGGGCCCGGGGCCGGGGCGAAGCCGGGGACGGGGAGGAGGGCGCCGACCGCCAGTGCGGCTGCGGCCGCCGCCCGGGCCAGGGGCCGTCTGCCGAGTGGGTGGGCGTGGTCAGTCATGAGCACCACGACTTTCTCCAGCGGGGCGGGTCGTCCGGACCTCTCCATCGTGCTCCCCGACTCCGGGCGGCCGCCACAGCGGTCGCCCGCCACCCTTGTGGCGCCATGCGACTTGCCATGGCGCCACGATGGTGCCATGCTTGCGCTATGGACCTCACTCCCTACGTTGACAACCTGCGGCACGAACTCGGCGTGGCCGCCGAAGCAGGCGGCAGCGAGGCACTCGCCCTGGCCGAGCGGCTCACCGCCCAGCTGGAATCGGCCGCCCGGCTCACCCTGCTGAACGCCCTGTCCGACGCGATGGACGAGGTCACCCGCGACCTGGCGCCAGGGTCGGTCCACGTACGACTGCGGGGGCTCGACCCGGAGTTCGTGGTCACGGCCCCGCCCGCAGCGGAGACCTTCGACGCCCCGGCGCCGCCGCCGGCGCCCACGCCCACGCCCCCGCCGCCGGCGTCGGTGGACTTCGAGGACGGTGGCGCCACCTCCCGCATCAACTTCCGCCCGCCCGCCCAGCTCAAGGTCCGGGTCGAAGAGGCCGCCGGCCGCGAGGGGCTCTCCGTCAACGCCTGGCTCGTCCGCGCCGTCGCCGCCGCCCTGGAGCCCACGGCGGACCGCGGGACGGGCGGCACGGGCCGCGCGTCCGCGGCCGGACAGGGCTCCACCGGCCGTACGCCCGCGGCCGGGCAGGGGTTCACCGGCTGGGTGCGGTAGTCCACCCACCCGCACTGCCTCCGTACCCCCCGCCACAGCGCCCACAGCGACCGCATCCATAGCCCTCAGCCCTCAGCCAAAGGACGGCTCAGCCATGCCCACCTTCGCCACCCCCGAGCCCCTCTCCGCCACCCTCGAGTTCGATTTCGGGCGGTTCCGGCTCGTCGCGAGCAAGCGCACCGACACCGTGGTCGAGGTGACGCCGAGCGACCCCGGCAACAAGCAGGACGTACTGGCCGCCGAGGACACCAAGGTCACCTGCGCGGGCGGGGTCCTCGTCCTCAAAGGCCCCAAGAAGCGCTCGCCCTTCGGCAAGATCGGCTCGGTCGACGTGACCGTCGAACTGCCCGCGGGCTCGGACCTGAAGGGCGCCACCGGCCTCGGCGACTTCATCGGTGAGGGACGCTTCGGCAACTGCGACGTGACGACGGCCACCGGCGACATCCAGTTGGAGGAGGCCGCGGCCGTACGACTGAAGACCACGCACGGGGACGTCCTCGTGGACCGCGCGACGGGTGAGGTCGAGATCCACGGGTCGGGGCGGGTGCGGGTCGGCCGGGCCGACGGCACGGCCACCATCAAGAACCTCAACGGCGAGACCGCGATCGGGGAGATCCGCGGAGACCTGACGGTCCGCTCGTCCAACGGGCCGATCAGCGTCCTGCACGCGGACTCCTCCGTCACGGCCAAGTCCGCGAGCGGCTCCATCCGGCTCGCCTCGGTGGTCCGCGGGCGGATCACCCTGGAGACGGCGGCCGGAGGGCTGGAGATCGGCATCGCCGAGGGGTCCGCGGCCTGGCTGGACGTACGGTCCACGGCCGGGCGCGTCCGCAATGAGCTCGGGGCGGCGCAGGGCCCCGAGGGGTCCGAGGAGACGGTCGAGGTGCGCGGCCGCACCAGCGCCGGCGACATCGTGATCCGCCGCGCCTGATCCGGCAGTCCCGGGGAGCGCCCCTCCCCGCACCCGTCCGAGCAAGCCCCCACATGGCACCACCATGGCGCCCCCGTACCGGTTCCCACCGGCACGGGGGCGCCTTCGCGTGGGCGGCCATGCCGCAGGTCAGGCGGGACAGCGCAGCACCCCACACAAGAGTGGCGCCATTTTTGCTCGCCATGGCGCCATTGATGTGCCATCATGGAGACACGAGCACGGCACTGGCCCCGAGCATGGCGCCAAAGCTGCGCCAGTCCCGCCATGGCCGGCTCTGCCCGGCCCACCGGCCTCCGCTCCCCTCCGCCCCGGACTCCCCGATCAGAAGGGCCCGCCCACCATGAACACCGCGACCCAGGTGTCCACCCCCACGCGAGCAGCCGCGATCTCCGCGACCGGCCTGCGCAAGTCGTACGGCGACAAGGTCGTGCTGGACGGGATCGACCTCCGGATCCCCGAAGGCACGGTCTTCGCCCTGCTCGGCCCCAACGGCGCCGGCAAGACCACCACCGTGGAGATCCTCTCCACGCTGATCACCGCCGACGGCGGCGAGGCGCGGATCGCGGGCCACGACCTGGCCACCGACGCCGAGGCCGTACGCCACCAGATCGGCGTCACCGGACAGTTCGCCGCCGTCGACGGACTGCTCACCGCCGAGGAGAACCTGCTCCTCATGGCCGACCTGCACCACCTGAGCAAGCGCGAGGGCCGCCGTCGGGCCGCCGACCTCCTGGAACGGTTCGAGCTGACCGAGGCCGCCCGTAAGAACGTCGCCACCTTCTCCGGAGGCATGCGCCGCAAGCTCGACCTGGCGATGACCCTGGTCGGCCGGCCGCGGATCATCTTCCTCGACGAGCCGACCACCGGCCTCGACCCGCGCAGCCGCCGCGTGATGTGGGAGCTCATCCGGGACCTGGTCGCGGAACAGGGCGTGACCATCTTCCTCACCACGCAGTACCTGGAGGAGGCCGACCAACTCGCCGACCGCATCGCGGTGCTGGACCACGGCAAGCTGGTCGCCGAAGGCACCGCCGACGAGTTGAAGCGCAGGATCCCCGGAGGCCACGTCCGCCTCCGGTTCGCCGACGAGGCCCACTTCGACACGGCGGCCGGCGTCTTCGGCGTCGCCACCCGCGACGACGAGTCGCTCACCCTGCGGATCCCCAGCGACGGCTCCGTCGCCAGTCTCCGCGCCGTCCTCGACGTCCTCGACACCACCGGGGTGCAGGCCGAGTCGCTCACGGTGCACACGCCCGACCTCGACGACGTCTTCCTCACCCTCACGGGCCGTCAGAACACATCTGCCGCCGCAGCCCACGCCTCCGCCACCACCACCTCCGCGACCGCCCAGAAGGAGTCGAACCGATGAGCACCGTCACCCTCGCCCCCGCCCCCGCCGCGTCCCGCAAGCCGAGCCGCTCGTACGCGCTGCGCGACTCCATGACGATGCTGCGCCGCAACCTCAAGCACATGCTGCGCTACCCGTCGATGACGGTCATGATCGTCATGATGCCGATCGTGATGCTGCTGCTCTTCGTGTACGTCTTCGGCGGCGCGCTCGGCACCGGCATCGGAGCGGGCCCCAGCCGCGGCGACTACACCAACTACGTGGTGCCCGGCATCATCCTGATGGCCGTGACCTCCGGCGCCATCACGACCGCCATCTCGGTCTGCACCGACATGACGGAAGGCATCGTCAACCGCTTCCGTACGATGTCGATCTCGCGCGGATCCATCCTCACCGGCCACGTGTTCGCGAGCGTCATCCAGGCCGCGGCGATCCTCCTCCTGATCATCGGCGCCTCCTTCGCGGTGGGCTTCCGCCCCGACGCCTCGCCCGTCGAGTGGATCGCCGCCATCGGCCTGCTCCTCTTCCTCTCCTTCGGCCTGAGCTGGATGACCGCCGCGATGGGCCTGGGCGCCAAGACCATCGAGGCCGCGTCCAACGCCCCGATGCCGCTGACCTTCCTGCCCTTCCTCGGCAGCGCGGTCGTCACCCCGGAGTCCATGCCGACGGTCCTGCGCTGGTTCGCCGAGTACCAGCCCTTCACGCCGATCAACGAGACCCTGCGCGGCCTGCTGCTCGGCACGCCGATCGGCCACGACGGCTGGCTCGCCCTCGCCTGGTGCACCGGGCTCGCCCTGGTCGGGTACCTGCGCTCGCGCGCCGTCTTCAACCGCCAGGTCACGCGCTGACCGTCACGCGGTGAGCCCGGCGGAACGGGCAGGCGAAGCAGGGGCGGCCCCGGATCCACGGGAGCCGCCCCTCAGCCGTCCCACCTGTCAGCCTGGGGGGGTCGGTGGTGCGAGGTCCCCGTCGAGTTGCCCCTGAGCCCCTGGGCCCTTCAAACCCCCGGAGCCCGCATGCCCCTGGCACGCGCGGCCCTGGAGCCCAGGTCGGAGCCGAGGAGATCGAGGACCTCAAGGGCGGGGCCCGGCTGGGAGGCGCCGGCCAGTACGCCGCCGCCGAAGGTCGAGTGTAGGGCGCTGTCCCCCGGCAGCGGTCCGGCGATGACCACGCCCGGCAGGTCCATCAGCTCGCTGTGCTGCTGGAACGCCACATCGGCCCGGCCCGAGAACAGCAGGCTTCCGGCCGGCACGCCCGGCGGTGCCTGGACGAGCCGGCCGGCGAGCGCGTCGGCGAGGCCCAGGCGGCCGATCAGGTCCAGCAGGGCCGTCCCGCTGGGACCCGTGGAGTAGGCGATGCTCTTCGCGGACCGCAGCAGGGCCCGCAGGTCGGATTCCGAGTCGAGCACCGGAACCGGTGAGCCCTCGGGTACGGCGGCGACGACCTGGGAGGTCCACAGCGCTCGGGCCGTGCCCGCCAGCAGGTGTCCCTCCTTCTCCAGCGCGGCCAGCGCTCCCTCCGCGAGCACGAGCAGATCGGCCCGGGCGCCCTCGCGCACGCGCCGCGCGATCTCGACGCCGCCGGCGGCCTCGAACCGCACGGTGAGTCCGTGCTCCAGCCGGATCTGCTCGGACAGCTCGGCCAGCAGCGGTCGTGTCGCCATCGAGGACAGGCCGG
Source organism: Streptomyces sp. NPDC016562 (assembly GCF_043076955.1). Classification (NCBI taxonomy): domain Bacteria; kingdom Bacillati; phylum Actinomycetota; class Actinomycetes; order Kitasatosporales; family Streptomycetaceae; genus Streptomyces; species Streptomyces sp. NPDC016562. The sequence goes on along the minus strand of NZ_JBIBRZ010000002.1, from coordinate 910,365 downwards.
AGATCACCCTGTTCATGTCGCCTCCTTGGTGTCCGGCAGAGGGTACGGCGCTCGGTGGGGGCCGCTCAACGCCGGTTTGCGAGACTGCCCGCGTGAGCGAAACCCGGAGCACAGCAGCAGGAAAGGTCCTGGAGGTCCTCGCGGCCTTCGACCGCGAGCACCCCTCGCAGACCCTGTCGGAGATCGCCCAGCGCACCGGCCTGGCCCTGAGCACGACGCACCGGGTGGTCACCGAGCTGGCGGGATGGGGTGCGCTGGAGCGCGGCGAGGACGGGTCGTGGCACGTCGGGCTGCGGCTCTGGGAGATCGCCTCGGGATGCCCGCGCACCCAGATCCTGCGTGACGTGGCGCTGCCGTTCATGCAGGACCTCTACGAGGCGACGCACGAGAACGTCCAACTCGCGGTGCGCGAAGGCACGGAGCTCGTGTTCGTCGAGCGGATCGCCGGGCACCGGTCGGTGGAGCTGCTGACCACGGTGGGGACCCGTTTCCCGATCGGCTCCACCGGGATGGGGCGTGTCCTGCTGGCCCACGCGCCGGCCGACATCCAGGAGGAGGTCCTCGCCTCCCCTCTGCGGGCCTGGACCCCGCACACGGTCACCGACCCGAAGACGCTGCGGGCGCAGCTGGACCGGATCCGCCGCGAACAGGTCTTCGTCAGCGACCGGCAGCTCTCCGAGAGCACGGTCGCGGTGGCCGCCCCAGTACGGATCGGCCGCAACGGGCCGGTCAGCGCCACGCTGGGGATCGTGATCACGGCGCGCGGTGCGGGCCGTGTGCGCGGGCTGCGCGAACCGCTGCTGAGGGCGGCGTACGGGATCTCCGACGAGCTCGGCCGGCGTACCCGCCCCTCCGCCTGATCTCCTCGCCGGCGCCCCGGGCTTCCGCCTGGCGGAAACGCCCGAGACCGGCCGGTGCCGTGGGTGTCACCGTTCGACGTGTCCCGGAACGTTCACCGTTGCTCAGGAGATCCCATGGCCGACGCCGTCGTCGACACCGTTGCCTCGGTTCCCGTCGCAGTCATCGGCGCCGGCCCGGCGGGCCTGATGCTGGCGCACCGACTGGGCCGCGCCGGAGTCGACACGATCGTGCTCGACACCCGTACCCGCCGGGAGATCGAGACGACCCAGCGGGCCGGGATCCTGGAGGCCGATGCGGCCCGGGACCTCGTCGAGACCGGCGTCAGCGACCGGATCCTGCGCGAGGGCCACGAACACGAGGGCGTCGAGCTGCGGTTCGGCGGCCGGTCGCACCGCATCGACTTCGAGGACCTGGTCGGAGCGTCCGTCTGGCTCTACCCGCAGACCGAGGTGTTCGTCGACCTGGCCGACGCGCGCGAACGCGACGGCGGCGCCGTCCACTTCGGTGTCCGCGACACCGAGGTCCTCGACGTCACGACCACCGCTCCGCGCGTCCGGTACACCGCCGCCGACGGCTCGCGGCACGAGATCCGCGCGCGGTACGTGGTCGGCGCGGACGGATCGCGCAGCATGTGCCGCGACCTCGTGCCCGAGGACCGGCGCACGCGGTACGGCAAGGAGTACCCCTTCGCCTGGTTCGGCATCATGACCGAGGCGCCGGCGAGCGCGCCGGAGCTCGTCTACGCCCACTCCGCACACGGGTTCGCGCTCATCAGCCAGCGGACCGAGACCGTGCAGCGGATGTACTTCCAATGCTCCCCCGGCGAATCCGCCGACGCCTGGCCCGACGACCGCATCTGGGAGACGCTCCAGGCGCGGGTGGCCGGCGAGGACGGCTTCCGGCTCACGGAGGGTCCGGTCCTGGAGAAGACGGTGCTGCGGTTCCGCTCGTTCGTGCAGGAGCCGATGCGCTGGGGTGCGATGGCGCTCGCCGGCGACGCCGCCCACACCGTGCCGCCGACCGGCGCCCGCGGGCTCAACCTCGCGCTGCACGACGTGAAGGTGCTGACCGAGGTACTCCTGCGGGCGCTCGGACCGGCGGGCGCGGCCGCGCTCGACCACTACCAGCCGCGCGCCCTGCAACGGGTGTGGCGCGCGCAGAGCTTCTCCCACTGGATGACGCAGCTGCTGCACACCGCGCCGGGCGGCTCTGCCTTCGACCTGCGGCTCCAGCTCGGCGAGCTGGACAACGTGGTGGGCACCCGCGCCGGGCGCACCTATCTCGCGGAGCAGTACACCGGCTGGCCCGTCGGTTCCCAGGGCTGACCCGGACGACTCCCAGGAGACCTCATGATCATCGACTGTCACGGTCACTTCACCACGGCTCCGCCCCAGCTGGCGCGCTGGCGGGACCGGCAGGTCGCGGCCGTCGGCTCCCCCGCGGACGCACCCGACCCCGACGACCTGGTCATCACGGACGACGAGCTGCGGCAGGCGGTCGAGGGCAACCAGCTGCGGCTCATGGACGAACGCGGCAGCGACCTCACGGTCTTCTCCCCGCGGGCCAGCTTCATGGCCCACCACGTCGGCGACCTCCGGGTCTCCTCGACGTGGGCGCGGATCTGCAACGACCTCGTCCACCGCGTGAGCAGCCTCTACCCCGACCGGTTCGCGATGGGTGCGATGCTGCCCCAGTCCCCCGGCGCCGACCCGGGGACCTGCCTGCCGGAACTGCGCCGCGCGGTCGAGGAGCTGGGGGCGGTGAGCGTCAACCTCAACCCGGATCCGTCGGGCGGCAGATGGACCGCGCCGCCTCTGACGGACCGCAGCTGGTACCCGCTCTACGAGGCGATGGCCGCGTACGACATCCCCGCGATGATCCACGTCAGCACCTCCTGCAACCCCGCCTTCCACACCACCGGCGCGCACTACCTCAACGCGGACACCACGGCGTTCATGCAGCTGGTCCAGGGCGACCTGTTCGCCGACTTCCCGACCCTCCGGTTCGTCATCCCGCACGGCGGCGGCGCCGTCCCGTACCACTGGGGACGGTTCCGCGGCCTGGCGATGGCGCTCGGCAGGCCGGACCCGGAAGCGCTGCTCGACAACGTCTTCTTCGACACCTGCGTCTACCACCAGCCCGGCATCGACCTGCTGACCCGGGTGATCCCCAGCCGGTCCGTCCTCTTCGCCAGCGAGATGATCGGCGCGGTCCGCGACGTCGACCCGTGCACCGGTCACCACTTCGACGACACGAAGCGGTACGTGGACGCCACCGCGCACCTGACGGACGCGGAGCGCGCCGCCGTCTACGCGGGCAACGCCCTGCGGGTCTACCCCCGCCTCGCGGCCCGCCTCGCCGCGGCCGGCCGCCGCTGACCCACCGAACCACTGCCCCACCGAACCACTGCCTCACCCACCCAGGAGAAGGACACATGGAACACACCCGGCTCGGTGTCGTCCACACCGCGATCACCCGCGCCGACCCGCAGGACGTCGCCGCCCTGTCGGCGTTCGGCGTCGCGACCCTCCACGAGGCGATGGGCCGGGCCGGCCTGATGCGCCCCTACCTGCGCCCCGTCCACACCCGGGCCCGGCTCTGCGGCACGGCGGTGACCGTGCTGCTCCAGCCCGGCGACAACTGGATGCTGCACGTCGCCGCCGAGCAGATCCAGGAGGGCGACGTGGTGGTCGCGGCCTGCACGACGGAGAGCGAGGACGGCTTCTTCGGTGAACTGCTCGCCACCTCCTTCCGCGCACGCGGCTGCCGGGGCCTGGTCATCGACGGCGGCGTGCGCGACGTGGCCGAGCTGGAGGAGATGGACTTCCCCGTCTTCTCCCGGGCGGTCAACGCCAAGGGCACGGTCAAGGCCACCCTCGGCTCCGTCAACGTCCCGGTCGTCTGCGCCAACGCCCTCGTCCGGCCCGGCGACGTCGTCGCGGCGGACCGCGACGGCGTCGTGGTGGTGCCCCGCGAGCGGGCCGCCGAGGTCGCCGCCGCGGCGGCGCGGCGCGAGGCCGCCGAGGAGGGCAAGCGCGCCCGGTTCCGCGACGGCGAGCTCGGACTGGACCTGTACGGCATGCGCGCGCCGCTGGCCGCGCTCGGCCTGCGCTACGAGGACTGAGGACGATGACGGTGACGCCGCGTTTCGAGAAGACCCCCGGCTGGCTGGACTGGTACGCCGGTCCGAGCCGCCCCCGCTTCCGGCTGCCCGAGGGCGCCGTCGACGCGCACTGCCACGTCTTCGGGCCGGGCGCCGCGTTCCCGTACGCGCCGGAGCGGAAGTACACCCCCTGCGACGCGTCGAAGGACCAGCTCTTCGCGCTGCGCGACCACCTGGGCTTCGCCCGGAACATCGTGGTCCAGGCGACCTGCCACGGCGCCGACAACCGCGCGATGCTCGACGCCCTGCGGGCTTCGGGGGGCAGGGCCCGGGGCGTGGCGACGGTACGGCCCGACGTCTCCGACGAGGAGCTGCGCGAGCTGCACGAGGCGGGGGTGCGCGGCGTGCGGTTCAACTTCGTCAAGCGGCTCGTCGACGCGGCGCCGCGGCAGGACCTCTTGGACGTCGTCGGGCGGATCGCCCCGTACGGCTGGCACGTCGTCGTCTACTTCGAGGCCGCCGACCTGCCCGGCCTGCGGGAGTTCCTCCTGTCCGTACCGGCGCCGCTGGTCGTCGACCACATGGGCCGGCCGGACACCTCCGAGGACCCGGACGGCCCCGAGTTCGAGGCGTTCCTCGACTTCATGCGGGCCCGGCCCGACGTCTGGTGCAAGGTCACCTGCCCGGAGCGGCTGACGGTGAGCGGCCCGCCGGCCCTCGACGGCGAGCGGGCGGCGTACCGCGACGTCGTCCCGTTCGCCCGGCGCGTGGTCGGGGAGTTCCCCGACCGGGTGCTGTGGGGCACGGACTGGCCGCACCCGAACCTGGTCTCCCACATGCCCGACGACGGTCTGCTCGTCGACTTCATCCCGCACATCGCACCGTCGCCGGACCTGCAACACAGGCTCCTCGTCGCGAACCCCATGCGCCTGTACTGGCCGGACGCCGGCTGACCCGCCCACGGCCGGAGGCCACCATGTCACTGGACAAGACCTACAAGCTGGTGCCGGGCACCACGATCTTCGACACCGAACAGTCCGCCAAGGGCTACCACCTCAACCAGTTCTGCATGTCGCTGATGACGGCGGAGAACCGCGCGCTGTACCTCGCCGACGAGCGCGCCTACCTGGACGCGTGGCCGCTGCGGGAGGAACAGAAGCGGGCGCTGCTCGACCGCGACCTCAACGCCGCCATGGACGAGGGCGGGAACATCTACTTCCTCGCCAAGTGGGGTGCCACGCTGGGCCTTTCGTTCCAGCAGATGGCGGGCTCGATGACCGGGATGACCGAGGCGGAGTACCGCGCCATGATGGTCGGCGGCGGCCGCTCCGTCGACGGCAACCGCATCGACCACGCCGTCCTGGAGGCCGCGCACGCCCGCCAGGCGCCGCCCGCCGAGCACGCCACCGTCACCGGCGCGGTCTTCACCTCCCACGTCCCGGCCATCGGCGCCGCGATGGACCACGGCAAGACCGAAGAGCCGTACTGGAGGCCCGTCTTCGACGGGTACGCGTTCTCCAAGGAGTGGGAGCGGGACAACCTGCCCGATGTGATCTTCCTGGTCTACAACGACCACGCGTCCGCCTTCGACCTGAAGTTGATCCCGACGTTCGTCCTCGGCACCGGCGCGGCCTACGCCACCGCCGACGAGGGGTACGGGCCCCGCCCCGTCCCCGGCATCGAGGGCGACCCCGACCTGGCCGCGCACATCGCGCACTCGCTCATCAGGGACGACTTCGACCTCACGCTCGCCAACGAGATGAGCGTCGACCACGGCCTGACCGTGCCGTTGTCGCTGCTGTTCGGGGACGTCGAGAGGTGGCCGTGCAAGGTCATCCCCTTCCACGTCAACGTGGTGCAGTACCCGGTGCCCTCGGGCGCCCGGTGCTTCCGGCTCGGTCAGGCGCTGCGCAAGGCGATCGAGTCGTACGACAGGCCGCTGAAGGTCCAGGTGTGGGGCACCGGCGGCATGAGCCACCAGCTCCAGGGACCGCGCGCCGGTCTGATCAACCGGGAGTGGGACAACGCCTTCCTCGACCGGCTGATCGCCGACCCGGCCGGCCTGGCGCAGGTCCCGCACCTGGAGTACGTCGAGGAAGCCGGCTCGGAGGGCATCGAGCTGGTGATGTGGCTGATCGCCCGCGGGGCGATGAGCGACGTGGACGGCTCCGGGCGGGTCGAGGTCGCACACCGCTTCTACCACGTGCCGGCGTCCAACACGGCCGTCGGCCATCTGATCCTCGAGAACCACCCGCGGGCCCAGGAGCCCGCCGAAGGAGTGAACTGACATGGCCGACGACCGAACCCTCAGGATCGCCCTGGCCGGAGGCGGCGCCTTCGGTGCCAAGCACGCGGCCGCGCTCCGGCGCATCGAGGGCGTGGAGGTGGCCGCCGTCGTGAGCAGCAGTCTCGACCGCGCGCAGAAGTTCGCCGCGGAGCAGGGCGTGGGGCGCGCCGTCGCCTCCCTCGACGAGGTGCTGGCGATGGACGACGTCGACGCCGTCATCCTCGCTACCCCCACGCAGCTGCACGCCGCGCAGACGCTGGCCTGCCTCGAAGCGGGCAAGCACGTCCAGGTCGAGATCCCGCTCGCCGACTCGCTCGCGGACGCCGAGGCGTGCCTGGAGGCGCAGCAGCGCACGGGGCTCGTCGCGATGGCGGGCCACACCCGCCGCTTCAACCCCAGCCACCAGTGGGTACACCGGCGGATCGAGGCGGGCGAGTTCGCCGTCCAGCAGATGGACGTGCAGACGTACTTCTTCCGCCGGAAGAACCTCAACGCGCTGGGCGAGCCGCGCTCCTGGACCGACCACCTGCTGTGGCACCACGCCGCGCACACCGTCGACCTCTTCGCCTACCAGACCGGCTCGCCGATCGTGCAGGCCAACGCCGTACAAGGCCCGCTCCACCCCGAGTTGGGCATCGCGATGGACATGTCGGTCCAGCTGCGCGCGGCGAACGGCGCCATCTGCACCCTGTCGCTGTCGTTCAACAACGACGGTCCGCTCGGTACGTTCTTCCGCTACATCGGCGACACCGGCACCTACCTCGCCCGCTACGACGACCTCACCACCGGCAAGGACGAGCCGATCGACGTCAGCGGCGTCGACGTGTCGATGGACGGCATCGAGCTCCAGGACCGCGAGTTCATCGCCGCCGTCCGCGAGGGCCGCGAGCCGAACTCCTCCCTCGCCCAGGTCATGCCCTGCTACCGGACGCTGGCGGCCCTGGAGGCACAGCTCGCCGCGGCCCCGGGCGCGTAGGCGCGGCGGGGACACGACAGAAGGGGCTCATCGCGCAGGCCGGCGGGGTGAGCCCCTTCTGTCGTGGGGCGGGTCAGGCGTAGTGGCGGTAGAGCGCCTCGGCGACGCAGGCCGGCTTGTCACCGCCCTCGATCTCGACGGTGAAGGTGACCGGCATCTGCACGCCGTTGCCCTTGACCGCCTCGACCGTGCCGACGACGCCGTGGAGACGGATCCTCGCGCCGACGCGGACGGGGGCGGGGAAGCGGACCTTGTCCAGGCCGTAGTTGACGCTCAACTTCGTGCCGGTGATGCCGAGCAGCTCGCCGAAGAGCGGGATGATCAGGGAGAGGGTGAGGTAGCCGTGGGCGATGGGGCCGCCGAAGGGCCCGTCCGCGGCCTTCTGCGGGTCGGTGTGGATCCGCTGGTGGTCGTCGGTGGCGTCGGCGAAGGTGTTCACCCGGTCCTGGGTGACCTCCAGCCACTCGGTGCGGCCGAGGTCCCTTGAGGAGGGTGGGCAGGCAGGTCATGTTGAGGGCGCCGGTGTGGAACAGCGGGGCCACCACCAGGGTGACCTCCTCGGCGGTGAGATCGGTGTCGACGAGGACGTTGACGCTGTTCCAGACGATGTTGCCGTGGGAGAGGACGGCTCCCTTGGGGCGGCCGGTGGTCCTGGAGGTGTACATGATCACGCACGGGTCCTCGGGGCGCACCGCCACGTCCAGGGCCACGTCCAGGGCCTCGTCCGTGACGCCGGCCGGGGCGCCGGCCGGCAACTCCTCGTACCCGTACGCGACGAGCCCCCGCCCGGGGCGGACCGGTCTCAGCCCTCGGCCGCCGCCGGCCGCATCGCCGCCAGCGCGCTCAGCGTCAGCTCCAGGGCGAACGGGTAGCCGCTGCCTCGCATGTCGGCGGCGAGCAGCGGGAACACCGCGGCGATGTGCGGATGCGTGTCGGCCGACAGCCTGCCGTAGACCGCGTTCCAGACCGCCTCGTCCGCCTCCCGCGCGGCCTTCGGCAGCGCGAGCGCGGCGGCGTCCTGGGCGGCGAACGCCAGCGCCTGGTCGACGAACGCGTGGTAGGCGCGGACGGCGAGCGGGTCGGGGAAGCCCGCCGAGCGCAGGATGCCGACGATCCGCTCGACGGCCCGGGTCTCGTGGAGGCGTCCCGTGGTCCGGTAGGCGCCGAGGACGGCGGCCTGCGGGTGGGACAGGTAGCAGGCGTGGATCCGCAGGCCCATCGACCGCAGGTCCTCCCGCCAGTCCCCGGTCGCCTCCCAGCCCTCCTGGGCCCTGCCGATCAGTTCGTCCGCGAGGGCGAGGAGCAGGGCGTCGGTGTTGCGGAAGTAGCGGTAGAGCGCGCTCGGGTCGGCGCCGAGCGCGGCGCCCAGCCTCCGTACGGAGAGCGCTTCGGCGCCGTGCTGGGCCACCAGACGCAGCGCCGTCTCGACGATGAGCTGCTCCGAGAGGACGGCCCCCTGCTTGGTGGGTCTGCGGCGCCGGCGTCCGCCTTCGGGGATGACACGTTCGGACATGGCCGGGACGTTACGTCAACACCATTGACGTGTAAAGGGCCTTGCCGCTTCCATGGCGCCCACCCCCCGTCGCCTCACGCTCTGGAGCTTTCGAATGGCCGAAGCCGATCTGGTCTTCACCCGCGGCCCCGTCTACACGGTGGACCCGGCCCGCACCCGGGCGACCTCGCTCGCCGTCATCGGCGACCGGATCGCGGCCGTCGGCCACGACGAGGTACGGGACCTCGTGGGGCCCGGCACCGAGGTGGTCGACCTGACGGGGAAGCTGCTGCTCCCCGGCTTCCAGGACGCCCACATGCACCCGGTCTTCGCCGGGGCGGAACTGGCCGAGTGCGATCTGACCGAGACCGTCGGCGTGGAGGACTACCTCGCCCTGGTCCGCGCGTACGCGGACGCGCACCCCGACCGCGAGTGGATCACCGGCGGCGGCTGGTCGATGGAGAGCTTCGAGGGCGGACTGCCGACCCGGCACCTGCTCGACTCCGTCGTCCCGGACCGCCCGGTCCTGCTGTCCAACCGGGACCACCACGGCGCCTGGGCCAACACCCGGGCCCTGGAACTCGCCGGGCTCACGGCCGCCACCCCCGATCCCGCCGACGGCCGGATCGAACGCGAGCCGGACGGCACTCCCAGCGGGATGCTCCAGGAGGGCGCCACCTCGCTGGTCGGCCGGCTGCTGCCGACGAGCACGCCCGCGGAACTCCTCGCCGGGCTGCTCCGGGCCCAGGAGCTGCTGCACTCCCTCGGCGTCACGGGCTGGCAGGACGCCATGCTCGGCGACCTCAACGGCCGGCCCGACCCCTCGGACGCGTACATGAGCGCCGCGGCCGACGGCTCGCTCACCGCCCGCGTGACCGGGGCGCTCTGGTGGGACCGGGCACGGGGCGCCGAGCAGATCCCCGAACTGGTGGCCCGCCGCGAGAAGCTGCGGGCCGGACGGTTCCGCGCCACCTCGGTGAAGATCATGCAGGACGGTGTCGCGGAGAACTTCACCGCCGCCATGACCTCCCCCTATCTGGACGGCTGCGGCTGCGCCACCGGCAACAGCGGCCTGAGTTTCGTCGAGCCCGGCGCGCTGCGCGGATACGTGACGGAGCTCGACGCGCTCGGCTTCCAGGTGCACTTCCACGCCCTCGGCGACCGGGCCGTACGCGAGGCCCTGGACGCGATCGAGTCGGCGGTGGCGGCCAACGGACACCGCGGCAACCGGCACCACCTCGCGCACCTCCAGGTCGTCCACCCCGAGGACCTCTCCCGCTTCGCCCGGCTCGGCGCCCTGGCCAACATCCAGCCCCTGTGGGCGGCCCACGAGCCCCAGATGGACGATCTGACCATCCCGTTCCTGGGTCCGGAGCGCGCCGCCTGGCAGTACCCGTTCGGCGACCTGGTGCGCGCGGGCGCGACCCTCGTCGCGGGCAGCGACTGGCCGGTGAGCAGCCCCGATCCGCTGGCGGGCCTGCACGTGGCCGTGAACCGCCGGGAGCCCGAGGCCGGCCACGACCGGGTCTTCTACCCCGAGCAGCGGCTCGACCTGCCGACCGCGCTGGCCGCCTACACCGCCGGGGCCGCCCATGTGAACGGCCACGACGACGCGGGCAGCCTGCGGGCCGGCAATCTCGCCGACCTCGTCGTCCTGGACCGCGACATCCTGACGGCGCCCGCGGAGGAGATCGCGCAGGCCCGGGTGGAGCGGACCTATGTCGGCGGCCGTCTCGTCTACGCGGGCTGAGCCGGCCGCACCGATGACGCCCGAACGTCGAGACGGGTCGGGACGAGCACCCCCGCCGTCCCCCGGTCGCCGTGTTCCAGGACCGCCACGAGCCTTTCGATCCCCGCCTCCGCGATCGCCTCGGGCCGCAGGCTCAGGGTGGTCACGGGCGGCGCGGTGTGCTCGGCGGTGACGTCCTCGCTCACACAGACGAGGAGCAGGTCGCCGGGGACCTCGTAGCCGAGGCGGCGTGCCGCGTCCAGGACGAGCGGCGGGCTCGCCTCGGCCACGACGAGGAGGGCGTCGGGCCGCGCCGAACCGGCCGCCGGATCACCCGCGAGGGCGGTCTCGACGGCCCGTACGACGGGCCCGTTGCCCGGCGCCGGGGCGCGTACCACCCGTTCCGGCAGGCCGTGGGCGGCGCACCACTCCCGGTGCGCGGCGAACACCTCGGTGTGGAACCGGGTGGTGCTGTCCGGCACCACGAGGACGGGCCGTCGGGCCCCCTGCTCCCGCAGGTGGTCGAGGGCTCCGCGCACGGCGCCGCCCGCGTCCACGTCCACCCAGTACGCGCCTGGCCGTCCCTCGACGGAGCGGTCGCTGAACACGGGGATGCGGGCGGCGAGGAGGTCCTCGACGACCGGGTCGTCGGCGACGGGGTCGGCGACGACCACCGCGTCGAGGGCCAGATCGGCCCACTCGCTCTGCAGGGACCCGGCGGGCAGCAGCACCATGGCGTAGCCGCGTCGCAGCGACGTCGCCGCGGTGGCCGCGGTCAGCCGGGCGAAGTACGGCGACTCCAGGAAGGTCCAAGGGGCGTCGGCGAACTCCCCGACCACGTACCCGATCAGTCTGGCCCGTCCCGCGCGCAGCCGGCGCGCGGTGGCGTTGGGCCGGTAGCCCATTCTGCGCGCGGTCTCGCGGGCCCTCTCCCGGACTTCGGGAGAGAGCCTTCCGGTGCCGTTCAGTGCCGCCGAGACGGTCGTCTTGGACAGGCCCGCCTCGCGGGCCACGTCGACGAGGCGCACGCGTGGGAGGGGCGGCGAGGGCTGCCCGCCGTGCGGGGAGGCTTCGGTCATGCGACCGATGCTGCCACCCTCGCGACCTTTGCAAAACCGTTCCCGCACGGCCTTGTGCGGGAACGTTCCCGCATCAATACTCGCTCCATCCCACAGCGCCCGTCACTACACCCGTAAAGGGGTGGGTCTGCATGCGCATGTCCCGAAGCATGGCGTTTCTCCTCTGCGCCGCCGCCCTCGCGGCCACCACCGGTGCCTGTTCCGGCGCCACCACGCCCCGGTCCGCCGGCGGCGCCGACTACAAGGTCGCTCCGCTCTCCCCGGCCGCCCAGGGCCCGCTGGACTCCTTCACCTGGTCCCTGTACGCCGAGCCGTACACGCTCGACTACGCCCTCGCGTACGACTATCCGCCGAACACCGTGCTCGCCAACGTGTGCGAGCAGCTCATGCGGGTCACGCCCGACATGAGGATCGAGCCGGGCCTCGCGGTGAAGTACGACCGCCCCGACCCGCTCACGCTGGTCTACACCCTGCGCCCCGGCGTGAAGTTCCACGACGGCGCGACCATGACGGCCGACGACGTGGTCGCCTCGCTCCAGCGCCAGATGGCCCCGGAAACCGGCTCCCCCTGGGCGTCGGCGTTCAAGAACGTCCGCGCCGTGGAGAAGACCGGACCGCTGGAGGTGACGCTCCGGCTCAGCAAGCCCGACGTCCTGCTCCACGAGCTGATGGCCGCCTCCCCCGGCACCGTCGAGAGCGCCGCCACCCTCGCCCAGGCGGGCAAGGACTACGGCACCCCCGCGGGCAAGGTCAACTGCACCGGCCCGTACGCCCTCGACACGTGGACCCAGGGCAGCGAGATCACCCTGAAGAAGCACGACGCCTACTGGGACCCCCAGCTCGCCCCCCGGACCGCCGCCGTGAAGTTCACCTTCATCGAGGACCCGGCGGCCCGCACCAACGCCTTCCTCTCCGGCAGCGCCGACGGCGGGTACATGGTGGCCCCCGCGACGCTCGGCCAGCTGCGCTCCAGCGGCAAGGGCAGCGTCCTCTTCGGCCCCAACACCGCCGCGTCGAACCTGGCCGTGCTCGACTTCACAGGGCCGCTCGGCGACGTGAAGGTGCGCGAGGCCCTCTCCCTGGCGCTCGACCGGAAGAACATCATCAAGGCCGCGGCCGGCGGCGTCGGCGTCCCCGCCAAGGCCCCCGCCGCGCGCGGCGCGTGGGCGCTGGCCCCGGAGAAGACCGCCGCGCTCTACGACACCCAGCCCGATCCCCGTTACGACCTCGACGCCGCGAAGAAGCTCGTCCAGGAGTCCGGCGCCGCCGGCCGCAAGATCACCCTGGTCACCAGCACGCTCGCCCCCGAGATCAGCGTCGTCGCCACCGCCGTGCAGGCCGCCGGCCGGGACATCGGCCTCGACGTCGAGCTGAAGTCGGTGCCCCCGGAGGCGTACAGCAGCATCTTCGTCGACCCCGCCGCACGCGCCGGCCTGGACCTGGTCATCACCAACGGCTACGACAACACTCCGGACCCGCTGGAGTTCTACCAGTACCTGCGCACCGGCGACTTCGGGAACTACGGCAACTGGTCGAACGCCGAGTTCGACGCCGCCTTCGACCGGGCCAACGCCGAACCCGACGCGGGCCGGCGCGCGGAGCTGACGGCCGAACTCCAGAGGATCGCGATGCGCGAGCTGCCGGTCATCCCCGTCTACGAGGCGCCCTACGTGGTCTTCCTCGGCAAGCGCGTGACCGGCGCCCCGACCGGGATCGCCCAGCTGTACTACCCGTGGGCCGCCACGATCGGGGCCGCGGCGAAATGACGCGCTACCTCGCCGGACGCGTCCTCGGGCTGGTGGCCGTGCTGTTCGTGACCTCCCTCGTGGTCTTCGGCAGCATCCACCTGGCCCCCGGCGACCCGGTGTCCTTCCTGCTCCACGGGCGCCCCGCGACCCCCGAGGCCGTGGCGGCGCTGCGGGCCCAGTACCACCTGGACGACCCGCTGACCGTGCAGTACGCCCAGTGGCTCGGCGGCGTCCTGCAGGGCGACTTCGGCAGTTCCGCCCAGTTCCACCAGGACGTCTCCGCGCTCATCGGCTCCCGGCTGCCCGGCACCGCCCTGCTCGTGGGGTACGCGGCGCTGCTCGTCGCCGTCCTCGGCATGGCGGCGGGCGTCCTCGCCGCGCTGCGGCCCGGGCCGCTGGACCGCGCGGTGCTCCTCGGCAGCGGCCTCGCCACGGCCACCCCGTCCTTCGTGACCGCGATCGCGCTCGTGTCGCTGTTCTCCGTCCAGCTGGGCTGGTTCCCCGGCCCCGGCGGCACACCCGTAGGCCTCCCCGAGCGGCTGTACCACCTGACGCTGCCGGCCATCGCCCTGGCGCTGACCTTCGCGGGGCTGCTCGCCCGGGTCACCCGGTCGGCGATGCTCGACGAACTCGGCCGGGAACACGTCGAGGTGGCACGCGCCCGCGGCGTCCCGGGGCGGACCGTGGTCCGCCGCCACGTCCTGCGCAACGCGCTCGGCCCGGTCGTCACCGTCGGCGGCACGATGCTCGCCGGACTCCTCATCAGCACCTCGATCGTCGAGACCGCCTTCGACGTGCCCGGCCTCGGCTCCCTGCTCGTCCAGTCGGTCACCGCCAAGGACTTCGCCGTCGTGCAGGCGATCACCCTCCTCAGTGTGGGCGCCTTCGTCCTCGTCAACCTCGCGGTCGACCTGCTCGCACCCCTCATCGACCCCCGGCTGTCGCTCCACGGGGAAGGCCCCTCATGACCACCACCGCACCCGCGGAGCCCGCCGTCCTGCGCCGCAGGCCCGGGCTGCGCCCCCTGCGCCTCTTCGCACAGGGGCCGTTGTTCACCGCCTCGGTCGCGGTGCTCGCCGTCCTCGTCCTGACCGCCGTGCTCGCGCCCGTCCTGGCGCCGTACGACCCCGAGGCCGTCGACCTCGCGGCGAGCCTGGCCGGGACCACCGGCGAACACCTCCTCGGCACCGACCAGTCCGGGCGGGACATCCTGTCGCGCCTGATGCACGGGGCCCTCACCGGACTGCTCGGCCCGCTGCTCGTCGTCGGCGTCTCCACCCTGGCCGGCACCCTGCTCGGCGTGGTGGCGGCCTGGCGCGGCGGCTGGGCGGACTCGTTCCTGTCCCGCTCGATGGACATCGCCTTCGCGATCCCCGGCCTCCTGCTCGCCATCCTGCTCGTCTCCGTCGTCGGCTCGGGCATGACCGCGCCCGTAATCGCGATGGCGGTGGCCTACACCCCGTACGTGGGCCGCCTGGTCCGCGGCATCGCACGCCAGGAGAAGGCCCGCCCGTACATCGAGTCCTACCGGGTGCAGGGCTGGTCCGGCTGGACCGTCTGCCTGCGCCACCTGCTGCCCAACATCGCCCCCACCGTCTTCGCCCAGTCCGCGATGAACTTCGGGTACGCGCTGATGGACCTGGCGGCGCTCTCCTACCTGGGCTTCGGCGTGCAGCCGCCGACCGCCGACTGGGGCGCGATGATCAACGAGGGCCAGTCGGCCGTCCAGCAGGGGGCGATGCTGCCCGCCCTCGCGCCCTCGGCGTGCATCGTGCTCGCGGTGGTGGCGTTCGGCATCGTCGGCGAGGGCCTCGCCGACCGGATCGCGAGGCGGAAGCGGTGAACCGCGTGAAGGAACAACGGGAACAACGGGAACAACGGGAACGCCGGGCCCAGATGGCCCAGGTGGACGCGACGGGGATCCCGGCCGACGGGGGCGTGTCTGCGGTCCTGGAGATCGAAGGGCTCGGGGTCAGCCTGACCGGCGACCGGGCCGCGCGCCCGATCCTGGACGGAGTCAGCCTGCGGGTACGCGCGGGAGAGAGCGTCGGCCTCGTCGGCGAATCGGGCTCCGGCAAATCGGTGGCCTGCCGCAGCGTCCTCGGGCTGCTGCCCGCCGGCGCACGCACCAGCGGGGAGGTCCGGGTCGCAGGCCGGGACGTCCTCACCATGAACCGCGCCGAGCTGACCGGGCTCCGGGCCCGGGAGGTCGCCATGGTCTACCAGGACCCGCGCGCCTCCGTGAACCCGCTGCGCCGCGTCGGCGACTTCCTCACGGAAGGGCTGCGCGCGGCCGGAACCCCGCCCGCCACGGCGACCGCGCGGGCCCTCGAACTCCTCGACGCGGTCGGTATCCGCGACCCGCGCGGCGCCCTGCGCCGCCGCCCGCACGAGTTCTCCGGTGGGATGCTCCAACGGGTCGTCATCGCCGCCGCGCTCGCGGCCGAACCCGCGCTGATCGTCGCCGACGAGCCGACCACCGCCCTGGACGTCACGACCCAGGCGGAGATCGTCGACCTCCTCACCCGGCTGCGCGCCGAGCGCGGCACCGGCCTGCTCTTCGTCACCCACGACCTCGAACTGGCCGCCACCGTCTGCGACCGGGTGTACGTGATGTACGCGGGCCGGATCGTGGAGACGCGCGGTACCGACGAGCTGTTCGACCGCCCGCGGCACCCGTACACCGCGGGGCTGCTCGCCTGCACGCCGAGCATCGAAGCGGGCGCGCCCGCTCCCCGCCCCATCCCCGGGCGACCCGTCTCCCTGGCCGAGGCCCCGCCGGGCTGCGCCTTCACCGCGCGCTGCGCCCACGCGCTGCCGCGCTGCTCCGAGGAGAAGCCCGTACTCACCCGGCACGGCGACGGACTCGCCGCCTGCCACCGCGCCGACGAAGGGATCACGCTGTGACGGCCTCAGTGCACGCGGAACCGGCAGCCGAGGGACTGGTCGTCGAGGGTCTGCGGAAACAGTACGGCGACCACACGGCGGTGGACGACGTGTCGTTCTCCCTGGCGCCCGGGGCCTGCCTCGCGATCGTCGGCGAGTCGGGCAGCGGCAAGACCACCACGGTGCGGATGCTCGTCGGCCTGGAGCGCCCGGACGGCGGGACCGTCCGCCTGGACGGGCGGGACCGCTCCACGCGGCCGCGGCGGCGGGCGGAACGGCTGGCCAGGGCCCGGGAGATCCAGATGGTCTTCCAGGATCCGTACCTCTCGCTCGATCCCCGGGTGACCGTCTCCGGATGCCTGGACGAGGTGCTGCGCCTGCACACGGCTCTCGACGCGCCGGGCCGCGGCGCGCGGGTCGCCCAACTCCTGGACCAAGTCGGCCTCGGCACGCGCGAGGCCGCCGCCCTCCCCCGCGACCTCTCCGGCGGCCAGCGGCAGCGCGTGGCGATCGCCCGCGCCCTCGCCGTGGAGCCCCGCGTCCTCGTCCTCGACGAGGCCGTCGCCGCACTCGACGTGTCGATCCAGGCCCAGATACTCGAACTCCTCGCCCAGATCCGCAGCGCCTCGGGGATCGGCTACCTCTTCGTCACGCACGACTTGGCGGTGGTCCGGCACATCGCCGACGAGGTCCTCGTGCTCAAGTCCGGTCAGGTCGTGGAGACGGGCCCGACCTCCAGGGTCCTGGAGGCTCCACAACACCCGTACACCCGCCTCCTCTTGGACTCGGTCCCCCGCCGCGACCGGTTCCCCGCAGCCCACTGACAGGTCGTCTCCCAATGCCCAGATGGGCCGCGTTATCGCGGCGAAGAATCCGGTGGTGCGCTGCTTCTCGTCGGGGAGGCGGGCGATCATCGGCCGGTGCCACGCGCTGACGTGGAGGATGACGGGCTCATGAGCGTGTGGTGTTTCTGCGGTCCCTGAAAGGGGCGTCCCATGCCGGTGCAGTGCCCTGGTTCAGGCTTGTCCGGTTTCGAAGCGGCTGACCTTGCCGCCGGTGACGGTGAAGGTCCACCGGGTGCGCATGCTTCCCCAGGCGGAGTTGGTGTAGGTCACGGTGAGGGTGCGGCCGTCGGCGGAGACGCTCTCCACGTCCATGCGGCCGTTCGAGGAGAAGATCTCCTTCTCGGCCCAGGAGGACAGTTCGCGGTCGGTGCCGTCGTCGGACATCGTGGCGTCTGGGGTGAGGGCGGCGAAGAAGGCGTCCTTGTCGCCGGTGTTGACGGCGGCGACGAAAGCGGCCACGGCAGGGTCGGTGAGCTGAGCGGTCATGAGGTTGCCTCCGCGTGGATGGGTGTGCCCAGGGCGCGGGCGGCCCGGCGGATGGCCGATGACGCGGTGCGTCCGCCGGGCCGGGGCTGGTCAGCGGGTGGTGTAGCCGCCGTTGAGGAAGAGGGTCTGGCCGTTGGCCCACCAGCCGTCGGTCAGCAGGTGGCGCACCCACGGAACGATGTCCTCGATCTTGGTTAGGTCGCCGTTCATCGCGGAGGACTTGTGGTAGGCGACGGAGTCGTCGTCCTCCGCGGGGTAGAAGAACGAGGTGTCCATCGGTCCGGGAGCGATGTTGTTGACCGCGATGTTCCGGCCGAACAGTTCCTTCGACAGCGCGCGGGTGAAGTGCTCGACCGGGGCCTTGCTGCCCGCGTAGGAGGAGTACAGGCCGGTGTAGGCGGCGAGGAGGGACGTGACGATCGTGACGATCTTCCCGCCGTCCTCGATCCGGCGGGCCGCTTCCCGCATCACGAAGAACGCGGCCTTGGAGTTGACCGCGAACATGCGGTCGTACTCCTCCTCCGTGATCTCGGTCAGCGGCTTCTTCAGCACCATGCCTGCGGTGTTGACGCTGTAGTCGAGCTTCCCGAACGTGTTCAGGACCTCGTCGAAGACCCGCTCCACCTCGGCGACCTTCGTCAGGTCACCCTGGATCGCGACCGCCTTGCCCGGGCCGTTGTTGATCTGCGCGACGACATCCTCGGCCTTGGCCCGGGAGGAGTCGCTGTTGTAGTGCACCGCGACCCAGGCGCCCTCCGCACCGAGCGTGGTGCTGATGAGCCCGCCGAGGTTGCGGGACGCGCCGCCGACGAAGGCGACCTTGCCGTTGAGCGTCTTGTCCGGGGTCCTGACCATGACGGCCTCCTGCGGTGTACCGAACGGGGAAGGCGCGGCCCCGGCGGACGCCGAGGGCCAGGCCACGTGCCACATAGGATCACCGCAGCGAGACGCGTGCATCTTGAACGATCCGATCAGCGGTGGAACAAACCGCTCACGACATCCCGCGGACCCCTCAGCGCCCGCCGTCTCCGTCCCGCAGTATCTGCGGCGTGGCACCCTCGTGGCGCCGCATCAACCGCGTCAGATGGCTCTGGTCGGCGAACCCCGCCTCCGCCGCGATCTCCGCGATCGGCCTGCCGGTGTGAATGAGTTCGCGCCGGGCATGTTCGAGGCGCTTCTGCATCACGTACTGGTGCGGGGACTTCCCGGTCGAGACCTTGAAGACACGGGTGAAGTGGGACTCGCTCACCCCCGCCACGGTGGCCAGATCCGCCAGCGTGACCCGCTGGGACAGATTGGCGTGGATGAAGTCCACCACCTGGGCCAGCCGGCGGGGCGCCAGCCCACCCTCACGGGCCGGCGTCACGCCGCCTTCGCCCGCGTTGCGCAGCATCACCGCCGCAGCGGCCTGCACCAGCGACTGCGCATACAGCGCGTCCGCGGGGCCGGGACCCGCGTACTGCGCCACCAGCCGCTCCAGCAGCATCCCAAGCAGCGGATCCGTGAAGTGGAACTGCGGGACGATCTCGACGTGGCCCGTGGCCCCGCCCTCTGCCGCCAGCTTCTCCAGCCACACCGGATCGATGCCGAGCAGCAACAGCTCCACCTCGTCCTGCCAGCGGGGCCGCGACGCCCATCCGGCCGGGTTGATCAGTGCCTGTCCGGCATGGAAACGCTCCCGACGTGCCGTCCCGTCTGCCGACCAGCGCAGATTTGCCGACCGGCCGGTATGGACCACGAGCACGTGCACCGACGGGCCGACCGGCAACGGCACCACGTCCGAGACCCCCGCAGCACGCTCCACCGCCCGCTCCACCACCGCATGGGCGAGATCGGACCCGCTGGTGGACAGGCACCGCAGGTGAGGCTTGATGTGCGAGACGTTCACCCCACCAGTATCGGGCTTCAAGGAGGCAACGGCCTGGTGCCCACCGGAGTCCATTCTGAAACGATCAGTAAGGCACCCCGGTCGAGGAGTCGAGGAGGGGAGGGGCGAGGAACACCCGGGCGACGACGGCCGATAGCCTGCGGCCATGTCGGTCAACATCAATCTCCACTTCACCGTCTCGCAGCTCACGGACGCGGCCCAGGCCGAGGCGGTCGCCGAATCGATCGGCGAACTGCTGCGCGACGAGGGCATCGAGAACCAGATCAGCTACGGCGCGGTCTGCGACGCCGGTGTCCACTACGTGTCGGGTGAGACCCAGTTCCCGCTCAGCATCAGCGGCTTCGGCCGCTGGCAGCCGGCGTTCGAGGGCTCGTTCGCGTTCGCCGTGACGGAGGCCGCCCCGACGGCGAAGGGCGTCATCGACTGGGGCTACCCGGACGAGGAACACTGAACGATGTCCGAGCGCCGTGCCAACGGGGTGACCCCCGGGGTCAATTGACGAGCTGAGCGGTGGCGGCACGGCTCTGCTCGATGTGGAACTTCACGGAACCGCACAGACCCAGGGCGTCGTTCGGGTCGTCGGCCCGGTGGCTGAACCGACGGATGAGCAGCACCGAGTCGAGGGTGACGCCTTCGCGGGCCAGCACGAACAACAGGGCGAGCAGGGCAGCGCGGGCGTTGCCGTCGTCGAACGGGTGGAAGAAGCACACGTCCAGATGGGCGCGGGCCGCCCTGGCGGCGAGCGAGAGCCGGCCGTCGGTGGCTTGCGCCAAGCAGGCGTCGAGGCGGGCGCGGGTGTCGGGGCCGATCCCGTAGCGCTCGGCGCCACCTTTGGCGAAGGCGGGGTGGGTGCGCAACGGCGGCGGCTCGGGGGTGCCCAGTACGTGCTGCTGCCATCCGCGTAGCAGCTCGAAGTCGAGTGTGGCACCGCGTGCGGCGTCGGCCCGTACCCGTTCGAGTGCGGCGAGCAGGCCAGCTGCGCGAGCAGCGTCCACGGCTGCGTCGAAGAAGCGGAATTCCTCGACCGCGCCGTCGCGGGCGGGCGCCACCGGTCCGTTGTCCGCGGTGTCCTCGTGTTCCGGCCACGGCACGCTCTCGCGCACCGCGAGCCAGCACTCCAGGTGGTCCGGGAGCTCCCCGGCCTCGGGGAACCAGCGGGTGTCCTTAGGTCGCAGGGGGCCGACGAGCCGCTCCGCGATGTCCGCCGCCAGGACGGTGTCCGGGGCGGTCCAGCTCTTGAACCGGCCCCCGACGGCCTGGCGTACCAGGTTCTCGGCCGTCTCCGGGGCGACACCCCAGTAGGTGAGGAACCACCCCAGGACCTGCTGGCAGTGCCCGTACCAGCCGCTTTCGGCACCTGTCCAGTCGGCCACATGCAGGATCACGTTGCGGGCGGCGTTCTCCCACAGGATGCGGTCGGCCGCCAGGGTCTTGGGGTTCAGAGGGTAGGCCTCGAACCACTCCACAAGACGCTCCAGCCAGTCCCGCCACTCGCACAGCGCCACCACGACCCGGTCGAGGGTCTGCTGCGAGGTGGTGATCGAGTGCGAGCCGCAACACCAGCTCCCGACCGGCCCTCCGTCGATGTCCCCTTCGCCGTGCGACCAGCGCCATCCTGCCGCCCACTGGCCGTAGTGCTCGACCAGCGCGTGCGTCATGGCATCGGACCAGGGCAGTGCCACCTCGTGAGCCCAGTTGACCCTGGTCAGGTCGATGTCCGGATCCGTCCGGGAGGGCACCCGCCTCGCCGGCCCCAGGGAGTGGACCACATGCGCCACCGCATCGGGGTCGAAGGGATGGCTGGCGGGATCAACATCGCCCCAGGACAGTCCTCTGGGGTAGGGCACTCTGGACATCCGGTCAGGATGCACGGAGACCGGCGGTGCGGGCAACGGCATTTCCCCGGCGGACCGGACGAGCGATGCGGCTCGGGCACCGCATGTCACAGCGCGCTCGTGTTCCTCACGCCCGTGCCCCTCGCGCCCGTGCGCGACGCGTCAGGAGAGTCCCGACCACACCGCGGTACGGCGCTTGGTGAAGTAGTCCGCGTCCTTGGGCCGGGCCGGGTCGTGGCGCGGAGAAGGGGAAACCGGTTCCAGGTGGGGTATGTACTTCGAGCAGTGGATGTACGCCTCCTGGACCGTGAGGTGGACCCACAGCTGGGGCCCCCGCCCCGGCGCGACGTCGGTCGGCAGGCCGGGATGGACACCGCGCAGCTCCGCGTCGTCGTAGAGCCGGGCGACGCCGTTGACGTGCAGCCCTACGCGGTGGTGGGTGAAGTCCACGAAGAGCATGCCCAGGTGCGGGTTCTCGGTCATGTTGCCGGCGCTGGCGAGCACACCGTTCCCGCGGAACTCGGGGTAGGCGAGCGTCCGGTAGTCGATGACGTGGACGAATCCCGGCGGCCCGGCGCGGAAACTGGCGTCGCACTCGCCGTGGGAGTCGGCGGTCGCAAGGAACACCATGCTCTGGCAGCCGATGAACTCCCGCATTTCGTCCGTCAGATGGGAGCGCACCTGCTGGTCGTAGAAGCGGGCGGCGCGCTCGGCCGTACCCAGCTGCTGCTGCAACCGGCGCTCACCGGCCGAACCGGACGACGGTGGAGGGAAGATCACGGGGGCTGCTCCTGGGAGAGTGAACGGGGATCCGGCTCAGCGGGTGGACAGGACGGGGGTCTCGAACGGGTCGTGATGGATGCGGTCGGGCAACGTACCGTGGCGGGTCAGCGTTTCGCTGGCGGATGCGACCATGGCCGCCGGTCCGCTGAGGAACACGTCGTGCTGGTACCACGGCCCGTACTCGGCCAGCACCGTCGGCAGTGATCCCCGGATGCCGGGGACGTGTTCGTGGGAGACCGCGCCCCGCAGGGTCAGCCAGTGGTGCCGCTGGACCATCCGCAGCATGTCGTCCACCCCGTACAGTTCGTCGCCGGTGCGGGCGCCGAGGAACAGGTCCACCTGGTGGCGTCCCCCGCGACGGGCGACCTCCTCGATGAGGGCGCGCATCGGGGCGAGCCCCGTGCCGCCGGCGACGCAGAGCAGGTCCTTGTGTACGGCCGCGTCCAGGACCATGTCGCCCATCGGAGGGCCCAGTCGCAGCACGTCGCCCACCGCCGCCCGGTGTACCAGCGCCTCGCTGACCGAGCCGCCGGGCACCGCGCGGACGTGGAAGGTCAGGGTGCCGTCGGCGCGGGGCGCGTTGGCGGGGGAATAGTAGCGCCACAGCTTCGGCCACCACGGCGTCTCCATGCTCACGTACTGCCCGGCCTGGTACGCGTAGGGCAGGTGGGGGCGCACGGTGATCTCGGCGATGCCGTGTCCGCGAGGGAGGTGGTGCACCACCGTGGCGGGCCAGACGGCGGGCCGCACAGCCTCGTCCTCCTCGGCGGCGCTGATCATGACCTGGGAGACCACGCCGTACGCCTTCGTCCACGCGTCGGCCATGTCCTGCGTCCAGGCCGGGCCGGCGTAGCGCGCGAGAGAGGCCAGGAGGCACTCGCCGACCGCCGGGAAGTGGGCAGCAAGGGTGCCGAACTTGCGGTGGTCGCGGCCGAGGTGCCCGCAGAAGCGGACGAGTTTCGCCGGGTCGTCGACCACGTCCACGATGTGCAGGAGCGCGCGCAGGAGGCGACCGCGCTGGGCGTCCATCCCGGGCGGGAACAGTGGACGTACTTCCGGGTAGCGGGCGAACAGGATGGCGTAGAAGTAGACCGTCATCTCTTCGGCCACGGGGGCGACCACCGACGCCGAAGCCTTGACCAGGTGTATCTCGTGCTCCGACAAGGGAGCTATGGAAGCCGGGGGCGGCGCAGTTGCAGGGGCGGGGGGGCGATGGTGCGCCGGTTCTTCCGTGGGCTGGCGAGCGGGCGGATTGCTGGGGCGGCCGATCCGGAATCTCAAGGGACGAGCGCTCCCCCGGTCCTTGTCCGGACGGATCTCCGTCTCGGGGTGGGAGGGGCGATGTCGTGTCGGGAGAGCATGAGTCCTCATCGGGTAGCGGCGCCTGGCCATAGAAGCGGATGAAATGCTTCCGGACCGCCCATGATCCTCGGCCAGATTGCCGATGGGGGGAAGGGTGGTATCCGCTAGAACTCGTTCCCAGATCTTGTCGCATCATGTGGACCGGTCAGGGGGTTCGGGCGAGGATTTCGGGGAATACTCGGCCGCCTGCGACCGCCGTTTGAGGCAGCGGACGCTAGACGGGTTGGCCTTGGTAGACGCCGTCCCATTGCAGTTGGACGGCAGAGAGATCGATAGGCGAGTCGGCAGACGAACCGCCCGTGAATCGAATGGGTCCTGCCGCGGTCAGGAACGCTCCGCCGGTGGGCGATCCGTCGGGGTTCTCGCCCGTGGACGGGGGCGGGAACTGAGGCAGAGTGCCGCTCGCCTTCGCAGGCTGCGTCGTCTCCAGGGTGAACGGCCCCGGCAGGTCACCGAACCGCTCAAAGGTCATGTCCATCGCCTGGAGCCACGTCTCCACCAACCCGCCCACACCCTCCTGCAAGGTGCTCGCGGGCGAGACGTTGATGGCGGGTAGCTGCAGCCTGACCTCTCCCAGCAGCGGGTGAACGGCCACCATGGTGAAGTCCAGGGTCTGCAGATGCACGAAGTCCGCGCCACCGGCAAGGACCTTGACCGAGATCCTGCCCCTGAAGTCCAAGCGAGGAAGGGGCGGAGGCAAAGGCACCACCAAACTGGTGCCGAAGGCCTTCATGTCCATGGTGAAGGTCTGCCCGATGGCCGGCAGCAGTCCGGCGGCCCGGCGTCGCCCTGCGTGGGCCTGCGGCCCGCTGGCCAGCAGCAGTCCCGTGCCCGCAAGGGCGGCAGCGGCCGCCTGGCGGATCATCTGGCGCCGGCCCAAAGGTGTCGATGAAGTGTTCACAACCCGGCAGTATCGGCTGCGTGACGGTACCCGAAGCGCACCACACGGAGATCATCACCCGTACGAGGGTCACACGCGGTCGTCCAACCGAGTCGCGTTCGCTGCCGGTCGCGGCCGTCACCTCACTCCGTCCCCAGGGGCCGACAAACCCGCGACAAACCCGCTCATAAGGATGTGAAGCCTCCGACGATCGCTCCGTAGCCGATGTGGGCGCAGACGGTGACCACAGGGGTGCCCGGGCCGTAGTTGAGCATCAGAAAGCCGGGCGGTTCGAGCAGTGCCGTCCGTGGGGCGCTGGTCAGCGGGCTGCCCATACGCGGGTGGACGAGTGGCAGCAGGATGTTGACCAGTGCGGTGCCCGCGAACAGGCCGTGGGCGAGCCCGAACAGGGCCCCCAGCCACCAGCCCGCCCGGTCGATGGCCACGAAGACGGCGAAGTAGACGAACGCGAAGATCTGCCCGTTGAGGAAGTGCATCGCGTAGCCGATGGCCTTCGCGCGGGTGCGGTTCACGGTCACCGCCGTACCGAGGAGGAACGGCAGGTCCATGCGGGTCAGCCTCAGCTCGCCGGCGGCGCGCAGCGCCGTCGTCAGTGCAAGGGTGCCGACGAAGGCCCCGGCGGCGGTTCCCCAGGCGTTCATCGTGCCGTGTCTCTGCTCGCGTCGTTGATGGCGCAGGCGGCGCTGATCAGCGCCAGGTGGCTGAGGCCCTGGGGCAGGTTGCCCAAGAACTCGCCGGTGGCGGGGTCGATCTCCTCGCTGTAGAGGCCGACGTCGTTGGCCAGACCCACCAGCTCCTCCATCAGCTCGACGGCCTGCGGGAGTCGGCCGGTGCGGGCGAGGGATTCCGCGAGCCAGAAGGAACAGGCGAGGAACGCACCCTCCCCGCCGACAAGGCCGTCCTCCCCCGAGTACCTGTCGACGTAAGGCCCGTGCCGCAGAAGGCGGTTCAGGGTGGTGATCGTCGCCTCCATGCGGTGACCGTCGCCGCCGTATCCGTAGAGGTGACCCAGCAGGACGGCGGCGTCCAGGTCCTCGCTGCCGACGGCGCGAACGTAGCCGTCGCGGTCGGGCGAGAAGCAGCGGTTCTCGATGAAGCCGGCGATCGCGTCGCGACCGGCGTGCCAGCGGTCCACCTGCCCACCGGGGATCAGGCCGCGTGCGGCAAGGTCGGCGGCGCGGTCCAGCGCCACCCAGCACATCATCTTCGAGTGGGTGAAGTGCCGCGGCGGACTGCGAACCTCCCAGATGCCCGCGTCCGGCTCACGCCAGGTCACACAGACGAAGTCGGCCAGCTCGGCGAGACGGCGTGCGACGTCGGCGTCGAGACGACCGGTCGCCAGCGCGTACTGCCAGGCCGTCTGCATCAGCTCGCCGTACGTATCCAGCTGGACCTGGCCCACGGCGGCGTTGCCGGTACGGACCGGCCCCGAGCCCCGGTAGCCCTCCCACGACAGGACCAACTCCGGGGTGCGGTGCCCGCCGTCCAGGCGGTACAGCACGTTCAGCTCGGGGTGGGTGAGCTGCGAGGCGTGCATGAGCCACCAGAAGTAGGCACGTGCCTCCGCCGGACATCCCAGCCGCAGGAACGCGGCCAGGGTGAAGGCGGAGTCGCGGACCCAGGAGAAACGGTAATCCCAGTTGCGCTCGCCGCCGATCTCCTCCGGCAGCGACGTCGTCACCGCAGCCGCGACCGCACCGGACGGGGCGTAGACCAGCAGCTTCAACGCCAGCAGGCTGCGCATCACCGCCTGGTGCCACCGCCCGGTGTACAGGCGGTCGTGCGCCCAGCTCCGCCACGCCGCGCACGTGGCCTCCAAGCGCGCCTCGCACTCGGAGCGGGCCGGCAGGACGAGCGGTTCCTGATGGGCGAACGGCATCGCGAGCAGTGCGTGCCGGCCGCTGACGAGTTCGAAGTGCCCACTGAGGGTGTCCCCTTCCCATGCGGGCTCGCCGGCGTCCCAGGCGCAGACCGCGAGCGCATCGCTTCCCGCTGTCGCCACCGGGACACCTGCACGTCGGGTGACTCGGGTGTGGCGGGCGCCGTAACCGAATCGGGGCTGCACGCTCCAGTGCACGGGCACGGACCCGGACAGTCCGTCGACGCGTCGCAGCAGCTCCCGCATCGGCGTGAGCGTCGCGTCGTCGTGGAGCGTGAGTGCGTCGGTGACCCGCACCGTTCCCGTGTCGGTGCGGAAGGTGGTCTCCAGGACGTTGGTGCTGGGCAGGTAGCGGCGCTCGCTCCGGTACGGGACTGATGGTGCGAGCGTGAACCGGCCCCCGCGAGCGGCGTCCAGCACGGCGCCGAATACGGCGGGCGAGTCCAGGTCCGGCAAACCCAGCCAGTCCACCGACCCGTCCCTGGCGACCAGAGCGGCAGTGCGACCGTCACCGATCACCGCGTAGTCCCGCAGCGGAGCGTAACCGCCGCAGCGCAAGCCCCCGGTCGACGGCCCTGGGACCGTTCCTGTTCCCTCCCGACCGCTGATGCTTCCCATGACACCACCATCGCCCGTGCGCTGCTCACCCGCCTGGTCCGGTCGGCGTCACGACTGCTTCAGGCAGCGGCGCGCCTGCTGCGCAGTTCGGTGTCCAGCTGCTCGAACAGCTCGTTGCCGGAGGCCGTGAACGTGGCGATGCCCTCGTCCTCCAGGACACGGACCACGTCGTCATAGGACACGCCGAGCGCCTCCAGGTCGTCCAGGACCTGCCGGGCCTGCACGTATGTGCCGTGGATGGTGTCTCCCCGGATGCGGCCGTGGTCCGCGACCGCGCGCAGGGTGTGCTCCGGCATGGTGTTGACCACGCCGGGTGCCACGAGGTCGTCGACGTAGCGGGTGTCGGCGTAGGCGGGGTTCTTGACCCCGGTGGAGGCCCACAGGGGGCGTTGCGGACGCATCCCGGCCGCCTCCAGGGCCCGCCATCGGTCCGATGCCCGGGCCCGCTCGAAGCGCTGGTAGGCCAGCCGTGCGTTGGCGACCGCGGCCTGGCCCCGCAGCTCCTGCGCCTCGGGGGCGCCGATCTTGTCGAGTCGGCCGTCGACCTCGGTATCCACTCGGCTGACGAAGAAGGAGGCCACCGACGCGATGGACGCCAGGTCGCGTCCCGCCGCGTGGGCCCGGCCCATGCCGTTCAGGAACGCGCGAAGCACCTGGTCGTAGCGGTCCAGGGAAAAGATCAGCGTCACGTTGATGCTGATGCCCTCGGCGAGCGCGGTGCTGATCGCCTCCAGGCCCTCCTGCGTCGCGGGGATCTTCACGAACAGGTTCGGCCGGTCCACCAGCCACCACAGGGCCCGCGCCTCGGCGACCGTGGCCGCCGTGTCGTGGGCGACGCGCGGGTCCACCTCCAGCGACACCCGGCCGTCGACGCCGTCGCTGGCCTCGTACACCGGGCGCAGGATGTCGCAGGCCCAGCGCACGTCGTACGCGGTCAGCAGCCGGACGGCTTCCTCGGCGCACACACCGCGCCGTGCCAGCTCACCGACCTGGTCGTCGTAGCGGTCCCCCGAGCGGATCGCCTTGGCGAAGATCGTCGGGTTGCTGGTGATGCCCACCACCCGCAGCTCACCCACCAGGTCGGCCAGCCGTCCACCGGCGAGCCGCTCCCGGCTCAGATCGTCCAGCCAGACCGCTACGCCTTCGGCGGCCAGCCGGTCCAGGTTCTCACTCATGGCCTTCTCCTTTCCGGCTCCTTTCCGGCCGATGCCGCCCTCCGCCCGGGGAGGGGGCGCGGCTGCCACGGCAGGCCGTGCGGGTGGGCCGGTACGGCGCCCACCCGCCTCCGCGCCTTCTGCGACGGCTGCCGTCAGTGCGAGGACCGCTTGCGGTGGTAGCGCTGGGCGAGCCGGGCCAGGGCCACCGCGCCGAGCAGCAGGCCGAAGTCGCGCAGCGCGATGTCGTAGTAGCCGGGGATGCTCAGCAGGTTGACGATGATGCCGGCGAGCCATCCGGCGACCAGCCAGCCGCCGAACCGCGGGACGGTGGCGACGACCAGGCCGGCCACGATCTCGATGACACCGACGGCGTACATGGCCGCTTGGGCGCTGCCGGGGACGATGTCGTCGATCCACGGTGCGAGGTAGCGGGGCCAGTCCACGAGCAGGTTGGTGAACTTGTCCAGGCCGAACAGGATCGGCGCGACGGCGAACCCGGTGCGCAGGATGACGAACGCCTGGGAGCCGGGGTCGGTGAGGGCGGCCCGCCGTGGGGTGACGGACGGGGCGGTTGAGGTGGGGAACGACATGACGCCCTTCCTTCTATCGAGAAATCTTACTAGCAATAGAAGTACGCGCATCTTCTTTAGTCAATGGCTGTCTGTTTTACACTGGTGTTCGTGGACGACCCGAAGGAAGCAACCAGGACCGACGTCTCCGCCGTGGCCGCGCTCGACGAGCCGACCCGCAGGAGGCTGTACGAGCACGTCGTCCGCCAGCCGGGACCGGTCAGCCGCGACGAAGCGGCCGAAGCCCTGGGCCTCGGCCGGCCGACCGCGGCCTTCCACCTGGACCGCCTGGCCGAGGAATCACTGCTCGACGTCGTCTACGAGCGGCGCAGCGGACGCACCGGCCCGGGAGCCGGCCGGCCGGCCAAGCTGTACAAGCGCTCCGGCAAGCAGGTCACCGTCAACCTGCCGGAGCGGCACTACGAACTCGCCGGCCGGCTCCTCGCCCAGGCCCTGGAGGAATCCGAGGCCACCGGCGAACCGGTACGGGCCGTCCTGCACCGAAAGGCACACGAGCTGGGCCGACAGCTCGCCGGAGAGGGGCAGGTGGGCGTCTTCGACCTGCTGGAACGCAACGGCTTCGAACCCCGCCCCGACGGAGACGCCCTCGTGCTGGGCAACTGCCCCTTCCACGCCCTCGCCCGCGACCACACGCAGACCGTGTGCGGAATGAACCTCCACCTGCTGCGCGGCGTGCTGGAGGGACTCACCGAAAACAGCCTCCAGGCGCACCTGGAGCCCAGCCCCGGCCACTGCTGCGTCCGCCTCCGGCCCGCCTCCCCACCGCCCCCGAAGGCGCGGCGCCCCTGAGCCCTGCCCCCGCCCGCCGCCGCCCGCCACCCGCAGGACGGGCCGCTGCCGGCGAGCGTACGGACGCGTTCCAGGCGGTAGGTCAGTACTCGTACGCCGAGGGACAGTTGGCGTGCCACTGCCGCCGCGACGCAGCCGATGCCGAAGCATGCGCCCGCGCTGGTCACTGCCCTAGTCCCCGTCCAGCCGTCGCGCCGAGGCGCCTCGCGGGTGCCCGCCGGGCATCGCCGCCCCGAATTTGGCGTGCGTCGCACACGCCTGACCGAACCCCAGGACCGACCCCTCAAAGCGGGCTGGCCGCACCTCACCTGTGACGCTCCCCCACCTCCTGGCCATGTCCCGCGCAGACGCCATCTCTGCACAACGACAGGCTCAGCCCACCCAGGCACCCTGGCGGTAGGCCAGCAGGCTGGGCCCTCCAGTCGTCAGGCCATCGCCAATGTGGACTTAATCAGGTCTCGGGCAGCCTGTCCGTAGACCGCCAAGGGCCAGAGAACGCTCGAACGACTTCCGGAACACGCCAACCGGCCCTTGATCAGGGACCGTCTCCGCCCCGCGGTATCCCTAGACCTCGACCCTGCGTCATCGGAGATCGAGAAGCCGCCTCCCCGGTGGACCAAGAGGCGAGCCCGGGCCGGGACGATTCCCCAGGGACAGACCCAGTAGGTCCGCCACATCCAGCAACTGGCGAAGCCGGCCACGCATCACGAGGGCGGCTATGAGGTTGTCCGACGTGACACCAGCCGTCGTGTGCACGTCGTCAACGACGAGACCAGCATCGACCGGATCGCGGGCGACCTCCACATGGCTGGCCTCCCGCGCTTCCTAAAACACGGCCTAGAGCCGCGGCCTCCGCAGCGGCGGCTCCGCCCCACCCCACGAGAAGGCATAAGGGTCCGCGCCGCCCGAGTACGCGCAGGCAATCCCGGCATCGGGGAGGTCGAACTCCTCTCGCAGCCACCCGTCCATGGCGAGGGCGGCAACCTCCGGCCGGTAGTCGGTCAACGGGAAGTCGAGAGACATGATCTCGAGGTACACGCCCTCCGGATATTTGGCGCACAGCTCCTCGGCACGAAGCGCGACGACGAAGGAGAGCCAGGCCAGGTCCTCCCAGTACATGCCCGACCCGGGAAGCAGGAGGCGGACTCCTCGGTAGATCCCCACGGAAGGAGCCGACGCTTCGCCCGGTGGCACGGTCCGGGCCGAGAGGTCCGCCGCCAGTCCGCCAAGCGGGCTCCTGAGCCGATACTTGAACTTTCGGACCATTTCACTCAATTCACAAGCTTGAGAAGATGGAACACGCCCCGGCTGAAGTAGTGCTCGACTCCCATGCCGGTGGGACCGCGGAGGTAGTCGAAGTTGCATCTGGTCCCCGAAAACGACCAAGGGGCCGTTTTGGATTGCTCCAAAACGGCCCCTGATCTGCGACTCTTTCGAGTCGGGACGACAGGATTTGAACCTGCGACCCCTTGACCCCCAGTCAAGTGCGCTACCAAGCTGCGCCACGTCCCGTTGTGCCTTCGACCTGCGGGTTTCCCCGTGCTCGCTGGCACATGCAGAACATTACCCCACGCCGAGGGGTGCGCATGCACGGGTGATCGGCGTGGGTGGAGGATGGTGTCGTGGACGCACGGGATCGGGATGTCGAGGGGCGGGCGCGGAGCGCGCGGCCGAGGGATGGGCTGGGGCGGCCGTTGCCCTACGGGGCGCCGGGGGTGGAGCGGCAGCCCGAGGGGGTGGTGCGCTCGCCCGGGGAGACGGTGCGGGAGGCGCAGCGGTTGCTGGACGCCGGGATGCCGTTCCACGCGCACGAAGTGTTCGAGGACGCCTGGAAGTCCGGGCCCGAGGCCGAGGCGCCGCTGTGGCGGGGCCTCGCGCAGCTGGCCGTCGGGTTGACCCACGCCGCGCGCGGCAACGCGGTCGGCGGGGCGCGGCTGCTGCTGCGCGGGGCCGCCGGGATCGAAGAGGTGCGGCGGGGCGGGGCGCAGGAGGGCCGTGGTGCGTACGGGATCGACCTGGCCGGGCTGGTCGGGTGGGCCCGGGAACTGGCGGGCCGGGTGGAGGCCGGGGAGCCGATCGACGCCGCCGGCGAAGCGCCCTGCCTGAGTCCCCCGCCCGGTCCCAAGGCTGGGCCCCCCGCCTGAGTCCCCCGCCCGGCCCCAACGCTGAGCCCCCGGCCCGGGCTAGGCCCTGAGCGCCCGCCCCGGCCTACGCCGCCGGCTGGAGCAGGTCCCAGCGGTTGCCGTACAGGTCTTCGAAGACCGCGACGGAGCCGTACGCCTCGTGGCGCGGCTCCTCCAGGAAGTGGACGCCCTGCGCGGTCATCCGGGCGTGGTCGCGCGCGAAGTCGTCGGTGTACAGGAAGAAGCCGACGCGGCCGCCGGTCTGGTCGCCGACCCGGGCGCGCTGGGCCTCGTCCTTGGCTCGGGCCAGCAGGAGGGCGGATTCGGTGGCTCCCGGCGGGCGGACCACGACCCACCGGGAGCCGTCCGGGCGGGCGGTGTCCTCGGCGAGGTCGAAGCCGAGGGCGCGGGTGTAGAAGTCGATGGCCTCGTCGTAGTCGCGGACCACGAGGGCGGTGAGGGCGATGTGGGATGGCATGCCCTTATTGTGCGCCGAGGAGGATCACTTCCAGGGTCCGGGGGCCGTGAACGCCCTCCACCCGGTCGAGTTCGATGTCGCTGGTGGCGGACGGGCCGGAGATCCAGGTCAGCGGGCGGGTCGGATCGAGGCGTTCGAGTGCCTGCGGGACGGAGTCCACGAGCTGTTCCGGGACGCGGACCACGCAGATGTGGTGGTCGGGGACCAGGGTGATGCGCCGGCGCCCCTGCTCGGGGCCGCCGTCGAGGACGACGGTGCCCGTCTCGGCGATGGCCAGGGCGCAGCCGGTGACCACGCTGTCGGTCCGGTCCAGATCGGCCGGGGTGGAGCCGGCCCGGTCGTGGACGCGGGTGGGGCCGGCCGCCGCGAGCCAGTGCGGGGGCAGGCCGGGCGGTACGAGGACCGTCCGGGAGCCGTGTGCGGCCAGGAGCCGCGCCAGCAGGGCGGGGAGGCCGTCCTCGTCGGTGCGGTGAACCTTCGCCCGGTACTCCGCGAGGTGGGCGGCGAGCAGGTCGGCGCTCTCGGCCGGGGTGCGGACGCCGTGGACCCGGAGGTAGTCCCGGGGGATCCCGGTGTCCGAGGGCAAGGGGCCGCCGACGGCCCGGCGGATACGGCCCAGGATCCGGTCCTTGCTGCTCACTGGCCGTCCCTGCTGCTGGTCATCGGCCGTCCCTTCCGCTCACTGCCGGCCCCCCGTTCCCGCGCCCACCACGCGCGGAAGGATTCCGCCGGGACGGACGGCAGTTCGCGCGTGTCGGTCCAGGCCCTCCCGGCGCCCGGGAGCCTGCGGGGCGCGAGTCGGCGAGCCCGGGCCAGCAGGCGTTCCGACGCACGCACGGCCCCGGGCCGGTCCAGGAGCAGCCGGGTGGCGCGCATGGCGGCCCGTTCGGCGGTGTGGCCGTGCGCGGGGCGGAGGGTCACGCGGACGCCCTCCCGGGTCACGGGGCCGCCCTGGGCCACCCGTTCGCGGAGATGGACGAGCACCTCGGGGATGTCGATGGCGACCGGGCACACCTCGTAGCAGGCCCCGCACAGGGTGGAGGCGTAGGGCAGGGAGGCGTCGATCTCGCTGCCGGTGCCGCGCAGTTGGGGACTGAGGATGGCGCCGATGGGGCCGGGGTAGACCGATCCGTAGGCGTGGCCGCCGGCGCGTTCGTAGACCGGGCAGACGTTGAGGCAGGCGGAGCAGCGGATGCAGCGCAGGGCCTGGCGGCCGGTCTCGTCGGCGAGGGTGTCGGTGCGGCCGTTGTCGAGGAGGACGAGGTGGAAGGCGCCGGGCCCGTCGCCGTCCGCCCCCTTCGATGGACCCAGCCCGGTCCACATGGTCGTGTACGGGTTCATCCGCTCGGCCGTCGAGGAGCGCGGCAGCGTCTGGAGGAAGACTTCGAGGTCACGGAAGGTCGGGACCACCTTCTCGATGCCCACGACGGAGATCAGGGTCTCGGGCAGGGTCAGGCACATCCGGCCGTTCCCCTCGGACTCGAAGACGACCATCGTGCCCGTCTCTGCGACCATGAAGTTGGCTCCGGACACGGCGACTTCGGCGCGCAGGAACTTCTCGCGCAGGTGGAGGCGGGCCGCCTCGGCGAGCTCGCGGGGGTCGTCGCCGAGCGGCTCGGGGGCGGGGCGGCCCCAACGGCCCATCTCACTGCGGAAGATGTCGCGGATTTCGGCCCGGTTGCGGTGGATGGCCGGGACCAGGAGGTGCGAGGGCCGGTCGTGGCCGAGCTGGACGATGAGCTCGGCGAGGTCGGTCTCGTACGCGGCGATGCCCGCGGCCTCCAGGGCTTCGTTGAGCCCGATCTCCTGGGTGGCCATGGACTTGACCTTGACGACTTCGCGCGCTCCGGTGGCGCGGACGAGGTCGGTGACGATGCGGTTGGCCTCGTCCGCGTCGACGGCCCAGTGCACGGTCCCGCCGGCGGCCGTCACCGCCTCCTCCAGCTGGAGGAGGTAGTGGTCGAGGTGGCGCAGCGTGTGGTCCTTGATCGCCTTTCCGGCGGCCCGGAGGCGGTCCCAGTCCTCCAGTTCGGCCACGGCCCGGGCCCGCTTGTCGCGGATGGTGTGCGTGGCGTGGCGCAGGTTGGCGCGCAGCACCTCGTCCCGTACGGCCTCCCGCGCCGCCGAGGGGAAGGCGGGGAAGGCGGGCATGCCCAGATGCGTACCGGTCACGGCAGCGGTTCCTCCTCGGTGGCGGCCAGGATCTCCGCGAGGTGCACGGCCCGCATCGGGGCGCCCGCGCGGCGCAGCAGTCCGTCAAGGTGGGCGAGGCAGGAGTTGTCGGCGCCGCACAGCACCTCGGCGCCGGTGGCGCGGGCCCGGTCGGTCTTGTCGGTGCCCATCGCGGCGGACACGTCCGGATTCTTGACGGCGAAGGTGCCGCCGAAGCCGCAGCACTCCTCGGCGCCGGGCAGCTCGACCAGCTCCAGGCCCTTGACGGCGGCGAGCAGCCGCCGCGGCCTGTCGCCCAGGCGCAGGCTCCGCAGGCCGTGGCAGGAGGGGTGGTAGGTGACGGTGTGCGGGAAGTACGCGCCGACGTCGGTCACCCCGAGCACGTCGACGAGGAACTCGGTCAGCTCGTACACGCGCGGCGCGAGGGAGTCGGCCGCCTCGGCCAGTGCGCTGCCGCGCCCCTCCTGCGCCGCTTTGCGGCCGATGCGGGGGTAGTGCTCGCGGATCATGGCGGCGCAGGACCCGGAGGGGGTGACGACGTACGCGTGGCCCGCGAAGGCCTCCGCCGTGCGCCGCATCAGCGGTTCGCTCTCGCGGCGGTAGCCGGTGTTGTACTGCGGCTGGCCGCAGCAGCTCTGGCCCGCCGGGAAGTCCACGCCGACGCCGAGCCGCTCCAGGAGGCGTACGACGGCGATGCCGGTCCGGGGGTAGAGCGCGTCGTTGACGCAGGTGACGAACAGGGCGGCACGCATGACGGGCAGAATAGCGGGGTGAAGCAGAATGGCGGGGTGAAGAAGTTCTCAGTGATCGGCATAGGCGCGGGCGACCCGGACCACCTGACCCTCCAGGCGGTCAAGGCGATCGGCGCGGCGGACGCATTCCTCATTCTGGAGAAGGGCGAGGAGAAGGCGGATCTGACCGGGCTGCGGCGGGCGATGCTCGACGCGCACGCCCGCCCGGGACACCGGCTGGTGGAGGGCCGCGACCCGGACCGGGACCGGACCCCCGCCGACTACACCCCCACCGTGGACGGCTGGCGCAGCGCGCGGGCGGAGCTCTTCGAGCGGTTCATCGCGGAGGACCTCGCGGAGGGCGAGACCGGGGCGTTCCTGGTGTGGGGCGACCCCTCGCTCTACGACTCCACCCTCGCGATCCTCGACGAGGTCCTGGAGCGCGGCCGGGTGGCCTTCGAGCACGAGGTCGTGCCCGGCATCAGCAGCGTCTCGGCGCTGCTCGCCCGGCACCGGACCAATCTGAACCGGGTCGGGCGCCCGGTCCAGATCACCACCGGGCGCCGGCTCGCCGAGGGCTGGCCGCAGGACGTGGACGACGTGGTGGTGATGCTGGACGCGCGGCACGCCTTCACCGCCCACCTTGACCAGGACCTCTTCATCTACTGGGGGGCCTACGTGGGCACCCCCGACGAGATCCTGGTCTCGGGGAAGCTGGCGGAGGTCGCGGGGCGGATCGAGGAGCTGCGCACCGAGGCTCGCGCCCGCAAGGGCTGGATCATGGACACCTACCTGCTCAGGCGCGGCTGACCTACCCGGCGAGGTGGTCGGGAAGGGCCGCGGTCCTACCCGGCGAGGTGGTCGGGAAGGGCCGCGGCGAGGCGTTCGTACTCCGCGGCCCTGTTGTAGATCTGCCCGCAGACCCGGATGCCGCCGCCGCCCGGCCAGGGCCAGACCAGCACCCGGATGCGCAGCCGCGCCGCGATCTCCTCGCGCAGCGCGCGGGCGTCCTGCGGGGTCTCGGCGACGCCGGGCGGCAGGCGCAGGGCGCGCATGGCGAGGCCGTCGGTGTGCGGGAGGGGCACGAGCCCGGGGATCTCGGCGAGCAGCGCGGCCCCGTGGGCGGCGAGGGCGCTGTTGTGCGCCCTGACCTTGCCCGCGTCGAGGCGGGCGAGGAGGTCCAGTCCGTCGGGGGCCGCGAGCCAGCCGGTGTAGTCGGCGGTGGCGCGGTTCTCGACGGAGCGCGGGAATCCCTCCTGGTCCTCCCAGGACGGTACGAGGGCCCTGATACGGCCCCGGTGCTGCGGGGCGACGGCGAGGATCGCGCTGCCGGAGGGCGCGTAGCCCCATTTGTGGAGGTTCCCGAACCAGAAGTCGGGGCCGCCGGCGAGCGGGTCGGCGAGCATGCCGGGGGCGTGGGCGCCGTCGACGACGGTGGTGATCCCGCGGGCGCGGAGCTCGGCGAGGAGCCGGGGCGAGGCGATGAGCCGGGCAGTGGGCGAACTGACGTGGTCGAGCAGGGCCACCCTCGTACGGGGGGTCAGCGCGGCCAGCACGCGCTCGCGCACGGCGTCCTCGTCGGGCAGGTGGGGGTCCAGGGCGACGGTGGTGACGGGGGCGCGGCGGGCGGCGGCCGCGACGACGGTGCCGTAGCCGTGGTCGGTGACCAGGATCTCGTCGCCGTCGGCGAACGCCATGGCGTCGAGGGCGAGGTTGGCCCCCTCGGTGGCGTTGGAGATGAAGGCGATCCCGTCGGGGTCGGCGGCGAGGTGGACGGCGATCCGGGCGCGGGCCTCGGCCAGGCGGTCCGGGACGGCGTCGAAGAAGGCGTCCGGGTCGGCGTGGGCCTCGGCGCGGAGTGCGGCCTGGCGTTCCTGGACGGGCAGGGGCACCGCCCCGAAGGAGCCGTGGTTGAGGTGGGCGACGGCGGGGTCCAGGCAGAACAGTGCGGGCCCGCCGGGGAATTCGGCGGGCGCCTCGGCGCGGGACGCGGCGGGCAGACCCCGGGTGGGCCCCGGGGTGGGGGTCGGCTCGGTCACAGGACTCTCCGTGGGTGCGGCGCGGTTGTCCCCCGGATCATCTCCCGGCTCCGGCGATGCCGGAAGAGCGCCCAACTCCCGGCCGTCACACCCCTCTACGGCTCCCGTCCACTGGTCGCCGCGTAGTACTGGAGGTCCTGGACCTCCACCTCGTGGTCCACCCGGTAGGCCAGCTCCACCTTCGCCGCGGCCCGCCCGTCCCGTACGACGTGCGCCGAACTGGTGCCCGGCTTCAGCGGCAGCAGCTCGGAGTGGAGCCCGGCGGGGGCCTCGTGGCTGCCCTTGGCGGAGCCGACGGCCGTACGGACGACCCCGGGCCCGGTGAGGAAGCTGAGCACCTCCACCCGGTCGCGGGGCGGAGCGCTCCCCTTGCGCAGCGACATCAGCAGGGACTGCTCGCCCGTCGGATCGGCGGCCGCGAACTGCGTGCGCGCGGACAGGTAGAGGGTGTCCCGGACGATTTCCGGCCAGCTGCCCGTCTTGAACTTGGTGAGGTAGTACGAGGTCAGGTCCAGGTAGGCGTGTCCGTTGTGCAGGGAGGGCGCGAACTGGCTGCCCTCCGAGTAGTCGTTCCAGGTGGTGAGCTGCACCCAGTCGGCGCCGTCCTCGATGGCGTGCGTCCAGGTGGCGCGCAGCGTCGCGGTGTTGCCCGCCTCGTCGTAGACGCCCTGGTTGGGGCGGGCGTCCTGGACGGACACGGGCTGCATCCAGACCTTCCCCATGGCGTGGGCCCGCCGGACGTCGCGCGTGGAGCTCTCCTGGCCGACGTAGCTGCGGCTGCCCCATTCGGAGAACCCGTAGCTGATCGGGGCGAACGCGCCGCTGTGGGCGCCGAAGTCGAGGAAGAGCGGGACGAAGGCGGTGCGGACGCCGTGCCGGGACTGGAGGAGGCCGATGACCTCGCTCCACCAGGCCGCGCTCTTCTCCTCGGCCTTGAAGGGGGACACGACCAGCCGGCCGTCGGGGAGCCGGTGGGCGGCGGAGGCGCCGCCGAGTGTGGCGATCGCGTCGGCGAGCACCCCGGGGTCGTCGGTCTTCAGCGAGGTCATGTCCGGCATCAGCATGATCTTGAATGCCGGGTCCACCGAACGGGCCGCCGCCATCAGGAGGTTCGAGCGGTCCCAGTTGCGCCCGGAGAGGGACAGCAGGTCGAGGGTGAAGCCGTCGATGCCCGCCGCGCGGGCCGTGCGCACCTCCTGCTGGAGGTTGGCGTACTCCCAGTCGCCGCTCTTCGGTGCGACCGGCAGCGGCCGGTCGCGCAGCAGGCCGCCGTATCGCCCGTGTTTGCCGTTCTCGCCGTCGGGGCTCAGGTAGTTGCGGGTGTAGTAGTCGGCGTCCGCGCTCGCGTTGTCGAGGGAGAGCGGGTACGGGGTGAAGTAGTGGGCGAAGACCAGCTTCTTACCCGCCGCGCCGGAACGCAGGGCGGCCGACGGGGGCATGTCGAAGGGCAGGGCTCCGGCGGGGCGTTCGGCCCCGCTGTCCACCGCGCCCCTGGGATTGCCCTTGGCGGCGGCGCCCTTGGTGGGCGAAGCACTGTTCTGGGGTGAGGGAGCGGCCGGAGCGGTGGAGCCGGGCGCCGCGTCGGGGCCGGTGGACGGGGGCAGGTCGGCGCCGGGGGCCGAAGCGCCCTGCGCGGGCGCTCCGTTGCGGGGGTCCCAGGCGATTCCGGTGGCGGCGCAGACCCCGACGAGGAGGAAGCCGGAGATCAGCAGGGCCAGCAGTGGCCTGCGGCCGCGGAAGCGGGGCCGTCGCCGGTGCGACGCGGGCCGGGCGGCCCGCTCGCGCCGCGGCTCCCCCCGTCTCGCGCCTCGCCCCGCCCTGCGGTCCGCTCTCATCCTGGCCCCTCCCCTGCCCGCGCCCCGAGTGGGGGCTGCACAGCAGTAGAGCCCATGTGCGGCCTGCGGACAACCGTTCTCCGGTGTGACACCCTGGGGTGCGGTCCGGCCGCTGTGGTGAAAATCCGCGCCCGGCGCACCGGAATGCGACATTCCCCTGGTCTCGTGGCGCAGGTGGCGCATAATCGTCGACACGCGGCGGAATGAACCCTCTTGCCGCACGTGGTCACGCATGCAATGGGGGGCATCGTGCCGATGGGGGAACACGGGTCCACCGCGACACTGCCGGCGACGTCCGCCGAGATGTCCTGCCTGCTCACCGCCGTCCGGCGCGGGCGGGTCCTGACCGTGGCGGGGGGCCTCCGGGAGCCGCGGAGCCTGCTGGTGCGGGAGATCGCACGACGGCTCGCGTCCAACTTCTACGACGGGGTGGCCGTCGTCGCCATGCACCCGCTGCACGGCGGCTACGGCGTCCGCGAACTGACGGCCGAGCTGGACTCCTTACCGTCCGCGCCCCGCACACCCTGCGGCACGGCGAACGCCGCCTCCTGGCTGGCCGAACGGGACATGCTGCTCGTCCTCGACGGCGCCGAGCAACTCGGCCCGGACGCCCTGGCCTGGCTGCGCAGACTGCTGGCGGTCGCCCCGGGCCTGCGGATCCTGGCCTCCGGTCGGACCCCCCTGGCGTTCGAGCAGGAGCTGATCCACCGGCTCTGATACGACGCCCCCTGCGCCTACGCCGTCCACGCCCTGGACGAGACGCGCCACGCGCCCCCGGATACGGGTCCGCCCCGGCGGGCACGAAGCCGGCCGGGGCGGAGCACGTCAGCGGGGCGCGCGTACGGCTACGGAGATCAGCCGAGGGTCGCGAGCGCCTGGTTGAAGGTCGCGGACGGGCGCATGACCGCCGCGGCCTTGGCCGGGTCGGGCTGGTAGTAGCCGCCGATGTCGACCGGGGAGCCCTGCACCGCGATGAGCTCGGAGACGATGGTCTGCTCCTGCTCGGCGAGGGTCTTGGCGAGCGGGTCGAAGGCCGCGGCCAGCTTCGGGTCGTCGATCTGCCGGGACAGCTCCTGCGCCCAGTACAGGGCGAGGTAGAAGTGGCTGCCGCGGTTGTCGATGCCGCCCAGCTTGCGGCTCGGCGACTTGTCCTCGTTCAGGAAGGTGCCGGTCGCGCGGTCCAGGGTGTCGGCCAGCACCTGGGCGCGGGCGTTGCCGGTGGTGGTCGCGAGGTGCTCGAAGGAGGCCGCGAGCGCGAAGAACTCGCCGAGCGAGTCCCAGCGCAGGTAGTTCTCCTTGACCAGCTGCTGGACGTGCTTCGGGGCGGAGCCGCCGGCGCCCGTCTCGAAGAGGCCGCCGCCGTTCATCAGCGGGACGACCGACAGCATCTTGGCGCTGGTGCCGAGCTCCAGGATCGGGAACAGGTCGGTCAGGTAGTCACGCAGCACGTTGCCGGTCACCGAGATGGTGTCCTCGCCGCGGCGGATGCGCTCCAGGGAGAAGGCGGTGGCCTCGACCGGGGAGAGGATCTTGATGTCCAGGCCCTCCGTGTCGTGGTCGGCCAGGTACGTCTTGACCTTGGCGATCAGCTGCGCGTCGTGCGCGCGGCCCTCGTCCAGCCAGAAGACGGCCGGGTTGCCGGTCGCGCGGGCGCGGGTGACGGCGAGCTTGACCCAGTCCTGGATCGGCAGGTCCTTGGTCTGGCAGGCGCGGAAGATGTCGC
Organism: Streptomyces sp. NPDC016562; assembly: GCF_043076955.1. Lineage (NCBI taxonomy): Bacteria > Bacillati > Actinomycetota > Actinomycetes > Kitasatosporales > Streptomycetaceae > Streptomyces > Streptomyces sp. NPDC016562. The sequence continues at coordinate 869,970 of NZ_JBIBRZ010000002.1, read as the reverse complement.
CCTTGGCGACCTCCTGCTCCAGGACCGTGTTGCCCTCGGCGTCGACGATGCGGACGGTGCCCGCGGCGGCGATCTCGAAGGTCTTGTCGTGGCTGCCGTACTCCTCGGCCTTCTGGGCCATGAGGCCGACGTTCGGCACCGAGCCCATCGTGGACGGGTCGAAGGCGCCGTGCGCGCGGCAGTCGTCGACGACGACCTGGTAGACACCGGCGTAGCTGCTGTCCGGGAGGACGGCGAGGGTGTCGGCCTCGTTGCCGTCGGGGCCCCACATGTGGCCGGAGGTGCGGATCATGGCCGGCATGGACGCGTCGACGATGACGTCGGACGGCACGTGCAGGTTGGTGATGCCCTTGTCGGAGTCGACCATCGCGAGGGCCGGGCCCTCGGCGATCTCGGCGTCGATGGATGCCTTGATCGCGTCGCCCTCGGGCAGCGCGCCCAGACCGTTCAGGATGCCGCCGAGGCCGTCGTTGGGCGACAGGCCGGCGGCGGCGAGGGTCTCGCCGTAGCGGGCGAAGGTCTTCGGGAGGAAGGCGCGGACCACGTGGCCGAAGATGATCGGGTCGGAGACCTTCATCATCGTGGCCTTGAGGTGCACGGAGAACAGGACGTCCTCGGCCTTGGCACGCTGGATCTGGTCGTTCAGGAAGGTGCGCAGCGCGTCGACGTGCATGACGGACGCGTCCACGACCTCACCGGCCAGGACCGGTACGGACTCGCGCAGCACGGTGGTGGCGCCGTCGGCGGCCACGTGCTCGATGCGCAGGGTGCCGGCCTCGGCGATCACGGTGGACTTCTCGGTGGAGCGGAAGTCGTTCTCACCCATGGTGGCGACGTTCGTCTTGGACTCGGGGGTCCAGGCGCCCATGCGGTGGGGGTGCGTCTTCGCGTAGTTCTTGACCGAGGCGGGGGCGCGGCGGTCGGAGTTGCCCTCGCGCAGGACCGGGTTGACGGCGCTGCCCTTGATCTTGTCGTAGCGGGCGCGGATGTCGCGCTCCTCGTCGGACTTCGGGTCGTCCGGGTAGTCCGGGAGGGCGTAGCCCTGGCCCTGGAGCTCGGCGACCGCGGCCTTGAGCTGCGGGATCGAGGCCGAGACGTTGGGCAGCTTGATGATGTTGGCTTCCGGCGTCTTCGCCAGCTGGCCGAGCTCGGCCAGCGCGTCGGCGATCCGCTGGCTCTCCTGGAGGTACTCCGGGAAGCTGGCGATGATCCGACCGGCCAGGGAGATGTCACGGGTCTCGACATTCACACCGGCCGTCGACGCGTATGCCTGGATGACAGGCAGGAACGAATACGTCGCGAGGGCCGGGGCCTCGTCAGTGTGCGTGTAGATGATGGTCGAGTCAGTCACCGGATGCTCCGCTCCACAGTCTGCGTCTCTCGTCTGCAACATTGCTCGACATCAAGATATCTCGTGATCGGGCTGGTCTGGACAGCCCCCTGGCGCGAGGCCGGGGAGATGCGCGTCACGCGGGCCCCGGGCCCCGGAACGGCGAGGGCGCCGCCGCCGACGTGTCCCGTCGGTGGCGGCGCCCAGGCGTGCGCGTGCGCGTGGCGCGTCAGGCCTGGAGGGCCTTGGGGTTCGGGCCGTACTGGTTCGGCTGCGCGTGACCCTCGGTCGCCATCAGGACGATGAGCCAGATGCCACCGATCAGGGGCACGAAGCTGATGAGCATCCACCAGCCGGACTTGCCGGTGTCGTGCAGGCGGCGGACGCCGACCGCCAGGCCCGGGAGGAAGACGGCCACGGCGTAGATCAGGTAGAGCACCGGGTAGGTGCCGATCACGTTGTCCAGGATCGCGACGATGATCAGCGCGGCCAGGTTGAACAGGAAGAACATCCAGTACTCCTGGCGGCGCGCGCGGCCGGAGAAGTCGGCGTACTTCTTGAGAACGTCGGTGTAGTAGTGCATGTGTCCCCCCAGGGAACGTACGTGGGTCCGGCCTTCTGGAACGGGCCGGGGCAGAACTTATGCCCCCCTTATGCCGGGGTCAAGCCACTTCGCGGGGCCGGGAAATGGCCACCCGTGGCGAACCTGTGACGGGATCCTTACCCGGGGTCGCGGAAACGGCGCAGTGTCCCCGGAAGTCCGTATCGTCCACGCCGCATTCGCACGCACGACCGCCCGAGTCGCGTTCGACGGCCGCTCATATCGTTACCGCACCGCGACGCGCGGGCGCCGCACCAGCAGTCGGCCCGGGACGGAAAGGATCCCGTCCCGGGCCGCCGCGCGGTCGTGAGCCGATCGGCCGTCAGCCGCGCGGTCGCGAGCCGATCGGCCGTCAGCCGATGTGGAACGAGTCCCCGTACACCTTCCAGTCGAGCGGCGTGTTGAGGTTCAGGTTGCCCTTCTTGAGGAAGACCCGCTGGGCGGTGTCCACGCGGCTGGTGTCGCTGTGCGCCTCCTCCTGCTTCATCGCCCAGACCCGGGCGTCGAGGAAGGCGTGGAGGTAGGCGGTCTCGTTGCCGCCCTGGGACGGGGGCTTGGCCTTGGACAGGGCGCGCTTGCGGATGTTGCGGAAGCTCGTGGAGTCGGTGCCGTCGCCGTGCATGACGATGGCGTCGTAGTACATGAACTGGCCGAGCACGCCGATCCCATCGGCCTTGCCCTGCTTGACCGCCGGGTTGAAGTAGACCCGGTCGCGCTCGTGGTCCTGGGCCTTCCTGAACTCCGCGTCCTGGGCCGCCTTCGCCCAGTCCCTGGTGAAGTTCGGGTCGAGGCCGGCGTGCGAGTCGGTGCCGTCGACCTTGCGCAGGGCCGGGAGGTACTTGGCGAGGACGTTGCCGGGCTTGACCTGCGTGTAGTACTCGACGAGGTCGAGCATGTCACCGGTGCCGGAACAGAAGCCGATGATGCCGGCCGTGTAGCCGCGGCCGTCGTCTATGTCCTCGATGTACTTGTACTGGGCCTTCCAGTCCAGCGAGGAGTTCTCCGCGCTGGAGACGATCTTCATGGCGATCTCCTTCTTCGCCGGATCGTCGAGCCCGACGGCCGCCGCCGCCACCGTCGCCGTCGCCGTCTGCGCGGCGGGGGCGGAGCCGGGGTCGGCGGCGGTGGCGTGGGCGGTGACGGGCACGGCGAGGAGCGCGCTGCCGAGCAGGGCGCCGCCGATCGACAGCATCGTGCGGTGGGGGGCGAACACAAGGCCTCCGTGGGGTAGTTGAGGCGTCCCGATGTCGTTAGGAAACTTTACTACCAGAGTTCACGGCAGCTCAAGACCCGCGCCCGCACGGAATGGGGGCGTCAAGTGTGGGTGGCTGTCAGGTGGTTGGTCGCCGGGTCAGAGCCAGCCGTTGCGCCGGAAGCCGCGGTGGATGACGAAGCAGGCCACCGCCATGATCCCGAGGACGAGCGGATAGCCGTACGTCCAGTGCAGTTCGGGCATGTGGTCGAAGTTCATGCCGTAGACCCCGCAGACCATGGTCGGTACGGCGACGATCGCCGCCCAGGCCGTGATCTTGCGCATGTCCTCGTTCTGCGCGACGGTCACCTGCGCGAGATGGGCCTGGAGGATGGAGTCCAGGAGGTTGTCGTAGGCGCCTATCTGGTCGGTGGCCCGCGTCAGGTGGTCGGCCACGTCCCGGAAGTACGCGCGGATCTCCGGCGGGATGACCGGTATCGGCTGTGTGGCCAGCTGCTGCAGCGGGCGGCTCAGCGGGGCCACCGCCCGGCGCAGTTCCAGGAGTTCACGCTTGAGCTGGTAGATCCGGCCGGCGTCGCCGCGGCCGCCCGCCTCGCTGAACACCGCGGTCTCGACGGCGTCGATGTCGTTCTGCACGGCGTCCGTCACGGCCGTGTAGTCGTCGACCACGTGGTCGGCGATGGCGTGCAGAACCGCCCCGGGTCCCTTGGCCAGTTGGTCCGGGGCGGCTTCCAGCTCCTCGCGGACGGGGCCGAGGGTACCGCGGCCGCCGTGCCGGATGGTGAGGACGAAGTCCTCGCCGGTGAAGACCATCAGCTCGCCGGTCTCCACCACCTCGCTGGTCGCGGTCAGCTCCTCGTGCTCCACGTAGCGCACGGTCTTGAAGACGGAGAACAGCGTGTCGTCGTACCGCTCCACCTTGGGACGCTGGTGCGCGTGCACGGCGTCCTCGACGGCGAGCGGGTGCAGGTCGAACAGGGCGGCGAGCCCGGCGAGCTCGGAGGCGTCCGGCTCGTGGAGGCCGATCCAGACGAAACCGTCGCCCGCCTTGCGGACCCGCCGCAGCGCGTCCTCGACCTCCGCGCAGTCGGCCTGCCGTACGCCCTCCCGGTAGACCACACAGTTGACCACCGCGCTGCCGAGGGGGGAACGGGCCGGGTGGCTGAGGTCGACGGCGCGCCGGTAGCCGCGGCGCACGGCCCGGCGAAGGCTGCTGAACATGGACAACGGCGTATTCCCTTTCGGTGGATCGCCGGTCAGTCTGCCATCGCCGCCGGGCCGCCCCCGAACCGGCTCACGACCGGCTCATGACCGGAGCGGGCCGGATCGGGCCCGGCTCAGCCCCGGCTCACGCCCGGTCGATGAACACGCTCGTCGACTTCACCCGCGCCGTGGCCCGCGCGCCCACCACCAGACCGAGCTCCTCCACCGCCTCCCGCGTGAGCAGGGACACGATGCGGTGCGGCCCCGCCTGGATGTCCACCTGCGCGTCGACCGTGCCCAGTTTGACCCCGGTGACGATCCCGGGGAAGGCGTTGCGCGCCGAGGTGTACGGGGCCTCCTCGCCCTCGGCACCCTCCTGCGCGACCTCGACGCAGAACGCGGCGAGGTCGGGCCCGTCCACCATCCGCCGCGCGCCTTCCCGGCGGGTGGGGAACCGTTCGGCGTCGGCCCAGCGGCGGGCGGTGTCGACGCTGACGCCGAGCAGCCGCGCCGCCTGGCCGATCGTGTAGGACTCCATGACCCGCAGCTTAGGGGGCGCCCCGGGGCGTCCCCCTCATCGCGGGGCGACCCCCGCGAGACCACCGGGCGCAGGGGCCCGCAGTGCCTCCGCGGCCGCCGCCGCGACCACGCGCGCCACCGTCGAAAGGGCCGGCGAGTCCAGCTTCCACTGCTGCCAGTACAGGGGTACGTCCAGCGGGCGCCGGGGCGCCAGCAGCACCAGCTCCCCCGAGCGCACCAGCGGCTCCGCCTGCTGCTCGGGCACCACTCCCCACCCCAGCCCGGCGACCACCGCGTCGCGGAACCCCTCCGAGGTCGGTACGTAGTGCCGCACCGGCCCCGCCCCGACCGCAGCGCCCTGCCCACCGCCCGCCGCGTCCCGCGCCAGCGACCGTACGAACGCGTCCTGGAGGTGGTCCTTGCGGTCGAAGACGATCGTCGGCGCCGCGCGCAGGTCCCGCTCCAGCTCCCCCGTCAGGTAGCGGGCGGCGAAAGCAGGGCTCGCCGTGGGCAGGTACCGGGCCAGCCCCAGCATCCGTACGCTGCACCCCGCCACCGGGTCCGGCGAGGAGGTCACCGCCGCCATCACCTGCCCCTCCCGCAGCAGCGCCGTGGTGTGCGACTCGTCCTCGCGGTGCAGCTCGATGCAGACGGGCGGGTCCTGCGGCACCCGGGTCAGCGCCGGCAGGAACCAGGTGGCCAGGGAGTCCGCGTTCACGGCGATCGGCAGCCGGACCGGCCCCGTCCCCTCGGCCATCCCCAGCTCGGCCCGCGCGTCCCGCTCCAGCCGGGCCAGCTGTCGGGCGAACCGGACCACGACCTCCCCCGACTCCGTCGCCCGCACCGGCTTCGTCCGCATCAGCAGCACCCGCCCGGTGCGCTGCTCCAGTGCCTTGACCCGCTGGCTGACGGCGGAGGGGGTCACGTGCAGGGCCGCGGCGGCCGCGTCGAAGGTGCCCTCGTCGACCACCGCCAGCAGGGTCCGTACCTGGTCCAGGGGAAGCTCGTCCATCACGAGGGCTAATGGTACGTAAAAACCTTTAGCTGTACTGAACTGCTGATCGCTGCCTACGGTCGGTGGCATGACACACGGCATCATCGCGGCGGCCCTCGCCGGCTTCGGCACCGGACTCTCCCTCATCGTCGCCATCGGCGCGCAGAACGCCTTCGTGCTGCGGCAGGGAGCGCGTCGCCACGCCGTCCTCGCCGTGGTGGCGATCTGCGCGGTCTCCGACGCGGTGCTGATCGCGCTGGGGGTGGCGGGGGTGGGCGCCTTCGTCACCGCGTGGCCCGCCGCCCTGACCCTGGTGGCCCTGGCCGGGGGCGGTTTCCTGATCGGCTACGGCGTCCTCGCGGCCCGCCGGGTGCTGCGGCCCGACCCGGCCGCCGCCCTCACCACCGAGGGCGCCGCCCCCGGCTCCGCCCGCCGGGCCGTGCTGACGTGCCTGGCCATGACCTGGCTCAACCCGCACGTCTACCTGGACACCGTCCTGCTCGTCGGCTCCCTCGCGGCCGACCGCGGCGACCTGCGCTGGGCCTTCGGCGTCGGGGCCGGGCTGGCCAGCCTGGCCTGGTTCGGCGCCCTGGGCTACGGGGCCCGGGCGCTGAGCGGCCTGCTGGCCCGCCCCTCGGCCTGGCGGGTCCTGGACGGGCTCGTCGCGGCGACGATGGTCACCATGGGCGGGCTCCTCGTGGCCCACGCCTGAGGTCCCGGGCCGCGCGCGGCTCCTCGTGGCCCGCGCCTGAGGTCCGGGGGCCGCGCGCGCCAGTAGCGTCGGCAGCCCGGCACGGTGCCCGTGCCGGCGCCCCGACCCCAGGAGACCTCCGTGCCCCACCGCCCCTCCCCCGACGAGGTGCGCGCGTACTACGCCGCTCAGCCGGCCCCGCTGGTGGCCGCCACCGGGATCGTCCTGGACACCCGGGGACGGGTCCTCGTACTGACCACCTCGTACAAGGCGGACCTGGAGCTGCCGGGCCGCGGGCGGCACGGTCGAAGCCACCGAGACCCCCGAGGAGGGCCTGGCCCGCGAGCTGGCGGAGGAGCTCGACCTGCGGCTGCCGGTCGGGCGGCTGCTCGCGGTGGACTCCCGGCCGCCCGGCCCGCTCGGCCGCTCCCTGGTCGTGCACGTCCACCTCGTCGGCCCGCTGTCGCCGCAGGAGGCCGCCGCGATCTCCTTCCCCGACGGCGAGATCACCGAGGCGCGCTGGCTGCGGCCGGACGAGGCCTGCGCGGTCCTGCCCGCGCGGGTCGCACCCCGGCTGCGCGCCGCGCTGGCCGCCCTGCACACCGGCTCCTTCGCCCACCTCGTCGACGGGGTGCCCCACCCCGGGTCCCCCGCCGGCCTGGACCCGGCCCGGCGCTCCGCGCTGGAACACGCGGGCGCCCTCGACGCGGCCAGCCACCGGGCCAACCGCCCCAAGGCCGTGACGGCCGCGAGCGTGGTGTTCACCGCCGCCGACGGCCGGATCCTGCTGGTGCAGCCCGCGTACGGCAGGACCGACCGCTGGCACCTGCCCGGCGGTGGCATCGACAGCGACCTCGGCGAGACCCCGCGCGCCGCCGCCCGGCGGGAGGTCCACGAGGAGCTGGGCCTGGACCTCGCCCCGGGCCGCCTGCTCGCCGTGAACTGGTCCCACAAGCCGGGCCGGCCGGCCCGCATCCGCTTCCTGTACGACGGCGGCGTCCTCGACGCCGCCACGCTCGCCCGGATCCGGCTGGACCGCACCGAGCTCCTCCAATGGCGCACCGTCGCCCCGGAGGAGCTCCCGGCCCTGGTCAAACCCGCGCTGCGGCGCCAGATCACCGCCTGCCTCACCGTCCGCGCGACGGGCGGCGGCCCGGTGGAACTCCACGCGGGCCGGGGTTAACGTCGCGGCATGGACGGTGATCGCCGAAGGTGGCGCCAGTGCTTGCTCGGCGGGACGGTGTTCGCCGTCTGCATGGCCGGCACCACCCTCCCGACCCCCCTCTACGGCCTCTACCAGGAGAAGTTCGGGTTCTCCGAGCTGGTGGTCACCGTCGTCTACGCGGTCTACGCCTTCGGGGTGATCGGCGTCCTGCTGCTCGCGGGCAACGCCTCGGACGCCGTGGGCAGGCGCCCGGTGGTGCTGGCCGGCCTGGGCTTCGCCGCGGCGAGCGCCGTCTGCTTCCTGTGCGCCACCGGGCTGGGCTGGCTGTACGCCGGGCGGTTGCTGTCGGGGCTGTCCGCCGGGCTGCTGACCGGCGCCGCCACGGCGTACGTGATGGAGCTGGCGCCGCCCGGCGGTTCCTCCCGGGCCACGTTCGTGGCGACGGCCGCCAACATGGGCGGGCTGGGCTGCGGTCCGCTGCTGGCCGGGGTCCTCGCGCAGTACGCCGCCTGGCCCCTCTACCTGACCTTCTTCGTGCACCTCGCCCTGGTCGCCGGATCCACGGCCATCCTGCTGGGGCTACCCGAGACCGTGGAGCGGCGGCGGCCGCTGAGCACCGTGCGTCCGCAGCGGCCCGGTCTGCCGCCGCAGGTGCGGTCGGTGTTCGGGCCCGCCGCGATCGCCTCGTTCGTCGGCTTCGCCCTGTTCGGGGTGTTCACGTCGGTCAGCCCGTCGTTCCTCGCGCAGTCCCTGGACGTGCACAACCGCGCCGTGAGCGGGCTGGTCGTCGCGCTGGCCTTCTTCGCCTCCACCGCGGGGCAGCTGGCGGTCGGCCGGATCGGGGTGGGCCGCTCGCTGCCGCTGGGCTGCTTCGGGCTGCTGGCCGGGCTGGCGCTGCTCGCGGGCGCGCTGCGGTGGGACCTGCTGCCGCTGGTGGTGGCGAGCGCGCTCGTCGGCGGGGCCGGACAGGGACTGGCGTTTCGCGGAGCCCTGTCCGCGGTGGCCGGGGCGTCTCCCCCGGACCGGCGCGCGGCGGTGATCTCGACGCTCTTCGTGGTGGCGTACGCGGGCATCTCGGTGCCCGTGATCGGCGTGGGCCTGCTGGCGGACCCGATCGGCCTGGAGGGCGCGGGGCTGGTGTTCATCGCCTGTATGGCGGTCCTGGTCCTGACCGCGGCGGGCTATCTGCTGCGGCGGCCGGTACGGGCCGGCGCCTGAGCCGGGAACGACGGCGCCCCGCCCCGGAGCGCGTGGCTCGGGGGCGGGGCGGCCGTCACCGTCATGCGGTCCGCGGGGATCAGACCGCCGGAACCGGGTAGGTCGGGTACTCGACGCCGGACACGTGCTGGACGACACGGATGACCTGGCAGGAGTAGCCGAACTCGTTGTCGTACCACAGGTAGAGGATGGCGTTGTCGCCGTCGACCTTGGTGGCTCCGGCGTCGACGATCGACGCGTGGCGCGAGCCGACGAAGTCCATCGAGACGGCGTCGGGGGCGGTGGTGAAGTCGATCTGGCGCTTCAGCGGCGAGTTCAGCGACACGTTGCGGAGGTAGTCCAGGACCTCTTCGCGGGTGGTCTCGCGGCCGAGCCGCAGGCTGAGGATCGCGATCGAGACGTCCGGCACCGGGACGCGGATCGAGCTGCCGGTGATGGGCGCCTTGAGGTCGGGCAGCGCCTTGGCGACCGCGGAGGCGGCGCCGGTCTCGGTGATGACCATGTTGAGCGGCGCGGAGCGGCCGCGACGGTCGGCCTTGTGGTAGTTGTCCAGCAGGTTCTGGTCGTTCGTGAACGAGTGGACGGTCTCCACGTGACCGCGCAGCACACCGTACTCGTCGTCCATCGCCTTCAGCGGCGGGACGATCGCGTTGGTGGTGCAGGACGCGCAGGAGAGGATCTGCTCGTCCGGCTTGATGGTGTCGTGGTTGACGCCGTGGACGATGTTCGGGACGTCGCCCTTGCCCGGGGCGGTCAGGACGACCTTGTCGATCCCGGGGCGCAGGTGCTTGGAGAGGCCCTCGCGGTCGCGCCACTTGCCCGTGTTGTCGATGAGGATGGCGTCCTTGATGCCGTACGCGGTGTAGTCGACCTCGGAGGGGTCGTTCGCGTAGATCACCTTGATCGCGTTGCCGTTGGCGACGATCGTGTTCGTCGCCTCGTCCACGGTGATGGTGCCCTGGAACTGGCCGTGGATCGAGTCGCGGCGCAGCAGCGAGGCGCGCTTGACGATGTCCTGGTCGCCGCCCTGGCGGACCACGATGGCGCGCAGGCGCAGACCGTTGCCGGAGCCGGCCTTCTCGATGAGCAGGCGGGCGACGAGGCGGCCGATGCGGCCGAAGCCGTAGAGGACGACGTCGCGGCCGTCGCGGCGCTCGGCCTTGTTGGCACCGGTGGCGCCGGCGACGGCGCCGGCGGTGAACTCCGCCACCGACAGGCCGCGGTCGTCGTTCTTGTACGTCGCGGCGAGCATGCCGATGTCGATCTGGGACGGGCCGAGATCGAGGGTGGTGAGAGCCTGCAGGAACGGCAGCGTCTCGGTGACCGAGAGCTCCTCACCGTCGATCTGCCGTGCGAATCGGTGGGTCTTGAGGATGCTGACCACCGACTTGTTCACCAGGGAGCGGCTGTGGAGGAGGACGGTGACGTCCTGCTCCCGGTGCAGCTTCCCGATGATCGGGATCATCGACTCCGCGATCTCCTCGCGGTGCTTCCAGCTGGTGAACGAGTCCTCATTGACAGTCACAGGATTATCTTTCGAGCTAGGCGGTGCTCATATGCTAACCCGCCCCTCCTGCGACCCCTGAGGCGGTACCGCCACACGAGACGGGGGGTGCTCATATGTACCGGTTCAGAACGCATTGCGGCGGCGCAGCCTCAGCGGGCGGCCGTCCGGATCGACCAGGACCCGGTGCAGTGGGGTCGCGAGCAGGCGCTGGGTCACCGGCAGGTCCGGTGGCTCGTAGCGACGCAGCCGGCCCGGCGGCCGCGGCCCGCGGCAGCCGCCCGCGTACCAGGCGTCCAGTGCGGCGGCGGCCTCCGCGAAGGCGTCGAAGGCGGCCTCGGGATCGCACAGCGCGTCCTGCGCCGGCTCCCCCGCCGCAGCCCCGGTCTCGGCTCCGGCATCGGCATCGAGGTGCTCCCGCATGAGGTCCAGGCGCAGCTGCCGGGCGAAGGCGCGCGCGCCGTCGCCGAGACCTCCCGGGTCGGCCGGCCGCCGGGGGTCCGGATTCTCGTCGTACACCACGCAGCTCAGCTCCGAATCGTGCGTCCACGAGCGGAGGTTGATGTTGTCGGACCCCACCGTGGCCCACACGTCGTCGATCACGCACACCTTGGCGTGCACGTACACGGGGGTTCCGGCGCGGTTCTCCAGGCCGTACACCGCGACCCGGTCGCCGCCCGCCCGGCGCAGCGCGTCCAGGGCCGTGATGCGCCCGATCAGGTTCATGGGCCGGGTCAGCCGGCCGTCCTGCTCCGGGACCGAGGGGATGACGCCGATCAGCCGCAGCCGCTCGTGCGTGCGCAGCGCCCGGGCGAAGCACTCCACCACGCGCGGCGACCACAGGTACTGGTCCTCCAGGTAGATCAGCACCCGGGCCCGCCGCAGCGCCTTGAGGTACCCGCGGGCGATGCTGCGCTCGCCGTCGGGGGCGAAGGGGTAGCCGGACAGCAAACGGTTCGGATACGTCCGCAGCACCTGCACGGTGTGCGTCCCGCGGGGCGCCGGATCGGCGCTCTGCGCGGGCAGGCCGTCCGCGTGGACGTCCTCGCGGTCGAGCAGCTCCCGCAGCCGGGTGAGCGGGCTGCGGCTCAGGGGCGCCGGGTCCTCCCACCGCTCGCGGAAGACGGCCTCGATGTCGCCGACGACGGGCCCGCGCAGGGCGAGCTGGACGTCGTGCCACGGCGGGTTCGGCCCGTAGCCGGGGGCCAGCGGCAGCGACTGGCGGTCGCCGCGGTGCGCGGCGTCGTCGTTGCGGTTGTGGCAGAGGTCAATTCCGCCGACGTAGGCGACGTCCCGTTCGGGCCGCCCGTCATGACGCAGCACCACCAGTTTCTGGTGGTGGGAGCCGCCGGGCCGCACCCGCATGTCCAGGAGGCACTCCCCGCCGGCCGCGGCGATCTCCTCCTCGAAGCGGAGGTTCTCCCGCAGACTGAAGTTGAAGCGGTCCAGGTGGGAGCGCCACAGCAGCCCCTTGACGCGGACGCCGCGCTCCGCCGCCGCGCACAGGACGGCGCCGATCTCCGTGCCGGGGCCGTCGAGCCGCTCGTCGGGGTCTCCGCGCCAGTCGGTGAACAGGAGCAGGTCGCCCGCGCGCATCGCGCGGACGGCCGCCAGGAGCTCCTTGAAGTAGGCGGCGCCGTGGACGAGATACGACACCTGGTTGCCCTCGGACCAGGCCCGTCCGTCCGGGCGTCGTTCGTCCAGGCGGGTCGCGGGGTTGCCGCGTTCGCCCGGTACCAGGAGCCAGTCGGCCTGCGTCACGGCATCGCACCTCCAGCGGCGCTCCCCCTCAGGTTAGCCCCGGGCCCGCGCCGGGGCCCGTCCTCGGGCCCGAGGACGGGCGATGGCTGATTCGGCCCCCATGACAGGACGCCGGGGAGGCCCGAACCTATGCGCGTGGCATGAGACGGACCGGGCGCCGGGGCGGCGCCCCTATGGGGGGTGGCAGGGCATTGCTGGCACAACGAGCGAGAACCTGGGCGGGCGGCGCCGTCCGCGGCGGCGAGCCGGCCGACGGCCCGACGTATCTGATCCTCGGCCCGGTGGAGATACGCCGGGGCGGCCTGCCGCGCACACCGACGGCGCTCAAGCGCCGGGCCCTGCTCGCACTTCTGCTGCTGCACGCCAACCGGCCGTCCTCCGTGGACATGCTGGTCGAGGAGCTGTGGGACGGGCACCCGCCCAGATCCGCGGTGGCGACGCTGCAGATGTACGTGTCCGGGCTGCGCCGGATCCTCGACCCGGGCCACAGCCGCGACGGGGGCGACGCCCGCCGTCATCCGGTGCTGCGCACCGCGGGATCGGGGTACCTGCTGCACGTGGGGCCCGGTGAGCTGGACCTGGACTGCTTCCGGCTGGAGGCCGCGTTCGGCCGCCGGCTGCTGTCCGCCGGGGACTGCGCCGCGGCGGGTGAGGTCTTCCGGTCCGCGCTGGCGCTGTGGCGGGGCAGGCCGCTGGGGGATCTGGACCAGGCCTGCCTGCCCGCGTACTACGGCGTACGGCTGGAGGAGGAGCGCCTCGCCCTCGTCCACGACCGCATCGGCGCGGACATCTGCGGGGGGCGGGCCCGCGAGGTGACCGGTGAGCTGGAGGAGCTGTGCGCCCGGCATCCGCTGCGCGAGGAGTTCCACGCGCAGTTGATGACGGCCCTGGCCGACACCGGCCGGCGGGCCGAGGCCCTGGACGCGTACACGCGGGCCCGCCGTACCGTCGTCGAGAACACCGGCATCGAGCCGGGCCCGGCCCTCCAGGCCGCGCAGCGGGCGCTGTTCGCCGGAACCCGCCCCGCCCAGGCGGGCCACGAGCGATGTCGCACCGACAGCGCCCCCACGCCTCCGGCGGGGCCCGTCCACGCGTCCGGGTCTAGGTAAGACGCCAGCCGAGGTCGCGGCGGAAGTACACCATCGGCTCGCCCTCGGCGATGGCGCAGTGCGACACCTCGCCCACCATGATCACGTGATCCCCGTGCGGGAACGACGCGGCGACCCGGCAACTGAGGTAGACCGGGACCCCGGACAGCCGGGGCACCCCCGCGTCCCAGTCCCACAGCACGTCGGCGAACTTGTCCGCCGCGCCGCCCGCGAACACCTGGGCGAGCGGGCCGTCCGAGGCACCCAGCAGGTGCACCCCGAAGGCCGTGCCCGCCCGGGCGTCCATGCTGCGGTAGGTCCGCGAGCTGCGCGCCAGCGCCACCAGGACGGACGGCGGATCCACGCTGTACGAGCAGACCGACGACACCAGCAGTCCGCACGGGCGCCCGTCGGCGCGCCGTGCGGACACCACCGCAACCCCCGACACCAAGCGGGCCATGGCCTCGGTGAACTGCCCGGCCGACTCCGTCTGCTGCTGCCGCAGGGCCATCGGACCGCCTAGGCGCCGGCGCGGTCGGCCGCGGTCCGGCAGGAGTCGCGGTGGCTCAGCGCATCGGGGTCCCCCGTGGCCACGAGCACCGCGTCGAAGTCCGCGGCGGCCTGCCGGAAGCGGCCCGCCGCCTCGTGCACCATGGCGCGGTTGAAGCGGAACTCGGCCCGGTCGGACAGCTCCACCGCCCGGTCGAAATCAGCCGCAGCCGCGCTCAAGTCCCCGTTCAGATAGGCTAGTTCGCCCTTGACGGCCCAGGCTTCCGCCAACTTCGGATCGCTGCGCAGCGCCGCCGCGAGGGCCGCCGCGGCCTCCTCGGCGCGACCGTCCTCGGCCAGCAGCCGTCCGCGCAGGCACAGGAGGTGGGCGTGGTCGGGGGCGAGCGCCAGACCGGCCGCGGCGTCCGCCAGGGCGGCCTCGGTCTCACCGAGGTCGGCCAGCAGGCCGCCGCGGTTCACCAGCGCCTCCAGGTGCGCCGGTTCGAGCTCCAGGGTCCGGTCGAAGTCGGCCAGGGCGCCCTGGGCGTCGCCGAGTTCCAGCCGGGCGTCGCCCCGGTTGTAGTACGCCTCGGGGAACGGCGGTTCCAGGCCGAGCGCCCGCTCGTAGTCGGTGATGGCCTCTTCGAGGCGGCCCAGCTTGCGCAGGATGTTGCCCCGGTTGAAGAAGTGGTCGGCGAAGTCGTCGTCCGCGTCCATGATCTCGGCGTAGTCCTCCAGGGCGTCCTCCAGCCGCCCGCTCATCGCGTTGACCTGGGCGCGGTTGTAGCGCAGCCCCACCCGGTGCCAGGTCCGCTCGCCCAGGCCCAGTTCGCGGTCCAGCCGTTCGATGCCCTCGTCGAGCAGCCGCAGCGCCTCCTCGGGCCGGCCGTCGCGCACCTCCACGAGGGCGAGCCCGTTGCGGTTGAACACGGAGTAGAAGCTCCGCTCCTTGGGGTCGGGCAGCAGGTCCGCGATCGCGATGGCCGTGTTCACCCAGGCGCGGGCCAGCACGGGGTCGCGGCGCTCCTCCGGGTAGTGCCGGGCGTACAGCATCCCGATCTCGTAGGCCAGTTTCATGTGGTGCGCCGGATCCAGCGAGGCCGTCCGGGCCTCCTGCTGGAGGACCGCCGACTCGTCGGGCCGGCCGGCCGCCGCCAGGCACACGCCCGTCTCGCGGATGAAGATCCACCACAGTTCGGGGCGCCGCGCCGGATCCACCGACCGGCGGCCCTCGTCGCCCAGTTCGACCGCGGCGTGGTAGAAGCCCAGGTACTTGCAGCGCAGCAGGGCCTCGCGCAGCGCCTCCACACCGGCCCCGTCGCGGTCGCTGCCGCGCATCAGGTGGTACGGCAGTGCACCCAGCCGCAAGGACGGTTCGCGCTCCTCGGCCCGCTCGGCCAGCTCCGCGGCCCGCCGGTCGTGCAGGGCGGCCCGCTCGGCGGGCGTGAGCCCCTCGTACGCGGCGACCGTGCGCGGGTCGTCGTCGACTCCGTCGCCGTCCACGAAGCCGCGGGCCGCCCGCAGGAGACCGGCGGAATCCTGCGCGTGCGGCTGCGCCGCGTCGGCGGCCGATTCCGGCTCAGGCCGGCCGGTGAGCCTGGTCGCGTGCGCGGCCAGGGCGGCGGGGAGGGAGACGGAGGGCGTGCCCGGCGGGTCGAGCAGTTCGCCCGTCGCGGAGCACACGACGAGCGTGAGCAGCTCGGGGGGTATGCGGCGCAGGGCGGCCGCGAGGAACTCCTGGTCGGTGACGTCGGCGTGCTGGACGTTCTCCACGACCAGGGTCCGCGGTCCGCCGCCGTCGGTGCCGGGCAGCGCGGAGAGCAGGAAGTCCACGAGGCCGTGCGCGACCCGCAGCGAGTGCAGCCGAGCCGGATAGCGGCTGACCTCCCCGACCGCGGACTGCTGCTCCAGCCGTCGCACGATCGGCGGTACAAGGGGGGCCAGCTCCGGTGTGCTCTGCTGCAGTTCGATGTAGTGCCGCCGCGCGAGCGCCGGGTCGGCGCGCAGCGCGTCCGGGGCGACGAGCCGCAGCAGCGTGCCGGCGGCGGTGTAGGGGCCGCGCAGCCGGCGGTGCGCGTCCACGGACGCGAGCAGGGGAGGCAGTTCGAGGCCGGCCCGTAGCCGGTCGCGCTCGCTGCGGTGCGGCGCGGAGATCCAGTAGTGGCCGCTCATGGACCTGCCTTTCACAGGAAGGCCGTCGGGGGTTTCCCGTCAGGCGATGACGTGATGGAGCCGGGAGCGCCGGTCGCGGACGCGCTCCCTGACGGCGAGCCCGAGGGCGAGGCCGACCTGCGTGAAGGTCAGCGCGAGGAAGAGGACGGCGTCCAGGAGCTGGAGCAGGCTCGCGTCGTGGCCGTCGCCGAACCGGTCCAGCGAGGACCTGATCATCTGCAGGAACACCGGGCCCAGGCCGAGCAGGAAGGTGCTCAGGCTGAGGGTGTAGCCCACCAGGATCAGCCAGGAGTACCAGCGCCCCACCCGCAGGTCGACCGGGTGCATCAGCGACTCGTCGACCAGCCGGCCGGGACGCCGCAGCAGCCTGTTGAACCGGTTGCGCAGCAGACGGACGGAGGTGGTGTGCAGGTCGACGCAGCCCAGCACGGTGTTGACCAGGACGTAGACGTCCGTGCGCAGATAGAGGAAGAACTGCCACAGCAGCCGGATCAGGGCGGCGAAGGCCACGGCCAGGCACACCCGGCCGACGAGGGTGCTCGATCCGCCGGGACCTCCCGTGAGGGAGGCGAGGATGATCACCAGGCTGATCAGGACCACGTCGGCGACCATGCCGGCCATGATCGGCAGGTAGCGCTTGCGGCGCTCCACCGCGACCAGCCCGTCCAGGGAGGTCTCCACCACCAGGAAGTAGAAGCGGTACGACATCCTCGTGCGCGAGCGGATGCCGAGGCGGCGGCCGGCCAGCGCGTGGAAGATCTCGTGGATCGCGATGAGGGGCACGGCGACGACCAGCAGGACCAGGTTGATCAGGGAGTAGTAGTCGCTGAACAACAGGTCGCCCGGTACCGGAACGAGGTCGGGGGTCCGCACCACGAGCGCCACGGCCCAGGCCGTGATCGCGGCGTAGCAGACCCATGCGGCGGGAGAGAACACCGCCCGGCCGAGCCGCTGCCAGCGCACCGGCTCCGGTGGTCCGGCCGGCTCGTCGTCCGCGTCCCGTACGAAGCCGAGCTCGCGCAGGGCCTCGACGACGTCCGCCACGTCGGCGCGCTCGCCGTAGGCCTGCTCGTACCAGTCGGCGGCCTGCGCGGGGGTCGCGCCCTCCTGGAGGCGGCGCACCAGCTCGGCGCCGTCCGGGGGGAAGATCGCGTAGGAGTCGGTGTCCCGTCGGCCGATGGTGACCTCGCCGCCGTCCTCCACGTAGACCAGCGGGTGGAGCGCCAAGGGGGTGTCGTCAAAACCGCGGATGCCTTGGTCCGCCATGGAGGGTGCTCCGTCTCGTGTCGGCGCCCGGGTCCCGTGGGCACCCCCGGCCGAGGCCGGGGGTGCCCATGGACGAACTCACCCGATGCGCGATCAGGCGGGGTTCGGGTAGACCTGACAGGCGGAAGACGTGAGGCGGACGGGGCCGGCCTTACGGATCTGGATCTTCTTCATCTCTCTGCACCTCCTTCACGGGTGGGGTTGGACGAGTTCCATCCTGCGGAGGGCCGCCATAGCTTCTCCAAATCTCCGCCAAACAACCTTCACAGGATCCGCACCCGGGGGCCCGGGGGCCGGGCATCCGGGAGTGGAGAGGGACCCTGTACAGCCCTGGCGGGCGCGCCTAGCCTTGAAAGGGAAGGGTCGCCTCCTCGGACCGCAAGCGTCCGCGGGAGCGAGTCGGATATGTACGCTGCCATCGCGCCGGACGCACCGGACGCGGTCCCCGACCCGGGCAGCGGGGCGCGCGCCGCCGCTGGTCCGCCAGTGCCCGCACCCATGCCCGTGCCCCTGCCCGCTCTGTGGTCCGCGCGCTCCGCACGCTCCCCGCCCGCCGCTCCCGACGCCGGCGCCGTCCGCACCACCGGACGGCGGAACCCATCCAGCGAACGGGAGCAGTCATGACTTGGAGCATCTCGGGCAACTACCTGGCTGGTTGCTCATGCGCGATGGTCTGCGGATGCGCCGTCGACGCCATGCCGCACGATCCGCAAGGACGCGAGGAATGCCTCGGCTGCGCCGCCTTCCACGTGGCGGACGGGCGCCTGGACGACATCGACCTGTCCGGAGTGACGTTCGCCTTCTACAACCACTTCCCCTCCCACCTGACGGCCGGGAACTGGAAGGTCGGCATCGTCGTCGACGAGGGCGCCAGCGACGAGCAGGTCGATGCGCTGGAGCGCATCCTGTCCGGCCGCGAGGGCGGTGCGTTCGGCGAGCTGTCGCAGTTCTACGGAGAGTTCCTGGGGGTAGAGCGGGCGAGCGTCTCCCTGACGGACGGCGAGACCCCCCGGCTCAGCGTCGGCGGCAGGACCGAGCTCGCGTTCGAGCCCCTTCGCGGCCCCGACGGCGGATCCACGACGCTGAAGAACGCGATGTTCGGATTCGCCCCCGAGTTCACCCTGGGACGTACGACCGGCACGTCGAGTGCCTTCGGCCTGTCCTTCGAGCCGGTGTACGGGGAGGAGTCCCAGTACACCTTCTCCAGCGAGCAGGCGGAGGGCGCGCCGATAGGGCGCGGCTGATGCGCCCTGGGGCGCGCCGACGAGGCCTCCGCTCCGCACGGGCCCGCCATGTCGTCGGACGGGCCCGTCATGCATCTCATCAGAACGGACCCGCCATCTCGCCCATCTCCTCCATCGGGTGAGTGCTCTCCAGCCCCGGCAGCAGCCAGTCCTGGAAGGGGGCGAGGGCCGCCAGGACCAGGAAGGCGATGCCGACGGCCCAGGTGAGCCAGGGCCCCCGCCACCACAGCTTCTCCAGGAAGATGACCACGGCCACGGCCGCCATGGCCGCCACGTTCATCACGCCGAGCGGGATCAGGACGATCATCAGCCCCCAGCAGCAGCCGACGCAGTACATCCCGTGGTGCGCGCCGACCCGCAGGTCCTTCGCCCACGGCCGGAACCGCGAGTACCGCAGCAGCTGGAACATCGGATTGCGGCAGTGCCGCAGGCAGACCCGCTTCAGCGGTCCGAACTGGTGCAGCCCCGCGAGGAGGAAGGCCCCGGCCCCGATCCAGCGGCCGACGTCCGGATCGCCCTCCACCAGGTGCCCGGTCAGCGCCAGGGCGCCGTAGGCGAGCAGCCCGAACCCGGTCCAGGCCAGCAGGTACCCGCAGACGAACTCGACGACGTGCAGGGCGCGGGCCGGGCCCGCCGCGCGGCGGCTGATCCCCCGCACCCAGGTGAGGGCGACCGGCGCCACCGAGGGCAGCATCATCGCCGCCATCATGACCACCCACAGCAGCAGGAAGAGCGGCAGCGCCAGGCCCATGGTCCCGGGCTCCATCCCCATGTGACGGGCCTGGCCGATCGTGAGCACCCACGCGAGGACGGCGATCAGCACCATCAGCGCCCAGCCGACCGCCAGGTCCCTGCGGGGCAGAAGGACTCCGGGCCGGGTCGGCGCGGGTGCGGCGAGATGAACGTGTGGCATGGCGGCCTCCCAGCGGCGCCGTTGCCCGAGGACATTTCCAGCTCAGCACACAATCCCGCGATCAGCGATGCGCGAACCGTCCCCGTCCCCGGCCTCCCTGCCGTCGGGCTCCCGGTCCGGCGGGTAGCCCGTCCGGCGCCTCACGGGGAACCCGAGCGTGTCCTGACCGGCTCACGCCGGTCGTGCCGCGCACCGTGGGCGAAAAGTCCCGGTATCGGCGTGAGGACGCGACGACATGACGACATGACGACCGTAGTGGTGACCGGCGCGACCGGGAACGTCGGACGGCACGTGGTGGGCGAGCTGGACCGGCGGGGAATCCCCCACCGCGCGCTCACCCGCGACCCGGGACGAGCCGCTGCCGTACTCGGCCCCGGCCCCGACCTCGCGCAGGGGGACTTCGCCGATCCGGACTCGCTGCGTGCCGCCTTCGCGGGCGCCGACCAGGTGTGCCTGAGCTGCGCCAACGACCCGCGGCAGGTCGAGAACGCGGCGAACACGATCGAGGCCGCGGCCACGGCCGGTGTCCGGCGGATCGTCCTGCTGTCCACGGTAGGAGCCGAGGCCGGCGCCGCGAAGACGTTCGCCGATCAGCACGGCCGCATCGAGCAGCGCCTGCGCTCGGCGGGGATCCCTTCGGTGACGCTTCGGTCCGGCTTCCTGATGTCGAACCTCCTCGGTTCACTGCCGACGATCGGCCAGGCCGGGCGGATGTTCCTGCCCGCGGACGACGCCCGGGTGGCCATGATCGACCCCCGTGACGTGGCCGCCTGCGCGGTCGCGGTGCTCTGCGGGCAGGGCGGGGACGGAGAGACCCACGTGGTCACCGGACCGGAGGCCCTCACCTTCACCGAGGTCGCCCGCCAGCTCTCCACCGCCCTCGGACGGCCGGTGGAGTACGTCCCCGTACCCCACGAGGCGGCCCTGGGCGGGATGGTCGGGGCGGGCATTCCGCAATGGATCGCCGAGGGAGTGGTGGGCGTCTTCCAGCAGCTCCGGGAAGGCGTCAACGCCGACACCACCGACTCCGTGCGCCGGCTGACCGGGCACGGCCCCCGGCCCGTCGCCGACTTCGCCCGCGACCTCCTGGCACCACTCCTGACCCGCTGACGTCGGCGCAGCGGGAGGCAGCCCGCGCGGGCGTCACCCCGGGCACACGGCCTCCCCCGACCGGACATGCTCACCGCGCCCGCCCGTGGCCCCGGACCTACGCTCGGGGCATGCGACGCCGCCAGATGCACATGTCCGACGAGGCCCAGGCCGCCCTGCTCTCCGCGCTGAAGGAACTCCGTACGGAACTGAAGGTTCCCGCCACCTTCCCCAAGCGCGTGCTCGCGGCGGCGGACCAAGCCCTGACCGCGGACCGGCCGCCCGCCGAGGACCGCACCGACCTGCCGCTGTTCACGATCGACCCGGCGACGTCCAGGGACCTCGACCAGGCCATGCACCTGGAGCGGCGGCCCGGCGGCGGTTACCGCGTGTACTACGCCATCGCCGACGTGGCCGCCTTCGTCGAGGCCGGCAAGCCGCTGGACGCCGAGGCCCACGACCGGATCGAGACCCTGTACTTCCCCGACCTCAAGGTCCCCCTGTACCCGCCGGTCATCTCCGAGGGACCGGCGAGCCTGCTGCCGGGCCAGGTCGTCCCGGCCCTGCTGTGGCAGCACGACCTCGACGCCTACGGCAAGGTCACCGCCTCCTCCGTGGCCCGCGCCAAGGTCTGTAGCCAGGCGAAGCTCACCTACGAGGGCGTGCAGCACGACATCTACGCCGGAACGGCCCAGGACTCCGTCAAGCTGCTGCGCGAGATCGGCGAGCTGCGGGAGGCCGTCGAGGCCGACCGCGGCGGGATCTCGATGCTCCTGCCGGACCAGGAGGTCACCCTCGTGGACGGAAAGTTCCAGCTCGGTTACGTGACCACGCTGCCCGTGGAGGGATGGAACGAGCAGATCTCCCTCATGACGGGGATGGCGGCTGCCCAGATCATGCTGGACAGCGGTACCGGGATCCTGCGCACGCAGAAGCAGACGTCCGATCAGAAGGTGATCCGGCGCGTGCACGGCATCGCCGCGTCCCTGGGCATCGACTGGCAGCCCGAGGTCACGTACGCCCAGCTGGTGCGCACGCTCGATCCGTCGATCCCCCAGCACATGGCCTTCCTCAGCGAAGCCACGGCGATGCTGCTCAGGGCCGAGTACGTCGTCTTCCGCGACCACCAGATCCCGGACGACCCGAAACACGCGTCCATCGCGGCCCCTTACGCGCACTGCACGGCTCCGCTCCGGCGCCTGGTCGACCGGTACACCGGTGAACTGTGCGTGGCCGCGTGCGCCGGGAAGGCCCCGCCGCCCTGGGTCCTGGAGGCCCTGTACTGCCTGCCCTGCGACATGGAGCGGGGCAAGGGCAAGGTGGCCGAGCGGGACTCGGTGGACCTGGCGGAGGCCGCGGTGCTGAAGAACCGCGTGGGCGAGGTCTTCCACGTCACGGTCATCAACACCGACTGTGAGCTCGGCAGCCCGAAGGACGGCACGGCATACCTGGCCGAGCCCGCCGTCCTGGCCAAGATCACGTCCGCTACGGAGCTCGATCTGGGCGAGGGCGTCAACGCCGAACTCAAGCGCGCCGACCCGTCCTTCGTCGGCAGGCACAAGGTCCTCTTCCGAAAGGTGTAGCGCCCGCGACCAGGGCACCCACCACGGGCTCCGAACGCACGAAAGGCCGTCCTCTCACGGATGAGAGAACGGCCTCCGACCTGCGTTTCCGCACAGTCGGGACGACAGGATTTGAACCTGCGACCCCTTGACCCCCAGTCAAGTGCGCTACCAAGCTGCGCCACGTCCCGATGCCCGCTGACCTGGGGTTTCCCCTGGCCGAACGCGCATGAGAACGATACCGCATTTCACGGGGTGGTCGCGCGCACCTTTTCCGCTACGGGCCCGACGCCGGCCTCGGCGAGCGCATCCGCCGCCTCCACCGGACGCACCGGCTCCCGCCGACGCGGGCGCGTCGCGGCCTTCAGTACGCGGCGGCCCAGGTTCTGGAAGGGCAGCTCCACCAGCCGGTAGCTGAGGTAGCTGAGCACCAGCAGGACGGCCATGAAGGCGCTGAACTGCACCGCTCGGCCCGTCCAGCTCTCGATCGGAGCGCGGCCCTCCAGCAGCCAGTTCATCGCGTGGATGACGGGGTTGTGCAGGAGGTACAGCGAGTAGCTGATGGCCCCGAGCCAGCTCAGCCAGCGGGGGAAGCGGCGCTTGCGCAGCAGCATGCCGGCGACGAAGACCGCCCACGCGGCCACGTACGCGAAGGACCAGGCCATCCACGACCCGCTCCAGGTCCGCCACAGGGCCTGACCGTGGTTGTACATGTAGCCGACGAGGAAGCCGCAGGCGACGACGAAGCCGCAGGACAGGAAGGCCTGGGCGCGGCCGATCTGGCCGTGCTCCAGGCGGTAGAGGACGGTGCCCGAGAACATGGTCGCGAAGATCATCATGGTCTCGAAGAACGTGGCGCGGCCGTTCATGGTGATCAGGAGCAGCCCGAGGCCGCCGAGGAGCAGTGCTCCGGTCCTGGTCAGGGCGGGCTTGCCGGTCATGATGCACGCCAGCGCCATCAGTACGACGGTGGCGCAGGCCACGACCAGGTGCCGGGTCGACGTCAGGTTCACGGACAGCATGCCGACAGAGGCCCAGCCGCCGAGCAGCAGGGCCACGGCGGCGAAGCCGACGGCGATGGGCGCGCTCTTGCGGTGCCAGCCGAGCGCGAAGAGGGCCGTGACGAAGTAGTAGAAGACCATCTCGTAGGTGAGGGTCCACATCACCCCGAGCACGTTCGTGACGCCCATCACGTCCTGGATCATCAGCCCGTTGCCCACCAGCGAGAGCAGGGCGTGCTCGAAGCCCCAGCCCGCGATCACCGTGTGCGCGCGGGGCAGGATCAGCAGCGAGGCGACCACGGTCAGGATGACCACCGGATAGATCCGGAAGGCCCGGCCCACCCAGAACGCCCGGATGTCCCCGCGCCGCTCCAGCGAGGCGGGGATGATGTAGCCGCTCACCAGGAAGAACAGCAGGACGCCGAAGATGCCCGGGTCGAGGTAGTACGGCACCCGGGTGCCGTGGGGCACCCAGTAGAACGGCAGCGCCAGGTGGTACACGGCGACGGAGAGCGCCGCGATGCCGCGGAGGCCGTCCAGCCAGCCGAGCCGCGACGCGGTGGGAGGGGTGTCACCCTCGGCCGCGCCTCGCACGACACGCCGGGCCGACAAGCGATGGTTCAGTTTCACTTCGGGAGGCTAGCCGAACCGCCCCCGTGCCGCGGATCGGGAAATACGACAAAGCGGACCACCCTCGAAGCCCTTCCTCAAACCGTGACCTTCTCGGTCCGGGCTGCTGCTCCGCGGCGGTGTCTCAGGTCTCCTGCCGGTCCTCGCGCTCGCGCACGAGCGCTCCCAGCTCGGCCGCCAGTCCCTTCACCGTGGCCAGCCCCTCCGTCCCCCAGCGCCGCGGCACCACGTCCACCGCGCACACCGTGCCCAGGACGAACCCGCGCCGGTCCGTCACCGGCGCGCCCAGGTACGAGCGGACCCCGCTCCCGTCCACCACCGCGTTGCCCGCGAAGCGGGCGAAGTCCCGTACGTCCTGGAGGACCAGCGCGCGCCCCCGCACCACCACGTGCGGGCAGTAGCCGTGGTCGCGGGCCAGGACCCGCGCCGGGTAGCCGCTGGCCGGGGCTCCGGGCGCGTGGTGCAGCCCTGCGAAGAACTGGCGTTCCTCGCCGACGAAGTTGACCCCCGCGTACGGCGCGGCGAAGGTGTCCGCGACCCGCCGTGCGAAGGCGTCCAGGGCGGCGTCCGTACGCTCCCCCAGGCCCAGCTCGCGCAACCGGACGGCGCGCGCCGGCGCCTCCCGGTCCACCGGCGTGAGCAGCAGGTGTCCGGTCGATTCGTAATGCGTCATGACGGTTCCCCCGACTCCGAAGACCAACAACTGGACGACTAACTGGACGAAGAACTGACGGTGCAGAGCAGATGGCGGACCAGGGCGGCGAGCGCCCCGGTCCCGGAGCTGGTCAGGCGCGCGTCGCACCGTACGACCGGCACCTGCGGCCCGAGCCCCACCGCCTCGCGGACCTCCTCGGGCTCGTACCGGTGACCGTCGTCGAACTCGTTGACGGCCACGATGAACCCGATCCCCCGCCGCTCGAAGAAGTCCACGGCGGGGAAGCAGTCGGCGAGCCGGCGGGTGTCGGCGATCACCACCGCCCCGAGCGCGCCCGCGCACAGCTCCTCCCACAGGAACCAGAAGCGGTGCTGGCCCGGCGTACCGAAGAGGTAGAGCACGTGCCTCTCGTCCAGGGTCAGCCGGCCGAAGTCCAGCGCGACGGTCGTCGTGGACTTCGCCTCGACGCCGTGCAGCGGGTCGTCGCTCGCGCCGAGATCGCTGAGCAGCTCCTCCGTGCTCAGCGGCTCGATCTCGCTCACCGCCCCCACGAAGGTGGTCTTGCCGGCCCCGAACCCGCCCGCGACCAGGATCTTCAGGGTCGCGGGGACGGAGACGGGGGCGGGGGCTTCACAGTCGTTTGTGCAGGCCATCGAGCACCGCCCGGAGCAGGTCGTGGTCGGCGGCGGCATACGCGTCACCACCGACGGCGGGGAACCGGGGCGCCTGAGCCGTGACGGCCCCGTGTTCCATCAGATCGGCCAGCAGCACCTTCACCACGGCAGCCGGCAGCCGCAACTGCCCGGCCACCTCGGCGACGGTGACCGCCGCGGCGCCCGCGCACAGCCGCAGGGCGAGGGTGTGCTCGGCCCCGAGCGGGGCTCGCGGCCGCACCCCGGTGGCGGTCACCAGCGAGAGCAGGTCGAGCGCGACGCCCGGCCGGGTCCGCCCGCCGCTGGCGGTGTACGGGCGCATCACCCGCCCCGCCGAGGCGTCGAGCCACGGCGTGTCCCGCCCCTTCGCGTACGCCCCCCTCGCGCGGGCCCTCATTGCTCCCCGTCGGCGACGGGCCGCCGCGGCGGGGCCGCGAGGTACGGACGCACGCTCTTGACCAGCATCGCCATCTCGTAGCCGAGCACCCCGGCGTCGGCCTCGCGGTCGGCGAGGACGGCGAGGCAGGTCCCGACGCCGGCCGCGGAGACGAAGACGAGGGCGGTGTCGAGCTCGACCACGACCTGCCTCACCCCCGCGCCCTGCCCGAAGCGGGAGCCCGCGCTGCGGCCCAGCGAGTACAGGCCGGACGCGAGGGCCGCCAGGTGGTCGGCGCTGTCGGGGTCGAGGCCGTGGACGCAGGTCACGAGCCCGTCGGCGGTGAGCAGTACGGCGCTGCGCGTGTACGGCACGCGCTGCACCAGGCCGCTGAGCAGCCAGTCGAGGTCCGATAGCCGGCCGCCGGTCTTCGTCGCCACTTCGCCGCCCATGGGGGTGTGCTCCTTGCTGGGGTGAGGGGTCGGGGTCATGCCTGGTCCTCCGACTGGGCGAGGCCGAAGCCGCGCTGGAAGGCGGCCATGAGGCCGGGGTCGTGTACGGGCTGCTCGCCGTGATCGGCCACCCGCGGCGGGGCGGGGGCCTCGCGCAGCTGGGGCGCCAGGTGCTGCTGGGCCTGTCGCCGCGGCAAGGTCGGCCGGTCGCCCGCGGTGCGAGCGGCGGGCACGTGCGGTTCCGCCGCCGCGGGCCCGGCGGTGGGCGGGGCCGACTCCCCGGCCCGGGGCGCGGGCACCGCCCAGGCCGCCCCACCGGGCACCCGTCCGGCGGGCGCGACGCCGAGCCCCGTCGGCACCACGGCCCCGGGCCTCGGCTGCTCCGCCCGCTCCGGCTGCTCGGACGCCGGCCAGGACGTGGCCGCGGAACGGGCCCCCGCTGCGGACGCAGCCGAAGCCGGGGCTGGGGCCATTTCGGGAGCCGCCGGGGCCGAAGGCAGGGCCGGGGCCGAAGCCGGCCCCGTCTCCGGGGCCCAAGCCGAGACCGAGGCCCTGTCCGGAGCCTGCTCCCGTGCCGAAGCCGAAGCCGGGCCCGTGTCCGGGGCCCAAGCCGAGACCGAGGCCGTGCCCGGAGCCTGCTCCCGAGCCGAGGCGGAAGCCGGGCCCGTGCCGGGGGCCGTAGCCCCGGCCCTGGCCCCGGCCCTGGCCCCGGCCCTGGCCCCGGCCCTGGCCCCGGCCGGAGTGGTCTCCCCGGCCCGTGGCGGGGCTCCCGCAGGGCGGCCCGGATCCGGTACGGGCGCGGGCGCGGGTACTCGTACGGGCTCCAGCGGCGGCGCCGCGGCCTGCCCCGTCCCCCAGGACGTGGCCCGCGAGCCTCCCGCCGCGTCGGCCGCGCTCGGCGCCTGCGCGCCCAGCAGCTCCTGCGGCAGCACCAGCACCGCGAGCACGCCGCCGTAGATGTTGGACTTCAGCTCGACGGCGATCCCGTGCCGGCGGGCCAGCGCCGACACCACGTACAGGCCGATCCGCCCGTCCGCGAGCAGTTGGCGGACGCTGACCTGGTCGGGGTCGCGGAGCAGGGCGTTCATCCGGTGCTGCTCCTCGGCCGGCATGCCCAGCCCCCGGTCCTCCACCTCGACCGCGATGCCCGCGGTGACCCGCTCGGCGCGCAGCACCACATCGGTGTCGGGAGCGGAGAACACCGTGGCGTTCTCGACCAGTTCGGCGAGGAGGTGCACCACGTCGGCGACCGCGTGCCCGCGCACGCTGCCCCCGGCCGGCGGGACGACCTTGACGCGCGTGTACTGCTCGACCTCCGCGACCGAGGAGCGGAGCACCTCGCTCAGGTCGATCGGCCGGGTCCACTGGCGGCGGGAGGCGGCGCCGCCCAGCACGGCCAGGTTCTCGGCGTGGCGGCGGATGCGGGTGGCGAGGTGGTCGACGTGGAAGAGCTCCTTGAGCAGGTCCGGGTCCTCGACCGTGTCCTCCAACTCGTCCAGCAGCGAGATCTCGCGGTGCACGAGGGACTGCAACCGCCGCGCGAGGTTGACGAAGACCTCGACCTTGCGCTCGCTGTCGGACGGCGCGGGCGGTCCGGCCAGCCGCACGAGGGTCTCGTGGGCCTGCTCCCGGGCTCCGCGCAACTCCTGGGAGAGCAGCCAGAACTCGTCCACCCCGGCCGGATCGCCGCCCACCGCGGGCCCGGTCGGCCCGCCGCGCACCGGACGCGGCGCGGCCTCGCCGCGTTCCAGCCGGTCGGCGGCGGTACGCAGCTCCTGGCGGCCGCGCACGCTGGAGCGGCGCAGCGCCTCGCACCGGTCCCGGACGGCCTTGGCGGAGCGCTGGGCTCCGAGCAGGGCGGCCGCGAGCGCGCCGGCCACGAGCAGGGCGCAGCCGGTCAGCACCGGCCACAGCCGGGCGTCGCGGTCGCCGGCTCCGCCGCCGAGCTGGAGCGTGAAGATCACCGCGGCCGCGCCGCTGAGCGCGGCGGCGAGCGTGGGCAGTACGGCCGCGCGCACCAACTGAGGCCGTATCTGCCGGCCCGGACCGGTGACTGCGTGTCTCGACGGGGCGTGGCGGGCGGCGCGGAGTCCGGACATCGGCGTCCTCGGTACGTGGGGCCCGGCCCCCAGCGTTCCCGGGGCCCGGTGTTGATCACCGGATACCCACGCTAGACCCCGATCTCCCGCCCGATGCCGCCAGTTGGGGAACTTCGCGGGGGTGCTTCCCGCTCCCGGTGGAGCGCTCGTACAGCCGCCCGAAATGCGCCGGTCCGCTCCCCGCGCAAGCCGGGACCGGCCCGCAGGGCTACGGGACCGGCCCCGGCTCGCGCGCCGAAAACTAGGAGCCCACGGCCTCCGGCTCCTCGCGGACCACCGGATCCGCCGCGTCCGCCACGACCGCGCGGGCGGGCGGCTCGGCGGGCAGCGGCAGGCCGGCCGCCGCGAAGGGGCGCCACCAGGGGCTCGCCGGGGCGTCGGCCGCGCCCGGCTCGAACGGCTGGCCCGGGATCGGCAGTGCGACGGCCGCGCCCGCGCCCTGCGCAGCGGCCAGCGTTCCCTCGCCCGGTTCCTCCCACGGGTGCAGGGCCAGGTTGAAGGTGCCCCAGTGGATCGGCAGCATCGTGCCGTGCGGGGCGCCGCCCTGGAGGTCGAGGTGGGCGCGCATGCCCTCCTCGGGGGTCATGTGGATGTCGGGCCAGTACTCCGAGTACGCGCCGATCTGGATCATCGTGGCGTCGAAGGGCCCGTGCTCGGCGCCGATCTCCTTGAAGCCGGGGAAGTAGCCGGTGTCACCGCTGTGGTAGATCCGGTGCTCGTCGCCCGCGACGACCCAGGAGGCCCACAGGGTGTGCTGCTGGTTGCGCAGGCCGCGTCCGCAGAAGTGCCGGGCGGGGGTCGCCGTGAGCGTGAGCCCGGCGATCTCGGTGCTCTCGTTCCAGTCCAGCTCGCGCAGCCGGTCGGCCGGGACGCCCCAGCGCTCCAGGTGCGCGCCGACTCCCAGCGGGACGGCGAAGACCGTGTCCGTACCGGCCAGGTCCTTGATCGTGGGCAGGTCGAGGTGGTCGTAGTGGTCGTGCGAGATGACGACGACGTCGACCTTCCCCAGCGAGGCCAGCGGGACCGGTACCGGGTGCAGCCGCTTGGGTCCGGCGAAGGGGAAGGGGGAGCACCGCTCTCCCCACACCGGGTCGAACAGCACCCGGCGCCCGTCGATCTCGGCGAGGACGCTGGAGTGCCCCATCCAGGTCAGCCGCAGACCGCCGGCGGGCGGCTTGGCCAGCTCCGCGAGGGTCGTCGGGTACACGGGGATCGGCGCGGCGGGTCCGCGCAGCGCCCGCTGCTCCCGGTGGAAGTAGTTCTTGGCGAACTCGGTCATCGACCCCGAGGGTCTGTTCCGGGCGCCGAGCGGGTTCTGGAAGACGCCGTCGGCGAAGTTCGGCGAACGACGGATCCGCTCGAGCCGGGCGCCGGACGGGTCCGCGCCGAAGGCTTCGGGCCGCAGGGCGCGCAGCCGCGGACGCAGGGGACGGGAGCCGGTCAAAGCGCCTCCTGGGAGGGGTGGGTCGAGGTGGTCGTCGCTCTACGACCATCCCAACGCACACCGGCCCCGAAGGATTCCGCTTGTGGCCCCCGCCCTCCCCCTTCCCCGCCCGTCCCCCTTGCCGGCCCGGCCCCCTCGCCAGGCCGTCGTCGCTTACAGCGGCAGCAGGTCCGGACGCTTCGCCGCCACGTGGTCCCCGGAGGACTCCCCGCGCAGCCGTCGCCCGATCCACGGCACGAGGTGGTCCCGCGCCCACTGGATGTTGTCCCGCGTCACGTCCACCGAGCCGCGCGGCCGCTGCGGCGGCCACGGCTGGTCCGGGTCGGTCGGCACGTCCAGCCCGAGCACCTGCCCGGCCCGCAGTGCGACCCGTGTGTGCCCCTCGGGCGACAGGTGCAGCCGGTCGGTGTCCCAGGCCCGCCGGTCCTGTACGGACCTCAGCGACCAGAGGTCCAGGACCGGGCAGTCGTAGCGGTCGGCGATGGCCCGCACGTGGGCGCTGTACGTCGCCACCTTGCCGCGGAGGTGCTTGAGCACCGGCACCCCGCGGGTGTCGAAGCCAGTGGTGATCATGACCTGGCCGACGGCCCCCGCGAGGTCGGCCACGGCCGCCTCGAACCGCTCCGCCACGTCGTCCGGGTCGCTGCCGGGCCGGATGATGTCGTTGCCGCCCGCGCAGAAGGTGACCAGATCGGGCGCCAGGGCCTTGGCCCTCGGGACCTGGTCGGCCACGATCTGGTCGAGGAGCTTTCCGCGCACCGCGAGATTCGCATACCGGAAGTCGTGCTCTTCGCGCTGGTCGGCCAGGAGCACGGCGAGCCGGTCCGCCCAGCCGAGAAATGAATCCCCGGGTCCCGGGTCCCCCACGCCCTCGGTGAAGCTGTCCCCGATCGCCGCGTACGAGCCGATGGTCTTGAGTTTCGTCGTCGTCGCTGCCACGGGTCCATCCTTCACTCCCGCTACCAACCTACGCCAACGTAATGAGGGGTTGACGGGCCGTGATCTATACCACCCGGGGGTTAAGGAATAGGTACACACGAGGCCGGGACCCCCCTCGGGTCCCGGCCTCCTGTGCGTCCGTGCCGCGGTGGCGGCTGCCGTCAGAGGCTGGCGCCCTTCGAGCGGAGGTAGGCGATGGGGTCGATGTCGGAGCCGTAGGAGGGGCCCGTACGGATCTCGAAGTGGAGGTGGGGGCCGGTCGAATTGCCGGTGGAGCCCGAGAGGCCGATGCTCTGGCCCGCCGTGACGCTCTGGCCGGCCGTGACGGAGAGCTGGGAAAGGTGGCCGTACTGGGAGTAGTTGCCGTCGGCGTGGCGGATGATGACCTCGTTGCCGTACGCGCCGGCCCAGCCCGCGGAGACCACGGTGCCCGCGCCGACCGCCTTGACGGTGGTGCCGGAGCTCGCGATGAAGTCCACGCCGGTGTGGTAGCCGGAGGACCACATGCTGCCCGCGACCTTGTACTGGGTGGAGATCCCGCCGCTCACCGGCGCCACGAAGGAGGAGGCGGACTGCGGCTGCGCGGCCGGCGCCTCGGGGGCGGTCTCCTGCTGCGCCGGGGCGGGCTTGGCGGCCCGCTCGGGAGCGGGCTTCGACACCGGCTTGGTGGCCGGCTTCGACGCGGGCTTCGCGGGGGCCTTCGGGGCGGGGGCGGCCGCGGCCGCGTCGCCCGCACCGCCGAGGTGAAGCTTCAGGCCCGGGTGGATCAGCGACGGGTCGCTGCCGACCGCCTCACGGTTGTCGGCGTAGAGCTGCTCCCAGCCGCCCGGCAGGTGGCGCTCGGCGGCGATCACGGAGAGGCAGTCGCCCGGGACGACCGTGTACACGCCCGGCGCGGCGGCCGCGGCCTGCGGCGAGACCGGAACCTGCGGTGCCGCGACGGGCGCCCCTGCGGTCACGGCGGTGACGGCGGTCGTCGTGGCGGCGGCCGGAGCGCCGGCGGCCTGAGCACCGGCGGCGCCCATCAGCGGCAGCGCGAGAGCCGCGCCACCGGTGCCGGCGACGGCGAAACCGCGCGATATCGAGAGGGACTTGGGACGGCGGTGCTTACCCTTTGCAGGCATGGCGCATTTCCTCTCCGGTGCCTGCGAGGTGAGCTGTCGGGTTCGGACTGGAGATGTCCGGCCGCACATGAACGGACCATGTACGGCTTCACCCCAAGCCGTCCCGGGTCCGAAGATCCGGGACAGCGGCTTACCTGGTTCCCCCGCTCCTGCCGCGCGTGAATAGTCGGGTGCGGTTTCCGGGCGGCGGCAGGATTCGGCGATCCACCCGGATCGGTCGCGAACGTAATCCCAAAGGGCCACGCGGAACAAGCCATGAATTCCCTGACGGAATAACAGGGATGAGGGACCGCCGGAATTCCGGTCACCCTCCGTCCATTCCGCCCCGCCAACAACCGCTCCGACGCGGTCATTCGGCTTTAGCGATCAGGCACTCACGGTCACCGTATGATCTGGCTCACGGGGACGCGGCCGATCTCGCCTCCGCTGATGGCAAGTTATCGCCAAGTAGTGTAATTCGGACAGAGCACCCCAGCCGGCGAGCATCCAGTCGGCGCGACGAAGCGGAGGAGTTCCCTTGACCCAGCAGATACAGGAGCCGGAGTTGTCCGGAGTGCGCAATTTCCGCGATGTGGGCGGATTGCCGACCTCCGACGGGCGAAGGGTCAAGGCGGGGCGACTGTTCCGAAGTGGACATCTCGCCCATGCCACGGAAACCGATACAGAATTCCTCGGCTCGCTCGGACTCCACACCGTCTTCGACTTCCGCAACAACGCCGACCACGCGCTGGAGGGCCCGGACGTGGACCTGCCGGGGGTGCGGAACGTCAACATCCCGCTCTCGGATCCGGCCGACGGCCGCGAGTTCTGGAAGATGGTCCGCGACGGCGACCTCGACCAGCTCCGCGCGGTCCTCGGCGACGGGCAGGCCGCGGCGCGGATGACCCAGTCGTACCGCGTGATGATCAAGCACCGGACCGCCGAGCACAGCCGCGTCCTGCACGCCCTCGCCGAGGACAGCGTCCCGGCCCTCATGCACTGCGCCGCCGGCAAGGACCGGGCGGGCCTGTCGATCGCCGTCACCCTGCTCGCACTGCGCGTCGAGCGCGAGGCGATCGTCGCGGACTACCTGGAGTCGAACGCCCCGCACCGCCGCTACCGGGTCCGGCGCGGCGACGGGTCCTCCGGGTCCCGCTCCCCCGAGGTGATGGAGCTGCTGGCCCCGCTCTTCGACGCCCGCGCCGAGTACCTGCTCGCGGCCTTCGAGACCATCGACGAGGCCTGGGGCGGTGTGGACCGCTACCTGTCGCAGGGCCTCGGGCTCACGCCCGAGACCCTGGACCGCCTCCGCGAGCAGCTGCTCGACTGATCTGATGATCTGCGCTCAAGCAGGCGGTCAGCGGTTGGCGACCGCCTGCTTCACGAGCGTCCTGCCGAAGTCCCACATCAGCCCGGACCCGCCGTGCGCCTCGTCCATCACCTCACGGAAGGCGCCGACGAACCGGTCGACGTCCTGCTCGTCCACGATCAGGGGCGGAATCAGCTTGATCACCTCCAACTGGTCCCCGGAGACCTGGGTGAGGATGCGGTGCTTCTGGAGCAGCGGCACGACGACCATCTGCGCGAACAGCCCCTTGCGTGCCGCTTGGAGCATCGTCCAGCGGCTGCGGAGCCCCAGCGAGGACGGCCGGCCGAATTCGATGCCGATCATCAGGCCGCGTCCGCGCACCTCGTGCAGCAGCTCGTACTCGTCCACGAGCGCCGCCAGCCGCCCGCGCAGGAGGTCGCCCATGGCCCTGGAGTGGGCGACGATCTCCTCGTCCTCCATGACCGACAGCACGGCCAGCCCGGCCGCCATCGCCTGCGCGTTGGAGCCGAAGCTCGCGGAGTGCACGAGCACCCGGTCCATGGACGAGTAGACCTTCTTGAAGATCCAGTCCTTGCCCAGGGTCGCACCGACGGGCACGTAGCCGCCCGACAGCGCCTTGGCGACGCAGACCAGGTCCGGCTCCACGCCCGGCTCGTGCTGGTAGGCGTAGAAGTCGCCGGTACGTCCGAGGCCGGTCTGCACCTCGTCCGCGATCAGCAGTGCCTTGTGCCGGTGCAGCAGCTCCTGCGCGGCGAGCAGGAATCCGGGCGGGGCCGCGAGGACGCCCTTGCCCTGGACGGGCTCGACGATCAGGGCGGCCACGTCCCCCCGCTTCAGCTCCCGTTCCAGGGCGGCCAGATCGCCCAGCGCGATCCCGGTGTCGGGGAGCAGCGGCGCGAAGCCGTCCCGGAACCCGCCCTCGCCGTTGACCGAGAGCGAGCCGGTGGTGAGCCCGTGGAAGGCGTGGTCGCAGTAGAGGATCCGTGGCCGGCCGGTGGCGTACCGGGCGAACTTCAGGGCCGTCTCCACCGCCTCGGTGCCGCTGTTGCCGAAGAAGACCCGGTCCAGGTGCGGGCTGTACGAGAGCAGCTTCTCGGCCAGCAGCCCGGGCAGCGGCTGGCAGTCGAAGCGGGTGAGGTCGGCGAGCTGGGCGTCCAGGACGTCGTGCAGGGCCCGGCGGACGACCGGGTGGTGGCGGCCCAGGCCCATCACGCCGAAGCCGGCGAGCATGTCGAGGTAGTCGTTGCCCTCTGCGTCCCAGAAGTGGGCGCCCTGGGCCCGCTCGTAGACCTTGTCGAAGCCGATCGTGTGGAGCATCCGGGGCAGTTGGTGGTTGAGGTGCCGCGCGTGCAGCTCGTACCGTTCCGCGCCGCGCTCGGCGAGCAGCGCGGCCAGGTCGAAGCCCTTGCCCCCTCCCGGCGCGGCTGTCATGCCTTCTTTTCCCGGTTGCCGCCGATCGTCTCCCGGGCCGCCCGCAGGGATTCCTTGAGGGAGCCCATGGTGGCGAGGACGGCGGTGGGCTCGTAGCCGCAGTGCGCCATGCAGTTGGCGCAGCGCGGGTCCTTTCCGCGGCCGTACTTGCTCCAGTCGGTGTCGTTGATCAGTTCCCGGTACGTCGGCACGTAGCCGTCGCTCATCAGGTAGCAGGGGCGCTGCCAGCCGAAGAGGGAGTAATTCGGAATGGCCCAGGCCGTGCAGGGGAAATCGGCCTTGCCTTCCAGGAAGTCCAGGAAGAGCGGGGAGTGGTTGAGCCGCCACCGGCGCCGATTGCCGCCCGCGAAGGCCTTCCTGAAAAGATCACGGGTCTGTTCGACGCCCAGGAAGTGTTCCTGGTCGGGTGCCTTTTCGTAGGCGTAGGCCGGCGAGATCATCATCTCGTCCACCTGGAGGTCGTCATTGAGGTAGTTGAGCACCTCGATGATCGTCTGCGGGGTGTCGGTGTTGAAGAAGGTGGAGTTCGTGGTCACCCGGAATCCGCGCCGCTTCGCCTCCTTGATGGCCGCGACCGCCTCGTCGAAGACGCCTTCCTTGGCGACCGACTCGTCGTGCCGTTCGCGCAGGCCGTCGATGTGCACGGCGAAGGCGAAATAGGGGG
The DNA here is from genome assembly GCF_043076955.1 of Streptomyces sp. NPDC016562. NCBI lineage: Bacteria > Bacillati > Actinomycetota > Actinomycetes > Kitasatosporales > Streptomycetaceae > Streptomyces > Streptomyces sp. NPDC016562. The sequence continues at coordinate 835,171 of NZ_JBIBRZ010000002.1, read as the reverse complement.
AAGGGGTGAACTTCTCGATCTTCTTGCGCAGCAGCATCGCGTTGGTGCACAGGAAGACGTACTTCCGCTTCGCCACCAGCTGCCGGACGATCTCGTGGATCTGCGGGTGCATCAGGGGCTCGCCGCCCGCGATGGACACCATGGGCGCACCGGACTCCAGTACGGCACCGACCGCCTGGGCGACCGGCATGCGCTGCTTGAGCACCCCGGCCGGGTGCTGGATCTTCCCGCACCCCTCACAGGCCAGGTTGCACGCGTAGAGCGGTTCCAGCTCGACGATCAGCGGGAACTTCTCGCGCTTGCGGAGCTTTTGTTCGAGAAGATACGTCCCGACCCTGATGGTCTGGCGCAGCGGCATGGCCATCTGGCTCACCTCCTGGGGAGCAGCAAAGAACGGTGCCAGTCATAAAACGCGGGCAGTACGGCACGCAGGACACGGAAGGCCGATATTCCCCCGCGCACCGTGCCGATACGGACGAGCTCGTGCTCCGGAGCGTCCACGATCACCCGGACGGCCGCAACCGGACGGCTGCCGCCCCGCGTCGCGGTCCGCAGGGTGGCCACGGACTCCATGTCGACCGCGATGGCTCCGGTGGCGCGCAGCTGCGCGCGCTCCTGGCCGCGGACGACGTGGTCGGATCCGGTCAGGGCGCCGCGGTGCACGGTCCGGCCGGGTGCGGCCCGGGCCAGTGCCTCGGCGAGCAGGGCGGTTCCGGTGCAGCCGACGGCCCCCTCCCGGTCGCGGGCCTCCTCGGCGACGACCAGGTCGCCGGGGTGCATGCCGGGGACCAGCCCGGCGCAGAATCCGGTGGCGAGGACGGCGGCCCGTTCCATGCCCGGCGCCTCCAGCGCGCGGCCGACGGCCCGCTCGGCCGCGCGCGGGCCCATCCCGGTCCGCAGCAGGGCGTACGCCTGCGGGGCGCCCCGTCCGGCGCCGCGCAGCGCGAGGCGCTCGATCCGCAGGGCGCAGGCGACCAGTAACGGGTCGGGGTTCTGTTCCGGCGCCGCCCGGGCCCGGTCCCCCCTGGCGGCGGACATCACGCTCCCCCGGCGGCGGTGAACGGTTCCCCGTACAGGTAGCGGCCGAGCGCGGTCAGCGGGAACACCTGCCGGTACAGGTGGTAGTTGATGGAGAAGTCCCAGGGGAACCCGGTGCCCGTGAAGTACGGCTCGTCCCAGGAACCGTCCTCCTGCTGCGTTTCCACCAGATACGCGATGCCCCGCTCGACGGCCGCTCCCTCCCGCTCCCCGGCTGACAGCAGGGCCATCAGCGCCCACGCGGTCTGCGAGGCGGTGGAGGCGCCCTTCCCCGCCCAGGACGGGTCCTTGTAGGAGCGCTGGTCCTCGCCCCAGCCGCCGTCCTCGTTCTGTACGGATTCCAGCCAGCGCACGGCACGCCGGATCGCGGGATGCCCGGGGGCCAGGCCGGCGGCGGTGAGCGCCGGTACCACCGACCCGGTGCCGTAGACGTAGTTGGTGCCCCAGCGCCCGAACCAGGCGCCGCACGGCTCCTGTTCGGCGAGCAGCCAGGCGATTCCGCGCCGGGTGCGGGCGTCGCCCGCCCGGCCCTCGAAGGCGAGCATCTCCACCACGTGGGCGGTGACGTCGGCGGAGGGCGGGTCGATGACCTCGCCGAAGTCGCAGAAGGGCAGCTTGTTCGGCAGGGGGCTGGTGTTGTCGGCGTCGAAGGCGCCCCAGGCCCCGTTCTTCGACTGCATGCCGAGGTTCCAGGACACCCCGCGGGCGATGGCCGCCTCCACGCGGACCGGGTCGGGGTGCCTGATCCGGCGCAGGGCGAGGACGACCTCGGCCGTGTCGTCGATGTCGGGGTAGGTGTCGTTGTGGAACTCGAACGCCCACCCGCCGGGGGCGAGCCCGGGCCGGCGCACCGCCCAGTCCCCGCTGCGCTGGATCTCCTCGCCGAGCATCCAGTCGGCGGCCTTGACCAGCGCCGGGTGGTCGGGGCGCAGGCCCGCGTCGGCCAGGGCGATGGCGGCCAGGCAGGTGTCCCAGACCGGGGACTGGCAGGCCTCGATCATCCGGGCGCCGTCCTCGCGCCACACCGCGAACCGGTCCAGGGACTCCAGTCCGGCGCGCATCACCGGGTGCCGCAGGTCGTAGCCGAGCAGGTGCAGGGCGATGATGGAGTACACGGCGGGCGGCTGGATCCCGCCCCAGCAGCCGTCGTTCTCCTGGCGTTCGACGATCCAGCGGGCGGCGGTGGCCATCGCCGCCTTGCGCAGCCGGCGCGGGGCGAACCGCCGGTAGACGTGGAGGGCCTTGTCCATCCGCTGGAAGGCCCCGTCCCAGGTGGTCAGCGGGGCCGGCCGCCGGGCCGGGTACGGCGTGCGCGCGTCGGCGTGCAGCTCGTCCAGGGCGAAGGGGGCGGGGCGGACGGGGCGCAGGGCGGACACGACGGTGAGCGGGACGATGGTCTGGCGGGCCCAGCAGCCGAAGTCGTAGATGTTCAGGGGCACCCAGGGCGGCAGGAACACCAGCTCGGGCGGGATCTCGGGCAGGTGGTCCCAGCTCCACCAGCCGAAGAGGGCCAGCCAGATCCGGGTGAAGACGCGGGCGGCGGCGATGCCGCCGTGGGCGCGGATCCAGGCCGAGGCGCGGGACATGTGCGGGGCGTCGGGGCGGTCGCCCGCGAGGCGCAGCGCCACGTACGCCTCGATGGTGGCGGACAGTTCGGGCGGCCCGCCGTGGAAGGTGGCCCAGGTGCCGTCCTCGCGCTGTTCGCCGCGGATGAAGAGGGCGGCGGCGCGGGTGGTGGCCTCGTCCCGGATGCCGAGGAACTGCCGCAGCAGCAGGTCCTCGGCGTCCATGGTGACGTTGGTCTCCAGGGTGCCCTTCCACCAGCCCTCGGGGTCCTGGCGCTCCAGCAGGTGCCGCGTGGCGCGCGCGGCGGCCTCCTGGACCCGGTCCGGCCCGTGGCCGCGCGGGGCTCCGGGCAGGTCCGCGGTGGCCCGCTCCGCGCCGGGTCCGCGCTCGTCGGGCGGGCCGGACTCCCGGACGGGTCCGGGGCGTCCGTCGTGCCGGAGTCGTCCCGCCGGGGGCTCGGCCCTGCCGGTCCCGGCAGGGGCGGGCGAGGCCGGGGATCCCGGCTCCGCGGTCAGGTCGGCCGCCGGACGGGCCGCCCGCGCCGCTGCCGCGCCGCCGGGCGGGGCCGCGAGGCCGTACTCGGCCACCGGGGCCTGCCGGGCCGCGAAGCCGGGGCCGGAGCCCACCGCCGGGGCCGGGCCCGGGTGGGCACCGCGGCGTGAGGGACCGGGCGGCGGAACGCCCGGGGTGGATTCGCTGCCAGCGCCAGCGCCATCCGCGCTGCCGTCGGTCGTCGCTGTCATGGCTTCCCCTTAGAACAGTGGCCTGTGCTGTGCTGGGGTCTGCCGTCGGCCGGTGCGCGCCGCTCTCAGGCGGCGGCGCCGGCCGGCGACTCGCGAGTCATATCCGCTGTCGGGTGGCGGTCACCTCTTGCGCACGACGACGAAGTCGGCGAGGGCCACGAGCTGGTCGCGCACGCGCTGCGGCATGTCGACGCCGTCCAGGGCCCTGATCGCGATCGCGTGCTGGCGCCGTGCCTCGTCGGCGGTCCACTGGCGGCCGCCGGCCGCCTCGATGAGCGCCGCCCGGGCGGCGAACTCCTCCTCCGAGAAGTTCTCGAAGTCGCTGCTCTTGGCGTCGGCCGCGAGGAGCTCTCCGAGCTGCTCGGAGGCCTCCCCGCCGGCCGCGAGCGCGGCGACGACCGGCAGTGACTTCTTGCGCTGGCGCAGGTCGCTCCAGGTCTGCTTGCCGGTGGCCTCCGGGTCGCCCCAGATGCCGAGCAGGTCGTCGACGGCCTGGAAGGCGAGGCCGAGGTGGTAGCCGTACTCCTCCAGCTTGTCGGCCGTACGGTCGTCCGCGCCGCCGAGCACCGCGCCGATGGAGACCGCGCAGGCGAGCAGCGCGCCCGTCTTGTTGCCCTCCATCTCCAGGCACTCCTCGACGCTGACGCGCTCGCGGTGCTCGTAGGAGATGTCCTGGGCCTGTCCGTCGATGAGCTTGCGGCTGGCCGTGGTCAGCCGGCGCGTCGCGCGTCCGGCCTCCACGGTGCCGAGCTCCAGCAGGACCTCGTTGGCGAGGGCGAAGAGGGCGTCGCCGACGAGGATCGCGAGGGCCGGTCCGTGCACCTTCCACACCGTGTCGCGGTGGCGGCGCTGCTCGTCGCCGTCCATCAGGTCGTCGTGGAGCAGCGAGAAGTTGTGGACGAGCTCGACCGCGACGGCGCCCGGGATGCCGACCTCGGCGGCGGCGCCGGCGGCTTCGGCGGAGAGCAGCGCGAGGGCGGGGCGCACGGCCTTGCCGCCGTCGCCGTCGGCGATGTTGCCCTGGGCGTCGATCCAGCCGAAGTGGTAGGCGGCGACGGTGTCCATGGGCGAGGCGAGGCGGTCGACAGCGGCGCGCAGGGCGGGGGTCGACAGCGTGCGGCCGCGTTCCAGGAGGGCGATCGTGTCCGCCTTCTCCACGCCCGCTCCGGCGGTGCCCACACCGGCATCCGAGTTCTCGACAGCCGGATTCCCCGGGTTCACTGGCTCTCCTCTTGTTCCTGTACGTGCTGCGGTCGTGCTGATGGTCGTCATGCCGCCTCCTGCAGAGGGTGGACGCGGGGGCGGCCGAGCGCGGCGAGTGCGGCGTGCGCCGCGCTCAGTCCGCTCCGGACGGCGCTCTCCATGGTCGCGGGCCAACCGGTGGCAGTCCACGCACCGGCCAAGTAGAGCCCCGGCGTGTCGGTCCGCGCGCCGGGGCGCAGCCGGCCGACGCCGGGGGTGGGGGCGAAGGTGGCCGTCCGCTCCCGGGTGACGAAGAAGTCCCGTGCCTTGGCGCCGCGCGCCGCGGGCAGCAGCCGCTCCAGCTCGGGCAGGTACTTGGCGCGCAGGACCGAGACGGGCTCGTCGATGTCGTCCTGGGCGACGGACTGGGACAGCGCCAGGTACTGGCCGCCGTCGGGCAGTCCGGAGGAGTCGGTGCGGTCGAACACCCATTGCACCGGGGAGCCGAGGGCGGCGAAGAAGGGCTGCTTGAGCACCTTGCGGTCGTAGACGACGTGGACGTTGAGGATCGGCGCGGTGCCGATGTCGAGGAGCTTGTCGGGGTCGGCCAGCGCCCCGGCCGGCAGCAGTCCGTGCGCCTCGCGCTGCGGCACGGCGAGGACGACGGTGCCCGCCTCCAGGCTCTCGTCCTCGGTGTCCACCCGCCAGGCGCCTTCGGGGGTGCGGGTCAGGGACGTGACGCGGGTGCGCAGTTCGGTGCGCACGCCGGCCGCGTCGAGGGCCTTGCGGGCGAGGGTGTCGTGCAGGTCGCCCAGCGGGACGCGGGCCCAGCCGATGTCGGCGGCGCCGTTCTCGGAGAGCAGCCCGGTCTTGAAGACCATGGCGGCCAGGCCCAGCGAGGACTGCTCGGCGGTGGCGTTGAGGGTGGCGACGCCGACGAGGTCCCACAGGGCCTCGATGGTACGGGCGGACTGGCCGTAGCGGCCGAGCCAGGTCGCGAAGTCCACGCCGTCCAGCGCCGGGTCGGCGGGGTCCAGGCGGCGCAGCGCGAGGGCGGCGCGGCCGACGCTCGCGCGCTCGGCGAGGGAGAGGTGCGGGTAGCGGGCCAGCGACCCGGCCAGGTGCAGGGGCACGGGCAGAGCGCTGCGCCGCAGCCGGCCCAGGCGCGGGCCGCCGGGGTGGGCGACGTCGAGCACGGGTACGTCGAGCCGGTCCTGGAGCGGGGCGAGGGCGGCGCCGTCGACGCGGTCGAGGAACCACCGGTAGGCGGTGCAGCACCGCAGGTAGACGTGCTGGCCGTTGTCGACGGTGAGGTCGCCGCGCTTGAAGGAGAAGGCGAGCCCGCCGAGCCGGGGGCGGCCCTCCAGCAGGGTGACGCGCAGCCCCGCGTCGGCGAGTTCGAGGGCGGTGGTGACTCCGGCGAGGCCGCCGCCCACGACGACGGCGTGCTGGTCGCTGCCGGTCATGCGCCCTCCCCCGTGATGCGGCCGCCGTCCGGGCCGGCCCCGGCGCGTGCGGTGCGTGCGGCGAGGCCCCCGGGGGGAGACGCGGCCGCCCGCGCGGTGGTTGCCCGGGTGCGGCCCCGGTGCTCGCGGCGGGTCGGGGGCATCAGCTTCGCCTCCGGGTGCTCTGGCGGGAGATGGTCCGCGCGTCCAGGCCGGAGAGGCCGCGCACGGCGACGTACGCCTTCTCGTGCGGCGGCAGCGAGACGCGGCCGCGCAGCACCGCCTCGGGCTCCCGCTCGATGCGGTCGAGGAGGCGCCGGTAGATGCCCGCCATGGCGGCCACGCAGGCGCCGCTGCGCCGGTCGAGCAGGGGCAGCAGCCGGTAGCCCTCGGCGAACAGGGCGCGGGCGCGGCGCACTTCGTGGTGCACGAGACCGGCGAAGTCGGCGCCGGCGGGGGCGCGGTCGCCGTGGAAGCCTTCCGAGCAGCCGAACTTGGCGAGGTCCTCGGCGGGCAGGTAGGTGCGGCCGTTGGCCGCGTCCTCGCGAACGTCCCGCAGGATGTTGGTCAGTTGCAGGGCGAGGCCGAGGGTGTCGGCGTACTCCCCGGCGCGTGCGGCCTCGGGCGCGCCCAGACCCCCGGCGTTGACCGTGCCGAACACGCCCAGCGAGAGCCGCCCGATGGCTCCGGCGACGCAGCGGCAGTAGGTCTTGAGGTCGTCCCAGGTCTCGTAGGTCTCGCCGCGGACGTCCATCAGGACGCCGTCGATGAGCTCGTCGAGCCCGCCGAGCGGGATCGGGAAGCGGCGGGCGGCGTGGGCGAGTGCGACGGCGACCGGGTCGGTGTCGTCCTCGTCGATCTCCCCGGCCCGGATCCGGCCGAGCACGGCGCGGGTCTCCTCCAGCCGGACCAGCTTCGCCTCGGGGGGCAGCGTGCCGTCGCCGATGTCGTCGACGCGCCGGGAGAAGGCGTACAGCGCGGACATCGCCTGCCGCTTGTCGGTGGGCAGCAGCCGGATTCCGTACGCGAAGTTGCGCGCCTGCGAACCGGTGACGGCCTCGCAGTAGCTGTACGCCGCAAGGACGGGTGCGGACGCGTGTGTGGGGCCCTCCACGGTCGGGCTCACCCCTTTCTCGGCGCTGTGCGCAGGACGGCGGCCACCTCGCGGAGCAGGCCGCTCTTGGTGGGCTTGGGCGGGCCGGGCAGTACGTCGAAACCGGCGGCGGTGACGGCGCGCAGGGCCGCACGTCCCCCTCCCACGAAGCCGGCGAGCAGCAGCCGGAGCCTGCCGCTCACGCTGCCCACGAGCGGGGTGCCTTCGTTCAGGAGCTCGCGTGCGCGCTCGGTCTCGAACGCGATCAGGGAGCGTACGGACGCGCCGGCGGAGGGGGCGGCCAGGTCGGCCTCGGCCACGTGGAAGCGCCGCATGTCCTCGGCGGGCAGGTAGATCCGGTCGCGGCCGAGGTCCTCGGCGACGTCCTGGAGGTGCTCGGCGATCTGCAGGGCGGTGCAGACGGCGTCGGAGCGGCGGATCCGTTCGGGGGTGCTGGTGCCGGTGAGGGCGAGCACCAGGCGGCCGACCGGGTTCGCGGAGAGCTCGCAGTAGGCGAGCAGGTCGCCGTAGGTCTCGTAGCGGGCGACCCGCTGGTCCTGCCGGTTGGCCTCGATGAGCCCGAGGAACGGCTCCGGGGTGAGGCCGTGGGCGCGGACCACGGGCCGCAGGGCGAGCAGCAGCGGGTGGCGCGGGGGACCGTCGGTCCCGCCGAACACCCGGTGCAGGTCGGCCTCGAAGGCGTCGAGCAGGGCGAGCCGGTCGTCGACGGCGGCCGGGTCCAGCCCGAGGAGCACGGCGTCGCGTCCGCCGGGGGCGAGGTCGCCGTCGCCGATGTCGTCGACGAGGCGGGCGTACCCGTAGACGGCCATGAGCCCGTCGCGCCAGGCGCGGGGCAGGAAGGCGGGGGCGACGGGGAAGTTCTCGGCGGCGGCCTTGCCGAGGGTGGCGCGCACGTGGACGGAGTCGGCCGCGCGGTGGGGGTCGGCGCCATGCACGGAGTCGCCCCCGGGACCGGGGCCGGCCGCGGGGACGGTGTCGGACAGGGGTGGGATGCCGCGCCCCGGGGTCACCGCCCGCCGCCCGGGGCGGGGACGGCCGTCGTGCCTGGGGGCCGGAGAATTCCCGTAGCCATTGCCGTCACATCTCCCGTTCTACACTGCCGACCCAATACATCCCATTTCGGACACGCCGCCCTGGTTTTTCATAAGCTGTCCCAGGGCCGTTCACCTGCGGGGAATCGTCCCCTCTTGGCGCGATTAAGGACCGCTTCAGCTTACGCTGTACAACGCCGCCGGGGCCGCTGGGGTATTCGGTGCGCGAGCGAATGTCGCCGCGTCACCACCGCGCACGCTTCAGGCCCCCGCCGCTCTGGAGCGGCAGGGGCCTGCGGAAGAGGCGCCCGAGGGCGCCGCGCGACCCGGAGGTCAGCCGTTGGAGGCCTTCTCGTAGGCCGAGACGACCTCCTCGGTCGGCCCGTCCATCAGGAGCTCGCCCTTTTCCAGCCACAGCACCCGGTCACAGGTGTCGCGGATGGACTTGTTGTTGTGGCTGACGAGGAAGACCGTACCGGCCTTCTCCCGCAGTTCGCGGATGCGGTTCTCCGAACGCACCTGGAAGCTGCGGTCACCCGTGGCCAGGGCCTCGTCGATCATCAGGACGTCGTGGTCCTTCGCCGCCGCGATGGAGAAGCGCAGGCGCGCCGCCATGCCGGAGGAGTAGGTGCGCATCGGCAGCGAGATGAAGTCGCCCTTCTCGTTGATGCCCGAGAAGTCGACGATGTCCTGGTAGCGCTCCTTGATCTGCTCGCGGCTCATGCCCATCGCGAGACCGCCGAGGACGATGTTGCGCTCACCGGTCAGGTCGTTCATCAGCGCCGCGTTGACGCCGAGCAGCGAGGGCTGGCCGTCGGTGTAGACCTTGCCCGCCTCACAGGGCAGCAGCCCCGCGATGGCGCGCAGCAGGGTCGACTTGCCGGAGCCGTTGGAGCCGATGAGGCCGATCGCCTCGCCGCGGTACGCCGTGAAGGAGACCCCGCGCACGGCGTGGACCCTGCGGACGCCCGCGGACTCGCCCTTGCCCCGGCGCAGGATCTTGCTGAGGGCGGCGGTGGCCGCGCCCTTGCCGGAACTGCCGGTGTTGACCCGGTAGACGATGTGGACGTCGTCCGCGATCACGGTGGGGACGCGCCCCTGGGTGTTGTCAGCCACGGCCGTAACGCTCCTCAGACTTCCAGAAGTACACGAAGCCGCCGAGGCCGATCACGGCGGCCCAGCCCACGGCGAAGAGCCAGACGTGGGGGGGCAGGTTGCTGCTGCCGTAGTCGTCGATCAGCGCGAACCGGATGAGGTCCATGTAGATCGCCACCGGGTTCCACAGCAGGACGTCGCTGATCCACTGCGGCTGGTCCTTGAGGTAGATCCCGATCGGGAACATCACCCCGGACGCGTACATCCACGTACGCATCACGAACGGCATCAGCTGCGCCAGGTCGGGGGTCTTGGAGCCCATCCGCGCGAAGATCATGGCGAGGCCGGTGTTGAAGACGAACTGCAGCGCCAGCGTCGGGACGACCAGCAGCCACGACAGCCGCGGGTAGTTGCCGAAGCTGACGGCGATCACGAAGACGACGATCATCGAGTACAGCAGCTGCTGGAGCTGCTGGAGCGAGAAGGACACCGGCAGGGCGGCCCGCGGGAAGTGCAGCGCCCGGACCAGCCCGAGGTTCCCGGAGATCGCCCGGACACCCGCCATCACCGAGCTCTGGGTGAAGGTGAAGACGAAGATGCCCATCATCAGGAACGGGACGTAGACGCCCGAGGGCATCTCCCGGCCCGCGCCGAGGATCAGGCCGAAGATCAGCCAGTAGACGGCCGCGTTCAGCAGTGGGGTCGCCACCTGCCAGACCTGGCCGAGCTTCGCCTGGCTGTACTGCGCGACCAGCTTGGCCCGCGAGAAGGCCATGACGAAGTGGCGCCGGCCCCAGAGCTGGCGCACGTACTCGGCCAGGCCGGGCCGGGCACCGCTGACGGACAGGCCGTACTTCCTGGCGAGCTCCGCGGGGCTCAGCCCCGCGTCTTCGGACGGCGGCTTGCTCGTGGCGAGGGCGCCGTCGTGGGTTGTGTCACTCACAAGTTGAAACTTTCGTCTTCAAGATGCGGCCAGGTGGGCATCAGGCTGGTGGCGCGAGGCCCGTGATCGCGCCATGTTCCCAGACGCGGGCTCGTCAGATGACAGGTGGTCGGCCCAGCCGGGTCAACCGCCAGACCGTACGCCACCTCATGGGGCGGCGCGGTCCGCAGGGAGTGGTCCACCCTTCCCGGAAACCGCCGAACCAGGCCTTGAGCGCGGGGACCGAGGGCCTGCGCAGGAGCGTCAGCAGGAGCCAGACGCCCAGGTAGGCCGGGACCAGCGGGGCGGGCAGGTTGCGGCGGGCGAGCCACACCCGGTTACGAGCCACCATACGGTGGTAGACGGCGTGCCGGGAGGGGGCCGTGGTCGGGTGCAGCAGCACCATGTCCGCCCGGTAGTCGATCAGCCACCCGGCGTCGAGCGCCCGCCAGGCCAGGTCGGTCTCCTCGTGCGCGTAGAAGAACTCGGCCGGCAGGGCTCCCACCTGCTCGAACACCGTCGTGCGGACGGCGTTGGCGCCGCCCAGGAAGGTGGTCACGCGCGAGGAGCGCATCGGGTCCGAGGCCCGCAGCCGCGGCACGTGGCGGCGCTGGGTGACGCCGGTCTCGGGGTCGGCGATGCGGAAGCTGATGATGCCGAGCTCCGGGTCCTCGGCGAAGGCCCGCCGGCACAGCTCGGCGGTGTCGGTGCGCTCCAGCAGGCCGTCGTCGTCGAGGAAGAGCAGCACGTCCACGTCACGGCCGCCGGGACCGAAGGCCTCGATGCCGACGTTGCGCCCGCCGGGGATGCCCAGGTTCTCGGGGAGGTCGATCGTACGGACGCCCTCGGGCAGGCCGGTGACCCGTACGCCCTGGCCCACGACGACGACCTCCACCGGGTCGCCCTCCTGGCGGGCCACCGAGTCGAGGAGCGCCTTGAGCTCGTCGGGCCGGTTGCCCATGGTGATGATGACGGCGCCCAGCCGCAGGGGGGCCGTCACTTGAGCCTGCTGGAGGCCAGGATCGACACCAGGTGCAGCACGCTCTGCAGCAGCGCGATGCCGGCGAGGACGGCGACGCCGACCCGGGAGTAGAACAGGTCGCCGCGGACCTGGTCCGCGACGGCCAGCACCAGGATGAGCAGGGACGCCTCGATGCCGAGGACGAGCCGGTGGAACTTCAGCGCGGCGGCGGCCCGGCGGGCGAGCGCCATGCCCGACGAGCGCGGCTCGGCCGCCGCGTCCTTGACCACGGGCTTGCCGGCCTGGTGGCGGGCGACGCCGACCAGGTCGGTCTCGGCCTTGATCAGGATCGCGCCGAGCGCCGCGAGGGTGCCCAGGAACGCCCACAGCCAGTCGATGCGGCCGGTGCCCCACAGGTCGGCGGCGCGCAGGCCGAAGCCGACCAGCACCGCCGCGTCGCACAGGTAGGCGCCGACCCGGTCCAGGTACACGCCGGAGAGCGAGAACTGCTTCTTCCAGCGGGCGACTTCGCCGTCGACGCAGTCGAGCAGCAGGTACAGCTGGACCATGACGACGCCGAGGACCGCGCCCCAGACGCCCGGCAGCAGCAGGGCGGGGGCGGCGAGGACACCGGCGAGGGTCATCACGTAGGTCAGCTGGTTGGGCGTGACCTTGGTGGTGACCAGGAGGCGGGTGATGCGCAGGGAGATCTCGCGCATGTAGAGGCGCCCGCCCCAGTGCTCGCCGCTGACCCGGTCCTTGACGCCCGCCGGGTGAACGACGGGCCGGAGTTCAGCTACGGATGGTCTTGGCATAGTCGGCGTAAGCGTCCCTGATCTCGGCTGCGGACAGGTTGAGGTGCTCCAGGATCGTGAAACGTCCCGGGCGGGTCTGGGGGGCGTACTCGACGGCCGCGACGAACTCGTCGACGCTGAAGCCGATCTCCTCGGGCGCCACCGGCAGGCCGTGGCGGCGCAGCACCTCGGCGAAGAGCCCGGCCTGCCCGACGGCCCCGCGCAGGTGCATCGCGAAGGCGGCGCCGATGCCGACCTGCTCGCCGTGGAGCGCGGAGCGCCCCGGGTAGAGGAGGTCGAAGGCGTGGCTGATCTCGTGGCAGGCGCCGGAGGACGGGCGGCTGTCCCCGCTGATCGACATGGCGATCCCGGACAGGACCAGGGCCTCGGAGAGCACGGTGAGGAACTCGTCGTCGCCGCAGCCCCCGGGGTGGCGCAGTACGGACTCGCCGGCGGTACGGGCCATGGCGGCGGCCAGGCCGTCGACGGGCTCGGCCGTGATCTTGTGGGAGAGCTCCCAGTCGGCGATCGCCGAGATGTTGGAGATCACGTCGCCGATGCCGGCGCGGATGAACCGCACCGGGGCGTCCTTGATCACATCGAGGTCGATGACCATGGCGATCGGGGTGGGGACGCCGTAGGAACCGCGGCCGTTGTCGTTGTCCAGGATGGACACCGGCGAGCAGATGCCGTCGTGCGAGAGGTTGGTGGCGACGGCCACCATGGGCAGCCCGACCCGCGCCGCGGCGTACTTCGCGACGTCGATGATCTTGCCGCCGCCCAGGCCCACGACGGCGTCGTAGCGGCGGCCCTTTATGTCGTCGGCCAGCTTGACCGCGGAGTCGATGGTGCCGTCGACCACCGCGTACCAGTCGGCGTGCGGCAGGACGGGCTCCAGCTTGGCGCGCAGCGCCACGCCGGAGCCGCCGCTGATCGCGATGGCCAGCTTGCCGGAGGCGGAGATCCGCTGGTCGGCCAGGAGGCCGGCCAGGTCGTCCATCGCACCGCGGCTGATGTCGACGACGACGGGCGAGGGGATGAGCCTCGTCAGTACTGGCATGCGATCGTCCGGCCCTTGGCGAGGTCGTCGTGGTTGTCGATCTCGACCCACTTGACGTCGCCGATGGGGGCCACGTCGATCGTGAAGCCGTCGTTGACGAGCTGCTGGTAGCCGTCCTCGTAGTAGAGGTCGGGGTCGCGCTCGAAGGTGGTCTTCAGCGCCTCGGCCAGCTGCTCGGCGGCCTCGGGCTCGATGAGGGTCACACCGATGTACTCTCCGGTGGCCTCGGCCGGGTCCATCAGCTTGGTGATCTTCTGGACGCCCCGGTCGCCGTCGACGACGACCTTCATCTCCTCGTCGGCCAGGTTCTTGACCGTGTCGAGGGCGAGGATGATCTTCTGGCCGTTGCCGCGGGCGGCGAGCAGGGTCTTCTCGACGGAGACCGGGTGGACGGTGTCGCCGTTGGCGAGGATCACACCCTGCTTGAGGACCTCACGCGCGCACCACAGGGAGTAGGCGTTGTTCCACTCCTCGGCCTTGTCGTTGTCGATCAGCGTGATCTTGACGCCGTACTTGGCCTCCAGGGCCTCGCGGCGCTCGTAGACGGCTTCCTTGCGGTAGCCGACGACGACGGCGACCTCGGTCAGGCCGACCTCGGCGAAGTTGCCAAGGGTCAGGTCGAGAACCGTGAGGCTCTCCTCGTCACCCTCGGGACCGACGGGCACGAGGGCCTTGGGCAGGGTGTCGGTGTAGGGACGCAGGCGGCGTCCGGCACCGGCAGCGAGTACAAGGCCGATCATGCTGGTTCTCCTTCGTCATGTACGGCGGGTGCCCCGGAGGAGACCCAGAAGCGGATGCTCTCCACGAGCACCACGAGTGCCACGAACACGGCCAGGACCGCGAGCGCGACGGGGAAGTCCGTTTCGCGCCCCACCAGGACGGCGGCGAGGACCGTGGTCAGCAGGACCCGGCCTTCGTGGCCGCCGATCGTCCGCACCAGCCAGTGCGGGGGCGCGCCGGTGCCACCGCGGATGCGGTACACCGTGTCGTAGTGATGGTAGGCGACCGCCGCGATCAGGCCGAATGCCGCCGGAAGGGCTCCGGGGACGTCCGCCTTGACGGCGAGGACGAGCACGGTGGTGTATTCGGCGGCGCGGAACAGCGGGGGGATCAGCCAGTCGAGGGCGCCCTTGAGGGGGGCGGCGACGGCGAGGCCGGCGGTCATGGCGTAGATCACCGCGACGGCGATCAGCCGCCGGTCGCCGAACGGCAGGTACAGGGCGGCCCCCACCAGCAGGAGCGTGCCGAGGGCGGCGACGTACACGGACCCGAAGGTCCCGGCGCGGCCGCGCAGCAGCCGGGCCTGGAGCTCGGCCAGCGGTCCGGAGTCGGTGAGGTCCGCCAGGGCCTGGGCAGCCCGGTCGGTTCGCTTCGCCTTGCGGGTCAGGGAGCGCAGGACCCGCCCGGCGGTGGTGTAGAGGGCCCCGAAGGCGCAGCCGACGAGCAGGGCGTAGAAGACGATCCGCGGGGTGGTCGCGGCCGTCAGCACCGCGATCATGGCCCAGCGCTCGCCGATCGGCAGGATGATCATCCGGCGGACCCAGACGGTCCAGCCGACGCTGTCGAGCTTGTCGGAGAGGGCGGCCGTGGGGCTCGTGTTCGCGGTGGCGTCGTGGTTGGCCTCGTTGAAGGAGAAGTCCACCACGTGCCGACAGGTCATGAGGACCATGGCGCCCACGGCCAGGGCCCAGACGTCGTCGCCGTTGCGGGCGGCTCCGAGGGCGAGCCCCGCGTAGAAGGAGTACTCCTTCGCGCGGTCGAAGGTCGCGTCGAGCCAGGCGCCCATCGTCGAGTACTGCAGCGAGTAGCGGGCGAGCTGCCCGTCGGTGCAGTCCAGGACGAAGGAGACGAGGAGCAGCACCCCGGCCGCCACGTAGCCCCAGCGCTCCCCCGTGGCGGCGCAGCCGGCCGCGACCAGCGCGGTGATCAGCGAGGCGGTGGTGACCTGGTTCGGGGTCAGGCCGCGGCGGGCGCACCAGCGGGCGATGTAGCGCGAGTACGGGCTGATGAAGAAGGTGGTGAAGAACCCGTCGCGGGACTTCACGGCCGTCCGCAGGCGCACGGCCTCGTCGTCCACGGCGGCGACGGCGGCGCTCGCCGCGTCCCGCTCCGCCGTGGTGGCGGGGACGGCGGCGACGAGCGTGCCCAGCTCGGGGCGCTGGACGGCGGTCCCGGCGGCCTCGACCGCGGTGGCGAGCCGGTCGGCGTACGGGCCGGCGCCGTCGGTCGCGGTGGCCACGGCCCGGTCCAGGGCCGCGCGGGCGCCCGGCTGGACGGCGAGGGCGCCGGTGACGGCGCAGGCGTCGAAGCGCGGGTCGGTCAGCGCGAGCCGCAGTGCGTGCACGTGTCCGACGAAGCCGCTGTCCACGACGGCCACCCGCTGGTCGGCGGGTACGCCGGCCAGTGCGGTCGCGGCGTCCTCGCGGCCGGTGGCGGGGCGGACGTCGAAGCCGAGGGAGCGCAGCTCGTCCGCGAGCGGTGATCCGGGGACCGGCAGGCCGGTGAGGATGACGGTCGGCAGACGAACTCACTCCTTGTAACGGATGGCGAACGGGCGCCCGAGGGGGGCGGCACGTCGGCAGAGGCTATCGGATGGACGGAAGCAGGGGTTCACCACCCGTTTGCGCCCTGACAGGCCGAAATGTCCCCGGCCCGGGCCCGGGCGCGATCATCATCGATGATCACGGCGCGATACCACAAACGGCCTGGCTGTTACGGTGGACACGCCCCTGAAGGTGTCGAGTGAAGGCGTCGAGCGGAAAGAGGTGGGTCGATGACCGACACCGCTTCCGATGACTTCATGCAGGCCTTCTTCACCCTGCACCACGGCCTGCCCCGGCAGGCCCCCGGCTCCGACGCGAGCACCCGCCACCTGCTGTCCCTGTGCGGTGCGCTGCCCGAGCGGCCGCGCGTGCTGGATCTGGGCTGCGGTCCGGGCCGCAGCGCGCTGCTGCTCGCCGCCGAGGCGGGCGGGCCGGGCGCGGGCGGGGGCGGGGGTGGCGCCGAGGTGATCGCCGTCGACCTGCACGACCCCTTCCTCGACGAGCTCCGTACGGCTGCGGCGGCCCGCGGGCTCGCCGACCGCGTCCACGCCGTCAGGGCGGACATGGGCGAGCTCCCGCGCGAGGCCCGCACGGGCGACCCGGACGCCTTCGCCGACGGCTCCTTCGACCTCGTGTGGGCGGAGGGGTCCGCCTACATCCTCGGCTTCGACACCGCGCTCGCCCGGTGGAAGCGCCTGCTCGCCCCGGGCGGCACGCTCGTGCTGACCGAGTGCGAGTGGACGGTCGGGGAGCCCTCCGCCGGCGCGCGCGCCTTCTGGGACCCGCAGTGCCCCCTGCGCTCCACCGCCGACAACCTCGCCGCCGCCCGGACCGCCGGGTACCGGGTGCTGGGCGTGCACCACCTGCCGGACTCCGACTGGGCCGAGTACTACGGCCCGCTCGCGGAGCGGGTGCGCACCGGCTCCGCGAGCGACGGCCCCGCGATGGCCCGGGCACTGGCCGCCGTCCGCGAGGAGATCGACGTACGGGTGCGCCACGGGCACGAGTACGGGTACACCGGCTACGTCCTGCGTCCGGAGAGCCCGGAGAGCCCGGAGAGCCCGGAGAGCCCGGAGAGCCCGGAGAGCCCGGAGACGGCTTAGCACGGACGAGGGCCGGACATGCGCGGATCCGCGAAGTGGGGACAAGCCTCCTTTGTACGGCAGACTGAAGGCCGAAGTCCGAAGCGAAGGATGGGTATGCCGACCACACCAGCCACCGCCGCGAACACCGCGTCCCACGGCACCGGTACTCAAGAACCGATCATGCTCGAACTGGTCGACGAGTCCGGCAACACCATCGGCACGGCGGAGAAGCTCTCCGCCCACCAGGCGCCCGGTCAGCTGCACCGCGCCTTCTCGGTGTTCCTCTTCGACGAGCGCGGCCGCCTGCTGCTCCAGCAGCGGGCCCTCGGGAAGTACCACTCCCCCGGCGTCTGGTCGAACACCTGTTGCGGTCACCCCTACCCCGGGGAGTCGCCGTTCGCGGCGGCGGCCCGGCGGACCCACGAGGAGCTGGGCCTGTCGCCCTCGCTCCTCGCGCAGGCGGGGACGGTGCGCTACAACCACCCCGACCCCGCGTCGGGTCTGGTGGAGCAGGAGTTCAATCACCTGTTCGTGGGACTCGCGCAGGCGGCGGTACGGCCCGATCCGGAGGAGGTCGAGGACACCGCCTTCGTCACGGCCGAGGAATTGGCGAAGCGGCACGCCGAAGTACCGTTCTCCGCCTGGTTCATGACCGTCCTGGACGCGGCCCGGCCCGCGATCCGTGAGCTGACCGGCGAGGAAGCGGGCTGGTAGCTTCCCCCGACCCGGTCCGGGCTCGCTCCCGGACCGGTCAGCCCACGGGGGCCGGTGAGCTCGGGGCCGGTGCGGCCGGGGCGGCGAGCGGCAGGGCCGCCCAGATGACCTTTCCGCCGGTCGAGGTGTGCTCGACGTCGCAGACGCCGCCTGCCTCGCGGGTGATCTCCCGTACCAGGAGCAGGCCCCGGCCGCCGGTCTGGCCGAAATCGGCCTCCAGCGCCTTGGGCCGGTACGGGTGGTTGTCCTCGACGGCCACCCGCACCCACTCGCGGCCGATCGCCACCTCGACCGCCACCTCCGGCGAGAGCAGGGCGGCGTGCCGGACCGAGTTCGTCACCAGTTCGGAGACGATCAGGAGCAGCGAGTACACGAGGTCCTGAGGGGCCGGCACCCCCTGGCGCCCGAGCAGCTCGCGCACCGCGCGACGGGCTTGAGGAACGGATTCTTCTACGGCGGGCGCGGTGAACCTCCACACTCCCTCGTACGCGAGGGGGTCGGCCGGAGCCTGCGGCTCCCCCTCCCTGGCTGGCGGGACGCTCCCGCTGACATCCATCTTCCGTCCCCCGTCTTCACGCTCGATCGTCTCCACGCGTCCAGAGTGGTGAACGGGTCGGTTCGGACCGGAGCGCTGACCAGAAGTCAGCGCCAAAAGGACGCTTTCTGACCGCGGGCGTATGACAGAGTCAGTTGTGCGACTGTTCCTGATCTTCTACGGGACGCTTCTCGGCCGTCGCGCGTGTCCCGTCCGCGACGTCCGCCCCCGCCGGCGCTTCGTCTTCCCTGACCAACCCCAGGATGCGCCGGGCCCCCATGCCCAGGCCCACCAGGCTGAGGCCGTCGAACAGCAGGGCGAGGGAGAAGAAGGTTCCGATCACGTACAGACTGCTGCCGGGCCACTCGGCGAGGATCAGGATGCCGAGCAGGACGCCGAAGGCGCCCTGGACGAGGGCGAGCCCGAAGTTGGCGCCCCGCACCACCAGGGCTCCGGCCAGCCGGAAGACGCCGCCCGTGAGGAAGAGCAGGGCGGCGAACATCGTCAGCGCCTCCGCGCTCGCCTCGGGGCGGCGCAGGACCACGAAACCCGCCGCGAGGTTGATCGCGGCCACGATGACGGCGAGCCAGAAGTAGCTGCTCTTGCGCGACTGCACGGCATGCAGCAGGCCCACCACCCCGCCGACCAGCAGCAGCCAGCCGAAGAGGAACATCGAGGTGAGCGTGGCCACGCCGGTGTACACCAGGCCGACCAGACCGGCCAGCACGAGGATCACCCCGAGCAGGGCCAGCAGCCCGAAACTGCGGTTGAGCTTCCTCTTCTCCCGTTGGGGTTCGGTCGTCTCCGCACGGTCTGTGCCCATGGACGTGCTACCTCCTCGGACCCCCGGCCGGACTTCCCCGATCATAGGTTTGTGGGCCCGGGATAGCATCCGGGGCATGGACGCAGCCTCCGACGGAACCCTTCTGCACACGGTCGCCGACGGGGTCGCCACCGTCGTCATCTCCCACCCCGCCAAGCGCAATGCCATGACCGCCCCGATGTGGCGCGCGGTGCCGGAGCTGCTGGCGGGGCTGGCGGACGACCCGGCCGTACGGGTGCTCGTGCTGACCGGGGACGGAGCGACCTTCTGCGCGGGCGCGGACATCTCCTCGCTGACCGGGAGCGAGGACCTGCGGGCGCTGGCCGTGACGGCGGAGGAGGCGCTGGCCGCCTTCCCCAAGCCCACGCTGGCGGCGATCCGGGGATTCTGCGTCGGTGGCGGCAGCCAGCTGGCGGCGGCGTGTGACCTGCGGTTCGCTCAGGAGGGGGCCTCGTTCGGGGTGACCCCGGCGAAGCTGGGCATCGTCTACCCGGCGTCCTCCACCCGGCGGCTGGCGGCGCTGGTGGGCCCGGCGTGGGCCAAGTACCTGCTCTTCTCCGCCGAGTTGATCGACGCCGATCAGGCGCTGCGCGCCGGGTTCCTGAACGAGCTGCTGCCGGCGGGCCAACTGGACAAGCGGGTCGTCGAGTTCACCCGGGTGCTGGCCTCGCGCTCGCAGCTGACGCAGGCGGCGGCCAAGGAGTTCGCGGACGGCCGGACGGACCGGGACGCGTACTGGGAGGACCAGGCGGCCGGAAGCGACGACACCGCCGAGGGTGTCGCCGCGTTCCTGGAGCGCCGGGCCCCCTCCTTCACGTGGACTCCGTGAGCTACCGCAGGGGGTCGGTCGCCCGCAGGCGGGCCACGAGCGCGGCCGGGGCCTTGGCCGGGGAACCTGCGTCGTAGGGCGGCTGCGGGTCGTACTCGGTCATGAGCTGGACGGCCTGGGCGTACTCGTCACCGGCGATCTTGCCGAGGAGGGTGAGCCCCATGTCGATGCCGGCGGACACCCCGGCGGCGGTGACGTACTTCCCGTCGAACACCACCCGCTCGCCGGTGGGCGCGGCGCCGTACGCCGAGAGCCGGTCGAGGAACATCCAGTGGCAGGTGGCCCGCCGCCCGTCGAGCAGGCCGGCGGCGGCCAGCAGCATCGAGCCGGTGCACACGGAGGTGGTCCAGGTGGTCGTGGCGTCGACCGCACGCAGCCACTGCGTCACGGCCGGGTTCTCCATCTGCACCTCGGGGTGCGGCGCACCGGGCACGATGACGATGTCGGGCCGGGTCACCTCGTCGAGCCCCTTGTCGGCGACGAGGGCCAGCGACCCGTTGTCGGTCCGCACCGGCCCGGGCCGCTCGGAGACGAACACGACCTCGGCCCCGTCCAGCCGGCCGAGGGTGTCGAAGGGCCCGATGGCATCGAGGGCGGTGAAGCGGTCGTAGAGCAGTACGGCGATCTGCATGGCTCCTCCGGAGCGGTAGACGAATCACAGGCCTGACCCGCACCTGGGTCTGGGTGGGGCGAGGCCGCGGGGTTTGGCTATGCCCCCGTCGGGGTGGGGCCGGGGTGGGATGGGGGGCCGAAGCGGCGGCGGTATTCGGTCGGGGGCTGGCCCAGGGTTTTGAGGAAGGCTCGGCGCAGGGCCTCGGGCGTGCCGTAGCCGCAGGCGCGGGATATCTGCGCGATCCCCTCCCCGCTCTCCTCCAGCAGGCGGCGGGCGTGTTCCACCCGGACCCGTTCCACGTAGCGCCCCGGCGTCACCCCCGTCTCCGCCTGGAACGCACGGGCGAAGTGCCGCGGCGAGAGCCGGGCGCGGGCCGCGAGGGCCTCGACGCTCAGGTCCGAGCCCGGGTGCTCGGTGATCCACTGCTGCACCTCCCTCAGCGGCTCCCGCTGAGCGGTCTGGGCCGCCAGCTGCGCGCTGAACTGCGCCTGGTTGCCCGGTCGGCGCAGGAACACCACCAGGTGCCGGGCGATCTCCAGCGCGACGTCCCGCCCGTGGTCCTCCTCCACCAGCGCGAGCGCGAGGTCGATCCCGGCCGTCACCCCGGCCGAGGTGGCCACGGGCCCGTCCCGTACGTAGATCGGGTCCGGCTCCACCGTGACGGCCGGGTAGTCCCGCGCCATCCGCTCGCACACGTACCAGTGCGTCGTCGCGCGCCGCCCCTCCAGCAGGCCGGCCTCGGCCAGCAGCAGGCCGCCCGTGCACACGGACACCAGCCGCTCCGCCCCACCCCCGTGGGCGCGGAGCCAGTCGGTGAGCCGCGGCTCGAAGTCGGCCGTGTACCGGCCCCCGGGCACCAGCAGCGTGGTACCCGCCCCCGGCCGGGCACTCTCCAGGTCCCCGTCCGGCACCAGCGTGAGGCCGCTGCTCGTGCGGACGGGCCCGCCTCCCGGCGACACCGTCCGGATCGCATAGCCCTCCCGCCCCGGAAAGCGCCCGGCCCCGGCGAACACCTCCACGGGCCCGGTCACGTCCAGGCTCTGCACCCCCTCGTAGAGGACGACCAGCACGTTGCGCGGCGACGACGACATGGCCTCATGGTGGTCCGTCGCCCGGGACGGCCGCAATGACGCGCTTCCCACCTATCCTGCCAGGCCGAGGCGCCCCCGCCCCGGCCGATAGGATCGGCACATCATGACTGCAACCCTCGTCGCCAAGAAGCTCACCGCCGCGCACGGTGAGCGCACGCTCTTCGCCGATCTCGACCTCGTCGTCGCCCCCGGTGACGTCATCGGCCTCGTCGGCGTGAACGGCGCCGGGAAGTCCACCCTGCTGCGGCTGCTCGCCGGGCTGGACACCCCCGAGACGGGCGAGCTGCGGCTCTCCCCGCCCACCGCGGCCGTCGGCCACCTCCCGCAGGAGCCGGAGCGCAGGCCGCAGGAGTCGGTGCGGGAGTTCCTGGCCCGCCGTACGGGCGTGGCCGCCGCCCAGGCGGAGCTCGACGCGGCCACGCAGGGCCTGGTGGACGGGACGCCGGGCGCGGACGACGCGTACGCGACCGCGCTGGACCGGTGGCTGGACCTCGGCGGCGCCGACCTCGACGAGCGGGCCGAGGAGGTCGCCGCCGACCTCGGCCTCACGGTGGGCCTGGACCTGCCCATGACGGCGCTCTCCGGCGGCCAGGCGGCCCGCGCGGGCCTCGCCTCGCTGCTCCTCTCCCGTTACGACGTGTTCCTGCTCGACGAGCCCACGAACGACCTGGACCTGGACGGTCTGGAACGGCTGGAGCGCTTCGTCAAGGGGCTGCGCGCGGGCACGGTGGTGATCAGCCACGACCGCGAATTCCTCGCGCGGACCGTCACCAAGGTCCTCGAACTGGACCTGGCGCAGCAGCAGATCAACCTCTACGGCGGCGGGTACGAGTCCTACCTGGAGGAGCGGGAGCGGGCCCGCAGCCACGCGCGCGAGGAGTTCGAGGAGTACGCGGGCAAGCGCTCCGCGCTCGAAGGCCGGGCGCAGATGCAGCGCAACTGGATGGACAAGGGCGTGCGCAACGCCCGCCGCAAGGCGAGCGACAACGACAAGATCGGCAAGAACCTGCGCGGCGAGTCCAGCGAGAAGCAGGCCGCCAAGGCCCGCCAGACGCAGCGGGCGATCGAGCGGCTGGAGGTCGTCGAGGAGCCCCGCAAGGAGTGGGAGCTGCGCATGGAGATCGCGGCGGCCCCCCGCTCCGGCTCGGTGGTGGCCACCCTGCGCGAGGCGGCCGTGCGGCGCGGGGACTTCGACTTCGGCCCGGCCAGCCTCCAGATCGACTGGGCGGACCGGGTCGCGATCACGGGGACCAACGGCGCCGGCAAGTCCACCCTCCTCGCCGTGCTGCTGGGCCGGCTGGCGCCCGACTCCGGCTCCGCCACCCTCGGTTCCGGCGTCCTGGTCGGTGAAGTGGACCAGGCCCGCGGCCTGTTCCTCGGCGACGAGCCGTTGCTGGAGGCCTTCTGCGCGGCGGTCCCGGAGACGGAGCCGGCCGAAGTGCGCACCCTGCTGGCCAAGTTCGGCCTGAAGGCGGCCCACGTGATGCGCCCGGCCGCCACCCTGTCCCCGGGCGAGCGCACCCGCGCGGCCCTGGCCCTGCTCCAGGGCCGCGGGGTGAACCTCCTGGTGCTGGACGAGCCGACCAACCACCTGGACCTCCCGGCGATCGAGCAGCTGGAGGCGGCCCTCGACGCTTACGAGGGCACCCTCCTGCTGGTCACGCACGACCGCCGCATGCTGGACGCCGTCCACGTGACCCGCCGCCTGGAGGTCTCGGGCGGCAAGGTGGTCGAGCTCTAGGCGGGGCGTCGTTCGGCGCCGCCGTGCGGGCTCCGTCCTGGATCTCGATGTGCCGAACGGTTCGTACCCGACTAGCCTTTATGGGTGAGAGCCGCATCTGCGGAGCACGCCGTCCTGGCCGGAACATCGCGCCGGCGGGCGTGTGGCGCCGGAGCCCCTCGTGGCCGGACACGCGCCTCCGCACTTCCCGCGGCCCTGTATCCGATCCGCGCCGCCCACCTTTTCCGGCGGCCGCGGTTCCGCCCCCTTCGTGCCTCGCAGAGGTGCGAGCGGGTGGAAGGAAGGGAATACCCATGCATGCACAGCGAGCGAAGCGCCTCTTCGTGGCCTCCGCTGCCGGTCTCCTGATGGCCGGCGGAGCCGCGCTCGGCACGGCGGGCACCGCCTCGGCGGCGGTACCGGCCCAGCCGGTCAGTTACGTCAACGGCGGCGGATGCGACGACGACGATGACGACGACTACCGCGGCCACTACAGCGGCTGGCGGCACGGCGGCTGGGACCACGATGACGACGACGACAACGGCTGGGGAGGCCACCGTCACGGCCATGGCCACGGCGGCTACGGCCACGGGCACGGGCACGGCCACTGAGCCGCACTCCGCCCAGCAGGCCCTGCGCGGACCCGTCACCGGGCCGCGCATCGGTCTGCCGTAGCGCCTGCCGCAGCGGCTCTCAGCGCTCCTCGGGCCGCTCGGCCGGAGCGCGCCGCGTGCGCGCCATCCTGCGGGCCACGAAGCCGCGCGGCAGGTGGCGGGCGGCGAGGGCGTACGCGCGGTAGCGGCGGCCCGTGATGCTGACCGGGCGGCGCAGGGCGAGGTCCTTCAGGGCCTGGGCGACCACGGCCTCCGGTTCCAGCCAGACCGCGTCGCGCAGCGCGCTGACGTCCATGCCGGCGCGCTCCTGGAACTCGGTGCGGGTGAAACCGGGGACCACGGCCAGGACGCGCACCCCGTACGGCTCCATGTCCACCCGCAGCGACTCGCTGAAGGCGGTGACCCAGGCCTTGGCGGCGCCGTACGTGCCGGTCGGCAGGAGCCCGGCCACCGAGGACACGTTGAGCACCGCACCCCGGCGGCGTTCGCGCAGGCCCGGCAGCAGGGCGTGGGTGAGCCGGAGCGGGACCTTGACCAGCAGGTCGAGCATCCGCTCCTCGTCCTCGACCGGGCTGTAGGGGAAGGGCGCGGGCAGTCCGAAGCCCGCGTTGTTGACCAGGATGTCCACGGGCCGGGTCCGGTCGGCGAGCCGCTCGGCGACCGCCGCGCACGCCTGCGCGTCCAGCAGGTCGGCGGGCAGCACCTCGCAGGCGGCGCCGTACTCCCGGGCCAGCCCTGCGGCGACGGCGTCGAGGCGGTCCTTGTCGCGGGCGACGAGGACCAGGTCGCAGCCCTTGGCCGCGAAGCCCCGGGCGAAGGCCGCGCCCAGTCCGGCGCTGGCCCCTGTGATCAGTACGGTCGTCAAGACGGCTTCACTTCCTTGTGGTGCCCGGCACGGCGTACGCCCGGGCGACGTCGACGAGGAACCGGGCCTCGTCGGCCAGGTCCCCGCCCTCCTGCGAGGTGTGGATCGCGGCGGGCAGTTCCAGGGCGGCGGCCTCGCCCGGCTGCCCGGGCAGCCCGTCGAGCTTCGCCTGCCGCGCCTCCTTCAGTACGCGGGCCAGCGCGGCCGCGGTGCGCCGCTGTTCGGGGACCCCGTGCGCGGCGGCGGCGCCGCGGGCGCGCTCCAGGGCGCCCGGGGCCACGTACTCCCCCAGGATCAGGATCGCGTCGCGCGTCTCGATGACCTTGCGGTACACCAGCAGGTTGCGCGGGACCGGCGGCCAGAGCAGCTCCACCACCCGCCCGGCGCGCGGCTTGTTGAGGGCGACGTGCGGGACCGCCTGGACCAGGTCGCGCCACAGCGGCCACAGCCGCCAGGCGGTGGCGAGGTCGGCGAGGGTGCGGCGCAGGGTGAACAGGGTCGGTACGAGGATCGCGGCGGCGCGCAGCAGGCCGTGCAGGTTCATCAGCAGCGGCAGGGCGGGCATCGCCCAGGTGCTGGCGAACAGGGCCTTGCCCAGGTACGCCAGCCAGAACACCCCGGCGAGCGCGGTGCCGAGGCCGAACAGCCGCAGCCCGGCGGCCAGTCCGCGGCTCTCGGTGCGGCGGCTGTAGCGCCAGCACAGGGACACGCACACGATGTTGGCGATCACGTGCGCCGAGATCAGCACGAGCCAGTACGGCAGGGAGGGCACCGGGTCGCCGACCGGCGGCATGGTGTGGCCGCCGTGCGCGGGGGCGGCCGCGTCCAGGGTCAGGAGGGCGGCGAGCCACGCCACGGTGGCGCCGCAGGCGGCGAGTTGGAGCCTGCGGCCCCGGGTGGTGGCGGCCACGAAGTAGAGCACGGCGCCCGCCGACAGCACGCCGATGAGGTTGCGGGAGAGCCCGATGGCGTGGGCGTAGCCGGGGCCGCGGCGCAGCGCGTACGCGACCACGTCGGGCAGGTTCAGGGTCATCGCGGCGGCCGCGGTGGCCACGGCCAGCCACAGTCCGCGCTGCTGCGGGGAGCGCAGGGCGCCGGGGGCGCGGAGCAGGACCGCGATCCACAGGCACACCACGCTGGGGACGGCGAGCGCGTTGCCGAAGGCGGTGAGGTCAGCTGCCATCGTTGCCCCGCTCGTATCCCATGGCGGACTCCAGGCGTGCCAGGGTGCCGCCGCGGGCCGGCCTGGCCGAGCGGGGGCCGGGGTTCGCCGTGCGGATGCGGATCATGCTGGCGAGCATCTCCGCCTCTTGTTCCTGACGGGTGGTGTAGTTGGTGCGCCCGAGCACGGTGGGGGCGTTCCCGTCGGTCTCCTCGCCCTCCAGCGCGTGGTGGCCGAAGAGGATGTGGCCGAGCTCGTGGAGCACGATGTGCTCCCGGTGCAGCGGGGTGGTCTGCGCCTCGTAGAAGACGTAGTCGACGCTGGTCGTGCCGACCCACAGTCCGCACACCCCCGACTCCGCGGCCTCCTTGGGGAGGGGGTGGAGCCGGATGGGACGGCCGCGCCGCTCGGCGATCCGGTGGCACAGCTCGTCGAGGGAGAAGGGGTGGGGCAGATCCAGATGGCCGAGAATGTTCTCGCACCGTTTGCGAATGCTGAGTTGCCGCTGAGGCATGTGATCCCTCTTCGGACCCTTTCCGGGACAGCGTTGGTAGGCGTGTACTGGCATGGGCATGACGTCCTGTGCCTTCGAGGCGGCCCCGGGAATGCGGTCCTGAGGGTGGAAACGCGGAAGCCCGTCCGCCGGGTGACGAACGGGCGTTCCACCATGCCTACAGATCTTGTACGGGAGTTGGCAAGGAAAGTCCCCAGGTGGGGAACCTATTCGGCCATTGCGTACGAAGATCTTCACACGCCGGCCGGCTGTACCGCGCCGGCCGGATTGACCTGCGCTGTTACCCCTTGCGGCGCCCCTCGGGGCTGGTGAGGCCGGCCCGGCGCAGGGCGTCCGCCATCGCGCTGTTCGCCGGGGCGGGCGCGGAGGCGCCGCCGCCGCCCTGCCGCCGGCCCTGACCGCGCTCGCCCTGACCCTGGCTTCCCTGACCGCCCTGGCCCCGCTGGCCCTGGCCGCGCTGCTGCGGCGGACGGCCGCCGCCGCCCCGCCGGTCCTCGCGCTGCCCGGGCGCCCCCGCGCCGCGCTCCGCCCCCGCCTCGTCCTCCAGCCGCAGGGTCAGCGAGATCCGCTTGCGCGGGATGTCCACGTCCATGACCTTCACGCGGACGATGTCGCCCGGCTTGACCACGTCCCGGGGGTCCTTCACGAAGTTCTTCGACAGCGCCGAGACGTGCGCCAGGCCGTCCTGGTGGACGCCGATGTCGATGAAGGCGCCGAAGGCCGCCACGTTGGTGACCACGCCCTCCAGGATCATCCCGGGAGCCAGGTCGCCGATCTTCTCCACGCCCTCCTTGAACGTCGCCGTCTTGAAGGCGGGGCGCGGGTCGCGCCCCGGCTTCTCCAGCTCCCGCAGGATGTCGGTGACCGTGGGCAGGCCGAAGGCCTCGGTGACGAACTGCTCCGGCCGCAGGGAGCGCAGGACCGAGGTGTTGCCGATCAGGGACGCGACCTCGCCGCCCGCCGTCTTGCCCATGGCCCGTACGACCGGGTAGGCCTCGGGGTGCACGGCCGAGGAGTCCAGCGGGTCGTCCCCGCCGCGGATCCGCAGGAAGCCCGCGCACTGTTCGTACGCCTTCGGGCCGAGGCGGGCCACGTCCTTGAGCCCCTTGCGGCTGCGGAAGGGGCCGTTGGCGTCGCGGTGGGACACGATGTTCTCGGCGAGCGTGCCGCTGATGCCCGAGACCCGGGAGAGCAGCGGCGCGGAGGCGGTGTTGACGTCGACCCCGACGCCGTTCACACAGTCCTCGACGACCGCGTCGAGCGAGCGGGAGAGCTTCGCCTCGGACAGGTCGTGCTGGTACTGGCCGACGCCGATCGACTTCGGGTCGATCTTGACGAGCTCGGCGAGCGGGTCCTGCAGACGGCGGGCGATGGAGACCGCGCCGCGCAACGACACGTCCATGCCGGGCAGTTCCTGCGAGGCGAAGGCGGAGGCCGAGTACACGGACGCGCCCGCCTCGGAGACCATCACCTTGGTGAGGTTCAGCTCGGGGTGGCGCGCGATGAGGTCCCCGGCGAGCTTGTCGGTCTCGCGGGAGGCGGTGCCGTTGCCGATGGCGACCAGCTCGACGGCGTGCTCCTTCGCGAGGCGGGCGAGCTTGGCGAGGGACTCGTCCCACTTGTTGGCGGGCACGTGCGGGTAGATCACGTCCGTGGCCACGACCTTGCCCGTCGCGTCGACGACGGCGACCTTCACACCCGTACGGAAACCCGGGTCCAGGCCGAGCGTCGCGCGGGTGCCCGCGGGCGCCGCGAGCAGCAGATCGCGCAGGTTCGAGGCGAAGACCCGTACGGCCTCGTCCTCGGCGGCGGCGCGCAGCCTGGTCCGCAGGTCGATGCCGAGGTGCACCTGGATCTTCGTGCGCCAGGCCCAGCGGACCGTGTCCGCCAGCCACTTGTCGCCCGGGCGGCCCCGGTCGTTCACCCCGAAGCGGCGGGCGATCATGCCCTCGTACGTGGACGGCCCTGGGGTCTCGCTCGGCTCCTCCGGCTCCAGCTCCAGCGTGAGCACGTCCTCCTTCTCGCCGCGCAGCATCGCCAGGACGCGGTGGGAGGGCAGCGCGGTGAACGGCTCGGTGAAGTCGAAGTAGTCGGCGAACTTGGCGCCCGCCTCCTCCTTGCCCTCGCGGACCTTGGCGGCGAGCCGGCCGCGGCCCCACATGCGCTCGCGCAGTTCGCCGATCAGGTCGGCGTCCTCGGCGAACGTCTCGGTGAGGATGGCGCGGGCGCCCTCCAGGGCGGCGGCCGGGT
Source organism: Streptomyces sp. NPDC016562 (assembly GCF_043076955.1). Lineage (NCBI taxonomy): Bacteria > Bacillati > Actinomycetota > Actinomycetes > Kitasatosporales > Streptomycetaceae > Streptomyces > Streptomyces sp. NPDC016562. The sequence continues at coordinate 806,862 of NZ_JBIBRZ010000002.1, read as the reverse complement.
CGGCGACGCCCCGGTCGGCGTCGACGAACGCGGCCGCCGCGGCGGCCGGTTCCACCGACGGGTCGGCGAGCAGGCGCTCGGCGAGCGGCGCCAGGCCGGCTTCGCGGGCGATCTGCGCCTTGGTGCGCCGCTTGGGCTTGAAGGGCAGGTAGATGTCCTCCAGCCGGGCCTTGGTGTCGGCCGCGTTGATCCGCGCCTCCAGCTCGGCGTCGAGCTTGCCCTGCTCCCGTACGGAGTCCAGGATCGCCGCGCGCCGGTCCTCCAGCTCGCGCAGATACCGCAGCCGCTCCTCGAGGGTGCGCAGCTGGGCGTCGTCGAGCATCTCGGTCGCTTCCTTGCGGTAGCGCGCGATGAACGGCACGGTGGAGCCGCCGTCGAGCAGCTCGACGGCGGCCTTGACCTGCCGCTCCCGTACGCCGAGCTCCTCGGCGATCCTGCCTTCGATGGACATCGTCACGATCGGGTCCCGCCTGCCTTCGTTTGCACTGGAAGGCTGCCAATTGTGGCAGGTGGCGGTGACGGACGCCGGGAGACCTGTCCGTCGCCGCCCGTCAGGGCCCGCTGCGCGGCGGTGTCAGCGCTTGCCGAGGAGGTCCTGCGGGAAGGCCCCGGCGGCGAACGCCTTCATCACGAGGCCGCCGCCCAGTTCGTGCAGCCGGGCCAGGTCCTGCTCGCCGAGGTGCTCGTACGGGGCCGCGTCGAGCCGGTCGGTGTCGGCCTCCAAGCGCCCGCGGACGGCCTTGCCCTCCTCGGTGAGCTCCCCGTCCGCGTCCAGGATCCCGCGCTCGCGCAGCCGCTCGGCGGCGGCGTCCAGGTCGGACTGCTCCCAGCCGCGGATGGCCTTGAGCCACTTCGGGGTCATGCCCTTGCCGGTGGCCGTGTGGCTGACCAGGGCCTCCAGCGGGTCCAGGTCCGCGAGGAGCAGGGCGGCGAGGTGTCCGTCCCCGCGGTGCTCGCGCAGCAGGGTGGTGGCGTGCCAGAGGCGCAGGTGCGGCTCCTCGGGTACGGGGAGGTCCGCGTGGGCGGCGTAGAGCGGGCGGGCGTGCCGGGTGCAGGCCTCGGTGGCGCGCATCGCCAGGTCGGCGGCCTCGGCGAGCTCGGGCGAGGCGATGGTCTCGTCGCCGAGGAGGCGGCGCAGGGTGCTGTCGGCGGTCCGCAGGCGGGCGGCGAGCGCCTGCTCGGGGGTGGCGGTGTCCCATACGGCGGGCAGGTGCCGGGCGACGAGGTCGTGGCGGTAGTTGTAGAAGGCGGCCGTCACCACTCCCGCTCCGACGGCGCCCATGGCGGCGGACCGGTGCGCGAGGTTGACCGCGACGGGGTCGGTGATCCCGAGGGCGGCGAACTCCTTGGCGGTGTCCGGCGAGAAGTAGACGGTGGAGTGCAGCGGGTTGATCGCTGCGTGCCAGCAGTGCCGTGCGGCGAGCGGGGGAAGCGTCATGCGCCGCAGGTTACCGACTGCTTGGTATGGCGGGTAGGGGTGGGGTGGGTGGTGCGGGTCTCACGGCGGCGGGGACTGGCTTCGACGCGGGCCGGCTCCGCCGAAACCGGCGGCTCGGCACCTCGCTCGATTCAGCCATCCGCCGGGCCGGATTTCTCGCCCCCAGCGCCCCTCCCGGCGCCCTTGGGCGCGCACCGTCCTTGCAGGTCACGACCCCGCACGCCCGGCGCCGCCGGATCGGCGCCCCTCCGTGCGTGACGGCCGAATGGCGATCGTGTGACAGCAAAGGCCATGGACATGACGTGAGGCCCCAGGGGTGAATACGGTCGAGCGACAAGGCCCGAACCGATCTGTCTCCCCTACCACTTGGAGCCATTCGTGCACCGCAAAGTCATCGCCCCGAGCGTGCTCGCCGCCTCCCTGCTGCTGGTGATCCCGGCGTCGGCGGCGAGTGCCGGTCCGGGCGCCCCGGGTATCGGCGATCCCTACTACCCGGCCAGCGGCAACGGCGGATACGACGTGTCGCACTACGACCTGCGCCTGAAGTACCAGCCGCAGACCGACCTGCTCGAAGGCACCGCCACCCTCCTCGCCACCGCCACGCAGGACCTGTCCCGCTTCAACCTCGACTTCGGCCTCCAGGTCAGCGAGATCAGGGTCAACGGGGTCAAGGCGAAGTACGCCACGTCCGGCACGCAGGAGCTGGAGGTCACCCCGGCCAAGCCCCTCGCCCGCAACACCCCGCTGACCGTGGTCGTCAAGTACGCCGGGAAGCCCTCCGAGCTGAAGGTGGACGGCTGGTCGGCCTGGCAGCGCACGCCCGACGGCGGGGTGGCGGCGCAGGAGCCCGACTCGGCGGTCTGGTGGTTCCCCAGCAACGACCACCCGCTGGACAAGGCCACCTTCGACATCTCCGTGAACGTTCCCGACGGCACCCAGGCCATCAGCAACGGCGTGCTCCAGTCGCAGACTTCGCGGCTCGGCTGGACCCGGTACAACTGGCGCTCCAACAAGCCGCAGGCCACCTACCTGGCCACGCTGGCCGTCGGCAAGTTCGACATCACCACCGACAAGACGGCGAGCGGGCTGCCGATCCTCAACGCGTACAGCAAGGACCTCGGGGACAACGCGGGGGCGGCGCGCGCGAGCGTGGAGCGGACCGGTGAGGTCGCGCAGTGGCTGGAGGGGGTCTTCGGGCCGTACCCCTTCAACGCCCTGGGTGGTTACGTGCCGAACGTGAGCGCCGGCTACGCGCTGGAGACCCAGACGCGGCCGTTCTACGGGCCCCGGCAGTTCCAGAACGGCGCCAACGTCTCGGTGGTCGTGCACGAGCTGGCCCACCAGTGGTACGGCGACAGCGTGTCCGTCGACGGCTGGAAGGACATCTGGATCAACGAGGGCTTCGCCCGCTACAGCCAGTGGCTGTGGTCGGAGAAGGAGGGCGAGGGCACGGCGCAGGAGCTCGCCGACTGGGCGTACTCCACGCGCCCGGCCGAGGACCCGTTCTGGCAGGTCAAGCCGGGTGACCCCGGTCCGGAGAACCAGTTCCACGGGGCCGTCTACGACCGCGGCGGCATCGCCCTGCAGGCGCTGCGCAACCACATCGGCGACGAGAAGTTCTTCGAGATCCTCAAGGGCTGGCCGACCGAGCGCGCCTACGGCAACGCCAAGGTCGCGGACTTCGTCTCGTACGCGGAGAAGGTCTCCGGCCGGCCCCTGGCCCCGCTCTTCCAGACCTGGCTGTACACCCCCGGCAAGCCGGACGCCTCGGCGCTCAACCCGGCGGCGTCGAGCCCCGCGGCCCGCTCACTGCAGGCGGCCCCGGCGACGCGGACCGAGCCGAAGTCCTGGAAGAAGATCGCGGAGACGAACACGATCCACGAGCACGGGGAGCACGGCGGGCACTGAGCCTGAGGCACCCTTTCAGCGGGCGGCGGCGCGCCATCGGGCGCGCGCCGCCCGCGCGATGGGCAGATAGCGCAGCCGCTCCGGCAGCAGCGGTACGAGGAGCCGCAGGGCCGTGCTGAACCACCGGAGCCTGCGCTCCTGGGCCGGGCTCCACTCCAGCCCGAGCACGGCGCGCGCCTCGGGCGGCATGTACCCGACGGTCACGAAGGCCCGCAGGCGCAGGAACGCCGTGCGCAGCAGCGGCCAGGTGAGCCGCAGCAGCAGCCGCACGGGGAGGGAGCCGGTCTCGGGCCGGGGCAGGGGCGTGTCGGTGGCGACCAGCTCGCGGGCGACCCGGGTGGGCTCGATCTCCTCGGCCAGCATCCGGCGCCAGTAGACCCAGTACTCCTCGATGGTCTGGGGCATGTCCCGGTCGTGGAGCCCGAGGATCCGGCCCACCTGGAGCCACTCGCGGTAGAGCTGGCGTTCCTGGGCGGGGGTGAGGCGGCGGAAGAGGTAGCGGCCCGAGTACAGCGCGATCGGGAAGCCGGTGGCGTGCACCCAGGCGTAGCAGGCCGGATCCAGGGAGTGGTAGCGCCGCCCGCGGGTGTCGGTGCCCCGGATCTCCTTGTGCACGCGGCGGACCCGGCGGCCCTCCTCGGCCGCGGCCTCCCCGCCGTACACCCACAGCTGCACGGAGCGCAGGGAGCGCTCGCCGCGGCCCCAGGGGTCGGTGCGGAAGACCGAGTACTGGTCGACGCCGGCCCCGACGGCGGGGTGGGCGACCTGAAGGGTGAAGGCGGCGGGCAGCGACAGCAGGGAGCGGATGTCCCCCGCGGTGGTCCACAGGACCCCACCGGGCGGCGGCGGCTCGGGGTCGGTGCGAGGCCGCTGGCGGCGGGATCCGGATGCGTGGTCTGCCGTTTTCTCCATAGGACAAGTATGCGAGCGCCGGATGGCCCCGAGCCGGACAGAAAGTCGCTGCACGGGTGTTACCCAGAGGTAACCGTGGCTGCTTGGATGGCGGAGCCGATCTTCCCCGCAGGAATGCTGGAGACCCCCATGACCCACGCCTCCCCCCGCCGTCACCGCGCCGCCGCCGCGGCCCTCGCGGCGCTCGCCGCCGGCGCGCTGGTCGCCACCACGGCGCCCACGGCCAGTGCCGCCCCCTCCGCCGAGGCCGCCGCCAGCGCCCCGCGGCTCAGCGTGCTGTCGTACAACGTGTTCCTGATGAGCAAGAACCTCTACCCGAACTGGGGCCAGGACCACCGGGCGGCGCAGATCCCCAAGGCCTCCTTCTACCAGGGCCACGACGTGGTCGTGCTCCAGGAGGCCTTCGACAACGCCGCCTCGGACGCGCTCAAGGCCAACTCGGCCGCGCAGTACCCGTACCAGACCCCGGTCGTCGGCCGCGGTAAGACCGGCTGGGACGCCACGGGCGGCGCCTACTCCTCCACCACCCCGGAGGACGGCGGCGTCACGATCCTCAGCAAGTGGCCGATCGTGCGCAAGGAGCAGGTCGTCTACAAGGACGCGTGCGGCGCGGACTGGTGGTCCAACAAGGGCTTCGCGTATGTGGTGCTGGACGTCAACGGCACCAAGGTCCACGTGGTCGGCACGCACGCCCAGTCCACCGACTCGGGCTGCGCCGCGGGCGAGGCCGCGGAGATGCGCGCCCGCCAGTTCCGCTCCATAGACGCGTTCCTGGACGGGAAGAACATCCCGGCGAGCGAACAGGTCATCGTGGCGGGCGACTTGAACGTCGACTCGCGCACACCGGAGCTGGCCTCCATGCTCGCCAACGCCGACCTGGCGGACTCCGACACCCGCACGGGTCACACGTACTCCTTCGACACCGCGCTGAACTCGATCGCGAAGTACCGCTACCCGACCGACCCGCGCGAGGATCTGGACTACGTCCTGTACCGCAAGGGCAACGCCCGCCCGGCGGGCTGGGAGAACAACGTGGTCCTGGAGCAGTCGGCCCCGTGGACGGTCTCCAGCTGGGGCACCTCCTACACGTACACCAACCTCTCCGACCACTACCCGCTGATCGGGCGCTAGCCGGCGGCGCCGTGCGGCCCGGCCGTGGGGGCCGGGTCGCACCGGGCGCAGGCGGGTTACGGGGTGTCGTAGAGGGCGTCGAGCAGGGTGGCGTACTTGGCGTGGATCACGCGGCGGCGGAGTTTCAGTGAGGGGGTGAGCTCGCCGGTTTCGGGGCCCCATTCCTCGGTCAGCACGCGGTAGCGCTTGATCTGCTCGGTCCGGTTGAGGCGGGCGTTGGCCGCCTCGACCGCGCGGGCCAGCTCCTCCCGGACGGTGGGGTGTTCGGCGAGCGCGGCGAGGGTGGGGGCCTCGATGCCGCGGGCGGCGGCCCAGGCGGGGGCCAGCTCGGCGTCCAGGACCAGCAGGGCGACGAGGTAGGAACGGCCGTCGCCGTGGACCATGGCCTGGCCGATCAGGGGGTGCTCCTTGACGGTGTTCTCCACCAGCGCCGGGGAGACGTTCTTGCCGTTCGAGGTGATGATCAGTTCCTTCTTGCGGTCGGTCAGCCAGAGGAACCCGTCCTCGTCGAGCCGGCCGATGTCCCCCGTCGGGAACCAGCCCTGCGCGTCGGACGCGTTCTCCACCGAGCCGTCGGGGCGCAGATAGCCCGCGAAGACGGTCTCCCCGCGGGTGAGGATCTCCCCGTCCTCGGCGAGCCTCAGCTCCACTCCCTCGATGGGGCGCCCCACCGAGCCGAGCCGGAAGGCGTCGGGGCTGTTGACCGTGCACACACCGGCGGTCTCGGTGAGCCCCCAGGCGTCCATGATGGTGATGCCCCAGCCCGCCCAGAAACGGACCACGTCGATCGGCATCGGCGCGGTGGCGCTGGCCGTCCAGGCCAGGCGGTCCAGTCCCGCCAGCCTCAGCAGCGGGTCGAGCGCCTGCTCCTTCGCCGTCGCGTACGAGGCTTCGAGCGCGGCCGGCACCTCCTCTCCGCGCTCGCGGTGCCCGGCCCGGGCGCGGGCCAGGTCGTTGGCGGCCTCGATGGCCGCGCGCTGCGCCTCGGGGAGCTGCGCGAGGACCGCGCGTACCGTGGCGGCAAGCTTCTCCCACACCCGGGGCACGCCGAAGAACTGCACGGGGTGCAGTTCGCGGACCGCCCCGGACACGGCGGTGGGGTCGGCGCACAGCCGCACGTGCGCGGCCCGCAGCAGCGGCAGGTAGATGCCGAGGACCCGCTCGGCGATGTGCGCGAAGGGCAGGTAGCAGATGTGCTCGGCGTGCTCGGGCAGGTCCACGTGCCGGTCGAGCCGGACCGCCTGGAGCATCAGGTTGCGGTGGGTGAGCCGGACGCCCTTGGGGTCGCCGGTGGTGCCGGAGGTGTAGACGACGGTCAGCGGGTCCTCCGGCCGCGTCTCCTGCCAGGCCTTCTCGAAGGCGTCGGCACGGTGGGTGCGGGCGCCGCTCGCGTACAGGGAGCCGTACGTGCGGTGCGCGCCCGCGTCGGCGGCCTCGGCCACGACGAGGCGCTCCAGGGACACGTCGGCGTCGGCCAGCAGCGGTTCCCACCGGGCGAGTTCGCGGGCGCCCTCGATGACGGCGACCCTGGCCCGGCTGTGGCGGGCTATGTGGGCGATCTGCTCGGGCGCGGAGGTCCCGTACACGGTGACGGGGACGGCGCCGAGGTGGACGAGGGCGAGGTCGCTGAGCCAGTGTTCGGGCCGGTTGCCCATCATCATCAGGACGTGCTCGCCGCGCTCGACGCCGAGGGCGGTGTAACCGGAGGCGAGGACGGCGACCTGGCGGCGGACCTCGCTCCAGGTCAGGGTCGTCCATTCGGCCGCATGGGGGCCGGCCCGCCAGGAGAGGGCGGGGAGGTCCCCGTGCTCGGCGGCGTTGCGGGCCAGCAGGGCGGGGAGCGTGATCTCCTCGGGTCGTCCGGGCAGTCGCAGGTTCGTGGTCATGGGCAGCTCCTGGCCGTTTCACATCGTTGGTGCGACAGCAATACTGTTGAACCCAAGCTGTGGAGCAGAGAGCGAGGCGCAGACGATGGCCGACCAGGCACCCGAGCCGATGCTCACCGTCGATGAGCTGGCGACGAGGGCGGGCGTCACCGTGCGCACCGTACGGTTCTACAGCACGCGCGGGCTTTTGCCTCCCCCCGTGATCGGCCCGCGTCGGGTGGGCCACTACGGGCCGGAGCACCTGTCCCGGCTGGCCCTGATCGAGGAGTTGCAGCACCAGGGCATGACCTTGTCCGCGATCGAGCGCTATCTGGACGCGCTGCCCGACGACCTGAGCGCGCACGATCTGGCGATCCACCGGGCGATGGTGGCCTCCTGGGCCCCGGACGCGGCGCAGGAGTTCTCCCGCGAGGACCTGGACAAGCGGGCGGGCCGGAGCCTGTCGGACACCGACGTGCGGCGGCTGGCGGCGATGAACGTGCTCACGGCCTCGGGCGACGGCTACCGCGTCGACGTGGGGCTGCTGCGGCTGGGGGTCGCGCTGCTCGACGTACCGATCGCGCACGAGACGATCCTCGCGGCGCGGACCGTGCTGCTGGAGCACACCAGGTCGGCGGCGCACGAGCTGACGGCGCTCTTCCGGGACGAGGTGTGGGGGCCGTTCACGCGCGACGAGAGCGATCCGGAGCGGGTGGAGTCGATGAAGGCACTGTCGGCGCACATGCAGCCGATGGTGGTGCAGGCGCTGGTGACGGCCTTCCAGCGGTCACTGAGGGAGGAACTGCGGGCGGCGTTCACCTCGGAGTCCGGGTGAACGCCGCCCGCGGGTGCGGTGGTTGCCGGTGCGGTGGTTGCCGGTGCGGTGGTTGCTGGCGCGGTGGCTCTCAAGCCGGCGCCGCCGGGCTCAGACGCCGCCTTCGATGATCGACCAGCCCGAGGAGACGTCCTTGAGCGGGCCCACGTTGGCGTAGTCGCCGCCGCTGAGCTTCGAGATCCAGGAGGTCCCGTCATTCTTGTAGAAGAACAGGCTGTCCGCGGTGCGGCCCACGACGTCCCACACGCCCGAGGTGCCGGTCTCACGGAACTCGCCGACCTTGCCGTTCGTCGCCGAGGCCAGCCGGTACCGCAGTTCGGAACCGTTCCTCGACAGCGCCAGCACCGAGTCCTTGGTCGCGACGAGCGTGCCCAGGAAGACCTCCCGGTCGCGGTTGCCCACGTTGGTGTAGACGCCGCCCGTGAGGGTCCCGAACCCGAGGTTGCTCTCGGGGAACTCGACCGATCCCCTCCTGGCCGTCGTGGCGACCGCCGTGTCGCACGAGGCCGCGATGAAGGCCCAGCCCGTGCTGAAGTTGTCGTACCGGCGCACCTCCTGGTACCTGCCGTTCTTCAGCGTGCCGGTGACGCCGCGGCCGGTGCCGGAGTTGTAGAACAGCACCGAGTCGCCCGACGCCTCGACCAGGCTCCACTTCGTCGAGAAGTCGTTGAAGCTCTCGACCCGGGTGTAGCGCCCCGCCGTGAACGTGCCGGTCTCGCCGGCCCCGGTGTCCGCGTTGTAGAGCAGCAGGGAGTCGCGGCTGGCGGCGGCGTGCGTGTAGTGGGTGGGCAGGGTGAGCGCACCGGTGTAGTGGTAGCTCCCCGCCGACAAGGTGGCGGTCCCCGCCGCGCCCGTGTCCTTGTTGTAGAACAGGATCGAGGTGTTCGGGGTGGTGTCGTTGCAGTACTGCGAAGCTGCGGTCGCGGGCGTCGCCGGAGCGGCCAGCAAGACCGCCAGGGCGGAGGTGGCGACTGCGGCGACCAGGGATTTCTTCATGGTTGCCCCGTTCTGCGCACGTGGACGGGTGATCCCCCGGGGCCGTGAACGGGCGCTCCCCGCGCCACGCCCCCAGAGGGGGCCACAGACCTTGTCCATCGTGCGCCGCATCCGGCGGCGGCGCATCTCGGAGCCTGCGCCTGCGGCGGGGGCCGCCCCGGGGAAGTCCCCGGGGCGGCCCCCGCGTTCCACGTCGCGGACCGGGTGTCAGTCCGTGTACGTCTCGCCCCGCTCGGCCTTCGCCACCAGGGAGGCGGGCGGGGTGAAGCGCTCGCCGTACTTCTCGGCGAGCTCGCGGGCGCGGGCGACGAAGCCGGACGGGCCGCCCTCGTAGCCGTTGATGTACTGGATCACGCCGCCGGTCCAGGCCGGGAAGCCGATGCCCATGATGGAGCCGATGTTGGCGTCGGCGATGGAGGTGAGCACGCCCTCGTCGAGGCAGCGGACGGTGTCCAGGGCCTCGGAGAAGAGCATGCGCTCCTTCATGTCCTCGAAGGGGATCTCGGCGTCCGGCTTGGCGAAGTGCTCGCGCAGGCCCGGCCAGATGCGGGAACGCTTGCCCGCCTCGTCGTACTCGTAGAAGCCGGCCCCACCGCTGCGGCCGGGGCGGCCGAACTCGTCGACCATGCGGTCGATGACGGTGTCGGCGGGGTGCTCGGCCCACGTCCGGCCCTCGGCCTCGAAGGCCTTGCGGGTCTCGTTGCGGATCTTGCGCGGCAGGGTGAGGGTGAGCTCGTCCATCAGCGAGAGCACCTTGGCCGGGTAGCCGGCCTGGGCGGCGGCCTGCTCGATCGACGCGGGCTCGATGCCCTCGCCGACCATCGCCACGCCCTCGTTGATGAACTGGCCGATGACGCGCGAGGTGAAGAAGCCGCGCGAGTCGTTGACCACGATCGGGGTCTTGTTGATCTGGCGGACCAGGTCGAAGGCGCGGGCGATGGCCTCGTCGCCGGTCTGCTCCCCCTTGATGATCTCCACCAGCGGCATCTTGTCCACCGGCGAGAAGAAGTGCAGGCCGATGAAGTCGGCGGGCCGCGAAACCCCTTCCGCCAGGCCCGTGATGGGCAGCGTGGAGGTGTTGGAGCACAGCAGCGCGTCCGGCTCGATGACGTCCTGGATCTCCTGGAACACCTTGTGCTTGAGGGCGGTGTCCTCGAAGACGGCCTCGATGACGGCGTCGCAGCCCGCCAGGTCGGCCGCCTCGGCGGTCGGGGTGATCCGGGCGAGCAGCTCGGCGCGCTGGGCCTCGGTGGTGCGGCCGCGGGTCAGGGCCTTGTCGAGCAGTTTCTCGGAGTACGCCTTGCCCTTGGCGGCGGCCTCGGCGGTGACGTCCTTGAGCACCACCTCGATGCCCGCGCGGGCGCAGGAGTAGGCGATGCCCGCGCCCATCATGCCGGCGCCGAGGACGGCGACCTTGCGGACCGGGCGCGGCTCCACGCCCTGGGGGCGGCTGCGGCCCGCGTTGACGGCCTGGAGGTCGAAGAAGAACGCCTGGATCATGTTCTTGGCGGTCTGTCCGGTGACCAGCTCGGTGAAGTAGCGGGCCTCGATGGTCAGAGCGGTCTCGAAGTCCACCTGGGCGCCCTCGACGGCGCAGGCCAGGATGTTGCGCGGCGCGGGGTACGGGGCCCCGTTCAGCTGCTTCTTCAGGTTGGCCGGGAAGGCCGGGAGGTTGGCGGCGAACCGCGGGTTGGACGGCGTACCGCCCGGGATCTTGTAGCCCGGTACGTCCCAGGGCTGCTTAGACTCCGGGTTCGCGTCGATGAAGGCGCGGGCCTTGGCGAGCATCTCCTCGGGGGTCGCGGCCAGTTCGTGGACCAGGCCGTTGTCCAGGGCGCGCTGGGGGCTGTACTGGGTCCCCTGGAGCAGGACCTTGAGCAGGGCGTCGGCGATGCCCATCAGGCGCACGGTGCGCGTGACGCCGCCGCCGGCCGGGAGCAGGCCGAGGGTGACCTCGGGCAGGCCGATCTTGGAGCCGGGCGCGTCGAGGGCGACGCGGTGGTGGGAGGCCAGGCAGATCTCGTAACCGCCGCCCAGGGCAGCGCCGTTGATGGCGGCGACGACGGGCTTGCCGAGGGTCTCGATGCGGCGCAGGGACCGCTTGATCTCGGTGCCGGTGTCGAAGGCGAGCCGCGCGTGCTCGGGGCGCAGCCGGATCATGTCCTTGAGGTCGCCGCCCGCGAAGAAGGTCTTCTTCGCGGAGGTGTAGATGATGCCGCGGATGGAGTCCTTCTCGGCCTCGGCGCGGTCGGCGACCGCGGCGATGGAGTCCTTGAAGGCCTGGTTCATCGTGTTGGCGGACTGGCCCGGGTCGTCGAGGGTCAGGGTGACGACGCCGGTCTCGTCCTGTTCCCAGCGGATCGTGGTGGACTCGCTCATGTTCGCTACTTCCGTGTCGGAGGGGTCGGGGGCCGGTGGCCGGGGATACAGGACGGTTCAGAGCCGCTCGACGACGGTGGCGACGCCCATGCCGCCGCCGACGCAGAGGGTGACGAGCCCGTAGCGCTTGTCCTGGCGCTCCAGCTCGTCGATCACGGTGCCGAGGATCATCGCGCCGGTGGCGCCGAGCGGGTGGCCGAGCGCGATGGCGCCGCCGTTGACGTTGACCTTGTCCAGGGACAGGCCCATGTCCGCGACGAAGCGCAGGACGACGCCGGCGAAGGCCTCGTTGATCTCGACGAGGTCGATGTCGTCGATGGTCAGCCCGGCCTTGGCGAGGGCCTTGCGGGTGGCGGGGGCGGGGCCGGTGAGCATGATGGTCGGCTCGGAGCCGGAGACGGCCGCCGAGACGATGCGGGCGCGCGGGGTCAGTCCGGCCCGCTCGCCCGCCTCGCGGGAGCCGATGGCGACGAGGGAGGCGCCGTCGACGATGCCGGAGGAGTTGCCCGCGTGGTGGACGTGGTCGATCTTCTCGACCCAGTGGTACTTCTGCAGCGCGACGGCGTCGAAGCCGCCGAGGTCGCCGATGTCCGCGAAGGACGGCTTGAGCTTGGCGAGGGTGTCGGCGGTGGTGCCCGGGCGGACGAACTCGTCGTGGTCCAGGACGACCAGGCCGTTGCGGTCGGTCACGGGGACGACCGACTTGGCGAAGCGGCCCTCCTTGATGGCCGCGGCGGCGCGCTCCTGGGAGAGGGCGGCGTACTCGTCCACGTCGCGCCGGGAGAATCCGCCGATGGTGGCGATCAGGTCGGCGCCGATGCCCTGCGGGACGAAGTTGACGTCCCAGTTCGTCATCGGGTCGTTGAACCAGGCACCGCCGTCGGAGGCCATCGGGACGCGGGACATGGACTCCACGCCACCCGCCAGGACCAGGTCCTCCCAGCCGGAACGGACCTTGGCGGCGGCGAGGTTGACGGCTTCCAGGCCGGAGGCGCAGAAGCGGTTCTCCTGTACGCCGGCCACCGTGTCCGGGAGCCCCGCGGCGATGGCCGCGATACGGGCGATGTCGGAGCCCTGGTCGCCGACCGGGCCGACGACGCCGAGCACGATGTCGTCGATGGCGGCGGGGTCCAGGCCGGGGTTGCGCTCGCGCAGGGCGTGGATGAGTCCGACGACCAGGTCGATCGGCTTGGTGCCGTGCAGGGCGCCACTGGCCTTGCCTCGGCCGCGCGGGGTGCGGATCGCGTCGTATACGTAAGCTTCGGTGCTCACTGGTCAAGCCTTTCGGAGGTGTTCGAGGGGGAGGGGTCAAGGGAGGGGTCGGCGGGGGGGGATCAGCCGAGCAGGGAACGGCCGATGATCTCCTTCATGATCTCGGTCGTGCCGCCGTAGATGGTCTGGATGCGGCCGTCGGTGAAGGCCCGGGCGACCCGGTATTCGGTCATGTATCCGTATCCGCCGTGCAGTTGCAGGCAGCGGTCGGCGACGCGCTTTTGCAGTTCGGTGGCCCACCACTTGGCCATGGAGGCGTGTACGTGGTCCAGTGCGCCGTTCGCGTGGTCGGTGATGCACCGGTCGAGGAAGGTCCGGGTGACGGCGACCTCGGTGGCCATCTCCGCGATCTCGAAGCGGATGTGCTGGAGCTTGGAGAGCGGACGCCCGAAGGCCTCGCGCTCCTTCACGTACTGGATGGTGATCTCCAGGAGGTACTCGGCGGCGGCGATGCCGGCCATCGCGATGCCCATCCGCTCCTGCGCGAGATTGGTCATCAGGTGGACGAAGGCGCCGTTCAGTTCGCCGAGCAGGTTCTCCTTCGGGACGCGTACGTCGTGGAAGAACAGCTCGGCGGTGTCCTGCGCCTTCTGGCCGATCTTGTCGAGGTTGCGGCCGCGCTCGAAGCCCTCCGCGCCGCGCTCGACGACCAGCAGCGACAGGCCGTGGGCCCCGCCCTCCGGTGTGGTCCTGGCGACGACGATCACCAGGTCCGCGAGGATGCCGTTGGAGATGAAGGTCTTGGAGCCGTTGAGCACCCAGTGGTCGCCGCGGTCCTCGGCGGTCGTCCGGATGCCCTGGAGGTCCGAGCCCGCGCCGGGCTCGGTCATCGCGATGGCGGTGATGGTCTCCCCCGAGCAGAAGCCGGGCAGCCAGCGGCGCTTCTGCTCCTCGGTGGCCAGCGAGGTCAGGTAGGGCCCGATGATGTCGTTGTGCAGGCCGATGGCCAGGCCGGGGGCGCCCGCGCGCGTGAACTCCTCGGCGATCACGGCGGCGTAGCGGAAGTCCGGGTTCCCGCCGCCGCCGTACTCCTCCGGGACGGCCAGGCCCAGCAGCCCCTGCCGGCCCGCGGCCCGCCAGGCCTCACGGCTGACGATGCCGTCCTTCTCCCACTGCTCGTAGTGCGGCAGCACCTCCTTGGTGAGGAAGGTGCGTACGGTCTCGCGGAACGCCTCGTGGTCGGCGTCGAAGATCTGGCGTTGCATCGGGGGCTCCCAAGGGGGGTGTCTTGCCGGTCGGGCCGGATCGGTGAGCGCGGTGTCCGGGGACGTCGGTGGTCCACACGACGCCCCCTACAGCCAGTTCTTGACGGTTTCGATCAGGCGGGCGGGGTCCTCGCCCACGGGGGTGACGTTGAGCATCGTGACGCCCGCCTCGCGGAAGGCCTCGATCCGCTCGCGCACGTAGCCCGCGGGCCCGCACAGGGTCATCAGCTCGCAGAACTCGTCCGGGACGGCGGCCGCCGCGTCCCGCTTGCGGCCCGCCAGGTAGAGCTCCTGGATCCTGCGGGCCTCTTCCCCGTAGCCGTAGGCCACGGCCAGGTCGTTGTAGAAGTTCTTGCCGACCGCGCCCATGCCGCCGACGTACAGCGCGATCTGCGGGCGCGCCAGATCCCGTACGGCGGCCGCGTCCTCGCCGATGGCGAGCAGGCCGCCCGCGACGGTCTGGAGCGGGCCCAGCTCCGGCGGCCTCTTCGCCGCGCCCTCGGCGAGGGGGTCGCCCCACACCGCGGCGGCCTTCTCGGGGATGAAGAGGGTGGGGAGCCAGCCGTCCGCGATCTCGGCGGTCATGCGCACGTTGGCCGGACCGAGCGCGGCGATGTAGACGGGGATCCGGGGGCGGACGGGCCGGGTGAGGATCTTCAGCGGCTTGCCGTGCCGGCCGCCCTTCTCCGGCGGCAACGGCATGTCGGTGAGGCCGTGGTGGTCGATCGTCTCGCGGCGCCAGATGCGGCGGCACAGCTCGACCGTCTCGCGGGTCCGGCCGAGCGGCTTGTCGTACGGCTTGCCGTGCCAGCCCTCGACGACCTGCGGGCCGGAGGCGCCGAGGCCGAGCAGCGCCCGGCCGCCCGAGAGCGCGTCCAGCCCGGCGGCGGTCTGGGCGATGAGGCCGGGGGTGCGTGAGTAGACGTTGAGGATCGCGGAGCCGATCTTGAGCCGCTCGGTGCGCGCGGCGAGGTAGCCCATGATCGTCGGGGCGTCGAAGCCCCACGCCTCGGCCACCCACACGGCGTCGAGCCCCGCCGCCTCCAGAGCCGCCGCCTCGTCGGCCGCCCGGCGCGGATCCCCGGCGTAGTCGAGCATCATGGACAGTTCCATCAGCCCTCCTCCTTCAGGAGGGACGGTACGTCCCAGTCCGCGGCCACCGACCGGACGTGCGCACCCGGCCGGGCCGGGCCGCTGCCGACGGCGACCGGCGTCGCCGAGAACCGCGGGGCGGGGGCGGGCTGCACGATCCCGCCGAAGTCGGTGAAGGTCCCCCGGGCGGCCAGGTGCGGGTGATCGGGGGCCTCGCGCAGGGACAGTACGGGCGCCACGCAGGCGTCGGTGCCCTCGAAGAGCGCCGTCCACTGGGCCCGCGTACGGGTCTTGAAGCGTGCGGCGACCGCGTCGCGCAGCTCGCCCCAGCGGGCGACGTCCTTGCGGGCCGGGGCCTGGCCCCCGATGCCGAGGAGCTCCACGAAGGTGTCGTAGAACTGCTGCTCCAGGGCGCCGACGGCCATGTACTGGCCGTCGGAGGTCTCGTAGGTGCCGTAGAAGGGGCAGCCGCCGTCGAGGAGGTTGGCCCCGCGGCGGTCCTGCCAGCCGCCCGCCGCCATCATTCCGTGGATCATGGCGGTGAGGTGCGCGGTGCCGTCGACGATGGCCGCGTCCACGACCTGGCCGGTCCCGGTGGTGCGGGCGTGCTGGAGCGCGGCGAGGACCCCGATCACCAGGTAGAGCGAGCCGCCCGCGTAGTCCCCGACGAGGTTGGCGGGGACGGCCGGGGGCCCGTCCGGGTCACCGATCATGCCGAGGGCGCCGGTGACGGCGATGTACGCGATGTCGTGCCCGGCGCTCTGCGCGAGCGGCCCCTCCTGGCCCCAGCCGGTCATCCGCCCGTAGACCAGGCGCGGGTTGCGGGCGTGGCAGTCGGCGGGGCCGACCCCGAGCCGCTCGGCGACCCCGGGGCGGAAGCCCTCCAGGAGGACGTCGGCGCGCTCGGCCAGATCGAGGACGCGGGCGGGGCCGTCGGCGGACTTGAGGTCGACCAGGACGGACCGCTTGTTGCGGTTGGTGACGTCGTAGGCGGGGTCGACCGCGAGCCCGCCGCCGCCGGGCCGGTCGACCCGTACGACGTCCGCGCCCAGGTCGGCGAGGAGCATGGCGGCGAACGGCCCCGGGCCGATGCCGGCCAGTTCGACCACGCGGACTCCGGCGAGCGGGCCGCTGCGGCCGGCGCTCGCGCCCGCCGTCCCGAGGCCGTCGCCGGCGCCGCTGCCGCTCCTGCCGCCCTCGGCGTCGCCGTCTGCGCCGTTCCCTGTCACTGCCATCGAGCCCCCAGCGTCTCTGCTGTGCATCGTGTGCGACTGTGTGACACAACCGATGTAACACCAGTGATGCTAGGAACGTGTTCCACCCAGCACAAGCCCCCGGGCGCGGGTCGCGCGGGATCGGCCGGCGCCGGAGTGTCCGGGTCTGCGACAGCGCGCCCGGACCGTAGTGCCACCCCCGTCATCGGGGGCTTCGGGACTCTGTACCCTGAACACGCTTTCGATGCCGATCAAGCATTCAACAGATAATGGGGGGCCGGTGCGCAACCGTCGCCGACTTGTAATTTCCGTGGCTGCCCTCGCGGCCGGCGTGGGTCTCATCCCGGGTGTGGCGCAGGCCGCGCCGGCCCAGTCGGACGGGCACGGTGCGACCGTCCCGGACCTGGACCTGGGCCTGGGCAAGGACGCCAAGTCCAAGGGCAACACCTTCACCAGCCCGGCCGAGCGCTCGGTCCGCACGACCCTGCCCACCGCCAAGACGGGCGCCTCCGCCGCCCCGTCGGTGCAGTCCGTCGCCGGCAACCCGGACCTCGCCGTCGCCCTGGAGGGCTACGGCACCTCGGCCCACGGCATCGAGCTGGACACGACCACGACGAGCGCGGACACCGCTCTCAAGGTCACGATCGCCTGGGGCGACGGCCAGACCGACGTGGTCGACGCCTTCGGCTCCACCACCCTGACCACGGCGCACACCTACGCCGAGGTCGGTGCCTACACGGTCAAGGTCACCGTGACGGACGCCGCGAACAGCGCCTCGGCCGTCAACGAGCTCGCGGTCGTCACGCCGGGCTCGGACTTCACCCCGTACACCCCCACCCGCCTCCTGGACACCCGGGACGGCACCGGCGCGGTGCAGGGCAAGGTCGCCCCGTACAGCTCGACCCGCGTGAAGGTCGGCGGCAACGGCGGGATCCCGGCCGGGGTCACCGCCGTCGCCCTCAACATCACGGTCACCAACACGACCAGCGGCGGGCACATCACGGCCTTCCCCGAGGGCACCGAGCGTCCGTCCACGTCGAACGTGAACTTCAAGGCCGGCCAGACCGTCCCGAACCTGGTCATCGTGCCCGTCGGCAAGAACGGGTACGTCGAGCTGGCCAACCGCGGCTCGCAGTCGGTCGACCTGATCGCGGACGTCACGGGCTACTTCAGCCACACCGCGTCCAGCGGCTACACCCCGATCACCCCGGCGCGCTTCGTCGACACCCGTGAGGGTCTGGGCACCGCCCAGGGCCAGCTGCCCGGGCGCGGCACCTTCTCCACCCAGATCAGCGGCCTGCGCGGCGTGCCCCAGGGCATCAAGGCCGTGGCGCTGAACGTGACGGTCACCAACCCGAAGCAGGCCGGCCACCTGTCGGTGTTCCCGGGTGGCGGCGCGATCCCGACCGCGTCGAACCTGAACTTCACGGCCGGTCAGACCGTCGCCAACTCGGTGATCGTCCCCGTCAGCGCCGACGGCAAGATCAGCGTCTTCAACGGCGCCTGGTCGGCCACCGACGTCGTCGTCGACGTCGTGGGCTACTACAGCACCGACAGCAAGAGCGCCTTCCTGCCGCTCACGCCGGAGCGCCTGCTCGACACCCGTGACACCGCGACCTGGGACTCGGGCCCGCTGGACGGCCGCAACTACATCTACATGCCGCTCTCCTACGGCGAGCCCAGCATCACGGGCTTCGTGATGAACTCGACGGTCACGAACACGAACGGCAACGGGTTCCTCACGGTCGCCCCGGACACGAACACGATGGACGACTACGACAACGGCGTCGCCGTCCGGCCGACGCCGCCGAACTCGTCGAACCTGAACTGGACGAAGGGCGACACCGTCCCGAACCTGGTGCAGGCGAGCACCGGGAAGAACGGCATCATCGACTTCTGGAACCAGGGCTGGGACGACATCGACCTCGTCGTCGACCTCTTCGGGCTCTACCAGCAGGGCTGACCCACCCCCAGGTGGTCCGCCACCTGCCGGTGGTCAGGACAGCGCCCCGGGCGCGGCCGACAGGCCGTTCCCGGGGCGCTGTTCTCTCCTCACGGGCCGGGCGCTAGCCTCGGCCCCCTACAGCCACCCGCACACCCTGCAACCCTTCGGGGGGACCCTCATGAACGACGCACAGATCCGGGAAGACGGGCGGGACCGGCAGCGCGGACAGGACCGGGCCTACGACGTCGTACTGTTCGGCGCCACCGGGTTCGTGGGGGCGCTGACCGCCGAGTACCTCGCCGCCCACGCACCGGCCGGCTGCCGCTGGGCCCTCGCGGGCCGCGACCTCGCCAAGCTGGAACGGCTGCGCGAGCGGCTGGCCACGATCGATCCCGCGTGCGCGGACCTCCCGCTGCTGCGGGCCGACGCCGGAGACGCCGGCGCCGTGCGCGCCCTGGCCGCGTCCACGCGGGTGCTGGCCACCACCGTGGGACCGTACATCTGGTACGGATCGCAGCTCGTGGCCGCCTGCGCCGCTGCGGGCACGGACTACGTGGACCTCACCGGCGAGCCGGAGTTCGTGGACCGGATGTACGTCGAGCACGACGCGCGGGCCCGGGAGACCGGGGCGCGGATCGTCCACGCCTGCGGCTTCGATTCGATCCCGGCGGACCTCGGCGCGTACTTCACGGTCGGCCACCTGCCGCAGGGCGTCCCGCTGCGGGTCGACGGTTTCATGCGCTCCAACGCCCTCTTCTCCGGCGGGACCCTGGCCTCCGCCCTGACCGCGCTGGGCCGCGGCCCCCAGACCCTGGCCGCCGCGCACGCCCGCCGGCTGCACGAGCCCCGGCTGCTGGGGCGACGTGCCCGGGGCCCGCTGGGGGTACCGCGGTTCAGCCGGGAGACCGGCACCTGGGCGCTGCCGCTGCCCTCGCTCGACCCGCGGATCGTGACCCGGTCGGCGGCCGCGCTGGAGCGGTACGGACCGGACTTCCGCTACCGGCACTACGCCTCCGTCCGGCACCTGCCCGTCGCCGTGGGCGGTACGGCGACGCTGGGCGCGGCCGCGGCGCTGGCCCAGGTGCCGCCGGCCCGGCGGTGGCTCATGAGCCGCTGGGAGCCGGGGCAGGGACCGGACGCGGAGCGCCGCGCACGCAGCTGGTTCACCGTACGGTTCGTCGGCGAGGGCGGCGGCCGGCGCGTGCTCACCGAGGTGTCGGGCGGCGACCCGGGCTACGGGGAGACCGCGAAGATGCTCGCGGAGTCGGCCCTGTGCCTGGCCCACGACGCCCTGCCGGACCGTGCCGGGCAGCTGACGACGGCGGTGGCGATGGGTGACGCCCTGCTGGACCGGCTCCGGAAGGCGGGGATCACCTTCCGGGTGGCGCACGCCCGCTGACGGGACGGCGTCGCACTGGCTGGACGGCGCCGTTCAGACTCCGGTCGCCTCCCTCAGCGCCTTCCGGCACAGGGAGTCGGCGTGCCGGGTGCTCTCGGGGATCCGGAAGCGGGGGCTCAACGCCAGGGCGTGCGCGCAGGCGTTGTCCAGCGAGACGCGGTGGCCGACGGAGACGTAGACCGGCTTGATCCCGTCCTGCGTCCGCAGCGCCCGCCCGACCTCGGTCCCGTCCGCGGCGAGCAGCGCCGCGGCGTCGCCCCGCCGGGGGCCCGGTTCCTCATAGGTGAAGGTGAACGGGTTCTTCGCGACGCCGATGGCCGGGAGCCCGGTGACCACGCCGAGGTGGCAGGCGAGGCCGAAGCCACGCGGGTGGGCGAGGCCGTAGCCGTCGCAGACGACGAGGGCGGGCTCGGTGGTCAGGGCGTCGAGGGCGGCCAGTACCGTCGGCAGCTCGCGGAAGGCGAGCAGCCCGGGCACGTAGGGGAAACTGACGTGCCCGACGGCGGTGGCCTCCTCGACGACCTCCAGGGTGGCGGCGTCGAGGACCACGGCCGCGGCGGCGACGAGGTCGCGCTCGTCGTCGTAGGCGACGTCGACCCCGGCGATCAGGCTGCGGCCGGGCGGTGGGCCGACCTCGTCGAGGACGACGGAATCACGCAGTTCGTCTTGTATCGCCCGGGCCTCGGCCTCGTCGGCGGGGGTCTTCACACTGGTCATGATGGAGCGAGAGTAGCCTGGCGATCATGTTCGTCATGGAGCTCACCTACATCGCGCCCATCGAAGACGTCGAAGACCTGCTGGACGCGCACATCGCCTGGCTGGACGGCTACTACGCCTCGGGGGTCTTCCTCGCGTCCGGGCGCAAGGTCCCGCGCGACGGCGGCGTGATCCTGGCCGGCGGGGTCTCCCGGCCGGAGATCGAGAGGATCGCGGCCGAGGACCCCTTCACCGTCGCGGGCGTCTGCACCTACCGCATCACGGAGTTCATGGCGACGAAGACCTCGGCGGACCTGGCGACGGTCCGCGAGAACCCGGCCGCGCGAGCCTGAGGGCGGCGCGCCCGCACGCTCACCTCGGCTCCAGCCGCGCCACCCGGCCCTTCTCCCCGGCCGCCCAACAGCCGCTGGCCGGCGCGCAGTCGACCGTGTCGAAGGAGCCCGTGTCCAGGGGGCGCCAGCTGTGGCCGCCGTCCGTGGTCACGTCCGTGCCCGTCGGTCCCACCGCGAGGGCCGTGCCCCGGCCGTAGGGGTACCAGGCCGCGCCCGAGCGGTAGGCCGACGGCGGGGTCGACGCCTGGCTCCAGGTGCGGCCGCCGTCCGCGGAGTGGGCCGCGGCCTGCGGGGAGGCCTGGCCGGTGCGGTAGTCACCGCCGACCGCGAGCCCCTGCGTACGGTCGCGGAAGGCCAGGGCGAAGACGCCTCGCGCCGGGTCGCCCGCCGGGACGGTGGACTCGGCGACGCGCCAGGTCAGGCCCCGGTCCGTGGAATGCAGAACGCGCGCGGTCGCCCCGCCGCCCGTGGCGAGCCAGACGTCGCGCGGACCCGCGCTGACCAGGCACTGGCCGCTCGCGGCGAAGCCCGCCTCGCCGGGCAGCGCCTCGGGCATGCCGTCGCTGGGCAGGACCCGCCAGGTGCGCCCGCCGTCGTCCGTGGACAGGATGCGGAACTTCCCGTCCACCGGGTCGCTCATCGCCAGGCCGCGGCGCGCGTCGAAGAAGGTGAGGCAGTCGTAGAAGGCCCGCGGGTCGGGGTTGCGGAAGGTCTCGGTCCAGGTGGCGCCGCCGTCCTCGGTGCGCAGCACCCTGGAGGCCTCGCCCTCCCCGATGGACAGGGCCACCGCGCGCCGCTCGTCGAAGGCCTCGACGTCGCGCAGTTCCAGCCCCTCGGCGACGGCGCCGGGCGGCGAGACGTCCTGCCAGCTGCGGCCGCCGTCGACCGTACGCAGGACGGTCCCCTTGGAGCCGGCCACCCAGGCCGTGCTGCGGCTGACCGCCGCCAGGCCGCGGAAGCGGACCGTCTTCCCCGTCTCCTTCAAGGACCAGCCGGCGCCTCGTAAGTCCTGCGCCGTCTGCGCCACGCCCTGTGCCTCTTCGGTGCCGGACGCACCGGCCTGGGCGGGGGCGGCCAGCAGCCCCACCAGCAGAGCGGCCGCGCCCATGCCCGTTCCCACTTGCAGAAGTCTCATGGCGCGGGAAGCTAACGCACGCCGGAGGGGGCGTCCAGAGGGCCTCCGGGCCGCGCCTTGCGCCTGTGGAGTGATCGGTTACCAGCCCTTCTGCGGCCCTCCGGCGCCTGCCGGGCTCATCCAGCTTCCTTCGGACGTCTCCGCGCAGGCGGTCACTCCGTGCGATCACACAGGTGGGTTCCAGCCAGTCGGTGACACAGCTCACGTGCAGGCCCATGCACGGATGTGCCGATTCCGGCGTCTATCGGGTTGCCGGGCTCCACGCCAGGGTCCGGCAGCAGATCCGCCGCAAGGGAGTGAGCCTTGATCACTGTCATCGAGCAGGCCGCGCAGGCCCGTCTGGTCGCCACCGCCCCGAAGGTCGAGACCGTTCCCGTCACCCTCTGCTACGACCGCGCGGATCCCTTCGCCGTGCGGATGGCCTTCCCCGCGCCGGCGACGCTGGAGGGCGTCGAGGTCTCCTGGACCTTCTCGCGCGAGCTGCTGGAGTCCGGACTGGACCGCCCGTCGGGCCAGGGCGACGTGCGCGTGCGCCCGTACGACGTCGACCGGACCACGATCGAGTTCCACGCGGCGGAGGGCGTCGCGATCGTGCTGATGCTCACGGCCGAGCTGCACCGGTTCCTGGAGCGGGCGGCGGGTGTGGTCCCGCCCGGCCTGGAACACCTCTACCTCGACATGGACCACAGCCTGGCCGAACTGCTGCGCGACACCTGCTGACCCGCCGCCCGCCCGCCCGGTTTATTCGTTTGCGGGCGGTCGCGGCCGGCCGTAGCTTCGTAGACGCCCCACTGCCGTCGAAACGGAGCAGGACATTGCTCTTCTGAGGTCGAGACACCGATCGCCGTCCCCGTCACCTTCGCCGTGACCTTCTGAGCGTCGGCTGTCTCCCCGCGTTGCACGCACCATTCACGCAACCTGGAGGCCTCCATGAGTCACGCCCCTGCTTTCATCACCTGCTCCGCCCTGTCCTTCGACTGGCCCGACGGCACTCCCGTCTTCGACGGGTTCCACCTCGCCGTCGGCCCCGGCCGTACCGGCTTGATCGGCCTCAACGGCTCAGGGAAATCGACCCTGTTGAAGCTGATCGCCGGTGAACTGACCCCGACCGCGGGCCAGTCGACCGTCGCCGGCTCGGTGGGCTACCTCCCGCAGAACATCACCCTCGACACCGCACTGCGCGTGGACGAGGCCCTCGGCATCCACACCGCGCGCGCCGCACTGCACGCCATCGAGGCGGGCGAGGCCACCGAGGCGAACTTCGCCGCGGTCGGCGACGACTGGGACGTGGAGGAGCGGGCCCTGGCCACGCTCGACGCGCTCGGGCTGGCCCGGATCGGCCTGGACCGCACCGTCGGGGAGCTGTCCGGCGGCGAGTCCGTCCTGCTGCGGCTGGCCGCCCTGCTGCTCGCACGACCCGACGTCCTGCTGCTGGACGAACCCACCAACAACCTGGACCTGCGCGCCCGGGGCCGCCTCTACGCGGCGGTCGAGTCCTGGTCCGGGGTGATGCTCCTGGTCAGCCACGACCGGGAGCTGCTGGAGCGGGTCGATCAGATCGCCGATCTGCGCGACGGCGAAGTCCGCTGGTACGGCGGCAACTTCACGGACTACGAGGAGATGCTCGCCGCCGAGCAGGACGCGGCGGAGCGGATGGTCCGGGTCGCCGAGGCCGACGTACAGCGGCAGAAGCGCGAACTGGCCGATGCGCGAGTGAAGTTGGCGCGACGCAAGCGGTACGGCCAGAAGATGAACGACAACAAGCGCGAGCCGAAGATCGTGATGGGTGCGCGCAAGCGCGCCGCGCAGGAGTCGGCCGGCAAGCACCGGATCATGCACACCGAGAAGCTGGCGCAGGCCAAGGACCGGCTGGACCAGGCCGTGGAGGCGGTGCGCGACGACGACGAGATCCGGATCGAGCTGCCCTCCACCCGCGTCCCGCCGGGGCGGCGCGTCCTGACCCTGAGCGATCTGCGCCTCGCGCACGGGGCCGCGGTACGCGGCGAGTGGGAACTGCGGGGCCCGGAGCGGATCGCCCTGGTGGGCCGCAACGGGTCGGGGAAGACGACCTTGCTGCGCACGATCGCCGGGCAGCTCGCGCCGGTGTCCGGGGAGGCGCTCGCGCATGTGAGCACGCGGTTCCTGCCGCAGCGGCTCGACGTGCTGGACGAGAGCCGCTCGGTCGTGGAGAACGTGGCGCGGTTCGCCCCGCAGGCCACGAACAACGTGATCCGGGCGCGGCTCGCGCACTTCCTCTTCCGCGGCGCCCGGGCGGACCGGCCGGCCGGGACCCTGTCGGGCGGGGAGCGGTTCAGGGCGGCACTGGCGGCGCTGCTGCTGGCGGAGCCCGCGCCCCAGCTGCTCATGCTGGACGAGCCGACGAACAATCTGGACCTGGCGAGCGTGCGGCAGCTGACCGGTGCGCTGGACGCGTACGAGGGCGCGCTCATGGTGGCGAGCCATGACGTGCCGTTCCTGGAGTCCCTCGGTGTCACCCGCTGGCTGCTGCTGGACGGGGAGCTGAGGCCGACGACGGCGGAGGAGGTCCGGGAGGCGCTGGGGCACGCTTAGCGGGCCCTGGTGCGGTTCCGCTTGGCTCCCCATGCCGGGGGAAGGCGTGCTCCGGGAAGCCCGGTCCGCCCCTGCGCACGCCGCTCCCGGCCGTCAAGGCGGGCGGGGGCGGCGGACCACCTCCGGGCGTGATTTTCGCCTTCCGCTTCCCGCTCGTTCCCCGTCTGCACTGCAGAGATAACTGGATGTAACCGGACATACACCTAGGCGGGGCTTGGCCTCGCCTTGATGTCGCGCTTAACCTACGACTCCGTAGGCTACGGAACCGTAAGTACATCGCTTTGCACCCAGGAGTACCCGTGACGATCACCTCTCCCCACCTCGGCAGCTCGGAGGCGTGGACCGACGCCAAGCTGCTGTACGCGCTGGAAGAGGTGGTCGAGCAGGAGCTCAACCGCCATTTGAAGGTCACCAAGGACTGGATGCCCCACGAGTACGTCCCGTGGAGCGACGGCCGGAACTTCCCGGGCTTCTTCGAGGACGGCGAGGCCTGGGACCCGGAGCAGTCCAAGGTCACGGAGATCGGCAAGATCGCGCTGGTCGTGAACCTGCTGACCGAGGACAACCTCCCCAGCTACCACCACGAGATCGCCACGCTCTTCGGCCGTAACGGCGCCTGGGGCACGTGGGTGCACCGCTGGACCGCCGAGGAGGGCCGCCACGGCATCGTGATGCGCGACTACCTGCTGGCCTCGCGCGCCGTGGACCCGGACAAGCTCGAAGCGTTCCGCATGCAGCACATGTCGGAGGGCTTCGAGTCCGACAACCGCCACTCCATGCTGCACTCGGTGGCGTACGTGGCCTTCCAGGAGCTCGCCACCCGCATCTCGCACCGCAACACCGGCCACCAGTCCGGCGACCCGGTGTGCGACCGGATGCTGGCGCGCATCGCGCAGGACGAGAACCTGCACATGGTCTTCTACCGCAACCTGCTCGGCGCGGCCTTCGAGCTGGCCCCCGACCTGACCATGCAGGCCGTACGGGACGTCGTGGTCAACTTCCGGATGCCCGGACACGGCATGCCCGGCTTCGAGCGGATGGCCGCGCAGATGGCGATCGGCGGGGTCTACAACCTGCGGATCCACCACGACGACGTGCTGAGCCCCGTGATCCGCTTCCTGAAGATCATGGACATGGACGGCCTGGGCCCCGAGGGCCAGAAGGCCCAGGAGGAGCTCGGCCTCTTCATGAACGGCCTGGACGGCGAGGCCCGCAAGTTCGACGAGCGCCTGGCCGCCCGCGCGGCGCGCATCGCGGCCCGCAAGGGCTGACCTCACGACGCGATCGCCCTGGCAGAGCCATGCTCTGCCAGGGTTTCGCGTCCCGCTGGGGACGCGGACGCGCAGGTGATCAGCGGCGCGTGCGCAGGGCGAGGCGTTCGGCCTCCGAGAGGCCGCCCCAGACGCCGAAGCGCTCGTCGTTGGCCAGGGCGTACTCCAGGCACGCCACCCGTCCCTCGCACGCCCCGCACAGCCGCTTCGCGTCGCGCAGCGACGAGCCCGGCTCCGGGAAGAAGAAGCCCGGGCCCGTCTGGGCGCACAGGGCGAGGTCGTACCAGGCGGTGTCAGTGGCTGCGGTGGTGGTGTTCATCGACATGCCGCAGATACTGACCGGCGCCGATGGACGTCCGATCAACGCCTGATCAACAGCCCGTCACGACCCGGGCGCCGGCGCGCTGGCGATGACCGCGAACCGCGCACCGAAGGGGTCCGCCAGCTTGGCGAAACGGCCGACTCCTTCCATGAACACCGGGGTGAGACGGACCTTGCCGCCCGACTCCTCCGCCTTCGCCGCCGTCACATCGCAGTCGGCGACCTCGAAATACGGCGTCCAGTAGGGCCGTTCGGCATCCTCCACCGGATCCATCGAGATCGGGACCAGACCGCCGAAGGCGGCTTCGTCCGAGGTCCCGGCCGGCTTGACCGTCGTGTACGTCCCTCCCTCGAACGGCATCTCGCCGATCTCCCAGCCGAGGACCGTGCGGTAGAACGCGCCCGCCGCGGCCACGTCGCCGGTGTAGAGCTCCGTCCAGCACAGGGTGCCCACGTCCGTCACCGCGCCCAGGCCCGTGTTCCTCCGCGGCTGCCACACGCCGAAGCCCACTCCCGCCGGGTCGGCGAAGACCGCCATCCGGCCGAAGTCCATGACGTCCATCGGCTCGAACAGCACCGTGCCGCCCGCCCCGGTCACGGCCTCGGCCGTCGCGTCCGCGTCGGAGGTCTGGAAGTACACCTGCCAGGCGGACGGGCCCTGCTCCGGCGGCACGGTCATGGCGCCCGCGACCGTCTTGCCGCCGAGGTGGAACATGCCGTATCCGCCGACCTCCTCGCCGCCCGGCTGGAAGTCCCAGCCGAACAGTCCCTCATAGAACGCGGCGGCGCCGTCGACGTCGGGGGTGGCGAGGTCCACCCAGTTCGGGGAGCCGTCCTCGTAGTCCGTCGTGAGCATGGTCCGCGCTCCTTCCGGCCTCCTGCGGCGTCGCTCTGCTGTCCTCTTCGAGCATGCCACCCCCCACTGACAGTGGCCCTCCGGAGCCGGCTCAGTCCTCGTGCTTGGCCCGGCTGGGCTGGACGCGTTTGGGTTCGCCCGGCATCTTCGGGTAGTCCGGCGGGTAGGGCATGTCCCCCAGGCCGTGGTCGTGCTCGTCGCGGGCCGCCAGTTCCAGTACGGCGTCCAGGGTGAAGGCGTGGTCGTCCATGTCCGCGTGCAGGTCGCCCAGTTCGGCGAAGCGGGCCGGCATGGTCACGATGTCGAAGTCGCGCGGCTCGGCGTCGTCCACCTCGTCCCAGCGCAGCGGCGCGGACACCGGGGCGTGCGGGCGCGGGCGGACGGAGTAGGCGGAGGCGATCGTGCGGTCGCGCGCCGTCTGGTTGTAGTCGACGAAGATCCGCTCCCCGCGCTCCTCCTTCCACCAGGCCGTCGTGACCTTGCCCGGCATCCGGCGCTCCAGCTCCCGGCCGATCGCGATGGCGCAGCGGCGGACCTCGGTGAAGGTCCACTGCGGTCTGATCGGCACGAAGACGTGCAGGCCGCGGCCACCGGAGGTCTTGGGCCAGCCGCGCAGGCCCAGCTCCTCCAGCAGGGCGCGCAGCTCGTGGGCGGCGGCCACCGCGTGGTGGTAGTCGGTGCCCGGCTGCGGGTCCAGGTCGATGCGCAGCTCGTCGGGCCGGTCGGTGTCCTCGCGGCGCACGGGCCACGGGTGGAAGGTGAGGCAGCCGAGGTTGGCGGCCCACAGCACGGCGGCCGGCTCGGTGGGGCAGATCTCGTCGGCCGAGCGACCGCTCGGGAAGGCGATGTGGGCGGTCGGGATCCAGTCCGGCAGGTTCTTCGGCGCCCTCTTCTGGAAGAAGGACTCGCCCTCGACCCCCTCCGGATAGCGCTCCAAGGTGGTCGGCCGGTTGCGCAGGGCGCGCGTGATGCCGTCCGCGACCGCCAGGTAGTACTCGGCGACGTGGCGCTTGGTGAGTCCACGCTCGGGGAAGTACACCTTGTCCGGGCTGGACAGCCGTACCGTCCGTCCGCCCGCCTCCAGCTCGATCGCATTACCGGCAGCACCCATGGGGGCCACGGTAGGCGGGCCCGGTCGTACGCGCACACCGGGCGGGGCCGGACGTACGACCGCAGAATCGAAGGCATGGATCTGCCCGTGATGCCGCCCGTCAAGCCGATGCTCGCCAAATCCGTGACGAAGATCCCGCCCGGCATGCAGTACGAGGCCAAGTGGGACGGCTTCCGGGCCATCGTGCACCGCGACGGCGACGAGATCGAGATCGGCAGCCGCACGGGAAAGCCGCTGACCCGGTACTTTCCCGAGCTGGTGACGGCCCTGAAGGCGAATCTGCCCGCCCGCTGCGTCGTGGACGGCGAGATCGTGATCGTTCAGCGCGGGCGTCTGGACTTCGACCGGCTGACCGAGCGCATCCATCCCGCCGCCTCCCGCGTGAAACTGCTCGCCGAGACGACGCCCGCCAGCTTCGTCGCCTTCGACCTGCTCGCGCTCGGCGACGAGTCGCTCCTCGACACCCCGCTCGCCGACCGCCGTACCGCTCTGACCCGGTCCCTCTCCACTGCTCGGCCCCCCGTCCATCTCGCGCCCGCGACCACCGATCCTGCGGTCGCGCAGGAGTGGTTCGAGCAGTTCGAGGGCGCCGGGCTCGACGGCGTGATCGCCAAACCGCTCGATCTGCGCTACCGGCCCGATGCCCGCCTCATGTTCAAGATCAAGCACGAACGTACCGCCGACGTCGTCGTCGCGGGTTTCCGTTTCCACAAGAGCGGTCCGATTGTCGGATCGCTCCTCCTGGGCCTGTATGACGCCCACGGAGCCCTCCAGCACGTGGGCGTGTGCGCCGCCTTCCCCATGAAGCGCCGCGCCGAGCTGGTCGAGGAGCTCGAACCGCTGCGGATGGAGGACACGACCGCTCACCCCTGGGGCGCCTGGGCCGAGGAGTCCGCGCACGAGAGCGCGCGGCTGCCGGGCGCGCAGAGCAGGTGGACCGGCAAGAAGGACCTGTCCTGGGTGCCGCTGCGGCCCGAACGGGTCGTCGAGGTCGCCTACGACCACATGGAGGGCGACCGCTTCCGGCACACCGCCCAGTTCCGCCGCTGGCGCCCCGACCGACTACCGGAGAGCTGTACGTACGCCCAGCTGGAGGAGGTCGTCACCTACGACCTGGCCGAGGTCCTCGGGCCGCCCGCCGACGCGGGTTCGGGAACCGCGGCGGACGGCGACAGCGGCGCCGACGGCGGCTGAGCGGGCCGCGCACCGGCGGGCGCGGTCAGTTCCTCCCATTCCGCCCGGCCCGGCCCCGCCGCGTTCGGCACGTAGTGCGGCCGGGCGGCCAGCCAGCGCGCCACGCGGGCCCGGATCCGCGGATCCGCGTACGCCCGCCCCGGCGGTTCCACCAGGTGCCGCACCCTCGCCCGCGCCCGCATCACCTCCGGGTCCTCCAGCGCGCAGTCGAACAGGGCGGCCACCTCGCGCGCCGTCCCCGTACGCCCGGCCCGCGTCGCGAAGCGCTCCCCGATGGCCGCATCGGCGACCACCTGGAAGTCGAACCACGGCTTCAGGGTGTCCACCGCCCAGGCGTGGTGGTCGAGGGCGAACCGCGCCGATGCGGGCTCCCGGTGCGCCGTAAGGGCCACCCGGCGCGCGGCCCACAGGGCGAGCGAGGCGCCCTGCCCGAGGGTCGGATTGGTGTGCGTGATCGAATCCCCGACCGGCACCAGCCCGCTCACCACCGGCCCCCGCTCGTCGACCAGCGCGCTCCACCGGTTGTCGAGGCTCGCGGTGGCCAGCACCTGCGACTGCGGCTCGGCCCCCAGGCCCAGCCATGCCGCGGCGGGCGGGAAGGCGCGCACCGCGCGCTCGAAGACGGCGGGGTCGCGCAGCGCCGAGCGCGTGGTGTCGGCGGTGTGCACGAACAGCGTCACCGCGAACAGCCGGTTGTCGGCCGGGAAGACGGCGCACCCGGCGAAGGACCCGCCGGTCACCGCCCAGGGCCGGCGCGGCCCCTCCTCCATGCCCTCGGGAAGCCGGTACCAGCGGCAGAAGTACGCGAGCCCCGTGCGGTGCCGTTCCACGACGGGCGGCCGGCAGCCCGCCGCGGCCAGCCGGCGCTCCAGGCCCCCGCGCCGCCCGCCGGCGTCCACCACGAGGTCCGCCCTGTAGCTCCCCGTCCCGGTGGTCACTCCCGTCACCTGGATCCCCGGTGACGCTTCCGGTCCGCTCGCCGGTGCCGGAGCCGTGGTCAGTGCGGTGACCGTCTCCCCGTACCGCACGACGGCCCCGGGCTCGGCCCGCAGGGCCGTGGCCAGCGCGCTCTCCAGCACGATGCGCCGGGCCTGGAGCATGACGAGGTCCTCGTCGCCGGGGAGGGCGGGCGGCCGTACGTCGAACCAGTCCAGCTCGTGCCGCTCGCGCGCGCCGAGCCGGAGCATCTCCGCGTGGACGTCCGGCAGTTCCTCCCGCAGCACGGTGCGGGCCGCCCCCAGCAACACGTGCGGCTGCGAGGCCTGCGGTACGGCCGGCCGCCGCCAGCCGAAGAAGTCGCGGTCGAGCGCCGTGCCCGGCGCGCGCGGATCACGCTCGAACAGCTCGGCGGTGTGCCCGTGACGCGCCGCGAGCAGCGCGGTGGCCAGCCCTCCGACGCCGCCGCCGATGACCAGCACATGTGCCATTGCGCGTCCCCTTGGGCCGATGAGCCGATGAGCCGACGGCTGACGACTGACGAGCCGTACGACGATCACACCGCCCACAGCCTGCACGGGCGGAGGCCGGCCGAAACCCGCACAAATGTCCGGAGGTCGCCCTACGCCCCGCCCGCCCGGTACGCGTCCACCGCCCGGCGCGCTTCCGCCTCGATGAGGTACGTGTTGGCGGCGACGGCCGCACGCACTCCCTGGGCGGCCGCCCCCGCGACCTTCTCCAGCGGAGCGGTCACGTTGCCGGCCACCCATACGCCCGGGAGCGCGGTGGCCCCGGTGGCCGGGTCGGACGCGATGCAGGTGCCGATCACGTGGCCGTCCCGCTCCAGGGCGGCCGTCGGCAGGCCGAGGCTGCTCAGCACGCCCGAGCGGGCGGTGAACCGCGGGGCCACCACCAGGGCCCGGCACCCCTCCACGGCCCCGTCGGCCAGGGTCACCCCGGTCAGCCGGTCGTCCTGGACCGCGAGGCCGGTCACCTCCCCCTCGACGACCCGCACGCCCAGGGCGGCCAGCAGTTCACGGTCCCCGTCGGTCAGCCGCCAGGTGTGGGCCAGCAGGGTGGTCCGCTCGCTCCACTGCCGCCACAGCTGGGCCTGGTGCACGGCGACCGGACCGTCGGCCAGCACCGCGATCGGCTGGTCTCGGACCTCCCAGCCGTGGCAGTACGGGCAGTGCAGCACGTCCCGCCCCCAGCGCGCGGCCAGGCCCGGTACGGCCGGCAGCTCGTCCACCAGACCGGTGGCGACCAGCAGCGCCCCGGCCCGCACCGTCGAGCCGTCCCCGCAGCGGACCAGGAACCCGCCGTCGGGCAGCCGGTCCGCCGCGATCGCCGTGCCGGGGCGGATCGCGCCGCCGTAGCGGGCCACCTCCGCGCGTCCCCTGGCCAGCAGGGCGGCCGGGCTCTCCCCGTCCTGGCCGAGGTATCCGTGCATGTGCGCCGCGGGGGCGTTGCGGGGGCTGCCGGAGTCGATCACCAGCACGGAGCGCCGGGCCCGGGCCAGGGTGAGGGCCCCGGCGAGCCCGGCGGCGCCGCCGCCCACGATCACCACGTCGAACATGTCATCCATCGCGTCCTCGTCCATGCCTGCGAGCGTCGCTCCGGCCGTTCCCATTTGACAAAACTTCTTGCCGAAGCGGCAAATGGACCCATGGCCCCTGAGGAACAGGACGAGGAACTGGCCGGCGTGCTCACCGCCGTGGGTCCGCGGCTGCGTGCGCTGCGCCGGCAGCGCGGCACCACGCTGGCCCAGCTCAGCGAGACCACCGGCATCTCGCTCTCCACGCTGTCCCGCCTGGAGTCGGGACAGCGCAAGCCGACCCTGGAGCTGCTGCTCCCGCTCGCCAAGGCGCACCGGGTGGCGCTCGACGAGCTGGTCGGCGCCCCCGAGACCGGGGATCCCCGGATCCGGCCGCGCCCCTTCGTGCGGCACGGCCACACCTACGTACCGCTGACCCGCAACCTCGGCGGCCTCCGCGCCTTCAAGCAGATCCTCCCGCCCCTCGACGGTCCGCCGCCCGAGCCCGAACTCAACGTCCACGAGGGCTACGAGTGGCTGTACGTGCTCTCCGGGCGGGTCCGGCTGCTGCTCGGCGAGCACGATCTCGTCCTCGGCGCCGGAGAGGCCGCCGAGTTCGACACGCGCACCCCGCACGCCTTCTTCAACGCGGGTCCGCAGCCCGCGGAGTTCCTCAGCCTCTTCGGCCCCCAGGGCGAACGGATCCACGTCCGCGCCCGCCCCGCCACCGCACCGGAAGGACGAGCATGACCACCACCGACCAGGGCCCCGCGGGCCCCGAGCGCCCCGAGCGGGCGGTGCCGCAGCCCAATGCCGTCGTCGGCGTCGGGCTGGTCGTCGTCGGCCCCGACGGCCAGGTGCTGCTCGGACAGGCGCACGACGGCCGCTGGGAGCTGCCCGGCGGCAAGGTCGACCCCGGGGAGGGCTTCGAGCAGGCCGCCGCGCGGGAGCTCGCCGAGGAAACGGATCTGCGGGCGGACGCCGACGGGATCCGGGTCCTGTCCGTCCAGATCGAAGCGGAGTCGGGCCTGACCCGGCTGACGGCGGCCGCCGTCACCACCACGGCGCGCGGTGTCCCGAAGGTCACCGAGCCGCACAAGATCGCCCGCTGGCAGTGGTTCGATCCGGCGGAGATCCCCTCGGCCCTGTATCCGCCGTCGGCGGCCGTCCTGCGCTCCTGGCGCCCTGGGCTCACGATGCTGCCGCCCGTCCCCTCGTACGACTACCCGACGGCGAACCAGACCACCTGACGGCCCGCGCCGGGTCGGACGGCTAGTCCGCCGGCGGGGCGAGGGTCAGGGCCGTCGCCGCCGCCACCGTGGCCATCGCGGCCTGGACGTCGCGGATGGCGGCCCGGACCCCTTCCGCGGCCCACTGCCCGGCGGCCGTCTCCGCCATCCTCGGCGCGACCGACCCGGGCGCCCGCCCGGGGAAGGCCAGCTGGTGCAGCCCGGCCGAGTGGAGCAGGGCGATGAGCCCCGCCGTCCGCTCGTCCGGCTCGGCGTCGCCGAGGACGGCGGCGCTCAGCCGCTGCCGCAGGGCGCGCTCGACGGCTCCGTCGGCCTGCGCGTAGCGGCGCTGCGGGAACAACCCGAGGCTCTGGCGCGCCTGCGCCACCACCAGCCCCCGCGCGGTCAGGCCCTCCAGCGCGGCGTCGACCACCTTCGCGTGGTCCTTCGTCAGCCAGTCCGTCACCCGGCCCTTGCTACGGCCCCGCAGCCATGCCCCTATCAGCACGATCCGGCTGTCGAGCAAGGGGTCTCCCGTCGGCGTGGTGTCCCCGAGCTCCAGGTATAGGCCCGACACCGACACCCGCTCCGCCATGACGAGTTCGAGCAGTATCCCGCCCGCGGCGGCCCAGCCCGCCGCCTGGCGCTGCCGCGGCACCCCGGACTCCTCGTCCAGGCACAGCAGCATGATCTCCTCGGCCAGGGTGATCCCCATTGAGCGTTCCCCCGTCGTCCGTACGGCCGGCCGCGCGTCGCCTCGTCTCCCCCCGCACGAAGACGCGGGGCGGCCGTCGGAGGTTCCGTCCGCGCCACGCTCCTACCGCCGCAACGCCACCCGCGGCGCGAAATTGCCCTCGCTCAGATCCTCGGCCAGCAGCCGCTTCGCGATCGCGTCCGCCGCCACCCGCAGTTCGGCGCTGCGCGGCCGGCCCCGGTCCTTCTCCAGCTGGTCGCCGAGCCAGTCGGCCCACGCCCGCGAGATGACCTCGGCCTCCCGCTGCCCGGCCGGGGTGAGGGCCAGGAAGCTGCCCTCGCGGCTGATGAAGCCCTCGTCCTCCATCCGGTCGAAGACCGGGAGCAGGACTTCCGGCGGCAGTGAGCGGCGCCCGCCGATCAGGCCGAGGCTGGCGTAGCCGACCGTCCGGGTCATCAGCTCCACCTGCATCACCGCCCACGCGCCCGCGATGTCCAGCCGGGTGTCCGAGGCCTCGACGATGCTGCGCGCCGTCTCGGGGCCCATGGTCCGTACGAGCTTGCCGACCGCCAGCTCCAGCAGCTTGGCCGAATCCCCCGAGGTCGTGGCCGGTGAGGCGAAGCCGTCCCCCATGTCGGTGGACGCGGCCCGGGCGGTGTCGCGCAGACGCACCTCCTTGAGGAAGAGCGCCACGACGAAGCCGGCCACCGCCACCGGGACGGTCCACAGGAACACCGTCTGCAGCGCCTGCGCGTACGCGTCGACGACCGGGCCGGCCGCCGCCGGGTCGAGCCCGTGCACCCCCTGCGGACTCTGCGCGGCCCGGCCCAGCTCCGCGGGATCGGCCCCGGTCGCCCGGGCCGCCCGCGCCACGCCGTCGGCCAGCTCGGACCGCAGGCTGTTGGCGTAGATCGTGCCGAAGACCGCGGTCCCGAACGAGCTGCCGAGCGTACGGAAGAAGGTGACGCCCGAGGTGGCGGTGCCGAGGTCGGCGTAGTCGACGGTGTTCTGCACGGCGATGGTCAGCACCTGCATGCACAGGCCGATACCGGCGCCGAGGACGAACATGTAGAGCGATTCCAGCCAGGCGCCGGTGCCCGGACCCATGAGGGACAGCAGGTAGAGCCCGACGCCCATCACGGCGCAGCCCACCAGGGGGAAGATCCGGTACCGGCCCGTCTTGCTGGTGACGTTGCCGCTGAAGACGGACGCGATCAGCAGGCCGATGACCAGCGGCAGCGTCCGGACGCCGGAGACCGTGGCCGAATCCCCGTCCACGTACTGCAAGTACGACGGCAGGAACGTCATCGCGCCGAGCATGGCGAAACCGACGACGAAGCTGAGCACCGAGCAGACGGTGAAGACGGGATTGCGGAACAGCCTCATCGGCAGCATCGGTTGCGCCGCCCGCGTCTCCACCACGCAGAACAGGGCCAGGGCGACGGCGCCGCCGGCGAAGAGCCCGACGATCACCGCCGAGCCCCAGGCGTACTCGTTCCCGCCCCAGCTCGTGGCCAGGATCAGCGCGCTCGATCCGATCGCGACCAGCGCGATGCCCAGGTAGTCGATCACCGGGCGGCCGGCGGCGCGTACGGACGGGATGGTCCGGGCGGCCGCCACCACCACCAGGACGGCGATCGGGACGTTGACGTAGAAGGCCCAGCGCCAGCTCAGGTGGTCGGTGAAGAGCCCGCCGAGGAGCGGCCCGATCACCGTCGCGACGCCGAAGACCGCACCGATCGCGCCCTGGTACTTGCCGCGTTCGCGCAGCGGGACCACATCGGCGATCAGGGCCATGGAGGTGACCATGAGGCCGCCCGCGCCGATCCCCTGCACGCCGCGCCACAGGATGAGCAGGGTCATGTTGCCCGCGAGACCGCACAGGAACGAGCCGGTGATGAAGACGACCGCGGAGATCTGGAAGATCAGCTTCCGCCCGAAGAGGTCACCGAACTTGCCCACCAGCACCGTCGCGACGGTTTCCGCCAGCAGGTACGAGGTCACCACCCACGACATGTGGGCGGCCCCGCCGAGATCCGCCACGATCGTGGGCAGGGCGGTGCCGACGATGGTCTGGTCGAGGGCGGCCAGCAGCACACCCAGCATGATCGTGCCGAAGACGACATTGCGCCGCCGCCGGTCCAGCACGGGGGGCGCCGCGGGTATGACGGTGGCAGTGGTCACACCCCGCACTCTCACAGCGCCCCCGCCGGGCCGCATGCCACGTTGAGCCGAACGGGTCGGGGCAGCGGGGAGGCGAACGGGTCGGGGGCCGCGGGGAGGCGAACGGTCCGCCCGCCCGCCGGATCAGCGCAGGTAGGCCAGCCCCGGATGCGCCGCCGCGTACCCGTCCAGCAGCCGCCGGGCCACCCCCACCGAATCCACCAGCGGGTGCAGCGCGAAGGCCTTCACCGCGTCGGCCCGTGCTCCGCTCGCGGCCGCCGCCAGCACCTCCCGCTCCACCGCCTTGACCGCCGTCACCAGCCCCACCGCGTGCAGCGGCAGCGGCTCGACGCCCACCGGATGGGCGCCGTTGGCGTCGACCAGGCAGGGCACCTCGATGACCGCCTCGGCGTCGAGGACGGACAGCGTCGAGCCGTTGGGGACGTTCAGGATCAGCGTGGCCCGCTCGTCGCGCGCGATGGCCCGCATCAGCGCGAGCGCGACCTTCTCGTAGCCCCCGGACTCCAGGTCGCTCGCGTCGCGCTCCCCGACGCCCGCCGCCTCGCGGTTCTCGGCCATGTACGTGGCCTCGCGCTCGGCCCGGGCCCGCTCCCAGGCGGCCAGCGCCGCCCCGGCCGGCTGCCCCGTCCGGCCCGCGTCGGCGTAGAAGCCGCGCTGCTGGTCGCGCAGGAAGGCCCCGCGCGTCTGCCGGGCCTCCTGGTAGGCCCGTACGGTGTCACGGTTGAAGTAGTAGTAGTGCAGGTACTCGTTGGGGATCGCGCCGAGCGAGCGCAGCCACTCGGCCCCGAAGAGCCTGCCCTCCTCGAAGGACTCCAGCGCCTCGGTGTCGGCCAGCAGCCGGGGCAGCTCGTCCCGGCCGCCGATGCGCAGCCCGCGCACCCAGCCCAGGTGGTTGAGGCCGACGTAGTCGATCCAGGCCTCCTGCGGCCGGGCCCCCAGCAGCCGGGCGATGCGGCGGCCGAGGCCCACGGGGGAATCGCAGATGCCGATCACCCGCGCGCCGAGCTCTTCCGCCATCGCCTCGGTGACCAGGCCCGCCGGGTTGGTGAAGTTGATGACCCACGCCTCGGGCGCGGTCCGGGCGATCCTGCGCGCGATCTCGCGGGCCACCGGCACGGTCCGCAGGCCGTACGCGATCCCGCCCGCACCCACCGTCTCCTGGCCCAGCACCCCTTCGGCCAAGGCGATCCGCTCGTCCGCGGCGCGCCCGTCGAGTCCGCCGACGCGGATGGCGGAGAAGACGAAATCGGCCCCGCGCAGGGCTTCGTCGAGGTCCCCGGTGGCCGTGACGGCCGGGGCGTGCGCCGCCGGGGCGGCCGCGGCCTGGTCCCGGAGCACCCGGGCCATGGCGCCGAGCCGCGCCGGGTCCTCGTCGTACAGCGTCACGTGGGACACGCGGCCCTCGGCCCGGTCGCCGAGCAGGGCCCCGTAGACGAGCGGTACCCGGAAGCCGCCTCCGCCGAGGATCGTCAGCCGCACGTCCTTACCGCCCTTCGCCAGTGCCGTTCCCGGGGGCAGTGCCCCTTTCGGTTGGCGGGCCGTGTGCCGCAGGGGGTCCCGGTGCCACGATCGATGCCACGATCGGTGACACGGGGCCGGCGGCACGCGCCTGCCGGCACCAGTCTCCCCCGTCCGGTCACTCCCGGCCGGTCACTCCCCGAGCGACGGCACGGCGCGCAGCCGGGCGCCCTGCTGGTGCACGGTTCCGCCGCGACCCGGTACGGGACCGGTCGGCCCGCCCAGCGGCGCGGAGAGGATCAGGGTGATCCGGGTCAGCCCCATCTCGTCCAGCATCCGGCTGCTTTCGGCCACCATCCGGCAGCGCACCAGCCCCCACTGCGGGTCCGGGTGGCGCACGGCCCGCACCGCGCCGTCCTGCTCGGCGGCGTCGGTCCCGCGCATGCTCAGCCAGTGCGGCACCCCGTACCGGTAGGCCGCCTCCATGAACGGATCGCGGGCCACCTCCTGGCGGATGCTGCGCAGCCCCTCGTCCTCCGGGGCCGCGGCCAGCGCGGTGGCGAACTGTGCCAGCAGCGGTACGCACCAGCCCGGTTCGTGGTCCTCCAGCACGCCCGCGGCGTCCGGGTGGAACAGCACGAAGCGCAGGAAGTTGTCGTCCGGCAAGGCCGTCGGGTGCGGCCGCACCGACTGGAAGAGCTGGTCGAAGGACGAGTTGGTGAGCGCGACGTCCCAGCGGTGGTCCACCAGGAAGCTGGGGTAGGGCACGGCCTCCATGAAGGCCGCGTAGTCGCACAAGTAGTCGCGCTGCGCGGGGTCTTCGGGAAGCCGGGCCTCCTCCGCGGCCCGCCACGTGGGCGGCGGGTCACGGTCGACCATGACGCGGAAGAGCCAGAAGCACTGCCGCTCGCTCATCTCCAGGGCCTCGGCCAGGGCGAGCAGCTTGCGGTCCGTCCACTCCTTGACCAGGCCCCGTTCCCAGTTACCGTACGCACGCACGCTGATGCGCAGGCGTGCCGCAAGGTCCTCCTGGCTCAGGCCCAGCTCCTCGCGGCGCTGGCGCAAAATCTCCTTGCGTCGCTCCGACCGTACGGCGCCGCGTGCGGACTCCTCGCCCGCCAGGCGCTCCTCACCGGCTCGGGCGAGGCCATCGGACGGGCCCACCGCTGCGAGATGTAGCACCGAGAGCTCCCCCTCCTCCGGTCTGGATCTTCATTTCCGTGTGGCGATCCTGCTACCGACTTCATTCGAGTGTCAACTATTGTGGCAATTCCAGCCTCTTGACAGCTCATTCCCGCCACAGCTGTGGCACGTTCTAGCCCTTCCGGGCGAGAGCGGCTAGATTCCAGAAGCCGACCATGTGCCGTAACGACTTCGCGCGATCTAGGAGAACCACTGGTGACAGACGGCTTCCCGGCTCCCGTCGCGGTAGCCAACGCACCCCTGGCAGCCACCATCACGCGTGTCGCCGAACTCGCGGGCAAGATGGGCCGCGACCCGAACCAGGTCTTCGACCTGCGGCGGCTCTCGGAGGCCTCGGGCGTGCCCACGGATGTGGTCAGGACCCTGCTGGAGGGCAGGCCGGCCGGCGAGCCCGATCTGCAGACCCGGTTCCTCCAACGGCTCGACCTGCTGCGGCGCACCCGCGTCAAACCCAACGGCCGCCGCTACACCCAGCAGGAGATCGCCGACGGAGCGG
Source organism: Streptomyces sp. NPDC016562 (assembly GCF_043076955.1). Taxonomy (NCBI): domain Bacteria; kingdom Bacillati; phylum Actinomycetota; class Actinomycetes; order Kitasatosporales; family Streptomycetaceae; genus Streptomyces; species Streptomyces sp. NPDC016562. Next base: position 768,029 of record NZ_JBIBRZ010000002.1, on the reverse strand, counting down.
GAATGTCCCGGCAGCAGGCCGGGGCCCTGATCAACGGCGACCGCCGCCCTACGATGGAGCACTGCGACGCGATCCAGCGCTTCTTCGGGGTACACGCCGGGTTCCTGACGGCCCATGACGCCGACGCCCTCACCGACGCGCTCCAGCGGACCGAGCAACAGCTGCTCCAGGACTTCGCGGGCCGCGCGCGGGAAACCGTACCGGCTTCGGCCGCATCGGCGGGCGATCCGCTGGCAAGACTCCTCCAGAACCACGGCGTACGGGGCATCGCCTGGCGCGCCGCCCAACTGCCCAGCGACAAGCACCGTGACAAGGTGACCGAATGGCTGGACATGCTCCTCGAAAGCGTCAAACCGAATGAATCCTGACCCAGTCGAAAGTCTGGGTCTGATCCTTGAGTCCTGATCCGGATCCGCGCCGACGGGGAGAACGGTGAGCATAGGCAGAGAGCAGCGGCGGTTGTGCGGGGAGTTGGTGGCCGGCATCCGGCTGACCGCACCCGCGGAACCCATGGACCTCTACGCTGCCCTCTGCGAGGGCATGAGCAGGCACCGCGGCCGCCGGGTGGATTTCCGGATGGCCTCGTTCCCTCCGCGTACGGCGAGCGGGCTGTGGCTCGACATGGCGGACCGCGATCTCGTGGTCATCGAGGAACGCACCGCGCCGGACCACCAACTGGTGATCCTGGGCCACGAGCTGTGGCACATGAAGGCCGGTCACTGCAGCCACCACGTCGACGGCGCCGCCGTCGCCGCGCGGCTGCTGTCCGACGAGGCCGACATCGGTGAGGCGGTCCGCCGCGTCGCCGCGCGCACGCGCGCCGACGTCCAGGAGGAGACCGAGGCAGAGACCTTCGGCTTACTGCTGGGCAGCCGGTGCCGGACCTGGCTGGCCGGATCGGCGAACCATCGCCCTCCGGCCCAGCGCGACCAACTGGCAGGCCGCATCGAGGCCTCGCTGGGCTACCGGGGGCACAGGAACGACCGTTGAACGGCGAGGACTACTACATTCCGGCGGCCGCGATGGCGATCTCGCTCGCCTTCAAGCTGCCGGCGCTCCGGCACAACTGGCGCGACCCGCTCCTGCGATCGGTCGTGACCCTGCTGACCCTGGCGGGAGCGGTGTTCACCTTCGCCGCTCCCCCGACCATCGCGGCGGTCAACCGCTGGACGGGGGTCGTCAACTTCTCCGCCCCGCTGGTGTACTGCCTGCTCACGGCCTTCAGCGCCTCCTGCCTGGTCCTCATGGTCAACTGGCGCGGCGGGCCGCCCGAGCGGACCCTTCGCATCTCGCAGCGCTGGATCATCGGCTACTTCGCGGTGATCGTGGCGCTGGTCGTGCTGTTCGCGCTCGGTGAGACGCCGGTCGAGCGGCTGCGCGACTTCGACACCTACTACGCGAACACGCCGTACATCAGCGCGATGATCGCCCTCTACCTGCTGGCGCACCACGTGGCCGCCGTGGTGATGGTCGTCCTGTGCTGGCGCTGGTCCATGCAGGTCCGCGGCTGGCTGCGGATCGGCCTGATGATCATCGTCGCCGGGTACATCTTCAACCTCGCCTACGACGCGACGAAGATGTCCGCGGTCACCGCCCGCTGGTTCGGCCACAACCTCGACGACCTGAGCACGTACGTCGCCCCGCCGCTGGCCGCCGTGGGCGCGCTGGTCAGCGCGATGGGCTTCGTGGTCCCGCTCGTCTGCCAGCGGCTCTCGGACCACTGGCAGACCTGGGCGACGTACCGCCGGCTCGGCACCCTGTGGCAGGAGGTGCAGATCTCCGCGCCCAGCGGCACGCCCTCCGTACAGATGGCCTGGTGGACGGCGGGAGAGCTGCGGGTGATCCAGCGGGAGTCGGACATCCACGACGGCTTCCTGCACCTGGGCCCGTACTTCGACAAGGCCCTGCGCGACGGCGCCTACGAGAGCGCCGTCGCCGAGGGGGCCGACCCGGAGACCGCGCGGGCGGTCGCGGACGCCGCCATGGTCGCGGCCGCCGTACGGGCCCGCTCCGCCGACCCCGAGGGCAAGACCATCGGGGACGAGGTGGAGACCCTGCTCGACACCGCCGACGGACCGCGCGATCTCCTGCGGATCTCCCACGCCCTGCGGCATTCGCCGGTGGTGCAGGCCGTCCGGCAGCGGGTGGCCGTCTAGGTCAGGTTCCGGGGAGGATACGGCGCGTTTCGTAGGCCCACATCGCGATCTCCACCCGGTTGCGGGCGCCGAGTTTGGCCATCAGGCTGGCCAAATGCGTCTTCACCGTGCTGAGGCTGATGTGCAGGGCGTCGGCGATCTCGGTGTTGGTCAGTCCGCGCGCGACGGCGAGGAGCACCTGCTCCTCGCGGGCGGTGACGGGCGAGACCGGCTGGGCCACGGGCCGGCCGGCGGGCAGGCCCGCGAACGCCTGGAGCAGACGGACGGTGACGCTGGGCGCGATGAGCGCCTCACCGTCGGACGCCGACCGTACGGCCTGGGCCAGGAGGTCCGGTCCCGTGTCCTTGAGGAGGAATCCGCGGGCGCCTGCACGCAGTGAGCCGTAGACGTACTCGTCGAGGTCGAACGTGGTGATGACGACCACGGCCAGCGGGTCGGCGACGCCCGGGCCGGCGACCAGCCGGGTGGCCTCGAGCCCGTCGAGTACGGGCATGCGGATGTCGAACAGGCAGACGTCTGGCCGTAGTTCGCGGGCCAGTCGCACCGCTTCCCGCCCGTCGGCGGCCTCGCCGACCACCTCGATGCCGGGCTGGGCGTTCAGCATGATCCGCAACCCGGTGCGGATGATCGTCTGGTCGTCAGCGACGAGGACGCGAATGGACACCGCTCCGGCTCCTCGCTCTCGGCAGTTCGGCTTCGACGTACCAGCCCCGGTCGTTTCCCGGGCCGGCTCGTAGTGTGCCGCCGAGCAGGGTCGCGCGCTCGCGCAATCCGGTAAGTCCGTATCCGTCGCGACCCCGGCCGGTGCGCCGGCCGTCGTCGCGCACGCTCACCCGTACCGTGTGCCGTTCCGCGGCGACCCGGACGACGAGCTCGGTCGCGTCGACCGCATGGCGCAGGGCGTTGGTCACCGACTCCTGCACGATCCGGTAGACGGCCGCGTCGACAGCCGGGGGCAGCGCGGCCAGTTCGCCGTCGAGCCCCAGGTCGACCCTGAGGCGACCACCCGGCGTGCGCACCAGGCGCTCCAGATCCGCGACTCCGGCAGGGGGCGCCAGCTCGGCGCCGACCCCGCGGTCGCGCAGCGCGGCGACCATGGCGCGCATCTCCTCCAGCGTGCGCGCCCCTTCCTCCTCGACCCCCTCCAGCGCCTCGACGGCGGCGGACGGGTCGCTGCCCGCGAGCACCCGGCCCGCCTGGGCGATGATCACCATGGCCGACACGTGGTGGGCCACCGTGTCGTGCAGTTCCCGGGCGAGCTGCTCGCGCTCGCGGGAGCGCACCTGCTCCAACTGCCGCTCGTGAGCGGTCACCCGGAACCGCACGGCGGCCCCGACCACACCGGGCAGCAGCAGGAAGACGTAGCCCACGGCCTTTTCGACGACCGGGGTCTCGTCGGTGACGACACACAGCGCGCCGACCGCGAGGATCACCGCGCCGCCCAGCACGATCTCGCGTCCCGAACCCCACCGGAGCAGCGCGTACACCAGCACGAGCACGACCGCGCCGGTGTACAGGCCGACGGGCTCGCGCGGTGCGGTGACGAGCGAGGCCACCGGGAGCAGACCCACCGAGCCGAACGCCAGCGTCACCGTCGCCAGCGGGCGGGTCCGGCGCCACAGGAGCAGCAGGCAGAGCCATACGGCGAACACCACCGCCACCGGCCGCCACACGACGTTCTCGCGCAGGGTGGCCTCCAGCGCCACCCCGGCCAGGCCCGCAGCGAGGAGCACCCAGTCCCGCCACACCCGGGCGGGCGCGTCGGGCGGCCGGGGTTCGGTCCACAGGGCTCGCAGGTCGTCTCGTAGCACGGTTCTCAGCCTAGGCACCGCGCCGTGCCGCGCATCGGCCGAAAGGACGGGTCGTCACTCCACCCCCGGGCCGACGGATCCGCGGCCCGCGGGCCGATGCCGCGGAGCGCCGTGGCGACGAGCCTCGGCATCGGGGGCCGTACAAGGACGGCCGACGAGGTGGTTGGAGGACCCGATGCTCTCAAAGGCCCTGTTGCGCCTGGGCGCAGGCGCCGCGCGCCATCCCTGGCGGGTGATCGCGTCATGGCTGGTCGCCGCCACGCTCGCCGTTCTCGCCGCCGTCGCCTTCGGCGGGCGTACCGCGGACTCGATGACCGCTCCGGGACTGGACTCCCAGCGGGCCGCGGAACTGATCGAGCGGGCCGGCACCGGCCAGGAGGGGATGACCGCCCAACTGGTCGTCACCCCCCTCGACGACGGTGCGACGTTCTTCGACGACGACGGCGCGCGCACGGCTCTCACGCGGCTGCGGGCCGAGGTGAAGCGGCTGCCGCACGTGCTCGGCACGAGCGACCCGGCGGGGGCGCTCGACACGGGCGGGGACACCGCGGTGCGCGGCGGCCTCGTTTCGGCCGACGGGCGGATCGCGGTCGTCCGGGTGCAGTACCCCGACCAGAGCCGGCTGTCGGCCGAAGACCTCGACGCCCTCGTCGATCTCGGCGACCGGTTGCGCGCGGAGCTGCCGCTGCGCATCGAGATGGGCGGGAACCTCTTCTACGCCTTCTCCGACCCCGACGGCGGCGTGAGCGAGCTGATCGGCCTCCTCGCCGCGGCCGCGATCCTGTTCCTGGCGTTCGGTTCGCTCGTCGCCGCCGCGCTGCCGATCGGCATGGCGGTCTTCGGGCTGACCATCGGAGTCGCCACGATGACGGTACTGGCGGGGGTGACGGACGTCCCGGCCTTCGCCCCCGTCCTGGGCAGCATGGTCGGGCTCGGAGTGGGCATCGACTACGCGCTGTTCGTGCTCGCCAGGCACCGGGAGTACCTGGCGCGCGGGCTCGGTCCGCAGGAGGCGGCCGGACGAGCGGTGGCAACGGCGGGGCGGCCGGTGGTCTTCGCCGGCGGCACCGTCGTCGTGTCGATCCTCGGCCTGGCGGTCGCGAACGTGCCGTTCATGACGGTGGGCGGGGTCGCCGTCTCGATCGTCGTCCTGACGATGGTGCTCGCGTCGGTGACGCTGCTGCCGGCCTTCCTCGGCGCGGCGGGCCCGCGCCTGGCCCGGCCCGGCCGGATCGGCCGGGCTCTGCGGACCGGGAAGCCGGGCCGACGCACCCGGCGGCGGGAAGCGGAGGCAGGGGCCGCCCACGCCGCCGGGTGGCGTCGCTGGATCGGGCACGTCAGCCGGCACCCGGTGCCGTACGCGATCGGCGCGGCGGGGCTGCTGCTGACGGCGGCGCTGCCCCTGCTCGGCCTGCGCGTCGGCCTGCCCGACGACGGCTCACTGCCCCAGAGCCGTACCGAGCGCCGCGCCTACGACCTCGTCGCCGAGGGGTTCGGCCCGGGCACCAACGGTCCCCTCGTCATCGCCGCCGACCCCACCGGTGATCCGGGCGTGCTGGAGCGACTCGTCGCATCGGTCGCGGCGGATCCGGGCATCGCGTCCGTCGCGCCGCCGCACGTCGACCGGGCCACCGGCATCGCGACCCTCGTCGTGTTCCCGACGACCAGCCCTCAGGACAAGGCCACGGCCGACACCATCGCCCGGCTGCGCGCCGACGTGCTGCCCACGGCGATCGGGCCCGGCCCGGCCAGGGCCCACGTCGGTGGCGCCGCCGCGAGCCTGTCCGACGTGGGCCGACGCACCAGCCAGCGCCTGCCGGTGCTGGTCGCCGCCGTGCTGGCGATGTCGTTCCTGCTGCTCATGCTGGTCTTCCGCTCGGTCCTCGTACCGCTCAAGGCGGTACTGCTGAACCTGCTGAGCATCGGCGCGGCCTACGGCATCATGGTCGCGGTCTTCCAGTGGGGCTGGGGAGGCGCACTCATCGGGCTGGAAGCGACGGTTCCGATCGTGTCGTTCATCCCGATGTTCCTCTTCGCCATCCTGTTCGGCCTGTCCATGGACTACGAGGTGTTCCTCCTCTCCCGCGTCCGCGAGGAGTACCTGCGCACCGGCGACAACGGCACGGCGATCGTCGAGGGCGTCTCGCGCACCGCCAGGATCATCACCTCTGCCGCCCTCATCATGGTGGCGGTCTTCCTGTCCTTCGCCGTCGCCGAGGACCCCTCCACCAAAATGTTCGGGCTCGGCCTGGCCACCGCGATCTTCATCGACGCCACGGTCGTACGCATGGTGCTGGTACCGGCGACCATGACACTCCTCGGCCGGAGCAACTGGTGGCTGCCGAAGTGGCTGGACCGGATACTTCCCCGCGGCCCGGTCGGCACCGACGACGCTCCCAGTGGACGATCAGTTACACCTGCGTCACGTAGGACCGTCTAGCGGACCGGACCGTGCCGCGAAGGCGCATCCCGCCGGGGCGCGGGGCCGGGCCAGGCCGGGGCTGGACCCGGCCCGGCCGGGCTCAGCCCGCCGCGGCCATGGCCGTCGCCGGGAACAGGTCCTGGAACGGGCCCGCCGAGTCGATCCCGGCCCTGCCGTACGGCGCGTCGAAGCTCCACACCATGAAGAGCAGGAACACGATCAGCGCACTGAACAGCCCCGCCAGCAGCAGCTCCCTTCCGGAGCGGCGGATCTGCAGGGTGAAGATCAGCCCGACGGTGACCACCCCGCCGACGACCAGCCCCAGCCACACCACGGCCGGCAGCGTGGACTCGGAGCTCTGCGTCCGCGAGTGGCGGGCGTCGTCGGCGGCGGCGATGTGGTCCAGCAACGGCTGGTAGGCCTGCGCCTGGAGCTCGGTGGCCGGGCTCTGGTGGGTGACGTCGGTGCGCAGCTTGCCGAGCAGCTTGGCGCCCTCGGCCGTGGGGGTCTCCCCGGAGGTCAGCCGCGGCCAGTCCACCGCGACCGTGTGGGACACGTACGCGTCCACCTCGCCGCGGATCCGGTCGCGGACCGGGGCCGGGTAGACGTCGGCGCGCTGGGTGACCTCGTACAGCGCCTGGGCCTCGCGGCGCACGCTGTCCTCGGCGGCGCCGCGCGCCTCCCAGACGCCCGCGATGGCCAGACCCAGCACGATCGCGTAGACCACGCCCACCATCATCGTCATGTACTCGATGACGTCGGGGGTTTCGCTGGTGTCCTCGTCATCGGCGGCCCGGCGGTGCCGGATCGTGGTGATGGCGAGGACGACGGCGCAGACGAGCGCCATGGCGATGGCCAGGACCAGCCATTCGGACACGTGGATTCTCCCGGTGTGACTCGGTGGATCGGTGGATGGGTCGGTGCGGGGCCCGCGTACGCCCCTGCCCGTGCGGGCCGTACGGGCGCACGCGCGGGCTGCGGTCAGCCGCGGCCGCGGCCGCGGCTGCTGGAACGGGGGCGCAGGGCGGCTGCGGCCAGTACGGCCGGGGTGGTGACGACGACCATGAGCATCACGGTGGACATCCCGTCCGGGCCGCGCCGCTGCAGGGCGACGGAGCGGTACGGACGCACGTGAAAGGCGCTCACGTGTGCGGCGGTGGCCCTGGGCGGGGGCGGAGCGGGCGCTTCGGCCGCGGCCGGAGCGTCCTCGCCCCCGGGACCCGGCGCGGCCGGCGGCGGCTCCGCCCGCCCGGCCCGGGCCTTCGCCGACGGCTCCGCGGGGGGCTGCGACGGCCCGGGCCGGCCGGGGTGCGGCGGGGCGGCGGGCGGTTCGGGGGACCGCCCCGGGTGGTGCACGGTCGGCCGGTCGTCGCCGGGCACGGCCGCCCGGACCGAGGGTCGCCCGGAGGGCCGTACGGCGGGCCGCTGCGGCTGCTCGCCGGGTACGCACAGGTCGAGGCGCGCCCCGTGGCCGTTGCCGTGGCCGTCGCCCGCCACCGCCACGTGCCCGTGCAGCGGGCAGAGCGCCGCCACCAGACCCGCACCGGCGAAGTACTGCCAAGCGGTCACCGCGCGTCCTCCCGCATCTCCGGAGCAGTTGTAAGGGCTACCGCTGAAGAAACGATCAAGGCGGGTCTTCGACACGCGGTGGGCGGGAGGAGATGCGGCATGATGTCGCCATGGGGACCGAGGGGGAGAACGCCCGTCTGATCGCCGGGCGCTATCGGCTGGACGCCAGGCTCGGCCGCGGCGGCATGGGCATCGTGTGGCGGGCCACCGACCAGCTGCTCGGCCGCAGCGTCGCCGTCAAGGAAGTGGCGCTCGACCCGACGCTGTCCGGGGACGAGGCCCGGCTCCAACGTGAGCGCACGCTCCGGGAGGCACGGGCGGCCGCGCAGCTCAAGCACCCTCACATCATCGTGGTGCACGACATCGTCGAGGATCACCAACGCCCTTACATCGTCATGGAGTTGGTGGAGGGCGGCTCCCTCGCCGACCGGCTCTCGCGCACCGGGCCCATGACCCCCGCCGAGGGCGCGCGGATCGGGATCGCGCTGCTCGGCGCCCTGCGCACGGCGCACGCGGCGGGGGTGCTGCACCGGGACCTCAAGCCGGCGAACGTCCTGCTGGAGTCCCCTGGAGGCCGGGCCGTCCTCACGGACTTCGGCATCGCGCAGGTGGCGGGGGCGACCACGCTGACGTCGACCGGGGCGTTCGTCGGGTCCCCCGAGTACACCGCGCCCGAACGGATGTCCCCCGAGGCGCCGGTGGGTCCGGAGTCCGACCTGTGGTCGCTGGGCGCCCTGCTGTGCGCGGCCGTCAGTGGGGTGTCGCCCTTCCGGCGGGACTCCCTCGGCGGGATCCTGCACGCGGTGGTCTTCGACGAGGTCCGGCCGCCCGCCGCGTGCGGTCCTCTGCTGCCCGTGGTGCGGGGCCTGCTGGAGCGCGATCCGGCCAAGCGGCTGGGTGCGGCGCAGGCGGAGACCCTGCTGCGGGCCTGCCTGGACGACGCGGACGGCGTGCCGTCCTACACGCCGACGCAGCGCAGCCTGACGAAACCGGCCACCGAGCAGCAGGCGGCTGCGACCGCCGCTCCCGCACCCACGGCGCCGCTCCCGCCCGCATCCGCGCCCACCGTCACGCCCGCGTCCGCGCCGGCGGCCGGGAAGCGCGGGCGGCGGGCCGCGCTGATCGCCGGCCTGCTGGTGGCCGCGCTCGCCGGGGCCGGTCTGTCGGCCGCCACGCTGCTCATGAACGACGACGCGCGCGGGGCGAAGGCGTCCGCGACCGGGGTCGGGGGCGGGGGCCCAGGCGGGAGCGGCTCCTCCCCCACCCCGGCGGCCACGGCGCCCCGGGAGAAGGCGGGGCCGGCGTCCCCGTCGGTCACGCCGGCGGCCGCCGCCTCCCCGGACGACAAGCCCGCGCCCGCCGGCTACCGCATCGTGAACGACCCGGCGGGCTTCTCGCTCGCCGTCCCCACCGGTTTCACGCGCACGCTCGACGGTCCCCGGATCTTCTACATGTCGCCCGGTGAGACCTTCCGCATCGGCATCAAGGTGTCGGCCCCCGAGTCCGGCGGCCCGCTCGCCGTCCACCAGCGCGCCCACGCCAACGGGCCTGCGACCAACCCCGGTTACCGCGACGCCGAGGTCGTGCCCGTCACCCGCGACGGCCGGCAGGCGGCCCTCTGGCGGTTCACCTGGGACGGCTTCTCGGCGGCCGAAGGCCCCCGGCAGACCCGGGACCTGTGCTGGGAGGAGGGCGGACGGCTGTACGACGTGTGGGTGTCCGCACCGGTGGGCCGCGCCGAGGAGGCCCGCGGCTACTTCGACACAGCGGTGCGGACCTTCGTACGGACCGAAGGCTGACCGCGGCACGCGAACCCGAACCGTCCACGGGTACGCGAAAGGGGCGCGACCTCGATCGGTCGCGCCCCTCACCGCGTCGTCACTCGAAGGCTCAGGCCTCCGGGGAACCGCCGAAGCGCTCGCGGTAGGACTCCAGGTCCTCCTCGGTGACCCGGGCGAAGAGCACCGGCGGCACCGTGAACGGGGTTCCGGCCGGGACGGCGTCCAGGGCCTTGGCCTGCTCCGGGGAGATCCAGGTCGCGGTGTCGTCGGCCAGCGCGAAGGAGGAGCGCATGGCGCGCGCCGAGGCCGGGATGAAGGGCTCGGAGACCACCGAGTAGAGGTGGATGAGGTTCATCGCGGTGCGCAGCGTGAGCGCGGCGGCCTCCAGGTCGGTCTTGACCTCCAGCCAGGGGGCCTTCTCGTCCAGGTAGGCATTGCCCGCCGACCACAGGGCGCGCAGCGCGGCCGCGGCCTTGCGGTACTGGAGCGTCTCCATGTGGCCCTCGTACTCGGCCAGCAGCTCGGCGATCTGCTCTCCGAGCTTCGCCTCCGGCTCGCCCGCCGGGCTGCCCGCCGGGACCTCGTCGCCGAACTTCTTGCGGGAGAAGGTGAGCACGCGGTTGACGAAGTTGCCGAGGGTGCCGCCGAGGTCCTTGTTGACCGTGGACGCGAAGTGCTCCCACGTGAAGGACGAGTCGTCGGACTCGGGCGCGTTGGCGATGAGGAAGTAGCGCCAGAAGTCGGCCGGGAGGATCTCCAGCGCCTGGTCGGTGAAGACGCCGCGCTTCTGCGAAGTGGAGAACTTGCCGCCGTAGTACGTCAGCCAGTTGAAGGCCTTGACGTAGTCGACCTTCTTCCACGGCTCGCGCGTGGCCAGTTCGGTGGCGGGGAACATCACCGTGTGGAACGGGACGTTGTCCTTGGCCATGAACTGCGTGTAGCGGACGTCCTCGGCCTCGTACCACCAGGACTTGTAGTCGCGGCTCTCCGGGTCCAGGTCGGACCATTCCTTCGTCGCCCCGATGTACTCGATCGGCGCGTCGAACCAGACGTAGAAGACCTTGCCGTCGGCGGCCAGCTCCGGCCAGGTGTCGGCCGGCACCGGGACGCCCCAGTCGAGGTCGCGGGTGATGGCGCGGTCGTGCAGGCCCTCGGTCAGCCACTTGCGGGCGATGGAGGACGCCAGCTGCGGCCACTCCTCCTCGTGTTCGCTGACCCAGGCCTCGACCTCGTGCTGGAGCTTGGACTGCAGCAGGAAGAGGTGCTTGGTCTCGCGGACCTCCAGGTCGGTGGAGCCGGAGATGGCCGAGCGGGGCTCGATCAGGTCCGTGGGGTCCAGGACGCGGGTGCAGTTCTCGCACTGGTCGCCGCGGGCCTTGTCGTAACCGCAGTGCGGGCAGGTGCCCTCGACGTAGCGGTCCGGCAGGAAGCGCTCGTCGACCGGCGAGTAGACCTGCCGGATCGCGCGCTCCTCGATGAAGCCGTTCTTCTGGAGCTGGCGCGCGAAGTGCTGGGTGATCTCGCGGTTCTGCTGGGAAGAGCTGCGACCGAAGTAGTCGAAGGACAGCTCGAAGCCGTCGTAGACCGCCTTCTGGGCGTCATGGGCCTGCGCGCAGAACTCGGAGACGGACAGGCCGGCCTCCTTCGCGGCGAGCTCGGCGGGGGTGCCGTGCTCGTCGGTGGCGCAGATGTAGAGGACGTCGTGGCCGCGCTGGCGGAGGTACCGGGAGTACACATCCGCCGGAAGCATCGACCCGACCATGTTGCCCAGGTGCTTGATCCCGTTGATGTAGGGAAGCGCGCTGGTGATCAGGTGTCGAGCCATCCTCGGATGCTCCATTTCCTCTGTGCGGTGCGACGTGACGTGACGGATTGTGAATGCGGTTCATCGTATCGAACCGCCGAAAGGCCACGCGCCGCATTTGTTCATGGGTGGATAACGCAAAAGCGAGGGCAGTGACCTCTCCGTCACGGCCCTCGCGATCGGGCCCATGCTACAGCCGGACGGCCGCGCTCCAGAACGACGGCCGGAGGGCACCCGCACCAGGCATATGCATACGTACCGGCTGAGTCCTCGGGTGATCGACATCGATCACGAGTCGATCACCACCGACTGATTGTCTCCAGGTTTCCTCTCTGCGCCCCCCGAGTGCGCCCGCGCTGCTTTCCTGTTCCAGCGCACAGGGGATGAGGTGGAACGGTGAGCGATGGCGGACCGGAGGAGTCCGGTGGGGCCGTGGGACTGCCGAGCCGGCGCCGCCGGCCGACTCCCATGAGCCAGTGGGATCCGGCGGCGCGCCTGTCGTACTGGGCCTTCCACGCCAACCGGCGGCCCACGTACATGCGCTTCGCGTACCTGCAGCTGGGTTCCGACCCCGCCGCGGAGGAAGCGGTGGACGCCACCTTCGACTCGATCATGGGCGAGTGGCTGCGGATGCTGCCCATGGACCGGCTGGACGCCTACGCGTGGACCATACTCAAGCGCTGCCTGGCCGAGCGGCAGGACCGGCGCCATCCCTGGGAGCAGCAGCCCGAGCCGATGGACATCAGCGCCTTCGAGGCCGCCCTCAAGGACGCGCACGCCGACCGGTACGAGGTGCTGACCGACACCATCCGCTTCTACTCCGCCGTCTCCCGGCTCGCCGAACGGCAGCGGGACGCCGTGCTCCTGCGGTACGGACTCCAGTGCACGCCCGGCGAGGCCGCCGCCGTGATGGGCGTCGACGAGCCCACGGTCCGCTCCTACCTCGGCCAGGCTCACCGGCGGCTGGCCCGTCTGCTGGACACGTCGGCGGAAGCGGACGAAGCGGGTGGAGGCGGCGAAGGGGGCGAAGGGGCTGGAGCCGACACCCGTACAGCCGCTGAAGCAGCCGAGGCAGCGGCAGCCGACTCGGCGGAATCGGCGGAGTCATGAGCCGGCACGACCGCCGGCCGCAGCGGGACGGCGAGGCGACGCCCCGTTCCCTGGCCGAGTTCCTCGCCCGGGCCGGCGTCCGCGACCGCTACCGGCACTACGACCTCGGCGCGGCCGAGGCCCGCCTGCTGCGCGCCACACCGCACGCCCCCGCCGCCGGCCACCGTGCCCGCCGTCGGTCGGTCTACGGCTGGAGCGACCCCACCCGGGACTGCCCGCTCGACGCCGAACGGGCCCGGCGCGACCTCAAGGCCACCTGCCTGGCTTCCGTGTGCGCGCCGAAGGCCGCCGGGCACCTCGACGCGTTCCTCGCGGGCGGGCACACCGACCTGGGCGGAGCCGTCGTCTTCGGCTGCCTGCTGTACCTGGCCGGGCTGCGCGAAGGCGCCCGGTTCTGGTGGCAGTTCGCCGCCGGTTCCGGGAGCCCGCACACCGCGCCGGCCGCCTACTGCCTCTTCCTCGACCACTCCCGGCGCGGCGAGCACCACGACGCCCGGCACTGGGCGCGCGAGCTCGGCCGCCGCGGTTTCCGACCGGGCGGGCGGCGGGACCTGCGGGAGGTCCGGCTGTGCGCGCAGGCGGCCGTGCTGCGCTACGTCGACCAACAGGACGACCCCGATCTGGGCCCGGTACCGCTGCCGCGGGCCGGGCTCTCGGCGGTGCTGGCCGCGTTCCTGCCGCCGCCCGTCACGGCCTGGGGCGCGGGCGCGAGCTCGGCCGGCCCGACCGCCGGCTCGGGCTCAGTCCCAGTCCCGACGCCGGTCGCCGGGTCCGGCTGCCCGGTCGCCGCAGGGCCGCTGCGCCACCCCGCGCCGTCGGCGACGGCGCGCGGGGGCGTCGTACGGCACGGGACGGGCGAGGCCCTGGCGGAGGCCCGCCGCGCGCTGACCGTCGTACGGGTCCTGGAGCGGCACCCGCTGGGCGTGCGGGCCACCCAGCTCGCACGGGAGTCGGGCCTCGCCGACGGGGAGCTGCGGCCGCTGCTGTCGATGCTGTGCGAGGAGGAGTACGCGTACCGCCCGGGCGTCGGGGTGTACGCGAGCGGTCCCGCGCTGGACCGGCTCGCCGCTCCGGGCGGCCACGGTCTGGTGGGCCAGCTCCAGCGCACCCTGGCGCTGGCCCGGGACAGCGCGGGCGCGGCGGTGTACCTGAGCCGCTACGCCGACGGCGAGGTCCGGATCACGCAGATGGCCGACGGCCCCGCGACCCCGCCGGTACGGGAGTGGGTCGACTTCCGGGCCGCCGCCCACGCCAGCGCGGTCGGCAAGTGCCTGCTGACCCAGCTCGACCACGACCGCCGCGCCGACCACGTGGCCCGGCACCGGCCCGCCCGGCTCACCCCGCAGACCATCACCGACAGCCGGGCGCTGTTCACCGCCCTGGACGCGGTGGCCCCGGGCGCACCCGTCTTCGACCTGCTCGAATACTCCCCCGGCGTGGTCTGCTCGGCGGTGCCGATCGCCACCGGCGGCGCCGTCGGCAGTCTCGCGCTCTCCCTGCCCGCGCACCACGCCCACCGCCTGCGCGCGGCCACGGAGACCTTGCGCCGCAAGGCCGTCCCGGTGCTCCTCGCCCTGCTGCTGTCCGGCGCGATCCCGCCGGACGCGCCGGCCGCGGGCTCCCCGGCGGACCCCACCACGGCCGAACCCTCCCTGCCGGCCGCGCAGCCCCGGCCGATGCGGGCCCCGGTGACCCCGGAGACCCTGCGCCACCTGCGCCGCCTCTTCCGCACGCCCCTCACCGGCGCCACCCCCGCGGCGGGCGGCCCCCACCTGGTCAGCGACACCAGAGCCGCAGCGGCCTACCTCTTCGAAGCGGCCCCCGCCACCGGCCACCCCCGCCTGTCCCTCCCCCAGACCTTCACGTCGGTCACCCCGGGCAGCCTGACCACCCCGACGGGCCTGGTGGTCCTGGAAACCTGACGAACCGGCCCCGGCCCCCATCAGGGGCCCGGGGCCTCGGGTCACCGACCCCGTCCGGACGTCAACTGCCCGGACCGGAAACGCAAAAGAACCCCACCGGGGTGGGGTTCCTGCTGGTGTCCGAGGGGGGACTTGAACCCCCACGCCCGATAAAGGGCACTAGCACCTCAAGCTAGCGCGTCTGCCATTCCGCCACCCGGACCAGGTGGTCGGCCCCGGTTTCCCGCGGCGACATGGACAACAATAGCAAAGGATCGGCGGGGGTCCGACCACATATCCGGGCGGCGGTCGGGCGCCACGCCGGGCTGACCTGCACGCATGTGCCGGGCGACCTGGCGAGACGGGATGTCTCGCCGGGTGGTCGGTGGACGGGGCCCGGGCCGCCGGCCCCCGCCGGAGTGGCGGGGGGGGGAACGGCGGACGGCGGGCTCAGGGGCAGCGGATGACCTGGCCCGCGTAGGAGAGGTTGCCGCCGAAGCCGAAGAGGAGGACCGGGGCGCCGGAGGGGATCTCGCCGCGCTCGATCAGCTTGGACAGGGCCATCGGGATGCTGGCGGCCGAGGTGTTGCCCGAGTCGACGACGTCGCGGGCGACGACGGCGTTGACGGCGCCGATCTTGGCGGCCAGCGGTTCGATGATCCGCAGGTTGGCCTGGTGGAGGACGACCGCCGCCAGGTCCTCCGGGGTGATCCCGGCCTTCTCGCACACCTTGCGGGCGAGCGGCGGGAGCTGGCTGGTGGTCCAGCGGTAGACGGACTGGCCCTCCTGCGCGAAGACCGGGGGCGAGCCCTCGATGCGGACCGCGTTGCCCATCTCAGGGACCGAGCCCCAGAGCACCGGGCCGATGCCCGGCTCCGTGCTGGCCTCGACGACGGCCGCGCCGGCCCCGTCGCCGGTGAGCACGCAGGTGGTGCGGTCGCTCCAGTCGGTGATCTCGGTCATCTTGTCGGCGCCGATGACCAGGGCGCGGGTGGCGGAGCCGGCCCGGATCGCGTGGTCGGCGGTGGCCAGGGCGTGGGTGAAGCCCGAGCAGACGACGTTGAGGTCCATGACCGCGGGGCCGCTGCCCATGCCGAGCTTCGCGGCGACGCGCGCGGCCATGTTGGGCGAACGGTCGATCGCGGTGGACGTGGCGACGATGACGAGGTCGATGTCGTCCGGGGTCAGGCCGGCGCCGGCCAGTGCCTTGCCGGCCGCCTGGAAGGCCAGCTCGTCCACCGGCTCGTCCGGGCCGGCGATGTGGCGGGTGCGGATGCCGACGCGGGACCGGATCCACTCGTCGGTGGTGTCCACCATGGCCGAGAGGTCCTCGTTGGTGAGCACTTTCGCGGGCTGGTAGTGCCCTAGCGCCACCACGCGTGAACCGGTCATGGGCGGGGTCCCCCCTCGTACGGAAGTCAGGATCACCCAGCTTTGCCTGCTACCGGTGGGTACGTGTGCGCGTGACCCGACAGGATTCGGGGTCCGGAATTTGGAGATTTCCGAGGGACCGGCTGCCGGGAGCCCCGCCGGAGCGGCAACCGGGACAATGAGCAGGTCGGATGTGGGCGGGACGGACGAGATGAAGGATGGGCTGATCACCATGGGACGGGTCACCGAGCGCCGTCGCGTCGTGCGGATCCGCAGCGGCGGGGTGGGCGTGCGCCCGGACACGCTGGTGGCCGAGGAGCCGCTGGAGATCCGGCTGAACGGCAAGCCGCTGGCCATCACGATGCGCACGCCGGGCGACGATTTCGCGCTGGCGGTGGGGTTCCTGGTGAGCGAGGGCGTGCTGGGCTCGGCCGGCGACGTGCAGGCCGTGACCTACTGCGAGGGCGCCACCGAGGACGGCTCGAACACCTACAACGTGGTCAACGTGCAGCTGGCCGCCGGAGTGCCGGTCCCGGACATCACGCTGGAACGGAACGTCTACACCACCTCCTCCTGCGGCCTGTGCGGCAAGGCCAGCCTGGACGCGGTCCGTACGGCGACCCGCTTCCCGGGGATCGCCGCCGATCCGGTCCGGGTCCCCGTGGAGGTCCTCAGCGCGCTCCCGGACCGGCTGCGCGCGGCGCAGAAGGTCTTCGACCGTACGGGCGGGCTGCACGCGGCGGGCCTGTTCACGGCCGCGGGCGAATTGCTCGACCTGCGGGAGGACGTGGGCCGGCACAACGCGGTGGACAAGATCATCGGCCGGGCGTTCCAGGCCGGCCGGCTCCCCCTGACGGGTACGGTCCTGCTGGTGTCGGGCCGGGCCTCCTTCGAGCTCGTACAGAAGGCCGTGATGGCGGGCATCCCGGTGCTGGCGGCCGTCTCCGCGCCGTCCTCGCTGGCCGTGGACCTGGCGCTGGAGTCGGGCATGACGCTGGTCGGCTTCCTGAGGGGGCCGGACATGAACGTCTACGCGGGCGAGGAGCGGGTCGTCACGGCGTAGCGCCCCCGCGTCGCGTCAGCGCCCGCGGCGGCCGCGGCGCGAGGTGTTCCCGGCCGGCTTGGGCGTCGGCGCCGGGGGGTCGATGCGGTGGAGGTCCAGGGTGGGCGGCACCGGGGTGGCGCCCGGGCCCCCGGACTCGGCCCAGGCGATGATCTCGTCGGTGGCGGTGTCGTCCAGGGCCCAGCCGAACCAGGCCGCGCGGGCACCGCGGCGGCGGGCTTCGGTGGTGGGCTGGACCACGATGACGTTGGCCTGGGCGCACGGGCCGAGGCAGTCGCTCGTACGCACGGCCAGGCGGCCGCCGGACGCGGCGGCGGCCTCGCGCAGCCGGGCGAGCTGTCCGGCGTGGTCGGAGCCGGGGTTCTTGCGGGGGTCGCCGCAGCAGCAACCGCGGCAGACCACCAGGGTGCAGGGACGTTCGGCGTGGGCGGCGAGGGGGCGTATCCAGGTCACCACCGCACGTTATCGGGCCTGGCGCATGGGCTGTTGGGGCGGCGGCGAGACCTCCGCCACACGTCCGGCGGCGCGTTCGGGCTCCGGGTCGCGGGCGCGGCGGCGGGCGATGACGGCGCAGACCATCAGCTGCATCTGGTGGAAGAGCATCAGCGGGAGGACGGCGAGGCCGGCCTGCGCCCCGAACAGCACGCTCGCCATGGGGAGTCCGGCGGCCAGGCTCTTCTTCGACCCCGCGAACTGGATGGCGATGCGGTCCGCGCGCCCGAAGCCGAGGCGCTGGGCGCCGTACCAGGTGGCGAGGAGCATGACGGCGAGGAGTACGGCCTCCACCAGCAGCAGGGCGGCCAGGCGCGGGACGCTCACCTGGTGCCAGATGCCGGCGGCCATGCCCGCGCTGAAGGCGGTGTAGACGACGAGCAGGATCGAGCCGCGGTCGACGCGGCCGAGTGCCTGGCGGTGGCGGAGGAGGAAGCCGCCGATCCAGCGGCGCAGGGCCTGTCCGAGGAGGAACGGCAGCAGGAGCTACACGGCGATCTTGAGGAGCGAGTCCGGGGAGAAGCCGCCGGAGCCGTTGCCGAGCAGGGCGGCGGCGAGGAGGGGGGTGATCACGATGCCGGCCAGGCTGGAGAAGGAACCGGCGCAGATGGCGGCCGGGACGTTGCCGCGGGCAATCGAGGTGAAGGCGATGGAGGACTGGACGGTCGAGGGGACCAGGCAGAGGAAGAGGAGGCCCTGGTAGAGGGAGGGGGTGAGGAGGTCGGGGACGAGGCCGCGGGCGGCGAGGCCGAGGAGCGGGAAGAGGAGGAAGGTGCAGGCGAGCACGGTGAGGTGGAGCCGCCAGTGGCGCAGACCGTCGAGGGCCTCGCGGGTGGAGAGCCGGGCGCCGTAGAGGAAGAAGAGCAGCGCCACGGCCGCGGTGGAGGCGCCGCCGACGAGGGCCGCGGCGGAGCCACGGGCGGGCAGCAGAGCGGCCAGGCCGACGGTCCCGAGCAGGGCCAGGACGTACGGGTCCAGGGGCAGCCGGGCGGGGAGGCGGGGGCGGGGGCGGCGCATGTGCGGTGCTCACTTGGTGGGGGGTGGGGTTGGCGCCCGCTCGGGGCTTGCGGGCTCGCCGGCTTGTAGGTCCGTGGGCTCGCGGGCCAGCGGGCTAGCCGGTCTACGGGGCTGTGGACTGCGGGCTCGTAGGTCCGTGGGCTCACGCGCCAGCGGGCTTGCCGGGCTGCGGGTCCGCGGGCTGCCGGCTTGGAGGTCCGTAGCCAACGGGCTTGCGGGTCCGCGGGCTTGCCGGCCCTGCGGGCCTGCGTGGCCGTTGGGCTCCTTTTATCCTCGCCGTTTGGCGGTCATCGGGAAACCCGTATGCCGTGCTCACTGTCATCGCGGTTCGCGATGGGCGGGGCTAGCCTGGTGGTGTGTACGACCCGGTCCAGCTGCGTACGTTCCTCACGGTGGCCCAGACGCTGAGCTTCACGCAGGCGGCGGGGCGGCTCGGGGTGCGGCAGTCCACGGTCAGCCAGCACGTGCGGCGGCTGGAGGAGGCGACCGGGCGGCCGCTGTTCGTGCGGGACACGCACAGCGTGGACCTGACCGAGGACGGCGAGGCGCTGCTCGGCTTCGCGCGGACGATCCTGGAGGCGCACGAGCGGGCGGCGGCCTTCTTCACCAGGACCCGGCTGCGGGGACGGCTGCGGTTCGGCGCCTCGGAGGACTTCGTGCTGACGCGCCTGCCGGAGATCCTGGAAGGCTTCCGGCACGAGCATCCCGAGGTGGACCTGGAGCTGTCGGTGGAGCTCTCCGGGACGCTGCACGAGCGGCTGGACGCGGGCCGCCTCGACCTGGTGCTCGCGAAGCGGCGCGGGCCCGGGGACGAACGGGGGCGCCTGGTGTGGCGGGACCGGATGGTGTGGATCGGCGCGGAGGGGCTGCGGGTGGATCCCGAGCGCCCGGTGCCGCTGATCGTCTTCCCGCCGCCGGGGATCACCCGGGCCCGGGCGCTGGAGGTGCTGGAGCGGGACGGCCGGGCGTGGCGGATCGCCTGTACGAGCGGCAGTCTGAGCGGCCTGATCGCGGCGGCCCGGGCCGGGCTGGGCGTCATGGCGCACACCCGGGGGCTGATCCCGCCCGGCCTGGTCCGCGTGGGCGGGCTGCCCGAGCTGGGGCCGGTGGAGTTCGCCCTGCTCCAGGGCCGTCGGCCGACGCCGGCGTCCGAGGCCCTGGCAGCCGCCGTCCTCGCCGGCGGCGACCGCCTGAGCCGCCGCGCCTGAGCCCGACGTACCGGCCGAGCCGACGTACCCGAACCCGCGCCCGCCTACGGGCCGCGCGTCGCCCCCTGCCCAGCGGGCGGGCCGTGCAGGCCTTGGGGGCCGAGGGGATCTTGTGGAGGTTTCCTCAAGGGTGCCGGGCTCGGGGGCCCGTGGGGTAGCGTCACGGCCCCAGCACGGAGAGGAGCGGGATGCCGTACGAGTTCAGCGTCCCACCCGTGGTCACGGCGGCGCCGGTCGGCGGGCTGGCCGACATCGTCTTCCAGCACGCCCGGCAGGAGCCGGACCGGGTGGTGCTCGGCCGGAAGACGGACGGGGTCTGGCAGGACGTGACGTCGGGGGAACTGGCCGCCGAGGTGCTCGCGCTCGCCAAGGGCCTGCTCGCCCAAGGGGTGCGCTTCGGGGACCGGGTCGCCGTCATGTCCCGTACCCGGTACGAGTGGACCCTCTTCGACTTCGCTCTGTGGGCGATCGGCGCGCAGCCCGTCCCCGTCTATCCGACGTCCGCGGCCGAGCAGGTGCACTGGATCCTGTACGACACCGGCTGCACGGCCTGCCTCGTGGAGAACGAGGACCAGGCCATGACGGTGGGCTCGGTCATCGACCGCCTCCCCGCGCTGCGGCTGCTGTGGCAGCTCGACGCCGGCGCGGTGGACGCGCTCGTCACCGACGGGCGCGGGGTCGCCGAGGACGTCGTGCACCGCCACCGCCGGGCCGTGACGCCCGACGCGGTCGCCACCGTCATCTACACCTCCGGCACCACCGGCCGCCCCAAGGGGTGCGTGCTCACCCACGGCAACTTCATGTACGAGGCCGACACGCTCGTGACCCACTGGGAGTCCGTGTTCCGGACGCGGCAGGGTGAGCAGCCGTCCACCCTGCTCTTCCTGCCGCTGGCGCACGTCTTCGGGCGGATGGTGGAGGTGGCGGCCGTCCGCGCACGGGTCAAGCTGGGGCACCAGCCCGTCCTGGCGGCGGCCGAGTTGCTGCCGGACCTGGCCGCGTTCCGGCCGACGTTCGTGCTGGGGGTCCCGTACGTCTTCGAGAAGGTCTTCGCGAGCGCGCGCCGCAAGGCGGAGGCCGAGGGGCGCACGGGTCCCTTCGACCGGGCGGTGGAGACGGCCGTGCGGTACGCGGAGGCGCGCGAGCAGAAGGCCTTCGGGCTCGGGCCGGGGCCTTCGGCGGCCCTGCGGATGGAGCACCAGTTCTTCGAGAAGCTCGTCTACGGGAAGGTCCGCGAGGCGATGGGCGGCCGCGTGCGGCACGCCATGTCGGGCGGGTCCGCGATGTCGCGCCGCCTCGGGCTGTTCTTCGACGGCGCCGGGATCACCGTGTTCGAGGGCTACGGCCTGACGGAGTCGTGTGCGGCGGCGACCGCGAACCCGCCGGGGGCGACGAAGTACGGGACGGTGGGCCGGCCGATCCCGGGCAGCACGGTGCACATCGCGGACGACGGAGAGGTCTGGCTGTCGGGCGGCCACATCTTCTCCGGGTACCTGGGCGACCCGGGCGCCACGGAGGCGGTGCTGCACGGCGGCTGGCTGGCGACCGGGGACCTGGGGCGGCTGGACGAGGACGGCTACCTCACCATCACCGGGCGGAAGAAGGACATCCTGGTGACCTCCAACGGCAAGAGCGTGGCGCCGGCCGCGCTGGAGGAGCGGGTCCGTTCGCATCCGCTGGTGTCGCAGTGCGTGCTGGTGGGCAACGACCGGCCGTACATCGCGGCCCTGCTGACCCTGGACATGGAGGGGATAGCGCACTGGCTGTCGATGCGCGGCCGGCCGCAGCTGCCGGCGGCGGACCTGGTGAGCGACCCCGAGCTGACGGCCGAGGTGCGCCGGGCGGTGGTGGCCGCCAACACCCTGGTGTCGCAGGCGGAGGCGATCCGCACCTTCAGGGTGCTGGCCGACCAGTTCTCGGAGGAGCGCGGGCTGCTGACCCCCTCGCTGAAGCTCAAGCGCCGGGCGATCGAGAAGGCGTACGCGGCGGAGGTGGCGGCCCTCTACGAGTCGCGGTCCTGAGCGGCGAAGAGAATCTGACGGGGCGTCACTTCACCTCGTCATTGTTATTGACGATCCGTCAGGTCACGCACAGAATGCGGGGATTCAGACCGGAGGGGATCTCAGCCATGTTGCGTCCGATCCGCACCCTGGCCGCCGCCGCGGCCGCCCTCGCGCTCGTCTCCGCCTGCAACTCCGCCTCCACGAACGGTGACACGAACGGCGACACCAAGGGCGCCGCCCGGGGCGGGGCCGGCGGTGCGTCCGGGAACTCCCGCGGGGTGAGCGCCGACTCCATCAAGGTCGGCGGCATCGTGTCGATGACCAGCGCCAGCGGCTACAGCAAGAAGGACACCGATCTCGGCGCCAAGGCGCGCTACCTGCGCGCCAACGCCGAGGGTGGCGTCCACGGCCGCAAGATCGACTACCTCGGCGCGGAGGACGACGGCCAGGACCCGGCGAAGAACCTCGCGGCCGCGCGCAAGCTCGTCCAGCAGGACAAGGTCTTCGCCGTCGCCCCCATGAGCTCGGTGACCTTCTCCGGCGCCGACTTCCTGGAGCAGGAGAAGGTCCCCACCTTCGGCTGGGGCACCCTGCCCTCCTTCTGCGGGCCGGCCCACATGTACGGCTTCAACGGCTGCCTGGTGCCCAGCCCCGGCGGCACCCTCAACCAGACGTGGCCCGAGGGCATCGGCCGGCTCCTCGGCGGCGCCCGCGGCAAGTCCGTCGCGATCATCGCCAACGACAGCGACGCCGGAAAGTTCGGCATCCGCACCTTCCAACAGGGCTTCGCCAGCGCCGGGTTCGCGGTCTCCTACGCCAAGGCCTCCGTGCCCGCCACCGCCGTGCCGAACGACTGGTCCGCGTACGTGAAGGAGATCCTCTCCAGCAACGGGGGCAAGGCCCCGGACGCCGTCGTCTCCGTCATGCAGACCCCCAACAACATCGGGCTCTTCACCGCGCTCAAGCGCAGCGGCTACAAGGGCCTGCTCTCCGACCCGACCGACTACGACCCGGGGCTGCTCGCCAAGGACGCCACCCGGCAGGCGCTCGACGGGGTGCACGTGCTGCTGCAGTTCCAGCCCTTCGAGTCGGCGGACCCGCAAATGGCGCAGTTCAAGGCCGACATCAAGGCGGCCGCGGGCGGTCAGGACGTCCCCTTGAGCATGCACATGCTCACCGGGTACATGTCGGCCGACCTGTTCGTGTCCATCGCGCGGAAGGCGGGCAGGGACCTGAGCGTCGCGTCCTTCCAGGCCGCCGCGCAGGGCTTCTCCGACACCGGAACGCTCGTCGGTGACCGGGCGGAGCCCAAGGGGCAGAAGGAGAGCTTCGGCTGCGGGGCGCTCGTACAGCTGAAGGGCGGCGCGTACGAGGTCTCCGTCCCGTTCAAGTGCTACGAACCCATCCCCTTCACGTAGGGCCGCGGCATGGGAGATCTGCTCGTATTCGTGCTGAGCGGTCTGGTCTCCGGCGCCCTGTACGCACTGCTCGCCACCGGGCTGGTGCTGTCGTATGCGGCGTCCGGACTGTTCAACTTCGCGCACGGGGCCACCGCCTACCTGTGCGCGCTCACCTTCTACGAGGTGCACTCGGGGCTGGGCTGGCCGGCCGTCCCGGCGGCGCTGCTGGTGGTGTGCGTCCTGGCCCCCGGGCTCGGCTGGGGGCTGGACCGGCTGATGTTCCGGCGTCTGGCGCGCGTGGGTGAGACGGCGCAGATCGTGGCGACCATCGGGCTGCTGGTGGCGCTGCCGGCCGGCGGACTGTGGGCGGTGGAGCTCCTGGCCGACGCGGGCGCGCCCGTGAAGCCGGCCGAGAACCAGTTCGGGCTGCCAGGGGCGGGGCCCAGCCCCGCGAGGTCCTGGCAGCTGGCGGACGGCGTCGGCGTCGACTCCGACCAGCTGATCACCTGGGTGGTGACCGCGCTCGTGGCGGTGGCCCTGTGGGTGCTGATGCGGCGCACCCGCCTGGGGCTGCTGCTGCGGGCCGCCGTCGACAACCGCTCGCTGACCGAACTGCGCGGGATCAGCGCCGACCGGCTGTCGTCGGTGGCGTGGATGATCGCGTCGGCGCTGGCCGGGCTGGCGGGTGTGCTGGCGACTCCCCTGCTGGGGCTGTCGGCGCACGACTTCACGCTGTTCCTCTTCGTCTCGGCGACGGCGGCGGTCATCGGGCGGTTCGCGTCCGTACCGCTCGCCTTCGCGGGCGGACTGGGGCTCGGGGTGCTGCAGAACCTGGTGGCCGGGTACGCCTCCTTCGCCGAGCGGATCACCGGCTTCCGCACGGCGGTGCCATTCCTGATCCTGTTCGGCGGACTGCTGGTCCTCACCCGCACGGCGCGCGCGGCGGGAGTCTCGGCCGTGGACCCACCGCCGGTGGACCATCTGGCGGGCGCGTCCTGGGGGCGGCGGTGGGGGGTGTGGGCAGCGGGCGCCGGGCTGTTGTGCGTGGCGTTCTACACGGTGACCACGCCGTTCTGGAGCGGGCTGCTGGCCCAGGGGCTGGCCATCGCGCTCGTGTTCATGTCCTTCACCGTGGTGACCGGGCTCGGGGCGATGGTGTCGCTGGCGCAGGGCACCTTCGTGACCGGGGCCGCTCTGGTGGCCGGGCTGCTCATGAGCCGGGGCTGGCCGTTCGTGGCGGCGCTGGCGGTGGGCACGTGCGTGGCGGCCCTGCTCGGAGCGCTGGTGGCACTGCCCGCGCTGAGGCTGGGCGGCAGGTCGCTGGCGCTGGCCACGCTCGCGCTGGCGTTCCTCGCCGACCAGGTGCTGTTCCAGCTGAGGTGGCTGCGCAACGGCGATTCCGGATGGCCTGTCCCGCGGCCGGTGTTCGGGCCGGTGGACCTGTCCGACGACCGGGCGCTGGGGGTGGCCCTGGTGGTGCTGGTCGCCCTGGTGGCCGCCGGGCTCAGCGCGCTGCGCGGCTCCCCGTCGGGGCGGGCGATGCTGGCCGTACGGTCGGCGCCCGCGGCGGCGGTGGCCTCGGGGGTGTCGGTGCTGCGGACGAAGCTGCTGCTGTTCACCCTGTCGGCCGGGCTGGCCGGCTTCGGGGGCGTGATGTACGCGTCGTACAACACCCGGATCACCGCGACGGACTTCACGGCGATGACGGGTCTGGTGTGGCTGGCGGTGGTGGTGGCCGCGGGGGTGCGGCGGCCGCAGTACGCGGTGGTGGCGGGGCTGGTGTTCGCGGTGGCGCCGCGGCTGCTGGCCGACTACGTGACCTCGTCCGCGCACCTGCCGGTGATCCTCTTCGGCCTGGCAGGGCTGGCCTTGGCCAACGATCCGGACGGGTACTGCGCGGCCCTGCCGGTGCGGTGGGCGAAGCGGCGCACTGCCGCGTCCCGGGGCTCGGCCGCGGATCCTGCGCAGCCATCGCGGGCGGGGCTTGAGGCGGCGGCTCCCGGGGGTACGGCTGAAAGCCCTGCGGCGCCGGCCCTGACCCTGCGCGGCGTCAGCGCCGGGTACGACGGCGGGCTCGTGCTGCACGGGGTCGATCTGGTCGTGCGGCGCGGGGAGATCCTCGCCGTGCTCGGCCCCAACGGCGCCGGGAAGAGCACCGCCTGCCGGGTCGCCGCCGGGCTGCTGCCCGTCGTGGGCGGGTCGGTGTACGTCGACGGGCGGGACCTGACGCGGGAGGGGGCCGTGCGGCGGGCGCGGGCCGGGGTGCTGCTCGCCCCCGAGGGGCGCGGGATCTTCCCCGCGCTCACGATCGAGGAGAACCTGGCCCTGTACCTCAAGGACGCCGACGCCCGGGCCGCCGTGTACGCCCGGTTTCCCCGGCTCGCGGAGCGGCGCGCGGTGGCCGCCGGGGCGCTGTCCGGCGGGGAGCAGCAGATGCTGGCCCTGGCCCCGCTGTTGCAGCGGCCGCCCGAGGTGCTGATCGCCGACGAGCCCTCGCTCGGGCTCGCCCCGCGCGTCGTGGAGGAGGTGTACGCGCTGCTCACCGAGCTCCGCGACGCGGGGACCGCGCTGCTGCTGGTGGAGGAGAAGGCCGCCGGGATCCTCGGGGTCGCCGACACCGTAGCGTACCTCTCCCAGGGCCAGGTCTCCTGGTGCGGCCCCCGCGCCGAGGTGGAGGCGGACCGGCTCACCGAGGCCTACCTGGGCATGGGGACGGGGATGGGCTCATGAGCGAGGCGTACGTGCTCCGGGCGCGCGGCATCGGCGTGCGCTTCGGCGGGGTCAGGGCGCTGACCGGGGTGGACCTCGGGATCCGGGCGGGTGAGGTGTGCGGGCTGATCGGGCCGAACGGGGCCGGGAAGACCACTCTGTTCGACGTCCTGTCGGGCATCCGGCGGCCCGACCAGGGGCGGGTGCTGCTGGACGGCGCGGACATCACCCGGCGCTCCCCCGTGTGGCGGGCCCGGCACGGGATGCGCCGGACCTTTCAGCGCCAGCAGCTGTTCGGCCAGCTCAGCGTGGCCGACAACGTGCTGGTGGCGCAGGAGTGGCGGGGCGGCGGTGGCGGGCTGGCCGCCGACCTCCTCGCCCTCCCCGCCCGCCGGGCCCGGGAGCGGGTGCGCCGGGCCCGGGGCGCGGCGGTGCTGGCCGACTGCGGGATCGCCGCGCTCGGGACCTCGTACGCCGGCGGGCTGCCCGTCGGCCGGGCCCGGATGGTCGAGCTGGCGCGCGCGGTGGCCGATCCGCCGCGGGTCCTGCTGCTGGACGAACCCGCGTCCGGGATGTCGGCGCCGGAGCGGGAGCAGCTCGCGGCGGTCGTGCGGCGGCTGGCCGCGCAGGAGGGCTGTGCGGTGCTGCTGGTCGAGCACAATGTGGCCTTCGTGATGGACCTGTGCGCGAGGGTGGTCGTACTGGACCTCGGGACGGTGCTGGCCGAGGGCACGGCGGCCGAGGTGCGGGCCGATCCGCTGGTGCGGGAGGCGTATCTCGGTACGGCGTAGGGACGGGAATACGTCGTAGGAGGGCCCGGTTGTCGCCCCTCGTACGACGCAGTACCGCCGACGCACCGACGCGAGGGAACGACCAGACGTGAACCAGGTCCCCACCATCAAGCTCAACAACGGCACGCTCATGCCCCAGCTGGGCTACGGCGTCTGGCAGATTCCGGACGCGGAGGCGGAGCGTGCCGTCGGGACCGCGCTGGAGGCCGGCTACCGCAGCATCGACACCGCCGCCATCTACGGCAACGAGACCGGCACCGGCAAGGCCGTCGCCGCTTCCGGGCTGCCCCGCGAGGACCTGTTCGTCACCACCAAGCTGTGGAACAGCCCGAAGCAGCGCTGGGGCCGCGACCAGGTGCTGCGCGCCTTCGACGACTCGCTGGCCAAGCTGGGGCTCGACCACGTCGACCTGTACCTGATCCACTGGCCGCGCCCGATGCGCAACGATTTCGTCACCATCTGGAAGACCTTCGAGGAGATCGCGGCGAGCGGCCGCGCCAAGGCGGTCGGCGTGTCGAACTTCCGCACCGAGGACCTGGACCGGATCGCCGCCGAGAGCTCCCTGGTGCCGGCCGTCAACCAGGTCGAGCTGCACCCGCTGCACCCACAGGCCGAGCTGCGCGCCGAGCACGCCGCGCGCGGGATCGCCACCGAGGCCTGGTCCCCCCTCGGCCAGGGCAAGGAGCTCCTCACCCTGCCGGCCGTGGCCGAGATCGCCGCCAAGCACGGGCGCAGCGCCGCCCAGGTGGTGCTGCGCTGGCACCTTCAGCTCGGGAACATCGTGATCCCGAAGTCCGTGACCCCGGCGCGCATCCGGGAGAACCTGGACGTCTTCGGCTTCGAGCTGGACGCCGCCGACGTCGCCGCGCTGGACGCTCTGGGCGCGGGCGCGGCGGGCCGCCGGATCGGGCCGGACCCGGCCCACTTCGACGCCTGAGGGAGCCCGGTGAACCTTCCCGAGGGTCTGTACAGGATCCGCAACGTGGACAGCGGGCTGGTGCTCCAGCTGGAGGGGGCGTCCCGGGTGCGGGTCGGCCCCGACGGCCCGCCCGCGCCGGAGGCCGCCCGCCGGTGGCGCATCGCGCCGGTGCACAGCGGCGGCGGGGTCTTCCACGTGCTGAGCGAGGACAACGAGCGGCGCCTCGACGTGGCGAACGCCTCGACGGAGAGCGGCGCCCGCGTGCAGGTGTGGCGGGCCAACGCGTTCGGCGCGCAGGAGTGGGTCGTCGAGGAACACCTCGACGATCCCGGGGTGGTGTCCCTGATCGCGTGCATCAGCGGCCTGCCGCTGGAGGCGGACGGTGAGGGCCGCGTCCGGCAGGGCGAGGACACCGACTCCCCGTCCCAGTGGTGGCGCCTGGAGCCGGCGTAACCCCGGCGGCCCCGGCGCACCGCGCGCGCTGACGTCAGCGCGCGTGGTGCGCCGGGGCGAGGGCTTCGACGCGTTCGGCGAGGGCGAAGTCGTCCTCCGTCACCACACCGCCCGCGTCGTGGCTGTTCACGGAGAGGCGGACCGTGTTGTAGCCGAGCGTCAGGTCGGAGTGGTGGTTCAACTCCTCCTGGACGGTGGCGATGTGGGCGACCAGGGCGCTGGCGGCGAAGTGCGTGCCCAGCCGGTAGGTGCGCACGATCCGGTCGTCTTCGAAGGCCCAGCCGGGAAGCTCCCGCAACCGGTCCTCGATCTCCTTCTGTGACAGCGGCTCACTCGGCATGCACCGGCTCCTTTTCCCCGTGACGTGGTGTCAAGGTTCCCACAGTGCACACCCGGACGGCCCTTTCGCGCCATAGTGCGCCCGGGTACTTCTGGGTCCTTCCGCGTCCACCGCGCCCCCCTTATGCTCCTGCGCCGGACGTGACTGTTACCAGCGGTAACGAGGGGGCTTGCGCATGACCGGCACAGGCAGTTCCAGGCGTACGTTCATCGCGGGCGCGGGCGCGGCGGCCGCTGCCGCCGGCGCGTTACCGGTGGTGGCGAGCACCCCGGCGGCGGCCGCCACCACGACGGCGCCGGCGCCGAACGGCCGCCGCGTCGCCGTCCTCGGCGGCGGCGTGGCCGGGCTGACCGCGGCGCACGAACTCGCCGAGCGCGGCTACGCCGTCACCGTGTACGAGCGCCGGGCGCTCGGCGGCAAGGCGCGCAGCATGGACGTGCCGGGCAGCGCCCGCGGCGGCCGCAGGCCGCTCCCCGCCGAGCACGGCTTCCGCTTCATCCCCGGCATCTACCACAACCTGCCGGACACGATGCGGCGCATCCCCTTCCCCGGCAACCCCCGCGGGGTGTGGGACAACCTCGTCGCGCCGCGCGAGATGATGTTCGCCCGGGCGGCCGGCCGCGAGGACCTGCGCGGGCCCATCCCCTGGCCCGAGCACGCGCCGGCCGAGCTCACGCCCGACGAGCTGCGGCGGGCCCTGACCGGCATCCTGCAGTCGCTGCTGCGGCTCCCGCCGCACGAGACGGCGTACTTCGTGGACCGCGTGCTCGTCTTCCTCACGAGCTGCGACGAGCGGCGGAACGAGGTCTGGGAGCGGACCCCCTGGTGGGACTTCGTGCGCGCGGAGCAGATGTCGCACGAGTACCAGCGCATCCTGGCCGTCGGTGTCACCCGCAACATCGTGGCGACCAAGGCCGAGGAGGCCTCCACCCGTACGGTCGGCACCCTCGGCGAGGCCTTCGTCTTCAACCTGCTGGGCCGCGGGGCGGACGGCCCGCCGGACCGGATCCTCAACCTGCCGACGAACGAGGCGTGGATCGACCCGTGGGAGGCCCATCTGCGGTCGCTCGGAGTGGAGTTCAGGATCGGGTGGACCGTACGGGAGGTGCAGTACGGGAGCGGGCGCGTGAGCGGGGTGGCCGTCGAGGGTCCGGACGGGGCCCGGCAGACCGTCGTCGCCGATCACTACGTCAGCGCGCTGCCCGTGGAGCACGCCCGCCGGACCTGGAGCACGGCGCTGCGGGCCGCCGATCCGATGCTGGGGCGCTGCGACAAGCTGCAGACCGACTGGATGACGGGCATCCAGTTCTATCTGACCGAACGGGCGCCGCTGGTGCACGGACACCTCAACTGCATCGACTCCCCCTGGTCGTTGACGGCGATCCAGCAGGCCGAGCACTGGCCGGCCCGGAACTTCCCCGCCGACTACGGGGACGGCACGGCCGTCGACTGCCTGTCGGTGGACATCTCGGAGTGGGACAAGCCCGGCATCCTCTACGGGAAGACCGCCAAGCAGTGCACGCGCGAGGAGGTGGCGCGCGAGGTGTGGGCGCAGCTGAAGGCCTCCCTGAACGACACCGGGAAGACCCTGCTGAGCGACTCCAAGCTGCATTCGTGGTTCCTGGACCCGGGCGTGGACGGTCTGGGCACCCCGCATCCCACCAACCAGGACGAGTTGCTGATCCACCCCGTCGGCACCCTGCACAACCGGCCCACCGCGGGCACCCGCATCCCGAACTTCTACCTCAGCGGGGACTACGTGGCGGTCGACATCGACCTGGCGACGATGGAGGGCGCGAACGCGTCGGCGCGGGCCGCGGTCAACTGCCTGCTGGACCGCGACGCCTCCGCGGCCGCGCGGTGCACGGTCCGGCCGATGTACCGGGCGCCGGAGGTGGAGTCCGCCAGACGGCACGACGCCTGGCGCTACCGCCTCGGCCTGCGGAACGTCTTCGACCTGGGCTGACCCGGTGCGGACGCTCGGCTACCGTCGGGAGCATGACCACCACGACGCCCACGGTCGGCTCCCTGCTCCGTACGTGGCGGGAGCGGCGCGGTATCAGCCAGCTGGAGCTGGCGGGCCGCGCCGACTCCTCGTCCCGGCACATCAGCTTCATCGAGACCGGGCGCTCCCGGCCGAGCGAGGAGATGGTGCTGCGGCTCGCCGACCGTCTCGACGTACCGGTCCGCGAACGCAACGCCCTGCTGCTTTCGGCGGGTTACGCGCCCCGCTACGCGCAGACGGCGCTGGACGACCCGTCGATGGGGACGCTGCGCGAGGGCATCCAGCGGCTGCTGACCGGCTACGAGCCCTACCCGGCGCTGGTCGTGGACGCCACGTACGACGTCGTCGCCGCCAACACCGGCATCACGATGCTGCTGGAGGGGGTGCCGGAGCACCTGCTGGCGCCGCCGCTGAACGCCATGCGACTCACGCTGCACCCCGAGGGCCTCGCTCCCAGGATCCACAACCTCAGGGAGTGGCGGGGCCACCTGCTGGCGCAGATGGAGCGGCAGATCGCGCTGGCCCGCTCCGAGCCGCTGCGCGCGCTGTACGAGGAGGTCTGCGCCTACCCGGTCGCCGAACGGCCGGGCGACCGCGCACCGGACGAGCCCGTCGCGTACATCGCGCTGCCGCTCCTCATCGAGCACGACGGCCGTCTGCTGTCCTTCGTGTCGTCGATCGCGACCTTCAACACGCCCATGGACGTGACCGTCGCCGAGCTGGCCATCGAGACCTTCCTCCCGGCCGACCCGGCGACGGCGAAGTACCTGCGCTCACTGCGCGACTGAGCGCAGGGCGAGCTGCTGGAGCAGGGCGAACGAGGCCACGGTGACGGCCTGCATCGGGATCCACAGCAGGCCGGCGGTGGTGGGGCTGAACCAGACCAGCAGGGACACCAGGCTGAGCGCGGCCCAGGCGTAGTTGGCCTCGATGACGCACTTCACGGGGAGGACGGGCGGCCGGCGGCGCGAGGCGAGCCAGCCGACCCCCGCCCCGAACAGGGTCAGGAACAGGCCCAGTTCCAGCAGGACGCCCTGGCCGACCCCGAGCAGCCGCCCCAGTGGGGCGGAGAAGGCGACGTAGGCGAGTCCGTTCCCGGTGGTGACCACGGAGTCGAGGGCGAGGAACCTGCGCAGCATGGTCTGCGGCGCGGTGGTGCGGGCGAGGGTGCCGAGCAGGGTTGCGGACATGGCGGATCAGCCTCCGTCGAGGGTCGAATGCGCTGGTGGGAGACGGGGTCCGGAGCCGAGTGCGCGGCTCCGGAACCCGATGACCCCACCTTGCCGGGCGGCCGCGGTGGGGTCGATTACCTCCGAGGTCATGCCAACGTTCTTTGAGGTGAACGGCAGGAAACGTTGGGTTACCGCTGGTTCGGCAGGGGGCGGGCGGTTACGCTTCACGCAGCCCAGCCCACTCGAACGTCTTGTCGACTCATGGAGAATCGGGAGAATCCGCCGGTGCGAGCCGCCGCCCGACCCGACCTCGCCGCGATCTGGCGGCGCGTGGAGGAGCTGTCCGAGCGGCGCGGCCAGGACCCGGCCGAGGTACTGGCGCCGGAGCGGCTGAGCCATCTGTGCGGCGTCGATCCCCTGCGCATCCCCGCGGTGGTGGCGGGCACCGCGGCCGAACTGCCGCTGGAGCGGCGCGTGCACGAACGCTTCCTGCGGCTGCGCGCCACCCGCCGCGACGCGCACGGCCGGGAGTGGCCGCTCGCCGCCATCGCCTCCGACTTCGACGCACCGGGCGCCTCCCTCGGCCCCCTCAACGCGGGCGCCGGACTGCCCAGGCTGGGCCACGCGGCGGGCGTCCAGCGGTTCTTCGGCGTCTACGCCGGTTTCCTCCTCGCCGACCACCGCAGCGCGGTGGAACGGGCCCTCGTCCTCGCCTCGGACAGCGCGCAGGGCGCTCTCGGCGCGGAGGGCGGCGCTCACGGGACGGAGGACCTGGAGCACCTCTCGTACCTCACCGGCATCCCCCCGCAGGCCATCCGGCTCACCCTCGACGGCGCCCCGCCCCGCCTCCCGCTGAGGGAACAGGTGCGCCAGCGGTTCGCGCACCTGCGCCGCACCCGCCCGCGGGAGGACGGGCAGCCCCACTCCCTGGCCGCCATCGCCAAGTCCTTCGACGCGTCGGGGCAGTCGCTGACCCGCCTCGCCCAGGGCGAGGGCCTGCCGAACCTCGCCGCCGCGGCCGGGATCCAGCGCTTCTACGGCGTCGAAAGCGGCTTCCTGCTGGCCGACGACACCGAGGCGCTGGCCACCGCCCTGACCGGGATCGCCCGCGAACTGGAGTCGGCGGAGCGGGAGCAGGAGAACCCGATGCTGGCCGTGATGCGTTCGCACGACGTGCGGAGCATCGTCACGCGGGCCGGCCGACTCTCCGCGCGGGGCTGGAAGTCACTCGCCGCCCACCTGGACGACCTGCTCGCGCGGGAGGGCCAGCTGGGCCGTCCGGCGGGGACCGACGAGGGGAACGCCCCATGAGGACCACACCCGCGGGCCGCATCCGGCTCCACGCCGGGAAGAACCGTTTCCGAGGCGATCGAGCGCATCAAGTCCTCGCTCGGCAGGAGGCGTCGGGTCACCGCACATGACCCCCGCCACCCCGCCGACGCACTTCCTCCGCCGATGCCTTCGCACGGCCCTGACAGAGAGCACCACACGATGACCCAGTCTTCACCGCCCCGCCACGCCGTCGTCATCGGCGGCAGCCTGGCCGGCCTCCTGGCGGCCGCCGTCCTCGCCGAGCACACGACGGTCACGATCATCGACGCGGACCCGCTGCCCGAGGGCCCGGCGCCGCGGCGTGGACTTCCGCAGGCCCGGCACACGCACCTGCTGTGGTCGGGCGGGGCACGGGCCATCGAGCAGATACTGCCGGGCATCACCGAGGACTGGACGGCCGCCGGAGCCATCCGCCGCAGTCTGCCCACCGACCTGGTCACCAAGACCGCCCAGGGCTGGATCCCGCGCTGCGGGGAGAAGCAGTTCAACATCTCGTGCAGCCGCGACCTCCTCGACTCGGTGGTCCGCGCCCGGGTGACGGCCCTGGAGGGCGTCTCCACCCTCCAGCGGAGCCGGGTACGGGGCCTGGAGGGCAACGCGGCACGGGTCATCGGCGTCCGCGTCGACACCCCGGAGGAACGGGACAGACTCGTGACCGCCGACCTCGTGGTCGACGCGAGCGGGCGCGGCTCCCGCGCCCGGGGCTGGCTCCAGGAGCTCGGGGTGACCGGCATCCGGCAGGCCCAGGTCGACTCCGGGCTCGTCTACGCCACCCGCATCTTCGAGGCGCCGGCCGGCGCCCACGCGTCGGGCTTCCCCATCATCAACGTGCAGTCCGACCCGCGCGTGCCCGTGCCCGGGCAGACGGCCACCATCGTGCCGATCGAGAACGGCCAGTGGCAGGCCACCCTGTCCGGCACCCGCGGCGGTCAGCCGACGGGCGACCCGGACCTGTTCATCCCGTTCGCCAAGGGCGTCCGCGACCCGATCGTCGGCGAGCTGCTGGAGGGCAAGAAGCCCCTCACCGACGTCGCCGTCACCCAGGGCACCGCCAACCGGCGGGTCTACTTCGAGAAGGCCGACCTGCCCGACGGGTTCTTCGCCGTCGGCGACTCGGTCGCGACCTTCAACCCGCTGTACGGGCAGGGCATGACCGTCGCGGCCAAGGGTCTGCTGGCCGTGCGCCTCCTGCTGCGGTCCAAGGGCCTGGCCCACCCCGCGATCGGCCGGGAGGCGCAGCGCGCGATCGCCCCGCAGGTGTCCATCGCCTGGGACCTCGCCACCTCGCAGGACATCCTCTACCCCGGGGCCACCGGCATGAAGCCGCGGGCCGGGGCGGGACTGCTCAACGCGTACGTCAACCGCCTGATGACAGGCGCCACCACCGAGGAGGCGCTCACCGCCGCCCTCTTCAAGGTGCTCACCATGAGTGCCTCGCCCACCCACTGGCTGCGCCCGTCGGTGATCTGGCACGTGCTGCGCGCGTCGGACCGGGGCGCGCTCAAGGCGGCGCCGCTGACCGCCGCCGAACGCCGGATCGCCGGGCTGGACCAGGAGGGCGACGGGGTGGGCCCGGCCAGCCCGGTGGGCCGGGCCCTGTGACGTAGGCCATGCAGGGCGGCTATGAGAGGCGGGCATGAGAAACGCCCCGGACCGTTCGCTCCGGGGCGTCCTCGGCTTCGGCCGCTCAGACGAGGTCGGCCAGCTCCAGTCCGGCCTGCGCGGCGGCGGCCTGGACGGTCTGCTCCAGCAGGACGGCGATGGTCATCGGGCCGACGCCGCCCGGTACCGGGGTGATCAGGGAGGCGCGGGCGGCGGCCGACTCGAAGTGGACGTCGCCGACGTTGCCCTCGTTGTAGCCCGCGTCCAGGACCACCGCGCCCGGCTTGATGTCCTCGCCCCGGATGAACTCGGCCTTGCCGACGGCGGCCACCAGTACGTCCGCCTGGCGCACGATCGACGGCAGGTCGACGGTGCGGGAGTGGCAGTAGGTGACGGTGGCGTTCTGCTCCAGCAGCAGCATCCCGGCCGGCTTGCCCAGGATCGCGCTGCGGCCGACGACGACGGCGTGCTTGCCGGTCAGGTCCACGTCGTAGGCGGCCAGGAGGCGCATGATGCCGCCGGGGGTGCAGGAGACGAAGCCCGGCAGCCCGAAGCCCATGGCGGCGAAGGAGTGCATGGTGACCCCGTCGACGTCCTTGCCCGGCGCGATGGCCTCGAAGGCGGCGCGCTCGTCGATGTGGTGCGGGACGGGGTGCTGGAGCAGGATGCCGCTGATCTCGGGGTCCTCGGACAGCGCGGTCAGCGTGGCCACGAGCTCCTGCGTGGTGGTCTCGGCCGGCAGCTCGACGTGGCGCGAGGTGATCCCGGCCTTGGAGCAGCGATTCTGCTTCATGCGCACGTAGGTCACGGAGGCCGGGTCCTCGCCGACGAGCACGGTCGCCAGGCAGGGTGCGGTGCCGGTGCGCTCGGTGATCTTCGCCGCGTAGGCGGCGGTCTGCTCCGAGATGCGGCGGGCGAGGGCGGTGCCGTCCATCAGCCGGGCAGAGGCGGTGGCGGTGGCAGGGGCAGAGGCAGACTGGGCAGTCGTCACGGGGTCTCCTGAACGTCGCTGCGGATCGCGGTTCGCCCAGGCGCGCGGCAGTCGGCGTACCGGAGTACGCCGGGCCGCTCCCCGGTGGTGATCCACCCGAACGCCAGTCACGGCCCGCCGACCACTGTAGTCGACCAATCCGGTGGTTGCCCGGCGCCCGACCTGGGACGATCGATCCATGACGCGCACTTTCGACCATCTTGTCGCCGAGGCCGAGTCCGTCTCCGTGGACGGCTGGGACTTCTCCTGGCTCGACGGCCGGGCAACCGAGCAGCGCCCGTCGTGGGGCTACCAGCGGCTGCTGGCGGAGCGCCTGGCCCGGGTCCGGTCCGCGCTGGACATCCAGACGGGGGGCGGCGAGGTCCTCGCCGGATCCGGTCCCCTGCCGCGGCTGATGGTGGCCACCGAGTCCTGGCCGCCCAACGTCGACCGGGCGACCCGGCTGCTGCACCCGCTGGGCGCGGTGGTGGTCGCGGACTCCGACGAGCCGCCGCTGCCCTTCGGCGACGAGGCCTTCGAGCTGGTCGCCAGCCGGCATCCGGTGACCATCTGGTGGGAGGAGATCGCCCGGGTGCTGACGCCGGGCGGCACCTACCTCTCGCAGCAGGTCGGGCCGGCGAGCGTCTTCGAGCTCGTCGAGTACTTCCTCGGCCCGCAGCCGGAGGAGGTCCGGCGCGGCCGGCACCCCGACGACGCGGTCGCCGCCGCGACCGCTGCGGGCCTCGAAGTCGTCGATCTGCGCTCCGAGCGACTGCGGACGGAGTTCCACGACATCGGAGCCGTGATCTACTTTCTCCGGAAGGTGATCTGGATGGTGCCCGGCTTCACGGTCGGGCAGTACCGGGACCGGTTGCGGGAGCTCCACGAACGGATCGAACGCGAAGGCCCGTTCGTCGCGCACACCGCCCGCTTCCTCATCGAAGCCCGCAAAAAAGGGGTGACGGGGAGGGCGGACGGATCCGGGCCGGATCGGGTTGCGCGGCCACAGCGTGGCGCAGGTCACTCAATTCAGCGCGTAACGAATCGACTCGGGCATGCGATGAACCGACAGGCGTCCTCGCGCGGCCCGGAATACAGACCCCCCTCGGGTCTGTTTCCCAAGTTCGCGCGATGATGTCCCGCCCACCCCTTATCTGTTCGCAACGAGAGGCTCCTTGTGTCGCTCAGCCCGTCCCGTACGTTCCCTCCGGAGATCGCCGAATCGGAGGCCCTCGTCGCGCTCGTCGAGCGCGGCCGCGAGCAGGGTCACATCAACGGTGACGACGTGCGCCAGGCCTTCGAGGCCGGCCGCATCCCGGTGGACCAGTGGAAGCGGGTCCTGCGCAGCCTGAACCAGGTCCTGGACGAGGAGGGTGTCGCCCTTCACGTCAGCGCGGCCCCCGCCACCAAGGCTGCCGCCAAGAAGCCCCGCAAGGCTGCCGCCGCCCCGGCCCGCACCGTGGCCAAGAAGGCTCCCGCCGCGCCGCGCCCCATCGGCGCGCGCAAGACCTCGGCCGCCACGGCCACGGCCACGGCGATATCCGCTGCGCCGGCCGCCGCCGTCGGGGACGAGGCTGCCGCGGAGGCCGCCGCCGAGCCGAAGAAGCGCACGGTCAAGAAGGCCGCGGCCAAGAAGACCGCGGTGAAGAAGACCGCCGCGGCGAAGAAGACCAGCGCCAAGGACGCCGACGAGGGCGAGACCCCGGCCGTCGAGGGTGAGGACTGGGCAGCCGAGGACCTCGTCGACGAGGCCGAGGAGGAGACCCCCAAGCCCGGCGGCACCCAGGGCTTCGTCCTGTCCGACGACGACGAGGACGACGCCCCGGCGCAGACGGTCATGGTGGCCGGCGCCACCGCCGACCCCGTCAAGGACTACCTCAAGCTCATCGGCAAGGTGCCGCTCCTCAACGCCGAGCAGGAGGTCGAGCTCGCCAAGCGCATCGAGGCGGGCCTGTTCTCCGAGTACAAGCTCGAAGAGGAGGAGGACCACAAGCCCGCCTTCAAGCGCGAGCTGGAGATCCTGGTCGAGGACGGCCGCCGCGCGAAGAACCACCTGCTGGAGGCCAACCTCCGCCTCGTGGTCTCCCTCGCCAAGCGCTACACCGGCCGCGGCATGCTCTTCCTGGACCTGATCCAGGAGGGCAACGTCGGTCTGATCCGCGCCGTGGAGAAGTTCGACTACACCAAGGGCTTCAAGTTCTCCACGTACGCGACGTGGTGGATCCGCCAGGCGATCACGCGCGCCATGGCCGACCAGTCGCGCACCATCCGCATCCCCGTGCACATGGTCGAGATCATCAACAAGCTCGCCCGCGTGCAGCGCCAGATGCTCCAGGACCTGGGCCGCGAGCCCACCCCGGAGGAGCTGGGCAAGGAACTGGACATGACCCCGGAGAAGGTCATCGAGGTCCAGAAGTACGGCCGCGAGCCGATCTCCCTGCACACCCCCCTGGGTGAGGAGGGCGACAGCGAGTTCGGTGACCTCATCGAGGACTCCGAGGCGGTCGTGCCGGCCGACGCGGTCTCCTTCACCTTCCTCCAGGAGCAGCTGCAGTCCATCCTGGGCACGCTCTCGGAGCGCGAGGCGGGCGTGGTCTCGATGCGGTACGGCCTCAACGACGGCCAGCCGAAGACGCTCGACGAGATCGGCCGCGTGTACGGGGTCACCCGTGAGCGCATCCGCCAGATCGAGTCGAAGACCATGTCGAAGCTCCGCCACCCGTCGCGTTCGCAGGTGCTGCGCGACTACCTCGACTGAGCCGACCCCTTCCAGCACGCCCCTGACCTGCGCTCGCGCGGGCCGGGGGCGTGCTGCGTCGGGCCCAGGCAGCGGTCATGAGGTGGGTCACACCAGCCGGAAGACCGGGCCGCGGGGGGTGAACGGCAGGGAGGCGCCCTGTGGGAGCAGGTAGGCGTGTTCGCGCCGGATGCGCAGGCTGTCGCAGCCACCGTCCGTGATCACCAGGACCGGCGCACCCGGCGGGAAGTCCTCCGCGCGGTGCAGCAGGTCGATGCCCGGTTGCAGGACGGTTCCGCCCCGGCCGCGGACCCGGACGCGGCCCGCGATCTCCGTCGGCGGCAGGTAGCCCGCGTCGTACGGCGCCGCGTCGCAGAAGACGACGCGCGCCGCCGGTACGTCGCGGGCCTGCGCGTACGAGGCGATCGCGCCCAGCGCCTTGCCGAGCAGGGCGGCGTTCATCGATCCCGAGGTGTCGAGGACCACGCCGAAGGTGCAGCGGGCCACCTCCTCGGGCGGGAAGTACCGGCCCGCGCGCGGGATGTCCGGGGTGGAGGCCTGGCGGCGGGCCGGGCGCGCGTAGGACCGTACGGCCACCGGCCGCGGCACGTACGCGTCGAACCAGCGGGCGAGCGCCGCGTCCCACGGCACGGGTGGGTGGGCCAGGGCCCGGATCTCCTGGACGAGCCCGGCGGGCAGCAGGCCGCGCTCCCCCGCCTCGTGCAGGTCGAAGCCCTGGACCAGGCCGCGCCGGTAGAACTCGTCGAGGTCCGTGTACGGGCGCTGCGCGCCGTGCGCGAGCGGCTCGCCCAGGATGTCCCCGGCGCCCTTGCCGCGCAGGGTGGCGAGCCGGCGCATGCGGCGCAGGTCGGTGGCGATCCGGTCGTAGACCTCCTCGACCGAGAGGCCCTGGAGCGAAGCGTCGTACAGCAGGCCCTCCGGCATGCTGCCGACCCGCATCTCCACGAGCCAGCCGTTGACGACGTAGTCGGCGGCGACGTTGTGCAGGTACGGGTCCCGGGCGCCGCGGCGCTCGCCGTGGCGCAGGGCGGCGTGCAGCATCTCGTGCGCCAGGACGAACCGCCATTCCTCGTCGTCGAAGGTCCGCAGCGGGTTGATGTAGATCTCTCCCGCGGTGGCGCTGACGGCGGCGATGGAGATGTTCTGGGCGCGGGCCAGCTCGGCGTCGGCGACGATCTCCAGTCCGGCGGCGAGTCCGCCGAGCAACGGGTAGGAGGAGACGAACCAGTTGAGCGCACGGTCCCACGGGCGCGGGGTGCGGCCCTCGTGGCCGCCGGCCACGGCCATGGTGGCGGAGACGGCCCGGGTGAGGGCGTGCGCGAAGGCGGTCTCCCAGTCGGGGACCGCGCTCGTCGGCGTCCGCCAGCCGACCAGGACCTGGTCGGGGTGGTCCCCGGCGGTGCCGCAGCGCTCGTAGGCGGGCGGGATGCCGTCGCGGCGCCAGCGGGCGGCGAGCAGGTCCTCGTCCCCGCCGGGGTACTCGGCCGGGAGGTGGTCCGGGGCCCGGCCGACGGGGAAGGTCAGCAGGAAGCGGTTGACGACGGCGCAGCGGGCGGCGAGGTCGAACCGGTCGGGCTGGGGGCGGTCCTCCTTCTCGGCCGCCGGGACGTGTCCGAAGCCGAGGTGCAGCAGGGCGTGGGCGAGTGCCCAGGCCCAGGTGCGGGGGTCGGCCCGCCGGGTGGGGTGGACGTGGAGGGTGCCGTTGGACGTGACGGCGACCAGGCCTCCCGCGGGTGTGGCCGCGCATCCGGTCTCGCGGCAGATCTTCGCGTCCACGGCGCCGAGTGCCGGATTCCGTTTGACCAGGGCGAGGCCCTCGGCGAAGGCCTGGGCGGCCGGGTCGGGCTTGGCGGCCTTGGCGGCCTTGGCGGCCTTGGTCCGTGAGGTCCGGCTCATCGGCGGGCCTCGACGAGGCGGGGCATGTCGCGGGCGGCCTCGATCAGGAACCAGGCGGGCAGGACCGGCAGACCGTCGGCGTCGTCGGCGATGACGGTCTGGGCGACCTCGACGGAGATCTCGGCGAGCTGGACGAGGAGGGCCTTGGCCCGGTACGCGGTCTCGCGCAGCCCCGGGGAGACGTGGGCCCGGTCGGCGGGCAGTTCCTTGATCAGCCGTCCCCGGAAGGCGTCGGCCAGGTAGTACAGCAGGTCCCGGTCCTGCGGGCGGCGCGGCCAGTTCGCGTCGCCCTTCATGATCGCCTCGATGCCGAAGGAGTGCCGGACGATCTTGGCGTAGCCGCAGAAGGAAACGGCGTGCGCGGGGGTCAGGGTGCCGTGTGCGATGACCTTGAGGGTCTCCTCGTCCAGTCCGCTGCCGGCTCCGCTGCTGGTTCCCGTTCCGGTTCCGGCGCCGAAGGAGTGGAGGGCGTCGGAGAGCATGTGCCAGGAGCGCGGCGTCGAGAACGGCTCCTCCGTTTTGGGCGGCTGCGACCAGAGGTGGTCGGGGCGGTCGGTGAGGTAGTCGGTGATCCACGGGTGGATGCCGTGTTCGCCGGCCCAGACCAGCCAGTCCTGCGCGGAGGCCGTCAGGTGCACGTGGGTGAGGCGGTTCACCAGGGCCGAGGCGATGGGCCGGGCCAGCGCGTTGTCCGTGGCACGGTTGCCCGCGCCGATGACGATGGAGCCCGCGGGCAGCTCGTAGGAGCCGATGCGGCGGTCGAGGATCAGCGAGTAGAAGGCCTTCTGGACGTCCGGGCTCGCCGCGTTGAGCTCGTCGAGGAAGAGGCAGTACGGCTCGTCGCGGGCGATGGCCTGCGGCGGGCAGAAGACGGACTTGCCGTCACGGATCTGCGGGACTCCGATCAGGTCCTCGGGCGCCAGCTGGGTGCCGAGGAGGCTGACGCACTCCAGGCCGAGGGAGTCGGCGAACTTCCGCACGAGCGAGGACTTGCCGATGCCGGGAGCCCCCCAGAGGAACACGGGCCGCACGGTGGCGAGGCCGAGGAGCAGTTCGGGGATCTGGGCGGGGGTGACGGTGACGGCTGCCTGCACGGGTGGTGTGTTCCTCATGATCGGGTCGTGTGGTGCCGCCCAGTGTGGGCGCACCGCACGACCCGGGGCATCAGGTTTTCCGGCGGGCGGGCACACGCCGACAGCGTGGTCAGGTCTCCAGGAGGTGCTTCAGCTTCTCCTCGCTGCGGGGCATCTCCTTGCGGACCATGGGCTTGACGGCGAGGGGGACCAGGGCCCGGCCCATGCCGTGACCCTCGAAGTCGACGGACAGGGTGACGCGGGAGCGGGCGCCGCCGTCGAGGGGTTCGATGGTGCCCCGTACGTCGGGCCGGACCGGACCGTCGACGCCGTGGAAGTGCCAGCTCCGAGGCGGGTCGAGCTCCGTGACCTCCAGGGTCGAGGGAATCCTGCGCTTGCCGATCTGCCGGGTGACGATGACCCGCGAGCCGATGTGGAGGGGGAGGTCGCCCATGGGAACCGCGGAGACGGCGCTGTCCTGCCACTCCGGCAGGTGCGTGGGGTCCGTGATGTAGGAGTAGACGTCCTCGGGCCTGCGGTCGATGTCGATGGAATTTCTGATCGCGGACATGGCGACCCCTTAGAGCCCCCCTGGCTGGTCTCTCGTTCCACGCTACGCCGCGGGCGGAGCGGCCGCGCGGTGCTTCTTCCCGGCCATCACGGCATATCCGAGGACGCCCGCGAAGAGGAAGAGGACGCCCTGGTAGACGGCCGCGTAGCCGGAGCCGGCGACCAGCCACATCGAGAAGGCGAAGGCCAGGGAGGCGAGGAGGGTGTCGCGCACCAGGCGGCCGCGGTCGACCCGCTCGGAGCGGCCCGAGGCGAGGAAGTAGATCTGCGCGGCGGTGGAGAGCAGGTAGGGGACGGTCGCCGTGAAGGTGGTGACCAGGACCAGGATCTCGAAGAGCCCCTGCGAGCCGCCGCCCTCACCGGGAAAGGCCGAGTTGTACACGGTCAGCGCCGAAGCCAGGACCACCGTGACGATCACCCCGGCCACCGGGACACCGCGCCGCTTCGTCGCGAAGACCTTCGGGAAGAGCCCGTCCCGGGCCGCGGCGTACGGGGTCTGGGCGCTGAGCAGGGTCCAGCCGTTGAGCGCGCCGACCATCGAGATCACGGCGGCGCAGGCGACGAGCGTGCCGCCCCAGGAGCCGCCGGTCCCTCCCCCCGTGGAGAACATGGCGTTGACGGCATCGGAGAAGGGGGCCTGCGAGGAGACCAGCTTCTCGTGCGGGACCAGGCCGAAGACGGCGAGGGTGCCGAGCAGGTAGACGGTGGCGGCGCCCGCGGTGCCCAGGATCGTGGCCCGGCCGACGTTGCGGGCCGGGTCGCGGACCTCGCCCGCGCTGACGGCGGCGGACTCGACGCCCAGGTAGCTGAAGAGCAGGATCGCGGCGGAGGCGGAGACGGCTCCGGCCCCGCTCTGGCCGGTGGCCTGGAAGGGGCCGAGGTTGGCCGGGTCGAAGAAGAAGATCCCGCCGACGGCGACCAGCAGCAGCGGGGCGAACTTCAGGACGGTGGAGACCAGTTGGACGGCCCCCACGTACCGGGTCCCGGCCAGGTTGGCGAGCGCCGGGAGCCACTGCACGGCCAGGGCGGCCAGGCACGTGGACCACGTGTGCCGGCCGATGGCCGGGAAGAACACCGAGAGGTAGCCGACGGCGGCGACGGCGAGCGCCGCGTTGGAGACCCAGGTGGTGATCCAGTAGCTCCAGGCCGCGAGGAAGCCGGCGAAGTCGCCGAAGGCGGCGCGGGCGTAGACGTACGGGCCGCCGGTCTGCGGGTGCCGGTGGGCGAGGCGGCCGAAGACGAGGGCGAGGGCGATCGCGCCGACGGTGAGCACCGCGAAGGCGACGAGGCTGATGGTGCCGAAGGGGGCCACCGAGGCAGGGAGGAGGAAGATCCCGCCGCCGACGATGTTGCCCATGACCAGGCAGGTCGCGACGGGCAGCCCGAAGCGGGCGCCCTGCGGCCGGGGCTCCGCCGGCCTGGAAGTCTCGATGGGCGGGGCTACGGTGCTGGTCATCGGGGGGGGGCGCCTCGGGTCGTCTCACATGCTGGGCAGGTCGACATATGGTCGGCCACCGTGCGAGCGCTACCAAATCAGCGGATTTCGTCCGGCGCGGGCGCCTCCGCGGCAGGAACTATTGCGCCTCCGGCCACCTCGGACCGGGGATCCTGCACCGGTCCGACCTTCACCGGCCCGGCGCCCGACTGCCAGGCCCGCACTGCGGCCCGCCCCGCGGCCCGCTCCGGCTTCGGCTCCGGTTCCGGTTCCGGTTCCGGTTCCGGTTCCGGCCGCCGCCCCACCGGCACCTGCGGCCCGTTCGCCTCGCGCAGCCAGCGGCGCAGCACCCGGTGCACCGCCTCCGCGCCGGCCAGTTCGCCCTCCGGTTCCGACAGCTCCGCGGGCCACATCAGGAACGCCCGGCCCTGCTCCCCGCCCAGACCGCCGTGCGAGCCGATCTGCTCCTCGAAGGCGTGCACCGCGCCCGTGGCCGGGTCGTAGGCCGAGTTCACCATGACGTCGGCCACGTGCGGGAAGCCGTCGGTGCGGCGGACGGCCTCGGCCGCGCCGGGGCCGAAGGGCGCCAGCAACTCCTCGGCCTCCCCCGGGACGTCCAGCCGCGCCACCCTCCCGCCCGGGCCCATCACGACCCCGTCCACCAGCAGGAAGCCCACGCCCGGGTGGTTCGCCAGGGTCGCCAGCAGGGCCGGGTGCGCCCGCTCGATCCACGCGCGCGAGGCCCGGCCCGGTAGGTCCGGGAAGGAGATCAGCCCGAGGTTGCCGGAGGCGAGCACCACGGGGTCGGAGCCCGGCCCCGGGTGGGCCTCCTCGTCCTCCTCCACCGGCCGGTGCAGCGCCGCGAGGACGGCGGCGCGGGCCTCGGCGCCGCTGTGGGTGCGCCCGGCCCGGCGGGAGACCGGCAGGCCGCAGCCCGCCCGGACCAGGTCCTTCAGGGTGAGCCCGTACCGGCCGAGGAAGGTCTC
Organism: Streptomyces sp. NPDC016562; assembly: GCF_043076955.1. Classification (NCBI taxonomy): domain Bacteria; kingdom Bacillati; phylum Actinomycetota; class Actinomycetes; order Kitasatosporales; family Streptomycetaceae; genus Streptomyces; species Streptomyces sp. NPDC016562. The sequence continues at coordinate 723,910 of NZ_JBIBRZ010000002.1, read as the reverse complement.
CCCCGGGCTCTGTCCGTGGTCGGAGAGCAGCACGATGCGGTACGCGCGCGGCGCGTGCTCGGCGACCCGGGCGATCAGCGCGAGGCTCCGGTCGAGGCGCTCCAGCACCTGGTCGGTGTCCCGGCCGCGCGGGCCCGAGTGGTGTGCGACCTCGTCGTAGGCGACGAGGTCGGCGTAGACGGCGGCGCGCCCGGCGAGCATGTCGCCGATCACCGCCGCCACGACCACGTCCCGTTCGACGACGGTCGCGAAGGCCCGGATCAGCGGGTACAGCCCGCCGCGCGCCACCCGCGGCCGGTCCCCGCGCATCCGCGCCCGCAGCGACTGGCCGATCTCCCGGACGGCCTCCGCGGTGAAGGACAGGGCCGTGCGGACGGCGTTGGCCGGGTCGCAGAAGTACGCGAAGTAGCCCGCGCGGGACCGGTTCGACCGCCCCCGCCGGGCCGATACCGACAGGACGAGCGCCAGTTGGTCGGCGCCCCCGCTGAACAGGTTGCCGCGGCTGGCCCCGTCGCGGGTGAGCAGCCCGCCGTCTCCGGTGCGCTGGGCGGCGCGCCGCTGGAGCTCGGCGGCGCTGCGGGGCCGGTTGCAGACCATCACCTCCCCGGTCTCCTTCTCGTACCAGCGGAAGGCGGGCACGTCGTAGGTGGAGCCGTGCAGGATGCCGAGCTGGCTGGCGCCGGTCTGGCTCGACCAGTCCGTGCGCCAGGACGTGAGGCGGTGGCTGCGGTCCAGCCAGTCGGCGACGGTCGGCATCACCCCGCCGCGGCACACGTCGCGCAGCACCTCGTACCCGACCCCGTCGAGCTGGAGGAAGACCAGGCCGGGCTCGGCGCCGCCGCCCGCCGGGCCGACGGGTGTGCCGCGCCTGCGGCGGCGCCGGTCGGCGAGCCGGTAGAGGCGACGGCGGTACGCCTCGTCGTCGCGCACCGCGAGTGCGGTGGAGGTCGCCGAGGCCACGGCCGACATGACGGCGGCCACGACCACGGCGGTCTCGGGGGCCGCCGCGCCCCGCCCGGTGGGGATGAGGCTGAGGGCGATGAGCAGGATCGAGCCGTTCAGGAAGAAGACGAGCAGCCCGAGCACCAGGGCGGGCACCAGGAGCAGGGCCCGTACGAGCACGGGCCAGACCAGCGCGCTGAGCAGGCCGAAGGCCCCGGCGCCCCAGGCGGCCGTCAGCCCGATCCGCGTGAGGCTGTCGCCGTTGCCGTCGCCCTGGTCGGACTGGAGGCTGAAGTCCGGCAGGATCCCGGCCAGGGCGAGCATGGTGAGGGTGGACACCGCCCATACGAGGAGCACCCGCAGCAGGGCGCTGCCCGCGCTGCGCCACCGCCCCCGCCACCGTCGCCGCCGCACCCCGCCACCTCCCGCGAGCCCGTTCCGCCCTCCAGGCTCGCACAACCGGCCGCGTACGGGCGGGTCACGGGGACGACGCACGGAGGGGCGGACGGGGCGGGGGCGGGTCGGGGCGGGGCGGGGGCGGGACCGGCTCAGGTGCCGTCGTAGCCGGCGGTGGGCATGGACAGCCTGCGGTGCACTTCGGCCTTCATCGCGGAGGTGTACCGGGGTTCCTCGCCCCCCGCGGTCTCCAGCGGTACGCCGCGCCGCGCGCACTCGGCGGTGAAGTCCTCGACGGAGCGCAGTGCCCGGGCCAGTACCCGCTGGTTGGCAGCGACGAAGAGGTCGACCTGCCCGGCGTCGACGTCGGACCACAGGCCGCAGTGGTCGGCGCGCAGCCCGTAGAGGAGCAGCTGCCTCGTCACGACGTAGCCCCGGTCGGCGGCCCAGCGCGCGCACATGGCGTGCTGGCTGCGGGTGTCCACGGCGAAGGGGTCGGCGTCCAGGTCTTCGAGCGGGGCCAGGCTGGTGATCGCGGCCACGCGCAACTCTTCCATGCCGCCGGACCCTACTCCGATCCGCCGCCCGAGAGGAGGGGGCGGTCCCGGTCGGTTCCCGCCGGATCCCCGGGGCAGCCTCTAGGCTCGTGGACGAGGCGCGAGGGAGGGAGGCCGGGGTGCCGGTGGAGATCACCTGGTGGGGTCATGCCACGTGCACCGTCGAGGACTCCGGGGTCCGGCTGCTGACGGACCCGCTGTTCGCGCGGCGGCTCGCGCATCTGCGGCGCCGGCGTGGCGCGGTGCCGCCGCCCGAGGCCGCGGTGGCGGACGTCGTCCTGGTGTCGCACCTGCACGCCGACCACTTGCACCTGGCCTCGCTGGCGCGGCTCGCTCCCGGTACCCGGCTGCTGGTGCCGCGCGGGGCGCGCCGGGCGGTGCCGGGGCTGGCACGGGTCGCCGGGCTGCGGGGGCTGGCGGTGACGGAGGTGGCCCCGGGCGCGGAGGTCGACGTGGCGGACGGCGTACGGGTACGGGCGGTCAGCGCGCGCCACGACGGGCGGCGGATGCCGTTCGGTCCGCAGCGGGCGCCGGCGCTCGGGTACGTCGTCCAGGGCGCGGCCCGGACCTACTTCGCCGGGGACACCGGGCTGTTCGCGTCGATGGCCGAGGAGGTCGGGCCGGTGGACGTGGCCCTGCTGCCGGTCGGCGGCTGGGGCCCGTACCTCGGGCCGGGACACCTCGACGCGGGACGGGCGGCGCAGGCCCTGGCCGCGCTCGCGCCCGCGGCGGCGGTGCCGGTGCACTACGGCACGTACTGGCCCGTCGGGATGGACGCGGTGCGGCCGCACGAATTCCACGCGCCGGGCGAGGAGTTCGAGCGGCTCGCGCGGCTGCTGGCGCCGAAGGTCACCGTACGGGTGCCCGAGCACGGAGCGCGGGTGCGGCTGCCGTGACGTGGCACGACCTCGCGACGGCAGCCGGACAGGTGCCGGCGGAGACCACCCAGCAGGCCGTGGGATACCCGGCGCTGTTCGTGCTGGTGGCGCTGGGCGCGCTCGTTCCGGTGATTCCGACGGGGGCGCTGGTGAGCTCGGCGGCCGTGGTGGCGTTCCATCATCAGTCCTTGCCCTTCGGGGTGTTGCTGGTGTTCGGAGTGGCCGCGCTGGCGGCCTTCACGGGGGACCTGGCGCTGTACTGGCTGGGGCGGCGCGGGGTGCGCTCGCGGGGTGGTTCGCGGTGGCTGGAGGCGCTGCGCGGCCGTGCCACGCCCGAGCGGCTGGCGCAGGCGCAGGCACGGCTGGACGAGCACGGGGTGCTGGTCCTGGTGCTCTCGCGGTTGGTGCCGGCGGGCCGGATCCCGGTGATGCTGGCCTGTCTGCTGGCCGAGCTGCCGGTACGGCGCTTCGCCCGCGGCGACGCTCCGGCGTGCCTGGCCTGGGCGGCGACGTACGGCCTGATCGGCATCCTGGGCGGCTCGCTCTTCTCGGAGCCGTGGAAGGGCGTGGCCCTGGCGGTCGGCCTGGCCCTTCTGATCAGCGCGGGCCCGGCCGTGTGGCGCCGCCTGCGGTGAAGTGGAGGGGGCTGGGGGCTGGTTGATCGCGCCCCAGCGCCGCCAGGGCCTCGGGCCGGGCGCGGCCCGACGCGGCCGGGCACCGACGGCGCCTCCGAGGGACACATGCCGCATCCCTTTCTATAATGGGAGCAAACCCTCCCACCGGCCTGCCGGTGCGGCACGCGGAGGTCCCATGGCCGCCTTCACCGTTCACCTGGACGAGAACACGGGGCCCGCGGCCACGCACGCGCTCGTCATCGGGGTGGGACGGTACGCGCACCTGGCCGGCGGGACGGCGCCCACGACCCATCCCGGCGCCACGGGCCTGCGGCAGCTGTCGTCGCCGCCGCGCTCGGCGCGTGCGTTCGCGACCTGGTTGATCGACCAGTACCACGACCCGGCGAGGCCGCTGGGGAGCCTGGCCCTGCTGCTGAGCGAGGAGAGCCCCGCGTCCTTCGTCCACCCCCACACGCACGCCGAGCAGTTGGCGCAGCCGGCCACCATCGACAACATCGTGGCCGCGGTCAAGGAGTGGAAGGACCGGGGCGACCACGACGAGGCCCGGCTGGTCTTCTACTTCTGCGGCCACGGCGTCTCTCTGGGCCTGGACACCTCCCTGCTGGCGGCGGACGTCTTCGCCGACGAGGACAGCCCGCTGAACGGCGCGCTGAACTTCGAGGCGCTCAGGCGAGGGCTCAACCGCTGCCGGGCCGGCCAGCAGGTCTTCTTCGTCGACTCCTGCCGCTCCGGCTCCGACACGCTGGTGAGCCAGGTCGGGACGGACACCGTCGGACGGGTCCCGGTGTCCGGGAACATCCGGCCGGAGGGTTTCGTGCCGCGGGAACACGCCGTCCTCTACGCGACCCTGGACGGTGAGGAGTCCTTCGCCCGCGCCGGCCGGCTCAGCCTGTTCACCGACGCGCTGCTGCGCAGTTTCGACGGCTCGGCGAGCGAGAACACGGAGGGCCAGGTGTGGCGGGTGACCACCGGCACCCTGATCCACGCGGTCTTCCGCTTCATGGCGGAGCGTCCCTTCGCGGGCAGCCTCGCGAAGGCCCAGGTACCGGTGAGCTCCGAGTCGGTCGACTTCGGCTTCCACGAGCTGCGGGGCGACCCGGTCGTCCCCGTGTACATCGGCTGCAAGGACCCCGAGGACAACGCGCGCGCCGAGTTCGTCTGCCGCCATCCCCAGCAGGAGGAACGGCGCCGGCCGCCGCCCCCCGCCGGCGAGGAGCCCGACCTCGGCGAGTGGGCCCTCTTCCTGCCGTTCGGGCGTTACGAGGTCGAGGCCGTCCTCGGGCCGGAAGACGTGCGCAGGCAGGAACTGGACGCCCGCCCGCCGATGTTCCGCGTCGGACTGGCCCGGCTATGAGCGCCGGCGCCACGCTCGCCGTCCGGCTCTTCCTCTCCTCCGCCGGGGAAGCCAACGACGCGGTCATCGTCGGGGACATCCGCCCGGCCGGCCTCGACGGCACGGAGCAGCACGACATCCTGATCCCCTGCGGGAGTTCGCCCGAGCCCACCTCGTACGCGGTGACGCCCGGGCGCTATCTCGTGACGGCGGCCCTGCCGTCCGGACTGGTGCTGACCGAGAACGTCACGGCCGTGGCGGGCCGGCGGACCGCGGTGGACTTCGTCATGACGGACTCGCCGTACGAGACGCACTCCTGGCAGTACCTCATGGGCAACATCGAGCCCGGCCGGGTCTACCACGGACCCGCCCCGATCCCGCTGGCCGAGTCGGTGGCCTCGCGGTCGATGGTGGCCGCCGCCGCCGGGCCGGACGGGGTCGTCCCGGACACGGCCGTCGACCTGGCCGCGCTCGCCACCTGGATCGGTGACGCCGAGCCCGCGAGCTGCTCCTTCGCCTCGGTCCTGGCCCTGCGGCAGCAGCCGACCGGGCAGGGGGTCGTCCAGGCCCTCGCCCGGGGCGAACCGCAGGTCCTGCCGGCGCCCGACGTGCGCGGCGGGGCGCTCGCGCCGCTCTACCGGTTCGGCCCGCACGGCCCCCTCCACGCCCCCGGCGGACCCGTGGGCGAGCGGCAGTTCCTGGTCGTGGAGGCCGCCGGATCCCTGCGCCTGGTCACGCTGCCCCTGCCCTGGGGCGCCGCCGAGGTCGAGGTCCTGGTCAATCTGCGCCAGAGCCCGACCGGCAGCGCCGTCGCCGTGACCGTGCGCGACCCCGTGGCCGGCGCCGGGCTCGCGTACATGTCCCAGGGCGCCCTGGACAGCGCGGCCCGGCTCTTCGCCGGCCTCGGGACCGAGACCGGGGAGACGCCCGGCGCCGCGCCCGCCCACCCGCTCGCGACGGCGGCCGCCTGCTACGTCCTGCTCGGCACGGACCGCTCGCCGGGCGAGACGTACTGGGACGCGTGGCTGGAGGCCCTGGCCGAGGGCTTCCCCGGGCTCAGCGACGGGGCGATCCTGCGGGCGGTGCGGACGCTGCGCCGGGCCTCGGCCCCGCCCCAGCTGCGGGAGGCCCGCGACCGGCTGATCGAGGCCTTCGAGCGCGGCGTGCCCCTCTACACCCTCGGGCTCGCCTGGCTCGTCGACGGGCTGTCCGCCTTCCCCGACGACCCCGAGTGCCGACGCCGGCTCGACGAGGTGCGCCGCCTGTCCTGGCTGGCCGACATGCGCGAGCCGTTCCTGATTCTCGACCTGAGGCAAGGGAGTACGTGATGATCCGGCTCAGGATGCTGCCCGCCGAGGACGGCGACTGCCTGCTCCTCGAATACGGCAACGAGGAGTTCGTCCGGCGGATCCTCGTCGACGGCGGACGGAGGGGCACCTACCAACGGATCAAGCCGCTGCTCGCCGGGCTGGACGGCCTGATCGACGTGTTCGTGGTGACCCATGTCGACCAGGACCACATCCTCGGTGCGCTCGCGCTGCTCGAAGACCGGGACCGCACGGTGGAGTTCGGGGACGTGTGGTTCAACGGCTTCGACCACCTCCACGACCGCGAGGTGCTCGGCGCGCCGGAGGGCGAACGGCTCACCACCGCGCTCATCACCCAGGACCTGCCCTGGAACAAGGCCTTCGACGGCCGCAGCATCGAAGTGGACCATCCACTGACCTGGTTCGACGACGGGTCCACGATGGAGGTGCTGGCGCCGGACCGCCACTTGCTGGAGTCCCTGATCACCACATGGCGCAAGAAGGCCGAGGAAGCCGGGCTGATCCCGGGCGTCGACCCGATGGAGCGGGAACCGGTGGGCGCGATCGAGCACTTCGGCACGGTCGACGTCGACGCGCTGGCCGCACTGCCCTTCAAGAAGGACGGTTCGCCGACCAACCCGACCAGCATCGGCCTGCTCTTCGAGTTCGAGGGGACCCGCATCGTCCTGACCGGCGACGCGGACGACCCGCGCCTGGTGGCCTCGGTCCGGCCGCGCGCGGAGGCGGAGGGCGGACGGCTGCGGATCGACGCCCTCAAGGTCGCCCACCACGGCAGCGCCAAGAACCTGTCGAACGACCTCCTGCGTCTGCTCGACTGCGGACGCTATCTCATCTCCACCAACGGCCAGGTCCACGGCCACCCCGACGACATCGCCATCGCACGGATCCTCAAGAACGGCGGGGACACGAAGGAGCTCTTCTTCAACTACCGCCAGCGTGCGGAGGTCTGGGAGGACGAGGGCCTGCAGGAACAGTTCGGGTACAGCGTGGTGAAGCCGGCGTCGCAGGCGGAGGACGGATTCGTCACCGTGGAGTTCTGAAGGACCGCAGCTCTGAAGGACCGCAGCCGCGAGCCCAGCCCGCGCTCAGGTCAGCGTGCGCGAGGCCCCGACCGGGAGGTCCCAGAGGTCTTCGCGGGGCAGCCCCGCGCGCGACCAGGCGGCCCGGACCCGGTGCAGGGGCTCCATGACCGGTTCGGCGGACAGGACGAAGGTGGCCCAGTGCATGGGGGCCATCCGGCGGGCCCCGAGGTCCAGGCAGGCCCGGACGGCTTCCTCCGGATCGGCGTGGACGTCGCTGAGCCACCAGCGCGGGGCGTAGGCGCCGATCGGCAGGAGGGCGAGGTCGATGCCCGGGTGGCGGGCCCCGATCTCCGCGAACCAGTGTCCGTAGCCGGTATCGCCCGCGAAGTAGACCTTCCGCGGGGTCGGGCTCAGGGTGTCGGTGAGGATCCAGCCGCCCCACAGGGACCGGCAGGTGTCGATCAGGGACCGCTTGGACCAGTGGTGGGCCGGGACGAACTCGAAGCGTACGCCGCCCAGTTCGGCCGACTCCCACCAGTCGAGGTCGGTGACCGAGGTGAAGCCGCGGCGGCGGAACCAGCCGGCGAGCCCGGCCGGGACGAAGAGGGGCGTGTGCCGCGGCAGCCGCTTGACGGTGGGGGCGTCGAGGTGGTCGTAGTGGTTGTGGCTGATCACCACCGCGTCCACCGGGGGCAGGTCCTCCCAGCGGACCCCGACGGGCGTCATCCGGCTCGGGGTGCCGAGGATCCGCCGCGACCAGACGGGGTCGGTCAGTACGGTCAGCCCGCCGGTCCGCAGCACCCAACTGGCGTGCCCGGCCCAGGTCACGCAGACACTGCCGGGGGCGGCGGCGGGCAGCGGGCCGGGCTCGTACGGCAGGTCGGGGATGCCGCGCAGTCCCTCGGGTCCGGGCCGGAAGGCGCCCTCACGGGCGAGCCGGGCGAAGGAGCGGACGCCGGGCAGCGGTGTGGTCAGCCGGTCGGCGAAGGAGCCGGGCCAGCGCCGGTGCGCGCCGAGCGGGCGCGGGGCTGACGGGCCCTCGGGCTGCCGCGCCGAGGGGGAGGCGGAGGGGGAGGGCGAGGGCGCGGGACGCCGGTCGCCGGGGGGTCGTACGGGCGCCGTCGGGGCGGGGGCTGGGGCGTCCGTCCGGTCCCTCATCGGGAGTTCTCCTTTCAGCGGGGGCGGTCGGTCATTGGGGAGGCCCGTCAGGCCAGCCCGGTCAGGATCGATCCGAGGTGCTCCAGGGCGCCGCGTACGTGCGGGAGCGCGAGCGGATCGCGGGCGGTGAGCGCGGCCAGCCGCTCCTGCGGGGTGGCGCCCAGCAGCGGCCCGGTGGACAACCGCACGCGCAGCGCGCCCAATTCGTCCGCGAAGCGCTGCCCGCCGGGTGTGGGCGCACCCAGCCGGGGGCCGAGCCAGTCCTCCAGTTCCATGGCGTCGCCCACCCCGTGCCGGGCCAGTCCGGCGCGCAGCGGGGAGAGGTCGGCGTAGAGGTGCCGGCCGGCCTGCGGCGGCAGGGCCATGGCTCCGGCCGCGAGGAGTACGTGGTGTGCGGCGGCGGCCACCACGCCGTGCAGGGAGGCGGCGGCGCAGGCGCGGGCGGCGACGGCGTCGGGCTCGTCCAGGGCGTGCGCGGCGGCCGCCGCGACGGGTCCGGCGACCATCGCCCCGGTGGCGGTGAGCACGTCCAGGGTGCGGGCCCGCAGCCAGGTCCCGCGCGCGGTGTCGGGGAAGCGGACCACGGCGGCGGGCCACCCGGCGGGCAGCAGCGCGCCGGACAGGTCGACGAGGACGGCCACCTCGTCGGGGAGCATCTCGGCCGGGCTCAGGACCAGGGTGTCGTGCGGCCGGTGGACGGTGTCGCGCCAGGTCTCGTCGCTGACCACGAACAGCCCGGCCGACCCGGCGGCCTCGCAGGCCTCGCGCAGCTGCTCCGGCGGCGGCACGGTCGCGGTCGGGTCGTCGGCGACGGACAGCAGCAGCACCCGGGGGTCGCCGCCCTCGGCGCGCACCCGTCGCACGGTCTCCAGCAGGGCGTAGGGGTCCGGTACGCCGCCGCACTCGGCCGGGGTCGGCACGTGGTAGGCGCGCCGTCCCAGCAGGCGGACCTGCGGCGTCCACCACGCGGGGCAGGGCCTGGGCAGCAGCACGTCGCCCCCGTACGCGCCCAGCAGGGCGAGGAGCAGCGCGGGGGCTCCGGGGCCGGCGGCCACGCTCGCGGGGGAGGTGTCGAGGCCGCGCCGCCCCCAGTGGCGGCAGGCGGCCTCGCGGACGGGCTCCCCGCCACCCGCGGGTTCGGCGGCCGAGCGGCCCGCGCCGGCGGCGAGTACGGAGATCAGCTCGGGCAGGACGGGCAGACCCGGCTGCGGTGCGGGTGGGCCGTACCGGACCGGACCGCGGCCTTCCGCCGCCGTGCGCTGCATCCCCGCCACCGTGTCCCCTTCCCCGCGACCTCACCCAACGCTGCCTTTATACGATTATTGAGCCCGATATGCCTGTTCTCCAGCGCAGGTCAGCCGGCGCAGATCAGCCAGCCCCGGTCAGCCCCGCCTGCCCAGCAGTGCGAGGAGCCTCGTCTGCGCGTCGGCGCCCGCCGGGACCTCCAGCGCCTCGGCGTACGCACCACTGGCCGCGAGCGAGTCGGCGTACGGCATGACCTCCTTGATGGAGAACTCGACGAGGCCGTCCGGCAGCCGGTCATCGGCCCCGATGCCCCGCGCGAGGTCCCAGGCGTGCACGACGCAGTCGGCCGTCAGCTCCGAGCAGTACGCCCGCCCGAGCGCGGGGCCGTAGGAGAGCCGCACGGTGCGTTCCAGCGCGCCGGGCTCGGCGAAGGCGGCGTGCGAGGCGGCCGCGGCGGCGTCCCAGGCGGCGACCGGGTCCTCACCCAGCACGTCCCCGGAGAGCGCGTCGCCGACCTCCTCGACGGTGCGGCCCTCGGTGACCAGCGGCGGGATCCACAGTTGCTCCCCGGTGACGTGATTGACCAGGTCCCGTACGTTCCACTCCGCGCACGGGGTCGGCGCGTCCCACTGGTCGTCCTTGACGGCGCGCACGTACGCGCCGAAGAGCCGCAGCGCCTCGGCGTGCCGTTCGAGCAGCGCGTCCTCCGGCATGGCCCTCACCGTCCTTCACCGCGGGCTCTTCCCCTGCTGCCACTCTCCTCGCACCCGCGTCCCCCTGCCACCGACCCCGCCAACCCCCTTGCATCACAAGGAGCGTGTCCACATGTCAAAACGCCGGTCTCGCATCGCGAACTGATCGCTTACGGTGGGACCAACGCTTCGACGAGGAGGGGTCAGACCATGAACGCCGCCAAGGAGACCGCCGTCTACACCCACGGCCACCACGAATCGGTACTGCGCTCGCACCGCTGGCGCACCGCCGAGAACTCGGCCGCGTACCTGATCGGCGCACTGCGCCCGGGGATGTCGGTCCTGGACGTCGGCTGCGGCCCGGGCACGATCACCGCCGACCTGGCGGAGCTGGTCGCGCCCGGCGGCCACGTCACGGCGGTCGACGCGGCGCAGGACGTCGTGGAGCAGGCCCGCGCCCACGCGGCGGAACGCGGCCTGAGCGCGGCGATCACCTTCCGCACGGCGGACGTCCACGCGCTGGACTTCCCGGACGACTCCTTCGACGTGGTCCACGCCCATCAGGTCCTGCAGCACGTCGGCGACCCCGTACGGGCGCTGCGCGAGATGCGGCGCGTGTGCCGCCCGGGCGGGATCGTGGCCGCGCGCGACGCCGACTACGCGGCAATGACCTGGTACCCGCACTCGGCGGGCCTGGACGACTGGCTGGACCTGTACCGGCGGGTCGCCCGCGCCAACGGCGGCGAACCGGACGCGGGCCGTCGGCTGCGCTCCTGGGCCCGGGCGGCCGGCTTCACCGACGTGACCTGCTCCGCCACGTCCTGGTGCTTCTCCACCCCGGAGGAGATCGCCTGGTGGACGGGTCTGTGGGCGGACCGCACGGGGGCCTCCGCCTACGCGACCGTCGCCACCGGCGGCGGCCACGCCACGGCCGGGGACCTGGCCGCCGTCGCCGAGGCCTGGCACGCCTGGGGCGCGGAGCCCGACGCCTGGTTCTCGGTCCTGAACGCCGAGGTCCTGTGCCGGGCCTGACTCCGGGCAGCCGCCGTGCGGAGGCGATCACGGCTTGATATAGCGTGCACGCGTCAATCTTTACCGCACGCTTACTGGGGGAACGCCCTATGACCCACCCACCGCAGCAGGGCCCCGGCCCGTACGGCCAGCAGCCGCAGGGATACCCGCCCCAGCCGGGATACGGGCAGCCGCAGCAGCCCGGGTGGGGGCAGCCGCAGCAGCAGGCTCAGCCGCCGTACGGCGCCGCGCCGCAACCGCAGGGTTTCCCGCCCCAGCAGCAGTGGTCCGCTCCCCCGGCGCCGCCGGCCCGCAGCGGGGGCCTGGGCGTCATGAAGACCCTCAAGATCATCGGTGTCGTGATCGCCCTCGTCGTCGTCGCGGTGGGCTACTTCCTGAGCCGCGACGACGCGGACCAGGCCAAGGTCGGCGACTGTCTCAAGAACAACGGCACCACGATCTCCCCCGACCTCCAGGTCGTCACGTGCGGCGGCACCGAGGCCGAGTACAAGGTGGTCCAGGTGCACAAGGACACGCTGGACACCTCCAAGTGCCAGGGCACGGCGGACATCGGCTACCAGGAGCAGAGCGGCGGGTCGCGGCGCCGGTCCGGCAACCAGTTCGTGCTCTGCATCGACAGGATCAAGAAGTAGGCGGGCGCATGCGGAAGTCGTAGTGCGGCGGCAGCGGGCGGTCGGTGAGGGCGGACCAGACCTCGGACAGGACCTCCTCACCCTCCCTCAGGTCCGGGAGTTCGAAGCCGTCCTCGAAGACCCGCCGGGCCGCCGCCACATGGCCCTCCGCCGCCAGCAACCGCGCCGCGAGCAGCCGCATCCGGCCCTCCTCGCGCAGGGCGGGCCGCAGCCGGTCCCAGACGGCGCGGGCCTGCGGCAGCCGGCCGGCGTCGAGGAGGGCCGCCATCGCCTCCCGGCCGAGCGCCGCCTCCGCGGCCGTCCACAGTTCGCCGCCCCGGCTCTCGCCCGCCAGGTCCTCGAAGGCCGCCGCATACCCGTCGGCCGCCCGCTCCGGATCACCGGCCAGGGCGTCCGCCACCGCCAGGCAGCGCAGCAGCGGCCAGCGCGAAGGGGCGAGCGCCAGCCCGCGCTCCCAGCTGCGCACCGCCTGGGCCACATCGCCGGCGTGCCACTGGGCGACCCCCAGGTGGTACTCGGTCAGCGGATCCGCCGGGGCGGTCTCCAGCATGTCCCGCCAGTGCGCGGCGACCAGGCTCGGCCCCGGCGGGGCCGCCCGGCGCGGGGCGGGGAAGACGCCCGTGCGCCACAGCTCCAGCCACGGCTCCTGCTCCTCGCCGAGCGCGGACTCCTCGAAGGGCGTGCCCGGCAGCTCGAACCCCCCGCACAGCACCTCCAGCGTGCCCCAGCCCGAGCCCACCGCCAGCCGCTCCCCCGGCTCGGCGTCGGCCGCGCCGGCGCGCCACGCCGCGTACGCCGCCTCCACCCGGTCGGCCGGGAGCGCCCGCGCCAGGGCGTCCTGCGCCGCGGCGCGGGCCGCGGCCCAGTCCTCGCCGTGTACCGCGGCGGGCTCCGCGGCCAGCGGCCCGTACGCCTCCAGCCAGCTGAACTCCGCCCCGCCCTCCAGCCGTACGTGCTCCAGCTGGGTCGTGGCCAGGCCCGCCTGGATCTCCGCGTAGCCGCCCGTGCCCGGCTCGGTCAGCCACTCCTGCCAGCGCCGGCCGCCACCGCCCGAGCCCCACACGAACAGCTTGCGCCCGCTCAGCCGCCCCGTGGAGGTCTGTACGAGCCCCCGCCCCTCCGCGTCCAGCGAGGCGATCCAGGGCCGGGCCGCGTCCTGCACCTCGTAGAAGAAGTCGGCCGGGTACTCGCTGCGCAGGGGGTACGTACGGTCCGCGCCCTCCCAGCGCGGTACGGGGACGCGGCGCAGCGCGCGCTCGTAGCCGAAGTGCCAGGCCTGGTCCGCGGGGGCGAGCACGCGCGTGCCCGCGTCCTCCGGGACGGCGGTGTTCGACCACCAGTACACGGGCGCGGGCCGCTCGTGCGGATTGCGCACGCGGACGCCGACGTAGAGGAACTCCGAGTCCTCCGGCAGCCACAGGTCCACCTGGAAGGGCAGGTCGCGCAGCCGTTCCCACTCCCACAGCCGGACCATCACGCCGCCGTCCGGTGCGGGGACGAGCGCGGCGTGCAACGGGGCGCAGGACAAGGTGGTGTGGCCGGTCGCGCCCGTGTTCCATTCGATGCCGCCGGAGAACCAGGCCCCGTTCAGGGCGAAGTGGGCGGGCTGGAACACCGGGTTGCGGTAGAGGAGTTCCCGCCCGGTCGGCAGGTGCACGAGCGAGTGGACGCGCCCGCCGAGCTCCGGCAGCACGGTGACCCGCAGGTGCTCGTTCTCGATGACGATCGACGCGAACTCCTGCTCCGAGCGCTCCCGCCGGTACCCGTCGCGGATCCGGACGGGCAGCAGCGAGCGCAGCGGCTCGTAGCCGATCTGGCGCGCCATGCCGCGCGGCATCCCGTCGCGGGAGCTCTCGGCCGGGCCCCCCGGCCCGACGGCGTGGACGCCGTCGGGCGCGCGCAGGGCGGGCAGCGGGTTCTCGGAGCCCAACGGGGCTGCGGGAAGGGTCAGTACGGCGCGGCGGACGGTGGTGGCCATGAGGAAAGGGAACACGCCCCGGCGGCCTCTGCACAGGGGTTCGGCGGATCACCACCGGTCAGGATGACGCGAAGGCCCCCGCCACCAGGTCGGAGAGCAGGGCTCCCGCACGTCCGTCCGGGTCCAGGTCCGGGTCGTAGATCGTGACGTTGATCCCGACGCAGCGCGGGGAGCTCACCAGCACCGCCAGCAGTTCCGCCAGTTCGTCGGGGACCAGGCCGCCGGGGTCGGGGCTGTCGACGGCCGGCATGACGCTCGGGTCCAGGACGTCGGCGTCCAGGTGCACCCAGAATCCGGCGGTGGCCGGCGGGTGCAGCCCGTCCAGTGCGAGGCGCGCGACCGGCCCGGCGCCGCGGTCGCGGATCCCGCCGACGGTGGCAGTGAAGATCCCGGCCGCGCGCAGCTCCGGGAGGTCCGGATCGCCGTCCCGGACCCCGAAGAGCCGTACGTCCTCGTCGCGCAGGTACGGCGAGAGGCCCTCCAGGTCGGCGAGTTCGGGCTGGCCGCGCCCGGTGGAGAGGGCCAGCTCCTCGCCGCCGACGGCGCCGACGGGCCCGTTCACGGCTTCGTTGCCGGGGTGGCGGAAGTCGGCGGAGCCGTCGATCGCGGCGAGCCCGTACCGCCCGAGCCGGCGCATGGCGAGGGCGGCGCCGAGCTGGATCGAGCAGTCCCCGCCGAGCACGACGGGGAACTCCCCGGCTCTCAGGTGCCGTTCGATCCGGTCGGCGAGGGTGACGGTGTACGCGGCGATGGCGTCGGCGTGGAAGACGCCGTCGCCCTCCTTCCAGTCGCCGCGGTCGTAGCGCGGCGGGACGACCACCCCGCCCTCGCGCGCGCCGAGCCGGGCCAGCAGGCCCTGTTCGCGCAGGGCCCCGGCGAGCTTGTAGACGCCGGGTACGGTACCGGGCGCGGGCGGACGCAGGCCGAGGTTGGACGGGGCGTCGAGCAGTACGAGGCTTCGCATGCTCCCATCCTGTTCCACTCGCCTGCTAGGCGCGCGGCATTTCGGCCGTGATCGCCCACCGTTCGTGGTCGCGCCAGGCGCCGTCGACGTGGAGGAAGTCCGGGGAGAGGCCCTCCCGGCGGAAGCCCGAGCCGCGGACCAGCGCGATCGAAGCGGCGTTGGCGGGCTGGATGTTGGCCTCCAGGCGGTGCAGTGCGAGGCCGCCCTCGGCGGCCGGGGCGAAGGCGTGGGCGAGGACGAGCCCGAGGGCTTCGCGCATCAGTCCGCGTCCGGCGGCGTGCGCGAAGGCACCGTAGCCGAGGGCTCCGCACTGGAAGGCGCGGCGCACGATGTTGTTGACGTTGACGAACCCGGCCAGCGCCCCGGTGCCGAGCTCGCACACGAGGAACCCCGCCCGGACGTCCCCCTCGGCGAGCCGGGCCGCGTAGGGCTCGTACTCCTCGATCGTGGCGGGCGGGGAGAGCCAGGGGTGGTGCAGGCGCCGGCTCTCGCGCACGCGCGCGGTGAACTCGGGGCCGTCGGCGAGCCGGAAGGGCCGCAGGCCCACCCGTACACCCTGGCGCAGGTGGTTCGAAGACGTCGTCACGGCTCTCAGGGCTCCGGGTTCCGGTCGGCGGGGGCGGTCGGGTGCGGGAGGCGGGCCAGCACGTGGGCGTCGAGGAAGCCCCGCTCGGAGGCCGGGTCGTGGAGCAGCCGGGCGAAGGGGACGAGCCCGGCCCCGGTCAGCAGCGCGGCGAACCGGTCCACCGGCCAGCTGTAGGCGGGCGTCACCTTGTGGTCGAAGCGGACCGGCTCCGGTCCCTCGGTCGCGAAGAACGAGACCAGGAGCAGACCGCCCGGCGCCAGGACGCGCACCTGCTCGGCGAGGAGGGCGGGCAGTTCCGCGGGCGGGGTGTGGATCATCGAGTAGTGGGCCAGTACGCCGCCGAGCGCGCGGTCCCCGACGGGCAGGGCCTCCATCCTCGCCTCCTCGAACCGCAGCGCCGGATGGGCCCGCCGGGCGTGGCCGATCATGCCCGGAGAGAGGTCGAGCCCGAAGGCGTCCAGCCCGAACTCGCCCAGCAGGGCGGTCAGATGCCCGGGCCCGCAGCCGACGTCGGCGGCCCGCCGGTTCCCCGTCGCGCGCACCAGCTCGGCGAACGTGGTGATCATGGCCCGCGCGAACGGCTGGGTCTCCAGCCGGTCGGCGAACAACGACGCGTACAGCTCGACGACCCCGTCGTAGGCCGCCCTGGTCTCCTCCTGGTGCTCGCTCACGGAAGGGAAGCTAACATCCGCGTCCGTTCACATGATCACGGGACGGGCGCGGGGCTGTGGCATCATCCCGGTGGTGATCACGGACGAGACGAACACGGCGCTGCTCGCGGCAGCGCTGAACAACGCCGCATGGTGCGACGCGGTGTGCTCCGCACACGGCCTGTCGCCGCACTACGACGACCGGCGGTTGTGGCTCAGCGCGCACAGGACCCCGCCGCTGTATCCCGACGCGGTGACCCTGGACGCGTCCGTGGCGGCGCCGCGCGTGCTCCGGGGGATCGACACGGACAGCCCGGGCTGCTCGGTGAAGGACAGCTTCGCCGCCCTGGACCTGACCGGGGACGGCTTCGAGGTGCTCTTCGAGGCCCAGTGGATCCACCGCCCGGCCGGAGCCCCGGTTCCGCCGGCGGCCTCGGGCGGCCTGGAGTGGACGCGGGTGGCCACCGCGGGCGAGCTGGAGGCCTGGGAGGCCGCCTGGGACGGCGAGGGGAGCAGCGGGCTGTTCCGCCCCGCCCTCCTCACCGAGGACATCGCCTTCCTGGCGGGCCGCCGCGACGGCCGCGTCGTCGCCGGCGCCGTCGCGAACCGGGCCTCGGGAGTCGTCGGCGTCTCCAACCTGTTCGCCGGGGCCGGGGCGTCCGCCGCGTCCGCCGCGTCCGCCGCGGACACGGACGCGGCCTGGGCCGGCGTCCTCGCCGAGGTGGGCGCCCGCTGGCCCGGCCTGGACGTGGTCGGCTACGAGTCCGGGGACGACCTGGCCACGGCGCTCCGCCACGGCTTCACCCCGATCGGCCCGCTGCGGGTCTGGCTCCGAACCCGGTGAACCTCTCCGGTCACAGCGTGAGATCCAGCCGGGGGATGTCGGTCCGCTCGATCCCGAAGACCTGGGCGTACAGGGAGAGTTCCGCCTCCAGTGCCCGGATCATCGTGTCCGCCCGGCGGAAGCCGTGGCCCTCGCCCTCGAAGGCCACGTAGGCGTGCGGCACCGGCGCCTGCGGGGCCGGACGGTCCCGTAGGGCGGCCAGGAAGCGCTCCGCCTGGGCCGGTGGGCACACCGCGTCGTCCAGCCCCTGGAGCAGGACGAACGGCGCCGTGATCCGGTCGGCGCGGGCCACCGGGGAGCGCTCGCGGTTGATCACGGCGAGGGTCTGCGGGGGCCCCGCCAGGCTGTCGATGTAGCGGGACTCCAGGTCGTGGGTCTCCTCGGCGAAGCCGGTCAGGTCCAGCACCGGGTAGATGATCGCCGCGCACGCGTACAGGTCGGTGGCGGCCAGCGAGGCCGCCGCCGTCCAGCCGCCCGCGCTGCCGCCGCGCACGGCGAGCCGGGCGGGATCGGCGGTGCCCTCGGCGGCCAGTGCCCGGGCCACCGCCGCGCAGTCCTCCACGTCCACCACGCCCCACTGCCCGCGCAGCCGCTCCCGGTAGGCGCGGCCGTAGCCGGTGGAGCCGCCGTAGTTGACCTCGACCACGCCGATGCCGCGCGAGGTGAAGTAGGCGATGTGCAGGTCGAGTACGGGCGGCACGTGATCGGTGGGTCCGCCGTGCGCCCACACCACGTACGGGGGCAGTTCGTCGGCGGCGGCCCGGCAGGCGGGGTGGTGCGGCGGGTAGACGTGCGCGTGGATCTCCCGGTCATCGGGGCCGAGGAAGGTGCGGCTCTGCGGCTCCGGGTAGTACGCCGGGTCCACCGGATCCACCCCGCGCGCGCCGACGACCCGGGCGTGCCCGGTGGCGGTGTCCAGCTCGACCACCTCGTACGCGCTGCGCGGGCTGGCGGCGACCCCGTAGACCCGGGTGCCGTGCACGGCGAGCGTCGGCTGCCAGGCCGTCCACGGCCCGGCCGCGTCCACCAGGTCGCCGCTCTCCGGGTCCAGGATGCCCAGCACCGGGGCGCCCTGGCCGTGCAGGACGGCGACGAGCTCTCCCCCCGAGCCTTCGGCCTGGGAGGTGCCCCCAGGCAGCGGGGCGAGCCAGCAGAGCCCGGTCTTCCACAGCGGGCCGCCGAACTCCTCCTCGCGCGGGCACAGGTTGACGGCCTCGCCCGTGTCCGGATCCACCCGGTACGGGTTCCACCAGCCGCCGCGGTCGCTGACCGCGAGGAGGGACCCGCCGGCCGTCCACTCCACCTGGGCGACGGACTCGGTGGGGCCGCCGAGCACGGTGCGGGCCTCGGCCAGTGTCCCGTCGGCGGTGACCTCGGCCAGCTTCAGTTCGGTGCCGTCCCAGGGCATCCGGGGATGGTCCCAGACCAGCCAGGCGGCGCGCCGGCCGTCCGGGGAGAGCCGCGGCCCGGTGGTGAACCGGTGCCGGTCATCGGTCAACTCCCTTACGGCGCCCCGGTCCCCGGCCGCCGAGCCGTCCAGCGGGACGGCGGCCGGCACCCGGCGCACATCGGTCGGGGCGGGCCCGGTGAACTCCTCCAGCACGCACCAGACCTCACCGCCGCGCAGCACGGGGTCGGCCCAGCGCAGCCCGCCGCCGGTCGCCGAGACGGGGGTGAGGGGCCGCGGCGCGGCGCCCCCGGGCGCGTCCGGCTCGTAGGCGTACAGCCGCTGGTCGGCGAAGTGGACGAAGACCAGCAGCGGCCCGCCGTCGGGCCGCTGCGCCGCGGCCCAGGGCCGGCCGCCGTACTCGGTGAGGCGGCTGCGCACGTTCCACGGCGGGGGCAGCACCGTGACCGCGGGTCCGCCGTCGGCGGGCAGGCGGACCAGGGTCCGGCGGCCGCCCTCGGCCGGCCGGGGCTCGGTCCACCAGACCTCGGGGCCGACCGTGCCCACGTACTCGGGCCGCCCGTCCAGGGAGGCGGCGAGCGCGGCGTCGATGGGGGACGGCCAGCTTCCGTAGGGCAGGGTCGGCGCCGCCATCACCGGTTCTCCCTCACAGGGCCCGCAGGGCGCGGTCGAGGACGCGGACGCCGAAGTGCAGCGCCTCCACGGGCACCCGCTCGTCCACCCCGTGGAAGAGCGCCCAGTAGTCGAAGCCGGGCGGCAGCTTCAGGGGGGAGAAGCCGTAGCCGGTGATCCCGAGGCGGGAGAACTGCTTGGCGTCGGTCCCGCCCGCCATGCAGAAGGGCACCACGTGCCCGTCCGGGTCGAAGCGTTCGACCGACTCGCGCAGGACGGCGAAGGTCCGCCCGTCCACGGGAGCCTGAAGGGCGACCTCCCGGTGCTGGAACTCCCACTTCACGTCGGGTCCGGTGAGTTCGTCCAGGGTGGCGATGAAAGCGGCCTCGCCGCCCGGCACCATCCGGCCGTCGACGTAGCCGGTGGCCTCGCCGGGGATCACGTTGAGCTTGTAACCGGCGCTGAGCATGGTGGGGTTGGCGCTGTTGCGGGCGGTCGCCTCGACGAGGACGGCGGCCGGGCCGAGCTTGTCGAGCACCGCGTCGAGGTCGAAGCCGGGCTGCCGGGGGTCGACCGACAGGCCCTGTACGGCGGCGAGTTCGACGATGCAGGCGGTGACGGTGTCGGTGAGCTGGACCGGCCACTCGTACGCGCCGATCCGCGCCACGGCGGCGGCGAGCCGGCTGACGGCATTGGCCCGGTTGGGCTTGGAGCCGTGACCGGCGGTGCCGTGCGCGGTCAACTTCAGCCAGGCGGTGCCGCGTTCGCCCGCCGCGATCGGGTAGAGCGCCTGGCCGCGTCCGGCGTGCACGGTGAAGGCCCCGGACTCGCTGATGCCCTCCGTGCAGCCTTCGAAGAGGTGCGGGTGCCGGTCGGCGAGGAAGCCGGAGCCGTCGACGGCGCTGTCCTCCTCGTCGGCGGTGTAGGCGATCACGATGTCGCGGCGCGGCTTCACTCCGGCGCGCGCCCAGGCCCGTACGACGGCCAGGACCATCGCGTCCATGTTCTTCATGTCGACGGCGCCGCGGCCCCAGACCACGCCGTCGCGGACCTCGCCCGAGAAGGGGTCCACGCTCCAGTCGGAGGCCTCGGCCGGGACCACGTCCAGGTGGCCGTGGACCAGGAGGGCCTCGGCGCCGGGGTCGGTCCCCTCGATCCGCGCGACCACGTTGGTGCGGCCCGGGGTGCGCTCCAGCAGGACCGGCTCCAGGCCTGCGGCGGCGAGCCGCTCGGCGACGTATTCGGCGGCGGGGCGTTCGCGGCAGTCGCCGCCGCCCCGGTTGGTGGTGTCGATCCTGATGAGGTCGGAGGTGAACTCGACGGCCTCGGCGAGGGCCCTCTCGTCGACGGCGGCGACGGCGCCGACGGCGTCTGCCTGTTCGATCGGGGTCTCGGTATGGAGTGCGTGCATGTCAGCCATACTGCTCCTCCACGGCCGCCGACACGACCGTCGTGACCGCCTTGAAGGTGCGGATCCCCTCGTACATCGTCTCGCTGGTGTACGCGACCCTGCGCTCCCCGCACCGCTCCGCACCGGGAACCACCGTGGCGGCCAGGGCCAGGTGCTCGGCGTCGAACTCCAGCTCCACGGTGAAGGGGCCGCCCCGCACCGGCTCGTGCCGCACGGCCAGGGCGGTGGCCTGTTTGGCGGCGGCCCGGATGTCGGCGGCGGTGCGGGCGGGGGTCCGGCACACGGCGGCGTACCGCGAGACGTGGTCCTTGACCGCGACGGTCACCGCCTCCGGGGCGTAGCCGGCGGCGTCCGCACAGGTGAGGTCGTCGCCGGTGACCAGGACGACCGGGACACCGCACTCGGCGACCACATGGGCGTTGAGCAGGCCCTCGCTGGCGCGCACCCCGTTGACCCAGACGCCGGTGATGGAGTTGGCGAGGTAGGTGTGGGCCAGGACGCCCTCGGAGCCGGCGCCGGTGTGGTAGCCGACGAAGGCGATCCCGTCGACGTCACCGTGCTGGACGCCCTCGACCATGGAGAGGGACTTGTGGCGGCCGGTGATCATCTCGGCGCGGGCGTCGAGGTCCTCCAGCAGCAGGTTGCGCATGGTGGAGTGGGCCTCGTTGATGAGGACCTGGTCGGCGCCGCCGTCGTAGAAGCCGAGGACGGCGGCGTTGACGTCCGAGGTGAACAGCCCCCGGCAGCGCTCCCACTGCGGGGTGCCGGGCATCACGTCGGCGGGCCAGGTGACGCCGGTGGCGCCTTCCATGTCAGCGGAGATGAGGATCTTCATCGGGCCCCCGGGCGGTCGGTTGCGCGGTCGCGCGCGACGCCCAGCCTAACCGTCCGGCGCCGGGAGCGGCCCGGGGTCATGCGCCCCGGGCGCGTCGGCGGGCCAGCGGGAGCCGACGGGGGGCCTGCGGCTCACGCGGGCCGGGAAATCCACCCGATCCGGTGAGCCGCCCACGGCCCGCGTGCGGCCCACGTGTGGCGGCCCCGGCAGGCCTCCGCCGAAGCAACTCCCCGTCTCAGGCCTCTACTTCGGCGGCCAGGTTGGCCAGCAGGGTGTCGTAGATCCGGGCGAGTCCCTTGGGCGCGAAGGTGCGCTCGAAGAAGCCGCCGATGCCGCCGGCGCCGTTCCACACGGTGGAGACCACGACCTTGGACTTGCCCTCACCGGCCGGGGTGACCAGCCAGGTGGTGACCATGGAGGAGTTGCGGTCCTTCTCCACCAGCTGCCCGTCGGTGGGCTCGGTGACCTCCAGCAGGCAGTCCCGCACGCGCTTGCTGGTGGCCTGGAGCTTCCAGTGCACCAGGGTGCCCTCGCCGTCGCCGCCTTCGCGCACTTCGTACTCGCTGAAGTGCTCGGGCAGCACCTTCCCCCGGATCCCGGTGTAGTCCGCCAGCGCGTCGAACACCGTCTCCGCGTCGGCTGCGATGATCCGCTCCGTGGTGGCCTCGACCTGCCCCATAGCTGTTCCTCCAGCAGTTGTGTCCGCGTCTCACCGCGAAGCCAACCACCTCCGGGGCGGGGGCCCAAATCCGGGTCGGCCGCGACGGCGGAGGCGGACGCCCTCCTCGGTGACGCCCCGAGCGGCCGCACGACGCCGTCCGGGCCGCCGCCGCCTCGCGGCGCCGCCTCCGTGACACCCCTCGTACTCCATCTGCGGCCCGGGGCGCGCGAGTGGTTCGCGGCCCGGCGGGGCGAGCACCACCCCGCCTCGTCGCAGGGTACGAGCGGATGCATGCGGCCGGGCCGTACGCGCCCACCCGGTACCGGCCGTGGATCACCCGCCAAGTCCGCGCTCCGGCGGCGCACTTCGGCACCGGGCCGGCCCGGCGCGGCGCCGCGCTCGCCGTCGCCGCGCCCGGGCGCACGGCCGGGCCGGTGGCGACCGGGCCCCTCCGGCTCACCCCGTGGTGACCTCGGACGGCCCCTGAACGGTCATCACATCGGGCCAATGGGCGGCCCAATCCCGGCTTCCGGGCACGGTTTCCGGGACGATTCCGCCCAGAACCCTCGGCTGGGAGGCCCCATGCTGCACCCCTTGAAGAAGCGCGCCGCCGTCCTGCTGGCGATCTCCACCGTCGCCGCCGCCCTCGCGGGCCCGGTCACCGCCGCCCCGGCGGCCTCGGCGGCCCCGCCCGCCCCGGCGCCGAAGCAGGCCCCGCTGCGCTGGACCGGCTGCGCGACCCCCCGCTACACGACGCTGCAGTGCGCGTCCCTCAAGGTGCCCCTCGACCACGACCGGCCCGGCGGCCGCCAGATCACCCTCGCGCTGACCCGGGTCCCCCACACCGCCGCCACCTCGCAGGGCCCGCTGCTGGTCAACCCCGGCGGCCCGGGCGGCAGCGGTCGCGGCCTGGCCGGTTTCGTCGCCTCCGCCCTCCCCAAGGACGTGGCCGGCCAGTACGACGTGATCGGCTTCGATCCCCGGGGCGTCGGCAGGAGCGAGCCCGCCCTCGACTGCGCGCCCGGCCACTTCGCCCCCGTCCGGCCGGACTCCGTACCCGTCGACGAGGCGACCGAGCAGGCCAACCTGGACCGGGTCCGCTCCTTCGCCGAGTCCTGCGGGAGCAAGCACGCGGACGTGCTCCCGCACATCGGCACGGTGTCGGCCGCCCGGGACATCGAGGTGCTGCGCGCGGCCCTCGGCGCGGAGCGGATCAGCTACTTCGGCTACTCCTACGGCACCTACCTGGGCGCGGTGTACGCCAAGCTCCACCCGGGCCGGGTGCACCGGCTCGTCCTGGACTCCGTGGTCGACCCGAACGGCGTCTGGTACGAGGACAACCTCGCCCAGGACAAGGCCTTCGACGCCCGCCACAAGGCCTTCCTGGCCTGGGTGGCGGAGCACGACGCCACCTATCGGCTCGGCACCGACCCCGAGGCGGTGGAGGAGCGCTGGTACGCGATGCGGGACGCGCTGCGCACGACGCCGGCGGGCGGCAAGGTGGGCGCGGCCGAGCTGGAGGACACCTTCATGCCCGGCGGCTACTACAACGGCTACTGGCCGAGCCTCGCCGAGGCGTTCGCGGCGTACGCGGTGGGCAAGGACCCGAAGCCGCTGGTGGCGGCGTACGAGCGGTTCGGCGCGGTGGAGCCCTCCGCGGGCAACGGCTACAGCGTCTACACGGCGGTCCAGTGCCGGGACTCGGCCTGGCCGAAGGACTGGAACCAGTGGCGCGCTGACATGTGGAGCACCCACGCCGCCGCGCCCTTCATGACCTGGAACAACGCCTGGTACAACGCTCCGTGCGCGTTCTGGCCGGCGGAGCCGCTCCAGGCCCCGGACGTGACCAACGCGGACCTCCCGCCCGCGCTCCTGCTCCAGGCGACGGAGGACGCGGCGACCCCCTTCCAGGGGGCGCTGAGCATGCAGGACAAGCTGAAGGGCTCGGCCCTGGTGGTCGAGGAGGGCGGCGGCAACCACGGCATCGCGCTGAGCGGGAACAAGTGCCTGGACGAGAAGGTGGCGGCGTACCTGAGGACGGGGCAGGCCGCGGACGCCACGTGCGCCGCGCAGGCGCCCCCGAAGCCGACCACGGCGACGCGCGCGGTCCCGTCCTCCGCGGGCGGCGCGGCCCTGCACGGTCTGCTGGGCTTCCGCGGCTGATCTTCCCCGGGCAAGATCATGCCCATGACCACCACGCCTGAACGCAGCCACCTGACCCGCGTGCACGCCCCGCAGGGCGTCAGTCCCGGGACCGGATACAGCCATGTCGTCTGGGGCACCGGACGGTTCGTCGCCGTCTCCGGTCAGTGCGCCTTCGACGAGAAGGGCGAGGTGGTCGGCGAGGGCGACGCCGCCGCCCAGGCCCGCCAGGTGTTCGAGAACCTGCGCCGGTGCCTGGCGGCGGCCGGGGCCACCTTCGACGACGTCGTGAAGCTGACCTACTTCGTCACCGACGTGGCCCACCTGCCGGCGGTACGGGCGGCCCGCGACGCCGTCATCCCCGCGGACCGGCTGCCGGCCTCCTCAGCCGTCCAGGTCGCGGCCCTCTTCCGCCCCGAGCTCCTCCTGGAGGTGGAGGCCTTCGCGGTCGTCCCGGCCGAGCCGGCCTGATCCGGGGACCCCGCCCGGTCAGCCGGGCGGCAGCCCGCGCAGGGCGGCCGTCGCCGCCACCGCGAGACGGGGGTGGGACTGGGCGCGCACGAGGAGCTCGCGGGCACGGGGGTCGGCCAGCGCCCCGAGGCCCTCGACGCAGGCCAGGGCCACCCGCCAGTACGGATCGTTCGGGGACAGCAGCCGGGCGAGGGTGGCCAGCAGGGCCGGTACGGACTCCGGGGCGCGCAGTGCGGTGAGCAGCCGGACGGGCTGGAGTGCGTAGGCCGTGCGCAGGGCGTTGGTGGCGAGGGCCGCCGCCGCGCGGGCGGTGCGGGGGTCGTCCAGCACGGCGAGCGCCTCGGCGGCGGCCGCGCAGCGCGGCGGGTCGCGGTGGTTGAGGAGCAGCACCAGGGACTCGAAGGCGCGGCGGTCTCCGGCGAGGCCCAGCCGGTAGGCGGCCAGCTCGCGGGCCCACAGGGGCAGCCCGGCCGAGGTCAGGGAGGCCGCCAGTTCGTCGGGGCCGGCCGCGCGCAGCGCCTCGTACGCGGGCGACTGACCGGCCTCCGCCCGCAGGCGTTCCAGCACGTCGTTCACGCGGCCACCCTAGGGCGCCAGGAGCGGCGCCGTGCCGGGTTCTCCCGGATGGGTGGCGACCCCGGTTGATCGATGATCGATGATCGGTACATTTGGGCGGTACAGGTCACATCTCCGCGCTCTGGCGCAGCAGTTACCGGCGAGTTACTGTCCTTACAACACGTACGAGGGCGGCCTGGTGACGCAGCCGCCCCGTGCCGGTCGGTTCGTTCTGCACGGCGCCCCCCGGGACAGGGTCGCGCCGCTTCCACCCGCTGGGTCACCTCCCCTGGGTGCTCTTCCCCCTCCGGGCCCTCTCTCCGGGCTCTTCACCGCACGGCTCTGTCGTACGGCATCAGCGCGCGCTGTGCGCCGCGCGCTCCCCAGTCGTCACCCTCTTCCACTGGAGTCCCTCGATGGACCGTCAGTCCAGTCAGCCCACCCTCCAGACCATCGCCGTCGTCGGACTCGGCACGATGGGCACCGGCATCGCCGAGGTCCTCGCCCGGGCCGGCCGCGAGGTCATCGGCATCGACATCAGCCAGACCGCCGCCCGCCGGGCCGCGGACTCCCTCGCCGCGGCGACCGCCCGCTCCGTCACCAAGGAGCGGCTCACCGAGCAGGAGCGGACGGACGTCCTCGCCCGCTTCCGCACCTACACCGACCTGGGCGCCGCCGCCGAGGCCGACCTCGTCATCGAGGTCGTGCCGGAGTCGTACGAGCTCAAGCAGCAGGTGTTCCGCGAGCTCGACGCCATCGTGCGGCCCGACACGATCCTGGCCACCGGCACGAACGCCCTGTCGGTGACGCGGCTCGCCGCCGAGTCGCAGCGCCCGGAGCGCGTGGTGGGGCTGCACTTCTTCCACCCGGTCCCGGCGATGAAGCTGGTCGAGGTCGCCTCCAGCGTCCTGACCGCGCCGACGGCCGTGGAGACGGTCACCGAGCTGGCCCGCGAGCTCGGCAAGGAGCCCGTCCCGGTCGGCGACCGGCCCGGTTTCGTCGCCGACGGCCTGCTGTTCGGCTACCTCAACCAGGCCGCCGCCATGTACGAGGCGCGGTACGCCTCCCGCGAGGACATCGACGCGGCGATGCGGCTCGGCTGCGGTCTGCCCATGGGCCCGCTGGCCCTGCTCGACCTGATCGGCGTGGACACCGCCCGCACCGTCCTGGAGGCGATGTACACCTCCTCCGGCGACCGTCTGCACGCCCCGGCCCCGATCCTGGGACAGCTCGCCGAGGCGGGCCTGACCGGGCAGAAGGCGGGCCGCGGCTTCTACACGTACGAGGCCGCGGGCAGCTCCACGGTCGTCCGTGACGCGCAGACCCCGACGGACGGCGCCCGGCTCGGCGAGGGCCGCCCGGTCAGCTCGGTCGGCGTGGCCGGCTCGGGCACCATGGCGAGCGGGATCGCCCAGGTCTTCGCGCAGGCCGGGTTCGACGTGGTGCTGGCCGCCCGCAGTCAGGAGAAGGCGGAGGCCGCGAAGGCCGCCATCGGCAAGTCCTTGGGCCGTGCGGTGTCCAAGGGCCGGCTGACGCAGGACGGCGCCGAGCAGACCCTGGCCCGGATCACCCCGGCCGGTTCGCTGGACGCCTTCTCCGACGTGGACCTGGCCGTGGAGGCCGTCGCCGAGGACCTCGGGGTCAAGCAGGAGCTGTTCGCGGCCCTGGACAAGGTCTGCAAGCCGGGTGCGGTGCTGGCCACCACCACCTCCTCGCTGCCGGTGATCGCGATCGCCCGCGTGACCTCGCGTCCGCAGGACGTGATCGGCATGCACTTCTTCAACCCGGCCCCCGCGATGAAGCTGGTCGAGGTGGTCCGCACGGTCCTGACCGCCGACGACGTGCACGCGACGGTCCGCGAGATCTGCACGAAGGTGCGCAAGCACCCGGTGGACTGCGGGGACCGTGCCGGTTTCATCGTGAACGCGCTGCTGTTCCCGTACCTCAACAACGCGATCAAGATGGTCGAGCAGCACTACGCCGGCATCGACCAGATCGACGCGGCGATGAAGCTGGGCGCCGGCTACCCGATGGGGCCGTTCGAGCTCCTCGACGTGGTCGGCCTCGATGTCTCGCTGGCCATCGAGAAGGTCCTCCACAAGGAGTTCCGCGACCCGGGTCTGGCCCCGTCCGCGCTGCTGGAGCACCTGGTGGCGGCGGGCTGCCTGGGCCGGAAGACCGGCCGCGGATTCCGTGAGTACGCCGCCCGCCGGTAATCGGTCGGGCCACGAGCCGGATGCGTGGGGAGGGCTGCTCGGGTCCGCCGGACCCTCACGGCGGACTTACCCTCCCGAGCCCAGTGCGGGCTCTCCCCCGCATCCATCCCCCTCCCACCCCCCGCAGGCGCGCTCCCCTGCACGAATGAAGTACTTTCGCTCTATGTCCCAGCCCGCCAAGACCTCGCCCCGCGCCGCCACGGCCTCCGAGACCCCGGACAGCCCGGCCGGCACCAAGGCGGCCGCGCAGCGGCTCAAAATGCGCCGTGAGCTCGCCGCCGCGGCCATGGAGCTCTTCGCGACCAAGGGGTACGAGGCGACGACGGTCGACGAGATCGCCGCGACGGCGGGGGTGGCGCGCCGGACCTTCTTCAGGCACTTCCGGTCCAAGGAAGAGGCGATCTTCCCGGACCACGACGACACCCTGACCCGCGCCGAGGCCGTCCTGGACGTGGCCCCGGCGCACGAGCACCCGCTCGACACGGTGTGCCGCGGGATCAAGGAAGTCATGAAGATGTACGCGGCCTCGCCCGCGGTGTCGGTGGAGCGCTACCGGCTGACCCGCGAGGTGCCGGCGCTGCGGGAGCGGGAGATCGCCTCGGTGGCCCGGTACGAGCGGCTGTTCACCCGCTACCTGCTGGCCCACTTCGACGAGACCGACCACCACGACGGCAACGACGACCCGCTGCTGGCCGAGGTGGCCGCCTCGGCGGTGGTCACCGCCCACAACCACGTGCTGCGGCGCTGGCTGCGGGCCGGCGGCCAGGGCGACGTGGAGGCGCAGCTGGACCACGCCTTCTCGATCGTGCGCAACACCTTCGGCTCGGGGATCGGCGCGGGCCGCACCCTCACGACGGCGGCGCCGGCCGCGCCGGCCGCCGTCCGGACGCAGGGCGAGGTGCTCGTGGCGGTGGCCCGCACCGACGCTCCGCTGGACGAGGTCATGCGGACCATCGAAGAGGCGCTGCGCGGCACGTAGTCCGCGGAGCGAGACACGTAGCGACACAGCTGGCGACACACGAAGCGATTCGCGTCACAGCGGCCACTCCTGTTACCGGGGGTGGCCGCTTTCGTTTGTCCGGCTTGCCCCTACTCGCGGGTAACTCTGATCGATCATCGCTCATCGGTGCAGGTCAATCGGCAAATGAGAGAAAGTTTTGGCACGCGGTGCCTTGCCGGGTGACACGGGGTGCCATACGTTGATTCTCGTCCGGACGTCCCCGCGACCCACGCCCACACGGCACGGAACGCGCCCCGGACTGCCTGCGTCACCAGGCACCGCACGCTGCACCGAGCGTCGCCCCGCACCACCGCACAGCCGGACCGACGGCACACCCCACCCGCTCCACGCACCCCGTCATCACCTCAGCGCACCCTCATCAGCGCTAGCCGGAGGCTCTACCGTGAAGGACATCCTGGACGCGATTCAGTCGCAGTCCGCCACCGCCGCAGACTTCGCAGCCCTGCCGCTGCCCGACTCGTACCGCGCGATCACCGTGCACAAGGACGAGGCGGAGATGTTCGCGGGGCTGACGACACGCGAGAAGGACCCGCGCAAGTCCCTCCACCTGGACCAGGTCCCGGTGCCGGAGCTCGGCCCGGGCGAGGCCCTGGTGGCCGTCATGGCCTCGTCGGTCAACTACAACTCCGTGTGGACCTCGATCTTCGAGCCGGTGTCCACCTTCAGCTTCCTGGAGCGCTACGGGCGCCTGTCGGAGCTCACCAAGCGCCACGACCTCCCGTACCACGTCATCGGCTCCGACCTCGCGGGCGTCGTGCTGCGCACCGGCCCCGGCGTCAACGCCTGGAAGCCGGGCGACGAGGTCGTCGCGCACTGCCTCTCGGTCGAGCTGGAGTCCTCCGACGGCCACAACGACACGATGCTCGACCCCGAGCAGCGCATCTGGGGCTTCGAGACCAACTTCGGCGGCCTGGCGGAGATCGCGCTGGTCAAGTCCAACCAGCTGATGCCGAAGCCCGGCCACCTGAGCTGGGAGGAGGCCGCCTCCCCCGGCCTGGTCAACTCCACCGCCTACCGCCAGCTGGTCTCCCGCAACGGCGCCGGCATGAAGCAGGGCGACAACGTCCTGATCTGGGGCGCCAGCGGTGGCCTGGGCTCCTACGCCACCCAGTTCGCCCTGGCCGGCGGCGCCAACCCGATCTGCGTGGTCTCCAGCCCCGAGAAGGCGGACATCTGCCGGGCCATGGGCGCGGAGGCGGTCATCGACCGCAACGCCGAAGGCTACAAGTTCTGGAAGGACGAGCACACCCAGGACCCGAAGGAGTGGAAGCGCTTCGGCAAGCGCATCCGCGAGCTGACCGGCGGCGAGGACATCGACATCGTCTTCGAGCACCCCGGCCGCGAGACCTTCGGCGCCTCGGTCTACGTCACCCGCAAGGGCGGCACGATCACCACCTGCGCCTCGACCTCGGGCTACATGCACGAGTACGACAACCGCTACCTGTGGATGTCGCTCAAGCGGATCATCGGCTCGCACTTCGCCAACTACCGCGAGGCGTGGGAGGCCAACCGCCTGATCGCCAAGGGCAAGATCCACCCCACCCTGTCGAAGGTCTACTCCCTGGAGGAGACCGGCCAGGCCGCCTACGACGTCCACCGCAACCTCCACCAGGGCAAGGTCGGCGTCCTCGCGCTGGCCCCCGAGGAGGGCCTGGGCGTGCGCGACCACGAGCTGCGCGCGACGCACCTCGACGCCATCAACCGCTTCCGCAACGTCTGAGACGCCTCAAAGGCCAAAGGGACAGCCTGAGATGACAGAGCGCCAGAAGGACCGTCCGTGGCTCATGCGGACGTACGCCGGCCACTCCACGGCCGAGGCGTCCAACGAGCTGTACCGCCGCAACCTCGCCAAGGGCCAGACCGGCCTGTCGGTCGCGTTCGACCTGCCGACGCAGACCGGCTACGACCCCGACCACGTCCTCGCCCGCGGCGAGGTGGGCCGGGTCGGGGTCCCGGTCTCCCATCTGGGCGACATGCGGCGGCTGTTCCAGGACATCCCCCTGGAGCAGATGAACACCTCGATGACGATCAACGCCACGGCCATGTGGCTGCTGGCGCTCTATCAGGTGGCCGCCGAGGAGCAGGGTGCGGACATCTCCCAGCTCCAGGGCACCACGCAGAACGACATCGTCAAGGAGTACCTCTCGCGCGGGACGCACGTCTTCCCGCCGGGGCCCTCGCTCCGCCTGACGACGGACATGATCGCGTACACGGTCAACCACATCCCGAAGTGGAACCCGATCAACATCTGCTCGTACCACCTCCAGGAGGCCGGGGCCACCCCGGTCCAGGAGATCTCGTACGCGATGTCCACCGCGATCGCCGTCCTCGACTCGGTGCGCGACTCGGGCCAGGTGCCCGAGGAGCGCTTCGGCGAGGTCGTCGCCCGGATCTCCTTCTTCGTGAACGCGGGCGTCCGCTTCATCGAGGAGATGTGCAAGATGCGCGCCTTCGGCCGCATCTGGGACAAGGTCACCCGCGAGCGCTACGGCATCGAGAACGAGAAGCAGCGCCGCTTCCGGTACGGCGTCCAGGTCAACTCCCTGGGCCTGACCGAGGCGCAGCCGGAGAACAACGTCCAGCGCATCGTGCTGGAGATGCTGGCCGTCACCCTCTCCAAGGACGCCCGCGCCCGCGCGGTGCAGCTGCCCGCCTGGAACGAGGCGCTGGGCCTGCCCCGGCC
Organism: Streptomyces sp. NPDC016562; assembly: GCF_043076955.1. Classification (NCBI taxonomy): domain Bacteria; kingdom Bacillati; phylum Actinomycetota; class Actinomycetes; order Kitasatosporales; family Streptomycetaceae; genus Streptomyces; species Streptomyces sp. NPDC016562. The sequence continues at coordinate 693,023 of NZ_JBIBRZ010000002.1, read as the reverse complement.
CTGGGACCAGCAGTGGTCGCTGCGCATCCAGCAGGTCCTCGCGCACGAGAGCGACCTGCTGGAGTACGAGGACATCTTCGCCGGATCCCACGTCATCGAAGCCAAAGTCGACTCCCTGGTCGCCGACTGCCTGGCCGAGATCGACCGGATCCAGGAGATGGGCGGCGCGATGGCGGCCGTCGAGTCCGGGTACCTGAAGTCCCAGCTGGTCTCCTCGCACGCCGAGCGGCGGGCGCGGATCGAGGCCGGCGAGGACAAGATCGTCGGCGTGAACTGCTTCCAGCAGACGGAGGAGAACCCGCTCACCTCCGACCTGGACGGCGCCATCATGACGGTGGACCCCGCGGTGGAGGCGCTCACCGTCGAGCGCATCGTCCGCTGGCGGGCCGAGCGGCAGGAGTCCTCGGAGCGGCAGGGGAACGGCGACCCGTTCGTCTTCCCCACCACCCAGCAGGCCCTGGAGCGCCTCAAGGAGGCCGCCGCCGGCACCGAGAACCTGATGGAGGCCACCCTGGAGTGCGCCCGGGCGGGTGTCACCACCGGCGAGTGGGCGGGCGCGCTGCGCGAGGTGTTCGGCGAGTTCCGCGCCCCGACCGGGGTCTCCTCGGCGCCGGTGGCGGTCACCGCCGAGCCCGGCACGCCGATGCACGAGGTCCGCGAGAAGGTGGCCCGTACGGCCGACGAGCTCGGCTCGGGCCGGCTGCGCCTGCTGGTCGGCAAGCCCGGCCTGGACGGCCACTCCAACGGCGCCGAGCAGATCGCCGTCCGGGCCCGCGACGCGGGCTTCGAGGTGGTCTACCAGGGCATCAGGCTGACACCGGAGGAGATCTCCTCGGCGGCGCTGGCCGAGGACGTGCACTGCGTGGGACTGTCCATCCTGTCCGGATCCCACAGCGCACTCGTCCCGGACGTCCTCGAACGCCTGCGTGCGGCGGGGGCGGGTGACATCCCCGTCATCGTCGGAGGCATCATTCCGAACGCGGATGCCGTGACGCTCAAGGCGGCCGGCGTCGCCGCCGTCTTCACGCCGAAGGACTTCGGCATCACGGAGATCATCGGCCGTATCGTCGACGAGATCCGCAAAGCCAACAAGCTCGCCCCTCTCGAAATCCTTGCAAGCACGGAGGTCCCCGCATGACCACGCCTGTCCACCCGGTGAACCGTCTCCGCCCGCGTCGCTCCTGCCTCGCGGTGCCCGGCTCGAACCCGCGGTTCCTGGAGAAGGCCCAGGGCCTGCCGGCCGACCAGGTCTTCCTCGACCTGGAGGACGCCTGCGCGCCGCTCGCCAAGGAAGGCGCCCGCCACACCATCGTGGACGCGCTGAACAACGGCGACTGGACGGGCAAGACCCGGGTCGTGCGCGTCAACGACTGGACCACGCACTGGACGTACCGCGACGTCATCACGGTCGTCGAGGGCGCCGGCCAGAACCTCGACTGCATCATGCTGCCGAAGGTCCAGGACGCCCAGCAGGTCGTGGCGCTGGACCTGCTGCTGACGCAGATCGAGAAGACCATGGGCTTCGAGGTCGGCAAGATCGGCATCGAGGCGCAGATCGAGAACGCCAAGGGCCTGGTGAACGTCGACGAGATCGCCGCCGCCTCGCCGCGCCTGGAGACCATCATCTTCGGCCCGGCCGACTTCATGGCCTCGATCAACATGAAGTCCCTGGTCGTGGGCATGCAGCCGCCCGGCTACGGCGCGGACGCCTACCACTACATCCTCATGCGGATCCTGATGGCGGCCCGCATGCACAACCTCCAGGCGATCGACGGCCCCTTCCTCCAGATCCGTGACGTGGACGCCTACCGCGAGGTGGCCGGCCGGGCGGCGGCGCTGGGCTTCGACGGCAAGTGGGTGCTGCACCCGGGCCAGGTCGACGCGGCCAACGAGGTCTTCTCCCCCTCGCAGGAGGACTACGACCACGCCGAGCTGATCCTCGACGCGTACGACTGGTGCACCTCGGAGGCCGGCGGCAAGAAGGGCTCGGCGATGCTGGGCGACGAGATGATCGACGAGGCCAGCCGCAAGATGGCCCTGGTCATCGCGGGCAAGGGCCGGGCCGCGGGCATGCAGCGCACCAGCAAGTTCGAGATCCCGGAGGCCTGAGCCATGCAGTTCGGACGCACGTACGAGGAGTTCGAGGTCGGCGCGGTCTACAAGCACTGGCCCGGAAAGACGGTCACGGAGTACGACGACCACCTCTTCTGTCTGCTGACCATGAATCACCACCCGCTCCACATGGACAGCAACTACGCCGAGAACACGACCGACTTCGGCAAGAACGTCGTCGTGGGCAACTACATCTACTCGCTGCTGCTCGGCATGTCCGTGCCGGACGTCTCCGGGAAGGCCATCGCCAACCTGGAGATCGAGTCCCTGCGGCACGTGGCGCCGACCTTCCACGGCGACACGATCTACGGCGAGACCACGGTCCTCGACAAGACCCCGTCGAAGTCGAAGAACGACCGCGGCATCGTCTACGTCGAGACCAAGGGCTACAAGCAGGACGGCACCCTCGTCTGCGTCTTCCGGCGCAAGGTGATGGTCCCGACCGAGACGTACATCAAGGAGCGCGGCGGCGAGCAGCCCGGCCGCCCGCAGCTGAAGGAACAGGGGAAGTAGCCATGGCCCGACTCGCCCAGACCGCCGGGCTCACGGACGTCCAGCGGGAGATCCTCAAGACCGTCCGGGAGTTCGTCGACAAGGAGATCATCCCGGTCGCGACCGAGCTGGAGCACCGCGACGAGTACCCGCAGGCGATCGTCGACGGCCTCAAGGAGCTCGGCCTCTTCGGGCTGATGATCCCGGAGGAGTACGGCGGCCTGGGTGAGTCGCTCCTCACCTACGCCCTGTGCGTCGAGGAGATCGCGCGCGGCTGGATGTCCGTCTCGGGCATCATCAACACGCACTTCATCGTGGCGTACATGCTCAAGCAGCACGGCACGCAGGAGCAGAAGGATTACTTCCTCCCGCGCATGGCGCTGGGCGAGGTGCGCGGCGCGTTCTCGATGTCCGAGCCGGCCCTCGGCTCGGACGTGTCGGCCATCACGTCCAAGGCGGTGAAGGACGGCGACGAGTACGTCCTGAACGGCCAGAAGATGTGGCTGACGAACGGCGGCAGCTCCACCCTGGTGGCCGTCCTCGTGCGCAGTGACGAAGGACACCCCGAGGGCACCGCGCCCCACAAGTCGATGACGACCTTCCTCGTCGAGAAGGAGCCGGGCTTCGGTGAGGTCCGTCCGGGCCTGACCATCCCCGGCAAGATCGACAAGATGGGCTACAAGGGCGTCGACACGACCGAGCTCATCATGGACGGACTGCGCATTCCGGCCAATCGGGTCCTCGGCGGCGAGACGGGCCGAGGGTTTTACCAAATGATGGACGGGGTCGAGGTCGGCCGCGTCAACGTGGCGGCGCGTGGCTGCGGCGTCGCTCAGCGTGCTTTCGAACTGGGTGTCTCGTATGCCCAGCAACGTCACACTTTCGGCAAGCCGATCGCCCAGCACCAGGCGATCCAGTTCAAGCTGGCCGAAATGGCTACCAAAATCGAAGCCGCTCATGCCATGATGGTGAACGCAGCACGCAAAAAGGACTCCGGGGAACGAAACGACCTGGAAGCAGGGATGGCGAAGTACCTCGCCTCCGAGTACTGCAAGGAAGTGGTCGAGGACGCCTTCCGGATCCACGGCGGATACGGGTTCTCGAAGGAGTACGAGATCGAGCGTCTCTACCGAGAGGCTCCGATGTTGCTGATCGGTGAAGGTACCGCCGAGATCCAGAAAATGATCATCGGGCGACGCCTGCTTGAGGAGTACCGACTCCAGGGCTGAATGTCCCTTTTGCGGCGAATCATCCATGGATTCGCCGCAGGGGGGTCACTACCAGTCACTGGCTGACGGTCATCGACTCGGCTTCTGGCTTGCCCAGTTGTTGCGCGCAACCGATAGCATTCCAGTAAAGCCGCCGTCCCGTCCCCCTGTTTGCGGCGCGGCAATCACCCGCTACGAAGGTCATCCATGCCCCACAGCCAAACCTCTGCACCTCGCGACAGCCTCCTTGGCGTACGCCTCGCGCGCGGAGCATCGCCGTGGCTTCTGCCGACCGTCGCCACCGCGGCGCTCAGCCTCACCCGGGCCCGCAAGTCCGGACGCTGGGCCGCGGCGGCCGTGCCCGCAACCGCGCTCGCCGCGGGCATGCTGTGGTTCTTCCGCGACCCCGAGCGTGAGATCGCTCAGGGCCGTGTCATCTCCCCCGCCGACGGTGTGGTGCAGAGCATCATGCCGTGGAAGGACGGACGGACCCGGGTCGCGATCTTCATGAGCCCGCTGAACGTCCACGTCAACCGCGCGCCCCTCGCGGGCACGGTGACGTCCGTGGAGCACATCCCCGGCGGATTCGTCCCGGCGTTCAACAAGGAGAGCGAGAACAACGAGCGCGTTGTCTGGCACTTCGACACCGAGCTCGGCGACATCGAGATGGTGCAGATCGCCGGCGCCGTCGCCCGTCGCATCGTCCCCTACCTGCCGGCCGGCACCAAGGTGGAGCAGGGCGAACGCATCGGTCTGATCCGCTTCGGCTCCCGCGTCGACATCTACCTCCCCGAGGGTGTCGAGGTCGCGGTCGAGGTCGGCCAGGCCACCACCGCGGGGGTGACACGAATTGACCGTGACTGACCCTGAGACTCCGGCCGCCGGCTGGGTGCCCGAGCCCGCCGAGGAGGAGTCCGCCGAGGACGACATGCCGCTCTCGCTGCGGCTGTCGATAGCGGACACCCTCACCCTCGGTAACGCGACGTGCGGATTCATGGCGGTGTACTTCACCACCACCGGGATCCTCATTCCGCACCTCACCGGCAGCGGCGAGTCGGGCATGGCCCGCAACAGCGCCGCGACGGCAGTGATACTGATGCTGCTCGCCGCGGTCTTCGACCTCTTCGACGGCATCGTGGCCCGCAAGCTGCGCAGCTCGCCGATGGGCGCCGAGCTGGACAACCTGTCCGACCTGATCAGCTTCGGCCTGGCTCCGGCCTACTTCGTGCTCGTCTACGGCATGGTCGCCGTCGACGCGCACCAGAAGATGTCGGCGCTGGCCGCGATCGTGGTGCTGCTCGCCGTGGTGCTGCGACTCGCGAGATTCAGCTGCGTGACGATGAAGGACGGCATGTTCCAGGGCATGCCGAGCCCCTTCGGCGCGCTGACGGTCGTCTCGATCGTGCTGCTGGAGCTGCCGTTCGTCCCGACGCTGCTGGCGATCATCGGGGTGGCCTGGCTGATGGTGAGCCGGGTCGAGTACCCGAAGCCGCGGGGTGTCCTCGCGGTGGCGATGCTGTGCTGGATCATCAGCGCGATGGGGCTGCTGGCGGCCTGGGCGTTCGACGCCCCGGGCGGTCAGCTGCTGCTCCAGACCGGCTGCGCCCTGCAGATCGCGATGGCGGCGACCATCCCGCTGTTCGCGACGACCCGTCGCGCGAACACGTTCCGCCACAACCGGCGGGAAGCCCGCGCGGCGACGCTGCGCTGAGCTCGGCAGGTGTGAGGGCCCCGGATGCCAATGGCATCCGGGGCCCTCTGTCGTCCGGCTGCGGCGCGGGCCGGTTCAGGCCCTACGCTTGATGTCGGAAAACCGCCAGCCGCAGGCGGCCGCGCCCCGGATCCTGGAGCCATGCACACCGACACCGAGCGCTGCGTAAGGGCCGTGCAGTCGAAGGACGCCCGCTTCGACGGCTGGTTCTTCACCGCCGTCCTGACCACCCGGATCTACTGTCGGCCCAGCTGCCCCGCCGTCCCGCCGAAGGTCGAGAACATGACCTTCCTGCCCAGCGCCGCCGCCTGCCAGCAGGCCGGCTTCCGGGCGTGCAAGCGGTGCCGGCCCGACACGAGTCCCGGTTCGCCCGAGTGGAACGCCCGCGCCGACGCCGTCGCACGGGCGATGCGGCTGATCCAGGACGGGGTCGTGGACCGGGAGGGGGTCCCGGGCCTCGCCACCCGCCTGGGCTACTCCACCCGCCAGGTCGAGCGGCAGCTCAACGCCGAGCTGGGGGCCGGACCCCTCGCCCTGGCGCGGGCCCAGCGCGCCCAGACCGCCCGGCTGCTCATCGAGACCTCCGAGCTCCCCATGGGCGACCTGGCCTTCGCCTCCGGCTTCTCCTCCATCCGTACCTTCAACGACACCGTCCGCGAGGTCTTCGCCCTCTCCCCGAGCGAGCTGCGGGCCAGGGCGGTGAAGGCCAGCCGGAACAAGAACGCCCCGCCCAGGATCCCCGGCACGATCAGTCTGCGGCTGCCGTTCCGGGCCCCCCTCAACCCCGACAACCTCTTCGGGCACCTCGCCGCGACCGCCGTCCCCGGCGTCGAGGAGTGGCGGGACGGCGCCTACCGCCGCACCCTGCGGCTCCCCTACGGCACGGGCGTCGTCGCCCTGACCCCGCGGCCCGACCACATCGGCTGCCGCCTCGCCCTCACCGACCTGCGCGACCTCACCATCGCCATCAGCCGCTGCCGCTGGATGCTCGACCTGGACGCCGACCCGGAGGCGGTCGACGGCCAGCTCCGCTCCGACCCGCTGCTGGCCCCGCTCGTGGACAAGGCCCCCGGGCGCAGGGTCCCGCGTACGGTCGACGCGGCGGAGTTCGCCGTACGGGCCGTCCTCGGCCAGCAGGTCTCCACCGCGGCGGCGCGCACGCACGCGGCCCGGCTGGTCAGCGCGCACGGCGAGAGCATCGAGGACCCCTTGGGCGGGCTCACGCACCTCTTCCCGTCCCCGCAGGCGCTCGCCGGGCTGGACCCGCAGTCCCTGGCCCTGCCGCGCAGCCGGCGCACCACGCTCACGACGCTGGTCTCGGCGCTCGCCGACGGCTCGCTGCCGCTCGGCATCGACAGCGACTGGGAGGCGGCCCGCGCGCAGCTGAGCGCGCTGCCCGGCTTCGGTCCGTGGACCACCGAGGTGATCGCGATGCGGGCGCTCGGCGACCCGGACGCGTTCCTGCCGTCCGATCTGGGGGTCCGGCGCGCGGCGCGCGGGCTCGGGCTGCCGTCCACGCCCTCCGCGCTGACCGCCCGCGCGGCCGGCTGGCGGCCCTGGCGCGCCTACGCCGTCCAGTACCTGTGGGCCACCGACGCCCACCCCATCAACCACTTGCCCGCCTGAGGAGCACGCCATGAGCAGCAAGCAGCACACCGTCGTCGACAGCCCCTACGGCGCGCTCACCCTGGTCGCCGCGGACGGCGTCCTGTGCGGCCTGTACATGACCGGTCAGCGGCACCGGCCCGCCGAGGAGTCCTTCGGGGAGCGGGTCGCCGCGAGCGAGGAGCCCTTCCCCGAAGTGGTGCGCCAGCTGGCCGCGTACTTCGCCGGGGAGCTCACCGAGTTCGCGCTCCCCCTGCGCCTGGAGGGCACCGCCTTCCAGCGCAGCGTCTGGGACCAGCTCGTACGGATCCCGTACGGCGAGACCTGGTCGTACGGCCGGCTCGCGGCGGAGCTGGGCAAGCCGAACGCCTCGCGCGCGGTGGGGCTGGCCAACGGGAAGAACCCGGTGGGCATCATCGTGCCCTGCCACCGGGTCATCGGGGCCTCGGGCGCCATGACCGGCTACGGCGGCGGGGTCGAGCGCAAGGTCCGGCTGCTGGCCTTCGAGTCCGGTGACCGGCTCCGGACGCTGCCGGAGCTCCAGGAGACCCTCTAGTCGTCCGCGTCGGCGCCCTTCCGGCGCAGTCCGACCTTGATCGCGCCGAAGAGGACCTTGGCGACCACGCCGACGATGATCAAGTCGGCGATCATCTGCACGGTGGTCAGCGCACGGCCCGTCCCGGAGGTGGGGACGATGTCCCCGAAGCCCACGGTCGCGAAGACCGTGACCGCGAAGTACAGGGCGTCGGTCCGGGTCAGCGGCTCCGAGAACGACCCCGGCTGCTCCGCCGCGAGCAGGAAGTACGTCACCGAGAACACCACGAGGAACAGGGGCACGGCCGTGGCCAGCGCCTCCAGGGCCCGCAGCCGCGGGTACTCCGCGTGGCTGACGGCGTAGATCTGCCAGGCGAGCACACAGCCGAAGGCCACCAGCCCGAGGAGCAGGAGCGTGATCACGGCGGCGTCGAGCCCCTGGTCCAGCGGAAGCAGGTAGTACAGCGCGATGAGCAGGACCACCGACACCGCCGAGCGGAGGAGGTGGACCGCCAGCAGACGGCAGCGCTCCATGGGCGCTCATTCCAGCATCGGCCGCGGCGCCCCGCACCTCGGGCGCGCGTCGTCAGACCACGAGGAGGGGCACGAGCAGGGCGAAGGCGGCGCCCGCCTCCACGGCGTAGCTGTAGAGCGAGGGGTGCTGGACGGGGGCGGCGAGCAGGACGACGCTCTGCTGGGTGGCGGCCGCCGTCACCCAGTCGGCGTCGGCTCCGAGGTTGCCCTGGTACCAGCCCTCGCAGGAGCCGGGGCCGGTGACGGCGAGCAGGTCGTCCTCGCGGCGGTAGAAGGCCTGCCAGCCGGCGGCGGGCGCGGACCAGCCCTCGAAGTCGGTGAACCGGGCCCAGCCGCCTTCGCGTATCGCGGTGTCGAACAGCCAGACGGGGGTGCCCTCGGGGGTGACCTCGCCGCCGGCCTGCTGGTCGGTGGTGAAGTGGACCATGGGCAGGGCGTCGGGCCCGTCGGCGGTGCTGGGCCAGGCGTACATCGTGATCATCTGCTGATTCTGTCCTGGTCGGAGTAAGCCCGGTGTTACAGGCAGGTGGTCACGGCTCACGCGCTCACCGGGCGCCGGCCGTTCTCCAGCTCCGCCGTGCCCTCGCCCGACAGCAGGACCCGGTACGCCTCCTGCGTGCGCAGCCCGAGCGATCCCGGCAGGTAGGCGGTGAGTTCGGCCGGCTCGACCAGCCGCCAGGAGATCAGCTCCTCCTCCTGGAGGGTGATCGAGGCGAGCTGGGACGCGTCGAGCACCCCGCCGTCGTAGAGGTAGGCGACCAGCGGCGGGCGGGCGGCGCCCAGGGTCCAGTCGACGGCGAGCAGCCGGCCGAGCGGCACGTCGATGCCGATCTCCTCGGCGCTCTCGCGGCGGGCGGCCGTACGCGGTGACTCGCCCTGGTCCGACTCGATGGTGCCGCCCGGCAGGGCCCAGCCCTCGCGGTAGTTGGGCTCGACGAGCAGGACCCTGCCCTCGGCGTCCCGGTAGAGGGCGGCGGCGCCGGCCAGCACCCGGGGCAGGCTCGCGATGTACGTGGCGTAGTCATCCGTGGTGGTCACCGCGCCACCCTACCCAGGGCGGCCGGGGCCGTCCGCGCGGCCCGGGCCCCGGCCCCGGCCCCGCTCGGTGAGGGCGTCGCCGGTCATGGCCCGGACGGCGTCCCGTGCGCCGCGCGGGGGGTGGTGGCGGGGCGGTCCGGCGCCGGGGTCCTCGCGGAGCTCCTTCAGCAGGGCCCAGCACAGCAGCAGCATGACGACCACGAAGGGCAGCGCGACCAGGATGGTGGCCGTCTGCAGGGACTTCAGGCCGCCCGCGACGAGCAGGACGGCGGCCACGGCGGCCATCAGCACGCCCCAGGTGACGACGAGCCAGGTGGGCGGGTGCAGGGAGCCCCGGCTGGTCAGGGAGCCCATGACCAGGGAGGCGGAGTCGGCGCTGGTGACGAAGTACGTCATCACCAGGAGCATCGCGACCCACGAGGTGAGCGTGGACAGCGGCAGCGCGTCCAGCATCGCGAAGAGCGAGGCCTCCGTACCGTCCTTGAGCTCGGAGGCGAAGTCGACGGTATCGGTGGAGTCGAGCCGGATGGCGGTGCCGCCCATCACGCAGAACCAGATGACGGTGGCCCCACTGGGCACGAGCAGCACGCCGATGAGGAATTCGCGGATGGTGCGGCCGCGCGAGATGCGGGCGATGAAGGTCCCGACGAAGGGGGCCCAGGAGAGCCACCACGCCCAGTAGAAGATCGTCCACGCGCCGAGCCAGCCGGCGTCGGTGAAGGCGCCGGTGCGGCTGGCCATGGGCAGCAGTTCGTGGAGGTAGCCGCCGACGCTGGAGGGGATCACGTCGAGGACGTAGACGGTGGGTCCGAGCACGAAGACGAAGAGCATGAGGGTGGCGGCGAGCACGATGTTGAGGGTGCTCAGCCACTTGACCCCCTTGTGCAGGCCGGAGAAGGCGGACAGGACGAAGGCCGCCGAGAGGGAGCCGATGATGATCAGCTCCACGGTGGTGGAGTCCTCGATCCCCGTGGTGATGTTGAGGCCCTTGGAGACCTGGAGGGCGCCGAGTCCGAGGCTGGTCGCGGTGCCGAAGACGGTGGCGAAGACGGCGAGCAGGTCGATGGCCTTGCCCGGCCGGCCGTTCGCCCGCTCCTCACCCATCAGGGGGACGAAGGCGGAGCTGAGGCGGTTGCCGCGGCCCTTGCGGAAGGTCGCGTAGGCCAGGGCGAGACCCGCGATGCCGTAGATGGCCCAGGGGGTGAGGGTCCAGTGGAAGAAGGAGTACTCCATCGCGGTGCGGGCGGCTGCGCCCGTGCCGGGGGCCGCGCCGGAGGCGGGGGGCGGGTTCAGGTAGTGGGTGAGGGGCTCGCCCACTCCGAAGAACATCAGGCCGATGCCCATGCCGGCGCTGAACATCATCGCGATCCACGCGAGGTTGGTGAACTCGGGCTCGGAGTCGTCCCGGCCGAGCCGGATCCGGCCGAAGCGGCTGACGGCGAGCACGACGCACATCACGAGGAAGAGGTCGGCGGCGATGACGAACAGCCAGGCGAAGTTGTCCAGGACCCAGGCGAGCGCGGTGCTCGACGCCGTGTCGAAGGAGCCCTTGGCCGAGGCCGCCCAGGCGACGACGGCCAGCACGGCTACCACTCCCACGGTGACGACCATGTGGTCGGGTGCGCCGTCCGCCGGGTCGTGAGCACCGTCCGCGGGGACGTCCGGGCCACCGCCCGGGACGTCCGGACGTGACTGTTCCCGCGCATCCGTACTCATGCGGCCCCACTATGCGGGCGTATATCCGTATTCAAGGGCATGACGCGCCGGGTGTGGCCTAGGCCACTCATGGGCATAGGAGGATCCTCCGGATAAGCTCATGGCGGCGCGACTGCACTGTTCGATAGCAAGGGAATGGCAAAGGTGACGGACGGAGCAGTAACTGAGGCCGCGCGCGTGCTCATCGCCGCGGACAAATTCAAGGGCTCGCTCACGGCCGTTCAGGTCGCGGAGCGGGTGACGGCCGGTCTTCGCAAGGCCGTCCCGGGCGTGGAGATCGAGACCCTCCCCGTGGCGGACGGCGGCGACGGTACGGTCGCGGCGGCGGTGGCGGCCGGTTTTGAACGCCGGGAGGTACGGGTCACCGGACCCCTCGGTGACCAGGTCACGGCCGCCTTCGCGTTCCGCGAGGGCACGGCGGTGGTCGAGATGGCGGAGGCCTCCGGGCTCCAGCTGCTGCCGGCGGGCACCTTCGCCCCGCTGACGGCCACCACGTACGGCTCGGGCGAGCTCCTGAAGGCCGCGCTGGACGCCGGTGCGCGCTCGATCGTCTTCGGCGTGGGCGGCAGCGCCACCACCGACGGCGGCGCCGGCATGCTGGCCGCGCTCGGCGCGGTGTTCCTGGATGCGAACGGCGAACCGGTCGGTCCGGGCGGCGGCGCGCTGGCCGACCTGGCGTCGGCGGACCTGTCCGGTGTCGACCCGCGCTTCGCCGACGTGGACTTCGTCCTGGCGAGCGACGTGGACAACCCGCTGACCGGCCCGAAGGGGTGCGCGGCGGTCTACGGCCCGCAGAAGGGCGCCTCGCCCGAGGACGTGGCGACGCTGGACGCCGCGCTGGCCCACTTCGCGGTGGTCCTGGAGAAGTCGATCGGGGCGAAGGCCGCCGAGTGCGCGGTGCTCCCGGGTGCGGGGGGTGCGGGCGGCATCGGCTACGGGGCGTTGCTGCTCGGCGCGACGTTCCGCCCGGGCATCGAGCTGATGCTGGAGGTGCTGGGCTTCGCGCCGGCGCTGGAGCGGGCCACCCTGGTCATCACCGGTGAGGGCTCGCTGGACGAGCAGACCCTGCACGGCAAGGCCCCGGCCGGTGTGGCCGCGGCCGCCCGCGCGGCGGGCAAGCCGGTCGTGGCGGTCTGCGGACGGCTGCTGCTGAGCGAGGAAGCCCTCCGGTCGGCGGGGATCCAGCGGGCGTACCCGCTGACGGACCTGGAGCCCGACCCGGCCAAGTCCATCCCGAACGCCGGTCCCCTGCTGGAGCGGGTCGCGGCCACCATCGCCGCCGACGTGCTCTGACCGTCCGGCCTCGCCGGCGTGTGAGGCGCCGGCGGGGCTGAGGGGCGGGCGGCCTCAGCCGAGGAGCTCCGCCGTGGTGACCACCCGGGCGAAGCCGCCGCCCTGGAGGTTGACCGCCGTGGCCGTCGCCAGCTGGGCGGCGGTCAGGGACGTCCCCGCCGGTCCGGCCAGGTCGAAGGTGTGGGTGGCGTCGAGCGGCACGAGGACGTCGTAGCCGAGGTTGCCCGCCATGCGGGCGGTGGTCTCGACGCACATGTTGGTCTGGATGCCGACGACGACCAGCTGGCCGATCCCCCGCGCGGTGAGCCACTCGGCCAGGTCCGGCGTGCCGTAGAAGGCGGAGTTCACACTCTTGGTGATCACGAGGGCGTCGGCGCGCCGCTTCTCGACCAGGTCCTTGAAGGCGTGACCGGGGTGGTCGGCGGCCAGGACGGAACCGGGGCGCTCGGAGAGGTGCTGTACAAGGACCACCGGGCGGCCCGCGTCCTGCCAGGCGTCCATCAGGGCGGCGATGTTGTCCTCGGCGGCGGGGTTGTCGCGGGGCCCCCAGAAGGACGCGTCGTCGAAGCCCTTCTGCACGTCGATGACCAGCAGGGCACTGTCGGAAGCGATCTCGATCGCGTGCGATGTCATGCCTCCATGCTGTCCGCCGCGCGGCCGGCCCGACAGGACCACCGATGTCCCGAACCGATGGGATCCTGCCAGCCTGGCAGCCCTGACGGGGCGCCCCTGGCAGGATGCCGTCATGCACCGCGTCGCGATCGTCGTCCAGCCCGGCATCCGCAGCTTCGACCTGGCCGTCATCACCGAGGTCTGGGGTGCCGGCCGCAGCCGCGGCGCCGCGCCCCCCTTCGAGCTGCGCCGCTGCGCCCTGGAGCCCGGTCCCGTCGCCCTGCCCGGCGGCCTGACCCTGACCCCCGACCGGGGCCTGGACTGGCTGACCACGGCCGATCTGGTCGTCGTACCGGCGCTGGCCGAGCCGGCCGATCCGACGCCCGAGCCCGTCCTCGCCGCCCTGCGCGCGGCGCACGCCCGGGGCGTGCCCGTCGCCGCCCTGTGCGCCGGAGCGTTCGTGCTGGCGGAGGCCGGGCTGCTCGACGGCCGCCGGGCCGTCACCCACTGGTGGCTGGCGCCGCAGCTGGCCGCGCGGTACCCGGCGGTCGTGGTCGAGGAGGCCCCGCTCTACGTGGAGGACGACGGGCTGTGGACCTCGGCCGGGGTGGCCGCCGGGATCGACCTCTGCCTGCACCTGGTCCGGGAGGCGCACGGCGCCGAGGCCGCCGCCTCCATCGCCCGTTCCATGGTGACGGGCCCTTTCCGTGCGGGGGCCCACGCCCAGTACCTCGACCGGCCCGTCCCGGCCACGGACCGGACCGCCGAGGCACTGGCCGCCGTACGCGAACGCGCCCTGCGTTCCCTGGACCAGCCGGTGGACGTGGCCACCCTGGCCCGCTGGGCGGGGATGTCCGCGCGCTCCTTCGCCCGCCACTTCACCGCGGCCACCGGCACCACCCCGCACCGCTGGCTGCTGGAGCACCGGCTGGACGCGGCCCGCAAGCTCCTGGAGCGCACCGACCACCCCGTCGGGGAGGTGGCCCGCCGGACCGGATTCGCCAGCGAGGTCACCTTCCGCCAGCACTTCACGGCGTACGTCGGCCTCGCTCCCCGCGCGTACCGTGCGGCCGCCGCCGCCCCGGCCCCCAGCCCCAAACCCACGGGACAGTGTTAAAAAGGGCTCATGACGGGACGTTTTGGTCGCCAGCCGACCGGGTGGGGCTCGCGCCTTCTCGCGCGCCTGTCCCGGTGGGGGCGCAGCGTCGCCGGTCAGGTCTTCGCCCTCCAGGCGGTGATCGTGCTGCTCCTGATCGCCGCGGCCGCGGTGGCGCTGGTGGTCCAGGCCCGGTACGACAGCCAGCGCGACGCCCGTCACCGCTCGCTCGCGGCCGCCGAGGCCTTCGCGCACGCGCCCGGTCTGCCCGAGGCGCTGAAGTCGCCGGATCCGACCGCCGCGCTCCAGCCGCTGGCCGAGGCGGCCCGGCGGGGCTCGGGCGTCGACTTCATCGCCGTGATGAACACCGAGGGGGTCCGCTACACCGACTCGCGGCCCGAGCTGATCGGCCAGAAGGCCACCGGGGACCTCGACCGCGCCGTCGCCGGGGAGTCGTTCACCGAGACCTTCACCGGGGAGCCGAGCGACGCCGTCCGGGCCGTGGTCCCCGTCCGGGACGCGAGCGGCGCCGTCGTCGGCCTGGTCGGCACCGGCATAGAGGTGGCCAACGTCTCCCAGGTGGTCGAGGGTCAGCTGCCGCTCCTGCTCGGCGCCGCGGCGGGCGGCCTGCTGCTGGGCACGAGCGGCGCCGCCCTGGTCAGCCGGCGGCTGCGCCGCCAGACCCGCGGGCTCGGGGCCGCCGAGATGACCCGGATGAACGAGCACCACGAAGCCGTCCTGCACGCCGTGCGCGAGGGCGTGCTGATCATCGGCGCCGACCGGCGGCTGGTCCTGGCCAACGACGAGGCCCGGCGGCTCCTCGACCTGTCGGCCGAGGCCGAGGGGCGGCCCGTCGCCGAGCTGGGCCTGGACCCGCGCACCACCGAGCTGCTGGCCTCCGGCCGGATCGTGACGGACCTCGTCCACCTGGCGGGCGACCGACTCCTCGCCGTCAACGTACGGCCCACCAAGCCGTTCAAGGGCCGCCCCACCGGCCACGTCGTGACCCTGCGCGACTCCACCGAACTCGCGGCGCTCTCCGGCCGGGCCGAGGTGGCCCGCGGCCGGCTCCAGCTGCTGTACGACGCCGGGGTGCGCATCGGTACGACCCTGGACGTGGTGCGGACCGCCGAGGAGCTCTCCGAGGTCGCCGTCCCGCGCTTCGCGGACTTCGTCACGGTGGAACTGCTGGATCCGGTGCTGCGCGGTGACGAGCCCTCGCTGGTCAACGGCGCCTACACCGAGATGCGCCGGGCGGCCATCTCCGGGATCCGCACCGACTCGCCGCTCCAGCCGGTCGGCGACGTCATCCGGTTCGTCGTGCCGACGGCCCCTATGGCGGCGGCCCTGGACGCCGGTCACGCGGTGCTGGCGGCCGATCTGCACGCGGCCATGGGCTGGCGGGCCCAGGACTCCCAAGGGACCCGCGCGGCCCTGGACTACGGGCTGCACTCGCTGATCTCCGTACCCCTCCAGGCACGGGGCGTGGTCCTCGGCATGGCCAACTTCTGGCGGGCCGACACCCCGGAGCCCTTCGAGGAGGAGGACCTCTCCTTCGCCGAGGAGCTGGGCGCCCGCGCGGCGGTCTCCATCGACAACGCCCGCCGTTTCACCCGCGAGCACGCGATGGCGGTGACGCTCCAGCGCAGCCTGCTGCCCCGGGTGCTGCCCGACCAGAGCGCGGTGAACGTGGCCTTCCGCTACCTGCCCGCGACGGCGGGGGTGGGCGGGGACTGGTTCGACGTGATCCCGCTGCCCGGCGCCCGGGTGGCGCTGGTCGTCGGCGACGTCGTCGGGCACGGGGTGCACGCGGCGGCCACCATGGGCCGGCTGCGGACCGCCGTGCACAACTTCTCCACCCTGGACCTGCCGCCCGACGAGCTGCTGGGGCACCTGGACGAGCTGATCAACCGGATCGACCAGAACGAGGCCGGGGACGGCGGGGCCGCGCAGGAGGGCAACTCCGACGGGGTGGCCGGGCCGGCCGGGATCACCGGCGCGACCTGTCTGTACGCGGTCTACGACCCGGTGTCCGGGCACTGCTCGATGGCCAGCGCCGGACACCCCGGGCCCGCGCTGATCCGCCCCGACGGGCAGGTGGAGTTCCCGGAGCTGCCCACCGGGCTGCCGCTCGGCGTGGGCGGCATGCCCTTCGAGGCCGCCACGTTCCGGCTGCCCGAGGGAAGTCGGCTGGTGCTGTTCACCGACGGCCTGGTGGAGGACCGCGACCGGGACTTCGACGCGGGCCTGCGGCTGCTGGGCGATACGCTGGCGCGGCCCGGCCGCAGCCCCGACCAGGCCTGTTCGGACGTGCTCGCGGCGATGCTGTTCCCGGTGCCGAGCGACGACATCGCCCTGCTGATCGCCGACACCCGGCGGCTGGAGGCCGACCGGATCGCCGAGTGGGAGGTGCCGGGCGAGCCCTCGGCCGTCTCGCGGGTGCGCAACGCGGGCTCGGCGCAACTCGCCGCATGGGGCCTGGAGGACGTCTCCTTCACCACCGAACTGATCCTCAGCGAGCTGGTCACCAACGCCATCCGGTACGGGAGCGCGCCCGTCCGGGTGCGTCTGCTGCGCGACCGCAGCCTCATCTGCGAGGTCTCCGACGGCAGCAGCACCTCCCCGCACCTGCGGTACGCGGCCACCACCGACGAGGGCGGGCGCGGGCTGTTCCTGGTCGCCCAGTACGCCGACCGGTGGGGCACCCGCTACACCGACCGCGGGAAGGTCATCTGGGCCGAGCTGCCGCTGACCGGGGGCGCGGAGCCGCAGGCGCCGGCCCCGCTGGACCTGGACGCGCTGGAGGACATGGCCTGGTGACCTGTGCCTCCCGGCGCGGGAGGCCGGGCGTCGGGGCGTCAGGGCGTCAGGCCGGGCGCGTCAGGGCCGCCGCCGGGTCAGGGCTGAGGTCGGGTCCGGGCCAGCAGCATCGCCACGTCGTCCTGCTGGGCGTGCGGCAGCAGCCGCTCCAGGATGCCGTCGCACAGCTCCTCCAGCGGCTGCCGGGCCCCGCGCAGGGCCAGTGCCAGCTGGGCCATGCCCTCGTCGAGGTCCCGGTCCCGGGCCTCGATGAGGCCGTCGGTGTAGAGCACGAGCAGGCTCCCGGCGGGCAGCCGCACCTCCTCTGTGCGGAAGTCCTGGCCGCCGGTGCCCAGCGGGGTCCCGGGCGGCCCGTCGAGGAAGGTGATGCTCCCGTCGGTCGCGACCACGGCCGGCGGGGGGTGGCCCGCGCGGGCGACGACGCAGCCGCCCGTCGCCGGGTCGTGCACGGCGTACACGCAGGTCGCCATCTCGTCCTCGCCCAGGTCGGCCACCACGGCGTCGAGGGAGCGGAGCATCTGCGCCGGGGGCACGTCGTGGCGCGCGAGGGTCCGTACCGAGGTCCGCAGCTGCCCCATGACCGCCGCCGCGTGGATCCCGTGCCCCATCACGTCCCCGATGACCAGCCCGGTGCGGCCGCCGGGCAGCGGGATGGCGTCGAACCAGTCCCCGCCGACGTCGTGGTCGCTGGCCGGCAGGTAGCGCCCGGTGAGTTCGAGGCCGGGGACCTCGGGCAGGGCGCTGTTGGTGAGGCTGCGCTGGAGGGTCAGGGCGGCGTGCCGCTGACGGGTGTACATCCGCGCGTTGTCGATGTTGAGCGCCGCGCGGGCGACCAGCTCGTCGACGAGCACGCAGTCCTGTTCGTCGAAGGGCTCGCGCTCGCGCGTCCGCGTCACCGCGACGGCGCCGAGCACGGTGCCGCGGGCGACCAGCGGGACCAGGCGGGCCGAGCCGAGGGTGGCGAGGTAGGCGCGCAGGGCCTGGGCGCGCGGAGAGGTGATGAGCGCCGGGATGTCGGAGGCGTACAGGTTCATGGGCCGTCCCTCGGCGATGACCTGCTCGTAGACGGTGCCCGGGGGGATCTGGAAGGTCTGGCCCGCGGCCAGTTGCGCGGTCGGGGCCGACGGGTCGGGGAAGTGGGCCGCCAGACGGCGCATGACGCCGGCCGTGGAGCCCGCCGTCCCCCCGCCCTCGTCCGGGCCGAGGACCGCTTCCAGCAGCTGGACGTCGGCCGAGTCCGCGAGCTGCGGTACCAGCACCTCCACGATCTCCTGGGCGGTCTGGCGGAGGTCCAGGGTCGTACCGATGCGGGTGCCCGCCTCCGCCAGCAGGGCGAAGCGGTGCCGGGCCCGTTCAGCCTCGGCCTGGGCCCGCTGGCCCTCGGTGATGTCGATGAGGGAGGCGATCAGGCCCAGGCGCCGGCCGGAGCCGTCCATCAGCGGGGCGTAGGAGCAGGACCAGGTCCGGTCGTGCTCGGGGTCGGCGGGGGTGCGCCCGGTGCGGCGGACGTCGACGACGGCGGTGCCCCGGTCGAGCACCTGGCGCATGGTCGCCTCCAGCGCGGTGGCGTTGACCCCGGGCACCACCTCGGTGAGGCGTTTGCCGAGGTGCGCCGCGGCCGAGACGCCGTTCATCCGGGCCAGGGCGTCGTTGACCCGCAGGAACCGCAGGTCGGGGCCGAGGGTGGCGAGGCCGATGGGCGACTGGGTGAAGAGGCTCTGGAGGGCCGCGAGGGAGTCCCGCATGTGCAGGACCTCGGAGGTCTCCACGGCGATGAGCATGGCCCCCGTACGGCCCTGCGGGTCGACGGCGGGGACGATCCACATCTCCATCCGGACGCGGTGGCCGTCGCGGTGGCGGACGGGCAGGGTCCCGACCACGGTCTCCCCGGCCTGGACCCGCCGGGTGAGCTGGTCGGCGAGCTCGCGGTTGGCCTCGGGGACGAGGACGGAGGTGCCGGGGCGGCCGAGGATGTCCTCGGGGCGGTGCCCGAGCAGGTCCTGGGCGGCCAGGGACCACTCCACGATGCGGCCGTCGGCGTCCTCCCGCCACAGGGCGATGGGCAGCAGCTCGCGGAGCACGCCGGCGTACCCGACAGCCGCCACGGGCTGGTCGGGCACCTCGCTCGTCGACTGGTAAGCGTCCAATGCACCGACCTCACCCCGGGGGGCCTGATTCCTACCGATTCACCCTATCCGAGGCCCGGGCGCGGGGCTCCGTGTACGGCGATCAGCGGCGGGTACGGTGAGCGGCCCCGGGGCCGGTGGCCGTACCCGGGCCCCGCGTCCCTCAGAGGATGACCGGCCGGGGCGCGTCCGCCGCGCCGAGGACCCCCGCGATGCCCTGCGCCAGGCAGGGGATCCGGTGTGCCGGGATGCCCGCGATGTTGATCCGCCCGGAGGTCGTGCCGTAGATCGCGTACTGCCGGCGCAGGCGGAGCATGTCGTGCGGGGTCAGCGGCAGCATGGAGAACATGCCCTTCTGCCGGGCGAGGGTCCGCGCCTGCTCCTCGCAGCCGAGGTTGCCCAGGTGCGCGGTCAGGTCGGCCCGGTTGGCCGTGATCCGGTCCCGCATGACGTCCAGCTCCGCCCGCCAGGCGGCCCGCAGCCCGTCGTCCTGGAGGATCGTGGTCACGACGGCCGCGCCGTGCTCGGGCGGCATCGAGTACAGCGTCCGGGCGGCGTTCTGCAGGGCCGTCTCGGCGTTGCGTACCGACCGCTCCGTGGCGCCGAGCACGATGGCGCAGCCCACGCGGTCGCTGTAGAGGCCGAAGTTCTTCGAGCAGCTGACGGCGACCAGCATCTCCGGCACGCGCGCCGCCAGCATCCGCGTGGCCAGCAGGTCGGCCTCCAGGCCGTCGCCGAGCCCGTGGTAGGCGAGGTCGACGAAGGGCACCCAGCCACCTCGGACGGCCGACTCGGCCAGCGCCTCCCAGTCGTCGAGGAGCGGGTCCACGCCGGTGGGGTTGTGGCAGCAGCCCTGGAGCAGGACGACGTCGTCGCGCCGGGCGTCGCGCAGGTCCCGCAGCACGCCGGCGGTGTCGAATCCGCCCTCGCGGTCGCGCCAGCCGAAGGTGCGCACCCTCAGCCCGGCGGCCTCCAGGATGGGCCGGTGGTTGACGTAGGCGGGGTCGCTGATCCAGACCGTGGTGCCCGGGCGGGTCCGGCAGATCAGATCGGCCAGCAGCCGCAGCGCGCCGGAGCCCGCGACGGTCTGCACGGCGGCGGCCCGGTCGGCCGGTCCGCCGGGGGCGGTGCCCAGGACCAGGTCCAGCAGGGCGCGGTTGAAGGCGGCGTTCCCGGAGAGGCCGCGGTACTCCTTGGACTCGGAGCGCTGCGCCAGGCGGAGCTCGGCCTCGCGCACGGCGGCCATGACGGGCGTGGTGCCCGTCTGGTCGCGGTAGACGCCGAGGACGAGGTTCAGGCGCTCGGGCCGGTCGTCGTCACCGAACTCGTACGTCAGGTCCCACAGCGGGTCGGTGGGCGGCGGGGGGAGGAGCTCAAGCATCTGCGGGAACCTTGGGTCGGGGCCGGCGGTTGGCGAGGACGACGCCGGCGGTGATGAGGGGGACGCCGACGAGTACGGCGAAGGTCGGGGACTCGCCGAGCAGGGGGACGGCGAGCAGGACGACGGCGACGGGGCTGAGGCTGCCGACGACGGAGCTGCGCTCGGCGCCCAGCCTGCGGATGGCGAAGGCGTACAGCAGGCCGGCGCACAGTCCGACTCCGAGGCCCTGTACGACGAGGAACAGCGCGATGTCGCCGCCCGCCGCGTGGGCGATGCCGGTAGGGAGCACGCCGGTCAAGGCGAGGAGTCCGATCACCGCGAAGGAGGGCAGGCAGAGCAGTCCGATCGACCCGACGGGGTCGAGGTCGACTTCGCGCAGGCCCACCGTGTAGAGCGCCCACAGTCCGCTGGCCACCAGCAGGATGCCGGAGCCGGCGAGCACGTCGGTGTCCACCGGGACCACGTAGCGCCAGACGAGGGCGGCCACACCGGCCGCGATCAGCGCGAGACCGGCCGCCTGTGTCCCGCGGGGGACGCCGTGCCCGCGCCGGATCATGATCGCGGAGACGAAGAGCGGGACCATCCCGGGGACGATCGAGCCGACGAAGGCGGCGGAGGTCAGGGCGCCGCCGTGCATGGCGGCCAGGAAGAAGGGCACCCCGGCACCACAGATGATCTTGGCGGCGGCGCCCGGCCGCACCGCCGCGATGCGACGGCGGCGGCGCCACAGGGCGGGGAACAGGACGACGAGGGGCACCCCGAACCGCAGCAGGGCGGCGTCGGCGGGCAGCAGGGAGGAGGCGCTCAGGGCGCGGGCGCTGAGCGCGAAGGCCGCCCAGATGGCCACGGTCACCAGCAGTGCCAGCATGCCCTCGGCCTGGGGGGAGAGCCCGCGCCGGCCGGGGTGTCCGGCCTGCGGGCCCGCCGCACGGGGAGGCGCGGCCGCCGGGGAGGTGTTCGTCGCGACCAAGGGAATTGCTCCAGCCTCTGGGACCGGGCCGGTCCGGCCCGTCCCGGGCAACGTTAGGGCGTGGAGCGGGGCAGCCGATTGCCAGTTCTGCTCCTCGGACATACGTTTGGGGCAGAATCTGCCAAGGAGAGCCATGGACGCAGTCGATCTGCAGATCATCCGGGAGTTGCAGGCCGACGGACGCCTGTCCAACCAGGACCTCGCCGACCGCGTACGGCTGTCCCCGTCGCCGTGCCTGCGCCGCGTACGGCGGCTGGAGGAGGCGGGCCTCATCCGCGGCTACACGGCCATGGTCGACCAGGTCGCCTTCGGTCTGCCGGTCACCGTCTTCGTCCGGATCCGCCTGGAACGCCACACCGCGCAGGCGGTCCGGGTGTTCGAGGAACACGTCGCGCTCATCGAGCACATCCAGGACTGTTATCTGATGGCGGGCAGCAGCGACTACCTGCTCCGCGTGGTCATCGAGGACCTCGAAGCGTACGAGGCCCTGGTGCGCCACCGGATCCACGCGATCCCGGGCATCGCCTCCATCGAGTCGAGCTTCGCGTACGGCAGCGTCAAGCAGTCCCGTACGTACCCCCGCCCGCGCCCCCGCGGGTAGCCGCAGGGGGTCCTATCCGGCGTCCGCGGCGTCCCCGTCGTCCCCGGCCGCCTCTTCGAAGGCGGCGTAGGCGGCCGCGTCGAAGAGGACGAACCGCACCTCCTCCACCTCCGTCCGGGCCTCCCGTACGGTCCGCACCGCGATCCGGGCCCCGTCGTCCATGGGCCAGCCGTAGATCCCGGTGGAGATGGCCGGGAAGGCGACCGTGCGGGCCCCCAGCTCGTCGGCGACCCGCAGCGATTCCCGGTAGCAGGAGGCCAGCAGCTCCGAGCGGTCCTCCTCGCGCGACCAGACCGGGCCCACCGTGTGGATCACGTGCCGGGCGGGGAGCCGGCCGGCCGTGGTGGCGACGGCCCGGCCCGTCGGCAGGCCCTTGCCGTAGTGCGAGCGGCGCAGGTCCTCGCAGGCCGCCAGGATCTCCGGCCCGCCGCGCCGGTGGATGGCCCCGTCGACCCCGCCGCCGCCGAGCAGCGAGGAGTTCGCGGCGTTCACGATGGCGTCGGCCGCCTCGGCGGTGATGTCGCCCAGGACCAGGGTGATGCAGACCATCGCTTTCCCTTCGGGATCGGACCTGCGGGGGCGCGCCCCCCACCCGGCCATGATCAGGGAAGCACAGGGCGGCCGGAGACCGCTTGCGTTCCGGATGACAGGATGGCGCGATGGACATCATGCGGAGGAACAACGTCAAGGTCAGCGGTTCACTCGGCAACCCCGTGATCGTGCTGGCCCACGGGTTCGGCTGCGACCAGAACATGTGGCGCCTGGTGGCGCCCGCGCTGGCCGGGGAATTCCGGGTGGTCCTGTTCGACTACGTGGGTTCGGGCGGCTCCGACCCCTCCGCCTGGAACGACGAGCGGTACGCGTCGCTGGACGGCTACGCCCGCGACGTGATCGAGGTCTGCGAGGCCCTGGACCTGCGAGACGTGACCTTCGTGGGGCATTCGGTCAGCGCGATGATCGGGGTCCTCGCGGCGGCGGCCGCCCCGGAGCGGCTCTCCTCGCTGGTCATGGTCGGCCCCTCACCGTGCTACATCGACGACGACACCTACCGTGGCGGCTTCAGCGCCGAGGACATCGACGAGCTGCTGGAGTCGCTGGAGTCCAACTACCTCGGCTGGTCGGCCGCCATGGCGCCGGTGATCATGGGCAACCCGGAGCGTCCGGAACTGGGAGAGGAGCTGACCAACAGCTTCTGCGCCACCGACCCGGCCATGGCCCGTGTCTTCGCCCGCACCACGTTCCTCTCCGACAGCCGCCGCGACCTGAAGTCGGTGGGCGTGCCGACGCTGGTGCTGGAGTGCTCGCAGGACGTGATCGCACCGCGCGAGGTCGGCGCCTACGTCCACGCGGCCATCCCCGGAAGCCGCCTGATCACCCTGGACGCGACGGGCCACTGCCCCCAGCTGAGCGCCCCCGAGGCCACCACGTCGGCCATCAGGTCGTTCGTCCGGAGCCTGCGGTGATGTGCCGCACGGCGCACGACCCGCCGCCACCGGAGGGCGAGAAGGCCGCCACCGACGCCGCGTTCACCACCCTGCTGGAGGACACCGCCGACGAACTCTACGAGTCCGCGCCCTGCGGCTACCTCTCCACCCTGATGGACGGCACCATCGCCAAGGTCAACGCCACGCTCCTGGACTGGCTCGGCCTGACGCGCGAGGACGTCGTGGGCCGCAAGCGCTTCACCGACCTGCTCACCGTCGGCGGCAAGCTCTACCACGAGACGCATTTCGCGCCCCTGCTGCGCATGCAGGGCAAGGTCAGCGAGATCGCGCTGGAGCTCAAGGGCTCCGGCGGGAGACGGCTCCCGGTCCTGATCTCCTCGACGGTCAAGACGAGCGGCGACGGCGAGCCGATGCTCATCCGCACCACCGTCTTCGACGCACGACAGCGACGCGCCTACGAGAACGAGCTGCTCCGCGAGCGCCGCGCGGCGGAAGAGGCACGCCGCCAGGCCGAAGCGGACCGGGAACGGCTACGGGAAGCACTCGCGGTCCTGCAACAGAGCCTGCTGCCCGCCGCCCTGCCCGCGGTACCGGGGATGACGGCGGCCTCCTACTACCACACGGCCTCCGTCGACCGGCTCGGCGGAGACTTCTACGACCTGTTCCCGCTGGACGACGAGCGCTGGGCGTTCTTCCTCGGAGACGTCTGCGGCAAAGGCCCCCAGGCCGCAGCCGTGACCTCCCTGACCCGGCACACCCTGCGCGCCGCCGCCCTCCACGACCCCGACCCCGCCGCCGCGCTGGCCACCCTGAACACCGTGCTCCACGAGCAGTTCACGAGCGGGGACCCGCGCTACTGCACCGCGATCTTCGGCGTGATGGAACACGACGCCACCGCCGGCACGACCGCCGTGCGCCTCGCGTCCGGCGGCCATCCCCCCGCTCTCGTCCTGCGTGCCGAGGGACGGGCCGACTACCTCCCCACCCCCGGCGGTCTCCTCATCGGCGTGCTGCCCGATCCCCCGTTCACCTCCGCCGAGACCACACTGGGCCCCGGCGACACCCTCCTCCTGTACACCGACGGCCTCACGGAAGCCCGCATCGGCCCGCACCGCGAGCTCTACGGGGACGACGCCCTGCGCTCCTTCGCCGTCGGCTGCACCCACGGCGGGGCGCAGGAGCTGATCACCGCCCTCACCGGGCTCCTCGCCGGCTTCGGCGAGGGACTGGACGACGACACCGCCCTCCTCGCGCTGGGCGTGCCGCGTCCCCCAGCCGTTCCGCGCGGACACGAGGTGACATGAACTCCCTGACGATCACCACCAGAGACGCCCCGACCGGTCCCGTCATGGAGATCGCGGGCGACCTCGACTTCGACCAGGCGCCGCGCCTGCGGCAGACTCTGGTCGCGCTCAGCCTGCGACCGGGCCAGCTGCTCGTCCTGGACCTCTCCGGCCTGCGGTTCTGCGACTCCAGCGGCATCGCCGCCCTCATCCTCGCCCGCAACCGTGCCGTGGCCGCCCGGGCGGACATCGCCCTGGCCGCGGTCCCCGCGGGCACGGCCCGCGTCCTGGGCATCGTCGGCCTCGACCACCTCTTCCCCATGCACTCCGACGTGGACGCGGCCACAGCGGTCCGACCGGGCACCCGGGCGCCCTCGTAGACCCGCGGTACGGGGCGTACGGCGGGGCGTGCGCGGTCAGGGAAGCCGGCGCAGGTGGCGCCAGACCGCCTTGGCGGCGTTGTGGCCGGACATGCCGTGCACGCCCGGGCCCGGCGGGGTCGCCGAGGAGCAGAGGAAGACCGCCGGGTGCGCCGTCGTGTACGGGGAGAGGGTGAGCTTGGGCCGCAGCAGGAGCTGGAGCCCCGAGGCGGCCCCGCAGGCGATGTCCCCGCCGACGTAGTTGGGGTTGCGGGCGGCGAGCTGGGGAGGTCCGGCCGTGGCGCGGGCCAGGACCAGGTCGCGGAAGCCCGGGGCGAAGCGCTCCAGTTGGCGTTCGACGGCGTCGGTGAGGTCGCCGTCCCAGCCGGCGGGGACGTGCCCGTACGCCCAGAACACGTGCTTGCCCTCCGGCGCCCGGCCGGGGTCGGCCAGGCTGGGCTGCGCCGTGATGAGGAAGGGGTTACGGGGGGCCCGGCCGCCCGAGGCGAGTTGCAGCGCGGCGTCGATGTCGCGGGTGCGCGGTCCGATCTGGACGGTGCCGGCGCGGCGCGGCGCCTCGGCGGTCCAGGGGACCGGGCCGTCCAGCGCGTAGTCGAGCTTGAACACGGAGGCGCCGTACCGGTAGCCGTCGTAGACGCGGCCGAGGCGGGCGATCCGGGCCAGTGCGGTGGGTGAGGTGTCGAAGACGTAGGCCCGGGCGGGCGGGAGCTCGTCGAGGCGCTTGACCTCGAAGCCGGTGTGGACGGTGCCGCCGAGGTCGCGGAGGTATCCGGCGAGCGCGTCCGAGAGGGACTGCGACCCGCCGCGCGCCATCGGCCAGCCGTTCGCGTGCGCGGCCAGGGCGAAGGTCAGGCCGACGGCGCCGGTGCCGATCCCGCCCAGCGGTGCGATGACGTGGGCCACGAGCCCCGCGAACAGGGCCCGCGCCTTCTCGTCGCGGAAGCGGCGCAGGAGCCAGGTGGAGGGCGGCAGCCCGGCGAGCCCGAAGCGGGCGAGGGTGAGGGGATCGCGGGGCAGCGCGGTGTTCGGCAGGGACATGAAGTCGCGCGCCAGGGTGTCCCACTTGCCGAGGAACGGCCCGACGAGACGCCGGTAGGCGCCCGCGTCGCGCGGGCCGAACGAGGCCGCCGTCTGCGCGACCGAGCGCGACAGGACGGCGGCCGTACCGTCGTCGAAGGGGTGCGCCATGGGCAGCGGGGCGTGCAGCCACTCCAGCCCGTACTGCTTCAGCGGCATCGTGGCGAAGACCGGCGAGCCGGCGCCGAGCGGGTGCACCGCCGAGCAGGGGTCGTGCCGGAAGCCGGGAAGGGTGAGCTCCTCGGTGCGGGCTCCGCCCCCGACCGTGTCCGCGGCTTCGAAGACGGCCACGGAGAAGCCGCGCCGGGCCAGTTCGACGGCGGCGGTCAGCCCGTTGGGCCCCGCCCCCACCACGACCGCATCGAGAATCGACGGCACTTGCGACTCCTTCGTCTCCGGCGGCGCCTGCGCCCTCAGGATATGGCGCCGGACACGGCGGGGCGCACACCCGTGACTCCGGGAACACGAACCCGCGGCGGCTCGTGTCAGAGGACTAGGTCGTCTCTTTCGGATCTTGTCGGTCGAGCCCGCGTCGTCCGGTGCCGTGCATCGCAAGGCGGAGGGGCGCCCGAGTACTGGACGTACTCGGGCGCCCCGACAACGCGGCGAGGCGCGGTGCCGGGCGGCGCGGGCCCGGCAAGATCCGAAAGAGACGGCCTAGGCGCCCCGGAGCAGCGCGAGGACGCGGGCGGTCGTGGGCTCGTCGCGGCCGACCGCGAACGGCAGCGCGTTGTCCCGGTCCACTCGGAAGGGGACCCCGTCGACGGTGCTCTGGGAGCCGCCGGCCTCGTCGACCAGCAGCAGCCCGGCCGCGTGGTCCCAGGCCGAGGGCCAGGTGAAGGCCAGGCCGTCCACCTCGCCGCGGGCCACCTTCAGGTACTCCAGGCCCGCCGAACCGCACGGCCTCGCCGCCACCCCGGGCACGTCCAGCCGGCCCAGCGTCCGCTTGTCCGCCTCGGAGGTGTAGAGCGGGTGGGCGACGGCGACCCGCAGGTCGGCGCCCGGCTGCGGCGAACCGCTGTGGAGCCGCTCGCCGTTGACGTACGCGCCCTGCCCGCGCACGGCGGTCGCCAGCTCCTCCAGCGCCGGGGCGAAGGTCCAGGACGCGAGGATCTCCCCGCGGTGGGCCAGCGCGACGAGGGTGCAGAAGGCCGGGTCGCCGTTGACGAACTGCCGGGTGCCGTCCACGGGGTCGACGATCCACACGGGCGCGTCCGCGCGCAGCGCCCCGTACACCGTCGGGTCCGCGTGCACGGCCTCCTCGCCGACCACGGCCGAACCGGGCAGCAGCCGGGTCAGGGCGGCCGTGAGGTGCTCCTCCGCCTTGCGGTCGGCGACGGTCACCAGGTCGTGGGGACCGCTCTTCTGGACGACCTCGTGCTCGGCCAGCTGCCTGAACCTCGGCATGATCTCGATCGCCGCCGCCTTGCGGACGGCCTCTTCCACATCGGACAGGCCATGGGCCAGGAACTCATCGATCATGTCTCCAGCAAAGCACGCCCGGCCGGCAAACCCCACCGCCGGTCCAGAACGGGCGGCCGGCCACCCCGTGGCCGCCGGGTGAACGGCGCCGCTTCAGCCGGCCAGGGGGAACATCGCTTCGCGCCGGCCCTCCGGCGAGGCCAGCCACTCCAGCTTCTCGGCCGTGCCGGTCTCGGGCAGCGGGGTGTGGAGCACGATCGCCAGGTCGGGGCGGGCCGGTACGCGCAGCTGCGTCGACTCCACGTGCAGGGTGCCGACCACCGGATGCTCCATCTGCTTCTGCGTCTGTCCGCCCGGCCGCACGTCCCGCCGGTCCCACAGCTCGGCGAACTCGGGGCTGAGCTCGCGCGCCTCCTCGACGACGGCACGGAACCCCTCGTCGTGGGGACGCTCCGAGCAGGCGGCCCGGTACTGCGCCACCACGGCCTTGGCGACTTCCTCCCAATGCGGGGAGCGGGAGCGGTAGATGGGGTCGGTGAAGAAGGCGATCAGACAGTTCTGGACGATCTCGGGCCGCATCCCGAACACCAGAGCGGCGGCGTCGTTGTACAGCACGGTGTTCCAGTAGGCGTCCATGATGTGCGCGGGGAAGGGCATCCACGCCTCGATCAGCCGCTTCAGGCCCGCGCACATGTCCCGGTCGGCCGGGGCGACTTCCAGGGCCGGCGGGTTGAGTCCGGCGAGCACGTACAGGTGCCGGCGCTCGGCGCTGGTCAGCTTCAGTACCCGGCCCACCGCGTCCAGGACCTGCGCGGACACCGTGATGTCGCGTCCCTGCTCCAGCCATTGGTACCAGGAGACCCCCACCCCGGCGAGTACGGCGACCTCCTCGCGGCGCAGTCCCGGGGTGCGGCGGCGGGCCCCGCCGTCGGGGAGGCCGGCCTGCGCCGGGGTGATCCTGGCCCGTCGGCTCATCAGGAACTCGCGGAGTTCGCTGCGCCGGTGCGCGTCGATCGGTGTGGCCACTGAGTCCCCCCTGTCAGCTGCCTGGTGGCGGCGACACCAGGATAAGTTCCTCCTCTCCACGAACCTTCCCGGGCCACGAGGGTGGTGGCCATGGCGATCGACACACAGACGACAACCAGCGGACCGCACCCGGCGGTTCCCCCGACTGCCGGGGCTCACGCGGCCCCCTCCACTCCCCCGGCTGCCCAGACTCCCCCGGCTCCGGGGGACGGCCGGCTCTCCGGCCGCGCCCGGCTGGTCCTCTTCGTACTCTGCGCCGCCCAGTTCATGGTGGCGCTCGACTTCTCCGTACTGAACGTGGCTCTGCCGGTGCTCGGCAAGGATCTCGGGCTCAGCCAGTCCGCCCTCCAGTGGGCGGTCACCGCGTTCGCGCTGCCCTCCGGCGGCTTCCTGCTCCTCTTCGGCCGGATCGCCGACCTGTACGGCCGCAAGAAGCTCTTCCTGACCGGACTCCTGGTCTTCGGCGCGGCCTCCCTGCTCGCGACCCTCGCCTGGGACCCGGCGTCCTTCCTGGCCGGGCGCGCGCTCCAGGGCCTGGGCGCGGCCGTCATCGTGCCCACGGGCATGTCCCTGCTCACGACGACCTTCCCCGAGGGTCCGCTGCGGGACAGGGCGCTCGGCATCTCCGGAACCCTGCTGTCCCTCGGCTTCACCATCGGCATGGTCCTCGGCGGCGTCATGACCGACACCCTGGGCTGGCGCTCCACCATGGGGCTGCTCTCGGTCGCCGCGGTGGTCGTACTGGCCCTCGCGCCGGGGCTGTTGCCGGAGTCCCGCACCACCGAGCGGCCCCGCCTGGACGTCCCCGGCGCCGTCACCGTCACGGGCGGTCTGCTCGCGCTGATCTACGCCCTGTCGACGGCGGCCAGCCGCGGCTTCGGCGACGTGGACGTGTGGGGCACGCTGGTGCTCGGACTCGTCCTGCTCACCGCGTTCGTGGCGGTGGAGTCGAAGTCCCCCGCTCCGCTGGTCTCGTTGCCGATGCTGAAGCGGCGCACGGTCGCCTGGGGCAATGTCGGCGGCCTGGTGACGTTCTCGATGATGTCGACGGTCATCTTCGTGCTGACGCTCTACCTCCAGGAGACGCTGGAGCTGTCCTCCTTCCTGACGGGCCTGGTCTTCGGCGTCCAGGGCGCCGCCTCCGCCCTCGCCGGGGCCTACGCGCCGAAGGTCATCGGCCGTTTCGGCGCCCGCCGCACCCTGGTCGGCTCCCTGCTCGGCCAGGGCGTACTGACCGCCGCGCTGCTCGCCGTGGGAGCGGAGTCGGGCGCGTGGGTGGCGACCGCGGCCGTGTCGCTGGCCAGCATGTGCCACCTCGGCGCGATCATCTCGTACGGGCTGGTGGTGACCAGTGGCGTGCCGGACGGCGAACAGGGCCTGGCGACCGGGCTGGTGACCACCACGCAGCAGGTGGGCCTGACGATCGGCATCCCGCTGCTCGGTGTCCTGGCCACCACGCAGGCCTCGCTCTTCGACGGGGTGCGTACGGTCCTGGGGGTCGACGCGGTGATCCTGCTCGCGGCGGCGCTCCTGGTGGGCCTCGGCCTGCGCCGCACGAGGTCCTGAGTCCCGCCCCCGGGCCAGGCCCAGCCCGGCCCGCCCGCCCGGCCCGGCGATCTTCCTCGGGCCGGGCGGTGTACGGGCGGCGGGGGCGGGAAGGTTGCCGCGACGGCGTGAAGGCCTGAAGGGCGCTGAGGGGCGCGACGGGCGGGAAGAGGGGGCGGTGCGGTGCGGCGGCTGACTGCGGACGTGGCGGTGGCGGGCAACGGGGTGCTCGGGTGGTCGGTCGCGGTGGAGCTGGTACGCCGCTCCCCGGGGCTCAGGGTGGTGGTGGCGGGGCCGGGTACCAGGCCGGGCTCGGCGACGGTCGCGGCCGGTGCGATGCTCAACTGCTTCGCCGAGGTCACCGACGTGACCTCCCGCCACGCGGCGTCCCAGGCGAAGTTCGCGCTGGCCCGGGCGGCTCTGGACGCGTGGCCCGCCTGGCTCGAAGCCCTGCGGGAAGGGGGCGGCCCGGCGCCGGCGATGGTGGCGCCGGGCACGTTCGTCGTGCTGGGGGCTCAGGCCACCCCGACCGCCGTACGGAACTTCGACGCGGTCCAGGCGGCGCTGAAGGAGTACGCGGAGCCGCACCACGAGGTGCAGGCCCTCGACATCCCGGGCCTGCGGCCCGTACCCCACGAGCGCCCGGTCCGCGCCCTGTATCTGGAACGCGAGGGGGCCGTCGACGCCCGCGCCGTCCTCGCCGCCCTGGAGGGCTGCGGGCGCCGCCTGGGTGTCACGTCCGTCGACGGCCAGGTGTCCGGGCTGCTGACCGCGAACGGCCGGACCACCGCACTGCACCTCGCCGACGGCACCACCATCTCCGCGGGCGCCGTCGTGGTGGCGGCCGGGGCCGCCTCCCAGCCCCTCCTGGACCAGGTCCTCGCCCACCGGACCCCGCCCCTGCTGCACGGAACGGGCTGCGCGGTCCAGACCCGGCGGCACACGGGCCCCGGCTTCGACCGGGTGATCCGCACCCCCACCCGCTCCGGGGCGTGCGGCATGCACCTGGTCCCCCTGGGTGGCGGCGTCGAGTACCTCGGCGCGACGAACATCGTGTGCTTCGACCCGCCGGAGGGCCCCCGGCTCGGTGTCACCCAGTCCCTGATGCGGTTCGCCACCGACCAGTTCGACACCCGCCTCGCGATGTCGGCCGTCCGGCGCTGGCACTACGCCCACCGCCCCGTCCCCTTGGACCGCTTACCCTTGCTGGGCCCCACCGGCATCGACGGCCTGTATGTGGCGACGGGCACCTACCGCGACGGGTTCCACGGCTCCCCCGTCATCGCCCGCCACCTCGCCGACATGATCCTCACCCCGTCCGCACGGCCCGAACTCCTGGCCCCGTTCACCCCGGTGCGTGCCCCGGTGGAAGACATGACGGTCGAGGACTCAGTGAACCTGTTCGTGTCCGATGCCGTCGAGACGGCCACCGAATACGGCATGCGGCTGCCCTACTTCCTCGACACCGCCCCCCTCGCCGCCCAGGCCCGCACCGAAGCCCACGAGGCCCTCCAACGCCTCGACCGCCCGATTGCGCTCCACCCCGAAATCCTGACCGCCGTCCGCGAAGCCTCCCCCACCCACCTCCACCACCTCAACACCTACCTCCGCACCACCACCCCAGCCCCCTGACCCGGCGCCCCACCTCCCCCCGTCCCGGGCCCCGACGGGCGGTCCCGGGAGTCTCCAGCCTGCTTTCGTCCATCCGGGGCAGCCGCCACCGCTGAACGTGGGGAGGGTGCCGGCGGTGCGGTTGCGGCCGACGCCCCACCCCAACGTTTCCCGGCCGTGAAGTGTCACGAGGCCCTCAGACCCCCGTCATCATGGATTGGTGACCACATGGATGCGCTGCTACTGGGACGAGGAAGACATCTGGTTCTACTTCGAGGTCGACGCCGAAAGTTGGGTGACCCGGCAAATCGAGCTCCAAGGGCCTGAGCTGACGCCGATCGCGGCCGCCTCCCTCGACGAGTACGACCCCAGGTTCGGGATCACAGCAGAACTGCCCGTCTCCGCATGGGAAGGCCACGAGCCGGAGGAGCTGACGTCCGACGAGTTCGAGCAAGTCTGGGGCGCAGCTCGCCACCAGATCGCAGCCCGCCCGTCATGACGCCGGCAGGGTTTGAGCCGCCGCTACCCCGTTGCGGTTACTCGCCGGGGCGCATAGTCGAGTGCCGCCCCGGCCGCGGGGATCCGCCGATCCGCCACCGCGCGTGTTCGCCGGGCGGGCGGGCCGGGGCCGTTACGGGAGTGGTCCTGAGGTGGGGTCGGCTTTGGCCGCGTCGGCTAGGGCTTGGGCGGCGGCTTGTGCGGCTTGGGCCGCGTCGTCGGCGGCCTGGGCTGCCCGGTCGTCCGAGGAGGACGCGCGGGTGGCGGGCGACTGCGGGAGGACCTCGCCGAAGGCGCGGGACACGGCCTGGAGCGCGGAGGTGACCTCGCCGGGGATCACCCAGAAGGTGCTGCCCGCGCCCTGGGCGAGCTGAGGCAGCACCTGGAGGTACTGGTAGGCGAGCAGCTTGGGGTCCGGGTCGTTGCGGTGCACGGCCTGGAACACCTCGTCGATCGCGCGCGACTGGCCCTCCGCCTTGAGGATCTCGGCCGTCCGGGCACCCTCCGCGCGCAGCACGGCGGACTGCTTGTCCCCTTCGGCGGTGAGGATCTGCGACTGCCGCTGCCCCTCGGCCGCCAGGATCGCGGCCCGCTTGTCCCGCTCCGCCCGCATCTGCTTCTGCATCGCGTCCTTGATCGACTGCGGCGGATCGATGGCCTTGATCTCCACGCGGTTGACGCGCAGCCCCCATTTGCCCGTGGCCTCGTCCAGGACCCCACGGAGCTGGCTGTTGATGGTGTCGCGCGAGGTGAGGGTCTTCTCCAGGTCCATGGAGCCGACGACGTTGCGCAACGTGGTGACCGTGAGCTGCTCGACCGCCTGCAGGAAGTTCGCGATCTCGTACGCGGCTGCCCGCGGGTCGGTGACCTGGAAGTACAGGACGGTGTCGATCTCGACGACGAGGTTGTCCTCGGTGATGACCGGTTGCGGCTTGAAGGAGACCACCTGTTCCCGCAGGTCGATCATGGGATGCACGCGGTCGATGTACGGGATCACGACGTTGAGCCCGGGTTTCAGCGTGCGGAGGTAGCGACCCAGCCGTTCGACGTTGCGGGCGCGCGCCTGGGGGACGATGCGTACCGCCCGCACCACGGTGAAGACGGCGAAGACCGCGGCGATGAGGCCGACGACGAGGAACGCCGAAGCTTCCATGGTTCACTCCCGGGGGTAGACGAGTGCGGTGCTGCCGCTGATCTCCATGACGTCGACGGTCGTTCCGGGAGGGATCACCAGCGTGTCGTCGTAGGCGCGGGCACTCCACTCCTCGCCGTCGATGCGCACCCTGCCGCCCCGCCCCGAGACCTCGGTGACGGCGTAGGCGGCCTTGCCGACCAGCGCGTCCACGCCGAACCGTGCCTCTTGCAGCGGGAGCAGGTGGCGCAGCGCGAAGGGGCGTACGAAGAGCACGCTGAGCGTCGCGACCAGGGTGAACACCAAGAACTGCAACGGCAGCGCGAGGCCGAGGGCGGCGCAGCCGGCGGTGACCGAGGCTGCGGCCGCCAGCAGGCCCAGCGCGGCGGTGAGGGTGAAGACCTCCGCGACGGCGAGCACCGCCGCGGCGATCAGCCACATCAGCCACGGTTCCATGCCTGCCCCTCCTCACGTCACGGGGCGGAACGAAGAAGCGCACGTTTCAGCCGTACGTTTACCGGAATTTACCCATTTGCGGTGGAGGGAACCCGTTCGCCCGGGTTTCCGGGTAGGTGGGGCACGACGCGGGCCCCGGCCCTGATGATCGCGACGGGCGCGGGTGGAGTGGGGGCGGCCGGCTGCGCCCTCAGCCGGGCACACGGCGCAGGATCCGCCGCAGTCGGCGGAGCAGGTGCCGGAGCAGTCGCCGTAGCGTCCTCGCGGGCCGCCAGCCACCCGGCGCGTGCGTCGGGAAGGGCACCTCGGGCATGAGGAAGCGGCGGTAGCGGGCGTCGGGGGTCATCAGGGAGCAGAAGGGGGTGTCACCCATGTCCTCGACGAGCAGGGTGAGGGGCTGCGGCGGGTCCGTGGGGAGCTCCGCGTGCAGCACCGTGCCACGCCTCTCCGGCCTGCGCCGGTAGGCCACGACCTTACCGTCGACCAGGACCTCGATCTCGTGCCCGGGCCATTCGAGGAGCACCGTGACGGAGTGCCCCTCCAGATCCACGTGGAAGCGATGCGTGCGGGACATCGTCGGCCTCCCGCGAGCGGAACGTCCCTTCCGTTCCCCCTCACCCTTAACGTACCCAGCGTGGCCGTCACCCTTGCGGGCCGCCGCGACCGGCCCCGCCGGGGTCCGGCGAGCCGCCGGTCCTGGGCGAAGCCTCCCGTAGCCGGTCGATCATCTTGGAGGCTTCGGCCTTGGTGAGGTCCGCCGGGACCTCTTCGCTCGTTTCCCTGGCCAGGGTGCGCAGGTAGCTCAGCTGGGGCCCGGTCGCCGGCTCGTCTCCGGTGACCCATTCCTCTACGTCCTTGTTCGGATTCTGCTCGCTCATACTCTCGGGCTACCCACTATTCGCCGCGGATCCCACGGAGGCCGCGTAGTGGTCGAGGTACTCCTGGAGGTGGGGGGCCAGCGCGACGTCCGGGTTCGTGGTGTTCAGGTGCATCCACAGCTCGTTCTCCACCACGAAGCGGTAGGCGAACTCCTCGAAGGTCGAGGCGCACCGCACCAGCGACTCCGCCGCCGCGGCACGGAAGTCGGCCGCCTGCGCCGCGCTCGGCTCCTGCCCGGCCAGCGCCATGTCCGGGGCGAGCTCCAGGTCCAGGTGCGAGCAGACCACGAACGTCTCGCCCGAGGGACGCAGGTACAAGTACCAGATCACGCAGTCCTGCTGGTCCCGGAGGAACCGTACGAGGCGTGCGCCCTCCTCGACCGGGCTCCGCAACGCTCCGGACAGGTCGCTCCAGCAGGCGGTCACCGACACCTCGTCGAAGGCGCGGCCGAGGCTGCCGCTGCCGTAGAAGGTGCGGAAGTCGGCGGGAAGGCGCAGGCCGAGGGGTGCGAGCTCGGCCTCCACGGCCGCGAGGCGCTCGCCGTGACCCTGCTCGGGCCCCTCCGGCGCACCCGGCCCGCCGCCCAGCCACCCGTAGCCGCCGTCGAGGCGGACGGAGTCCAGGGAGGGCAGGCTCTCCAGCGGGTAGACCTCGTAGGTGAACTCGCACGGCCGGTGGGAGCCGAGGTCGGTGGCGCACCACCCTGTGGGGAAACGGAAGGACGCGGGTGCGGGTACGGACATGGATCCCCCTGGATGTCGCCGGTCGAGCGGTACGGTCACATCCTCGTACCCGCCACTGACATCCGGAGGAAGACCCCATGCGGAACGTCACGCTGAACAACGGCGTCGAGATCCCGATCCTCGGCTTCGGCGTCTACCAGATCCCGGCCGAGGAGACCGAGCAGGCCGTCACCGCGGCCCTCGCCGCCGGCTACCGGCTGCTGGACACGGCCGCCGCCTACGGGAACGAGGAGGCCGTCGGCCGGGCGATCAAGAAGAGCGGCATCCCGCGCGAGGAACTGTGCGTCACCACCAAGCTGTGGATCCAGGACGCCCCCGCCGAGGAGAACACCCGGCGCGCCTTCGAGAGGTCGCTGGCCCGGCTCGGCCTGGACCACGTCGACCTGTACCTGATGCACCAGCCCTACGGCGACGTCTACGGCCAGTGGCGCGCCATGGAGGAGCTGAACCGGGAGGGCCTCGCCAGGGCGATCGGCGTCGCCAACTTCTACCCCGACCGGCTCGTCGACCTGACCCTCAACAACGAGATCACGCCCGCGGTGAACCAGATCGAGACCCACCCGTTCTTCCAGCGCACGGCCGACCAGGAACTCATGCGGGCGCGGGGCGTGCAGATCCAGTCCTGGGGCGGGTTCGCCGAGGGACGCAACGACCTGTTCACCCATCCGCTGCTCAGCGAGATCGGCGCCCGGCACGGAAAGTCCGTCGCCCAGGTCGTGCTCCGCTGGCTGATCCAGCGCGACGTCGTCGCCATCCCCAAGTCGGTCCGTCCCGAGCGCATGGCGGAGAACTTCGACGTCTTCGACTTCGCACTCACGGACGACCAGATGGCGGCCATCGCCACCCTCGACACCGGAAAGTCGCTGTTCTTCGACCACCGCGACCCGGCCATGGCCGACTGGTTCGCCCAGCGCCGTATCGACGCCTGATCGCCTGCTCACACCGCAGCCCGGACGACGCGGCATTTCAGATCGAACTTCGACCCGAATCACGCATCGCACCTAGTCGATTTCTCCTGCTATCGACTATCGGCTACCGGCTATCGGCATCCCTCAGCTGTTTCTCGAAAATGACGGAATCCGCGGCTGGGCGCACGTGTCCGCCCGCACGCACGTCCGAGAGTTTCGGCCCGTCCGGCGTCCGGGGGTGACCCCGGCACGGTCTGGGACGCGGTGTTACGCGCCTGTTATTCCGGGCAATTGCTTCGAGGTGGAAAGCCATCGCAACCGGAAGGCAGAAACCGAGGTGAGCCGCGTGAACCGCTGCGAGAAGAACACAGCCGTCGTGTCAGCACAGGAAGTCGTCTGCGTCTTGCCACGCCGGCCAGGAGCCGTCGCGGAGGCGCGCAGGCGGACACGGGGGTTCCTGCGGGATCTGGACCCGGCCGTCGAGGAGGGCGTGGGCGAGGCGGTCGTGCTGGTCGTCTCCGAGCTGGTCACCAACGCCCTGCGCCACACGGGCGGCACGTGCTCCTTCGAGCTGGCGGCCGCCGAGGCCCATGTCGACGTCTGCGTGCGCGACACCAGCTCCCGTCTCCCCCTCATACGACCCCCCGACGTGAGCGGTGAGACGGGCGGATTCGGACTGCCGTTGGTGCACCGCCTGGCGAACGCGGTGACGGTGACCCGCGAAGGGCGCGGCGGGAAGTCCGTCCGCGCCCGCATGGCGCGCCGACCGCCCTCCGACCGCTCCCCGTCGGCGAGTCTTCATCACGGGGCCGGTTAGCATTCATAGTTGTCACATGACAACTACGAAGGTGGCTGACAGCCCCGAGGCCCGCGGGACCCGCTCGACACGGCGGTCGTGCGGACACCCCCGGCCGCGGACGGCTCACCGTGCGCCCGCGCACCGCAGGTCTCCTCCTCCTTCGTAACGTCTCGACAGAATGGCCCTCACCATGACGAACTTCCTGGCCGTGGAGCGCGCTGTCCGCACGGCAGCCCCGGACGATCTCCTGCGTACCCTCCGCGCCGCGCTGGTCGAGCACTTCGAGGCGACCGCGGTGGAACTGCTCATGGCGGATTACAGCCTCACGTGCCTGCAGCCCGTGACCTTCCTGCCTCACACCGCCGAGCCGCTTCCCGTACAAAGCACCCCCCAGGGCAGGGCGTTCGCCAGTCAGGAGCCGTACCGGCAGGACGCGGCCGAGAACGACGCCGTCGACCTGCATCTGCCCGTCACGGTACGGGGTGACCGGTTGGGGATCTTGACGGTGCGCCTTCCCGAGCACAGATGCACGCCCGAGGCGTTCCGCGAACTGAGGGAGCTGGCCGAGCTGTTGGGGCACGAGATCATCGTGGCCGAACGCGACACCGACCTGTACCTCCAGGCCCGCCGGGCCTCCCGGCTCACTCTGGCCGCGGAGATGCAGTGGCAGATGCTGCCCGCCCGCTCCTGTGCCCGCCCCGAGTACGCGATCGGCGCCCAGTTGGAGCCCGCTTACGACATCCACGGCGACAACTTCGACTGGTCCACCACCGGGGAGACCCTCACCCTGACCGTCACCAACGGCATGGGCCAGGGGATCGATGCGTCGCTGCTGACGAACCTCGCCATCAACGCCCTGCGCAACGCCCGCCGGGCGGGCATCGGGATCGCCGATCAGGCCGCTCTGGCCGACCAGGCGATCTACGCCCGTTACCGGGGTACGGAGTACGTCTCCACGCTCCTGCTGTCCGTCGAGCTGGCCACGGGGCGCGGGCACGTCGTGGACGCCGGCTCTCCGCAACTGTGGAGGCTGCGGGACAAGGCGGTGGAGCGCGTCGAGTTCGAGGCGCAGCTCCCCTTGGGCATGTTCGAGGAGACCCCGTATGTGACGCAGGATTTTACCGCGCTGCCCGGCGACCGGCTGGTCTTCGTCAGCGACGGTGTGTACGCGGCCGCTTCCGCGGGCGGAGAGGCGTACAGCGAGCGGGCGCTGGCGCGGGCCATCCAGGCCACCCGGCTGCTGCCCGCCGCCGCGGTGCCGCGCGGCATCCTCCAGGAGCTGGCCGCGCACCGTGGCGCGGACGCCGAGGACGACGCCCTGGTGCTGTGCATGGACTGGTTCGGCCGCGCGGCCACGGGCTGAGGGGCCTGGCCCCGCCGCCCGGCGGCATCCGCCGCTCAAGGCGATCAGGCGTCCAGGGGCGCTCAGGCGCTCAGGCGCTCAGGCGATGTCGCAGATGTCGTTCGCGGCCGGAGCCTCTCCGATGACGCCCATGTGTTCCAGGGCGGCACTGTGGAACGCGGTCATGCCCTCGAAGAGGGCTCGCTGCTGCGCGGGCGACATGCGGGTGAGGACTGCCTGGAGCTCGCCCGCCCGGGCGGCGCGTACGGACGCGAGGACGGCGCGTCCCCCACGGCTCAGCCGCACTTCCAGTTCCCGCCGGTTGGCCGTGGCGCGGGAGCGGTGGATCAGCCCGGCGGCTTCCAGCCGGTCGCACAGCCGGCTGACGGACGGGGGCGTCGAGCCGAGCACTTCGCCGAGGTCCCGTAGGTTCATGCCCTCCCGCTCGTCGATCACGGTGAGCGCGCGCAGCTGGGACGGCGGCACGGCGGTCATGGCTTCCTGACCGCGGCCCCAAAGCAGGTCCAGCATCTCCAGGAGAGCGGACGCCTCAAGAGCCACCTGTTCAGGGTGGGGGGACGGCAACGGGAAGGCGTGCGGCATCGCACTAATCTAGTCACCCCTGCGGGCGTTCGCCAGCCCGCTCGCGTGTGCCCCTGGGCGGCGCACGGGGTGCTGACCGGTCGGGATGGCGGTCCGGCTCATGTGTTCGGTCCCCTCATTCTGAAGGCCAGCGCCAGGGTGTCGTCGGCGTGGCAGACGATGGTGTGCATGTCGGCTGCGACGGCGCCGGGAATCTCGGCCATCGGCAGGTGGGAGTGGTCGCGCAGGGCCCGGATCAGCCTGCGCTCGCCTTCGATCATGTCGCGGCGGCTCTCGGTGAGCCCGTCGGTGTACAGGAGCAGCAGGTCTCCCGGTGCGATGCGGACGGTCAGGACCGTGTCGCTGCCCGGAGAGGGGAAGCCGATGCCTCGGCCCCTCACCTCCAGGTAGTCCGCCGTGCCGTCGGCCCGCAGGAGCAGGGCGGGCGGATGGCCGCCGTTGGCCAGGTGCAGTTCCCCGGTGGCCGGGTCGAGCCGCCCCAGGAGCACGGTGGCCATCAGGTCCGCGTCGATGGGTTTCAGGAGCTCGTGCGTCCGGGCCAGGAGCGACTGCAGGGAGTGTCCCTCCAGTGCCAGCGCCCGCACGGCGTGGGTGACGGTGATCGCGCTGCGGGTACTGGTGACGCCGTGGCCCAGCGCGTCGACGACGGTGACGTGGACCGTCCCGTCGGGCAGCACGAACCAGTCGTACAGGTCTCCGCCGGTGGGGGCGGCCGGGTCGGCGGGTGCGTAGTGGACGGCGAGTTCCAGGCCGTCGACCTGGGGCGGCGGGGGGCGCAGTGCGTCCTCCAGCTCGCGCAGCACCCGGCCGTGGGCGCTGCGCAGCTGCTCTTCCTGCTCTTCGAGCTGTACGTAGAGGGCCAGGACGCCCGCGTTGGTCTCGGCCAGTTCGTGCTTGAGGAGCCGGTGGTCGGCCGCGAGCGAGTCCGCGAGGGCGAGTGCGGCGCGCATCTCCTCCTCGGCGTCGGCCTGGGCGTCCGCGTCGGCCTGGGGGTCGGTCCACCGCCCCGGGGAGATCTGCTTCCGGGGCGGGGGGAGCCGGCCGGCGGTGTGCGTGAGGGCGGTGCGCCAGGTGGCGGAGTTCGCCGTGGTGGTGGGGGCGGGCAGCGCCAAGCCGTCGCAGCGCAGGGCCGCGGCTGCCTGCGGGGCGGTCAGGGTGATGACGAGCTGGGGGCCGTCGTCTCCGGTGCCCCTGTCGCAGGTGGCGGCGAGCTCGACGTGGTGTCCGGCCTCGAACTGCCCCGTGGCCAGTTCCGTGACGGACAGGACCAGACGGCCGCGCACCTCGGCGGGCAGCCGGTGGTGGCGGGCGAGGGCGCGCACCGCCCGGCGCAGGGCCGTCACGTCGCGGAAGGTCTCCCCGTTCGTCATCGCGAGCTGCGGGGCTGGGCCGCGACCAC
This sequence comes from Streptomyces sp. NPDC016562, assembly GCF_043076955.1. NCBI lineage: Bacteria > Bacillati > Actinomycetota > Actinomycetes > Kitasatosporales > Streptomycetaceae > Streptomyces > Streptomyces sp. NPDC016562. Next base: position 652,626 of record NZ_JBIBRZ010000002.1, on the reverse strand, counting down.
GGTGGCGTCGTCGCGGGTGCGGTGGTAGCCGTGTACGAGGGCGGCGGCGAGCAGGGGGGCCGGCAGACGCAGCAGATGGGGCGGCGGCGTGTGGGCCCAGCGCAGGTCGATGCCGTCGCTGTGGAGTACGACGGTGGAGGCGCCGGCGAGGGGGAAGCCGTGCGTCCGCGGCGCGGGCATCCGCCAGCCGACCGTACCGGGCTGGCCGGTCAGCCGGTGGTGGACCTCGTCCGGGCCTATGGCCACGGCCCGGACGTTCCCCACGCCGCAGTACTCGGCCTCTCCGGCGGCGAGCCGCAGCAGGCCGACGGCGGCGCCGCGGGTGTGGCGCAGGGTCCGGTGCATGGCGGTCATGATCTCCGTGAGCGGCCTTTCGGAGTGGGCCTTGAAGGTGCGCACCGCCGCCTGGGCGGCCTCGGAGGCGTCGGGGCCGTGCCCGAGCCCGTCCACCACGGCGGCGGTGCGCAGACCGGAGAGGTCGGTGACCGCTGCGGCGTCCCCGCACTCGTCCTCGTTCGCCGCGGGCAGGCTGAGCAGTCCCACCGCTTCCCGGGCCGCCTCGCGGGCCTCGGGAAGGGTGAGCCGGGCGCAGATCAGGGTTCCGGTGCCGGCCCGCGTGCTGATGGTGAGGTCCGTGGCGATGCGGCGGACGGCGCCGAGCCCCGCGCCGAGGGTGCCCTTGGTGGTGTAGCCGTCGGTGAGGCAGCGTTCGAGTTCGGCCATGCCCGGCCCGCGGTCCGCGGCCAGGATCTCCAGGCCGCCGCCCAGCGGCAGCGGCTGGAGGTAGAGGCTGCCGTCGACGGCGTGTTTGTCGAGGTTTCCGGCGAGCTCGGAGGCGAGGACCGCCGCCTGGTCCGGCATGGCACCGGGCAGCCCGCATTCCCGTGCGAGGGACCGGGCGGTTTCGGCGGCGTCGTGCACGGCGCTGTGGTGGTCGATCCGTACCCGGCGGGTCGCCGGCGCGGGAGAACCCGCCATCAGCGCGTCCACCCGTCGTGTTCCCCGGGCTGGTCGGCGGCCCCGTCAGCCGTCCGCCCCTCCGGCCGGCGCTCTGCGCGGGGGCGGGTACGGACCGCTCTGCTGATCACGGGGTGCCTTTCGGGCAGGGGGCGGGGTCGTCGGCAGGGCCGGTATTTGCCGGACGGTAACTGTTGCCCTGCTGCAACTATAGGCCGGACGGGCCGCCGAAGGGAAGCGGACCCGCACCCGCCGGTCACCGGGACAGGAGTTGCCCGTGGTGTCGTCGGGATACGGGAGGGATGCGGCCGTTGCAGAGGGCATACTTTCGTCAGAGAGGGCAGACGCGGGAGACCCCGCGCGGAGGCGGTGGCCGATGCCGGCGGCCTCTGGGGGCATTGCACCTGCTCATGGAGGCGACCGCCACAATGGACCGCGCGGAACCGGCCGACGATCCTCTGTACGAGGCGTCCCGCGAGGTCGCGGACGCCGCCGAGGCGTTGGTGGACTGCTGGAACCGCGCCGGACAGAACTCCTCGCCCCGTCTTTCGGCCCTTCAGGTCCGGGCCCTGGTGGCCGTACGGCGCGCTCCGGGAGCCAACCTCTCCCGGCTGGCGGAGATGGTCGGCGCATCGGTTCCGGCGGCGAGCCGACTGTGCGACCGGCTCGAGGCCGCGGGCTTCCTGCGCCGCGACCGCGCCGCCGCGGACCGCCGCGAGATCGGCCTCTCCCTGACCAAGGACGGCGCGGACGCCCTCCTGTCCCTGTCCGAACGACGTGCGGAGGACCTGCGCGACGTCCTGCGGCACGTGCCCGACGGCGAACGGGAGGTCCTGCTGGCCGGCCTGCGTGCTTTCACCCGCGCCACACACCCCCCGGACAGCGCTCCCCCCGACGCCGACCCCGCCCCTGGGCCGTAGAGGCCGGGCTCCGGTCACCCGGGCCGGGGCGGCGCCGGCGGCGGTATGCGGGGTGTGAGCCGGACGGCCAGGGCGAGGGTGTCGTCCGCGTGCGGGACGACGGAGTGCAGGTCCGCGGCGATCGCGGCCGGGATTTCGCACAGGGGGCGGCCGGCGTGCGTCCGGGCCGACGCGATGAGCCTGCGCTCACCTTCGGCCGGATCCTTGCGGCCCTCCAGGAGTCCGTCGGTGTACAGCAGGAGCATGTCACCCGGGGCCAGGTGCTCCCGGCGTACTCCCCCACGGCCCGGGCCGGGGTGACCGATGCCCCTTCCCCGCGCTTCGAGGTACCGGGCGGTTCCGCCCGCCCGCACCAGAACCGGCGCGGGGTGGCCGCCGTTGGCGATCTGGAGCTCCCCCGTGACGACGTCGAGCCGGGCCAGGAGCACCGTGGCCATCAGATCGGCGTCGAAGGACATGAGGATGTGGTGGCTGCGGGCCAGGACGGAGTCCAGCGCGTGCCCCTCCAGGGCGAGCGTGCGCACCGCGTGGGTGACGGTGATGGCGGTCCGGATGCCGCGCACGCCGTGGCCGAGGGCGTCGACGACGGTGATGTGCACCGTCCCGTCCGGCAGGGTGAACCAGTCGTACAGGTCGCCGCCGGTCGGGGCGCCGGGATCGGCAGGGGCGAAGTGCACGGCCAGCTCCGCCCCCTCGACCTCCAGCGGCTCGGGGCGCAGCGCGTCCTCCAGTTCCCGCAGCACCCGTCCGTGCGCCTGGCCGGCCTCCTCCTCCCGCTCTTCCAGGTGGACGTACAGGGCCAGGACGCCCGCGTTGGTCTCCGCCAGCTCGTGTTTGAGCCGACGGCGTTCGGCCGCGAGCCCGTCCGCGAGGGCGAGGGCGGCGCGCAGTTCCTCGTCGGCCGCCGCCGTGTGGTCGGCCGGTGCGCCGGGGCCGTGCTCGGGCCGGCCGGCGGAGCGCGCTGCGCCGGGGAGGGCGGCTTCCGGGGCCGGCAGGGTGATGTTCCAGGTCACCGAGGTGGCGGAGGCGGCCAGCGCCGTCAGGGCGAGCCCGCCGACCTGCAAGGGGTGCCCTGCCCGGGGCGCGGTCAGGGTGACGGCGAGGTGGGCGCCCGTGCCCGACGCGTCGCGGACGGCGGTCAGCCTGACGGGATGCCCGGCCTCGAATTCGGGGGCGGCCATGTCGGTGACGGACAGGACGAGACGCCCCCGCAGGTCGGCGGGCAGCCGGTAGACCGCGGCCAGGTCGCGCACCTCTTCGCGCAGCGGGGGCAGGGACCAGAACAGCCGGCTCATGGCCGCGGGGTCCGAGCCGCTACCGCCGCCGCCCCGCCCGCACCCTCCGGGAGGCCCGGAAGCGGGTACAGGACCTTCGGGGGGCTGCGCAGTTGGACGCCCGGGGCGAGCCGCCCCGCGGCGCGCGGCGCAGCCGGTACCGCTCTTCCCGCGCCCGGAGGCGACACCGAGGACCCGCCGCGGGAGGTCACCGCCGCCACCGCGTGGTGATGATCGTCGTGCCGGCGCCCGGCTCCGTGCGCACCTCGAACTCGTCCATCAGGCGGCGCGCTCCGCCCAGTCCGTGGCCCAGGCCGACCCCGGTGCTGTAGCCGTCGGTCAGGGCGGCCGCCAGATCGGGGATGCCCGGTCCGTGGTCACTGATCGTCAGGCGCAGCCCGCTGCGCCCTTCGTCGCACGCGGAGTCGATCGTCAGGTTCCCGCCGCCGCCGTGGACGTAGGCGTTGCGCGCCAGTTCGCTGGCCGCGGTGATGACGCGGGTCTGGTCGATGATGGAGAACCCGGCCGCGACCGAGGCCGAACGGACGGCGTGCCGGACCATGAGCAGGTCGTCCTCCGTGGTCAACGGGATCCGAAGGGGTCCCTCGTCGACGCCGGCCGGCTGCGGGGTGTCCGGCCGGCCGCCGTCCCTGGTGTGCCTGCCCTCAGCCAGTGGCCTCATGTGGCGCCCCTTCCCGGGGCGGCGCCGTCCGGGTCCAGCCCAGCGCGGCCATGCCCTGTTCGGCGTGCAACGCCGTTTCCACGCCGGTCAGTTCGATCCCCAGCTCCACGAGGGTGATGGCCACCGAAGGGCGCATGCCCGCGACGATCACCCTGGCTCCCAGCAAGCGGGCCATGGTCGTGACCTCCATCAGGTTCCGTGCCACGAACGAGTCGATGATCTCCAGGCGGGAGATGTCGATGAGGACTCCCCGGGCCCGGTCGGCGGAGATCCGCTCGGTGAGCTCGCGGGCGAAGGCGATGGCCGACTTGTCGTCCAGCTCGTCGAGCAGCCCGGTGACCAGCACGTCGCCCAGACGCAGGATCGGCACGGCGGAGGAGGGCGCCGTCACCGGATGACCGGAGCACAGGGAGCCGGCGCGGAACCGCCGGTGATCTTCATGGCTTCGGACAGGGCCTCGGCGAGCGTGGCCCGGGTGAGGATGTCGAAGAGGTCGATGCCCAGCTGCGCGATGGTCTGGGCGATGGTGGGACGGATCCCGCTGATGACGCAGTCCGCCCCCATCAGGCGCACCGCCCGCACGGTCTGCATGAGGTGCTGGGCCACGGCCGTGTCGACGGTCGGGACCCCGGTGATGTCGATGATCGCGACCTGGGCGTCCTCGTCCTGGATGGCCTGGAGGAGGTTCTCCATCACCACCTGGGTGCGCGCGGTGTCCAGGGTGCCGATCAGGGGCACCGCGACGACCTGCCGCCACAGCCGGACGACCGGTGTCGAGACCTCCAGCAACTGCCGGCTCTGCCGCCGGATGATGTCCTCGCGCCCTTCCACGTAGGTGGCGAAGGACAGCGCGCCCGCCGCGTCGAGGAGCCGGTTGATCAGCAGCGCCGCCGCGAGCAGTGCGTGGGCGTCGTCGATGCTCTCCTGGACGATCCCGAGCAGGACCTCCTTGAGGGCCAGTACCGACAGCGAGGTCGCGGTCGGCGCCGCCCCGGCCCGCGCCCGGCGCAGCGACAGGTCCCGGACCGCCTCGCGCAGTTCGCGGTGCTCGGCGGCCACCTGCTCCACGGGCAGCGTGCTGTCCAGACCGCTCAGGAGCGCTGAGGCCAGTACGTCCGCCTCGTACCGCAGGTCGCGCTCGCCGTTCGCGGGGTCCATGGGGGCCCGCTCCATCTGGAGCAGGACCCAGCGGTCAGCTATGTCGTCGGCCCGGCCCTTCAGTGAATCCAGCACGAGACGTCGGACATCGGCCGTACCGGCCGCACTGCTGACCACGCGGGTCTCCCTTCACCGGCTGCCCAAGCGCCCCCGTCGGCACCCAAGAGTTGATGCACGGCAATAGTTGCTCTACGGCAAATATACGCACAGCGGGCCCTGCGACGAAAGGGCGAACAAGCCAATACGGGCAGAACCGGCCGAAGTCCCTCCCGGTGACGGGCGGCTCGGCCGCCGGGTCGTGGCCCCTGCAGCCGGGTCGCCGCCCTGGATCCCGGTCAGCCGCCGACATGGATGCCGGGGCGGCGCCCGGGGTCGGGTTCGTTGCTGCGGATGATCTCGCGGGTGACCGGGGCGGTGTCGCCGCGGCCGAGGAGGAAGTAGCGGACCATGTGGACCACCGGGCTGCCCTCGGCCCAGGCGAAGTAGCAGTGCGGCTGGACCCCGGTGACGTTGCGCAGGGCCAGCAGGATGGCGGCGATGGCGTTCGGGGCGGCGGGGGCGTCGGCGCGCAGGATCCGGTAGCCGTCCACTTCGACGCCGCGGACCGTGAGGGTGTCGCTGAAGTCGGAGGGGTCGACGACGTCGATCTCCAGGAAGAGGACGTCCGCCTGCCCGGGCACCGGATTGACGCCGCGCTGTTCGCGCTCCTTGGCGCTGTACTCGGCGTGGTCGCCGCCCTGGCGGCGGTTGGCGATGATGTTGATGGCCCGGTCATGGGCGAGGGTGTCGTCGATGAACCGGCGTGCGTTCTCGTCGAAGACGATGCGGTCGGCGCGCAGTTCGGTGGTGCGCGAGACGCGGGAGACCAGCGACACGACGATGATCCCGGCGATGAAGAAGGCGGAGATGGCGATGCCGTCGGGCTTGTCGACGATGTTGGCGACCAGGGCGTAGAGCAGGACCGCGGTGAGCAGGCCGAAGCCGACGGTGGTGGCGCGCCGGCGTCGGCGGGCGACGGAGACGGTGACGGCGAACGCACCGGAGACCATCATCGCCAGGATGCCGGTGGCGTAGGCGCCGGCCTGTTTGTCGACGTCGGCGTCGAAGGCGATCGTGATGAGGATGCACAGGGCGGTGTAGACGATCACGACGGGGCGTACCGCGCGTCCCCATTCGGGCGCCATCCCGTAGTCGGGGAGGTAGCGCGGGACGATGTTGACCAGCCCGGCCATGGCGGAGGCCCCGGCGAACCAGAGGATGAGGATGGTGCTGATGTCGTAGACGGTGCCGAACGCCTCCCCGACGTGTTCGTGGGCGAGCCACGCCAGGGCCCGGCCGTTGGCGGCGCCTCCGGGTTCGAAGGCCTCGTGGGGGATGAGGAGGGTGGTGACGAAGCTGGCCGCGAGCAGGTAGACGCTCATCACGAGGGCGGCGGTGGTCAGCAGGCGGCGGGCGTTGCGGACCCGCGCGCGAAGCCGCTGTTCGGGGTTTGCGCCGTCGGCGGCGATGAGGGGCATCATGCTCACGCCGGTTTCGAAGCCCGACAGGCCCAGCACGAGCAGGGGGAAGGCCAGGAGCGCGGGAGCCATCAGGTGCCCGAAGCCCCCTCCGCCGTCGAAGAGGGCGTCCGTCCACTGCGACCAGGCGCCGGGGGTGGTGAAGACGTGGACCAGGCCGACGCCGATGACGACGGCGTTCAGCGCCAGGAAGACCGCGACCAGCGGGATGGCCACGCTGACGGCCTCGCTGAACCCGAGCAGGAACACCCCGCCCAGGACCAGCAGCAGCACCACGGTCAGCGCGACCTCGTGGCCGTGCAGCGCGGCGGGGAAGAAGGGGTTCTCCACCACGTGGACGGAGGCGTCGGCCGTGGACAGGGTGATCGTGATGATCCACGAGGTCGCCACGAACCCGAGCAGGACCAGCACGAACAGCTTGCCCCACCAGAACGGCAGCAGGTCCTCCAGCATCGCCACCGACCCGGCTCCGTTGGGGCTTTCCTTCGCCACCCGCCGGTACATCGGCAGCATCCCGAGCAAGGTCAGCGCCACGAGCAGCAGGGTCGCCAGGGGGGAGACCGCCCCGGCGGCGAGCGCGGCGATCGCGGGCACGTACGCCAGGCTGGAGAAGTAGTCCACGCCCGTCAGGCACATCACCTTCCACCACGCCTGCGGCTCGGTATGGCCTTCACCGGCCGCCGGCCCCACCGGCTGGACCCGGTGGCGCAGCATCCACCGCGCCAGGGCGCCGGACGGCTGCTGAGCGGCGGCGGGGCTGTCCACCACCTCCGGCATCACCAAGTGGCTCGTTTCCCTCATGTCCCCCATCAACCCTTCCTGGCCTATCGGCATGCGTGCGCGAGACTGCTGGGCCCGGGCCTTCTTCCCCGGGGCGGCCGCCCGCACCGCTTCCTGCCCCGTATGCCCCGGCTGTCGCCGAGCACCCTTGAGGCGTCCCTCACGTGCGGGGGCCGCCGACGGGCTCACAGAAAACCCCGCCGCACCCGTATGTCATGGACCGGCCATTCGTGCATCCTTGCGGGGGACAGGGAGAGGGGCTACGCCACCATGAACAGATCACCCTCCAGGGGTTCGGCCCGGGTGGGCCTCGTGCTCGGTGCGGCCCTGGCGTCGGTCGTGCTCTGCACCACCGTGAGTGCGGCGGCGCCCGGGACCGCGAGCCGGGTCGCGGGCAGGGACTCGGCCGCACGCCCGGCCGGCGAGCGCGGCTGCCCCCTCGTGTACTTCGACCTGGGCGAAACCCTCGTACACACCGCCGAGGACGGCGGCATCACCTACCGGTCCGGAGCGGCCTCCTATCTGCGCGCCCTGCGCGAGCGCCGCATCACGGTCGGCCTGATCACCAACGTGCCGTCCTCGTGGGGCACGACCGACGCCGAGCGGGCCGCCCGGCTGAAGCAGGAGGTCGACGCCAAGTGGAAGGGCTCCGTGCCCTTCGCCTGGGAGGACTTCGGCGGCCGCATCCTCACCCCCCGCACCGAGGCGGAACGCAAACCGGCTCCAGTCCTCTGGCAGCGCGCGCGGAGCGAGGCAGGGCCCTGCCGGCTCGTCTTCCAGGCGGAGACGGCCGAGGAGGTCGAGGTCGCGGCCTCGCTGGGCTTCGTGCCGTACCAGATCGGACAGCCCCACCGGCCCGCGTTCCTCCCGGTGGGGCTGGTCCAACTCCTCGGTCATCGCTGAATCTTGCGCACCCTCCTCAGCCCGGCCGGGCCAGGGCGGTCAGGGGTCAGCCGCCGGCGCGGAAGCCCCAGCGGCGCCGGGGTTTGTCCCCGGCTCCCCTGAACGGTCGACCGCTCAGCAGCTGCGCGGCCGCGGCGTTGCCCGCCGCCGCGGCCCGCGTGAGCCACCGTTCCGCCTCCGGGAGCCGGCCGGTGCGCCCGAGCAGGAGCCCCAGGTTGACCATCGAGCCCACGTCTCCCGCCTCGCTCGCGCGCCGCAGCCATGGCTCGGCCTCGCCCAGCTTGCCGGCCTCGCACAGGCGGAGGGCCAGGGCGGTGACGCCGAGCAGGTGTCCGGACTCGGCAGCCCGGCGGTACCACCGTTCGGCCTCGGCGGGCCGTCCGGTGTTCTCCATGAGCACGCCGAGGTCGTACTGGGCGCGGTCGAATCCGGCGTCGACCGCGCGCCGGTAGGCGTCCTCCGCCTCCCGCGTCCGGCCCGCCTTGTAGAGGAGCGTTCCGAGGTTGCTCATCGCACTCGCGCTACCGGCGTCGGCTGCCTGCCGCAGGAACGGTTCCGCTTCCCGTGCACGGCCGCCCTCGTACAGGAGGACGCCCAGGGTGCCGGCGGCCCGGGGATGGCCCGCCCCCACGGCCCGGCGCAGCGGGAGTTCGGCTTCCTCCGCCCGCCCGGTGCTCATCAGGAGGACTCCGAACTCGTAGAGGGCGGTGGTGTTGCCCGCCTCGGCGGCCTTGCGCAGCCACGGCTCCGCCTGGGATCCGCGGCCCGTTGTGGCCAGTCGCTCGCCGAGCAGGGTCATGGCGGTGACGTCACCGCTGCGGGCGGACCGCTCCAGCCAGGGTTCGGCCTCGGCGTCCCGGCCCCGGGTGAGCAGGGCGCCGGCCAGGAGCACGACGGCCGTGGGCTCGCCGGTCTCGGCGGCGCGCCGCAGCCACGGTTCGGCCTCATCCATCCGGTCCGCCTGTTCCAGCAGGCGGCCGAGGTGGATCATCGCGGGTACGTGGCCCGCCTCGGCCTCCGCCCGGTAGACGCGTTCCAGCTGGTCCTTCGCGTCCTGTGCCTCAGGTCCGTGGGGACCGTCGGGTCCGGCGGCGGCCGTCTCCGCGCGCCGCCGGGCGGCCGTGAGGCGCACTTCGGCGGCCTCCTCGCCCCGGCCGAGGCGCTCCAGCAGGTCGGCGACGAGTGCGTAGGCGCCCAGGAGGTCGGCGGCGTACGTCTGCGGGTTCCGTTCCGCCAGATCACGAAAGACGAGGACCGCCCGGGCCGCGACGACGAGTCCGTCATCGAGGTCGGTGTCCAGTACGGACCTGACGAACGCGTACGCCCACTGGGCACGCCCGAGCTCCGGGAGGTGGGACGCCGGGTCGGAGGGACGCGACGCGCCGTCCGTTTCCCCGCCCAGCTCCTCCGCCAGCCCCAGGGCCACGCGCGAGCAGTCGAGGGCGTCCTCGCGCCGGCCGGTCTGCGCGAGGAACCCGGCGTGATTGCGAAACGCCGCGACCAGGCCCGCCCGGTGCGCGCCGGGGTTCTGGTCGGCCAGTTTGTCCCAGACCGTGATCGCCTGCCGGGACCGCTCCAGGGCCTCTTCGCGCAGTCCGAACGTCCACAGCTGTCCGGTGTGCGTGACCAGGGCCTGGGCCAGTCCCGGCAGGTGGCTGCCCGGATTGATCTCAGCCAGTTCCGTCAGGTGCTCGACCGCCAAAGCGGAACCGGCCACCGCCCCCACCAGGTCCCCCGTCGCGGCGTCCAGGAGCGACTGGTTGAGCAGCAGACGTGCCTGCATGGGGCGGACGAAGGCCTCGTCGACCTGGCCCAGGCCACGCAACTGCTCCGTGGCACGGCGGTAGTGGTCGCGCGCCTCCTCGTGCCGCCCCTCCTCGTACAGCAGGCTGGCGTGGTTGGCCAACGCCATGCTCACCGAGAGCGACTGGACGCGGGGGAACGGTAGGGAGTCGGGCAGCGACGATCCGATCAGCTCGACCGAACGGGCGGAGCACTCCAGGGCCTCGCGCCGCCGTCCGGCCTCGGCCAGCCGGTTGGCGTGGTTGCCGAGCGCCTCCGCGAGCAGCACCGTATGGGCCTCGGGGTCGGCCCGCACCAGGGCCTCGTAGAGGTCCACGACCTGCCGGGACCGCTCCAGGGCCTCCGCGTGCTTCCCCGCGTGCGCCAGGGCGACCGCCAGCGTGGACAACGCCCCGGCCCGCTCCTGTGCCGGGGCCTGGGAGTGACGGTGGAGGTCCACGGTCCGCCGCGCGTACGTGAGTGCCTCCGCCCAGCGCCCCGCGCCGCCCAGGCGCAGCGCGAGGTGCCGGTACCGCCCGGCCCGTCCGACATCGGAGGCGCCGGGCTCGACGAAGGCGGCCGAGCGTACGGCGACGGCGGCCAGGCCGGTGTCGAGGTCCACGTGTGGCATGCCGCCCAGCCTCCGGAACGCGGCCCGTTCGATGGCTTCGAGGACCTCCGGGTCGGGTTCGTCGATGGCGCTGATGGCCACCAGGGCGGCACTGCCGGCGTCGAGCGCGACGTCGGGGTGCTCGCGCAGCAGGGGGTGCAGGACCTGTTCGGCGAGGTGGGGCCATCGGTCGGCCGCCGAGGCCAGGAGGGTCACGGCGCGCGGGGCGACGGCGGCGGCGCCGGGCGCCGTCAGCAGTGCCTTCGGGACCCCCACCGCCCACGCGTCGGAGCGGTAGCCGGTGACCGTGTGCCCGGGCACGGTCAGGGCCAGGAAGTCCTCGGCCAGCCGGTCGGGGTAGAGCGGTTCGAGTACGGTGCGCGGGTCCAGCGGCGGGTAGACGCGGGCGTGGTCGCGCAGGAGGGAGCGCCGGGCCCCGGGGCCGTCGGCCACGCCCGCCCGTTCCAGGGCCGCCGCGGCCGCCTCCCAGGTGGAAGCGCCGGTCAGTGTGGCGACGAACGCGACGCTCGCCATGTCGTCCGGTGGGGTACGGAAGTCCAGGCCGGCCGCGCCGTTCTCGTAGAGCCTCCGCCAGTTCTCGTGCTCCCGCTCCAACAGGTAGGCCGACATCCCGGCCGGGTCCCGAGGGGCGGTGCGCCCGTGGACGTGCGCGTCCACGGCGACGAGGGCTGCCATGTGCACGGTGAGCGTGAGCCCGAAGGCGGGGTCCGCCAGCGACACCGCGGAGGGGGCCGATGCCGCGTCGGGTCGCCCGTACAGTTCCGCGAACTCGGTGCGCGCGGTGGTGAACATGCGCTCCCGGTCGCCCGGTTCCGCCGCCAGGGGTGCCAGCTCGCTCTCGGAGGCGTCGGCCCGTGCACCGATCATGGACTTCACCGCCGGCCACGCGTGCGGCGTACGGGCCATCAGCAGGACCCGTACCGGAACCCGCGCCCCGTGGTCGCCGCCGCGCGGGCCACCGTTGAACATGCTGTTGGCGAACAGCCAGGTCAGGTCCCGCAGGGGCCACCGGTCGGCGTAGTCCACCAGGACGAGCAGCCCCCGGAGATGGCCGGCGCGGGCGTCGTGACTGCCCGCGGACTCGGGCAGGACCGTCCCGCCGTGCCGGACGACGACGGTCTTCCACCCCTGGCGGACGGACCGCGCGGCGAAGTGATCGGCGAGCCGGGTCTTGCCGCGGCCGCCCGGGCCGTGTAGCCAGCGGACGGCCAGGGCGCGACCGTCGTGGCCGGTGCTCGGGGCTCCGGCAGGGCTGTGGCCCCCCGCGCCCGGGCCGCGCCACCGGATCAACTCGTCCACTTCGGCCGTGCGTCCGGTGAACGGCACGACCGCGTTGCCCGCGTTGAGCAGGCGGCTGGGCTGCTCGATCCAGGACGGGTCGGGATCGCCGTCCGGCGGTTCGTGCTCGGCGAGTACGTACACGGGCCGGCCGTCACCGTGGATGTGGACGTCCGCGTTGATCGCCCCGTACGCGAAGCCGTCGAAGGCGTAGACGTTCTGGACGATCCTGGCGCCCGGGGAGCCGTCGCCCCGTAACGCCTCTGCGGGCCCCTCCCCGCCGGGCGAGCTGGGTACCGTCATGCCCGGGTGTCCGACGACGGGAGCGCGCCGTGCCCGGGCGGGGCGGCGGGGGCGTGGTTGTAGATGCTGCCTCCGATCACGCCCTGCGCCGTCGCGTTCGGAGCGCTCGCCGTGATGTGCTGGGTGGTGCTCGTCGTCACCTGCGGGTGTTCGCGCCGGATCTCGGCCAGGAGCTCTTCCAGTTCGTCACGGGCCGCCGGATCGGTCATCAGCAGGTCGCGCAACCGGGTCTCCCACACCACCGCCACGCGCGCCCCGGCCTCGGGGTTCTCGGGCTGCGCGTCGGCGAGTTCCCGGGCCGAACGCTCCAGCTCCGCCGCCATCCGCTCCTCGGCGCCCTCACGGCGCCAAAGCCTCGGCAGCCTCTGCGCGGCGCCCACCAGCCCGGTGGCCAACGCGGTGACGAGCACGGTGCCACCCTCGTGTGCGAGGCTCTCGATCACTTCCGACATGGTCGGTTCCCTTCCTGCGCTCCTTCGGCGGCGGCTCGAACAACCGCTCCGTACCAGACGCTACGAGCCGACGGCCGACGACGCAGGAAGATCACCGAACAGGCAGGTCACCGCAGGGCGGCGCTGTCCGTGTCGGCCTCAGCAGCCGGTGACGGGGGTGCCGCTGTACAGGCTGCCGTCGGTCACGCCGTTGGTGACGCTCCTGAGGTAGTAGCCGCAGGTGGGGCGGTTCTTGAAATCAAAGGTCTGGCCGGAGGTGAGGCGCCAGATCTTGAAGCCGGAGTAGGTGAGGGGCTGCCCGGGCACGGCCTTCTCGGGCTGGTGGTCTCCCAGGACGACGTAGGTGTCGGCCCCGGAGAGGGTGGCCAGGCCGTTCTTGTCGATGAAGAGGGAGCCGCCCTCTTCGACGCCTACGCCCCAGGCCTTTCCGCCGGTGACCAGCCCGTCCTGGAGCGCCCGTGCGACGAAGGCCATGGTGCGGCCCATGCGGTCGCGGGTGACGAAGTGGGAGTCGTTGATGGTGCCGGCGTAGTTCGGCCAGTCGAACATGCCCGTGGTGAAGGTCGCGTACGCGTCGTAGGGGTCGGCCAGGGCCTCGCCGGAGGTGATGCTCCCTCGGCAGGCGTCGTACACGACGGAGCTGTTGATGTGGTGGCCGGCGCTGCCGCCGCCCGCGCCCCCGCCCTTGGCGACGACCGACTGGACGGAGGAGCGGAGCGAGGTGGACTTCCAGGCCGCGTACTTGCACTGGTCACCGCCGGCGAAGTAGACGAACTCCGCGTTCCGGATGTCGGTGTTGGCCTGGGCGTTGTTGCCGTCACTCGCCCTGGTCAGCGTCCAGGTGGTGCAGGAGTTGATCCCGCTCAGGCGCATGACCGCATCGCACTCGGGCGTCCTGCTGCCGGAGCTCGGCGTGGACGCCGCCAGCACCACCACGTCGAGCGAGCCGGTTCCGCCGCGGATGGCGTCGACGGCCTTGGTCATGGAGGCGGAGACGATGCCACCGGACCCGTTCATGGTGAAGGCGGGGCCCGACCAGGTGGCCCGGCCGGCGTCCGCGGAGCTGCCGAGGCGGATCCGGCTCGCGGCGGCCTCGGCCGGATCGGCCTGGACGCACGCACCGGCGACGACCGCCAGAGCAGCTGCCACGCAGGTGGCGACGCGGTGTGCGGCTCGGCGCCGCGCGGGCGGGGTGGTGCGGGGGAACGGACGCATGGGGTCCTCCGTGAGCAGCGGTGAGGGGGGCGCAGCGATGCGGTGAAGCAGGCGCTGCGGCTTGCCGCAACGGAAAGTACAGGTCAATCAGACAGGGCGGTAGATGTAACGCAGCACTTGGTCAACGATGAGGCCGCCATCCTTGATTGGGCAGATGAGAGCCCCTCTCCTGCCTGTCCGGTTGCCGCCCGCAGCGCGTTGCCCTTCATGAAATAGGCGTTACATCTAGCCAATCACATGCCCATCATGTAATTTCCTGGCGTGTCAGACGGTGGCGCACGCAGTCGTCGCCGACCGGTCTTCCGAGAGGGTTACCTGTGATGCCAACCCCGCCCCTGCGTCGCGCGACGACGGCCTCCGCCCTGTCCGCGGCGATCCTCATCACGGTCTCCGCCTGCGGGGGCGAGGCCTCTGACGGTGCCGCCGAGCCGTCCGCCGCCGCCCCAGCCACGGTCGCGGTCGCGGGAGTCACGATCGCCAAGGACGCGGCGCTGCACTCCGCCCTGCCCGCGAAGATCAGAGAGTCGGGTGTGGTGCGCGTGGCGACCGACGTCCCCTACGCACCCTTCGAGATGTTCGTGACCGAAGGCAAGCCCGAACTGACCGGCCTCGACTACGACCTGGGCCAGGCGCTGGGCGCGAAGCTGGGGGTGAGGTTCGCCTTCACGCCGCAGAAGTTCGACGGCATCGTGCCCGCCGTCCAGGCGGGAAAGTTCGACGCGGCGATGTCGGCCATGACCGACAACAAGGAACGGCAGGCGGTCGTCGACTTCGTCGACTACTCCGTCTCCGGCTCCGGGATCATGGTCGTCAAGGGCAACCCGGCGAAGATCACGACCCTGGACGACCTCTGCGGCAAGAAGGCCGCGGTGCAGGCGGCGACCAACCAGCTCAGCCTGCTCCAGGAACACCAGGCCGCGTGCAAGGCCGCGGGCAAGGCCGAGATCGACATCCAGACCTTCCCCAAGGACTCCGACGCCCAGCTCGCCCTGCGCTCCGACAAGGTCGTCGCCCAGGTCCAGACGAAGCCGGCCGCGGGCTGGGCCGCCAAGACCGCCGACCAGGGGAACGCCTTCGAAGTCGTCGACGACCCGGCCGCCGCGGGCGGATACGGCGCCTCACCCAACGGGATCGCCGTGTCCAAGAAACTGCCGCAGCTCAGCGACGCGATCCAGAAGGCGCTGCAAGCCCTGATCGACGACGGAACCGTCACCAGGATCTTCGACAAGTACGGCGTCGCCTCCATCGCCGTCAAGGAGGCCACCAAGAACGCGGCGGTGGACTAGAGATGACCACCACCACGGCTCCCGCCGACCTCGACCGTGCGGCGCCCGAGGAGCTCACGATCGTTCCGCTGCGCCACTACGGCCGCTGGATCGCGGCCCTCGCGGCGGTCGCCGCCCTCGCCGGCACGGCCGGATCGCTGGCGAAGAACGACAACCTCCACTGGGAGATCATCGGCCACTACCTCTTCGCCGACCTCATCTTCTCCGGGCTGGTCACCACCCTCTGGCTCACCGCGGCGGCGATGGCCCTCGGGCTCGTCCTGGGCACCTTGGTCGCGGTGATGCGCCTGTCGGCCCATCCCGTGCTGTACGGGATGTCGTCCCTCTTCGTCTGGTTCTTCCGCGGCACTCCCCTGCTGGTCCAGATCATCTTCTGGGGGTACGCCGCCGCGCTCTACCAGTACGTGATGATCGGTATCCCGTTCACCGACATCACCTTCCTCCGGATCGAGACCAACTCCCTGCTCACCCCGGCGGTCGCCGCGCTGCTGGCCCTCGGCCTCAACGAGGCCGCGTACGCCTCGGAGATCGTCCGCGCCGGCATCCAGTCAGTGGACACCGGCCAGGCCGAGGCGGCCCATTCCCTCGGCATGCGGCCCGCCCTGACGATGCGCCGGATCGTGCTGCCCCAGGCCATGAGGGTGATCATCCCGCCGATGGGCAACGAGACGATCAACATGCTCAAGATGACGGCCCTGGTGTCGATCATCTCGGCGCACGACCTCATGTCGAACATCCAGGACGTCTACGCGCAGAACTACCAGGTCATCCCCATGCTCGTGGTCGCCAGCCTCTGGTACCTCGGGCTGGTCACCCTGCTCGGCGTTCCGCAGGCGTGGCTGGAGCGCCGCTACGGCCGCGGCGCCGGGCGCGGCGGTCACGTCTCGCCGCTGCGCCGCATGCTCGCGGGAGCCCTCACCCGACCCGCTCGGGCGAAGAAGGACAGCAAGGAGGCGGTCCGGTGAACGTCCCCATGGTCCACGCCCAGGGCGTGCGCAAACACTTCGGGAAGCTCGAAGTGCTCAAGGGCATCGACCTGACCGTCCGGCGCGGCGAGGTGTGCTGTCTGCTGGGGCCGTCCGGCTCCGGAAAGTCCACCTTCCTGCGCTGCATCAACCACCTCGACAGGGTCGACGGCGGGAAGCTCGCCGTCGACGGCGAGCTGGTCGGCTACCGCCAGAGCGGCCCGCGGCTGCATGAACTGCGGGAGAAGGAGGTCGCCGCGCGACGCCGTGACATCGGCATGGTCTTCCAGCGGTTCAACCTCTTCCCCCATATGACCGCCCTCGAAAACGTCATGGAGGCCCCCGTCAACGTGTGCGGGGTCGACAAGGCGCAGGCCAAGGCCGCCGCACACGACCTGCTGGAGCGGGTGGGCCTCGGTGACCGGGCCGGCCACTACCCCGCGCAGCTGTCCGGAGGGCAGCAGCAGCGCGTCGCCATCGCCCGGGCCCTGGCCATGCAGCCCAAGCTCATGCTCTTCGACGAGCCCACCTCGGCGCTCGACCCCGAGCTCGTCGGGGACGTCCTGGACGTGATGCGGCAGCTCGCCGCCGACGGCATGACGATGGTCGTCGTCACCCACGAGATCGGCTTCGCACGCGAGGTGGGGGACACCGCCGTCTTCATGGACGACGGCGTCGTCGTCGAATCCGGCGATCCCCGCCACGTCCTCGTCGAACCTCGTCAGGAGCGCACCCGCGCGTTCCTCTCCAAGGTCCTGTGACCGCCCCCTCCCGGGAGCGGCTGCGCGCCACCGCGCTGCTCCCGTACGCCGAGGCCCGCCTGGAGGGCTACCTGGACGACCTGGCCGGCCTGGTCGCCATCGACTCCGGCTCGTACAGCCCCGACGGCGTCAACCGGATGGCCGACTGGACCCGGGAGCGGCTGCTGAGGCTCGGATTCGACGTCGAGCGCATCGCCGCGGCTCCCGCCCACGGCCACCCGGTCGGCGACGTGATCGTCGCTCGCAAACGGGGCGACCTGCCCGTCACCGAAGGCGGCCGGCGCGTCCTGCTCGTCGCTCACCTGGACACCGTGTTCGAGGAAGGCACCGCCGCCGAACGGCCCTTCGCCCTCGACGGCCGCATGGCGCGCGGGCCGGGCGTCAGCGACGACAAGGGCGGCCTGCTCGCAGGTCTCAGCGCTCTTGAGGTCCTCGAAGAGACCGGCACGCGGCAGTACGCCGAACTGGTCTTCCTGGCCACGCCGGACGAGGAGATCGGCGCACCCGCGAGCCGCCCAGTCACGGAGGCGGCGGCCCGCGGAGCCCATTTCGCGCTCGCCCTGGAGTGCGCGCGGGAGAACGGCGACGTGGTCATCGCCCGCAAGGGCGTCGCCGACTTCCGGGTGACGGTCACCGGCCGGGCCGCGCACGCCGGCATCGAACCGGAGCGCGGGGCGAACGCCGCCCTGGCGGCCGCCCACCTGGTCGTGGCCCTCCAAGCGCTCAACGGCCACGAGGACGACGTCACCGTCAACGTCGGCGTCGTCCGCGCGGGGACCCGTGCCAACATCGTCTGCCCGGAAGCCGAACTGCGGGTCGAGGTGCGCTCGGCCACCGCCGCCGGTATCGCAGCGGCCAGGTCCGCGATCGAAGCCGCGGCCGCGCGGCCCGCCGTACCCGGTACCACCGCCACGGTGGAGCAGCTGGACCTGTGCCCGCCCATGGAGGACACACCGGCCTCGCGCCGCATGTTCGACCTGGCCAGGAAGATCGCCGCGGAGCTCGGGGTGCCGCTCGGCGGCGCGGCGACGGGCGGCGTGGGAGACGCCAACTTCATCGCGGGCACCGGCGTCCCCACCCTGGACGGCCTCGGCCCGGTCGGCGGCGCCGACCACACCCCCGAGGAATGGCTGGACACCTCCACCGTTCCGCTCCGCGTCGCGCTCCTCGCGTCCCTCGTCGCCGCACTCGGCGACAGCCGCATCGGCTGACACCCACCGCGGTCCCGGCCACCACCGGGCCCCTCCCCAGGAGACACCACATGCGCATCCCCACCCGAGCCCGCCGCACCACACTGGCGGCCGGCACCGCCCTCCTGCTCACCCTCGCCCTCGCCCCGACGGCTGGAGCCGCCACCCCGCCCCGCGCGGGCGACCGGGGCTCCCTCGTCCTCGTCGGCGGCGGACTGAAGGCGGACAACTCACAGGTCTACGGCGAGATCATCACCAGGGCCGGCGGCGCCTCGGCGAGGATCGGAGTGATCACCGCCTCCTCCGTTCCCGCCAGCCAGGACCCGTACGCCTCCGACCCGGACAAGTGCAGCAACGCGGAGTGCAACGGCGCCTACTACGCCGCCCTGTTCGAACGGCACGGAGCCGCCGACGCCGAGTGGATCCCCGTAGACCTCGACCACCTGGCCAACGCCGACTCCGACGAGGTCGTCCGGCAGGTCGACTCGATGACCGGCTTCTTCTTCGGCGGGGGCGACCAGTACCGCTACGTCACCACCCTGCTCCACGGCTCCGCCCACACCGACTCCAAGGTCCTCGCCGCGATCCGCGCCAAGCTCGCCGCCGGTGCGGTCGTATCCGGCTCCAGCGCCGGAGCGCAGATCGCCGCCGCAGCCGACATGGTGACGGGAGGCGACTCCTACGAAGGGCTGCGCGACGGTAGCAGCCCGGGCTACTTCGAGGACCCGACCCGGCTCGGGTATCTGCCCGCCGGCGGGTTCGGCTTCCTGCGCTCCGGGCTCATCGACACCCACACCGGCGCCTACGGCCGCGAAGGCAGGGCCCTGCGCCTCGCCGCCGAGACCGGACACGACCGCGTGTACGCACTGGAGGAGAACACCGCCCTCGTCGTGGAGGCGCCCCGCACCCCGCACGAGCGCCTGCGCGTTCTGGGGCCGCAAGGAGTCGCCGTCCTGGACCTGCGCCAGGCCCGGACGGGGAAGACCGCATCCGGGGCGTGGTCCCTCACCGGCGCCCGCTACACCTACCTCACCGATGGCGACCGCTACGACCCCAGCCGCTGGCGCGTCCTGCCCGACGCCGGCAAGCGGCCCCTGGTGGCGACCTCCGCTACCCCCGTCCCCGCCAACCCCGACGTGTTCCACTCCGCGGCGAACCCCGCCGGCGCTCCCTACTCGTTCCTGGGCAGCGCGCGCGCCCTCGCGGCCAGCGCCGTCCAGCGCACCGCGACCGCGGCCACCTTCGAGAGCGGGCCCCGGTTCACCGTCACCTTCGGCAAGCGACCCGGATTCACCGCATGGACCAGTGACGGCGCCACCGCGCGCACGCTCACCGACCTGGAGGTGGCCGTCACTCCGGAGTGACGCCGCCCCGGCACAAGGGCGTCCGGCCGGCCCCTCCCCGCGCTGGGCGGCAGTAAGCTCGACCAGCCACCCGTCACCCCTGTCCCACACCACGAAAGCAGACCCCGCGCATGGCCCCTGGCACGCTCGCCGACGAGATCCGCCTCAAGCTGGGCGACGTCAGCCCCGCCGAACGCAAGGTCGCGCGCGTGCTGCTGGCCGGCTACCCCTCAGCGGGCTTCGAGACCATGGCCGTCCTCGCGGAGCGGGCCGCCGTCAGCACCCCCACGGTCCTGCGCTTCGTCAACCGGCTCGGCTACCGGGGCTTCCCCGACTTCCAGGCCGCGCTGCGAGCGGAGCTCGACGAACGCAACGCCTCCCCCCTCTCCCTGTACGAGGCCACCGACTACGGCCGCAGCAAGGGCGGGCCGGAAGAAGACCTGTCCCTCCTCCAACGGGGCAGCGACGTCTTCAGCGCCGCCGTGGCACAGACCCTCGCCGAGCTGCCCCCGCACGACCTCGAACACGCGATCGGACTGCTGTCCGACGGCAAACGCCGCATCACCCTGGTGGGAGGACGCTTCACGAACCTGTTCGCCCAGTACCTGGGACTGCACCTCATGCAACTGCGCAACGACGTGCGGTTCCTGCCCGACCGCAGCGTCGAACGCACCGCCGTGTTCGCGGCTCTCCACCGCCGTGACGTCCTCGTCGTCTTCGACTACCGGCGCTACGAGCAGGACAAGGTCGCGATGGCCGAACTCGTACGAGCCCAGGGAGGGAAGGTCATCCTCTTCACCGACATGTGGCTCTCCCCGTCGTCCGCCCACGCCGACGTGGTCCTGCCCAGCCAGGTCGCGGCCCCCTCCCCCTACGACAGCTTGGTGCCGACCCTCGCCGTCGTCGAGACGGTCGTCGCCGGAGTGCTCACCGCCCTCGGGGAGGACGCCCACCAGCGGATGCGGCACGGCGAGGAGACCGCCCGCCGCATGGGCCTGTACTGACGACGACGTTCCTCACGGGCGGGGATCAGTCACGCAGCGCCGGGATGACGTGCTCGCCGTACGCGTCGATGGTCGCTTCCCTCGCGTCGTGCATGTCGTACACCGCGAACTGGTCCACGCCCAGGTCGCGCAGGGCGCGCAGCTTCTCGATGTGCGCCTCGACCGGGCCGAGCAGGCAGAAGCGGTCGACGATCTCGTCGGGGACGAAGTCGGTGGAGGGGTTTCCGGCGCGGCCGTGGTGGCTGTAGTCGTAGCCCTGGCGGGCCTTGATGTACTCGGTGAGCTCGTCGGGGACCATCGAGGAGTGCTCGCCGTAACGGCCGACGAGGTCCGCGACGTGGTTGCCGACCATCCCGCCGAACCAGCGGCACTGGTCGCGGGCGTGCGCCAGGTCCGCGCTCACGTACGCCGGGGCGGCCACGCAGATGGTGACCGCGGACGGGTCACGGCCGGCCTCCGCCGCGGCCTGCCGGACCGACTTCACCATCCACTCGGTGAGGTAGAGGTCGGCGAGCTGGAGGATGAACCCGTCCGCCTTCTGGCCGGCCAGCGCGAGGGCCTTCGGCCCGTACGCAGCCATCCAGACGGGGAGCTTGCCCTCGCGGATCCACGGGATCCGGATCGGGCTGCCGTCGACGACCGCCTCGCGGCCCTCCGCCAGGTCGCGGATGACGTCGATGGCCTCGCCGAGCCGGGCCAGGGTGTTGGGCTTGCGCCCGGCGACCCGCATGGCCGAGTCGCCCCGCCCGATCCCGCAGACGGTGCGGTTGCCGTACATGTCGTTGAGGGTGGCGAAGGTGGAGGCGGTGACCTCCCAGGTGCGGGTGCCCGGATTGGTCACCATCGGGCCGACGTGAAGCTTCTGCGTGTGGGCCAGGATCTGGCTGTAGATCACGAACGGCTCCTGCCAGAGGACCGCCGAGTCGAAGGTCCAGCCGTAGCGGAAGCCGTTGCGTTCGGCGCGCTTCATGAGGCTGACGACCTGGGAGGCCGGCGGGTCGGTCTGGAGGACGAGGCCAAAGTCCATACGGGACTCTCCTTACAGGTACTGGCAGGTGGAGCGCGGGATGAACACCCCGTGGCCGGCCCGGCCGGTGAATTCGCGCTGCTCGATGACGAGTTCGCCGCGCGAGAGCACGGTGTCGACGCGTCCGGTGATCCGCTTGCCCTCGTACGCCGAGTAGTCCACGTTCATGTGGTGGGTCTCGGCGGAGATGACCTGCTCGGCGTGCGGATCGTAGAGGACGATGTCGGCGTCGGAGCCCGGCGCGATGGTGCCCTTCTGCGGGTAGAGGCCGAACATCCGGGCCGGGGTCGCGCAGGCGATCTCGATCCAGCGGCGGCGGCTGATGTGCCCGTCCAGGACCGCCTGGTGGAGGAGGTCCATGCGGTTCTCCACCCCCGGCAGGCCGTTCGGGATCTTGGAGAAGTCGCCCCGGCCCAGCTCCTTCTGGCCGCGGAAGCAGAACGGGCAGTGGTCGGTGGAGACCACCTGGAGGTCGTTCGTCCGCAGCCCCCGCCACAGGGCCGCCTGGTGCTCGCGCGGCCTCAGCGGGGTGGAGCAGACGTACTTGGCACCCTGGAAGTCGGGCTCCGCCAGGTTGTCGGTGGACAGGAACAGGTACTGCGGGCAGGTCTCCCCGAAGACGGGCAGGCCCTTGTCCCGGGCGGCGGCCAGCTCGGCCACCGCCTCCTGCGCCGAGACGTGGACCACGTACAGGGGGGACCCGGCGACCCGGGCGAGCTGGATGGCACGGTGGGTGGCCTCCGCCTCCAGGAGCACCTTGCGGACCTCGCCGTGGTGGCGGGGGTCGGTCTCCCCGCGCGCCAGGGCCTGTTCGACGAGGACGTCGATCGCGATGCCGTTCTCGGCGTGCATCATGATCAGCCCGCCGTTGCCCGAGGCCCGCTGCATGGCCCGCAGGATCTGTCCGTCGTCGCTGTAGAAGACGCCCGGGTAGGCCATGAACAGCTTGAAGGAGGTGACTCCCTCCTCGACGAGGAGGTCCATCTCCTTCAGCGTGTGCTCGTTGACGTCCGAGAGGATCATGTGGAAGGCGTAGTCGATCGCGCACTGCCCGTCGGCCTTGGCGTACCAGGCGTCGAGCCCCTCGCGCAGGGCGTGGCCCACGCTCTGCACCGCGAAGTCGACGATGGTGGTGGTGCCGCCCCAGGCCGCGGCCCGGGTGCCCGTCTCGAAGGTGTCCGAGGCGGAGGTGCCGCCGAAGGGCAGCTCCATGTGGGTGTGCGCGTCGACCCCGCCCGGGATGACGTACTTCCCGGTCGCGTCGATGGTGCGGTCGGCCGTCCAGGCCGCGGCGGCGGCCGAGCCGTGCGCGGCGAGGGCGGCCACGCGGCCGTCCTCGATCAGGACGTCCGCGTGCAGTTCGTCGGCGGCGGTGACGACGAGGCCGCCGCGGATCAGGGTGCGGATGCTCATGGGTGAGTCCCCCTACTGGATGGTGGGTCCCCCTACTGGACGCTGCGCAGAGCCCGTTCGAGGATCTCGGCGCCCTCTTCCGCCTCGGAGACGGTGAGGGAGAGCGGCGGGGCGATGCGCAGCACGCTGGTGTTGTGACCGCCGCCCTTGCCCAGCAGCAGGCCGCCTTCGCGGGCCGCTTCCAGTACGGCGGCGGCCGCGTCCGGGTCGGCCTCGTCGGTACCGGGCTTCGTCAGTTCCAGGCCGGCCATCAGGCCCCGGCCGCGGACCTCCCGCACGGCGGGCACGTGCGCGGCGATGGCCCTCAGCCGCTCCAGGAGGAGGCCGCCGACACGGCGGGCGTTGCCCTGGAGGTCGTGTTCCAGCAGGTACGCGAGGTTGGCGACGCCGGCGGCCATGGTGACGGGGGAACCGCCGAAGGTGGAGATGGAGTTGGAGTCGAGGCAGTTCATCACCTCGGCGCGGGCCACGACGCCGCCGATGGACATGCCGTTGCCGATGCCCTTGGCGAAGGTGAGGATGTCCGGCGGGCCGTTCTGGGCGTGGGCCTGCCAGCCCCAGAAGTGGTCGCCGGTGCGGCCCCAGCCGGTCTGCACCTCGTCGCTGATCCACAGGATGCCGTGGCGGTCCAGGACCTCGCGGAACGCGCCGTACAGGCCGTCGGGCGGGGAGGTGAACCCACCGACGCCCTGGACGGGTTCGGCGATGAGTGCGGCCACTCCCCCGCGGGCCTGGCCCAGTACGTCCTCCAGGTCCGCGACGGCGGCCGCGGTGAAGGCGGTGTCGTCGAGGTGGGCGAAGGGGCCGCGGGAGCGGACCGCGCCGTGCACGTAGTACGTCTGGAGCGGCGAGAGGCTGGTCGGGGACCAGCCCCGGTTGCCGGTGATCGAGACGGTGGAGAAGGACCGGCCGTGGTAGCTGTTGCGCATCGCCAGGATCTGGTTGGAGCGGCGGTACGTGGTCGCGAGCAGCAGGGCGGTGTCGTTGGCCTCGGTGCCGGACGTGGTGAAGAAGACGCGGGCGTCGGGGATTCCGGACAGGGCGGCGACCCGCTCGGCCAGCTCGATCATCGGCCGGTTGAGGTAGAGCGTGGAGGAGTGGATGATCCGCCCGGCCTGTTCGGAGACGGCCTTGGTGACCTCGGGCAGGGCGTGCGCGGTCATCGTGGTGAGGATGCCGCCGAAGAAGTCGAGGTAGCGGTTGCCGTCGGCGTCCCAGACGTGGCGGCCCTCGCCGTGGGTGAGCTCGATGGGGTGCTTGTAGTAGAGCGCGAGCCAGTCGGGCAGGACGGTGCGGTGGCGGCTGTGGAGCGGGATCGGGTTGGTCACGGCTGTACGAGTCCTCCGTAGGCGTCGGGGCGGCGGTCGCGGTAGAAGGCCCATTGGGTGCGGACCTCTTCGATGAGGCCGAAGTCGAGGTCGCGGACGAGGAGTTCCTCTTCCTTGTCGCTGGCGACGTCGCCGACGAACTGGCCGCGCGGGTCGACGAAGTAGCTGGTGCCGTAGAAGTCGTTGTCGCCGTACTCCTCTTGGCCGACCCGGTTGATGGCGGCGATGAAGTACTCGTTGGCGACGGCGGAGGCGGGCTGTTCCAGCTGCCACAGGTGCGAGGAGAGGCCGCGGTGGGTGGCGGAGGGGTTGTAGACCAACTGGGCTCCGGCGAGTCCCAGTTGGCGCCAGCCCTCGGGGAAGTGGCGGTCGTAGCAGATGTAGACGCCGACCTTGCCGACGGCGGTGTCGAAGACCGGCCAGCCGAGGTTTCCGGGGCGGAAGTAGTACTTCTCCCAGAATCCCCTGACCTGGGGGATGTGGTGCTTGCGGTACTTGCCGAGGTAGCTGCCGTCGGAGTCGATGACGGCCGCGGTGTTGTAGTAGAAGCCCGCGCTCTCCAGCTCGAAGACCGGTACGACGATCACCATGCCGGTCTCGCGGGCGAGGTCCTGCATGCGGCGGACGGTCGGGCCGTCGGGGACGGGCTCGGCCCAGCGGTAGTGCTCGGGCTCCTGGACCTGGCAGAAGTAGGGGGCGTTGAACACTTCCTGGAAGCCGATGATCTGCGCGCCCTGGGCGGCGGCCCGGCGGGCGTGCGCCTCGTGTTTGGCGATCATCGATTCGGTGTCTCCGGTCCAGGTGGCCTGGACCAGCGCGGCGCGGACGACTTGGGCCATGAGCTGCTCCTCGCGAACGGGAACGCCGGGTTCTACGCACGTAGACGGAGTACGTAGGGAGTAGAACGTAGGCCTCGTCACAGCCCGGGGCAAGACCGCCTTGCACAGTTGGAGTAGTCGATCTCGTTACGTCACCCCTCGGTCGATTGCGGTCAGCAGACGGGCGGGTTGTGTCTTGGTTCAGGGCGTGACGAGGCCTGCCACGCGTAAGGCGTGGGCGAGGTCGCGGTGGTGGGGCCCGGCCAGGGCGCGGGCCGCGCTGAGCAGGCGCGGGGCGAACCACTGCGGGTCGCGGCGGGCCAGCCCGGCCGCCTCCTCGGCGGTGCGGACCCGGACGAAGGCGCCGAGGAGGGCCTCGGCCTCCCGGATCCGGCCTGCCTCGTCGAGGGCGAGCGCCGCGGCCGCGACCTCGGCGGCCGGGCGGGCCGCGCCCTGGCGCAGCAGGCGGTCGCAGTCGGCCTGGCGGCCGGCGTCACCGAGGGCGGCGGCGGTGGCCGCGAGGTGCCCGGGCGGGAGCGAGGCCGCCTCCCAGAGCAGGGTGTCCCAGTCCGCGGCGAGCCCGGCGCGGGCCAGTTCGGCGGCCAGTGCGGGCAACCGCCCTGCGGGCCAGGCCGCGGCCTCGCACAGCAGCGCGTGCGCCTCCCCGCTCCGCCCTTGCGCGCGCAGCGCGAGCAGCTCGGCGGCGAGGTCCTCCGCGCGACGCTCTCCGCCGCCCCGGGGATGACCGGGCCGCTCCCCGCCCCCGGCGGGCGTCTCAGCGGCCACCGGCTCCGGCCGGCCCCCGCGGACGCCCGGGGCGACGGATTCGGCGTCCCGCCCTTCGCGGCGGCCGAAGCGGGCACCGCGGGGCGCCGAATCCTGCGGGGTGCCGAAGCGGGCGCCGCGGGGCGCGGGGAGCTCGCCGGGCTCGGACCCGGGCTCCGCGCCGGTGCCGCCCGGGTGGCCCGGCGGGGCGGTGAACGCCGGGGCGGCGGGGGCGGCCGAGCCGGCGTACCGGGCACCCCCGGCCCGCCGCCCACCCCGCAACCACCGCCCCTCGGCCCGCCCCACCGGCGCCACGGGCCCGGCGTCACCAGCCCCGGCCCCTCCACCCCACTCCGACTCCCCGTCGTACGCGGCCTGCCCGGCCGACACCCGGGGCACCGACCCGACTTCGCCACTCCCGGCCCACGGCTCGTCCGCCGCCTGGGCTTCGGCCCACCCTGCCCACGGCTTGGGTGCCGTCTGGGCTTCGGCGGGTCCGGTGGGTGGGGGCGGCGGTGGGGCGGGGTTGGTTCGTCCGGGGGGTGGTGGGGACGGGGGTGGGGTGAGGGGGGCGGCTTGTAGGGTCGTCAGGCGGGACGTGAGGTCCTCGTGGCGGGCGGCGGCGCGGGTTGCGTCGTCCTGGGTCCAGGAGAGCTCTCGGGCCAGGGCGTCGGCCTCGGCGCGGTCGGTGGTCGTGCCGAGCCGCGTCGTCAGGCTGCGCAGGGCCGTCTCGGACTCGGCCCGCTGGGAGGCGGACGCCGCGAGCAGGGTCCGTAGCTCCGCCTCACCGCCCGGCAGCCGGTCCCACACGGTGAC
Organism: Streptomyces sp. NPDC016562; assembly: GCF_043076955.1. Taxonomy (NCBI): domain Bacteria; kingdom Bacillati; phylum Actinomycetota; class Actinomycetes; order Kitasatosporales; family Streptomycetaceae; genus Streptomyces; species Streptomyces sp. NPDC016562. Next base: position 626,058 of record NZ_JBIBRZ010000002.1, on the reverse strand, counting down.
GGCCGCGGCGCGCAGCCGCGCCGCGTGGGCGCTCTCGCGCGCCGCGAACTCCGCGCCCCGCGCCACCGCCAGGTCCCGCAGCAGCGACTCCACCACGTCCCAGGGCGGCATCGCGGCCCCGTCGAGACAGGCCCGCATCCCCTCCGGATCCCGGCGCAGGAACTCCCCGTACCAGCCTGCCCCGGGATCCAGTCTCTGCGTCAACCCCCGCAAGTACGCGCAGAGTTGACTGATCGCCGGCGAAGTCGCGCTCTCCATGACCGCATTGGACCCCACCCGTGTTACGGGCGGGCTACGGGAGCCTCAAAGCTTGACGGCGATCGCGGTGTGCGGGCGCTTGCCCCGCCGCGCCAGGGTGGCCGGTACGTCCACCATCCAGAACTGCCACGTGTACTTGCGCGACAGCAGCTTCCGCACCCGCCGCAGCCCCGCCTCGTCGAGCAGCCGGGCCTCGCCCTCCCGCACGGGCGCGCCTTCCACCACGCGCCCGCGCACATCGCACGCGGTGACGGTGACCCGGCCGCTGTTCCTGATGCGCTTGACCTTCCACGAATCGCTGCGCGTCCACACGTACAGCTCACCGCCGTCGGCGGCCGCCCACACCGGCGTGGCCACGGCCGTGCCGTCCTTGCGGAAGGTGGTCAGACTGACGTACCGCGCCCTGCCGAGCTCTTCGAGATCCATAGCGAGACCCTAAGCGGGCGGAGCGGGGCCGGGCCCGGTGGGTGCCCGGCGGTCCGCGCCCCGCCGGATGACGCGGACCAGGCGCATCGGCGTCCTTGATCCTCACGGCGTCGCGCGCTGTAGCTCGGTGTGGCCGGCGACGACGCCCGGGTGGTGGACGAGCACGTCACCGGAGCGCGGCCGGCCGTCCGGGACGGCGCAGGCCGCGAGCAGGAGACCGCCCGCGAGGAGGGCGCCGACGAGGCCGAAACCGAGTCGCTGGGATGCGTTCGTGGCTGACACGCAATCACGCTTCCCCCGCGCTCCGGCGGTCCCACCGCGATTGGGCCGATCGGCCTGCGGGCCCGCCCGAACGGCAGATCCACCGACCAGAGGACAGTGCCAGAGGAGACGTCAGGCGGGGACCGCGGCGCTGCGCCTGAGCAGGTCGTCCAGCGAGAGTCCGAGCGCCTCGGCGAGGGCCGCGACCGTGAAGAAGGCCGGGGTGGGCGCCCGGCCCGTCTCGATCTTGCGGAGGGTCTCGGCGGAGAGCCCGGCCCCGGCCGCGACCTCCACCATGCTGCGCCCGCCCCGGGCTTCGCGCAGCAGCGCGCCCAGCCGCTCGCCGCGCTCGCGCTCTTCGGGGGTGAGAGGGGTACGAACCATGCCCTCATCCTACCCCGCAGCCCAATAACTATCCCGTTATTCTTATACCGGTATAGTTATTGGCATGGTGGAACTGAAGACGGACCGAGAGATCGACGAGATGCGCGCCGCGGGCCGGGTGGTGGCCCAGACGCTGGCCGCCGTACGGGCGGCCGCCCGCGTGGGGATGTCCCTGCTGGAGCTGGACGGGGTGGCGCGAGGAGTGCTCCGGGAGGCCGGGGCGAGCTCACCCTTCCTGGGCTACCGGCCGCGGTTCGCCCCGGTGCCCTTCCCCGCCGTGGTGTGCGCCTCGGTCAACGACGCGATCGTGCACGGCATCCCGGACACCTACCGCTTGCGCGACGGCGATCTGGTCAGCATCGACTGCGGGGCGAAGCTCGACGGCTGGGTCGGGGACGCGGCGGTCAGCTTCACCGTCGGCAGGCCCCGCCCCGCCGACCTCCGGCTGATCGCGGCCGCCGAGGCGGCGCTCGCCGCCGGGATCGCCGCCGCCGTGCCGGGCAACAGGATCGGGGACATCGCCCACGCGATCGGTACGGTCTGCCGCGCCGCCGGATACGGGGTCCCGGACGGCTTCGGCGGCCACGGCATCGGCCGCGCCATGCACGAGGACCCGGGCGTGCCCAACGAGGGGCCGCCGGGACGCGGCATGAAGCTGCGCCCCGGCATGGTCCTCGCCATCGAGCCCATGCTGACCGCGGGCGGTACGGACGACTACCGGTGCGACGACGACGGCTGGACCCTGCGGACCGTCGACGGCAGCCGCGCCGCTCACGCGGAGCACACGGTCGCGATCACCGCCGACGGCCCGCGGATCCTCACCGCGGTCTAACGGCCGCCGATCCCACCCCCGCTCAAGTGCCTGCTACGGCTTGCCGTGCGGGTGGACGACCATCGCCGAGCCCCCGCCCCGGCGCGTGGTCTCGGCCGCCGCCAGCCAGCGGCCGTCCGGCAGGCGCTGGACGCCGGTGGCGGCGCCGATCTCCGGGTTCTGCCGGAAGCCGTGACCCAGTGCCTCCAGCGAGGTCCGCAGCGGGCTGTTCCACAGGCCCGGCTCCAGCTCGGTGGTGCTCTGGTTGCGCTGGCTGGCCCGCGGCGCGGCGATCGCGTCGACCAGCGGCAGGCCCCGGTCCAGGTGGCCGGTCAGGGTCTGCAGGACGGTGGTGATGATCGTGGCGCCGCCCGGGGAGCCGACCGCCAGGACCGGGCGGCCCTCCTCCAGCACGATGGTCGGGGACATCGACGAGCGCGGCCGCTTGCCGGGGCCGGGCAGGTTCGGATCCGGGACGCCCGGCGCGGCCGGGGCGAAGGAGAAGTCGGTGAGCTCGTTGTTCAGGAGGAAGCCGCGCCCGGGGACCGTGATCGCGCTGCCGCCGGTGGACTCGATGGTCAGGGTGTAGGAGACGACGTTGCCCCAGCGGTCGGCGACCGTCAGGTGCGTGGTGTTCTCCCCTTCGTACGTGGTCGGCGCGGCCTGCCCGGTGGTGGCGCACGGCGCTGGGTTCCGCGGGTCGCCGGGGGCGAGCGGGCTGGTCAGCGCCCGGTCGGGCTTGATCAGGCAGGCACGCGTGTCCGCGTACCGCTGGGAGAGCAGCTCCCGCGTCGGCACGTCCTCGGCGGCCGGGTCTCCGACCCAGCGGCCGCGGTCGGCGAAGGAGATCCGGGAGGCCTCGATGAACCGGTGCAGGTACTGCGTCTCGGACAGCTGCGCGAGGTCGCTGCCCTCCAGGATGTTCAGCGCCTCGCCGACGGTGGTGCCGCCGGAGGAGGAGGGCGCCATGCTGTAGACGTCCAGGCCCCGGTAGCTCACTTGGGTCGGGGCCTGCCGTTTGGTCTCGTACGCGCGCAGGTCGCCGGTGGTCAGGTCGCCGGGGCGGACGGTGCGGGTGGCCGCCGGGTCCACCGGGGGCTTGCGGACGGCGTCGACGATGTCCTCGGCGAGGGGGCCCCGGTAGAGCGCGCCGGTGCCCTTGCGGGCGAGCTCGGCGTACGTGGCGGCCAGGTCGGGGTTCTTGAAGGTGGAGCCGACCACCGGCAGGGCGCCGCCGGGCAGGAACAGCTTCGCGGTGTCCGGGAAGTCCTTGAACCGGGCCTGGTTGGCCTCGGTCTGGGCGCGGAAGGTGGCGTCCACGGTGAAGCCGTCCCGGGCCAGTTTCTCGGCGGGCTTCAGCAGGTGGCGCAGCGGCCGGGTGCCCCAGGCGTCGAGGGCGCTCTTCCAGGTGGCGGGGGTGCCGGGGACGCCGACGCCGAGGCCGCTGGTCTGGCCCTCGGCGAAGGGGATGGGCAGGCCGTTCTCCTGGAACAGCGCGGCGGTGGCCGTGGCCGGGGCGGTCTCGCGGCCGTCGATGGTGTGCACGCGGCGCGAACGGGCGTCGTAGTAGACGAAGTACCCGCCTCCGCCGATGCCCGCCGAGTAGGGCTCGGTGACCCCGAGCGCGGCGGCGGTGGCGACGGCCGCGTCCACGGCGTTCCCGCCGGAGCGCAGGACCGCGATGCCGGCCGCCGAGGCGTCGGCGTCGACGCTGGCGACGGCCCCTCCGTAGCCGGCGGCGACGGGCACCTTGGCCGGGGCGGAGTCCTGCGGGGGCGCCGCGGCCCCCGTGGACACCAGCGCCCCGGCGAGGGCGACGAGCGCTAACTGACGTGCGGCGGGACGGTGCATCCGGACCTCCAGTGGCAGCGTCCGCCGAGCCTATCCGCCGCCGTGGCGTTCCGTCAGGACGTCGGCCCTGTGCCGGTCGGTGAGCCCCCGCGCGGACCGGCGGATGAGCCCCCGCGGGCGATGCCCTAGCATCCCGCGCATGAACGACGACGTGCGCAACATCGTGCTCGGGGTGATAGCCACCGCGCTCAGCGGAGGCTTCGGCTGGTTCACCCGGACCTACCTCACGCGCCGCGAACTGCGCCGCAAGCAGGCCTTCTTCGGGCTGCCGACCGGGTCCGACTGCCTGTTCGTGGTCAACCGGCAGATGGGCGGCACCGAATCGTCGCTGCACCGCAACGACGCCTTCGCCCTGCTGGAGATATCCGCCCTGATCAAGGACTGCGGGGCGAACGTGCAGATCGTCACCCACGACACGGCCCGCCAGGGGTTCGGCGAGCGCGCCGAGTTCTGCGTCGGCGGGCCCGTCTCCAACGCCCGTACGACGGCACACCTGAGCTCCATGCTGCCGGGGGTGCGGGTCGACACCTCCACGGAGCGCGGTCCCGACCGCGGGTCCATCAAGGTCGGCGGCGAGACCTACCGCTGGCAGATGGGCCAGGTCGAGTACGTCCTGCTGGCGCGGCTGACGGCGGGGCGCGGCTCACGACCGGTGTTCCTGCTGTCGGGTCAGACCGCCAACAGCAACCAGGCCGCGGCCCGCTATCTGGCCCGGCACCACCAGCGCCTGGCCCGCACGTACCACGGGGACTCCTTCTGCCTCGTGCTGAAGGTGATCAACTCCGATGCCTACGGGCCGGACGTGTCGGAGCTGGTCGCCGACGTCACCGAGGCGGCCCGGACACCCGTAGCGGCAGCCGTGTGATCCCGTTGATGAAGTTGGACACGAGCCTGCGCGGGGGGCCCGCAAGTTCGGGCGGCGGCATGGCCGCGCACCACTCCTCGTAGAAGACGCGCAGCTGGAGCCGGGCGAAGTGGGCGCCGAGGCAGACGTGCGGGCCGTCCCCGAAGGAGACGTGCGGGTTGGGCGTCCGGGCGAGGTCGAGGCGGCCGGGGTCGGTGAAGACGCGCTCGTCGTGGTTGGCGGAGGCGTGGAAGACCACCACCTTGTCCCCGGCCCCTACGGGCTGCCCGGCGAGCTCGGTGTCCACCGCGGCCGTGCGGCGGAAGCTGAGCACCGGCGGGTGGACGCGCAGGAGCTCCTCGACCGCTCCCGCCGGGGAGTGGTGCCCCGCCGCGAGCCGGCGGTAGGCGTCCGGGTCGCCGGCGAGGGCCAGCAGGCCGCCGGGGGCCGCGCTGCGCACGGTGTCGTTGCCCGCGACGGTGAGCAGGAAGAAGAACATCTCCAGCTCGGCCGGGTCCAGTCCGGCCCCGGCCAGGGCGGTCATCACGTCGTCGCCGGGGTGCATGCGCTTGTGGGCGGCCAGGTCGCGGGCGTACGCGAACATCTCGCCGAGCAGCGCCGGGGAGCGCGGGTTGAGGGGCTTGCCGTCCGGGCCGAGCCGGGGCGCGGGCGCGTCCTCGGGGTCCTGGTAGCCGATGATCCGTACGGTCCACTCCAGGAGCAGTGCCCGGTCGGCGGCCGGGACGCCCAGCAGGTCGGTCAGGTTCAGCAGCGCGTACTCGTCGGTGACGGTGCGCACGAGGTCGGCGGCGCCGTCCTCGGCGCCGTCCCGGGCGGCGGCGAGCAGGGTCCGGGCGCGGTCCCGTACCCGTCCGGCGAAGGCGTCGACGCGGGCCGGGGTGAAGGCCCGGGCCACCAGCCGCCGCAGCCGGCCGTGGTCGCCGGCGGCCTTGGCCGGGTCCTGGTTGAGCATGGTGCGGCGCAGGAACGGCAGGTCGGCGGGGTCGGGGTCGCGGATCTGGGTGGCGCCCAGCCAGGAGGAGTACGTCCGGTGGTCGCGCAGGACGCGCACGACGTCGGCGTGCCGGGTGACCGCCCAGAAGCCGGGTCCGGCCGGCCAGCCGTCGATCTCGGGCTCGGCCTGCCAGGAGACCGGGCGGTGCTCGCGCAGGATCCGGTAGCGCTCGTGGGGGATGCCCTCGGCGTAGATCCGGGGGTCGAAGACGTCGGGTCCGTCCGCGGCGTGGTCCATGGGGCCACCGTGACCGGTGTGCGGCGGGGCCGCAAGGGTGCGGCTCCCGCGAGGGCGCCCGCGGGCCGGCCGCACGCGTCAGCTCCGCGCCTCGCACTCGGCGGCCGGGTAGGTGGTGTTGGCGTCGCGCAGGACGACCGGGGTGATGACGTCCGGCACGGCGGAGACGCCGATGGTGCACACCAGCTGGTCGCGGGCCGTCTTCGACAGTCCCGCCACGGCGAAGGGCAGGTGGACCGTGATCCCCGTGCTCTGCGCGTACGGGCCCACCGCCAGCGCCGACTCGTGTCCGGGGGCCAGCGGGGGCAGCGCCGTGGTGAGGCCGGCTTCCTCGGCCGGGCCGCTGGGGCCGTTCAGCAGCAGGAGGAGGAGCGCCCTGGGCGCGATGGTGTAGGCGTTGTCGACGGGGAACGGCACCGGGACGAGCCGGCTGCCGTCCTTGGAGACGAAGTAGAGCACGGCGGTCTTTCCACCGGGGCTCTTGACCGTGGCGGCGTGGCCGCTGTCGATCACGCCGGTGGTCTTGATCCCGCATCCGGCGAGCAGCAGGACGCAGGAGGCCGCCAGCACCGCGGCGGTCCGCGTTCTCCTCTTCCATCCGGTCATGCGCGGGCCTCCAACGGCATGTCGAGGGTGAAGACGGCTCCCCCGAGGCGGCCGTTGGCCGCCCGGAGGGTGCCGCCGTGCAGGCGGACGTTCTCCAGGGTGATGGCGAGTCCGAGGCCGCTTCCGGCGGAGCGGGTCCGCGCCGCGTCGGCCTTGAAGAAGCGGTCGAAGATGTGCGGCAGGACCTCCGGGGCGATGCCGGGCCCGCTGTCGGCGACCTCGATCAGCAGCCGTCCGCCGTCCTGGCCCGCTGCGGTCCGTACGGTGACGCGCACGGGCGCGCCGCCGTGCCGCAGGGCGTTGCCGACGAGGTTGGCGAGGACCACGTCGAAGCGGCGCGGGTCGAGTCGGGCGCGTACCCCGTACGGCAGCTCGACGAGGACGCGTTCGTCGTCCCAGTGGCGTCGTTCGAGGGTCTTGCGCACGGATTCGGCGATGTCCACGTCGTCCAGGTTGAGCTCGGCTGCCCGGGCGTCGAAGCGGGAGATCTCCATCAGGTCCTCGACCAGGACGGCGAGCTTGCCGGTCTCGGCGCTCACCAGGCGCAGGGCCTTGGCGGTGTCGGCGTCCAGGTGCGCGGCGTCCTCGTCGAGGACCTCGGTCACGGCGAGCATCCCCGCGAGGGGGGTGCGCAGTTCGTGGGAGACGTCGGAGGCGAAGCGGCGGGCGCGGGTCTCGGCTTCGCGGAGCTCGGTCACCGACTGCTCCAGGGCGCGGGCGGTCTCGTTGAAGGTGCGGGCCAGTCCGGCGAGTTCGTCGGCGCCCCGGACCTCGATGCGGGTGTCGAGGCGGCCGCGGCCCATCCGCTGGGCGGCCCGGCGCATGTCGCGGACCGGCCGCAGCACGCTGCGGGCGGCCAGCAGCGCGGGCACGACGGCGATGGCCAGTCCCGGGACGGCGCCCTGCTGGGCGGCGTCGACCATGGCCTGGACGGTCTGCTTCTCGGTGGCGAGGGGGACGCTGGCGTAGAAGACGGCGCCGGTGGGTTCGCGGTAGCCGTTGTGCTCGAAGAGGGCGGGGACGCCGATGGTGAGCCACGGGTTGCCGCGCTGGTCCTCGACGCGCTGGAAGGCGGAGTACCGGTTCTCGCGGACCTTCTCCCGCAGGCCCTCGGTGATCACGGTGGAGGTCGGCGTGTCGGGATTGGTGGAGACGCGCAGGTCCTCGTACTCGCCGAAGATGATCCACGGGTGGGGTTTGCCGCGCTTGCCGAGCTCGATGACGACGCGCTGGAGCTCCTGCTGGGTCAGGGGAAGGCGCATCTCCTGCTGCTCGACCTGGTCCCGCAGGGTGTTGACGGCGGTGTCCTGGGTCTGCTTGAGGATGGCGTTGCGCGCCTGCTGGTAGGTGAAGGCGGCGGTGGTCACGGCGCTGATCGCGGCGACCAGCAGGAAGGCGGCGATGAGCCGGGTGCGCAGGCCGAGCGGCGCTATGCGTCTCACCGTCGCGGGCCCTGGACCGGGCCGAAGCGGTAGCCGAAGCCCCGCACGGTCTGTATGTAGCGGGGGGCTCCGGCCGGGTCCTCGATCTTGTGGCGCAGGCGGCGCACGCAGGCGTCCACCAGGCGGGCGTCGGCGTGGTAGCTGTGGTCCCAGACGTACTCCAGGAGCTGCTGGCGGGAGAAGACCTGCTCGGGCGAGGCCGACAGGTGCAGCAGGAGCTTGAGCTCGCTGGGGGCGAGGGCGACGCGCTCGCCGTTCTTGGCGACGGTGAGCCCGCTGCGGTCGATGGCCAGTTCGGCGTGCACCTCGACCTCGGGGCGGACGCCCACCGGGTCGATGAGGCGGCGCAGTACGGCCTTGATGCGGGCTTCTATGACCTCGGTGCGGGCGGGCTTGACGATGTAGTCGTCGGCTCCGGCCTCCAGGCCGATGACGATGTCGAAGTCGTCGCCGCGCGCGGTGAGCATGATGATCGGCACCTCGCTGGTCTCGCGGATGCGGTGGCAGACCTGCACGCCGTTGATCCCGGGCAGCATCAGGTCGAGCAGGACGAGTTCGGGCCGGAAGGCCCCCATCAGGGCGAGGCCCTCCTCACCGGTCTCGGCCGCTCTCACCTCGTGGCCGCGCCGGCGCAGGCCGAGAGCCACTCCTTCCCGGATGGAAGGGTCGTCCTCGATCAGCAGTACGCGTGGCATCCGGTCAGTATCCAGGGTGGGAACGGCCTGGCCTCCCGTTATCGGCCCGTCTTGCGCCGCAGGGAACCCAGCAGGTCGGTGATCTCCGTCAGGCGCAGTGGCCCGGCGAGGAGGACGACGACGAACGCGAGGGCCGCGGTTCCCGCCCCGACGGCGGCGAAGTCCCCGAAGGGGTCGGCGGCGCGGGCCGCCGCGTACCCGGCGGCGGCCGCCGGCACGCAGGCGGTCAGCAGCCGCAGGTGGGTCCGTACGGCGTTGGCCCGCCTCTCGGTACGCGTGCCCGCGCGCGGGCCGAGCCGGCGGGCGAGGGTGTGGCCGGTGAGGGCGGCGCCCGCGAACAGGGCGACGGAGTACGCGGCGGCCATGCCGGTGACCGCCCAGCGCGGCGGGAGCAGGGCGTAGGCAGTGGCCGCCAGCCCGGCGTTGAGGGCGGCGATGGTGAGGTTGAGGAAGAAGGGGGTGCGGGTGTCGGAGAGCGCGTAGAAGCCGCGGGAGAGCACGTACTGCGCGGAGAAGGCGATCAGGCCCGGCGCGAAGGCGATCAGCATGCCCGCCATGACCGCGATGTCGGCGGGGCCCGTACGCCCGTACCCGAAGACGCTGCCCATCACCCAGGGCGCGAGGGCGGCGAAGAGCGCGGCGGCCGGCACGACGAGGGCGGCGCTGGAGCGCAGCGCGTAGGAGACGTCGGCCCGCACCCTGCCCAGGTCGCCGTCGGAGGCGGCGGCGCTCATCCGGGGCATCAGGGCGGTGACGAGGGACACGGTGACGATGCCCTGCGGGACGATCCACAGCTGGTAGGCGTTGCTGTAGGCGGTGTAGCCGGCGCCGCCCGCGAGTCCCGCTTCGACGGCGTGCTGTCCGGTGGTGGTGGACAGCCGGGTGATGACCCAGTAGGCGATCTGGTTGGTGAGGACGAGCATGACCAGCCAGCCCGCGTTGCGCAGCGGACGGCCCAGGCCGCTGCCGCGCCAGTCGAACCGGGGGCGCCAGCGGAAGCGGGCGGCGCGCAGCGAGGGGATCAGGGCGAGGGCCTGGACGACGATGCCGGCGGTGGTGCCGAGCCCGAGGAGGCGGGTCTGCGCGGCCGTCAGCCCGGCCGTCGCGTCGTGGGAGAAGGAGAGGAAGAGCCCGAAGACGCCGATGATCACGAGGTTGTTGAGGACCGGGGTCCACATCATCGCGCCGAACCGGCCGCGGGCGTTCAGCACCTGGCCGAGCAGGGTGAACAGCCCGTAGAAGAGGATCTGCGGCAGGCAGTAGCGGGCCAGGGCCGTGGTGGTCGTCGCCTGGGCCCCGTCGTAGTCGGTGTACACCGAGACGATCAGCGGGGCGGCGAGGACGGCGAGGGCGGTCAGCGCCACGAGCGCCACCGTGCAGGCGGTGAGCAGCCGGTCGGTGTAGGCGCTGCCGCCGTCGGCGTGTTCGCGGGCGGCGCGGACCAGTTCGGGGACGAAGACGGCGTTGAGCGCGCCGCCGATGAGCAGCATGTAAACGATGTTGGGGACGGTGTTGGCGACGGCGTAGCCGTCCCCGAGCAGTCCGGTGCCGAGCGCCGCCACGACGACGGCGGAGCGCAGGAAGCCGGTGGCGCGGGAGACGATCGAACCGGCCGCCATGAGGGCGCCGCTGCGCAGCACCGAGCTCTTCGCCGGTGCGGGCGCGGCGGCCGGGGCGGCGCCCTCGGCGGTGGCGGCGTTGCTCACCGGCGGGCCAGGTAGGCCTGGAAGGCCTTGTAGAGCGCCGTGTTGGTGTAGCCGTCCATCGGGGTCTCCCACTCGCCGAGCGTCTCGACGACCTGTCCGCCGGTGCCGAGCTTCCAGCGCAGCAGCCCGAAGGAACGTTCGTCGGGGTCGAGGGTGGAGGGTACCCCGCGCATGTCGTACTCCTGCGCGCCGAGGGCGTGCGCATCGCACATCATGCGCCACTGCAGGGCGTTGCTGGGGCGCACGTCGCGCCGGTGGTCGGCGGAGGCGCCGGTCTGGTACCAGACCCGGCTGCCGGCGACGATCATCGTGTGGGCGGCGAGGATCTCGCCCCGGTGAACGGCCAGGTAGAGCCGCATCCGGCCGGGCTGCTCCTCGTTCAGGACCCGGTACTGCTGCTCGTAGTACGCGAGGGAGCGGCCGAGCCGGAAGCCGTCGCGCTCCTCGGTGATGCGCAGCAGCCGGTAGAACTCGGGCAGGTCGGCCGAGGTGCCGAGGACGCACTCCACGCCCGCCTTCGTGGCCTTGCGCACATTGCGCCGCCACTCCTGGTTCAGGCCCGCCCACACGTCGTCGAGGGAGCGGCCGGCGAGCGGTACGCGAAAGACGTGGCGGGGCTGCGCGTCGCCGTCACTCTCGCCGCCGCACCGCGTCCAGCCCCGGGTGCGCAGCCGGTCGGCGAGGGCCGCGCCCACCGGGTCGACCTCGGTGGCGAGCACGTCGGATATCTGCCGGCCGGGCCCGGTGGCGGCCTTGGCGGTGGCGGCGTCCCAGCGGCGGTAGGCCGGGGTGGGGCCGATGCGGACGGCGAAGGCGCCGGCGGCGCGCAGATGACGCATGAGGGGCGTCAGCCAGCGGTCTATGTGCGGGTCGGACCAGTCGGCGACAGGGCCCTCGGGGAGGTAGGCGAAGTATTTGCGGGTGCCCGGGAATTGGCGATAGAGAACGAGTCCGGCACCCTCGATCTCACCCCCCGGGTAGTGCCATCCGACCCTTTCCGAGCGCCAGAGGTCCTTCACACGGGCCCACGAGGGGTATTGCAGAAAGCTCGCCCGGCCGTGCCGGGAGAGGAACGCCTCGTACTCGGGGACGGACAGGGCGCGCACCTGGAGCTCCCGTTCGCGGTTCTGGTCCTGGGGCCGGTGCCGGTGCTGATCCTGCTGGGAAGGGGTCGCGAGCATGTACCGGACTCTCACAGCCCGCCGTGACCGCCGTGCGCGGCGCGTGTGACCGGACGATGACCGTTTCGCTGCGGTGGTCGTCACAAAGGGAAAGCGGACCTTTTCCGCGGAAGGTGCAACCTAAAGTCGCCCCATTCGCATCTGTATTTGCGAACGATCACTATTGCCGCTACCTGAAGGGGCCCTTCGTTGAGCCGCATACGCCGCACCGCCATGGCGGGCACCGCACTTCTGGCCGCCGCTCTGACCGCCTGCTCGGGCGGGGACGGCGGCAGCGCGACGGGCAAGACCGAGATGAAGCCGAAGCCGGACATGGCGATATCGGTGAACCTCACGGGTGATCAGGTCAAGGCGGGCGAGCCGGTCAAGGTGACCATCGCCGACGGCAAGCTCGCGCTGGTGAAGGTGACGGACGGCAAGGGCGGGGAGCTGGCCGGCCAAATATCCGCCGACGGCAAGACCTGGACCTCCGAGCGCAACGCCTCCCCGGGCACGGACTACAAGGTGGAGGCGCAGAACACCGAAAGCCAGAGCGCGGCGGCGCAGTTCAAGACCGGCGCCGCCGACAAGGTGAACAAGGTCTCGATCAACCTGCCCAAGGGCAGCACGGTGGGCGTCGCGATGCCCGTCTCGCTCGTCTTCGACAACCCGGTGACCAACAAGGCCGAGGTGGAGAAGCAGCTGAAGGTCAGCACGTCGGACAACACCGAGGGTTCCTGGGGCTGGTTCAAGGACTACTCCGGCAAGGACCGGGTGGACTGGCGGCCCAAGGAGTACTGGAAGTCCGGCACAGACGTGAAGGTCGACATGAACCTGAACGGCGTGGACTCCGGCAAGGGCGGCGGACTCTTCGCCCGGGACTACACCACCGAGTTCAAGATCGGCAAGGACCGCCGGATGGAAGTCAGCCTCGACACGAAGAAGCTGAAGGTCTTCGAGGACGGTCAGAACGTGCGGACCATCGCCGTCTCGGCCGGTACTCCGGGCGGCAAGAAGGCCTCCTGGTCCGGGAAGATGGTGCTGATGTCCAAGGAGGGCACCATCCGGATGGACTCCCAGACGGTGGGCCTGGGCGACGCCTACGACAAGATGGTCGACTACTCGATGCGGCTGACCTGGTCGGGCATGTACGCGCACGCCGCGCCGTGGAACAGCGCCAACTTCGGCCGCGCCAACGCCAGTTCGGGCTGCGTGGGGATGAGCGACTCCGACGCCGCGTCCCTCTACTCCGAGGTGCAGGTCGGCGACCCCTTCGAGGTCGTCGGTGACGGCTCCAAGGGCACCGCGGACCTGGGCAACGGCTACGGCGAGTGGAACCTGTCCTGGGACCAGTGGAAGGCCAAGAGCGCCCTGTCCGGCGGCCCCCAGAACGGCTGACGCGCGGGCGGGGCGTCCGGGGCCGTGGCGGGGGCCCGAGCCCAGCCCGGCGCCCGCGCCGACCGGCTCCTAGTGCTTGAGGATCTTCGACAGGAAGTCCTTGGCCCGGTCGCTCTCCGGGGCGGTGAAGAACTGCTCCGGGGTCCGGTCCTCGACGATCCGCCCGTCGGCCATGAAGACCACGCGGTGGGCGGCGGAGCGGGCGAAGCCCATCTCGTGGGTGACCACGACCATGGTCATGCCCTCGCGGGCGAGCTGCCGCATGACCTCCAGCACCTCGTTGATCATCTCGGGGTCGAGGGCGGAGGTGGGCTCGTCGAAGAGCAGGGCCTTGGGGTCCATGGCCAGCGCGCGGGCGATGGCCACGCGCTGCTGCTGGCCGCCCGAGAGCTGGGCGGGGAACTTGGCGGCCTGGTCGGCGAGGCCGACGCGCTCCAGGAGCTCCCGGGAGCGCCGGTCCGCCTCCTCCCTCCCGCGGCCGCGGACCTTGACCTGGGCGAGCGAGACGTTGGCCAGGACGGTCTTGTGCGCGAAGAGGTTGAAGGACTGGAAGACCATCCCCACCTCGGCGCGCAGCCGGGCCAGGTCCTTGCCCTCGGCCGGCACCGGCTTCCCGTCGAGCAGGATCGTGCCCGACTCGACGGTCTCCAGCCGGTTGATCGCCCGGCACAGGGTCGATTTGCCGGATCCGGAGGGGCCGATGAGCACCACCACCTCCCCGCGGCCGACGGTGAGATTGACGTCCCGCAGTACGTGCAACTGCCCGAAGTGCTTGTTGACGTCCCGTAGTTCGATCAACGGATCGACGGCCATGCGCTGCCCTGCCCGGTTGTCGGTGTGTCGAGGTCAGCGCAAGCTATCCAGCCGCGGACGGGTACTCCGCCGCGACACGCTCACCGGGGCGGAAAGCTCGGTGAGGCCTCGGAGGCCTCGGCGTACGCCTGGCTGAGCTCGGGGGATCCGGTCATCGCCCAGGACACCCCCGACTCGATCACGTTCAGCTCCCGGCCCGAGGCCAGCCGGATCACCGGCTGGCCGTTGGGCCACACCTGCCAGCCGGCGCCCGGGACGGTCCGGATGATCACGGTCCCGAGGTAGAAACCGGCGTCGTTGCCGAGCCAGGGCACGACCTCGGGGTCCCTGCGCCAGCGGGGCATCAGCTGGTCGAGCTCTTCCAAGGAGGCCTGGCTCTCGTCGAGTTCGAGCCCGGCCGCCCGGGCCTGGACGCGCAGCATCTCGCACTCCGAGAACATCTCGGCCACGCCCTCGGGGTCGGCCGCGAGGGCGGCGGCGAGCCCCGCACCCTGTTCCGTTTCACGCCGGTTCAGCCAGTTGTCCAGGAAAGGGATGTTCATACCGCCCAGCGTCGCACCAGGATCCACCGCTGGCCACAGGGCGCGCCTGGATCCACCGGCCCGGATCCCGGCCCCGGAGCCCCGGCCCGTCCGGGGACGGACTCTCCTAGCGGTCGAGGTCCAGGTCCACGACGACCGGCGCGTGGTCGGAGGCACCCTTGCCCTTGCGCTCCTCGCGGTCGACGTAGGCGTCGGTGACGGCCTTGGTGAAGGGTTCGTTCCCGTAGACCAGGTCGATGCGCATGCCCCTGTTCTTGGGGAAGGCGAGCTGGCGGTAGTCCCAGTACGTGTAGGGGCGGTCGTACTTCAGGGGGCGCGGGACCACGTCGGAGAGCCCCGCCGCCCGCAGCGCCTCCAGGGCGGCCCGCTCGGCGGGGGTGACGTGGGTCATGCCCGCGAAGACGGCCGGGTCCCAGACGTCCTCGTCGGTCGGGGCCACGTTGAAGTCGCCGAGCACCGCGAAGGGGCGCGGGCCGGCCGCGTCCTCGGCGACGGCCGCGGTCAGCGCGCGGAACCAGTCGAGCTTGTAGCCGTAGTGGTCGTGCTCGACCTCGCGGCCGTTGGGCACGTACACCGACCAGAGCCGCACCCCGCCGCAGGTCGCGGAGATCGCGCGGGGCTCGTCGACACCCTCGTATCCGGGACCGCCGGCCAGGCCCACGACCACGTCCTCCAGACCGACCTTGGAGAGCAGGGCCACGCCGTTCCAGCGGCCGGTGGCGTTGACCACAGCCTCGTAGCCCAGCTCGCGCAGCTCGGCGTGCGGGAACTGCTCCGCGGAGCACTTGGTCTCCTGGACGCACAGGACGTCGGTCCCGGAGGCCTCCAGCCAGGCCAGCAGGCGCGGCAGCCGGGCGGTGATGGAATTGACGTTGAAGGTGGCGATACGCATACGTTCCAACCTACCGCCCGCCACCGACACTCAGAGGTCGGCGCTGTCCCCGGCGGTGAGTCGCCCGTGGTCGGTGCCGCCCAGGGTGTCCAGGGCGAAGTCGTAGATCGGCCGGGCGATGTCGGCGAGGTAGGCGTCGTGGATGTCCAGGGCCCGGCGCGGCTTGACCTCGCGGAGGTAGTCGATCACCTCGGAGACCTTGTTCCAGGGGGCGTGCACCGGGACCATCAGGGTCTGCACCGGCACCCCGGGCACGGTCAGCGCGTCTCCCGGGTGGAAGAGCGAACCGTCCACGAGGTAGCCCACGTTCGTCACCCGCGGCAGGTCCGGGTGGATCACCGCGTGCAGCTCGCCGTGCACCTGCACCTCGAACCCGGCGGCGGTGAAGGTGTCCCCGTGGCCGACGGTGTGCACCCGGCCCGGATAGGCGGGGGCGAGCTTCTCCGCGACGCTGCGCAGGGTCCACAGCGCGGCCGCCGGATTCGCGTCGAGGGCGGCCCGCAGCCGGCCCTCCTCGAAGTGGTCGGGGTGCTCGTGCGTGACGAGCAGGACGTCGGCCCCCAGGCCCGCGTCCGGTTCGCTGAAGGCGCCCGGGTCGATGACGAGCGTGTGCCCGTCCTTCTCCAGCTGGACGCAGGAGTGCAGCCGCTTGGTGAGCTTCATGATCCAAGCCTAGGGCCTGATCCCGGAGACCGGGCGCGGCCCACCGTACGGGCGCTCAGGGGGTGGTCGAGGAGACCACGTAGACCTTGGAGACCTTGGGGTCGGTGAGGTCGACGGTGATGTCCCGGGTGGGCCTCGGGTCGTCCTGTTCGAGGGTGGTCCCGAGCCACTCGGTCTCGGGCTTCCAGTGCCAGCCCGCGACCGAGGTGTCGTGATCGGAGATCGACACCCCGGGGGTCAGCTGCTCCCGGCTGGTGCCGACGGAGGCCAGGAACGCGTCCAGCTCGGGCGGGGTGACCGCGAACTGGGTGTACAGGCGGCTCGTGCGCCAGTTGTTGGTCTCCAGGAAACCGACCCGCCAGGCCTTCGGCGGGATCGGCACCTCGTAGATGCTGCGCTGCACCTTGGAGGGCCAGCCGGGGCGCACCTTGGACGCGCCGATCCGGGCGGCCTTGTCGCGCCCGCTCTCGCGGCTCTGCTGGGTGGAGATGGCCAGGTAGCCGGCGGGGACGCCGATCAGCAGCAGGATGATGATCGCGGTGATCCAGCGGCGTTTGACGACGTGGCGGCGGTCCTCGGCGGTGGCCGGGGGCGCGCCGCCCTCGTCGGGGGCGGAGGCCTGGTGGGGCAGGGTGGGCGGGGTCACGGCTGCTGGTCGTCCTTGGCGTCCGTGGGTGCCGCGGTGTCGCGCCGGCCCAGCTGCTGCGCGTAGCGCTCGTACCGTTCGTACCGCTCGACGCGGCGGCGCGTGGCGCGGCGGAAGCGCCGGGCGACGAGCCGGGCGAGGTCGGCGGCGCCGACCATGCCGGCCTCGGGGCCGAGCTGGGCCTTGGCGATACGGGCCTCCGGCCGGTAGCCGCGGCCCGTGAGGTGGCGGCGGAAGGCGTCCCGTGCGGGCCCGATCAGCAGGTCGTCGGCGGCGCTGACGCCGCCCCCGATGACGAAGCAGGCCGGGTCGAGGGCGGCGGCGAGGTTGGCGATGCCGACGCCGAGCCACTGGCCGATGTCCTGGAGGAGCTCGACGCACATGGCGTCGCCCTCGCGGGCCAGCTCGGTGATGAGCGGTCCGGTGATCTCCGAGACGTTGCCGCCGACGCGGGCGATGATGTTGTGCGCGACCGGGGAGTCGGCCGCGGCGAGCTCGCGGGCCTCGCGGACGAGGGCGTTGCCGGAGCTGTACTGCTCCCAGCAGCCGCGGTTGCCGCAGGGGCAGCGGTGGCCGCCGGGGACGACCTGCATGTGGCCGAACTCCCCCGCGACCCCGTACCGGCCGCGCTTGACCTGGCCGCCTTCGAGGATGGCCCCGCCGATGCCGGTGCCCAGGGTGATCATGACGAGGTGGTCCTCGCCGCGTCCGGCGCCGAAGCGCCACTCCGCCCAGGCGGCGGTGTTGGCGTCGTTGTCGACCATGACCGGCACCGCGAGCCGGGACTGCAGGGCGTCGCGCAGCGGCTCGTCGCGCCAGGCCAGGTGGGGCGCGAACAGGACGCGGGAGCGGTCGGCGTCGACCCAGCCGGCCGCGCCGATGCCCACCGCGTGCACGTCGTGCCGGTCCGAGAGGTCCAGGACCAGCTCGACGATGGTGTCCTCGACGACCTTGGGGCTCTTGGACTTGTCCGGGGTCTCGGTGCGGATCTTCTCCAGGATGATGCCGTCGGCGTCGACGACCCCGGCCATCACCTTGGTGCCGCCGATGTCGATGCCGACGGTCGGGACGCGCGGGGCGGTCAGGTGCGACCGGCGCTCACGGGTTCCGATGGTCCGCAGGACGGTGCCTCGCGCCGACCCCCGGTGGGAGAGCGTGAAGTCCCGGTACGTGCTCATCGAGTCGTGTCGTCCCTCGTGGGTGCGGTGGTACGGGAAGCCGGGTCGGCTTCGCCGGCCGGGCCGGCCGGGCCCGCTGCGCCGGGGGCGGCGCCTGGTGCTGATTGTGCCACCCGCTCCAGTTCGTGGCTGAGCTCGTCCAGCTCGGAGCCGCCCGCCATCTGCCGGGTGAGCTCGTCGAGGGTGATCGAGTCGCGGGTGTGGCTGCCCGCCATCGTGCCGCGCTTGAGGAGGACGAAACGGTCCCCCACCAGGTAGGCGTGGTGCGGGTTGTGGGTGATCAGGACGACGCCCAGACCCGCGTCGCGGGCGGCGGCGACGTACTTGAGGACCACGCCGGACTGCTTGACGCCGAGGGCGGCGGTGGGCTCGTCCAGTACGAGGACCTTCGCACCGAAGTAGACGGCGCGGGCGATGGCCACGCACTGCCGTTCGCCGCCGGACAGGGTGCCGATGGGCTGGTCCACGTCGCGCAGGTCGATGCCCATGCGCAGCAGCTCGGCGCGGGTGGTCGCCCGCATGAACTCCACGTCCAGGCGGCGGAAGGGGCCGCGGCCCTTGGTGGGCTCGGAGCCGAGGAAGAAGTTGCGCCACACGGGCATGAGCGGGACGACGGCGAGGTCCTGGTAGACGGTGGCGATGCCGTGGTCGAGGGCGGCGCGCGGGTTGGCGAGCGCGGTCGGCTCGCCCTCGATCTCGAAGGTGCCGGCGTCGTGCCGGTGCAGCCCCGCGATGATCTTGATGAGGGTGGACTTGCCGGCGCCGTTGTCACCGAGCACGCAGGTGATCTCGCCCGCGTGGACCTCCAGGGAGACCCCCTGGAGGGCGCGGATGTTGCCGTAGAACTTGCTGACGTCGGTCAGCTTCACCAGTGCGCCGGTCATGCCCGTGCCTCCGCCCGCTTGCGGACCCATGCGTTGAGCAGCGTGGCCAGCAGCAGCATCGCGCCCAGGAAGAACTTGAACCAGTCCGGGTTCCACTGGGCGTAGACGATGCCGTTGCTGGTCATGCCGAAGATGAAGGCGCCGACCGCCGAGCCGATGGCGGAGCCGTAGCCGCCGGTCATCAGGCAGCCGCCGATGACGGCCGCGATGATGTAGAGGAACTCGTTGCCGACGCCCTCGCCCGACTGGACCACGTCGAACGAGAAGAGGATGTGCTGCCCGGAGATCCAGGCGCACAGGGCGACGCCCATGTAGAGGCCGATACGGGTCTTCACGACGGGTACGCCGGTCGCGCGGGCCGCGTCGGCCCCGCCGCCCACCGCGAAGATCCAGTTCCCGGCGCGGGTGCGCAGCAGGATCCAGGTGGCCACGGCGACCAGGGCCAGCCACCACAGGACGGTGACCTTGAGGGTGACCGGGCCGAGCGTCCACTGCGAGGCGAACAGGGCGCGCGCGGAGGAGAAGCCCTCCATGTCGGCGATGGTCTTGGTGGAGACCGTGCCGCTGATCAGTTTGGTGAAGCCGAGGTTCAGGCCGGTCAGCATCAGGAAGGTGCCCAGCGTGATGATGAAGCTGGGCAGTTTGGTGCGGGTCAGCATGAATCCGTTGAAGAGGCCGACCGCCAGGGTGACCAGCAGCGACACCAGGACGCCGACCCAGACGTTGGCGGTCATCTGGTAGCTGAACATCGAGCTCAGCAGGGCGCTGGTGGTCACCATGACACCGGCGGAGAGGTCGAACTCGCCGCCGATCATCAGCAGGGCCACCGGGACGGCCATGATCCCGATGGTCGAGGCCGAGTACAGGACCGTGCTGAGGCTGGAGGCCCGCAGGAAGCTGTCGGCGGCGAAGGAGAAGAAGACGAAGACCGCGGCCGCTCCGACGACCGCGCCCAGCTCCGGACGGCCGAACAGCCTGCGCACCGCGGACGTCGGCGCGAGCCGTTCGTCGACGGCGCCGAGCGTGCTCATCGGCTGCCCCGCTTGATGAACTCCTCCAGCTTGGCCGACTCGGCCGCGGTGACGATCTGCGGCCCGGTCAGGACCGGGCGGCCGCCGCCGAGCACGTCCGCGTTGTAGCGGTAGAGCCACAGCAGGTCGATGGCCTGGTAGCCCTGGAGGTAGGGCTGCTGGTCGACGGCGAAGCCGAGGGCGCCGGACTTCAGGTCGCGGGCGACCGACTCGTTGAGGTCGAAGGTGTCCACCTCGGCCTTGCTGCCCGCCGCGTCCTTGGCCTTGACGGCGGTCGGGGCGAAGGGTGCGCCGAGGGTGAGGATCGCGTCGACGGAGGGGTCCGCCTGGAGCTTGGCCTGGACGGCCGCCTGGACGGAGGGCATGTTGGTGCCCTCGACGTAGAGGTTCTCCATGGTCCCGGAGAAGGTCTTCTTGGCCCCGGCGCAGCGCTGCTCGTGGCCCACGTTGCCCTGCTCGTGCAGGACGCAGACGGCCTTCTTGCGGCCGCGCTCGCTCAGCTCGGTGCCGACGGCCTCGCCCGCGATGGTCTCGTCCTGGCCGATGTGGGTCAGCGCCCCGTACTCGGCGGACTGGGCGGATCCGGAGTTGACCGTGATCACCGGGATGCCGGCCTTGACGGCCTTGGCGATGACGTCCTTGAGCGCCTCGGGCTTGGCGAGGCTGACGACGATGCCGTCCACCTTCTGGTCGATGGCGTTCTGCACGAACTGCGCCTGCTGCTGTGCCTGGTCGTCGTGGGCGTAGACGAAGTTGATGTTGTCCTTCGCCGCGGCCTCCTTGGCGCCCTTCTGGACGATGTCCCAGAAGGTGTCGCCGTCGCCGGCGTGCGTGACCATCGCGAAGGTCCAGCGCGGGGTGGACACCGCGGGCCGGCCCGCCTCGGCGGCCTTCGCCCGCTCCTCGGCGCGCTTGCCGCCCGTACTGCTGCAGCCCGCGAGCGAGGCTCCCAGTACCGCCGCGAGCACGGCGCCCACGACGGGTACCCCTGTCCGAACCCTAGCCACGTCGCCGCGCCCTTCCCTCGTCACCAATTCGGTCATTCCGGTTCCAGCCGCTCAGTATCCGCCACAGTGGACCATGAAGGGCCATCGGGGCATGCGCGGGCAGATTGACAGGTCCCCCGGACGGGGTCACGTTGAGTGCATGCGCATCGGGCTCATCGGAACGGGCCGGATCGGCTCCTTCCACGCGGCGGCCCTGTCCCGCCACCCGGAGGCGGGCTCGCTCCTGCTCGCGGACGCCGATCCCGCGCGGGCGGCGCGTCTCGCCGACCGGCTGGGGGCCACCGCCGCGCCCTCCGTCGACCAGGTCTTCACCTGGGGCGTGGACGCGGTGGTCGTGACCTGCGCGACCGACGCGCACGCCGAGATGGTCGTACGGGCGGTGCGCGCCGGCCTGCCGGTGTTCTGCGAGAAGCCCGTGGCCCCGGACCTGGACCGCACCCTGGCGGTGCTGCGCGAGGTGGCGGCCGCGGGCGGGCTGCTCCAAGTGGGATTCATGCGCCGCTTCGACGCGGGCTACCGCACCGCCCGGGAGCTGGTCCGTTCGGGCGCTCTGGGCCGGCTGCACACCGTGCGGACGACGACGGCCGATCCGGCGCCGCCGAGCGCCGCGTACCTGGCGACCTCCGGCGGGCTGTACCGGGACTGCCTGGTGCACGACTTCGACATGATCCGCTGGGTGACCGGGCACGAGGTGGCCGAGGTGTACGCCGCCGGGTCGGACGCGGGTCCGGTGCAGTTCCGCGAGACCGGCGACGTCGACACGGCTGCGGCCGTCCTGACGCTGGACGACGGCACCCTGGCCGCCTGCACGGGCTCGCGGATCAACGGCGCCGGCTACGACGTCCGCATGGAGCTGGCCGGGGAGCTGGACCAGGTCTCGGCCGGACTGGACGACCGTACGCCGATCGCCTCGACGGAACCGCACGGTCCGCCGTCGGCCAGCAAGCCGTGGACGGGCTTCCTGGAACGCTTCGGCCCCGCCTACGAGGCGGAGCTGGCGGCCTTCGTGCGCCTGGTGCGCGGGGAGGGCGCCAACCCCTGCGACGGCCGGGAGGCGCTCGCCGCGCTCCGGGTCGCGGAGGCGTGCGAGCGCTCGCGCCGGGAGCGGCGCCGGGTCCGGCTGGAGGAACTCCCGGACCTGCCGGTTCTCTGAGCGCACGGGCATTGGGCCACCCTATGGCGGGGGTCCGCCCCTGACTGCGGCGTTTTTCGGACAGGCGTTCAGGCGCGGGTGGGGGCAGGGCTACGCGGTCGGGGGCGGGGCTACGCGGTGCGGGCCACGGCGCGGCGGCCCCACGCGGTGCCGGCCAGCACCAGGACGACGCCCGCGTAGCCGAGCGGGCCGAGGTGCTCTCCGCCGATCGCGATCCCGGCGAGGGCCGCCCACAGGGGCTCGGTGCCGAGCAGCAGGCTGACGCGGGAGGGCGAGGTGGCCCGTACGGCCCACATCTGCACGAAGAAGGCGAAGAGGGTGCAGAAGACCGAGAGGAAGGCCAGGCCGGCCCATTGCGCCGCCCCGAAGCCGACGGCGGCGGCCCAGGGGCTGTCGCCCGTCCCCGGCAGGGCCGCCAGCAGGGCGAAGACCACCACCGCGCCGCCGAGCTGCACGGTGGTCAGGGACAGCGCGTCGGCGTCCTGCACGGCCTTGACCCGGGCCATCAGCAGGACGTGGACGGTCCGCGCGCACGCGGCGCCGAGGATCAGCAGGTCACCGGAGGCGGGCGCGGTGAAACCGGCGCCCTGGGTCAGCAGCACCACCCCGCCCACGGACAGCGCGGCGGCCGCGAGGAACGCGCCGGACGGCGCCCGCCTGCTCACCGCGGCCTCGGCGAGCGGGGTGAGGATCATGGTCAGGCTGATGATCAGCCCGGCGTTGGTGGCGGAGGTGTGGACGACCCCGTAGGTCTCCAGCAGGAAGATCCCGCCGAGTACGAGCCCCAGCAGCCCGGCGCCGCGCAGCTGGGCGGGGCTCAGCGCGCGCAGTCGCGCCCACCCGGCCACGGCCAGCACGGGGAGGACCAGGGCGAACCGGAGCACGAGCACGGCGATGACCGTGTGCGCGGTGGTGATGCCCTTGGCGGCGAGGTAGCTGCCGCCCCAGACGACGGCGACGGCCAGCACGGGCAGATCGGCGAGCCAGGCCCGGCGGGGAACGTCCAGGGCGGGTGAGATCACGGTCATCGCGGTGTCTCCAGCGGTTCGAGGGGTGGAGACTTCGGCGGCTCGCACGGATGCGCGCTCACCGTACCGGAGCCGATCATGGCGGTCGACCCTTTTCCGGCCCGCAGCCCCGCGCCCCGTAGCATCGGCGTCATGGCTGATCTCTACGCCGTTGACCTGGCGTTCGACCTGCTCGACGACACACCGGAAGCCGTACTGGCCCACGTGCGGCGTCAACTGACGGGGGACGGGCTCCTCGCGGCCCGCGGCCCGGCCGCGCGGGTCGCGGGCATGCTCGTCGGGGACCTCGGGCGGCGCCCGGACGGCAGCTGGGCCCTGACCGCCCGCCAGGAGGTCCACGAGGAACAGCTCCCGGACCTGGAGGACCTGCTGCTGCTCCTCGCCCGCCACATCCGCCCGCCGGGCCCGGTCGGCCGGATCCGCCACTACGAGCACGAGGCGCCGGACCTGCTGGTCCTGCGCGAGGGCCGCGTGGTCCAACTGGCCCTGGACCCGCGGTAGTTCAGTCGCCGAACGAGCCGAAGGCGGCCCGCCCCCTCGGCCGGTAGGTGTGGATGGCGGCCCCGGCCGACGTCGTGCGGGAGCCCGTCAGCTCGAAGGTCGTCGGCAGTCCGCCGGTCGGGAACAGCCTCCGCCCGGCGCCCAGGAAGACCGGGAACACCAGCAGGTTCAGCTCGTCCACGAGGTCGCGGGCCAGCAGCCACTGCGCGAGCTGCCCGCTGCCGTGCACCTGCAGCTCCCCCTCCATCGCGTCCTTCACCCGCACGATCTCGCTCTGCAGGTGCTCCCCGTCCAGCACGGTGACCGGCCCCCAGGCGGGCTCCTTGAGGGTGGTGGAGGCCACGTACTTCGGCAGGCGGTTCAGGCCGCCCGCCACCGGGTCGGCGGGGTCGTCGTGCTCCGGCCAGTACGAGGCGAAGATCTCGTACGTCCGCCGCCCGAGCAGGAACGCCTCGGTCCGCCCGAACACCTCGGTGACGAACTCCCCCATCCCCTCGTCGGCGAACGGCACGAGCCACCCGCCGTAGTCGAACCCGCCGCTGCGGTCCTCGTCCGGGCCACCGGGGGCCTGCATCACACCGTCGAGGGTCAGAAAGGTGGTGAGGGTCAGCTTGCCCATGTCTCCGCGCTCCTTGCTCGTTCGTCCTGCGGGTTCAGACTCCCGGACCCCCGAGAACTCATCGCCGCGGCGCGCGAGAACGCCGTGTCCGATTCCCGCCAGCACCCGCCCGCCGATTCCCATTTCATTGAAACCGCAACCACTTGGTGGCAATCGAGGGAGGAACGCCATGGACGGCAAGGTGGCACTGGTGACGGGCGGTAGCCGGGGAATCGGGGCGGCGATCGCGCTGCGGCTGGCCGAGGAGGGCGCGGACGTCGCGTTGACCTACGTCAGCGACGCGCAGGCGGCGGGCGAGGTCGTCGGGAAGATCGAGGCGCTCGGGCGGCGCGGCCTGGCCCTGCGGGCCGACGCGGCGGATCCGGAGGCCGCCGGGGAGGCGGTGGAGCGGGCCGTGCGGGAGCTGGGCGGGCTCGACGTCCTGGTCAACAACGCCGGGGTCGGGGTCATCGGGCCCCTGGAGGGGCTGACGGCGGCCGACGTGGAGCGGGTGCTCGCGGTCAACGTGCGCGGGGTGTTCGCCACCACGCAGGCGGCCGCCGGGCGGATGGGCTCCGGCGGGCGGATCATCACCATCGGCACGTGCCTCAGCCAGCGGGTGCCGGTGGCCGGCGCGACGCTGTACACGATGAGCAAGTCCGCCCTGATCGGGCTGACCAAGGCCCTCGCGCGGGAGCTGGGCGGGCGCGGGATCACCGCGAACATCGTCCATCCGGGGCCGGTGGACACGGACATGAACCCGGCCGACGGGCCGTACGCGGCGGCGCAGGCCGCGATGACGGCGCTCGGGCGGTACGGCGCCCCGCGGGAGGTGGCTGCCGTGGTGGCCTTCCTCGCGGGACCGCAGGCCGCGTACGTCACGGGCGCCGAGTTCGCCGTGGACGGCGGGCACGCGGCGTAGCCCTCGGGCCGGGCGGGCGGACGGGGCTGCGTGCGGGCGGTCCCGGAAGCAGCGCGCCCCGGGGGTGTCGGCCCCCGGGGCGCGGGTGCGGGTGCGGGGCCGGGGGCTACGCCCCGGCCCCGCGCCTCACACGTCGGCGCGGCTGGACTAGCCGCCCAGTTCCTGGTGGCGGGCGGCGTGCGCGGCGGCGCCGGCCTGCGTCAGGGAGCCGAACAGGCGCAGGCGGGAGAAGCCGCCGTCCGGGAAGATGTCGATGCGCACGTGCGTACCGACCGCCGGGGTGTCCAGGACGAAGCGGTGGTTCGTGTCGGGCTGCAGGCGGGTGCGCGGCAGGAACTCCGTCCACTCCCCGTCCTCGCCCGTCTTGACGGACAGGGAGGCCCAGCCCGCGGAGTTGCCCTTGAGGTAGGCGGTGTCGATCTCGACGGCGCGGATCTCGGACTCGGCGACGAGCTGGTAGCGGATCCAGTCGTTGCCGTTGTCACGGCGGCGCGCGGTCTCCCAGCCGTCGTCCATCTTGCGGGAGCGGCCCGGGTTGATGGTGTTGGTCGGCGGGGAGTAGAAGCGGTTGGACGCGTCCTCGACCGAGCCGCCGTTCTCCAGCGCCACGACGTCGAAGGTGCCGAGCGCGGCGAGCCACTTCGGGTCCGCGACGACCTCGCCGTAGACGCGCAGGCGGGCGATGCCGCCGTCCGGGTGCTGGTTGACGCGCAGGTGCGTGAAGCGCTGCTCGGCGTTCACCTCGAAGCCGTTGGCGGCGTGGCCGCCGACCGGGGTGCGCGGGACGAGGGTCGTCCACTTGACGTCGTCGCCGAGGAGCTCCTCGGGCGTGGGCGCGCCCTCGACCGAGGTGCCCTCGACGGATACGGCCTGCGGCATGTTGCCGCGGAAGTGGGCGGTGTCGACGACGATGCCGCGGATCACGCCGGGGGCGCCGAGGCGGACCAGGGCGTAGTCGTGGTCCTCGGCGGTGGGCCAGGGCTCGGTGGCCGAGACGCCGCGGCGGCGGCGGGTCTCCCAGCCGTCCATGACCTTGCCCTTGTGCCCGAAGTGCTCGGGGTCGAAGTGCGCGGCCTCGGCGATCAGCAGGTTCTCGCGCTCGGCGAAGAACTCGTCGTTGGCGAAGGTGACACCGGCGCCCAGCTCACGGGCGGCGAGGTTCGCGTACTGGGTGAACGGGAAGTCCGCGGTGCGGTAGTCCGCGTACGGGTCGCCGCCTCCGTACGGGTTCGCGTTACCGGTGAAAGAGGGAATCGCCACTGTCAGTTCTGCCTTTCGAGGAGGAGGCCCGTGGGCTCGGTCGGGGTGCCGTGGTCGGCGATCTTCGTACCGCGCAGCCAGGTGGACTTCACGACGCCGTGCAGGGTCTTGCCCGCGTACGCCGTGACCCGGTTGCGGTGGTGGAGCTCGGCCGGGTCCACAGTGAACGTTTCTTCGGGGGCGAGCACGGCGAAGTCGGCGTCGCGGCCGGCCTCGATCGCGCCCTTCTGCGCCAGGCCCGCGAGGGCCGCCGGGGCGGCGGACATCCAGCGGACGACGTCCTCCAGGGTCCGGCCGCGACGGCGCGCCTCGGTCCAGATGGCGGGCAGGCCCAGCTGGAGGGAGGAGATGCCGCCCCAGGCGGTGGAGAAGTCGCTGGTCTTCAGGTCCGCGGTGGAGGGCGAGTGGTCGGAGACGATGCAGTCGATGGTGCCGTCCGCGAGCGCGTCCCACAGGAGGTCCTGGTTGGCGGCCTCGCGGATGGGCGGGCAGCACTTGAACTCGCTCGCGCCGTCCGGCACTTCCTCGGCCGTGAGGGTGAGGTAGTGCGGGCAGGACTCGACCGTGATCCGGACGCCCTCGGCCTTGGCGGCGGCGATCAGCGGCAGCGCGTCGGAGGACGACAGGTGCAGGACGTGGACGCGGGCGTTCAACCGCCGGGCCTGGGCGATCAGATTGCCGATCGCGGTGTTCTCGGCGTCGCGCGGCCGCGAGGCGAGGAAGTCGGCGTACTTGGGGCCCGGGACGACGGGGGCCGCGTCGAGGTGGTGGGGGTCCTCGGCGTGCACGATCATCAGCCCGCCGAAGCCGGTGATCTCGGCGAGGGAGGTGGCCAGCTGCTCCTGGTCCAGCTCGGGGAACTCCTCGACGCCGGAGGGCGACAGGAAGCACTTGAAGCCGTAGACGCCGGCGTCGTGCAGCGGGCGCAGGTCCTTGACGTTGTCCGGCAGGGCGCCGCCCCAGAAGCCGACGTCCACGTGCGCCTTGGCGCGGGCGACCTCCTGCTTGACGCGCAGGTTGTCCGTCGTGGTGGTCGGCGGCAGGGAGTTCAGCGGCATGTCGAGGATCGTGGTGATGCCTCCGGCCGCCGCGGCGCGGGTGGCCGTCCAGAAGCCCTCCCACTCGGTGCGGCCCGGGTCGTTCACGTGGACGTGGGTGTCGACCAGGCCGGGGAGCAGGACGTCGTCGCCGAAGTCCTCCAGTCGGGCTCCGGCCGGTACCTCGGCCTCGTACGCCAGCACGGCCGTGATCTTCCCGCCGGCGACGGCCACCGAAGCGGCACGCGTCCCCTCGGGGGTGATGACGCGCGTCGAGCGCAGTACCAGTTCCACAGCCACGTCGGACACCGGAACCTCCCCATCTACTTCCACAGAGCGAAATTCAACGTTCTGTTGAGGGAGTCTTCACGGCGATCCGGGAGCAGTCAAGAGCGCCCGGACGGACCGCTGACCCTTCTGGATCCCAGTTGGATGTTTCCACAGGATGGAATTATGATTTCGCCATACAGAATGTAGCTACCACCACCGCGAACGGGGAAGGTAACTTCCCGAGGACGTCCGCCACCCGGACAAACCACCTCTGACCGGCGGTGACGGGCCCGACCCCAGCACTAGGGCCGCCGTCGGCCGCCGGGTAGGCTGCTCCCTTGCCTGCCAGCACCGAAAGGACCGCGCCGTGCCGACGTCCAGCGCCAGCACCACCGACGCTTCCTCAAAGACCCCTGCCGCCAGCGGTGGCGTCCAGTCCCTTGAGCGCGCCTTCGATCTGCTCGAACGCATGGCGGACGCCGGGGGCGAGGTCGGCCTCAGCGAGCTCTCCGCCGCCAGCGGTCTGCCCCTGCCCACGATCCACCGCCTGATGCGCACGCTGGTGGCGTGCGGTTACGTACGCCAGCAGCCCAACCGACGGTACTCCCTCGGCCCCCGCCTGATCCGCCTCGGCGAGTCCGCGTCGCGCCTGCTGGGTACCTGGGCCCGCCCCTACCTGGCCCGCCTCGTCGAGGAGACCGGCGAGACGGCGAACATGGCCCTGCTCGACGGGGACGAGATCGTCTACGTCGCCCAGGTGCCCTCCAAGCACTCGATGCGCATGTTCACCGAGGTCGGCCGCCGGGTGCTGCCGCACTCCACCGGTGTCGGCAAGGCGCTCCTCGCCCACACCCCCGCCGACGAGGTGCGCGCCCTCCTCGCCCGCACCGGGATGCCGGCGGCGACCGAGAAGACCATCACCACGCCCGAGGGCTTCCTCGACGCGCTGGAGCAGGTCCGCAAGTCGGGCTACGCGGTCGACGACAACGAGCAGGAGATAGGAGTCCGCTGCCTCGCCGTCTCGGTGCCGAACTCGCCGACCGCCGCCGCGATCTCCATTTCCGGCCCGGCGGGCCGCGTGACCGAGGCCGTGGCCGAGTCCTTCGTCCCGATCCTCCAGGGCGTGGCCGCCGAGCTGTCGGTGGCCCTGTCCAACCAGACCCCGGCGTAGGCCCCGCCCGGCGCGGACGTACGAAGGCCCCGGCGCCCCTCGGTGAGGGGTGCACGGGGCCTTTCCGTACGCGGGCCCGCGGTACGCGCCTGCCGTACGCCGATGCGGGGAGGCGGTCAGACCGCCCGGGCGGGCTCCGGGCCGGGCGTCAGGCAGCCGTCGGTCATCGTCGCCGTCCGGTCCATCCGCTCCAGGTGCGCGCGGTCGTGCGTGACCAGCACCGTGGCGGTGGAACGCTCGCGGGTGAGGGCTACCAGCAGGTCGAGCACCGCCGCGCCCCGCTCGTGGTCCAGGGCGCTGGTCGGCTCGTCGACCAGCAGTACGGCGGGCTCGTTCATCAGGGCGCGGGCGATGTTGATCCGCTGGCGCTGCCCGCCGGAGAGCTGGTGGGGCCGCTTGTCGGCCTTGTCGGCCAGGCCCACCGCGTCCAGCAGCTCCAGCGCCCGCGGGCGCAGCTGCCGTGCGGGGCGCCCGGACAGGTGCCCCATGACCTGGAGCTGTTCGGCGGCGGTCAGCGAGGCCACCAGGTTCGGCTGCTGGAAGACGATGCCGATCCTCTCCCGGCGCAGCGCCGACTTCTCGGCGGCGGTGAGGTGCGTGGTGTCCCGGCCCGCCACGACGACCCGCCCCGCGTCCGGGGTGACGAGGGTGGCGGCGACCGCGAGCAGGCTGGACTTGCCGGATCCCGACGGTCCGACCACCGCCGTCAGCGTGCCCGCGGGCACCTCCAGGCGGACCGCCTCGAGGGCGGTGAGCCGGCTCTCGCCGTCGGGGTAGGTGAGCGTCACGTCGTCCACGAGCAGGGTCATCGGGCGCTCCCCAGAGCGGTCAGCGGGTCTACGGCGGTGATCCGCCGGATGGACAGGGCGGCGCCCAGCGCGCCGAGCACGATCATGATCGCGGCGGGCACCAGCACGGTGGCGGCGTCCAGGACGAAGGGCACGTCCCCGCCGCCGATCAGCGCGCCGAAGCCGGCGGCGAGGGCGGTGCCCAGCCCGGTGCCGAGCGCGAGCATGACCACGGCCTGGCCGAGGGCGTCCTTGAGCAGGTACGGGGTGGAGGCACCCAGTGCCTTGAGTACGGCGACGTCCCCGCTGCGCTGGATCGTCCAGACGGTGAAGAAGGCGCCCGTCACCAGCGCCGAGATGGCGAAGAGGAAGCCGCGCATCAGCTGGAGCGAGCCGTTCTCGGCCTGGTAGGAGCCGATGGCGCCCAGCGCCTCGTCGACGGTGCGGACCGCGGTCCCCGCGGCGCGGTCCGCGGCGGCGAGGTCGACGCCGCTCCCCGAGACGGCGACGACGGTGGCGAGGGTGTCGAGGGAGGTGCCCGGGTTCCCGATGCGCTGCCAGTCGTTGAGGTCCATCCACACGACCGGGGTGTGGCTGTAGGCGGCGGTCCCGGAGACGGCGGCCACCGTCAGTTCGAGCGGGCCGATCTTCAGCGCGGCGCCGACGGTGAGGCCGCCGAGCTCCTTCGCGGCCTTCTCCGCGAGGACCACCCGGCCCGGGGCGAGGCCGGTCCCCTTCGGGGCGAGCGGGCCGGCCGCATCCACGCCGAAGACCGAGACGGCGGCGGTGCGCTCACCCGATACGGCGTTGGTGGTGCGGATCCCGAGCGGCTCGGCGGACGTCACCCCCGGCTCCTTGCGCCACGCCTGCCAGGCCCGCTCAGTCACCTGCGAGCGGGCGAAGGAGACCTCCTGGTCCCCGGCGGGCGCGGCGAAGGCCAGGTGCGTGGCGGGCAGGCCGGTGACGGCCGAGACGTTCTCCCGGGCCAGGCCGGAGGTGAGCCCGGACAGCAGGCCGACCAGCAGCGTGATCAGCACGACGACCGAGCCCATGAGGGCGAAGCGCCCCTTGGCGAACCGTAGATCTCTCCATGCGACGAACATGTCCCCCACCTTGGTCTTCGGCGTGGACACAGGGCATCGCGCCACAGGAGCGATCCTGGTATCGAAGGGCGCACCGGGACATCAAACTTTTGGTTGACCGGGGCCGGTCCGCACCGACTTACGCTGGTCAGGCCATGACTGCACCGGACCCCCGCCCCCCTCGCGCCCCCCGCGCCCTCACCCCCGTGTCGAAAGTGCTGCGGCTGTGCCTGCACGCGCTGTTCCTCGCGCTGCTCGCGCTCGCCGCCGGGCGGGCCGTCGCCGGCTCCGCGCCCCGCTCCGGCTGGGTGGTGGCGCTGTGCGCGGTGCTGGCCGCCGCGTACCTGGGCGGCGTACGGGTCCCCGCGGTGCACAGCTCCCCGCGCGCCGGGGCGCTGTGGCTGGCCGGGCTCGGGGCGCTGTGGGCGGCGCTGCTGGCGCTCTCCCCCGACGGCCTGTGGCTCGCCTTCCCGTTGTACTTCCTGGAGCTGCACCTGCTGCGGCTGCGCTGGGGGGTCGCGGCCGTCGCGGTGACGGCCTGCGCCGCCATCGCCGGCTACCTCGGGCACAACGGCCCCGCGCACGGCGGCGCGGTGAACCCCGGCGCCTTCCTGGGGCCGCTGCTGGGCGGGGCGGTGGCGGTGGCGACCGTACTGGGCTACCAGGCGCTGTACCGCGAGAGCGAACGGCGCCGCGAGCTGATCGAGGAGCTCATCGCGACGCGGGCCGAGCTGGCCGCCGCCGAGCGCAGCGCCGGGATCCTGGCCGAGCGCGAGCGCCTGGCCCGGGAGATCCACGACACCCTCGCCCAGGGGCTGTCCTCCATCCAGCTGCTCCTGCGGGCCGCGGAGCGCGCCCTCGGCGAGCCGGAGCCCGCCCCGGGCCCGGCGCTGGAGCACATCGCCCGCGCCCGGGAGGCCGCGCAGGAGAACCTGGCCGAGGCGCGTCGCTTCGTACGGGCCCTCACCCCGCCGGACCTGGAGCACGGCTCCCTCGCGGCGGCACTGGAGCGGCTGTGCGCGGCGGCGCCGTGGCCCCGGGTCCGGTTCTCGCTGAGCGGCAGCCCGAGGGTGCTGCCGACGCCCTACGAGGTGGCCCTGCTGCGGATCGCGCAGTCGGCGCTGGCCAATGTGGTGCGCCATGCGCGGGCCGGGCGCGCCGAGATCACCCTGACCTTCATGGACGCGTCGGTCACGCTGGACGTCGTGGACGACGGGCAGGGCTTCGACCTCTCCGCGGCGGCGTCCGGCTCGGGCGAGGGCTCGGGCGACGGCGGCTTCGGGCTGCCCGCGATGCGCTCGCGCGCCGAGACGCTGGGGGGGCTGTTCACCGTGGAGTCCGACCCCGGCCAGGGCACCGCCGTGGCCGTCACCCTGCCGTTGCCGCTGGAACCCGTGGAGGCGCCGTGACCATCCGTCTGCTGCTCGCCGACGACCACCCGGTGGTCCGGGCGGGGCTGCGCGCGGTCCTGGACACCGAGGCTGACTTCGCGGTGGTGGCGGAGGCCGCGACCGCCGAGCGGGCCGTGGAGCTGGCGGCGCAGCAGTCCGTGGACGTGGTCCTGATGGACCTCCAGTTCGGGCCCGGCATGCACGGCTCCGCGGCGACGGCCCTGATCACGGCCCGCCCGGACGCGCCCCGGGTGCTGGTGCTGACCACGTACGACACGGACGCGGACATCCTGGCCGCGGTGGAGGCGGGCGCCTCGGGCTACCTGCTCAAGGACGCCCCGCCGGAGGAGCTGGCGGCAGCCGTACGGACGGCCGCGGCGGGTCAGTCGGCGCTGGCCCCGGCGGTGGCGCTGCGGCTGATGGACCGGATGCGGACCCCGGCGGAGGCGCTGACGAAGCGGGAGCTGGAGGTGCTGCAACTGGTCGCCGACGGCCTGTCGAACCAGCAGATCTCCAAGAGGCTCTTCCTCAGCCAGGCCACGGTCAAGTCGCACCTGGTGCACGTGTACGCGAAGCTGGGCGTGGACTCCCGTACGGCGGCGGTCGCGGCCGCGGCGACCCGCCGGCTCATCCGCACGCCGTAGCGGACGTCGGGGGCGGGCCGGAAGTCCTCCGGTGAGGAGCCGGACGGCCCCTTCGGCGTCCCCGCGGGCGTGGGCGGCGGGCGGCCGGGCAGGCGCACTCTCGCAGTCCCGTACCGACGGAAGGAAGGGATCGTGGCACACGCCTCCTGACCGCGTCCTCGCCCCCCCCCTGCGCACGGGCGTGCCCGCCGCGTGAGCGCGGCGGCGGCGCCGGTGCCAGCTACCCAGCCGGTGGTGCCCCATGAGCCCCTTCGTCCCCCAGGACCCCGACACGCTGAAGCAGCTCCTCGCCCGCGAGGTGAAGGCCTTGCGGGAGGCCGCCCGCCACGACGCAGGGGTCCGGCTCGACGAAGGCCCCGCCCCGGGGTCCGGGGCGGAGCCGGCCGGCGCGGCCGGGGAGTCCTGCCGGTGCGGTGCGGCCGGGCCCGGGCACGGCTGCGGTGACGAGGGCGGCGAGCACGACCCGTGGGCGTGCGTCTGTGCGACGCTGCCCGCCATCCCGCTGTCGGCCGCGCTGTTCACGCCCGAACAGGACGAGGCCGGCCGGACGGTCGACTTCACGGTCACGGCCGGCAACCACGTCCGCGCCGCCGAGTGGCTGGAGGCTCCCGACCGCCAGATCGGCCGGCGGCTGCTGGAGGTCCAGCCCGGCGCCGCGGTCGGCGGGCTCGTCGAGGCCCTGGACTCCGTACTGCGCACCGGTCGCGCCCTGAAGTCGTACGCCTTGGACTACACGGAGCAGCGCAGCGACGGTCTGCACCGCACGAAGCTCCTGTACGACGCGGCGGCCTGCGGCGGGAAGGTGCTGGCGACCTGGCGGGCGGCCCACAACCGCATGGAACTGCTCTCGCTCGACGCGCAGTACATCGCGTCCATGGGCTGGGGCACCTGGGACCTGCTGTCCGGTGAGGTCACCTGGTCGGAGGGGCTGTCGTCGATCTTCCGCAACGATCCGTCCCGGCCGCTGTCGCTCGCCGACCTGTGCGACACGGTGCTCCTGGAGGACGTGCCGCGCTTCGGGAAGTTCCTGCTGGCGCTGGTCGACGGAGAGGAGCCGCCCGGGGCGGAGATCCGCTTCAGCGTCCTCGGGGAGGTGCGCACCCTCCAGCTGGTGGGGCATCCGGTCATCGCGACCGACGGGGTTCCCTGGTCGGTGCACATCATCGCGCGCGATCTGACGTCCCAGGTACGCAGTCGCCAGCGGCTCGCCGCGACGCGCAGGCAGTCCGACTGGCTGCGGGAGCAGGCCGCCGCCGAGCGGCGCGTGGCCTCCGCCCTGCGCGAGGCGCTGCTCCCGACGCACTCCGCGGAACTGGCGCAGGCGGGCCTGTCCGTGGCGGCCGCCTATCTGCCGGTGGAAGCGGACTCGGCGGTGGGCGGCGACTGGTACAAGTGCCGCGTGCTGCCGGACGGCCGGATCCTGCTCGCCATCGGCGACGCCTGCGGCCACGGGCTGCGGGCGGTCGCCCGGATGGCGCAGCAGCGGCACGCCCTGGCGGGTCTCGCCCACGCCCCGGGGACGCACGCGGGCCAGCTGACCACCTGGCTCAACGAGCTCCTGTGCGCCGACCCGGCCGCCGAGACCGCGACGGGGATCATCGGGCACATCGACCGGGACCGGCGGTTCCGATGGGCGTGCGCCGGCCATCCGGCGCCGCTGCTGCTGCGTGACGGAGCGGCCTCGGCCCTGGACACGGCGCACCGGGGGCCCCTCTTCGGACTCCTGCCCGGGCACGAGTACGGGACCGCGACCGTGGAGCTCCGCCCCGGAGACCTCCTGCTGCTCTACACGGACGGCATGGTCGAGCGCCGGGGCGAGGACATCACGGACGGCATCGAGCACCTGGCCAAGGTGCTGGCGGGCTGCGGCGGGCTCGGCCCGCAGGACACCCTCGACCGCATCATGGAGGCTTACACGCCCGAGGAGAACGAGGACGACACCTGTCTGCTCGCCCTGAGCGTCGGCTGACACGCAGGTCGGCGCAGTGGCCGCGGGGCATCGGGCGGACGGACGGACGGACGAACGGCCGGGAGTCAGGCCACCCAGTGCGGCCGCTGCACCGCCGGGGTCAGCGGGACGCCGTCGTGGAACGCCTGCGCGAGGAGCCGTACGCCCTCGTCCAGGCGGTCGGCGGGCAGCGAGTACGGGATCCGCAGGCGGTGCTCGAAGGTGCCCGGGTCCACGCCGAAGCGGGCCCCCCGGCCGATGTGCACTCCGGCGGCGGCGGCCCGCTCGCCCAGCGCGGAGCTGACCGGCTCGCCCAGGTCGACCCAGAGCGAGAGCCCGCCCGGCGGCAGCTGCCAGGACCATTCCGGGGTGTACCGCTGGAGGGCCCGCACCAGGGCCTCGCGCTGGATCCGCAGCTGCGCGAGGCGGGCGGGCAGGGTCCGTTCCAGGCCGTCCATCAGGGGGAGCGCGACCAGCTGGTCGAGGACGGAGCCGGTCATGTCGGCGGCGACCCGTACGCCGGTCAGCTCCGTGATCATCTTCTCGGTGGCCCGGACCCAGCCCACCCGCAGGCCGCCCCAGTGGGTCTTGCTGAGCGAGCCGATGGTGATCACGTGGTCCGCGCCGCCGCGCGGCGCGAGCGAGGCCAGGGGCGCGGCCGCGGGGACGTCCAGGGCGATGTCGGCGATCGTCTCGTCGACCACCAGCCAGGTCCCGGTGGCCCGGGTGGCCGCCAGCAGCCGCAGCCGCTGCTCCGGGGGCATCAGCGCGCCCGTCGGGTTGTGGAAGTCGGGGATCACGTACGCCAGCCGGGGCACCAGCTGGCGCAGCGTGGACTCGGCTATCTCCATGTCCCAGCCGGCGTCCGAGACGGCGATGGACCCGGTGCGCAGCCCCGCGTGGCGCAGGGCGTCGAGGGCGTTGGCGTAGGTCGGGTTCTCGGTGACGACCCGGTCCCCCGCCCGGCACAGGAGTCCGACGACCAGCGCGAAGGCCTGCTGGGCTCCGGCCGTGACCAGGATCTGCTCGGGGCGGGTGGGCAGCCCGCGCCGGGTGAACCGCTCGGCGATCGCCGTCCGCAGCTCGGGCATCCCGAAGGGGTGGTAGCCCGGCGAGCGGGCGAGGCCCGGCAGCCGGGGGGCGGCCCAGGCGAGGGCTTCGGCGAGGCTGCCGTCGGGTGCGCCCATGGCGGCGATGGCGAGGTCGATGCCGGTGTCCCCGTCGGCGCTGTAGCCGCCCGCCCCGACGAGCGCGTGCGCCCCGACCGGGCGGTGGCCGTCGGGGAGCTCGGTCCAGGTGCCGGAGCCGCGCCGGCTGCGGACGTAGCCGCTCTCGCGCAGCAGGTCGTAGGCGCCGGTGACGGTGGCCCGGCTGGCACCGACCGCCTCGGCCAGCTCGCGTTCGGCGGGCAGCCGTACGTGCAGGGCGACGCGGCCGTCGAGGATCAGCGTGCGCACGGCGTCGGCGAGCGCCCGGTAGCCGGGGCGGGCCAGCACCTCGGCGGGGAGCAGGGCGGCGAGCTGGCGGCTGCCGATGGTTCTGTCCGCTGTGTGGACCACTCGCCCGTTTGCCATGCCAACCTCCCCTGATTGGCTCTGACGGCCAGGCCAATCGAGGACCAGACTCGCTGTATTGGCCCCCGACTGGCAAGGAGAAGCCGCCATGTTGACCGACCGTGACGAACGCGCCCTGGCGAGCGCCGCCGAGAACCGGATCTCCCGGCCGCTGCGGATCGGGGCCGCCCTGGCCTCCGTACGGCGCACTTTGGCACGGCGCTCCCCGCAGGGCGTGCAGGAGCGAGAATCGGTG
The DNA here is from genome assembly GCF_043076955.1 of Streptomyces sp. NPDC016562. NCBI lineage: Bacteria > Bacillati > Actinomycetota > Actinomycetes > Kitasatosporales > Streptomycetaceae > Streptomyces > Streptomyces sp. NPDC016562. The sequence continues at coordinate 589,706 of NZ_JBIBRZ010000002.1, read as the reverse complement.
GCATGCCAGCCCACGACGACGCCCTCCACGCCCTCCCCGCCCACACCGATCCGCCCGTGATCGCGGGCCTGCTCCTGGCGGCCGGCGGTGGCCGGCGGCTCGGCGGGCGGCCCAAGGCCCTGCTCCCCTACCGCGGCCGCCCGCTGGTCGAGAACGCCGTACGGGTGCTGCGCGAAGCGGGCTGCGGCCCGGTCCACGTGGTGCTCGGCGCCGGTGCACACGAGGTCCGCGAGCGCGCGGACCTGACCGGCTGCGTGCTCGTGGACAACCCGGACTGGACGCAGGGCATGGGCTCCTCCCTGCGCGTCGGTCTGACCTCCCTGGCCGGTACGGGCGCCAGCGCGGCCCTGGTCTCGCTGGTGGACCAGCCGGGCATCGGCCCGGCGGCCGTCGCCCGGGTCCGGGAGGCGTACCGGTCCCCCGCGAGCCTGGTGGCGGCGGCGTACGACGGGGAGCGCGGCCACCCCGTGCTGTTCGGCGCGGACCGCTGGGCCGACATCGCGGCGACGGCCACGGGTGACAAGGGGGCGCGCGTGCACCTCGCACGACACGCCGGAGAGCTCATGCTGGTGGAGTGCTCGGACGTCGCGGAGGCCTTCGACATCGACACGCCGCCCGACCTGGCGCGTCTGCTCTGAGCACGGCGTGACGACAGTGGCACTGAGGGCCACCGACGGGCGGAATGTGTCGACCAAGAGAATCTCGACATCAACAAACCATTGAACTTCCACCATGAGGAAATTACTATCCACTGGTCAGAAGCGCCCTGAACCCACAGACGGCGCCCGCGACCGTATCCCGGAACTCTCCACACCCGACGGCACTGCGTGCCGTCTCGCGCGAGCATTCCCCCGCGGCCGCCAGGCACCGCCGCTGAAGGAGTGACAGATATGTCCGCACCAGCGCCGTCCCCGCTGGCCATCGTCGACGCCGAGCCCCTGCCCCGGCAGGACGAAGTCCTCACCGAAGCGGCTCTCGCCTTCGTGGCCGAGCTCCACCGGCGGTTCGCCCCCCGCCGCGCCGAGCTCCTCGCCCGCCGCGCCGAGCGCCGTGCCGAGATCGCCCGGACCTCCACCCTCGACTTCCTCCCGGAGACCGCACAGGTCCGCGAGGGCGACTGGAAGGTGGCGCCGGCCCCGGCCGCGCTGAACGACCGCCGTGTGGAGATCACCGGTCCGACGGACCGCAAGATGACCATCAACGCCCTGAACTCGGGCGCCAAGGTCTGGCTCGCCGACTTCGAGGACGCCTCCGCTCCCACCTGGGAGAACGTCGTCCTCGGCCAGCTCAACCTGATCGACGCCTACGAGCGGCGCATCGACTTCACCGACGCCCGCACCGGCAAGTCGTACGCCCTCAAGGCCGCCGACGAGCTCGCGACCGTGGTCATGCGCCCGCGCGGCTGGCACCTGGAGGAGCGCCACCTGCGCTTCGAGGGCGGCCCGGCCTCCGGCTCGCTCGTGGACTTCGGGCTGTACTTCTTCCACAACGCGAAGCGCCTGATCGACCTCGGCAAGGGCCCGTACTTCTACCTGCCGAAGACGGAGTCGCACCTGGAGGCGCGCCTCTGGAACGACATCTTCGTCTTCGCGCAGGACTACGTCGGCATCCCGCAGGGAACCGTGCGCGCGACCGTCCTCATCGAGACGATCACCGCCGCGTACGAGATGGAGGAGATCCTCTACGAGCTGCGCGACCACGCGGCCGGTCTGAACGCGGGCCGCTGGGACTACCTCTTCTCCATCGTCAAGAACTTCCGTGACGGCGGCGAGAAGTTCGTCCTGCCGGACCGCAACGCGGTGACGATGACCGCCCCGTTCATGCGGGCGTACACCGAGCTGCTGGTGCGCACCTGCCACAAGCGCGGCGCGCACGCCATCGGCGGCATGGCGGCCTTCATCCCCTCCCGCAAGGACGCCGAGGCCAACAAGGTCGCGTTCGAGAAGGTCAAGGCCGACAAGGACCGCGAGGCGGGCGACGGCTTCGACGGCTCCTGGGTCGCCCACCCCGACCTGGTCCCGATCGCCATGGCCTCCTTCGACGCGGTGCTCGGCGACAAGCCGAACCAGAAGGACCGCCTGCGCGAGGACGTCTCGGTGGCCCCGGGCGAGCTCATCGCAATCGACTCCCTGGACGCGAAGCCGACGTACGAGGGCCTGCGCAACGCGGTCCAGGTCGGCATCCGCTACATCGAGGCCTGGCTGCGCGGCCTCGGCGCCGTCGGCATCTTCGGCCTGATGGAGGACGCGGCCACGGCCGAGATCTCGCGCTCGCAGATCTGGCAGTGGATCAACGCCGGCGTCACCTTCGAGCACGAGGGCGAGCACGTGCTCGCCACGGCGGAGCTCACCCGCGCGATCGCCGCCGAGGAACTCGCCGCCATCCGCGCCGAGGTCGGCGAGGAGGCCTTCGCGGCCGGCAAGTGGCAGCAGGCCCACGACCTCCTCCTTCAGGTCTCCCTCGACGCGGACTACGCGGACTTCCTCACCCTCCCCGCATACGACCAACTGGTCGGCTGAGAACGGGTTTCGGCTGAAACGCACAGCAGTCGAAACCACCGGCTCCGCCCCCGTCGCCCTACGGCGCGGGGGCGGAGCCGTTTGCGTTGCGGAAGGTGAACAGCCGAACGACCGGTCGGTTGTTACTTGTTCGTAACTTACCTGTACCTAGCGGTAACAAGCAGCCGCGTGTCACCTTTCCGGTGCCACCGGCCGGCGGTACCCCCACTTCCCAGCCACGCGACCCAGTCGTCGGCGACGCACTCGTCGCCGCCTTCGGCGTGGCCGAACGCAGGAGTTCCGCAGTGATCGGATTCCGCAAGGTCAGCAAGGACCGGGGCCGCAGTCGAATGCGACGGCTGGCCGGTGCCGGGATGGTCCTCCCGCTCGCCGTCAGCGCTCTGCTGGCCGGCGGGGCCGGCACCTCCGCGGCCAGTCCGGGCACCGGCCCGACCGCCGTGGTGTCCATGGGCGACAGCTACATCTCCGGCGAGGCCGGCCGTTGGAAGGGCAACAGTCTGACCAACACCGGCAGTCGCAACGGGACCGACCGTGCCTGGACCGGCAGCACCTACGACCCCGCGAAGGTATACGGGACCACCGCGGGCGGATGTCACCGCTCCGACTCCGCCGAGGTGCGCAGCGCGGGCGCCATCGCCGACGTCGCGGTGAACCTCGCCTGTTCCGGGGCCGTTTCCGACAACGTGTTCCGCTCCTCCAACGGCGGCGTCGCCTTCAAGGGCGAGGCCCCGCAGGCCGATCAGCTCGCCGCGGTCGCCGCGAGCCACAACGTCAAGGTCATCGCGCTGTCCATCGGCGGGAACGACCTGGGCTTCGCCGACATCATCAAGGAGTGCGCGCTCGACTTCACCCTCTGGTACTCCTACTGCTACGACGACCAGCAGTACGCCGTGGACCAGAAGATCGACGGCGTCATGGCCAAGGTCGGCAAGTCCGTCGACGAGATCCGCGCCGTGATGCGGGGCGCCGGGTACGCCGACTCCGCCTACCGGATCGTGCTCCAGTCCTACCCGTCGCCGATCCCGCGCGGCACGGAGAACCGGTACACCCAGAGCGACTGGAGCCGCCTCAACACCGGCGGATGCCCCTTCTGGAACCGGGACTCGGACTGGGCGCGGGACTCGCTGGTGCCGCAGATGGCGAGCCGTATCAAGGGCGTCGCCGAGGCCAAGGGCGTGCAGTTCCTGGACCTGCGGGACATGCTCCAGGGCCGCGAGGTGTGCGCCAAGGCGAGCAGGCAGGTGACGTCCACGGTCCCGGCGTCGTCGAAGACGAGCGAGTGGGCGCGCTGGATCGACAACAACGAGACGCAGGGCCTGATCCAGGAGTCCATGCACCCGAACCACTACGGCCAGCTGGCCGCCGGGCGCTGCCTCTCCCTGGTCGTCGCCCAGCCCGCGACCTCCGGTTTCAGCTGCAAGAACACCGCCGGGGCGGACGAGAGCGGGATGTACCTGACGCCCGCGTCGTAGGCGGGCACGCCTGACGGCGACAGGCACGCGTACGGCGGTGCGCACGCCACACCCGCAGTGGGTGGCGTGCGCACCGCCGTACGGCATCCGGTCCGGGGACCGGGGCGGGGCGGGGGCGGCGCGGCGGCCGGTCAGTGCACCAGCGCCGGGTCCGGGACCGCCGGCGAGGCCGCTCCCTTCTTCGCCCCGAGGTGGTTGAAGCCCAGGTTCAGCAGGATGGCCACGACGCAGCCGGTGCTGATCCCGGAGTCGAGGACGACCAGGAGGTCCTTCGGGAAGGCGTGGTAGAAGTCCGGCGCGGCGATCGGGATCAGGCCGATGCCCACGGAGGCGGCGACGATCAGGGCGTTCTCGCCCCTCTCCATGGCCGCGCCGGCCAGGGTCTGGATGCCGCTGGCGGCGACCGATCCGAAGAGGACGATGCCGGCGCCGCCGAGGACGGGCAGCGGGACCACGCCGATGACGGAGGCCGCCATCGGGCACAGGCCGAGCAGGATCAGGATGCCGCCGCCCGCGGCGACCACGAACCGGCTGCGCACCTTGGTCATGGCGACCAGCCCGATGTTCTGGGCGAACGCGCTGCACATGAATCCGTTGAACAGCGGGCTGATGGCGCTGCCGAGGGTGTCGGCGCGCAGGCCCCCCGCGATGGTCCTGGCGTCCGCCGGGCGGCCGACGATCTTCCCCAGCGCCAGGATGTCGGCGGTGGACTCGGTCATGCAGACGAGCATGACGATGCACATCGAGACGATCGCGGCGACCTGGAACTGCGGCAGGCCCAGGCTGAAGGGGGTCGGGAAGCCGACGACGGACGCGTTCTTGACGGCGTCGAAGCTGGTCATGCCGAGCGGGAGGGCGATGAGCGTGCCCGCGATCAGGCCGAGCAGGATGGATATCTGCTGGAGGAAGCCGCGCAGGAACTTGCGCATCAGCAGGACGATGACGAGGGTGACGGCGGCCATGCCGATGTTCTTCATCGAGCCGTAGTCGGTGGCGGTGCGGTTCCCGCCCTGCGACCAGTTGAAGGCGACGGGCAGGAGCGAGACGCCGATCAGGGTGATGACCGTGCCCGTGACGACCGGCGGGAAGAAGCGGACGAGCTTGCCGAAGTAGGGGGCGGCGAAGAAGCCGACGATTCCGGCGACGATGATCGCGCCGAAGATGATGGGCAGGGCGTCCTCCCCCTCCCCCTTCCCGATCGCGATCATCGGGGTGACCCCGGCGAAGGAAACGCCGTTGACGAAGGGGAGTTTGGCGCCGATCTTCCAGAAACCGAGGGTCTGGAGGAGGGTGGCGAGGCCGGCGGTGAAGAGCGAGGCGCCCATCAGGAAGGCGGTCTCGGTGGCGGAGAGTCCGACGGCCGGGCCGACGATCATGGGCGGGGCCACGACACCCGCGTACATGGCGGCCACGTGCTGCAAGCCGCTCGTGAACATCTTCAGCGGGGGCAGGATCTCGTCGACCGGGTGTTTCTCCCCGGAGACCTGCGGTACTGCGACTGCGTCTTTGCGAAACCTGGGCGCCTGGGCCACGGCTTCCTCCGGTCGGGTAACACGTCGGCAGGGACGTGGGTGTCTTGGAGGTGGTGCGAAAGCGGAGCGAGTCGAGCGGTATGGAGTTGTGGGTGGTGCCCGTACTTGTCCCAAGGGGTGCAGAAACGATTCGCCCAAACCGTTCCGCGTCTGTTCGCGCGCAGGGCGGAGCCCATGGCGTCGGTCACCGCCCCCGGGGGCGCCTTCGGATGTCCTCGGGCGCTTCCCGGGAACGGCTGCCGCGGACCCCGCTCGGGTCCGCGGCCGCCGGCCGGAGGCCGTCCCCCCCGGCCGGACTTCTGGGGGTCCCCCGGCGCAGCCAGGGGGAGATCAGCCCTGCGCGGTGATCCGCGCGAGGCGCTGGGCCTCTTCCCGGGTGGACACGGCGATGGCGTCCTCGTCGGCGAAGAGGAGGCGGTTGTCCTCGACGATCTGCTTGCCGTTGACGAACGACGCGGTCACCGGGGCGGCCGCACCGAAGACCAGCGCGGTGACCGGGTCGGCGATCGAGGAGTGCAGGAAGGTGCTCAGGTTCCACAGGACCAGGTCGGCGCACTTGCCGACCTCCAGGGAGCCGATGTTGTCGGCGCGGCCGAGGACCTGGGCGCCACCGTACGTACCCAGGCGCAGGGCCTGGCGCGCGTTCAGGGCGCGCTCGCGGTGGACCGTGTTGAGGCGGTTGATCAGCAGCGCGTTGCGCAGCTCGGTGTGCAGCTCACCGGACTCGTTGGAGGCGGTGCCGTCCACGCCGAGGCCGACCGGGACGCCGGCGGCGAGCATGTCCGGTACGCGGGCGATGCCGGCGGCCAGACGGGCGTTGGAGGACGGGCAGTGCGCGACACCGGTCTTGGTACGGGCGAACGCGGCGATGTCGGAGTCGTTCATGTGGACGCTGTGCGCCATCCACACGTCCTCGCCGAGCCAGCCGGTCGACTCGAAGTAGTCGGTCGGGCCCATGCCGAACAGTTCCTTGCAGAACTGCTCTTCCTCGACGGTCTCGGAACCGTGCGTGTGCATGCGCACGCCCAGGCGGCGCGCCAGCTCGGCGCCCTGCTTCAGCAGCTCGGTGGAGACGGAGAAGGGGGAGCAGGGGGCGACGGCGACCTGCGTCATCGCGTCGAAGGAGGCGTCGTGGTACTTCTTCACGGTCGCCTCGGTGTCCGCGAGCGCGCCCTCCAGGGTCTCCACCGCGTGGTCCGGCGGCAGACCGCCGTCCTTCTCGCTGCGGTCCATGGAACCGCGGGCGAGGGTGAAGCGGACGCCCATCTCGGAGGCGGCGCGGATGATCGAGCCGGAGAGGTCGCCGGCGCCCTTGGGGTACACGTAGTGGTGGTCCATGGCGGTGGTGACACCGCCGCGGGCCATCGCGGCCAGGGAACCCTGGGCGGCCGTGTAGGCCATCTGCTCGTCGATGCGCGCCCACGTCGGGTACAGCGCGACGAGCCAGTTGAAGAGGTTGTGGTCGGTGGCCAGGCCGCGCGTGATCCACTGGTAGAAGTGGTGGTGCGTGTTGACCAGGCCGGGGGTCACGAGGTGTCCCGTGCCGTCGATGCGGCGGACCACGTTCTCGAGGTTCTCGGGGGCCTTGCCCGCGCCGATGGACTCGATCCTGTTGCCGGCGACGACCACGTGGCCCGAGGCGTACTCGGTGTCGTTCGCGTCGACGGTCGCAATCGCGCAGTTCTCGATGACGATGCGCTCGAGCGCGCTGTCAGGGGCTGCCGATGCTGCCATGGGACTTCCTCGTGCTTTCAGTGGCGGTGTGGGCACGGCAAGGCCCAGGAGATTTGAGTGCCGGAGCAGGGGCCTCGACAGCTGACAGTACTGCCGCCCCGTGGGGTGCGTCCGGGTGCCGATTCAGGAAGCTGAAGGTGTCGCGCCGTCCCGGGGCCACTGCGGTGCCCCGGGACGCGCGTGCCGCGTTCGGGCGGCGCTCTAGAGGTTGGTCATGTCCACGGGGATACGGGCGTCGACGCCGTCACGCAGGACCGTGGCCTCGATCAGGCCGTACGGACGGTCCGCGGCGAAGTACACCTCGTTGTCGTTCTTGAGGCCGAACGGCTCAAGGTCCACGAGGAAGTGGTGCTTGTTCGGGAGCGAGAAGCGGACCTCGTCGATCTCCGAACGGTGGTTGATGATGCGCGAACCCATCTGGTACAGGGTCTGCTGCAGCGACAGGGAGTAGGTCTCCGCGAAGGCCTGGAGCATGTGCTTCCTGGTCTCGGCGTAGGACTTCTCCCAGTTGGGCATCCGCTGCTCGTCGTCCGACCAGTTGAAGCGCCAGCGGGCCGACACCTGGGTGGCCAGGATACGGTCGTAGGCCTCCTTCAGCGTCGTGTACTTGTCCTTCACGTACCCCCAGAACTCGGAGTTCGTGGAGTTCATGACGACCAGGTCCTTGAGGCCGGAGATGACCTCCCAGTTCTTGCCGTCGTACGTGATCTGGGTGACGCGGGTCTCCATGCCCTGGCGGACGAAGGAGTGCTTGACCTCGTCGGAGCCGATGAACTTGGAGTTGGCGTCCGAGGTGGCGATCCGGTCCCAGGCGTACTCCTCGATCCGGATGCGCGCCTTCTGGATCGGCTCCTGGCTGTTCACGAACCAGCGCGCCAGGTGGATGCCGAACTGCTCGGCGGACTCGATGCCGTGCTCCTTGGCGAACGCGTACACCGTGTTCTTGGTGGTGTCCGTCGGCAGGACGTTGGCGTTGGAGCCGGAGTAGTGGACGTCGTCCATGTCGCCGGAGAGGGCGACCGAGACGTTGAGGTCCTTGATGTGGTGGGTGTCGCCGTCCCGCGTGATCTTGACGACGCGGTTCTCTGCCTTGCCGTACTGGTTCTGGCCCAGAATCGTGGCCATGCTAGCTCCCTCGGTAAACGGAGTAGCCGAACGGGTTGAGCAGCAGCGGTACGTGGTAGTGCTCGCCGGGAGTGACCGCGAACGTGATCGTCACTTCCGGGAAAAACGCACCGCTGTCCCTTACGCGGGGGGCGTCCTGCTGCGCCTCGGCTTGCTGATCGGAACTGTGCTTGTGAAAGAAGTACGTCTCGGTCTCGAAGTCGAGACGCACATGGGTGGTGCCCTCCGGCAGCGCCGGCAGGTCCTTGCAGCGCCCGTCCACATCGGTGGCGGAGCCGCCCAGGGCCGTCCACTCCCCCTCAAGGCCCGCACGGGCCGACAGGGAGATGGCGACGGACTCGGCGGGCTTGCCGATGCTGGTGTCCAGGATGTGCGTGGACACCGACGCGGTGGTCTCCGTGCTCATGCGCGGCTTCACTCTCCTTCGACGAGTCGGGTCAGGCGGATCTTGTTGATCTTGACGAGCTCACCGCGGGCGATCTCCCGCTCCTGCTCCGGCGAGTTGTCGATCCGGACCTTGACCGCGTCCCGCATGAACTCACCGGTCGCACCGGTGGCGCAGATGAGGAAGACGTGGCCGAACTTCTCCTGGTAGGCCAGGTTCAGTTCGAGGAGCTCGTTCTTGAGCTCCTCCGAGGCACCGGCCATACCGCGCTGCTCGCGGGCGGAGGTCGGGTCTCCCGGCTTCGGCCGGCCGATCGGCGCGTGGCCTCCCATGGCCTCGGCCAGGTCGTCCGCGGTGAGCTCCGCCATGGCGGCCTCGTTCGCGGCGAACAGGGCCTCGGCGCTGGTGAAGGGGCGCTGGGCGAGCAGCTTGCTCCCCCACGCCGAACTGGCGCACACCTCGTGCAGCTCGGCCGTGGCCGCGCTGTCGTCCAAGGCGTTGAACCGGGTGAGACCCGGGGTCGGACTCGAAGTCACGGTAGGCCTCCGTGGCCTGTTGTTGCTTTGACGGGCTGCGCATAGCTAACGCCCTCCACCACACGGCGTCAACACTTTGTTGAAACTTCCCGTACACAAAAGCCGCCGCCCGGGTGAATTGGGCGGCGGCTCGTCGCTGTAAGTCAGGAAACGCTCACTCCGGGCTGCGCTTGGCGGATCCCTTCGCGGCGCCGGAGTCCCTGTTCAGGTAGTTGTAGACGGTGAAACGGCTGACACCGAGGGCGCTCGCGACCGTTTCCACCCCGTGCCGCACCGAGAAGGCGCCTCGCGCCTCCAGTATCCGCACGACGTCCTGCTTGGTCTTGCGGTCGAGCTGCGCCAACGGTACGCCGTGGCGGCGCTCCAGGGCCGCAAGGATGTGGTCGAGCGAGTCCGAGAGCTGCGGCAGGCGCACGGCGAGCAGGTCCTGCCCCTCCCAGCTGAGGACGACGTCGTCGGGCTGCGCCAGGGCCGGATCCATCAGCTCCCCGCCCATGGCGTCCACCAGCGGCTTGACCGCGGCGACGAAGGGGTGGTCGCGGGGCTCGGTCATGGGGTGTCCTCCCCGATCACGTTGACCTGGAGCGAGACGCGCGTGGCTCCGGCCTCCAGGGAATCGCGCAGCAGCGCGCGCACCGCGTCCAGTACGCGCTCGGCCTCACCCTCGGCGGTGTTGCCGAACGGGCCGACGTCCACCGCGTCCAGCTGGGCCTTCTGGATGACCTCGCGGGCGGCCACGGCATGGGCAGGAGCCTCTTCGAGATCGAAGGGCTCGGTCGTGAACTCCACTCTCAATCGCACGCGGTCAAGCTACCCGGATGAAAAGCGGCGGCGCGAACGCGCCTCCTCGAGGGGCGGTGGTCGGGCGACGGGCGGACGGGATTTTTCGGGAGTCCGCACTTGACATCGGCGCGGAACCCCATGCAGTCTTCCATCAAGCAGAAACTAACTTCCGCAATACGGAAGGAGCGCACACCCCTCATGGGATACACGGACCAGCGCTTCGATGTGAACCTTTCGATCCTCTTCACGGAACTCCCGCTCCTGGAGCGTCCCGCGGCCGCCGCCGCGGCGGGCTTCACGGCGGTCGAGCTGTGGTGGCCCTGGATCGAGACCCCCACCCCCGCACAGGAGGAGCTCGACGCCCTCAAGAAGGCTCTTGAGGACGCCGGCACCCAGCTGGTGGGACTGAACTTCTACGCCGGCCAGCTGCCGGGCCCGGACCGCGGTGCGGTATCGGTTCCCGGTGAGGAGTCGGAGCGCTTCAACGCCAACATCAACGTGGCCGCCGACTTCGCGGCCTCGGTCGGCTGCAAGGCGCTGAACGCCCTCTACGGCAACCGCGTCGAAGGCGTGGACCCGGCCGTCCAGGACGAGCTCGCGCTGAAGAACCTCGTGGTGGCGGCCCGCGCCGCGGACCGCGTCGGCGCGATCCTCCTGATCGAGACCCTCAACAAGCCCGAGTCGCCGCTCTACCCCCTGGTGAGCGCCCCGGCGGGCATCGAGGTGGTGGACAAGGTCAACGAGGCCACCGGCCTCGGCAACGCCAAGTTCCTCCTCGACCTGTACCACCTGGCGATGAACGATGAGGACCTCTCCGAGGTCATCGAAAAGTACGCCGCCAAGACCGGGCACGTCCAGATCGCGGACAAGCCCGGACGCGGTGCCCCCGGCACCGGCGAGCTGCCCCTGGAGGAGCTGCTCGACCAGCTGAAGAAGGCCGGATACGAGGGCTACGTAGGCCTGGAGTACAAGGCCGCCGACGCTGCCGCGTCCTTCGCATGGCTGCCGGCCGAGGCCCGCGCCGCGAAGTAGGCGGACAAAGTCCAGGCGATCCGCCAGGCACGTCACGAACTTTTCGTACAAAGCATTAAGAGAAGGACCCTCATCATGAGCAACCCCACTGCGCTCCCGAAGATTGCCTGGATCGGTCTCGGCATCATGGGCTCCCCCATGGCCGAGAACCTCCTCAAGGCCGGTTACTCGGTCACCGGTTTCACCCTGGAGCAGGACAAGCTGGACCGCCTGGCCGCCGCCGGCGGCACCGCGGCCGGCTCGATCGCCGAGGCCGTCAAGGACGCCGACGTCATCATCACGATGGTGCCCGCCTCCCCGCAGGTCGAGGCCATCTCCTACGGTGAGAACGGCATCCTGGAGAACGCGAAGTCCGGCGCGCTGATCATCGACATGTCGTCGATCACGCCCCAGACCTCGATCGACCTCGCGAAGAACGCCGCCGAGAAGGGCATCCGCGTCATCGACGCCCCCGTGTCCGGCGGCGAGGCCGGCGCCATCGAGGCCGTCCTGTCGATCATGGTGGGTGGCGAGCAGGCCGACTTCGACGAGGCCCTGCCGGTCCTGGAGGCCCTCGGCAAGACCATCGTGCTCTGCGGTCCGCACGGCTCCGGCCAGACGGTCAAGGCCGCCAACCAGCTCATCGTCGCGGTGAACATCCAGGCGTGCGCCGAGGCCGTGGTCTTCCTGGAGAAGTCCGGCGTGAACCTCCAGGCCGCCCTGGACGTTCTCAACGGTGGGCTGGCCGGTTCCACGGTCCTGACCCGCAAGAAGGACAACTTCCTGAACCGCGACTTCAAGCCCGGTTTCCGGATCGACCTGCACCACAAGGACATGGGCATCGTCACCGACGCCGCCCGCAACGTCGGTGCGGCCCTGCCGGTCGGCGCGGTCGTCGCCCAGCTCGTGGCCTCGCTGCGCGCCCAGGGTGACGGCGGCCTGGACCACTCGGCCCTGCTCCGCGCCGTCGAGCGCCTCTCCGGCGCGCAGGTCTGAGCCCGCGGCCCGCTCGCCGGGCCGCCCCTCCCCCTCACGGGGGCACCCCTCCCCCTCACGGGGGTCTGAGTTTCCGGATGGCGTCGGTGCTGACACCTGTCCTGTCGCGCCCAAGTGCCGACGCCGTCCGGATTACCTCTCCTCAACTTCGTTCAACAAACTGTTGACGTTTAGTTCGTGCCGAAATTAGGCTCCGCATGACGGAAGACGCTTTCCGTCAGCAGTTACCCGTACGGAAGGTCACCATGTCGAAGCGCACGCTGACGACCGAGTCCGGCGCCCCGGTCGCCGACAATCAGAACTCCGCCACCGCCGGCGTCGGTGGCCCGCTCCTGATCCAGGACCAGCAGCTCCTGGAGAAGCTCGCCCGCTTCAACCGCGAGCGCATCCCGGAGCGCGTGGTGCACGCCCGCGGCTCGGCCGCGTACGGCTACTTCGAGGTGACCGACGACGTCACCGCGTACACCAGCGCCGCGTTCCTGAACACGGTCGGCAAGAAGACCGAGACCTTCCTGCGGTTCTCCACCGTCGCGGACTCCCTCGGCGGCGCGGACGCCGTCCGCGACCCGCGCGGCTTCGCGCTGAAGTTCTACACCGAAGAGGGCAACTACGACCTCGTCGGCAACAACACCCCGGTGTTCTTCATCAAGGACCCGATCAAGTTCCCCGACTTCATCCACTCCCAGAAGCGCGACCCCTTCACGGGCAAGCAGGAGCCGGACAACGTCTGGGACTTCTGGGCGCACGCCCCCGAGGCGACGCACCAGATCACCTGGCTGATGGGTGACCGCGGCATACCGGCGTCGTACCGTCACATGAACGGCTACGGCTCCCACACCTACCAGTGGACCAACGCCCAGGGCGAGGCCTTCTTCGTCAAGTACCACTTCAAGACGAACCAGGGCATCCGCTGCCTGTCGAGCGAGCAGGCCGCCGAGCTCGTCGGCAAGGACGCCAACTCGCACCAGACCGACCTGCTCCAGGCCATCGAGCGCGGTGTGAACCCCTCGTGGACCCTGTACGTGCAGATCATGCCCGCCGCCGAGGCCGCGGACTACCGCTTCAACCCGTTCGACCTCACCAAGGTGTGGCCGCACGCCGACTACCCGCTGCAGCGCGTGGGCCGTCTGGTCCTCGACCGCAACCCGGACAACGTCTTCGCCGAGGTCGAGCAGTCCGCCTTCTCCCCGAACAACTTCGTCCCGGGCATCACCGCCTCGCCGGACAAGATGCTCCAGGGCCGTCTCTTCGCGTACGCCGACGCGCAGCGCTACCGCCTCGGTGTGAACCACACCCAGCTGCCGGTCAACGCCCCGAAGGCGACGAAGGCCGACAACTACGGCCGCGACGGCGTCATGGCGCTGCGCAACGGCTCGCGCCACGACAAGAACTACGAGCCCAACTCGTACCAGGGTCCGGCCGAGACCGGTCTGGCGCTGGGCGCCCCGAAGGCCGTCTCCGGCTACACGGGCACCCACGAGGCCCCGGCCCACACCAAGGACGACGACTTCTTCCAGGCCGGTGAGCTCTACCGCCTGATGTCGGAGGCCGAGAAGCAGCGTCTGGTGGCGAACATCGCCGGCGGCCTGTCCCAGGTCACGCTGGAAGACGTCATCGAGAAGAACCTGGCTCACTTCCACGCCGCCGACGCCGACTACGGCAAGCGCGTCGAGGAGGCCGTCCGCGCCCTGCGCGACGCCTGAGCCGCACAGCTGTACCGGGGGCCTGACGGGAGGTCAGGCCCCGGGTGCTGGCCCGAGCTGCTTGCCCGGATGAGGGGTGGTACGCAGTGAGGGCAGGACGAGGACCGTGGTGGGCGTGCGAGCCAGTGCGGTGGTAATGGGTTCCGAGGCCCGTCTCTTGACCTGAGGGAGACGGCGCCGGAGTTCTCGTCGCCCGACCACCACGGTCCCAGCCATCCTCTTCCCGCGGGGGCCGCGCACAGAGTCCCCCGGGGGTACGAGGACCTCCTACTCCGCCCGGCGGTGCGAACGTCCTGTCGCGCCAGCCTCGCTCCGTCGGGCGGAACCAACCAGAGCGCCGAGTCACGGACGGTCCCGTGACTCGGCGCTTTGCCGTTTCCGACCCGACGGGCTTGCACGGCGCAGTCCACGCGCCCGAGCTCTCCGGCGATCCGGACTTCCTCTCCCCGCACCTGCCGCTGTGGGCCCTGCGCCCCGCCGTCGGCTGCGCCCACGGCGGGGCGCAGGAGCCACGGCGAAGCCGATAACGCCCGGGCCTCTTTGCTGTTCAACTGCCGAACCCAGGGCCTCGACCAGCGCTCCGGTGACCACACCGTGCTCGTCCACGTGCGCCGCAGGAATCTCGACGGGTCCGAGGAACGGCACGCCTCCTGGCTGGCGGAGCAGATCGGCCAGTCCGTCATCGGCCCACCCCAGTGGTGATCCTGGCGGCCACCGCGTCGGCGAAGGCGTCGGGGTGGTCGAACATGATGTTGTGACCGGCGCCGGGGACGGTCACGACGTCCACGCCGGCGGCCCGGAGCCCCTCCGCGCCGGGCAGGTCGCCGCTGAGCTCGCCCTGGAGGTAGACGCGCGGGACGCGCGCGTCGACGAACATGTCCCGCATCACGGGCTCGGTGCCCCGTACCAGGTGGGTGGCGGAGCGGTGCAGGGCGAGCGGATCGGCCAGGCGCATGGTGGCGGCCCAGGCCGGGCCGACGCGCTCCAGGACGCGGGCGAAGCCCCCGCCCCGTACGAACTGCTCCTCCGTGTACGACGCGATGCCGCTGCTGCCGGCCGTCGGCTCCGGAAACGCGTCGAGGTTGCCCTCGGTGACGACGAGCCGTCCCACCAGATCGGGCCTGCGGTGGGCCAGGACGATCGCGACCGCACCGCCCATGCTGTGTCCGGCGATCACCCCGGCGCGCACCCGGGCCGCGTCGAGCGCGGCGGCCAGGGCGTCGGCGTGGTCTTCGAGCCGGTAGTCGAAGGCGGCCGGCCGGTCGCTGATGCCATGTCCCGGAAGGTCGACGAACAGGACGCGTCGGCGGGCGAGTTCGGGGCGGGCGGCGATGTGCGCGTGGTAGACGGTCGACGCGGCGCCGAGGCCGTGCACGAACACGACCGCGGGCTCCTCCCCGGCCGCCTCGGTCCATCGGATGACGCTGCCCCGCTCGTCGAACCGTGCCTCGCGCACCGTGCACTCCCCTCTCGAATACTTCGCCGTCACAGTACTACGCCGCCGTAGTACTACGCCATCGGCTCACCTGGGAGAGAATGCGGGCATGCTGGAACTGTCCATCCTCGGCTTCCTCTACGAGACCCCGCTGCACGGCTACGAGCTGCGCAAACGCATCACCGCCCTCACCGGCCACGTACGCCCGGTGGGCGAGTCGACCCTCTACCCGGCCATCAAGCGCCTGGAGAAGGCCGGCCTGCTGGTACGCGAGACCCGGCCCGGGCCGGCCGCCGCGCCGCGCCAGGTCCTCACCCTCACCCCCACGGGCCGGGAGGAGCTCAGGCGCCGTCTCGCCGACGCGGACGGCCCCGAAGTGACGGACGAGAACCGCTGGTTCACCCTCCTGGCCTTCCTGCGCCACCTCGACGACCCCGCCGCCCAGGCCGCGGTCCTGCGGCGCCGCCTCGCCTTCCTGGAGGAACCCGCCAGCTTCTTCTACGACGGTGAACGCCCCCTGCGCGCCGAGGACTTGGAGGACCCGTTCCGCCACGGCATCCTCACCATCGCCCGCGCCACCACCCAAGCGGAGCTCACCTGGCTCCACGCCACCCTCACCGACCTGGAGAGCACCGCCGCGGGCGGGTTCGGTCAGCCGCTCTGTCCGTAGTTCATGAACCAGTGCGTGTCGAAGAAGCGGGCCATCGTGAACGGGTGGTGCGGGTCGGTGAGGACGCGGCAGACGAACTCGGCGGCTGGGCAGTCGAAGGGGACGTCCTCACCGTCGAAGGACCGGATCACGACCGGCCAGCGGTCGGGGTCGTCGCCGTCGGTCCTCCAGCAGTACAGGTTCTCGTGCTCCGTGCCGGCCCAGATGAGCAGGCCGTCCTCCCTGAGGTCCGTCCACGGCTCCTGGTTCAGGTCCAGGAATGCGTCGAAGGCGCCCTTGCCGAACGTCTCGACCATGCGCTTGTAGTCGCTCGGCAGCGCGGTGCCCAGGCGGGACTCCATCGCCGCCCAGTCCACGTCCGGCCGTTGGTCGGGCAGTGTCCAGCCGGTGATCAGCCTGAGCCGCTCCACCCAGTCGGTGTCCGCGCCCTCGTGCTCGCCCTCGTCCGGAGCGACGGGCTCGGGCACATCCCTGCCACCCACTACCAGCACCGACCGCTCGGCCCCTTCGGGGTCGCGCGCCGTCCCCGTGCCGATCCACTGATCCCCGTACGCCCACGCCCGCAGCGTCACGGCGCGGGTGCCGAAGGGGACGAGGAGAGCCGCGCCCCTGGAATCGTCGACCGTCGGATCGGTGAAGCCGTCGAGGACGAGGGTGCGCGGGACGCCGTACCTGCCTGCGAGAAGGTCGGTCAGTTCCTGCAAGTCCAGGTCGCCGGGCAGGTAGAGGTAGCCGTCCCCCGGGCCGAGTCGGGCCAACAGGTCATTGACGGCCTCGTGCGTGAGCTCCATGACGGTCAGTGAAGCGCACCGCACCGACAATGCGGCTCGCCAGGCCCTCTCATGCGCGAAGGGCAACGGAACGACCCCCGGCCCTCTGAGGAGGGGCGGGGGTCGTTACGGGTTGGCGAGTGCCGGGGGTGATCAGACCTGGAGGGGCTTGATCGCGGTCGGGGCGTGGCCCGGCTCGGTGGCGAGTTCCTCGAACTCGGTGACGTCGCTCATGTCGACCGTCTTGCTCATCGAGATGTTGGTGACGCGCTCCAGGATGGCCTCGACGACGACCGGGACCTGGAACTCCTGGGCCAGCTTCTTGGCCTGCTCGAAGGCGGCGCCCAGCTCCTCCGGGTCGGTGACGCGGATGGCCTTGACGCCCAGGCCCTCGGCGACCTTGACGTGGTCGACGCCGTAGACGCCCAGCTCGGGGGTGTTGATGTTCTCGAATTCGAGGTTGACCTCGAAGTTGATGCCCAGGCCGCCCTGCGCCTGACGGATCAGGCCCAGGTAGGCGTTGTTCACCAGGACGTGGACGTAGGGGACCTTGTGCTGCGCGGCGACCGCGAGCTCCTCGATCATGAACTGGAAGTCGTAGTCGCCCGAGAGCGCGACGATCGGGGTCTCCGGGTCCGCGGTGGCGGCGCCGATCGCGGCCGGGATGGTCCAGCCGAGCGGGCCGGCCTGGCCGCAGTTGATCCAGTTGCGCGGCTTGTAGACGTGCAGCATCTGCGCGCCGGCGATCTGGGAGAGGCCGATGGTGGTGACGTAGCGCGTCTCCGGGCCGAAGGCCTTGTTCATCTCCTCGTACACGCGCTGCGGCTTCATCGGGATGTTCTCGAAGTGCGTGCGGCGCTGCAGCGTGGCCTTGCGCTCCTGGGCGGAGGCGGCCCAGGCGCTGAAGTCGGGCAGCTTGCCCTCGGCCTTGAGCTCCTTGGCGACCTCGATGAAGAGCTCCAGCGCGGCCTTGGCGTCGGAGGCGAAGCCGAAGTCCGGGGCGAAGATCTTGCCGATCTGGGTGGGCTCGATGTCGACGTGGACGAACTTGCGGCCCTTGGTGTAGGCGTCCAGGTTGTAACCGGTGTGACGGTTGGCCCAGCGGTTGCCGATGCCGAGGACGAAGTCCGACTCCAGGAAGGTCGCGTTGCCGTAGCGGTGCGAGGTCTGGACGCCGACCATGCCCGCGCTCAGCTCGTGGTCGTCCGGGATGGTGCCCCAGCCCATGAGGGTGGAGATGACCGGGACGCCGGTCAGCTCGGCGAACTCGACCAGCAGGTCGGAGGCGTCGGCGTTGATGATGCCGCCGCCGGAGACGATCAGCGGGCGCTCGGACTCCAGCAGGAACTGCAGGGCCTTCTCGGCCTGGGCGCGGTTGGCCGTCGGCTTGTAGACCGGCAGCGGCTGGTAGGTCGCCGGGTCGAACTCGATCTCGGTCAGCTGGACGTCGATCGGCAGGTCGATGAGGACCGGGCCGGGACGGCCGGAGCGCATGAGGTGGAAGGCCTGCTGGAAGACGCCGGGGACCTGCGCGGCCTCCAGGACCGTCGTGGCCGCCTTGGTGACCGGCTTGGCGATCGAGGCGATGTCGACGGCCTGGAAGTCCTCCTTGTGGAGCTTCGAGACCGGGGCCTGACCGGTGATGCACAGGATCGGGATGGAGTCCGCGATGGCCGAGTACAGGCCGGTGATCATGTCGGTGCCGGCGGGGCCGGACGTACCGATGCAGACACCGATGTTGCCCGCCTTGGCACGGGTGTAGCCCTCGGCCATGTGCGAGGCGCCCTCGACGTGGCGGGCCAGCGTGTGGTTGATGCCGCCCACGTTCTTGAGCTCCCGGTAGAACGGGTTGATCGCAGCGCCGGGCACGCCGAACGCTTGCGAAACGCCCTCGAGCTTGAGGATCTCCACTGCAGCGGCGGCGGCTGTCATACGGGGCATCGAGTTCTCCTGCGGGTCTGGCGGTCAGGCTTTTCCGTAATCCGGAAGTTTTGTTCTGCTATACGGAACAAGCTATGCGGGGCTCCCCCTCTCGTCAAGGCAGGAGGGGACCCCCGAAGCCACCAAAAGCCGCGTCTCGGCCTGTCGGTTGCACAAATGACCGGGGCGACGACCCGAAATGGCGTGCGCTCTCGCCCCGGCGGTAGCCGGTGGTGGAGCATGGACCCACGCACAGCGACGGAGGGGGTCCAGGTCTCATGGCGGAAGCGGTACCGGTGCGCTGCCCGGCGTGCCTGCGCGAGAACGGCTACACCGCACCGGTCTTCCCGTGCGCCTGCGGGAGCCCGGTCCATCCCCCGCTGGATCTGGCGGCGCCTCCGCTGCCGCTGACCCACCGCACCTGGTCGGACACCTGGGTGGCGGTGCGGTGCGCCGCCTGCGGGCGGGAGAGCGAGTGGCCGCACCCGGAGGTGGGGTGCGGCTCCTGCGGGACGGTGGTGCGCCTTCCCGTGCACCCGCTGGAGCAGCAGGAGGGGCCGGCCGATCCGACGGGCCCGGCGGGTCTGACGAACCCGCCCGCCGGCTCAGCGACCGCCGCCTCCGCACCCCCGCCCGGCCGGGACGCCGGCTCCGCGCCCGCGCCGCACATACCGCTGCCGCCGACCGCGGCCGTGCCGCGGCCCGCGTTCCGCCCGGTGACCATCCGTACGGCCCGCGACGCAGTGGCCACGGCCGCGCTGTACCTGCGCTGGCTCGGCTTCCAGGACGTACGGCAGCCCGACGGGCGCCCGATCCCGTCGGCCGCCGTGGACCTGCGGGCTCCCGGGCTGGTCGCGCAGGTGGACCCGACCACCGCGCCGGCCGGGCTGCGGGCGGTGGAGTGCGTCTGGCTGAACGGACTCACGGCCTCCGCGACCAGCGTCTACTTCGCGCTCGCCGGGTACACCGAGGACGCCCGCACGCGCGCGGACGATCTCGGGATACCGCTGTTCGTCATGGACCTGACGGGCATGCCGCAGCCGGTCAACGACCCGGCGGACGAGCTGGTGGGGTCGGGGGCCTAATCTCGGAGGCGTTACTCACCGCTTGCCGAGGAGAGCCCGATGAGCCTGTACGACATTCCGCTGACCACCCTGTCCGACGAGCCCACCAGCCTGGCGGCCCACAAGGGCAAGGCGATCCTGCTGGTGAACACCGCCTCGCAGTGCGGGCTCACCCCGCAGTACTCGGGACTGGCGCGCCTGCAGTTCAAGTACGAGGAGAAGGGCTTCACCGTCATCGGCGTGCCCTGCAACCAGTTCGGCGAGCAGGAGCCCGGCAACGCCGACGACATCCAGACCTTCTGCGCGGCCGGCTTCGGCGTCACCTTCCCGATCCTGGAGAAGTCCGAGGTCAACGGTGAGAACCGGCACCCGCTCTACCAGGAGCTGGTGAAGACCCCGGACGCGGAGGGCGAGGCGGGGGACATCCAGTGGAACTTCGAGAAGTTCCTGATCTCCCCCGCCGGTGAGGTCGTGGCGCGCTTCCGTCCGCGCACCGAGCCCGAGTCCCCCGAGGTCATCGCGGCGATCGAGGCTCACCTGCCCGCGTAAGGCCGTCTTCGGGGGCCGTACCGCCCGGCCTCAGAGCAGGTCGGCCTCGTGGTACTCCCCCGCCGAGCCGGCCGCGGTCAGCTCCCGGAGTTCCACCCGGCGGATCTTTCCGGACACGGTCTTCGGGAGCGCGGCGAACTCGATGCGGCGGATCCTCTTGTACGGGGCCAGCACCGCGCGGGAGTGCTCGAACAGCACCCGGGCCGTCTCCGGACCGGGCTCCCAGCCGGCCGCGAGCGTGACGTACGCCTTGGGGACCGCCAGCCGCAGCTCGTCGGGGGCCGGTACCACGGCGGCCTCCGCGACCGCCTCGTGCTCCAGCAGGGCGCTCTCCAGCTCGAACGGGCTGATCTTGTAGTCGGAGGCCTTGAAGACGTCGTCGGAGCGCCCGATGTAGGTGAGGTACCCGTCGGCGTCGCGCGAGGCGATGTCGCCGGTGCGGTAGAGCCCGTCCGCCATCGCCTCGGCGGTGCGCTCCGGGTCGTCGCGGTAGCCGGTCGTCACGCCCGCGGGCCGGGTGCGCAGGTCCACGCAGAGTTCGCCCTCGTCGGCGGACTCCTTGCCGGTGACCGGGTCCAGCAGGACGATCTGGTAGCCGGGCGCGGGCCGGCCCATCGAGCCGGGCTTGACGGGCACGCCGGGGAAGTTGCCGACCTGGAGGGTCGTCTCGGTCTGGCCGAAGCCGTCGCGGATGGTGATGCCCCAGGCCTCGCGGACCTTCTCGATGACCTCCGGGTTGAGGGGCTCCCCGGCGGCGACCGCTTCGCGCGGGGGCCGGGCGAGCCGGGTGAGGTCGGACTGGATCAGCATCCGCCACACGGTGGGCGGGGCGCAGAAGGTGGTCACGCCGTGCCGGTCCATCTCGGCCATCAAACGCTCGGCGTCGAAGCGGGTGTAGTTGTGGACGAAGACGGTCGCGCCGGCGTTCCAGGGGGCGAAGAGGTTGGACCAGGCGTGCTTGGCCCAGCCGGGCGAGGCGATGTTGAGGTGGACGTCGCCGGGGCGCAGCCCGAGCCAGTACATGGTGGAGAGGTGCCCGATGGGGTACGAGGCGTGCGTGTGCTCGACGAGCTTGGGGCGGGCGGTGGTACCCGAGGTGAAGTACAGCATCAGCGGGTCGGTGGCGAGCGTCTCCCCGTCCGGGCTGAAGGAACGGCCGGCCCCCTCGTGCATGTCGGCCAGCCGCCGCCAGCCGGACGGGGCCTGCGGCCCGGCGGCGATCCGGGTGTAGTCGCCCGGCACCTCGTCGAACTTGGCGGTGTCCTCGGCGCGCGCGATGACGTGGCGGACGCGGCCGCGCTCCACCCGGTCGCGCAGGTCGGCCGGGCCGAGCAGCGGGGTCGCGGGGATGACGACGGCGCGCAGTTTCATCGCGCCGAGCATCACCTCCCAGAGCTCGCGCTGGTTGCCGAGCATGACGAGGATCCGGTCGCCGGGCGCGACGCCCTGCTCGCGCAGCCAGTGGGCGGCCGCGTCGGACCGTACGGAGAGCTCCGCGAAGGTGACGCCCTCGCTGGTGCCGTCCTCCTCGACGATGCGCAGGGCGTCCGCGTCGTTGCCGGCGGCGAGCTGGTCGAACCAGTCCAGGGCCCAGTTGAAGTGACGGGGGCGGGGCCAGGTGAATCCGGAGTGGGCGGCTTCGTAGTCACCGCGGCGTTCCAGCAGGAAGTCCCGCGCGGCCAGGAACTGGGCGGTGGCGCTGTGCTGCGTGCTGTCGGTCGTCATGGCAGGCATCGTGCCGCGTCCGGTCCGGGGACCACCAGAGCGGCGTCAGCCGCGGATTGACCCGAAGCGGACGGAAACCCTGCCTGCGTGGTCGCCTGCGCCCGCGTCCGTGTCCGTGTCCGCGCCCTCGGCCCCGCGCATGTCGGCGGCCATCCGCTCCCCCTCGGCGACCACCTCCTCGCGCTGCGCCGGCGAGAGGTCGCCGAACGGCTCGACGGTGAGCACGTCCCCCTTCAGCTTCCACAGACCGGCGAGGAACCCGTCGACGAGGAGCGTGCAGTGGGCCTGGTTCCCGGTCCAGGCACGCCCCTTGGCCGCGGGGGCGATCACGCGGGTGCGGTCGGCGTGCGAGAGCAGGACGTTGTCGAATTCGGGGAGGAAGCGGGGTGGCGCCGGGGTGTCCGGGTCGGGGCGGGGCGCGTCGGGAAGGTCGAAGAGTTCCACGCCGTGCTCGTCCCGGAAGGCGAGCAGCCCGGGCCGCAGCCGCTCGAAGGCCTCCCGCAGCCGGGTGAGCCCCGCCCAGACCTGCATGTCCTTGACGGATGCGGGCCCGAAGGCGGAGAGGTAGCGCCGTACGACCTCGTCCACCGGCTGCGCCGCGCCCGCCTCCCGCCCCAGCCAGCTCTCCACGGTGGTCAGCCTGACCTGCCCGCTGCGCCCCCACACCCCGCGCGGGGTGACCTGCACCAGCGGCAGCCGGCAGCGCGCGGCGACGGACAAGGACTGCGGGTCGGCGCCGGGCCACTCTCGGAGCAGTTCCTCGCGGATCTCGGCCATGGTGCGCGGCTCGGCCTCGACAAACGCGCGGGCACGTTGCGCCAGCCGGTCCAGGTCCACCCCGACGAGCCCCTTGCGGAAATAGCTGACCTCGCGCTCGCGGGCGGGCTGGACGAGCGGACGCAGAGTGAGCGCGTCCTGCGCGGTGTGGGTGTGGATGGTGGAACGCATGGTGACCATCCGGACCACCTCACGGGACTCCATGAGCCCGGCCAGCTCGGCGGGGCGGAAACCGGCGAGCCGGGCGTGGAGCTGGAAGTAGGGCGGCTTGACGTTCTGCGCCTGCAGTCCGAGCAGGTGGGCCACGGCGTCCCGCGCGGACATCTCGGCACGGCGCAGCAGGAGCTGGCGGGCGAGGGTGGCACGGTTGAGAGCGCGGGTGTCGAGTACGGGGTGCTTCGGGTGCTTCGGATGCGTCGTCCTGGAGGCCATGACAGCAAGCTAGCCCTCCTTGCGGACAGTTTCTGTCCGCGACTCCGCCCTCCGCGCCCCTTGCGCGCAGGCCCCACCTTGACCGACCGCCCGGACCGGAACCGGCTAATGTCTTCCGGTCACGGACGGCAATCGGAGCGTCCGATCAACTCAGAGGATCAACATGACCGACCTGGATGTGCTGCGGGCAAGCCTTGCGTCCGGTGAGCACGCGTTCGCCGACACCCTGGCCTTCGTCTCCGCGCACTACGCCTATCAGCCGCAGGCGTTCCGCAACGGGGACGTGGACAACGCCGCAGGCGAGAACGAGGGTTCCTGCAAGACGCTGGGCCTGGCCCTGCTGGAAGGGCTGAGCGACGAAGAGGCGCTGCTGGCGTTCGGTGAGCACTACCGCAGCGTGCTGGCGACGCCGGACGGCACGGATCACAGCAACATCCGCAACCTCATGGCCCACGGCCTGGCGGGCGTGAGCTTCGCCGGGCAGCCGCTGACCCGCAAGAGCTGAACCCTGGTACGCGCCCCACGACCGCATGCTGCTCAGCGGCACAGGGCGGTGTCCACGGTGCGTTCGAGCTTCCGTCGGCTCGCCTCGTCGGTGAGCTGCATCGTGACCGTGACGTTGGCGGCGCGGCCGTCGTCGGTGACGCCGCCGCGGCTCTCGTATCCCGGGAAGCTGCCACCGTGGCCCCAGGAGAGGCCGCCGCACGGCAGCGGCCGGCTGACGAGTCCCAGGCCGTAGCGGGCGCCGGGGCCGAACGTCTCTTCGGCCGGGACGGTGGAGCGCATCTGGTCGAGTTGCTCCGCGGGCAGGAGGCGGCCGGCCAGGAGTGCGCCGAAGAACCGGTTGAGGTCGGAGTTGGTGGAGACCATCTGGCCTGCCGCCCAGCCCCACGAGGGGTCGATCTCCGTGATGTCGCGCAGCGGGGCGTCCGCCGACTCGCGGTAGTAGCCGTGGGGGTGGGGCTCGCGGATGCCCGCGTCACGGGGGGCGGGGAAGTAGGTGTGGCGCAGCCCGATCCGCCGGACGATGCGCTGGTCGATCTCCTCGGCCAGGGGGCGTTTGGTGACCTCCTGGACGATCAGGCCGGCGAGCACGTAGTTGGTGTTGCTGTACTTCCACCCCTTGCCGGGGGCGAAGTCGGCCGGGTGCCGCAGGGCCGTGGCGAGCAGTTCGCGGGGGTCGTAGTACCGGACGTCGTCCCCGAGGTAGTTGCTGTAGTTGGGAAGTCCGCTGGTCTGCTGGAGGAGATGGCGGACGGTGATGTGCCGTCCGTCGATGCCCTCCCCGCGGACGAGGCCGGGCAGGTAGGTGTCGACGTAGGCGTCCAGGGCCAGCCTGCGCTCCGCGACGAGCTGGAGGACGACCACGGCGACGAAGGTCTTGGTGTTGCTGCCGATCCGTACCTGCCCGTCGACGGGTACGGGGGCGCCGGTGGCCAGGTCGCCGACCCCCGCGGTGTAGGTGCGGCTGGGGCCGTGACGGCCCTTGACGCTCGCCAGGGCGGCGGGCATCCCGTCGTCGCGCACCAGCGCGTTCAGGTGCTGCTGGACGGTGCCCGGCCGGGCGGCGGCGGGGGCGGGCGGCTCGGAGGCGAAGGCGGGTGGGGCGAGGACGCCCAGCGTGATGGCGCCGATGGCCAGCGCGGTCGCGGCGGGCAGGGCCCGTCGCCGCGCGCCCCGTCGCCGGCCGGGCGAGCGGAGCCGTGAGAATGTCTGTGCAGGCATGAGTGAACTCCAGAGAAGTCGTTGGAATCGCGGGGTCGTCCTACGGCCGGTCGCCGGGGCCCGGTCTATCCGCACAGGGCCTTGTCCACGGCGTCCTTCACGTGCTGCGTGGCCGCCTCGCCCTCCGGGATGGCGGTGACCGCGACGTTGGCGGCGCGGCCGTCGTCGGTGACGCCGCCCCGGGTCTCGAAACCGGCGATGTCGCCGCCGTGGCCCCAGTAGACGCCGCCGCACGACAGGGGCCTGCTCGTCAGCCCCAGCCCGTAGCGCAGACCGGTGGTGCCGGCGGGGACGGTCGTGCGCATCTCGGCGAGCTGGGCCGGCGGGAGGAGGCGGCCGGCGAGGAGCTCGGTGTAGAAGCGGTTGAGATCGGAGTTGGTGGAGATCAGCTGGCCCGCGGCCCATCCTGCGGAGGGGTCCATCTCCGTGAAGTCGCGCAACGGCCCGTCCTGCGGGCTGCGGTGGTAGCCCTGGGGGTGCGGCTCGCGGATGGTCATGTCGCCGGGGGCGGGGAAGTAGGTGTGGCGCAGTCCGATGCGCTGGATGATGCGCCGGTCCATCTCCTCGGCGAGGGGGCGGCCGGTGATCTTCTGGACGAGCAGGCCGGCCAGGATGTAGTTGGTGTTGCTGTACCCCCACTTCTCCCCCGGAGCGCCGTCGGCCTTGTACCGGAGGGCTAGGTCGAGGAGCTCGCGCGGCTCGAAGTACCGGTTCCTGATCTCGCCGTCGTCGACGTGGATCCCGTACTCGGGGAGTCCGCTGGTGTGCTGGAGGAGGTGGCGGACGGTGATGTTGCGTCCGTCGATCCCGTCTCCGCGGACGAGGCCGGGGAGGTGGGTGTCGATGAAGGAGTCGAGGCCGATCTTGCCTTCGGCGACCAGTTGCAGGACCACGACCGCGGTGAACGCCTTGGTGTTGCTGCCGATCCGTATCCGGCCGTCCCTCGGCACCTTCGAGCCGGTGGCCAGGTCGCCTACTCCTGCGGTGTAGGTGCGGGTGCGGCCGCTGCGGTCCTTGACGCTCGCCAGCGCGGCGGGCATCCCGTCGTCGCGCACGAGTGCGTCCAGGGCCCGCTGGACGGCGTCGGGCCGTGCGGCGGCAGACGCGGAGGCGGAGGAGAGAGCGGAGACGGCGGAGGCGGAGGCCGAGGCGAGGGCGGTGGGCGGGGCGAGGACGCCCAGGGTGATGGCGCCGACGGCCACGGCGGCCACGGCCGCGGCCGACGCACCTCGTCGGCGCCTGCCGCCGCCCTGCTGCCGGTCCGAGTGGCGGCGGCCCTGCCGGCTCTGAGCACGCATGAGTCAACTCCTGGGAGGTGGTTGGCGTTTGGTTTCTGGGCACGATCCTGCTTCGCGTGGGCAGGGGGCCGCATCGCGGGAAGGCGGGAGAAGACGCTCCCCCGATCGGGGGAGGCGGCCGGTGAACGGCGCCGCGATACTGGCGACCATGATCAGCAAACTCCGGCCGCTACTGCGCGGCTCCACCTATGCGGGAGCGCTGTTCGCCTTCGGCGGCGCGCTGGCAAGCCTTCCGCTTCTGCCTTTCGCCCTGGTGCCGGCCCTGTCGTGGCCCTCCGCCCCCGAGAGCGTGCAGATCCTCCTGCTCCTGCTGGTCTGGGCGGTACTGGTCGCCTTGGTGGGGCTGGCGCGTCCCGTGCGGCGGGCGCTCGTCGTCTCCACCCGTCGGCTGCTGCGGGTGCAGCTGCCGGATCCGGTGGCCGGGCGCCGGGCTTCCGGTTCCTTCGCCCCCGAGCGCTGGCGGACCCCGCTCTGGATGGTCCTGCACGTGGCCGTCGGGTGGACGGGGGCGCTGGCGAGCGGGGTGCTGTTCATCCTGGGCGTCTCGCTGCCGGGGAACTGGCTGGGCGGCGAGGCGCGGGCGACGCTGTGGGGCACGTCGGTCCGGGTGTCGGGCGGGTGGAGCTGGGTGGTGGCTGCCACGAGTCTCCTGCTGGCGGCGGCGGTGTGCGTACTGGTGACCAAGACCCTGCGGTGGTCGGCGCCCCGGCTGCTGGGACCCTCGGCCGCCGAACGGCTCGCCCTGGCCGCCGAACGCGAACGCCTCCTGGCCGAACGCAACCGCATCGCCCACGAACTGCACGACTCCATCGGCCACACCCTCACCGCCGCCACCATCCAGGCCGCCGTGGCCGGCGAGGTCCTCGCCGCCGACCCCACCGCCGCACGAGCCGCCATGCGCAGCATCGAGGAATCCACACGCGCCGCACTGGAGGACCTGGACTACGTCCTGGGAGTGCTCCGCGAGGAACAGTCCGGCACCGCGCCGACCCGGACCCTGGCCGACCTCCCCGAACTCCTCGACCGCCTGCGCCACGCGGGCGCCGTCGTCGAACCCGAACTGTCCGGCGACCTCACCCACGTCCAGGGAACCCTCTCCCGCGCCGCCTACCGCATCCTCCAGGAAGCACTCACCAACGCCCTGCGCCACGGAACCGGCGACCCCATCCAGGTCCACGTCACCGCCACCCCCGACGGACTGGACCTCACCGTGATCAACCGAACCGGCGCACCCACGGGCACCCGTAGCGACACCGGCACCAGCCCGCGCACCTTCCCGACCTCCGGCCACGGCCTGTCCGGACTGACCGAACGCGTCAGACTCCTCCACGGCCAGTTCCAGTCCGCCCCCGACGGCCCGCACCACTGGCGCCTCGCCGTCCAGCTGCCCGTACGGGGCGCCGCGTGAGCGGATTCGACCCGGGAGACGGCACGGACCGCCCCGTAAACCCGAGCCCCGCCGTCACCCTGCTGATCGCGGACGACGACGAGGTGACCCGCAGCGGCCTGAGCATGCTGCTCTCCGCACAGCCGGGGATCACGGTGGTCGGCGAGGCCGCCGACGGCATCGAGGCGGTCGAACGGGCGGGCAGCCTGCGGCCGGACGTGGTCCTGATGGACGTCCGGATGCCGCGCCTCAACGGGATCGACGCCACCCGCCGGCTGCTGTCCGAAGCGGCCGACCCGCCGAAGGTCGTGGTGATCACCACCTTCGAGAACGACGGCTACGTCACCGCCGCCCTCAGCGCGGGCGCCAGCGGCTTCGTCCTCAAGCGCCTCCCGGTCCGCCGGATCGCCGAGGCGGTCCGGGTGGTGGCGGCGGGTGAGGCGGTCCTCTTCCCGGCCGCGCTCGGCCGCATGGTCACCCCCCGCCCGCTGGGCTCCGCCGAGGCCCTGCCGCGGGCCGCCCTGACCGGCCGGGAGGAGGAGGTGCTGCGCCTGATGGCCACGGGGCTGTCCAATCCGGAGATCGCGCAGTCCCTCACGGTGAGCCTGGAGACCGTCAAGACCCACGTCGGAAGCGTGCTGACCAAGCTCGGCGCACAGAACCGGACCCACGCGGTCGTGATCGCGTACGAGTCCGGCCTGGTGGTCCCGGGCTTCGCCGGCTGACCGACTTCCGCGCGTCAGGCGGTCACCCCGCTTGACAATGCGTCATGCACCTGACAGCAGTGGCTCTGCACCGCTCTGCACCCCTTCCCTGAACGGCACGCCACCCCGAAGGAGCGATCAGCGCATGACCCACCCCGAGAGCGCGGGACACGACTACGACGTCGTCATCAGCGGAGCCAGCCTCGCCGGCAGCGCCGCGGCCATCCTG
The DNA here is from genome assembly GCF_043076955.1 of Streptomyces sp. NPDC016562. Lineage (NCBI taxonomy): Bacteria > Bacillati > Actinomycetota > Actinomycetes > Kitasatosporales > Streptomycetaceae > Streptomyces > Streptomyces sp. NPDC016562. Next base: position 561,225 of record NZ_JBIBRZ010000002.1, on the reverse strand, counting down.
CTCGCCCGACGCGGTGTTCGCGTCGCCCTGCTGGAACGCCGCTCGGACCCCGAGGCGTACAAGGTGCTGTGCACCCACTCCCTCACGGCCAACGCCTACCCGGTGCTCGACGAGCTCGGCCTCGTCCCCGCCCTGGAGAAGGCCGGAGCCGTCCGCAACACGGCCCGCTGGTACACCCGTTGGGGCTGGATCGAGCCGAGGGCGGCGCCGCAGGGCCCCGAGCTCCCGTACGCGTACAACGTCCGGCGCAGCACCCTCGACCCGCTGATCCGGTCCCATGCGGCCCGGACCCCCGGCGTCGACCTGCTCCTCGGCCACCAGGTGAACGGGCTGATCCGGGAGGCCGGGCGGACCGTGGGGGTGCGCGCCTCGACCCGCCAGGGCGAGGTCGAGATCCGGGCCCGGCTGGTGGTCGGCGCCGACGGCAAGGACTCGGCCGTGGCGAAGTTGGCCGGGGTACCCGCCCAACTGCACGAGAACGGGCGGTTCGGTTACCTCGCGCACTTCCGCGGTCTTCCGCTGCCCGGCCAGAGCGCCCACACCTGGTTCCTCGAACCCGACATGGCCTACGCGTTCCCCAACGACGACGACGTGACGGTCGTCGCCGTGCTCCCGGACAAGAAGCGGCTGCCGGCCTTCCGGGAGGACCTGGAGGGCAGCTTCCTCGCCTTCGTCCGCGCCCTGCCCGAGGCGCCGGCCATCGACTCCGCCGAGCGCATCACGAAGATCATCGGCTTGGTCGACTACCCGCTCCACAGCCGCCGGCCGACCGCCCCGGGCCTCGCCCTCATCGGCGACGCCGCCCTGACCGGCGACCCCCTGTGGGGGGTGGGATGCGGGTGGGCCCTGGAGTCCGCGCAGTGGCTGGCCGAGGCGGTCGCCCCGGCCGCGGCCGGCCGGGGCGACCTCGACGGGGCACTCACGGTGTACGCACGCACGCACCGGCGCCGGCTGCGCGGTCACCAGCAGCTGGCCGCCGACTTCGCCACCTCCCGTCCGTTCAACCCCGTGGAGCGGCTGATGTTCTCGGCGGCGGCCCGCGACGCCTCGCTGGCCCGCCACATGCACCGGTTCGGATCCCGCCTGATCGGTCCGCTCCGCTTCCTGAACCCCGTGGCCCTGGCCAGGGCTTCGGCCGTCAACCTCAGGCACCGCGCGACGCCTGCACCGACGGGTGGCACGGACGGCCGCTGAGCTCCGCCGGACCGCCGGCGCACGGCATGCGCCGGCGAAGCGGACGCACAACCGGTCAGCGGCAGCCGGCTCACCCGGCCTGACGTGGTGTCATGGGTTCTGCGGCGCGGTGCTCCCCCCGGGTTCCGCCGGGGTGTGGATGCGGCCGTCGCGCAGTTCCACGACCCGGTCGGCCAGTTCGATCAGGTGGGGGTCGTGGGTGGCGACGAGGACGGTGACGGACTGGCTGCGCACCACCGCGCGCAGCAGCTCCATGATCGACCGGCCGGTCTCCGAGTCCAGCTGGCCCGTGGGTTCGTCCGCGATGATCAGGTCGGGGTCGTTGGCCAGGGCGCGGGCCACCGCGACGCGCTGCTGCTGGCCGCCGGAGAGTTCGCCGGGTCGCTGCTCGGCGTGGTCCGCGAGGCCGACCAGGGCGAGGAGGGTGCGGGCGCGTTCCTCGCGTTCCCGGGCGGGGACGCGGCGCAGGCGCATGGGCACGCCGACGTTCTCGGCGGCGGTCAGGACGGGGATCAGGCCGAAGGACTGGAAGACGAAGCCGATGCGGTCGCGGCGCAGGGCCAGCAGGTCCGGCTCGCCCAGGGCCGCCAGGTCGGTGCCGTCGAGGGTGATCCGGCCGCCGGTCGGGGTGTCGAGCCCGCCGACGAGGTTCAGGAGGGTGGTCTTGCCGGAGCCCGACCTGCCGCGGAGCGCGGTGAGTTCGCCGCGGTGGACCTCGAAGGAGACGCCGCGCAGGGCGTGGACGGCCTGCGGTCCGCTGCCGAAGCTGTGGTGTACGTCGTCGACGACCACGATCGGCGTACCGTCGTCCCCGCGCGCCGTCGAGGTGGCCGATGCGCCTGACGCGGCTTCTTGATGGGCCTTCATGATCCGTGCTCCCCCGTCGAGTTGTCCGCCGGGCGCCCCCGGGCCCGGGTGCCGCGTGTTCCGCGCGCCGCAAGTTTCTGATCGCATTTGCGCATCTGTCGCACCATTCACGCAAGCCCCTTCCCTCTATCGATCAAATCTGAAAACATCGTCCGCTATCCGGTACCGAGGGTCCGGACGGGGGAGGAACACCACACGTGCTCGGCTTCGTCGTGCGCCGACTGCGCGGGCGATGGCCGCTCGCCGTCGCCGTACTGCTCACCGTATTGATCACCGCGACCGCTCTCACCGCGCTGACGGCCTTCACCCGCGGCGTCGGGGAGGAAGGGCTGCGGCGGGCCCTGACCGGGCCGGAACAGCCGCGGACGGCCGTCGTCGTCACCAGCGGCCATCCCGCCTCCTCCCGCGCCAAGGACGACGAGGCGGTCCGCGCCTTCGCGGGCGAGGTGTTCGGGCGGCTGCCGGTGGCCTCCGAGAGCGTGGCCCGCAGCCGCTCCTACGGGCTCCCCGGCACGGCCGCCTCCGGCCGCGACGCCGACCTGACCCTGCTCGCCGCGCTCAGCCGCGACCGCGTCCACCTGCTCGCCGGCCAGTGGCCCGCCCCGGCCCCCGCGGCCGGCGCAGGCGCCCCGGCGGCACCGACGCAGGTGGCCGTCCCGCGCGCCGCGCTGGCGCGCCTCGGCCTGAGCGAGTCGGCCCTGCCCGCGCCGCTCCGGCTGGACGACCGCTTCGACGGACCCCCGCTGACCGTGCTGGTCACCGGCGTGTACCGGGCCGCCGATCCGGACGCCGGGTACTGGCGGCTCGACCCGCTCGGCGGCCGGGAGATCCAGGGCAACACCTTCGCCACCTACGGCCCGCTCCTGGTGGACGACAGCGCCTTCACGACGGGCGGCCTCCTCCAGGACTACCGGCTCACCCTGCTGACCCCGGACCTGCGCACGATCCGCGCCTCCGAGGCCGAGGCCGTGCGGACCGCGGCGAACCCCGCGGCCGCCTCCCTCGAACGCGCCACCTCGCTGCGAGTCGCCACCGAACTCCCTCAGCTGCTCGGCGAGTTGGACTCCGGCATGCGCGTCGCCCGGTCCACCCTGATGATGGGCGCCCTCCAGCTCACCGTCCTGTCGAGCGCCGCGCTGCTCCTCGTCTCGCACATCCTGACCGTCCGCCAGGAGCCCGAGCGCGTCCTGCTCACCGCGCGCGGCGCCTCCCGCCGGCGCCTCGGCGCGCTGAGCGCAGCGGAGTCGCTGCTGCTCGCCCTGCCCGCGGCCGTCCTGGCGCCGCTGCTCACCCCGCCCCTGCTGCGCCTGTTCGCCCGCATCGGGCCGCTCGGCCGGGTCCACCTGGAGATACCGGACACCTGGCTGGTGTGGCCGGTCGCGGCCGGCTGCGCGGTGGCCTGCGTCCTGCTGACGACCCTGCCCTCCGTCCTGCGCGGCGCCTCGGCCGCCGTCCTGCGCCGCGTGGGCAGCCGGCAGGCCCTGGTGACGGGCGCCGCCCGCTCCGGAGTGGACCTCGCCGTGGTGGTCCTCGCCGTCCTCGGCTACCAGCAGCTGTCGCAGTACGGGGGTACGGACACCGCCCCGGCCGGCGGCGGGCTCGGCGTCGACCCGGTCCTGGTCGCCGCCCCCGCCCTGGCCCTGTGCGGCGGCACCCTGCTGGTCCTGCGGCTGCTGCCGTTCGCGGCGCGGGCCGGGGGACGGCTGGCGGCGCGCGGCCGGAGCCTGGGCCCCGCCCTGTTCGGCTGGCAGCTCGCGCGCCGGCCCGGCCGGGCCACCGGGCCCGTGCTGCTGCTCGTACTCGCCGTCTCCAGCGGGATCCTGGCCCTCGGTCAGCACACCGCCTGGTCCGCCTCCCAGCGCGACCAGGCCGACTTCGCGACCGCGGGCGGCCTGCGGATCTCCGGGAGCAGCATGTCCCCGATGGGGCAGGGCGGACGGTACGGGGCCCTGCCGGGCGCGGAGCGCCTCATTCCGGTGGCCCGCCGGGAGCAGCAGCTGCCGGGCGGGGGCGTCGCCGACCTGGTCGCGCTGGACGCCGCCAAGGCGGCCGAAGAGGTATCGCTGCGCGCGGACCTGCGCGGCGGCCGGGAGATGCGGGAGCTGTTCGCCCCGCTCGCCGGGGGCGACCCGCACGCCCCGGCGGCCGCCGGCTTGGCAGGCGGCTCCGGATCGGCCGGAGCCGCCACCACCTCCGCGCAGGGACCCGGTGTCGCGCTGCCCGGCTCGCCCCGCCGGATCGACCTCGACGTGACGCTGCGGTCCTCCGGGACGAGCTGGGCGGCCGTGAGCCTGCTGCTGCGCGACCGGTTCGGGGCGACCTACGGGACGCCCGCGGTCACGCTGCCCACCAGCGGCGAGGCCACCCTCCCCTTCCTCCTGGACGCCCTGACCGGCGCCCCGGTCGGCTCGGCCGCGACCCCGCTGACGCTCGCGGGGATGCGCCTGTCCTACGCCGGGGACGGCGGACCGCCGGGCGACGGGAGCGAGCTGACCCTGCGCCGGATCGCCGTCTCCGACGCCGTGGACGGGGCACCCGTACCGGTCGCCGTGTCCCCGCCCGCGGGCACCGGCGGCTGGCAGGCGGCCCCCGCGCAGGGGCCCGGCTCCCAGTGGGCCCCCGTACCCTCGCCCGTCCCGGCCGGTTCCACGGACCTGCTGCGGCTGCGCTTCCGGGGCGGGGTGGGCACCGAGAAGGGTGTCACCGCCGTCCTGTTCCCGACGCCCTCCGCGCCGCCCGCCGCCGCGGTCCCGGCCGTCGCGACCACCCGCTACCTGCGGTCCATCGGCGCCTCCGTCGGCGCGACGGTCCCCGTCACCCTGGACGGCGCGACCGTCCCGATGCGGATCACCGCCGCCGTCGACTCCCTGCCCGTGGCCGGAGGGACGGCGCTCGCCGTCGACCTGCGCACGCTCGGCCGGTTCCTGCTGGAGTCCTCCGGTCAGCAGCCGGTCGCGCCCACCGAGTGGTGGCTGCCCGCCGCCTCGGCCGCCGACCCGGCCCCGGCCCGCGCGGCGGCCGAGCTGCGCGCGGGGGGCAGGACCGAACGCGTCCAACTGCGCGAGGAGATCACCGCGCGCCTGCTCGACGACCCGTTGAGCGCCGGCTCGCAGAGCGCGCTGATCGCCCTCGCCCTCGCCAGCGCGGTCCTGGCGGCCATCGGGTTCGCGACCTCCACCGCCGCGGAACGGCGCGTGCGCGGCCGGGAGTTCTCGGTGCTGCTCGCGCTCGGCACACCGCGCCGGTCGCTGGCCGCGGCCTCCGCCGCCGAGGGCGGGGTGCTGATCGCCGTCGGCACCGCCGTCGGGGCGGGTCTGGGTGTCGCCCTCGTGCACCTGATGGCGCCCCTGATCGTGCTGACTCCCGCCGCCGGGCGGCCGTTCCCGCCCGTACGGGTGGACATGTCGCTCGCGCAGATCGTGCTGACGGCCGCCGCCATCGCCGTGGTTCCCCTGCTGTCGGCCGCGCTCAGCGGCCCCCGGGGCCGCGACATCGCCGGCCGGCTGCGTCCCGTGGAGGAGATGTGACCACCCCGCCGCCCGCCACCCCGCGGTCGACCACCCCGCGGTCCGCCACCCCGCCGTCGGCCGACCCGCCGTCCGCCAGCCCGCCGTCCGGCCCGGGCCCCCGCCCGCGGCCCGCGCCGTGGGTCCGGACCCGGCTGCGCGCGGCTCCGCTCGGTGCCCTGCTCGCCGCCGCGCTGGCGTTCGTCGCGGTCCTGCTCGCCGCCGCGTTGCCGCGGGCCCAGGACCGGGGCGCCGACCAGGCCCTGCGGTCCTTCCTGGAGCACACCGGAGCGGGCCGCACGAGCCTTCAGGTGACCGCTCCGGCGCCGGCGTCCGGGCAGAGCGCGGGGGCCCTGGACCGGACCCTGACCAGCCTCCTCGCCCGTACCGGGAACACCTTCCGCGTCGACCCCGACGCGGTCGTCCACGGCACGCGCACCGTCAAGCGCCAGCCGCTGCTGAATCCTGAACTGTCCCGCCCGCACCGCCTCGCGCCCGAGATGTCCCTGCTGTACATCGCGCAGGCGCGGGACCACGTGAAGCTGGTGGAGGGGCGCTGGCCGAGCGACGACCCCCGGCCCGCCGGTACCGGCGCGGACGAGCCGCCGCTCCGGGTCGCCCTGTCCAAGGAGGCCGCCGACACCATCGGCGCCCGCGTCGGGTCCGTCCTCAGGAGCGCACCCCTGACCGGTGGCACCGCGTCCGTGGAGGTCACGGGCCTCTACGCGGTCACGGACAAGACCGCGGACGTCTGGGTGAACGCGGACTGCGTCCCGCGCGCCTGTAAGAAGTTCCTCGGGGAGAGCTACCTGTGGGAGGCCGACGCCCTGATCGGCGCCGGCGACCTCGGCCGAATGCACCTCTGGGCTCACGACGCCGAGGACTTCTGGCGCCTCCCGGTGGACGTCGGCACGCTGCGCGCCGACCGGCTGGACGCCACGAAGGAGGAGATCGCCTCGTACGTGGCCGGTCCCACGGCCGCCGCCCTCACCTTCGAAACCCGCCGCGAGCGGCTGAGGACCACCGCGTGGCTGCCCGAGCTGCTGGAGCAGGCCCACGCCCGCACCCAGGCCGCGACGCCACTCGCGGCGATCGGGCCCGCCGGGGTCGGGGGCGTCGCCTTCGTCGTGCTGTGCCTGGCCGGCGCGCTCGCCGGGGACCGCCGCGAGGCCGAGCTGCGGCTGCTGCTGGCGCGGGGCGGCTCGCGCGTGGGCATCGTCGGCCGGCTCGTCGGGGAGGGCGCCGTCACGGTGCTCCCGGCGGCCGCGGCGGCCACCGCGCTCGCCGTGCTGCTGCTGCCGACCCCCCGACTCGCCCCCGCGCTGATCTCGGCCGCGGCCGTCGCCCTGGTCGCGCTGCTGGCCTTCCCGGTGCGGGCGGCCGTGATGCTGTCCCCGCGGCGCCCGGCCGGGCGGTGGCGCAGGCCCGTGGCCGAGCTGCTCGTGCTCACCGCCACCGCCGCCGCCGTGCTGGAGGTCCGCCGCCGCGGGGTCGCTCCGGCCGGGGATGACCCGGACCCGCTGCTGGTCGCGGCTCCCCTGCTGCTCGCCCTGTGCGGGGGGCTGGTGCTGGCCCGGCTGCTGCCGCTGGTGACCGGGCTGCTCGCTCGGGCGGCCGGGCGCCGCCCGGGGCTGGTCGGCTTCCTCGGGCTGGCGCGGGCCGCCCGCGGCTCCGGCAGCCGGGGCACCGGAGCCGACGGCGGCCGGAGCGGTCCGTCCGTCCTCTCCACGGTCGCGCTGCTGCTCGCCGTCACCACGGGTGGCTTCGGGGCGGCCGTACTGGAGTCGGTGGACTCCTCCCGGCTCGGGGTGGCCCGGCTGACGGTCGGGGGCGACGCGGCGATCTCCGCGTACGGCAAGGCACTGCTCCCCGACGGCCTCGCGAAGGCCGCGGGCGAACTGCCGGGCGTACGGACGTCCGTACCGCTGTGGATCGACCACGACTCCACCCTCCTCGGCGGCCCCAAGGGCTCCACCCAGGTCACCGTGATCGTCGCCGAGCCGGCCGCGTACGCGGAGCTGTCGCGCGCCCTCGGCTGCGGCTCCTTCGACCCCGGTCTGCTGTCCGGCGGCGCGGCGCAGCCGGCCGACGCGCCGGTGCCCGCGCTGGTCAGTTCCGGCCTGGCGGGGCGGGCCGGCGCGCAGGACGCGTACGTACTGCGGCCCGGCGACGGCCGCGAGCTGCGGGCCCGGGTCGCCGGCGTGATCGACTGCACGCCGGCCCGGCCGGCCCGGGACGCCGCGACCGTCGTCCTGCCGTCGGGCCCGGCGACGGCCCTCATCGGCGCCGACCACCCGAACCGGTGGTTCGGCCTCGGTTCGCCGGACGGGGAGCGGCTGCGCGCCCTGGTGCGCGCCGCGCTCCCGGCGGCGCCCACCGGGCCGGCCCCGGCGGCCACAGCGGCGCCGGCTGCCGCGACGGAGGGTGCCGCCGCGGGGCAGCCCCCGGCTTCCGGGGCGCAGCCCGCCGACGAGGTGTATCCCGTACGCACCAGCGCCGACGTCGTCGCCGAGCTGGGCGCCGATCCGCTGCAGCGCTCGGCTCAGCGTCTCTTCTGGGCCTCCGTGGCCGCGGCGGCCGGCTTCGCGCTGCTGGCGGTGCTGCTGACGCTGATGCGGACCGTCCCCGAACGGGCGGCGCTGCTGGCCCGGCTGCGCACCATGGGCCTGCGCCGTCGCCAAGGCGTGGCGCTGATCCTGGCCGAGACGCTGCCGCAGACCGTGGCCGCGGCGCTGGGCGGCGCCGGGGTGGCGGCGGCCGCGGTGGCGCTGCTGGGCCCGGCGCTGGACCTGTCCACGCTGGTGGGCACGCGCGTGCCGACCGGCGTACGGCTCACGGCGTGGCCCGTACTGACCCAGGCCCTGGGCCTGGCCGCCCTGGTCGCCGCGGCCGTACTCGTCGAGGCGGCGACCTCCGGGCGGCGGCAGATCACCACCGAGTTGAGAGCGGGAGACCAGCGTTGAACAGCGACCAGCCGACGTACGAGGAGCTGCGCCGCCGGGCGAGCGCCGCCGCGGAGCCCCGCAGCACGGCGGTGGACGCCGCGATCGCCTGCGACCGTCTGGTGCGGATCTTCAGCACGGACGGCATCGAGGTGCAGGCCCTCCAGGGGCTGGAGCTGACGGTCGCGCAGGGCGACCTGGTGGCCCTCGTGGGTGCGTCGGGCAGTGGCAAGTCCACCCTCCTGAACATCCTGGCGGGCCTTGACGTCCCGACGGCGGGCAGCGCGGCGGTCGCCGGCTACGACCTGCTGGAACTGTCGGCGCGGGACCGGCTGCGCTACCGGCGCGAAGCGGTCGGGTTCGTCTTCCAGCAGACGGCCCGCAACCTGCTGCCGTTCCTGACGGCCGCCCAGAACGTGGCCCTGCCGATGCAGTTGAAGGGCGACCGGCCGCGGCGCGGCGCGGGCGCACGGCGCTCCGCCCGGGTCGCGGAGATCCTGGACGCCCTCGGGATCGGCGACCTGGCGCACCGGCGCCCGGCGGAACTGTCCGGCGGGCAGCAGCAGCGCGTCGCGATCGCCGTGGCGATGGCCAACGACCCCAGGGTGCTGCTGGCCGACGAACCCACCGGCGAACTGGACTCGGAGACGGCCGCGGCGGTCTTCGAGACCTTCCGTACGGTCAACAAGGAGCTGGGCGTGACGGTGGTGATCGTCACGCACGACGCCATGGTGGCGGGCGAGGTCCGCCGCACGGTGGCGATCCGCGACGGCCGCACCAGCAGCGAGGTCCTGCGCCGCCTGGTGACCGACGAGCACGGCGAGGAGTCGATCAGCGAACGCGAGTACGTCGTCCTGGACCGCTCGGGGCGCGTCCAGCTCCCCCCGAAGTTCCTGGAGGCCCTGGGCATGGAGCACCGTGTGGCGGTCGACCTGGCCCCGGACCACATCGAGCTGCGCCCCGACCGCAGCTGAGGGCCGTCCGGAGGGGACCTGAGGGCCGTCCGGAGGGCCTTGCGGACTGTGTGCATGGGCCCGTCACCCGGCGGGAAGACGCCGGTAGGTACGGGGTAGTGCTCGTGGGTGTCGCATCGCGCAACGCGGTGGCGAAAGGAGGCCGCCATGGTGCTCGTGGCAGCGGACGTGCTGGGTGCGCCGTGCTGGCTGAGCCTGCTGGCACGCGATCTTCAGGCGGCGGAGCGCTTCTACGGGGCGGTGCTGGGCTGGAGCTTCCGGCGCGGCGTGTTCGGGCGGGCGTCCTCGGTGGCCGAGCTGGACGGCGTGGCGGTGGCGGGCATCGGGGCGACGAGCGGCGGACCCTTCGCACCCGTGGCGTGGACGGTGTACTTCGCGGTCCACGACGCCGACGCGGCCGTGGCCAGGGTCCGCGAGCGCGGCGGCACGGTCGGAGTGGGCCCGGTGTCCTACCCGCCGCGCGGCCGGGCGGCCCTCGCCACCGACCCCGAGAGCGCGGCCTTCGGCCTGTGGGAGGGAGAGGTCCTCTCCGAGTGGCGCGTCGGTGAGCGCCGGGCCCCCGCCTGGGTGGAGCTGCACACCCGCGACGCCTTCGACGCGGCCGTCTTCTACGGGGAGGTCCTGGAGTGGGGCGCGGACACCTCCGGCGCCGGGGACGCGGCGGGCTGCGAGGTCTCCTACGAGGAGGACCAGGTCGTCCTGCGGCGCGGCGACGGCCAGGCCGTGGCCCGTTTGAACAGCGGCCCGCTGGAGGCGGCGGCCGAAAGGCCGCAGCTGCGCCCCCACTGGCTGGTCCACTTCAAGGTCCCGGACCTGGAGCGGGCCAAGGCGGCCGTCCTGGAGCACGGCGGCAGCATCGTCCCGGACGCCCCGCACGCCACCGGCGCGGCCGAGGGGCAGCGCGTGACGGTGTGCGACCCGGACGGCGGCCTCTTCACCCTGGACCACTCCCCCTCGGCATGACCCCGCCCCCACCCGGCCCGCGCGGACGACCGCGGGGCGGGTGGTTCAGGCGTCGGTGCCTTCCGGGCCCGATACGAGGAAGACGTCCGACAGCGGGGCGGTGTCGGCGCTGGCGCTGATCAGGAGGTCGTAGGTGCCGGGGGGCAGGACGCCGATCTCGAACTGCTGCCGCTCCCGGGGGACGGTGATGGCGCGGGCGAGGACCGGGCGGCCGGTGGTGCGCTCGGTGACCGACAGGCGGGCCGGCACCTCGGGCAGTGCGCTCTCGCTGAGGGCGCTGTGGGCGCCGATCTCGCAGACGACGGGTTCACCGGTGAGGTAGAGGTCGTCGCCGAGGTAGCTGAACCAGGTGGTGACGGTGTCGCGCAGGTCGTCGAAGCGCACCTCGTGCAGGGACTGCAGGATGCCCTTCAGGTGATCGAGCATCGCGCCGTGGTTCTGCAGGCTGCCGTGCTTCTGCGGGACGAAGGTGCGGGCGTCCTCCGTACCGGAGAGGGCGGCGGAGAGTTTGGGTACCGTTCCGTCCCCGCCCTCGTCGAGGTCGGAGCGGGTCATCCGGGTCTCGACCTTGTGGTCGGTGATCCGGGCCGACTGCCGGGTGGGCTGCTCCATGCCGACGATGGGGTGGTAGATCACCTGGTTCGACTCCCACGCCAGGTTCTTCCGGTTCTCGGCGGCCGCCTTCTCCATCTCGTTGAAGTACTCGCTCAGATGGGTGCTCCACTGCGGCTGCCAGCCGGGCAGTTCCGCGTTGGCCGGGGTGAGGGCCACGCCGTCCGGCCCGTCCACGCACCGGTAGACGGGCACGAGCTGGTGGAGGGCGGTCAGGGAGCGCAGGAGGCGGGTGAGGTCGTGCTCGAAGGGGCCGAGCCGCTTCTGGAAGCCGTTGCAGAGGAACTCGACGGCGTTGAGCGAGCCGTAGAAGGGCGTACCGAAGGTCACGATGGCCCGGGTGTTCTTCCAGCCGCCCAGCGCCTCGACGAAGTAGCGGGAGACCAGTCCGCCCATCGAGTGCCCCACCAGGACGAGTTGGGCGGCCGCGTTGCCGCTCTTCGTCCGCCAGTCCGTCAGCCAGGTCTCGCTCTGGAGGGCGAGCTTGCGGGCCGCGGCCCGGTTGTCGCGCCGCCAGTCGTAGGGGAAGGGGAAGTAGTTCTCGCCCGCCGTCAGGTCGAACTGCGCCAGCAGGAACCGCTCGACCGCCGTGTAGCCGTCGATCTTCCACAGGCCCGGCAGGGTGTGGAGGTCGGGCACCAGCCGGGGCGCGGAGACCCCGTCGCCTAGGTCGTCCACGCGCCAGTCGTCCTCCCCGAGTTGGAGGGAGTCCAGGGAGCGGCCCAGACTCGTCAGCGCGCCCAGTACCGCCGAGGACGAGGGCGCCCATACATCTTTTCCGTCCTTGGTCAGTACGCTCCCGGTGATGCCGGGCAGTAGGACGACGACGTCGGCCATCGGGATCCTGGCCATGAGCAGACCTCCTAGGCGGTGTCCGGTCGGTCGGCCGGGTCGGGCCGGACGAACCGGGCTGCCCCGTCCCCGTAGTGCTGGTAGGCGGCCCAGGAGCTCCACCGCTCCGGGCTCGGTGCGCCGGCGGGCGACTGCCGCCCCGCCGCGCGCCGCTCGTAGAGCCTCCTGCGTGCGGCGCGGACGGCTCCGCCGACCGTCGGCGCCTCCTCACCGGTGCCGCCCTTGAACAGGTGCCGGTAGAACTGCTCGGCGAAGGTGACCCCTTGGTCGTCGGGAATCCGCCAGCCCGCCCCGATGTAGTGTCCGACCCCGACGCGCAGGAACTCGTCGGCGAGGCTCGGGACCAGCGCGGCCTGCGGGTTGCCCCAGGGGCTGTGCTCGACCACGCCGGGCGGCGCGTCCGGTGTGCCGGGGCCGGTGGTCCCGCCGAGCCGGGCGGTGTAGCAGGCGTTGGCCACGACGATCAGGGGCGGCCGTTCGAGCAGGGACAGTTCCTGGGCGGTCAGGAGCCCGTCCGCGAAGACCCAGCCCGAGCGCCGTCCGGTGGCGGAGACGTCGAAGTCGCTGTGACCGCAGTAGTGGACGATGTGGTTGCCGCCGCACAGCAGGACCCGCAGGACGTCCAGGCGTCGCGCGGGGTCGACGCCCGGCTGCCGGGTGGAGTTGGCCGCGCCGACGAAGAGGGTGACCTTGACCCCGAGGTTCTTGAGCTGGGTGGCGACCGCGAGGGCCTCGCTGCGGGCTCCCGGGAGCTGGAACCCCTTCTCCGGGTCTCCCGGGTCGCCGATCACCAGGGCGCTCAGCTGTCCGTCCGCCGGCCCCTCGGTCAGCACCCGCGAGTAGGGCGTGCGCAGTTGCCGCGACAGCTGGGTGCGGATGGCCAGGGGGTCGCGCCGGTCACCGCCCGCCGACTGGGTCTCGGCCAGGAACTCCCAGGGCACGGAGGCGGTGTCGCGGTCCAGTTCCAGCAGGACCGTCGCGTCGTCGGTGAGCAGCCGCTGGAAGTCCGGGGGCACCACGAACCGGGAGAGCAGGTCGGGCAGTCCGCTCGCGTCCTCGACCGTCGGCTCCGTCAGCCGGTCCACGAGCTCGCGCAGCAGGTCCATGTCCACGGGGACGAGCCGTTCCGGTACGGTGGCCCGCCCGGTCAGGGCCGCCCAGCGCAGGCCGCCGACGCCCGACTGGACGGACATCCGGACCGGCAGCGCGTCGGCCTGGGCCTCGGCGGCCGCGCGGACCGTCAACGTCAGGTCGGTGCGGGCCACTTCGGCCAGCTGGACCAGCTGATCGCGGACCTTGCCCTGGATGTGGGGGGCGAAGCCGGCCAGCACGCTGCGCAGGACGTCCTCCTCGGGCGGGGGGTCCGGGCCGTCCGGCCTCACCTCCCCGTCGGGCGCCGCCTCGCCGTCCGGCGCCGGCTCACCGCCGCGTGCCGCCTCGCCGTCCGGGCTCGTCTCGCCGTCGGGCGCCGGGCGGGCCGGCCGGGCGAGGCGCGTCAGCGCCGTGAGCGCGTACACGGCCGCGGAGGGCGCGAACAGCTGGCCGCCGCTGCCCTCGACCAGTTCCGGGCCGATCCGCAGCTGCGGCAGCTTCTCGGTCGCCTTGGTCAGCCCCAGGAGCAGCTGCTCCGCGCGCAGCCGGTCGACCTCCACGACGAGGATCTCGCCCAGCCGCGGCGGCGGCGTGGCCGGCAGGGACGCCAGGTATCCGGCGAATCCCCCGGCGAGCGCGCGGGACGCCTGGTTCACGGTCAGATTCCCGGCGCCCGCGCCGATGAGCACGGTCGCCAGGGTCTGGACGTGGCCGAGCCCGACCGCCTCGCCGAGGAGCGAGCTGTACATCTGCACGGCGCGGCGTTCGGTCAGGGTGCCCATGGGTCCCATGCCGACGACGGCGGCGGAGCGTACGGGCCCCGGTTTGCAGGGGAAGTACGTGACTTCCCCCAGCTGGGCGTCGATCCAGCCGAGTTTGGTGTGCTCGGTGATGACCCCGCGGGACTCGCTGGATATGGCGCGGTCGAGTGCGAGCTCGGCGGCGGTGGGCACCACCGACTGGTAGTGGCCCGTGACGTGCAGGTCTGCGCTCGCCTCCGCGAGGTCGCCCCACACCACCGTCAGGGCGAGGGTGGGGCCTTCGGTGCGGGGTGCCTCCTCCTGGGCCGCCGCGGGAAGCTGTGGCGCGGGGTTGGAGGCCGTCGGCGCCTCCTCCAGCAGGTCGGCGATGCGCGCAACGGGAGTGCTCACCACGCTCCTCCTTCGAGTCGCCCGGCTTCTCCCTCACGGATGCGTTCCATCCGTCCCCTCAACTGGATTATCCCACCGTTCGCCGACCGCCACCTCTGGCGGCGGGCGGGCCGCGAGAGGGGGCGGATCGCGCCGCCCCGGCCTCAGCCCAGCCGGGCCGGGGAGGAGGCGCCGGGGGCCAGCAGCGCGGGAGCTCCGGAGCCGTCGGCAGGCACGGTCCACAGGTCCGTGCTGTCGACGGCCCCGTCCGTGGGCAGGGCGTACGCGAGGGTGCGGTCGTCGAGCCAGAGGGCCTGGTCGTCCACGCTGCGCTTCTCCGCGAGCGGCTGTTCGCGCAGCGTCCGCAGGTCCATCACGTGTTCGCGCCACAGCGAGGCTCCGGGGCGCACCCGCTTCTTGTAGGCGATGCGGGTCCCGTCCGGGGACAGGGACGGGCATTCGACGTTCTGCGCGAGGGTGGTGACGGAGCGCCGGGAGACCGAGCCCCTGACCAGGTGGGTCTGGCCGGCGGTGCTGAGGGTCGCGTAGAAGGTGTCGTCGTCCCCGGCGAAGGTCACCCCCCAGAAGTTGACGTCCTGCGCGCGGTGGTCCCGGCCGTCCATGGAGACGGCGAACTCCTCCAGATCGGCTTCGAGTTTCCCCGTACGGGTGTCGAGGATCGCGGTCCGCGTCGAGAAGAACGCGGTCCCGTAGGACTCGCCGGACACGAAGACGGTCCAGGCGACGAACCGGCCGCTGGGCGAGACGCGGGCCCGGCTGGGGGTGCCCGCCAGGGGGAAGCTGCGTACGGTGCGCAGGTCGGCGTCGACGATCAGGGCCTTGTTGTCCTGGGCCAGCGCGCCCGGCGTGGAGCGCAGGCACACGCCGGTGCCGGCGGCGGCGTGGAACCGCTGGCAGGTGAGGTCGGAGACGGTGCGGGCGCCGTCGGGCGCTGCGGCCGGGACCGAGGCGACGGCTCCGCGGTGCGGGCCCTGGCCGCTGCCCAGCAGGGCGAGCCGGCCCTGCGCGGTGAGCGTGACGGCGCCCTCGGCGACCGGCGGGCCGCCCGCCCCCGGCCGGTCGGCGCGGGAGGCGGCGCGCAGCACGAACACGGTGGCCAGGCCCCCGAGCAGCAGCGCCGCCACGGTGAGGACGAGCAGGCGCCGGGAGCGGGTCATTCGGTTCCTCGGGGGCTTGGGGTCGGGTCGGGGAGGCCGGCGGTGTCCGGGGCCGGGTCGGGGAGCGTGGCGGCGGTGTCCGGGGCCGGCGGGCGCAGGACGAAGCCGGCCGCGGTCGCGCAGCACAGCAGGCCGGCCGCGGCGGCGGCGAGTGCCGGGCCGGTGCCCCAGAGCGTCCACGCCGCACCGAAGGCCAGCGAGCAGCCGAAGCGCGCGAGCGCCTGGCCGGTGCCGACCAGGGCCAGGCCGGTGGCCCGCAGCGGCGCGGGGACGGTGGCCGCGACGGCGGCGGGCAGCACGCCGTCGGTGGCCGCGTAGAACATGCCGTGCAGCGCGAGGACGAGGTAGGGCAGGGCCTGTGCCTGCGGGGCCCACAGCAGCAGGCCGTAGGCGGCCAGGAGGAGGGCGTGGCCGGTGAGGAACACGGTGCGCCGCCCGATCCGGTCGGCCAGGGCGCCGACGGGTACGGCCAGCAGCAGGAACACGGCGGCGGTGCCCAGCGGCAGGAGCGGGAACCACTGCTCGCCGATGCCGGTGCGGCGCTGGAGGAGCAGGTAGACGAAGGCGTCGCTGACGGTGGTGAGGCCGAGCAGGACGGCGCAGCCCGCCAGGGCGCGCAGGCGGGGCAGGCGCAGCAGGGCCAGTGCGTCGCGCAGGCCCACGGGAGCCGCTCGGGGGGCCGCGGCCGGGCCCGTGCCGGCGCTCGGACCTCCGCTCGCGCCCGCGTCCTTCGGTACCGGGCGGGGGTCGCCGCCGGACGGGACGAACAGCACGAGCACCACGAGGCCGAGCACGGCGACGCAGGCGCTGACCCCGAAGACGGCGTCGTAACCGTCGACCGCCACGCTCAGGATCATGAAGGCGGCGAGCGGGCCGAGCAGCGCCCCGGTGGTGTCCATGGCCCGGTGCACACCGAAGGCGCGGCCCTGTAACCGCGGTGGTGTGGACAGGGAGATCAGGGCGTCGCGGGGGGCGGTGCGCAGGCCCTTGCCGGTGCGTTCCAGGGCGAGGACCATGCCCACCGGGCCCAGGCTGTGGGCGAACAGCAGCAGCGGCTTGCACAGGGCGGACAGGCCGTAGCCGATGCCGGCGATCAGCTTGTGGTTGCGCACCCTGTCCGCGAGGTGGCCGCCGGTCAGCTGGACCAGGGCGCTGACCCCGTTGTAGACGCCGTCGAGCGCGCCGAAGCCGAGGGGGCTCAGGCCCAGACCCGCGATCAGGTACAGGGGCAGGACGGCGGTGACCATCTCGGAGGAGACGTCGGTGATCAGGCTGACGGTGCCCAGGGCGAGGACGGTGGGGGCGACCGCGGGGACCCGGGCGGAGCCGGGCTTCCCGGGCGCGTCCTGCGCGCCCGCGGGCGGCGAGCGGTCCGCGAGGTACATGCTCTGGAACCCCCCGATGCCGACGGTCTGAGTCACTCGAACGTGCCAGGGAACCCTAGTCGTTGTACGGGCCGACGGCCGGGCCGATCCGGCCTCTCCGGGGCCGGATCCGGCCTCATCCCTCCCGGCTGCTCTCGTCCCGCAGCCAGGTGGAGTAGTCCCCGTCGCGGATGGCCTTGCGGGATCCCCTGCGGGCGGCGAGGGCCGCGACGGCGAAGACCGCGACCGCGGGCAGCAGGCTCGGGCGCTCCCGTACGAGGGCGCGCAGATCGGCCGCGCCGGTCCGCGCGGACGGTGCGGTCGGCGCGGTCGGCGCGGTCGGCGCGGTCGGCGCGGTCGGCGCGGTCGGCACCGGCGCGTCCGGCCCGGACGGCCCGGACGGCCCCGGCTCACCCGCGCCCCCCACCCCGACCGCGGCCCGCTGCGCCGCCTGGAAGCGCTCGAACTCGGCGGAGGAGGTCGCCGCGCGGATCCGCCGCCTGATCAGGTCGGACCAGGTGCGCGGCGGACGCACGGTCACCCGGGCCGACTCGACCACGCGCCGCTCCCCGGGCCCGAAGGCGAGGGACGCGGCCAGGTCGTCGGCCATCAGGGGCGGCAGCGCGGCGATCCGCGCGTGCCCCGGCCCGGTCACGGCGATCACCCCCCGCCCGAACAGGCCCTCGCGGACGGCCGGAAGCCGCTGCCAGACCCGGTAGTACGCCCGGACCGGCCAGGCGCAGCCGGCCAGGGGGACGTCGCGCCCGGGGGCGGCCGCGAGGAGCTCGGGGTTCCCGGCGAGCGTGCCGGCGAGGATCCGGACGTCGGCGGCCCCGAGGACGACGTCGGCGTCCACGTAGAGCCGGGGGAAGCCCCGGGCGTGCTCGTCACCGACCCGAAGTGCCCTGTGTTTGGACGGAGTCGGGATCTCCACCACCCGTACGCGAGGACCCCGCGCGCCCGCCACCCGGGCGGTGTCGTCCGTACAGCCGTTGCACACGACGACGATGTCCGGACCGGACCCGGGCCGGACACCGGAGCCGGACGGGGACGCGGAGGTCGAGGCCGGGCTGTCGGCCAGGAGCGCGTCGAGGAGGCGGCCGATGACCCGGCCCTCGTTGTGGGCCGGTATCACGATGCTGGTCACCCCGGCAGTATGCACGGGGTCGAACACCCGCTCCCGGCGATTCGGTCAACTCCGCCCCCGCGTAGGCCCCGTGGTCTAGATTGAGCGGCGCCGAGCGCATTCGGCACGCGGTACGGGTCCGGCTGCCGGGGGGAACGCGCAGCGGGTCCGGGGGGTGGTACGCGGAGCACGCAGAGCATCGGTTGTGGGGGGCCATCACCGTTGAGCAGGTCATGCACGGGTCGCGCGGACGCCCGGCCTGCCGCCGACGGCTTTCCCCCTCCATCTCACGCGTCCCGGCCATGAGGGGCGACACGCCGGTCGGCGTGCGCGGAAGGAAGGGGAACGCTGTGAAGCCGAGCACTGTCAACGACGGCGGACGGGACGCCGGGCAGCCGGATCGATTAGGCGTCGCCGTGGTCGGCGCGGGCTACTGGGGCCCCAACCTCGTCCGCAACTTCCAGTCCAGTCCGCAGTTCCGGCTGCACTGGCTCTGCGACCTGGACGAGGACCGCGCCCGGCAGGTGCTCGGCGGATACTCCACCGTGCGGGCGACCTCGGACTACGCGGCGGTCCTCGCCGACCCGGCCGTCCAGGCGGTCGCCGTGGCCACCCCGGCCGGCACGCACCTGGACGTCGCGCTGGCCGCCCTGCGCGCCGGAAAGCACGTCCTCGTCGAGAAACCCCTGGCCGCCACGTACGAGGACGGGCTGCGGCTGGTGACCGAGGCCGAGGAGCGCGGTCTCACCCTGATGTGCGACCACACGTACTGCTACACCCCGGCGGTGGGCCGCATCCGGGACATGGTCCGCTCCGGCGAACTGGGCGAGATCCACTTCGTGGACTCGGTACGGATCAACCTGGGGCTCGTCCAGAAGGACGTCGACGTCCTGTGGGACCTGGCCCCCCACGACCTGTCGGTCCTCGACTTCATCCTCCCGGACCACGTGCAGCCGGTCGCCGTCGCCGCGCACGGAGCCGATCCGATCGGGGCCGGGCAGTCCTGCGTGGCCTATCTGACGCTCCAGCTGAGCACCGGCGCGATCGCGCACGTGCACGTCAACTGGCTGTCCCCGACGAAGGTGCGGACCACCATGGTCGGCGGCTCCAAGCGCACCCTGGTGTGGGACGACCTCAACCCCACCCAGCGCGTGTCGGTCTTCGACCGCGGCGTGGAGCTGAGCACCCCGCAGGAGATCGGCCCGGACGAGCGCCGCGACATGCTCGTCTCCTACCGGACCGGCGACATGGTGGCGCCCGCGATCGGTGAGAGGGAGGCGCTGCGCAGCATGGTCGAGGAGTTCGCCGGCGCCATCAGGTCGGGCCGGCCCGCGCTGACGGACGGCAGGGCGGGCCTGAAGGTCCTGGACATCCTCGAAGCCGCCTCCCGGAGCCTGGAGTTCCGTGGCGCGGTCGTCGGACTGCGCACCGGACGTTGACCGTTCGGCCGCAGGCCGCCAGCACGCACGACGACGGACGACTCAGTGGGGGCAGGGCGTTGAGCAGCGTACGAGGCAAGAGGATCCTGGTCACCGGCGGGGCGGGCACCATCGGCTCGCACGTGGTGGACCTCCTGGTGGACAACGGGGCACGCGAGGTCGTGGTGCTCGACAACTTCGTGCGGGGACGGACCGCCAACCTGGCGCGCGCCCTGCCGAGCAGGGTGGTGGAGGTCGTCGAGGGCGACATCCGCGACGTCACCGCGGTGCGCAAGGCGACCGAGGGCGCCGACCTGGTGTTCCACCTCGCCGCCATCCGGATCACCCAGTGCGCGCAGGAGCCGCGGCTGGCGAACGAGGTGATGGTGGACGGCACCTTCAACGTGGTGGAGGCCGCGGCCGCCGCCGGGGTGGGCAAGGTGATCGCCTCGTCCTCGGCCTCGGTGTACGGGCTGGCCGAGTCCTTCCCGACGGGCGAGCGCCACCACCCGTACCACAACGACACCTTCTACGGTGCGGCGAAGGCCTTCAACGAGGGCGTGCTGCGCAGCTTCCACGCGATGTACGGGCTGGACTACGTCGCGCTGCGCTACTTCAACGTGTACGGGCCCCGGATGGACATCCACGGGCTCTACACGGAGGTGCTGATCCGCTGGATGGAGCGGATCGCCGCGGGCGAGCCGCCGCTGATCCTCGGCGACGGCACCCAGACCATGGACTTCGTCGACGTCCGGGACATCGCGCGGGCCAATCTGCTGGCCGCCGAGTCGGATCTGACCGACGAGGTGTTCAACGTGGCGAGCGGAACCGAGACGAGCCTGCTGGAGCTGGCGAACGGCCTGCTGGAGGCCATGGGCGCGGACGGCCTGGTCCCGGAGCACGGCCCGGCCCGCACCGTGAACGGGGTGACCCGCCGGCTCGCGGACACCTCGGCGGCCGCGGCGCGCCTCGGCTTCACGGCGCGGATCGACCTGCGCGCCGGGCTGCGGGACCTGGTCGACTGGTGGCGGGCGGAGCGCGCCGCGGACGAGGCCGCCGGGGAGGCCGGCCGATGAGCGCGCAGGATCCCGTACCGCCGGCCCGGATTCCGGTCATGGTGCCGTGGCTGGGTGCGGAGGAAGCCGAGGCGGCGGCCGGCGCGGTGCTCTCGGGCTGGGTCGCCCAGGGCCCGCGGGTCGCCGCGTTCGAGCAGGCCTTCGCCGAGCGCGTGGGCGCGGAGCACGGCATCGCGGTGAGTTCGTGCACGACGGCCCTGCACCTGGCGCTGATCGCCCTGGACCTCGGTCCGGGCGACGAGGTGGTCGTCCCCTCGCTGTCCTTCATCGCCACGGCCAACGCGGTGCGCTACGTGGGCGCGCGGCCGGTGTTCGCGGACGTCGAGGAGGCCACCGGCAACCTGACGCCCGCCACCGTCGACGCGGTCCGCACGTCCCGTACGAAGGCGGTGCTCGCCGTCCACCAGGGCGGGGTGCCCGCCGACGTGCACGCGCTGCGCGCGGCCTGCGCCGACTGGGACCTCGCGCTGGTGGAGGACGCGGCCTGCGGGATCGGCGCGACGGTCGGCGGCAAGTCCGTCGGCCACGGCGCCCTGCTCGCCGCCTGGTCCTTCCACCCCCGCAAGGTCATCACCACCGGCGAGGGCGGGATGCTGACCACCGACGACGCCCGGTGGGCCGAGCGGCTGCGCCGGCTGCGCGAGCACGGGATGAACGTGTCCGCCGCGCAGCGGCACGCGAGCGCCAAGCCGATCGTCGAGAGCTATCTGGAGGTCGGCTACAACTACCGGATGACCGACATCCAGGCCGCGGTCGGCCTGGTCCAACTGGGCAAGCTGGACGCGATCGTGGCCCGGCGGCGGGCGCTCGCCGCCCGGTACGCGCGGCTGCTGCGGGAGGTCCCGGGCGTACGGCCGGTCCGCGATCCCGCCCACGGGCAGGGCAACTTCCAGTCGTACTGGGTGCTGCTGGCCCGGGACTTCCCCGTCGGCCGCGACGAACTGCTCGCGGTGCTCGGCGCGGCGGGGATCTCGGCCCGGCGCGGGATCATGGCCTCGCACCTGGAGCCGGCCTACGCGGGCCACGGCGCGGCCCCGCTGCCGGTGACCGAGCGGATCAGCCGCGACTCCCTGATCCTGCCGCTGTTCCACACCATGACCGAGGCCCAGCAGGACCGGGTGGTGGCCGTGCTGCGGGACCGGGCGGGCGGATGAACACCGCCCTGACCCGAGAACCGCCGGTGCCCGAGGACCTGCCGGTGACCGAGGACCTGCTGGTCGTCGGCGCGGGCGGGTTCGCCCGGGAGACCGCCCAGGCCGTACGGGACGTGGCCGCCGCGGACGTCGCGCGCGGCCGCCCCGCACGGTGGCGGCTCGCCGGGCACCTCGACGACGACCCCGCGCTGCACGGCCGGGACGTGGACGGGACGGCGGTGCTGGGCGGCTGCGAGCTGGTGCACGAGCACGCCGCCGCCCGGGTGGTGGTGTGCGTGGGCAGCCCGCGGGACTACGCCGTACGGGCCCGCCTGGTGCGGCGCCTGGCCCTGCCCGCGGCCCGGTACGCGACGGTGGTCCACCCCACGGCCGTGGTGTCGGGGTCCTCGACGCTCGGCGCCGGCTCGGTGCTGCTGGCGCACTGCGTGCTGACCGCCGCCGTCCGGGTCGGGTCCCACGTGGCGGTGATGCCGCAGGTGGTCCTCACCCACGACGACGCCGTCGGGGACTTCGCGACGCTCGCCTCGGGCGTACGGCTCGGCGGCGGGGTGCGGCTGGGGCGGGGCGCCTACGTGGGCGCGGGATCGCTGGTGCGTGAGTACGCCCGGGTCGGCGCCTGGTCGCTGACCGGGATGGGGAGCACGGTCCTCGGGGACGTGCCGCCGGGCGAGGTCTGGGCCGGCAGCCCGGCCCGCCGGCTGCGCGCGGCGGACCGTCCCGCGCTCGACGAGCTGCGGGCCGACGGGCTGCGGGCCGACGGGCTAGGGACCGACGAGCAGACGACCGGCCCGCGGCCGGAGACACGGATGGAGAGCCGAGTCAGATGAACCAGATACCGCTCGTCGACCTGAAGGCGGCGCACGCCGAGGTGGCCGGGGAGGTACGGGCCGGTTTCGACCGTGTCCTGGCCGCCACCGCGTTCATCGGCGGTGAGGAGGTCCGGGCCTTCGAGCGCGAGTACGCCGCCTTCGCCGGGGTCGGGCACTGCGTGGGCGTGGCCAACGGCACCGACGCCCTCGAACTGGCCCTGCGCGCCAGTGGGGTCGGCCCCGGTGACGAGGTGGTGCTGCCCGCCAACACCTTCATCGCCACCGCGGGCGCCGTGGCCCGGACCGGGGCCCGGCCGGTGCTGGTCGACTGCCTGCCCGACACGCTGCTGATGGACCCGCAGGCCGCGCTGGACGCGGTCGGCGAGGCCACCCGCGCGGTGGTCCCGGTCCACCTGTACGGGCAGTGCGCCGCCACCGCGGAACTGGCCGCGCACCTGCCGGCGCACGTCAAGCTCGTCGAGGACGCGGCGCAGAGCCAGGGCGCGACCCGGCACGGCCGCTCCCCCGGCAGCGGCGGCATCGCCGCGACCAGCTTCTACCCGGGCAAGAACCTGGGCGCGTACGGGGACGCGGGCGCGGTGGTGACCGACGACGAGGAGAGCGCCGATCGGGTGCGGGCCCTCGCCAACCACGGCGGCGTCGCCAAGTACCGCCACGACGTGGCCGGGTTCAACAGCCGGCTGGACGGTCTGCAGGCGGTGGTCCTGCGGGCGAAGCTGGCCCGGCTGGCCGAGGGGAACGCGGCCCGCCGGGCCGCCGCCGCCCGGTACGACGAGCTGCTGGGCCCGTGGGCGGCGGCCGGACGCCTGACCCTGCCGGTCACCGCGGAGGGCAACGTGCACGTGTGGCACCTGTACGTCGTACGGGTGTCGGGCGCGGACCGCGACGCCGTCGTCGGCAAGCTCAACGCGGAGGGCATCGGCGCGGGAGTGCACTATCCGGCCCCCGTCCACCTCACCCCGGCCTTCTCCCACCTCGGCCACGGCCGCGGGGCCTTCCCGCACGCCGTGCGGGCCGCGGACCGGATGCTCTCCCTCCCCCTCTTCCCGCAGATCACCTCCGCTCAGCAGATGCGGGTCGTGGACACGCTCGCGGACGCCCTGCGCTGACGCCCTGTCGACGCGAAACCAATGAGGTCCAGATGAACAGACGGACAAGGCTGCTCCGCTACGGACTCTTCACCGTGATCGCGGCCCTGATGGCCACGGTCCTCCCGCCGGCCTCGGTGGCCGGCGCCGCCGACCCCTGCGGTCCCGGTGCGAACGCGATCGTGTGCGAGAACTCCAAGCCGGGCACGCCCATGTCCGACTGGTTCGCGCCCAGCGCGTACGGCGACATCAAGGGCTTCCCGGCCCAGACGAGCGTCCGGCCCGGCGACACCGTGCAGTTCAAGATCCAGTCGCCGACGCCGTACCGCGTCTCGGTCTTCCGCCTGGGCCACTACGCGGGGGACGGGGCCCGCCTCCAGTCGACCGCGGCCCAGGCCGCCCAGACGTACCCGGCGAACGTCCTGCCGGGCGGGAACCCACGCGCCTGCGCCACCAAGGCCTCCACCGGTCTGGTCGACTGCGGCAACTGGCCGGTCACGGCGACCTGGACGGTGCCGTCCGACGCGGTCTCCGGTCTGTACGTGGTCAACTTCGACCAGGCGGACGGCAACGGGGTGATGCCCTACCCGTTCGTGGTGCGCGACGACTCCAGCCACTCCGACATCGTGGTGCAGACCAGCGACCAGACCTGGCAGGCGTACAACGACTACGGCGGCCAGGACCTCTACGACGGCGGCGGGCCGGCCCCGGACGGGCGGGCGTACGAGGTCAGCTACAACCGGCCGATGGACATCGGCGGGGACAACGGGATCTACGGGTCCGAGTTCCAGATGGTCTCCTGGCTGGAGCGCAACGGCTACGACGTGAGCTACATGTCCGGCATCGACGTGTCCACCCGCGGTGCGCAGCTGGCGAACCACAAGGTGTTCATGTCCTCGGGCCACGACGAGTACTGGACCCAGGAGCAGTTCACGAACGCGCTGAACGCGCGCAGGGCCGGGGTCCACCAGACGTACTTCAGCGGCAACGAGGTCTTCTGGAAGACCCGCCTCGCCCCGAGCATCGACGGCACGTCCACGGCCAACCGGACGCTGGTCTCCTACAAGGAGACCAAGCTGTCCTTCCCGCAGCCCAACGGCGTCCCCGACCCGAGCGGGATCTGGACGGGCACCTTCATGGACCCGGCCGGCGCCACCGGCGGGCGGCCCTTCCAGCCGCAGAACCAGCTGACCGGCTCGATGTTCAGCGTCAACGGCTACCGCAGCGACGCGATCACCGTGCCGGGCTCCTTCGCCAAGCTGCGGCTGTGGCGGGGCACCACGGTCGCCAACCTCACCCCGTCCCAGACCGCCACGTTCCCCGTCGGAACGCTCGGCTACGAGTGGGACAGCGACGTGGAGAACGCGACCCGGCCCGCCGGGCAGATCCGGATGTCCTCCACCACGGTGGACGTCGACGACGGCAAGCTCCTGCTCGACTACGGGAACACCTACGGCAACGGCACCGCGACGCACAGCCTGGTCGCCTTCCGGGACCAGGCCTCGGGCGCGCTGGTGTTCGGGGCGGGCACCGTGCAGTGGTCCTGGGGCCTGACCAACATGCCGGTCGGCAATCCGGACGACGCGGTGGTCACCGAGGACAAGCGGATGCAGCAGGCCACGGTGAACGTGTTCGCCGACATGGGCGTCCAGCCCCGGTCCCTGCAGTCCGGCCTGGTCCCGGCGAGCGCCTCCGCCGATACGGCGGGACCGGCCGTCACGGTCGCGAGCCCGACGTCGAACGCCACCGTGCCCGCGCTGCGGCCCGTCACGGTCACCGGTACGGCGACCGATACGGGCGGCGGCGTGGTGGCCCGTGTGGAGGTGTCCACCGACGGCGGGACCACCTGGAAGGCGGCGACGGGCCTCGGCTCCTGGAGCCACACGTGGACCCCGACCGCCCCGGGCCCGGCGCAGATCAAGGTGCGCGCGGTGGACGACAGCGTGAACATCGGCGCCACCACCACGGTGGCGCTGACCGTCGGACCCCAGCAGTGCCCCTGCACGGTATGGCCGGCGGCGGCCGTGCCCGGCACCGTCAACGCCGGTGACGGCAGCGCCGTCGAGCTCGGCGTGAAGATCCGCTCCTCGGCGCCCGGTTCGATCACCGGTGTCCGCTTCTACAAGTCCCCCGCCAACACCGGCACCCACACGGGCAGCCTGTGGAGCAGCACCGGCCAGCGGCTGGCCACCGGCACCTTCACCAACGAGACGGCCTCCGGCTGGCAGCAGCTGAACTTCTCCTCACCCGTGCCGGTCAAGGCCAACACCACCTACATCGCCTCCTACTTCGCCCCGCACGGCGGCTACTCCTTCGACACCACCTTCGCGGGGGGCGACGCGGGACTCGCCCCGCTCACGGCGCTGAAGAGCGGCACCGACGGCGGCAACGGCGTCTACCGCTACGGCGCAACGGGCGGATTCCCCGCCACCGCCTCCTCCGGCAGCAACTACTGGGTGGACGCCGTCCTGGAGACCGCCACCGCGAGCACGACACCGCCCACCGTCACCTCGACCTCGCCGCAGTCCGCGGCGACCGGTACCGCCATCACCGCGGCGCTCACGGCCACCTTCAGCGGCGCCGTCGACGCGGACTCCCTGGTGTTCACCCTCAAGGACTCCGGCGGAGCCGCCGTGCCGGGCACCAAGGTCCTCGGCTCCTCGAACAGCGCCACCTTCACCCCGACCAGCGAGCTGGCGCTGAGCACCACCTACACGGCGTCCGTACAGGCCTCCGACCTGTGGGGCAACGCCATGGCCGCGCCGGTCACGTGGAACTTCACCACCAGCGCGAGCCCGCCGACGGTGAACTGCCCGTGCGGCCTGTGGAGCGCGACGGCGACGCCGAGCACCGCCAACGTGGGCGACGACGCCAACTCGGTGGAGCTGGGCACCCGTTTCCAGTCCGCGGTGAGCGGCTACGTCACCGGCGTCACCTTCTACAAGGGCCCCGGCAACACCGGCACCCACACCGGCAGCCTGTGGACCGCCGGCGGCACGCTGCTCGCCACCGGCACCTTCGGCAGCGAGACGCTGACGGGCTGGCAACGGCTCCAGTTCGCCTCCCCCGTGCCGATCACGGCGGGCACCTCGTACGTGGCCTCCTACCACGCGCCGAACGGCAACTACTCGGTGGACGGCGGCTACTTCACCGGCGCGCACCGCTCCTACCCGCTCGTGGCGCCGGCCGACGGCGGCGCGGGCGCCGGCAACGGGCTCTACAAGTACGGGGCGGCCACGGCCTTCCCCGCGAACACCTTCGGCTCGGTGAACTACTGGGTGGGGCCGCTCTTCACCACCACCCCGCCCTCCGCCGCACCGTCGGCCGACTCCTCGGAGGTGACCGGCCCGTGAGCACCGTCAGCGTGGTGATCCCCTGCTACAAGTACGGCCACTTCCTGGCCGACTGCGTCAAGAGCGTCCTGGACGAGCAGGAGGGCGTGGACGTCCGGGTGCTGATCATCGACGACGCCTCGCCGGACGACTCCGCGGCCGTCGCCCGGGCCCTGGCGGCCGCGGACCCGCGGATCGAGGTGCGGGTCCACGAGCGCAACCAGGGCCACATCGCCACCTACAACGAGGGGTTGCTGGAGTGGGCCGACGGCGACTACGTCGCCCTGGTCTCGGCGGACGACCGGCTGGTCCCGGGGGCCCTGGTGCGCGCCGCGGCCCTGCTGGACGCGCATCCGCGGGCGGGTTTCTGCTACGGCCGGCCGCTGCGCTTCCGCCACGGCGGCCCGCTGCCCGCGGCCCGTACCCGCAGCACCGGGTCGGTCGTCTATCCGGGACAGTGGTGGCTGGAGCGGCGGTTCCGCGAGGGCACCGGCTGCATCACCTCACCGGAGGTGGTCGTGCGCACCAGCCTCCAGCGCAAGGTCGGGGGCTACGATCCGCAGCTGCCGCACGCCGGGGACATCGAGATGTGGATGCGGCTCGCGGCGCACGCCGACGTGGGCTACGTCAGCGGCGCCGACCAGGCCTTCTACCGCGTGCACGGCGACAACATGTCCCTCACCGACTTCGGCGGGCAGCTCGACGACCTGCGCCAGCGCCTCGTCGCCTTCGACTCGGTGCTGGACAAGTGCGCCGGCCTCCTGCCGGATCCGGACCGGCTCGCGCAGGACGCCCGCACCCGGCTCGCCCGGTACGCGCTGCGGCGCGCCTACCGCGCCTACGACCGGGGGCGCACGGCGGTGGTCCCGGTCGAGGAGCTGGAGGAGTTCGCCGCCGAGTGCGTGCCCGGTGGTCACACCGCTCTGGCCGAGTACCGGGCGCTGCGCAGGCGCCGGCGCATCGGTGCGCGCGTCATGCCGTACCTCCAGCCGCTGGTGCTCTCGGCGGTCGTGGACCGGGGCCGCGAGTGGCTCTGGTGGCGGTCCTGGAAGCGCCGAGGGATCTGATGGACGCTCGCCCGTCCTCAGCGGGACGCCCCGGCGAGGGGCGCGTGCGCCTCGCCGGCGTCCGTGGGACCCGCGCCCGCGCCCGCGTCGGCCTCTTCGGTGGCGACGGCGGTGGCGGTGGCGCGCCGGCGACGGGCGCGGCGCGTCAGGACCTGATCGGTCCACAGGGCCGCCGCCACCCCGGCGACGGCGGCCAGCAGCGCCACCCCGGCCAGCGCCCTGCTCTTGGTGCCGGTCTGCGCGACCGCGGTGGGCGCCACCAGCAGGGTCACGCTCATCCGCGCGCTCTCGGGGATCTCCTGCTGCGTCTGCAGGTCCGCCAGGTGCTGCGTGTAGAGCTCGATGATCTTCCGTACGGCCGCGTCGGCCGCGGCGGGGTCGGACTGCTCCGCCTGGACCTGCAGGGAGGGGATCAGGTAGCGCGGGGTGACGCTGGTCCCGCTGTTGCGCGGGATGAGCCGGTAGGTGCCGCGGACTCCGGCCGCGGCGAGCTCGTCCGCCCCGGCGGGCGATTCCAGCTGTCGCACCACCGCGTAGGAGACGGCGGCGAGCGGGGGCTGGAGATTGGCGAGCTGGTTCGGCTGGTTGCCGGTCACCGGCGGTTTGAGGACCACGATGGCCGTGCTCAGGTACGTCCGGGTGGGGTGGAGCACCAGCTGGGCTCCGGCGGCCGCGAGCAGGGCCGCCACGACCAGGACGTACCAGCGCCGACGCAGCGCACGGACCAACTCACCAGGCGACACGGGGATTCCTTCCGTCATGACCGATCCTCCCAGGACGCGGGTAGGCCCGCCGTCAAACCGGCCATCAACGCGCCCTGCTCCGGGGGGTGTTCGTGAGCATCGGTGAGATCTTCGCGGTGCTGCGCCGCCGCTGGTACGTGATGGTGCCCCTGACTCTGATCAGCCTGCTCGCGGGCGCGCACCTGTACCGGTCGGTGCCGGTGGCGTACCAGTCGCAGAGTTCGGTGGCGCTGCTCGACTCCACGGCGGTGGCCGAACTGGCCCCCGCCTTCGGCAACCCCCTCTCGAACGCCGGCGGTTCGCTGGTCGTGACCGCCGACGTACTGATCAGGACCCTGTCGGGGACCGACGCGGCGCGGGACCTGCAGGGCATCGGCGTGAGCGACCCCTATACGGTCGGGTTCGCCGCCAACACCTCGGGGCCGATGCTGACGCTGACCGTCACCGGGACCGACCGGGCGAAGGTGCTCGACGAGACGAACAAGCTGACCGCCTTCGCCGGGGAGCAGCTCACCGCGCTCCAGGCCGCGGCCGAGGTCGAGCCGGCGTACTTCGTGCAGAGCGCGCCGGTGGTGCTGCCGCAGACCCCGGTGCCGCAGCTCAAGAGCCGCTACCAGCAGGTGCTGGGCGTCGTCATCCTGGGCACCACGGCCGCCTTCGTCCTGTCCTTCCTCACGGAGACCCTGCTGGCGGTCCGCAGCCGCCGGCGCGCGGCGGCGGCCGCGGCTGGGGCCACGGCCGGCTCGCGCCGGGTGCGTCCGCACAGGAGGCCGCGGGGCCGGCAGCTGGACGCCACCGCGGTGCTCACCGGATACCTGGCGCTGGCCTTCTTCATCCCCTCGAACCTGACCCTGCCGGGGCTGGGCGGCGTGGGGACACCGGCCAACGTGTTCGCCCTGCTCGGCCTGTTCTGGTACCTGGCCGCCTGGCTCACCGGCCGCATCCGCCCCGCGCCCGGCACCCGGCTGCCCCGGGTGGTGATGTGCCTGCTGGCCTTCTCCGTGCTGGCCTCGTACCTCGCGAACGCGACCCGCGGCAGCTCGCGCAAGGAGGTGCTGGGGGCCGACCGCGGCCTGATCGCCCTGCTCGTCTGGGTGGCGCTGGTGGTGCTGGTGTCCGCCGGGATCCAGGACCGGGCCCGGCTCGACGTGCTGCTGCGCCGGGCCGTCGTGATGGGGGCGGTGGTGGCCGCCATCGGCTACTACGACTTCTTCACCGCCACGAACATCGCCGACAAGATCAGCATCCCGGGGCTCAAGTCGAGCGTCGCCCAGATCACCACCCTGGACCGCGGCTCCTTCACCCGGCCGCGCTCCACCACGGCCCAGCCCCTGGAGTTCGGCGGGATGCTCGCCCTCCTGCTCCCCTTCGCCGTGCAGCAGGCCTTCGATCCGGTACGCCGGCACCTGGGCGCGCTGCGCCGGTGGGGGCCGGTGGTGCTGATGGGGGGCGCCCTGCCGCTGACGGTGTCACGGACATCCATCATCGGGGCGCTCATCGTCGTCCTGGTGATGCTGCCGCGCTGGAAGCCGCAGCGGCGGTGGACGGCGATCGGTCTGCTGATGGGCTCGGTGGCCTGCTTCAAGGTCATCGTCCCCGGGCTGATCGGCACCATCACCACGCTGTTCGGCTCCTTCCTGACGAACTCCGACAGCAGTACCCAGGCGCGCACCGTGAAGTACAGCGCGATCGTCCCCTACCTCGACGAACGCCCCCTGGTCGGGCGGGGCTTCGGGACCTTCCTGCCCGAGCTGTTCTTCTTCACCGACAACCAGTACATGCTGACGCTGGCCGAGATGGGCCTGGTGGGGCTGATCGCGCTGTTGGTCCTCCTCTTCACCGGCGTGCACCAGGGCGGCGCCGTCCGCAGGCTGGCCCGCACCGAGTCGGACCGGGAACTGGGCCAGGCGTTCTTCGCCTCGGCCCTCGTCGCCCTGGTCATCAGCGCCACCTTCGACGCCCTCAGCTTCCCGATGTTCGCCGGGATGTTCTTCCTGACGATCGCCGCCGGAGGCAGCTGCCTCGGCTTCATCCGGCGCGCCGAGCCGACGCCCGCAACCGTGGAGTCCCCATGCCGTCCGACCACTGTGCCCGCGTCCCGGCCCCTTCTCGAACAGCCGGTCCCGTAGCCGTTCTCGTCGTCACCTGGAACAGCGCGCCGGTGCTCCCGGAGTTCCTCGCCTCCCTGCCCGAGGGGATGGCCGGGCTCGACTGGCGCCTGGTCGTCGCCGACAACGACTCGGCCGACGGGACCGTGGACCTCGTCCGCTCCCTGGCCCCGGACGCCACCGTGGTGCAGACCGGCCGGAACGCCGGCTACGCGGCCGGGGTGAACGCCGCCCTCGGGGCCGCCGCCGGGTGGGAGGGCGGCTTCCGGGCGGTCCTGGTGTGCAATCCGGACATCCGGATGCGGCGCGGCTGCGCCGAGCTGCTCGTGGACGCTCTCGACGCCCGGCCCCCCGGCGGCGGCCGGGTGGGCATCAGCGTCCCGCTGCTCTACGAGGAGGGCGGCCGTGCGCCGGTGCACTCGCTGCGCCGCGAGCCGAGCGTGACCCGGGCGCTCGGCGAGGCGGTGCTGGGCAATCGCCGGGCCGGGCGTTTCCCGCGCTGGAGCGAACTGGTCACCGACCCGGCCGCGTACGGGCGGGCGACGGTCGTGGACTGGGCGACGGGCGCGCTGATGGCGCTGTCCCGGGACTGCCTGGAGGCGTGCGGGGGCTGGGACGAGTCGTTCTTCCTCTACTCGGAGGAGACCGAGTACTGCCTGCGGGCCCGCGACCGCGGCTTCCTGACCCGGCTGGAGCCCGCGGCCGCCGCCACCCACCTCGGCGGGGACTCACGGGTCTCGCCGCGCCTGTGGACCCTGCTGACCCTCAACCGCGTACGGCTCTACGGGCGTCGGCACGGCGCCGCCGCCACCGCCGCCTTCCGCGCGGCCGTCCTGCTGCGCGAGACCTCGCGGGCCGTACTCGGCCGCCCGGCCAGCGCGGCGGCGGCGAAGGCCCTGGCCGGGCCGTCCGCGCTGCGCGCCACACCGGGGCCGTAGGAGGGGGTGGTCCGGGGCGCGGTCACCTCGGCGCGACGGCGCCCGAGTCCGGCGACCGCATGAGTCCGGAGGCGTCGACCGCCTCGAAGTCCGAGCCCTTGAAGCCCTTGAGGGTGTCGAGCTGGGCGTTGTCCCAGGCGGCGTTCTCCTCACCGGAGAGGAACCAGGCCGAGCCGTTGTCCGCCACGATGGCGCCGTACGTCGCGAGTGCCTCGGCCACGGCCTTCGCCTGCGGGGGAAGCCGCGAGGTGTCCACGGAGCTCTTGAGGCGCAACCGCAGGCCCATCGGCGGCAGCGACGGGTCCGCCGCGGAGCCCGCCTGGTGCCGTGCCGGCCAGACGTAGCTCTGGTCCGAGCGGGGCACGGTGATCCGGATCGCGTGGTCGATCCGCCCGCTCGCCGCCTCGTCGGGGCGCACCAGACCGGGGAGGATGGCGAGACCGGCGGCGTCGGCCGAGGTCCACCCGTCGGGGCGCAGCCGGTTGCTCCGCAGGTCGAAGATCGCGCCCGAGCCGGCGTGCCAGGCGTTGTCGCCCTGCGGGTGGGCGTCCCACAGTTCGTAGGACTTGCACAGGGCGCGGTCCCAGACCACGACGTGCCGGTCCCCGTCGCTCGCCGGACCGTTCTCGATCTTGGCATGCTGCGGGATGCGGTAGCCGGAGCTCTCGCTCTCCTCGGCGTAGTCCAGGGTGACCTTCGATTCGGGCACCTGCTGGTCCGAGACCGTGATGGGGATGCCGAAGGGCCGGCCGTCGCTGAGCCCCGACCCGAAGTCCGGGTGCAGGGGTGCCTCGGCACCGATCGACGCGACGTACTGGGCGGAGCGCGGGTGCACGGGAAGCGCGTCCACGGGCGCCCGCCAGAAGCTGTCCGCCGGCGAGGTCGGGCAGGGACCGGTGTCCGGGGCCGGCGCGGGGGCGTATCCGGACAGCAGGCACACGGCGGCGACGGCGGCAGCGGTGGCGGTGTGCGTGGTGGTGGCGTTCTTCCTGGTGGCGGTGCGCTGCGTGGTCATCGGTCCACCTCGCTGGAGACGACGGGCGAGCCCCTTCCAGCGTAGGCAGCCTTCCCGTCGGCGCTACGGCGCGCCGGGGCCCTCCCACGCGGTCCAGAAGCTCTCCGGGTTGACCAGGTAGCGCACGGTGACCCGGGGCAGGTGGCGCACCGCGTGACGGCGGCTGTAGCGGCGCACCAGCTCCCAGTCCTCGCGGGGCAGCACCTCGGGGGTGCGGCGCAGTCGGCTGAAGTGGAGGGAGCGGTTGCGGCGCGCGACGAAGGCGTTGGTGTCCAGGAAGGCCTCGTGGGCGGCGCGCCGGCGGTCGAAGGGCACCGACAGGACGTCCCGCTCGCGGCCGTCGGGCAGCACCCTGCGCAGTGCGGTGTAGACGGCGTCGGGCCCGCCGGGCGGCTCCAGCGCCGCGAGGGCCTGGGCCAGGTGGTCGGGCTCCCAGAGGTTGTCGTCGTCGAGGAAGGCCACGTACCGCGATCGCGTCAGCCGGATCCCGACGTTGCGCACGACGCCGGCCGTCGCCGTGTTGCGGGCGAGCGACACCGCGAACAGCCGTGGGTCTTCAGGCAGTTCGCCAAGGCCCGCGCCGTCGTCGACGACGATGACGACCTGGTCGGTGACGGTCTGGTCCAGCGCCGAGCGGACCGCCGCGCGCAGGGCCTCGGGGCGCCGGTGGGTGGCGATCACGGTGGCGACCAGGGCCGTCGGGGGCCGGCCCAGGGCGGCGCCCAGCCGGGCGGTCTCCGCGTCCTCGAAGGAGCGCAGCCGTACGGCGGTGGGGGCCAGCAGGATCTTGTTCCGGGCCTCGAAGAGGACCAGCCAGCCGAAGGTCCGCTTGAGCAGTTCCCAAGGGGCCCGCGCGATCCGGGACATGGTGGACTCGCCTTCTCAGCCGGTGGGTTGGGGGGTGACGGGCCGGCCGTCGGACATGCGGTTGCCCCGCCACACGTTTCCGGCGCCGCCCGCGTTCCAGGCGGCGACCGGCCCGTAGGCTCCGCCGCCCGGGTGGTACTGGGTGGAGAAGACGTTGTCCGTCACCTCGATGCCGGTGGCGCCGGGCCCGCCGCCGTAGAGGGCGTACGCTCCCCCGGCCAGCCAGTTGCCGTCGACGACGACGGAGGAGACGGCCCCGGTGTCGGCGAACAGGCCCACGGCCGCGGTGGCTCCGCGGTCCACCGGGGTGGAGTTCAGCAGGGTGTTGTGGCGCAGGGTGAGGCGGCCCTGGTTGCCGCCTCCGCTGATGACGGCGTCGGTGTGCTGCCATTCGCCGCCCTGGTTGCGGAAGGCGACGATGTCGTGGACGTAGTTGTCGTGCAGGTCCCCCTGGCCCATGGACAGGGCGTTGCCGAACACCGAGATGTCGCACCAGCCGACCTCGATGGAGCTGCCGCCCATGTTCGAGACCGCGTAGTTCACCCCTCCGTTGTCCGGGCCCTTGCCGGGCACGGCGGTGATGGCGGTGTGCAGGACCTTCAGTCCGCCGAAGCCGGGCCGCAGGTTGATCCCCCACCAGTTGGCCGAGGTGATCCTGCTGTCGATGACGGTGACGTCGTCGGCGTATATGTCCAGGGAGCCGTGGATGTCCCAGCCCTTGATGACGGTGCCGTCCTTCTTGACGGACAGGTTGCCGGTGTCGTGCCGCTCCAGGGCGGTCCGGGGGCCGGTGGTGCTCGCGTCGGGGAATCCGCAGGCCCCGGGCGAGGCGCAGGCGGAGGCGGAGGCGCCCGGCGACGCTTCGCCCGCCCCCTCCGAGGGGGCCGGGGAGGGGGCCGCGGAAGGGGTGCCGGAGGGGCCGGTGGGGCTCGCGGTGGCCGTGGGTCCGGGCGTACCCGTCCCGGGAAGGGTGGCGGACGGGGTCGCGGAGGGCGCGTCCGCGCGCTCGCTCACCCCGGCGGGCCCCGGCAGGCACAGGAGGAGGACGACGGCCGCCAGTACCCCGGTGAGCAGCCGGGCGGCCCGGCGCCCGCGGTCCCGGCTCACGCCCGCGCACCCCGTAGCAGACCGCGCGCGGGCAGCACGCACACCCCGTAGAGGAGGGTCCCGGCGAGTCCGGTCACCAGGAGCGCGAGGACGCCGTCGCCGAGGGCGCGCTCCAGCACGAGGACCGCCGCGGCCATCACCGCTCCGCCCAGGAGGGGCCAGGCGCAGGCCCGTGCGACCGTGCCGAGGCCGACGCCCCCGCGGTGCAGGGCGAGGAGGAACACCGGCACCACGACGGCGCCGG
Organism: Streptomyces sp. NPDC016562; assembly: GCF_043076955.1. NCBI lineage: Bacteria > Bacillati > Actinomycetota > Actinomycetes > Kitasatosporales > Streptomycetaceae > Streptomyces > Streptomyces sp. NPDC016562. The sequence goes on along the minus strand of NZ_JBIBRZ010000002.1, from coordinate 526,438 downwards.
CGACCAGGACGTGGCCCTGGGCCACCCCGACGATCCCGCCGGTACGGGCGCCGGCCACGAGGGCGGGGATCAGGACGAGGAGCCACAGCCCCTGGACCGCGATGAGCGAGCGGCGCCGGCCGATCGCCACGAGGCAGTCGTAGGCCAGTTCGCAGCCGATGCGGACCAGCCCGAGCGCCATCAGCCAGGGCAGCGCGCGGGCGGCGGGCAGCCAGCGCTCGCCGTAGACGAGGTCGACGATCGGCGCGGCGAGGGCGGCCAGCAGGACGCAGAGCGGGACGGTGGCCGTCACCACGACGCCGAGGGCCCGGCCGAAGCCGGCGGCCAGCGCCTGTGGCGAGTCGGCCAGGCGGGAGAATCCCGCGAAGGAGACCCGGCGGGCGGCTTCGGAGATGATGCGGACGGGCCAGCCGGAGATGTTGAAGGCGAGCACGTAGAAGCCGAGGGCCAGCGGGTCCAGGGCCGAACCCACGACCATGGTGTCCACGTTGACGACGCCCAGCGCGAGCATGCTGGCCCCGGCGAGCGGGAGGCCGAACCGCAGCAGCGCCCGGGCCTGTTCGCGGTCCCAGCCGAACCTCAGGGTGCCGGGGGCGGCCAGGGAGCAGCCGATCAGGGCCGCCACGTTGCCGGCGACGGAACCCCAGGCGAAGCTCATGGCGCCCCAGCCGTCGACGGCCAGCAGCAGGGTCACGCCGGTGCTGAGCGTGAAGTTGAGCGCGTCGACCGCCATCCGCCGGCCCTGTGCGAACTCCCGGGTGAGGAAGCCCGCGGGGACCTGGGACAGCCCGTCGAGAACCACGCACAGGCACATCACCCGCAGGACCCCGGAGGCCTCGGGCGAGCCGAGTACGCCGGCCACCGCGGGCGCCGTGGCGAACAGCGCCGCGTACAGGAGGCAGCTGGAGACCGCGCTCAGGGTCAGGACGGTCGGGGCGAAGCGGCGCGGGTCGCCCTCCCAGCGCACGATGGCCAGCGAGACGCCGAGCTCGTTCGCGGAGAGCAGGACCAGCAGGACCGTCTGGGCGATCCCGTACACGCCCCAGGCCTCGGGGCCGAGGAAGAAGCGGGCCAGGACGATGCCGGTGGCGAAGTTGCCGAGCCGCATGACGACCGTGTTGATCAGGCTCCACTTGGCGGCGGAGCCGACCTTGCGTCCCAGCGAGGGCGGCGCCGCAGCGGGCGTGGCCGCGGTGTCCGCCGCGGATCCGGTCACGGCGATCCGGCCACGGCGGAGGCGGCCGGGGCGGAAGCGGCCGGGTGGGACGCGCTCGTCTCCTCCCCGCCGTCGTCCCCCTCGTACGGGCCCGGTACGGCCTCCTCGCCCCCGGCGGGCCGGTGCCGGCCGGGCGTCTGCGGGCGGCGGCGCCGCGCCTCGACGTAGAAGGTGGCCACCACGCTGAGGACGAAGCCGAGCGCGCCCGCCATGACGAGGTACTGGAGCCTGGCCTTGGTCTGCGCCTCCGGCTTCTGCGGAGGGACGATGGTGGCCATGCGGATCATGGCCTCGGGGGCCACCGACTGCTGGGTCTGGAACTCCATCAGCCGTTTCTCCGCGTACGCGGTGAAGATCTCGTCCGACTTCCGGACGGCGGCCGGGTCGGTTCCGGTGACGCTCAGCCACATGAAGGGCCCCTGGGCGTTGTCGGCGATCTTCGCCTCGTGCGTTCCGGTGACGCCCAGGGACGTGAGGTCGGCGACGGAGTCGTCGGAGTTGAGGTTGCGGGCCAGGCCGTCGGCCATGCCCGTGAGCGAGGCCTGGGTGCTCAGGAAGGGGTTGCCGTCGAAGGCCACCGTGGCCTTCTTCGAGTTCAGCAGCGTCACGGTGCTCTGCGACACGTACTGCACCGGGACCAGCAGGTACACACCCGTGGTCAGCGCCGCGGTGAGCAGCAGTCCGGGCAGCAGCACGTACCAGCGTCTGCGCATGACCCGCCAGATCTCGGCGAGATCCATGGTCTTCCCCTTCGCGGTGCGGTGTTACGGGACGAGGTCGGTGGGCCGCGGCCGGGTGCCCGCGGCCGCGCCGCCCAGCAGGACCTCGGCGACGCGGTCGCCGGCGTGGCCGTCCCACAGCGCGGGGCAGCGGGCGGCGGGCGGGTCGTCGAGCACCCGGTGCACGGTGGCCACGATGCGTTCCGGGTCGGTGCCCGCCAGGACGTTGGTGCCCTCCTCGACGGTGACGGGACGCTCGGTGTTCTCCCGCAGGGTCACGCAGGGCACGCCCAGGGCGGTGGTCTCCTCCTGGACGCCCCCGGAGTCGGTGAGCACCAGGCGCGCGGAGTCCTGGAGGGCGATGAAGTCGAGGTAACCGGCGGGCGGCACCAGGCGGACGCCCTCCGGCACGCCCTGTCCGGCCACCCGCTCGGCGCTCCGCGGGTGCACGGGCAGCAGCAGCGGGCAGCGGCCGGCGATCTCACCGAGGGCCTTCAGCAGGCCGCGCAGCGCCGCCGGGTCGTCCACGTTGGCCGGCCGGTGCAGGGTGACCAGGCCGTATCCGCCGCGTGTCAGCCCGTACCGGTCCAGGACGTCCGACCGTCTGGCCCGCTCCAGGTTGGCGAGGAGGGTGTCGATCATGACGTTGCCGACGACGTGGATCTGGTCCTCCCGGTAGCCCTCCGCCCGCAGGTTCGCGGCGGCGTCGGGCGAGGGGGCCAGCAGGTAGTCGCTCACCCGGTCGGTGGCGACCCGGTTGACCTCCTCGGGCATCGTCCAGTCACGGCTGCGCAGCCCGGCCTCCACGTGGGCCAGCAGCGGGCCGGCCTTCGCGGTCACCAGGGCGCAGGCCAGCGTGGAGTTGATGTCGCCGACGACCACGACGGCGTCCGGCGCCAGTTCGTCGAGCAGCGGCTCGAAGGCGGCCATCACCCGCCCGGTCTGCTGGGCGTGGGTGCCCGAGCCGGCGCCGAGGAACCGGTCCGGTGTGCGGATACCGAGGTCGCGGAAGAACACGTCGCTCATGGCGTCGTCGTAGTGCTGGCCGGTGTGGACGAGGACCACCTCGGCGCCCCGGCGCTCCAGTGCGTCCATCACCGGTTTGATCTTCATGTAGTTGGGCCGCGCTCCGGCCACGCAGACGATCCTGGTCATGGGCTCAGAGCACCTCCACCATGGGGCCGGTCATCCGGTTGCGGCAGTCGAGGACGAACGCCGCGTGCTCGGTGACCATCTGGTAGTCGAAGGAGTCGTGGTCGGTGAGCAGGACGACCACGTCGGCGGCGGCGAGCTCCTTGCGCGTGGGCTCCACGCGGACGAGGCGCGCGTCCACGGTGACGTCCTCCACCACGTGGGGGTCGGCCGCGCGCACCTTGGCCCCCATGTCGAGGAGCAGCTGGGAGATGCGCACCGCGGGCGACTCGCGGGCGTCGCCGGTGTTCTTCTTGTAGGCCAGACCGAGCAGCAGGACCCGGGAGCCGTTGACCGAGCGGCGCTTGCCGTTGAGCGCGTCGATGACGCGGCGCGTCACGTACTCGGGCATGTGGCTGTTGATGTCGTTGGCCAGCTCGACGAAGCGGAAGCTCTGGCCGAGCTCGCGCTGGACCCGCCAGGACAGGTAGGAGGGGTCGATGGGCAGGCAGTGGCCGCCGACCCCGGGGCCGGGCGTGAACTTCATGAAGCCGAAGGGCTTGCTGGACGCCGCCTCGATGGCCTGCCACACGTCGATGTCGAGGTGGCGGGCGAACATCGCTATCTCGTTGACCAGCGCGATGTTCACGTGCCGGAAGGTGTTCTCCAGCAGCTTGGCCAGCTCGGCCTCCTTCGGCGAGCGCACCGGCACCGTGGTGTCGACGAGCTCTCCGTAGAAGGCCTCGACGGCCTTCAGCGAGCCGGCGTCGATGCCGGAGACGACCTTGGGGGTCTGCTGGAAGCCCCAGACGGTGTTCCCCGGGTCGATGCGCTCCGGGCTGTAGCCGAGGTGGAAGTCGGCGCCGGCGGTGAGCCCCGAGCCGTCCTCCAGGATCGGCGCGAACAGTTCCTCGGTGGTGCCGGGATAGGTGGTGGACTCCAGCACCACCGTGGCGCCGGGGCGCAGGAACCGGGCGAGGGTGCGCGCCGACTCCTCGATGTAGCGCAGGTCGGGAGCGCCCTCCTGCAAGGGCGTGGGTACGGTGACCACCGCCACGTCGAAGCCGCCGCAGTCCCGGGCCAGTTCGCTGGGCCGGTAACTGCCGTTGGCCAGCGCGCGGCCCAGCCGCTCGCTGGAGACGTCCTCCACGTACGACTCGCCGGCGGCGAGGCTCTTGACCCGCCGGGCGTCCACGTCGTACCCGATCACCTGGTGTCCGACCTCGGCGGCCCGGACGGCCAGCGGCAGTCCGACGTAGCCCTGTCCCACGACGACGACACGCATCAGTGACTCCTGTTCGCGGAACCGGCGGACGGGGTGCGGTGGATGAGCTCTTTGACCGTCATGAGGAGGAAGGCGGCGTTGGTGGTGAGGTAGCGCTTGCCGAGCCGGCGCGGCTCCTGGAGGGTGCGGTAGAACCATTCGAGTCCCATCCGCTGCCAGACCAGGGGAGCCCGCTTGGTGATGCCGGCGAGGATGTCGAAGGAGCCGCCGACGCCGTGGACCACGTGGGCGCCGGTGCGCTTGCCGTAGCCGGCGGTGAAGATCTCCTTCTTCGGCGAGGTCATGCCGAGGAAGAGCAGCCGGGCGCCGCTGCCGGCGATGGCGTCGGCGATGGGCTCCTGGTCGCGGTCGGCGAAGTAGCCGTTGCGGCTGCCGGCCACCCGCAGCCGGGGGAAGCGTGCGGAGATCTGGCGGAGCATCATCTCCAGGACGCTCTGTTCGGCGCCGAGCAGGTAGACGGGGATGTCCGCCACCTCGGCCGCGGCGAGCAGCCGCATGAACAGGTCGATGCCCGCGACCCGTTCGGGCAGCCGGACGCCCAGGATCCGGCCGGCCCAGACCACCGCCTGGCCGTCGGCCAGGACGAGGTCGCAGCCGGCGACCGCCTCGGCGAGACGCGGGTCGCGCCGCATGTTGACCAGCTTGGCGGCGTTGACCATGCCGATCTCGATCTGTTCCCCGCGCCGCACCGCGTCCAGGCAGCGCTGCACGGTCTCGTCCATGGTGAGGGCGTCGAGCGACACCCCGAAGAGGCAGGGCCGTCGCGTCATCGCGCCAGCCCCCCGAGCCAGGCGAACAGGAGCCAGCCGAACTCGTACGGACGGCATTCGCGGTCCACCGAGCCGGGCCGGAACAGCAGGTCCAGGGGTGCGAGGCGGGCCCGCGGGGCCACCTTGGCGGTGAGCCCGCGGGCGGCACGCACGGCCTTCCTCGGATCGCCCCGGTAGACCTTGCGCCAGGTGACGCCGTGGTCCTCGCGGATCATCGGCTCGCGCGGGGCCCCGGTGGGCCCGGCGAGTTCGGGTACGTCCGTCATCCAGCGCAGCCCCCGGCGGATCGCCGGGCCGAAGTCCGTGCCGCCCGCCTCGGCCAGGTCGAACAGGGCGGTCGGGGCCATCGCGTGCTGGTGGACGCTGTAGACGGGGTAGCCCTCCACCACGGTGCCGCGGCGGGCGTCGTAGTGCCACCACCACTGGCCGCCGTCGCCCTGCAGGGCGCAGATGCGGGCGGCGCAGGCGTCGGCGGCCGCGAGGGCCTGCGGGTCGTCGCCGCTCGCGTGCAGCCGGGCCAGTGCCTGCAGCGGATACGTCTGGTCGGCGAAGCAGGCCACGTGGTCGCGGTACCGGGGCACCAGCCCGGGCCCGGTGGCGTGCGCGAAGAGGGGGCCGGTGGCTCTGGCCGCCAGCAGCCGCCGGCGGGCGAGCGCGATGCGGTCCTCCACGTCCCCGCAGGCGCGCGCGGCCACGAGGGCGGAGAGCACCCAGGCCGCCTCGACCGTGTACCGCGGACGCCCGGGCGCGTCCAGCGCGGCCATCCGGTCCAGGGCGTCGGAGAGCTTGGGGTGGGCGGTCTCGGCGGCGGCCCAGGCGATCAGCGCCGCGTCACCGAGGTTCACCACCCCCGCCAGCCGCTCCACGAGCAGCCCCGCGAACTCCTGGGCGCTGCGCCCGCCGAACAGGGCGCGCTGGCGTTCCTCGGGCAGGAACCGGGCCCCGAGGGCGGTGATGGCCGCGTACCGGGTGCTCGTGCCCCGCTGCTCCAGGCGGCGGCTTCCGTCGGGGGAGACCGTCCCGGCCCGGGTGAACACGAAGGTCTCGGCGTCGGGCAGGTACATCTCGGGCAGCCCCGCCTCGGCCAGGGCGAGCAGCCGCTCGGCGAGGGCGTGCAGCGGCAGGTCCGCTTCCGCCAGGGCGGATAATCGTGCGGTCGTCATCGGGTCCCCACCCCGGCCTCCCGGGTACGGCACGCACCCCGTGCGTCCGAGTTGTGCGGCTCCATCACGGCTACCCCCTCTGATCGCTCCTCGGACGGACCTGGCGGTCGTCGCCCGACGGAGGGGAACTGCGCGTGACGGCGCCCGCGCCCGCGGCGTCCTCACGCCGGGTGACACGAGCCGTCCGAGGCCGCCACTGGACCCCCCAGCGATGCCGCGGACCGGGGCACGCACGTGCGCGAACGTGTCGGCGAGCACGGTGAACCCGCGCCGCACGGCATGGCCCGCGGTGCCCTCGTCGTACACAACCCCCCACCGAACACGGCCTGTTGCCAGCTCAGATCCCGTGTGCAGGGACACGGTATGCCCACGGATGTTCGTTGATTGTGGTTTTGAGGAAATGCCGGTGCCCGAATATCTCCGGCATTGCGTCAGGTGCGTTCGGTGAGCCCGCCGTCCCTCTCGTCGTGCAGCGTTCCGGTGCGCGGGCACCGCCAGACCCCCGGCTCGTCACCGCTCTCCACCAGGCGTACCCCGGCCCGGCCCACCCAGCCGATCCGCCGGGCCGGCACCCCCGCCACCAGCGCGAAGTCCGGGACGTCCCGCGACACCACCGCGCCCGCCGCGACCAGGGCCCAGCGCCCGACGCGCACCCCGGCCACGCACACCGAACGGGCCCCCAGGGAGGCCCCCTCGGCGACCACGACCCCGGCGGCCTCCCAGTCGCCGTCGCGCTTCAGCCGCCCGTCCGGGTCGACCGCGCGGGGGTAGAAGTCGTTGGTGAGCACCGCCGCCGGGCCGATGAAGACTCCGTCGCCCAGTTCGGCGGGCTCGTAGACCAGTGCGTAGTTCTGCAGCTTGACGTGGTCGCCGATGCGCACACCGGGCCCCACGTACGCCCCGCGCCCCACGATGCAGCCCCGCCCCAGCCGGGCGTCCTCCCGTATCTGCGCCAGGTCCCAGACCGTGGTCCCCTCACCGAGCTCGGCGCTCTCGTCGACCTGGGAGGAGGGTTGGATGCGGACACTCACGACGCGGTCCCCTTACGGTGCGCAAGGCGTGCGGATGCACGGGTGTATGGGTGTACGGGTGTACGGGGTGCTGGAGTACGAAGCGAGCATAGGGGCCCGCGGCCCACCCCACCTCTGGATCAACCGACTCCGCGCGCAGCGTACTTGGGGCGACGGCGGGTGAGCGTCCGCGCCCGCCGCGGGCCCGAATGGGCACGTTGCCGTGCGAGAAGTGGTGAAACCCGATCGCCTGTGGGGCGTTAGACGGTCGGGCCGATCACGGCCCGCTGTGCGGACGAGAGTGGGAGGAGCACGATGACGAACCCGAGGCCGGCCGGACGCGGCCGGATGAAGCTGGCTGCCCGGTGCCGGGTGGCCACGGAGGCGCCCGCCTTCGGGTTGGTCGTCTTCTGCGCGATCCTGTTCAACGCGGCGCTGATGGGCGCCGAGACCTACAGCGGGCTCGCCCACGACCACCAGCAGCTGCTGAGGGCCGCGGAGGACTGCTGCCTGGCCCTGTTCACGCTGGAGATGCTGCTGCGCCTCGGCGCCTTCGCGGACCGGCCGAAAGCATTCTTCCGCGACCCGTGGAACCTCTTCGACCTCGCGGTCGTGGCCTCGGCCTTCCTCCCGCTCGTTCGCGAGAACGCGACCCTGCTGCGGCTGCTGCGGCTGGCCCGGGTCCTGCGCACCGCCCGCTTCCTGCCGCACCTGCGGATCCTGCTGATCGCCGTCGGCCGCAGCCTGCCGGGCACGGCCAGCTTCCTGTTCGTCGGCGCGCTGGTCCTGTACGTGTACGCCATGATCGGCTGGGTCTGCTTCGCCGGCTCCGACCCCGGGCACTACGGCTCGGTGGGCCGCGCCATGCTCACCCTGTTCCTGCTCACCACCCTCGACGGCCTGACCGACGCCGTCCGCGCCGGACTGGAGATCTCCCGGCTCAGCATCCTCTACTACGCCTCGTACGCGCTGCTCGCCTCCTTCGTCCTGGTGAACGTGCTCATCGGGGTGGTCCTCAACTCCCTGGACGAGGCGCGCGAGATCGAGGAGGCGGCCGACCGGAACCCCAAGCGGCCCGGCTCCCCCACCGCGGGCCCCGCTCACGGCCCCGGCCCCGGCCCCGATGCGGGAACCGCAGACGTGAAGGAGCGGATCGCGACCGCCCGCCGCGCCCTGGACGAGATCGAGGCGGGACTCGACGCCGCCGACGGCCGTCCGCCGCGGCGGCTGGAGGCCTCGCACAGCGGGCCGTAACGGGGCCCCGGGGGCATGGTCAGGCCCCGCCGGGGTCCGCCAGCGTGATGTCCCAGGCGCCGGACGAGCGACCGTGCACGATCCAGCGGTCGGCCGCGTCGCCGAACGGCGTCCCGGCCCCGGCCCCGGACCCCAGGCGCACGGCCTCGAACCGCGCCGGCGCCCGGAACCGCGCGTGGCGCAGACTCACCGGCCCCCCGAACGAGACGTCGCGTGCCACCACCTCCCGGTCCCACCTCGCATGCGCGAAGGACACGGCGGCGGAGAACGCCGCCGTGTCCAGTGCGACCGGCCCTTCGAAGACCGTGAGGGTGAAGTCCGCCGGCCCCGTGGCCCGGATCCCGGTGAGGTCCGCCTCCGCCTCGAACACCGCTCGCGCGAAGGAGGCGTCCTCCGTGAAGACGGCCCACGCGTACCCGGCGCCGTCGCCGAAGCGCGCCCGCCGGAAGGAGGCGCTCCGATGAAACAGGCTCCGTTCGAAGGTGGCGCCCCGCCGGAACACCGCGTCGTCGAAGGAGGCCGCTCCTCCGAACGACACCTCTTCGAACTCCGCCCGTCCCTCGAAGACCGCGCACTGAAAGGAGCTGCGGCCACTGAACGTGGATCGCACGTCCGGCCAGTCGTCCACGAAACGCGCGTGGTCGAAGGCGGCCTCGCCCAGCAGGACGCGTCCCGACTCGTGCTCCTTCAAGGCTTCCAGGACCTCGCCGAGCAGCCCGTCCTCGAAGGTGGTGCCCCGCAGGTCCACCCTCGGCAGGTGCCTCAGCGTCCTGAGGTAGGCGCTGCGCTCCGGGCCCTCCACATGGGCGAGGCACCGGTCGTGGCCGGTCAGCCGGATGCCGGTGCACCCCGCCGGATCGGCCTGCGGGACGTCAAGGCCGCAGGTCGGCCAGCTGACGCCCTCGTCCAGGCGTCCGGCGGCCTCCATCAGGGCGCGTCCGAGGCGCGCGAAGTCGCCGTCGAAGAACCAGGCCTGCGATCCCAGGGGGCTCAGCGCGCCGGGCGACAGCAGCGCGTCGAGGTCCCCGCCGAGGTGGCGGGAGAGCGCGAGGAGGGGTGAGCGGGACCTCTCGGACCGCCGGCCGGCCTCCACGAACTGCGGGTGCTCGACGAGCCGGACGGCCTCCGCCGCTCCGGTCGCCACGCCGACGCCGAGAGGGGGCTGCAGCCCCTCCGTCCGCCGGTCGCCCGACGCGGCCCACGCGCCGGGCAGTTCGGACAGCAGCCGGCCCGCCTTGGCCAGGGCGCCGGGCGCGTCCAGCAGCACGAGGACCGGTCCGCCCTCCCCACCGGTCAGCTCCCCGGCCACCCGGGCGTCCCCCATGAGCCGTGTCAGCACGTGGACCACCTCCTGGTCCGGCGAGCCGCCGATCGGGTACGCGCCGCCGTCACCGGGCTGCAGCGCCAGGCACACCTCCCGTACCGCGCCCCCGGAGGCGGACCCGGCGGCCGCCGTCAGGTGTGCCCGCGCGTGGTCGGCCAGGGCCGCGCGGAAGCCCGGCTGGTCCAGGAGGGCGGGGCCCGACAGGAACACCATGCGGTCCGGCCAGACCCCGTGGACGACGCCGGTCAGCCGCCCGTCGGCCGAGACGGGGCCGCCACGGTAGTGCGTCCAGCTCTCGGGCTCGGCGGAGAGCCGCACCAGCTCGCCGTTGCGGGCCCCCTCGTACGGGACCACCTCGCCGGTGAGCGCGACCGGCTCCCCCTGGTCCGTGCGGCCGTCGACGCGGAGCCGGACGGCGCCCGCGCCGGGCTCGTCCGTCGACCAGGCGAGGGGCTCGGACCAGAACGCCGGATCCCGGTCCGGACCCCGCTCCACCAGGTCCTCGTCGGCGAGCAGCAGGAACACCCGGGGCGCCGCGTCGTCCCACCACACCGGGCGGCAGGGCACCTCCCGGTCACCGGCCCGCACCCAGGCGACCGTCGACCGGGAGAGCGCCGCGTCGCCGACGGTGAGCACCAGCCGCGGTGTCAGCAGGGTGCCCACCTCCTGCGGTTCCGGCAGGGTGTCGTAGCGGACCCGTACGACGCGCTCGCGCAGGCCGGGCTCCGGCAGGTCGTGCGGCTGCGGCTTCGCCGCAAAGGGCAGGGCCCCGTCGGGTACCCGGCGGCGGCCGTCCCGTCGCCCAGTGACCCGGGTCGCGGAGAAGTCCGGGCCGGGGCCCCGGTTGCGGGACATGAACTCCCAGACGCGCCGGCGCACCAGTTCCCGTACGGCGGCCACGTCCCCGCGCAGCTGCGAGCCGAGCAGGGCCTCCCGTACGCCGGGCAGGAACGCGAACTCCACGCTCTCGGGGTCCTGTCCGGCCCCCCACGGCTCGAACAGCCCGCCCAGGGCGACCTCCGCCAGGTGGCCGTGTTCGGAGTCGCGCAGCAGGGAGCGCCGGACCAGGGTCATCACCGGCAGGGTCAGCGGTACGGCGGCCAGGTGGGCGGCGAGCTGCTGCGCGGTCGGGGAGGCGTGGGCGCGGAAGTGTTCCACGGCCTCCAGTGCGCTGCGGGCGCCGCCGCCCGGGGCGGGCTCGCCCGGGCGGCTCGCGGACTTCGCGCTCACGGACCCCGGCTCCGCGTCCAGGCGCAGGCAGGCCAGCCGCCGCCACCGGCCGTCCCCGGATACCACGCGCACCAGCCGGGCCAGGCTGCCCGGGGCGACGCCGACCACCGGGACCACCGCCGCGGCGGCGCGGCGGCGGCGGCCGGGGCGGGCGCGGCGGACGGCCGGCACCTGCTGCCAGGAGCGGGTGGCGGCCGCCGGCCGGTCGGCGCGGACGGCGAAGGGCACCGGCCGTACGGCGCCGCGGGTCCAGAGCCGTTCGGGCAGCACGTTCAGGACGGCCACGGCGTTGTGCGCGCACCAGTGCCGGAGCACGCCCTGCACGGGCGCCTCGCGCCAGCCCTCCGCCACGGTGTCGGACACGACGAGGATCAGCCGGCGGCCCGCCGGGTCGGCCAGTTCGAGGGGGTTGCGGGGCGGGCCGCCGCGGCCGCGGGTGACCATCGGGGTGGCGCCGGAACCGGTGCCCGTCAGCTGCCAGGTACGGACGTCGCGGAAGACCCCGCTACGGGTGAACACGCGGCGCAGCTCGTCCACGAGGTCCGCCCAGAGCAGCATCGAGTGGTGCGTGTCGACGACGAGCGCCAGGTCCAGCCAGCGGCTCTCGGCGGGGCGCAGGACCGGGGTCACCACCATGCGCTCGATGCTGCGTTCCACGGTGAGCTGCTCGTCCAGCTCCTCTCCGGGGCCGCCGATGGAACGCCGGCCGACGGGGCGCAGGGAGCGCATCAGGGCGAGCGGGTCGTCGAGGGAGGCGGCCCGGGGCAGCCGCAGCGGTGTGCCCCGCAGTCCCGTGGCGGGGCCGCCGGGGTCGGCCGGGATCGCGGTGGGCTCGCGTACGGTGGCCGGGAAGAGCCGTACGGCGCCCTCGCCCCCCGCGGGGTCACCGGGCGCGGGCGAGTCGTCGGGGGCCGGACCGGCCTCGGGCGACGCCGCTCCGGGTTCGGGCTCCGGTGGCCGCTCGCCCGCGGGGCCGGTGGCGGGCGTGCCCGGCGCGGCGGCCTCGCGGCCCGCGTCGACCCGGGCCGCCAGCCACAGGATGTCGGCGATCTCCTCCGCCCCGATCCCGGGGTTCGGGCCGCTGTCGTCGGCGCCGTCGGCGAAGGCGGCGAGCAGCTGCTCGATCACACCGAGGGCCCGTTCAGGTGCTGCATGACGGTGGCCAGGAACCGGTCGCGGTCGCCGGGCGCCGACCAGGCGCCGGCGAGGCGGAGCTGGATGGCGTTCAGGAGCTGGTCGGTGGCCAGGTCCCCGTCCTCGGCGCGGTCGAGGAAGCTGCGGACGAGTTCCTGGTACTCCGTACTGTCCTCGATGTCGACGCCGAGCCGGCGGCGCACGATGCGGGCCAGCTTCTCCGGACCGGGCGGCTCCAGGTGGAGGCGGACGCAGCGGCGCAGGAAGGCCGGCGGGAAGTCGCGCTCGCCGTTGCTGGTGAGGACGACGACGGGGAAGTACCGGCACTGGACGCGGCCTTGGGTGATCCGGACGGCCGCGTCGGGGTCGTCGTCGGTGCCGATGGCGACGGTCGGGTCCTCCTGGGCGAGGCGGGCCAGCTCGGGGATGACGAAACCGCCGTCCTCGAAGACGGTGAGGAGGTCGCCCGGGAGGTCGATGTCGCTCTTGTCGATCTCGTCGACGAGCAGCACGCGGGGCCGGTCCTGCGCGAGCAGGGCGGTGCCGAGCGGCCCGAGGCGCAGGTAGCGGGAGATCGAGGGTGCGGGGGCGGGGGCGGCGCCGGGGACGGTGCCGGAGGGTGCGACGGGGAGGGTGCCGGTGGGACCGCCGGGGACGGTGCCGGACGGTGCGCCGGCGGCGCCCGGGGTGCGCAGCTGCTCCAGCCCGGCCTCCTGGAGCCGCCCGATCGCGTCGTACAGGTACAGCCCGTCCCGCAGGACGGTCCGGCTGGTGATCGGCCAGTGCAGTACGGGTCCCAGGCCCAGGTCCGCCGCGATGCTGTAGGCGAGCGTGGACTTGCCGACGCCCGGCCGCCCGGTGATCAGCAGCGGCCGGCGCAGGTGCAGGGCGGTGTTCACCACGTCCTTCTCCGGCTCGTCGGGTACGTAGCCCTCGCCGCGCCGCCAGGTGCGCTCCCAGGCCGGCCCCTCGCAGCCGGGGGGCGTGTACCCGGGGTCGGGGGTGCCGGTGAAGTCCCGCCAGGGCGGCGGGGATCCGGCCTCCAGGCGTGCGCGCCGGTCCGCGCCCTCACCGGCCCCTCGGTACAGCCACCAGTCCTTCGCCACTGCCTGTGCCTCCATCATCGGTGTTGCCGTCCGTCACGGATCGGGGGTCGGGGGTGGGGGTCGGGGGTCGTCGGCAGGTCGGGGGCGTCAGGCCAGGGACCGCAGGCCCGGCACGTCGTCGGGATCGTCCCACAACAGCACCAACTGGTCTGCCTCCGACGGTGGTTGATGGGCGCGTACGGGTCCCGCGCCCGCCCCCGCGGCCGCCCGGCGCACCTCCCGCACGCGGGCCGGCAGGGCGAGTACGTCCAGTGCGCCGGGGTCGGGGCGGCCGTCCGCCCCGGCCGGGGCGAGCAGGTCGAGGAGCGCGGGAGCCGGTACGCCGCCGCCGCGCCGCCAGACCGCGACCGGCACGCCCGCTTCGAGCACGGCTTCCAGCAGCCCGGCGTCCGGGGCGGCCGTCGTGTGCGCCAGGACGCAGGCGGGCGCGGGCCCCGCCGCCAGCTCCATCCCGAGCGCGTCGGTGACCTCGGCGTCCCGCACCACCCGGACGGCGTCGGGGTGCCGGCCGCCGCGGGCGCACAGCCAGCGCCAGCTGGCGTGCCACTCGGCGCGGGTGTCCGCCCGTTCCTCCGGGCAGCACACCACCACCTGGTAGAGCAGGCCCAGGGCGCGGTGCTTGCCGGCCCGGCCGCGCGGCACCGGCCACTGGTCGAAGTCGGCGTCGAGCAGCTCGTACGGCACGTGGAACTCGATGCGGTCCACGATCCCGTGCGGCTCCGCGCCGAGGAGGGCGAGCTGCCGCACGAGCTCCTCCCGTACGCCCTCCAGCCGCAGGCGGTGCCCCTGCGACTCCCATATGTGCTCGGCCCGTTCGCCCCGCAGCCACATCCGGGCCAGGAAGCCCGGCTCCCCGCCCGGTGGGGTCTCCAGCCGGACGTGCACGACCGCGCGGCGCGGCGGCGGCGGGGGCGGGGGCAGCGCGGGCAGGGCGAGGCGCTCGCGGGTGGCGCCCACCCAGGCCCGCAGCCGCGCGGCCCACGGCGCGTCGCCCACCGCGGCCCGCTCCGCGAGGAACCGTACGAAGGGCACGGCCAGCGGCATCCCACCGCGCCCGCCCTGACGCTCGTCGAGGTCCTGGACCACGTCGAGGAGGCTGTCGCACGGCAGGCCGACGCCCACCGGGGCCGCGCAGCCGGCCACCTTGAACGCCCAGACGTAGGCCTCATAGGCGCACCGTGGCAGCTCGCGGCCTTCGAAGAGCTCACCGAGCCCGTCCCAGGCCTGCTGGTCGAGCCGGGCCGTCCGGCAGGTGGGGGCCCCGAGCGGGTCCTCGCCGGGCAGGCCGAGGAAGGAGCAGGCGTCCCAGTCCCGGTCCACGACGAACTGCGGCAGCTGCCAGCCCTCGCCGCGCTCGCGCCGCTCCTGGAAGGTGCGGTGGATGCTGCGCGCGGCGCCGGGCAGCCCGGTGACGCTCTCCCGTACGGAGCGCTGCCCCAGTTCGCCGAGCAGGGCCTCGGTGAAGCGGCCCGCGCCGCGCTCGGCGTCGTTCTGCGCGGCCTCGCCCTCGCGGGAGGCGTAGAGCCGGAACTGCCGCCGTCCGGGGACCGAACTGCCGCCGCCGTAATCGGTGGTGCCGAAATTCCAGCGGGTGTCGCGGGGAGCGTCGACCCGGCAGGAGTCCACGAGGGCGGCCTGGAGCGGGAAGCGGCGCTGTTTGACGAGGTCGGTCCGCCACCAGCGCAGCGCCGAGTCGAGGTTGAGGTGTCTGATCTGGCCGGGACGGGCGTCCGCGCAGGGCAGGATGAGCTCGTGGCGCGGCCCCAGGTAGCCGTGCCCGGCCCAGAAGATCCACAGCAGGTCGCCGTCGCACTGCGGGAGTTCGTCGAGCAGCGCCGACTTCACGTTCTCCTCGGTGGCCGGCCGGTGCGTCGTCCGCAGCTCCGCCATGGCCGGGGACTGCGACCAGTCGAGGGACTCGGGGGCGTCGAGCGGGGACAGCAGCAGCCGGACGTTGCCCGGCGGGACCTGGGCGGGCCCGGTCAGCCAGTGGGCGAAGCGCAGGGCGTCGCGGGCCGGACCTCGCAGGTTCCAGCGGTGGCTGATTTCGTAGCGCTCGACCCCCGCGACGAGCGCGAAGGTGCGCTGCGGCCCGAGGGACGGGGGCAGCAGGTCGGCGGGGGTCACCCGATCTCCGCTTCGGCCACCGCCTGTTCGATCCGCTCGTAGAGGGAGTCCTGTTTCCAGTAGGCGCTGTGGCAGGCGGGGAAGGGCTGGCGGCTGGTGACCTCGTGGTCGCTGACGCGGGGGTCGCCGGGGAAGACGGGACCGGCGAGGTAGGCGAGGACGTCGTGGCGGTCGTAGACGTTGAGCCAGCGCGGGAAGCCGTGCGGGAGCTTCTCGCCGGGCTCCAGCGCGGTCAGCGCGCCGAGTTCGTAGAGGAACGGCGCCTGGGAGCCGACGGTGACCAGCAGGTGCGCCCCGGGGACGGCCGTGCCGCGGGCGGCGGCGAGCGCGAGGAGGTCCACCAGGGCGATCCCGCCGAGGCTGTGGCCGATCAGTACGGTCGGCCCCGGGCGGGCGGCGATCCGCTCGTGCAGGAACTCCCGCAGGCCGTGGCCGCGGGCCTGGTAGCGCAGGATGTCGCCGAGCGCGGGGGTGGCGCCGACGGTGAGGGCGCCGCGCCGGGCGTTGAGCAGGGGCTGGGTGGTGACCCGCAGGGCGAGCCGGCCGAGGACGGCGGCCGCGCGGGCGCCGGGGAACCGGGCGTCGCCTCCGAGGCGGGTGGTGAGCAGCTCGACGATCCGGTCCCGTTCGGCGCCGGTGCAGTCGGCCTCGGCTCCGGCCAGGGCGAGCGCGGCGGCGGTGACGGCCCGGGCGAGCGCGGTGGCCACCTCGCGCGCCTGCGCCTCACCGGTGGCGCGGGCCGCGGCCCCGGCCGCTTCGGCGGAGCCGGCGGCGCAGTCCAGGGCGGCGGGGTAGCCCGCCGCGAGGCCGGTGGCGTGGAGCAGGGCGCCGAGCTCGTCCCCGTCGGGCGGCGGCGCGGGCGCCAACGCGGCGAGCAGCCCGAGCACGCGCTGCCCGGCGGGCTGGACGCCGGGCATCGCGAAGCCGTCGTCGCGGTCGTCGTGGTGGGCGTCGTCGCGGTCGTCGTCCGGCCCGTCCGGCCCGTCCGCTCTTGTCCCCACCCCGTCCCAGCCTGCTTCGGCGAGGACCCTGAGCTCGCACAACGGGTCGGCGAGCAGCAGCGCCCACTCGGCCGTCTCCGCGTCGACGGGGTCCGGCGGGCCCTCCGGCAGCGGCCGAGGCCGCAGGCCCGGTACGGAGCGGCCGCCCGCGCCGAGCGTCGCGCCGAACCGGTCGCCCCAGTAGCAGGATTCGACGGCCGCGTCGGGGAACCGGGCCGTCAGCCGTTCCCGGACCAGCGCGAACAGCCTGTCGTGCCGCTCGCGCCGCACCCCCGTGCCATGGACAAAGAGAAAACGCATCGCAGGCCCGCCCCCCTCGCGCAGTCGCCCCCGCCCGCACCCTAGCGCCGCGGGGCGAACCGGGAACCCGGAACGCCGAGTTCAGCCCTGGACCCGTACGGGGCCGGGCCGCGGCCGGGCAGGTAGCCTCGCCGTTCGTGACTCCCGTACTGCGCACCGCTCGCCTGGTCCTCGACCCGTACGTCCCCGAGGACGAGGAGGCCTTCGTGGCCCTCTTCCAGGACACCCGCGTGTCCCGGTGGATGGGGGACGGCCCCACCACCGAGGCCGAGGACCGCGCCCTGTTCGGGCGGGTCTTCACGAAGGTCTACGCCGAGGACCTCTTCGACGTCTGGGCGGTGCGCCGCCACGGCCGCCTGATCGGGCACGCCGAGATCAAGCGGACCGACGAGGTCGACGGCCACGAGATCATCTACGCGCTGGCCCCCGAGGCCTGGGGCTCGGGCCTCGGTACGGAGCTCGCGGAGGCGATCGTCGCATACGGCTTCGACTCCCTCGGCCTGACCGAAGTCCACGCCACCGTGGCCGCGCCCAACACCGCCTCCCTGGCCCTGCTGACGCGCACCGGCTTCACCCACGACCGCGACGTCCAGGAGGACGACGGCACCACCACCCGCGTCCTGACCCGCCGCCGCACACCCGGGCCGGGCTCTGAGCCGGGTGCGCAGCCGGGCGGCTAGAGAGCGTCTCCCCATCCATCACAGCTTTACCCGCGCGGCACCACCGTCGCCAGGACCTGGGGCAGCGGGTACCAGTCGGCGGAGATCACCGAGGCGTGGTGGCCGGCCAGGAGGGTGAGGCGGTCGCGGGCCTGGGCCTCGGTCGGGTGGGTGCCGTCGATGGCCGGGGCGACGTTGTGGGCGTCGGTGGCGATCAGCAGGTAGTGGTTGCGGTCGTACCAGCCCGTGTCGATGGAGCCCCCGGCGTACGCGCTCGCATCCCCGTCGAAGACGACGAACCAGGGGCGCAGCCCGGCGTCGGCGTAGCGGGCGCGCGGGTCGCCGGCCTCGGCCCGGTGCACCGCGGGGAAGGCGGCGGCCTGCCCGAGCCGGCCCTGGGCGGCGAGGGAGCGCAGGTGGGTGGCGTACTCGCGGTCGGTCCACAGGGTGTCGGAGCTGTTGCCCTCCTCCACGGTGCCGGGGATCAGCTCGACGATGAACTTGCCCGCCAGCGCGGCGCGGCTGGGCCAGGCCCCGGCGCGAGCGGCCGTGTCGAGGTCGGGGTGTCCGGCCGCGAGCTGGCCGGGACGGTAGAGGGCGTCGCCGAGCTTGCCGGTCACGAGCGCGTCGAGGTCGGCCGGGCCGCGGCCGAGGTTCGCGGCGAAGCCGTCCTTGAGCTCCAGCTTGAGGACGATCGGCCGGTGGCCGGGGTGGGCGTCGTGCCAGCTGCGGATGTCGGCGAGGCAGCCCGCCAGGTTCTGGTTGCGGGACTTGGTGCGCAGCTGGGCCGCGGTGGTGGCGTTCTCGCAGTTGCTGTCGTTGCCGAACGGGTTGTTGTGCGAGACCCGCCAGGAGCTTCCGAAGAAGTTGGTCCACACGTCGAGTTCGAGCATGGCCGCGCCGGAGTCCAACGCGTCCGCGAAGTAGGGGTACTTGGTCTTCTCGTAGGCGTTGTGCACGCCCACACCGGTCGATCCCGCGTACGGGAGACCCTCGACGGCCGCTGCCGCCCCGGCCGCCGACGCGCCGGCCGGGGCCGTGCCCAGCGCGAGGGCCACGGCCGCCAGCCCTGCGGTCACCGCGCCCGCCACCCGGTTCCGTATTCTCATCATCCGACTCCCGTCAGCCAGGTGGCCGTCCGCCAGCTGGGCCGCTCGACCATGTGCACGTCAAATCGCGTGGAGCGTAAGCCAGTTGGATGACGAGCGGAAGGCCGCGCAGTGACGTGCACGGGGCGAGGGGGCGGGTTGTGAGAACGGACACGTCCCGCAGCCGGAACCCGGGACGGCGCGCTCCCATCGAACGAGGAGTCGGACGTGTCTGCGGGGTGGGAGTGCCACATGGTCAGCAAGGTTCACGGGCGGGGGCGGGAACGGGGCCGGGCCGCGCGCGGCTCCGTCGTATTCGGCCTCCTGTGCACCGTGGTGCTCGCGGGCACCGGGTACGTGGCCTGGGAGCTGCGCGGCATCGCCGCCAACCGCGCGGACGGCGATCCGTCCCAGGGCACCTACCAGCAGGACCCCGAGCGCGCGGACAAGACCGCTGCCGCCGTGCTCGACGGGATCGTCCGCGAGGACGCGGAGCCGCCGACGGACGGCCACGCCTTCGCCGACGGGGGCGCCGCGGTGGACTGGCGGTCCGCCGGGTGGCAGCCCTCGGACCCCCTGGAGGCCCGGCCCGCCGCCGCCGAGCCCGCGATCGGCGCGCTCTTCTCCCCCGGCGCCGACGGCGACCCGGACCACCACTGCTCGGGCGTCGTGGTCCACTCCCCCGCCGGCGACCTCATCGCCACCGCGGCCCACTGCGTGTACGGCCGCGGCTTCCGCACCAACCTCGCCTTCGTCCCCGGCTACCGGGACGGCGTGGCGCCGTACGGCGTCTGGGTGCCCGCCCGGATCGACGTGGACCCGCGCTGGACCGAGGACCAGGACCCCGACCACGACCTCGCCTTCGTCCGGCTGCGCCGTCCGGGATACCCGGGCCAGCGGCTGGAGGACGTCACCGGGGCCGAGACCATCGCCTTCCGGCCCGAACTGCCGGCGCCCGCACGGCTGGTGGGCTACTCGAACGGGTCCGAGCAGCCCCTGGAGTGCCGCAACACCGCCGTCGCGGCCGGGCCGACGCAGGTGCGGCTGGACTGCGCGGACGTCCCCAACGGCACCAGCGGCGGCCCGGTGCTGACCGACCGGCGCACCCTGATCGGAGTGATCGGCGGCCGCGACGGGGGCGGCGACGACGAGAGCTCGTACAGCAGTTACTTCGGCGACGCGGCCCGGGCCCTGTACGAGCGCGCCGTCAAGTAAGTCCCGGCTCGGCCCCCAGGCCCCCCGCTCAGCCCGGCAAGGACGCGTACGAGACGCCCGTGAGCTTCTCGGAGGCGGCCCAGAGCAGTTCGCCGGACCTGTCGTCGAGGGTCCACCCCGCCCGCCGCGACCGCACCGGCGCTCCGCGCCAGCCGAACCGCGGCCCTATGAACGCGTCCGGCCGGACCCCGGGCGCGGTGGCCGCGTACAGGGTGGGCAGCGCGCCCGCGGCCGTGGACTGGGCGACGACCGTGTTGGTGAACGCCGCCAGGCGCGAGACGAGGCTGGGGCCCTCCAGCTTCGCCGCTCCGGCGTGCAGGTTGCTGGAGGCGTAGCCGGGGTGGGCCGTGGCGGCCGTGATCGGGAAGCCGGCGGCGGCGAAGCGCCGCGACAGCTCGTGCGTGAAGAGGAGGTTGGCCGTCTTGGAGCGGCCGTAGGCCGCCCAGCGCCGGTAGCCGTGCGGGCCGCCGCCGCTGCCCAGGGCCTCGGGGTCGACGAGGTCGTGGCCGCGGAGGCTTCCCAGGACGTGCAGGTTGCTGGAGACGTTCACGATCCGGGCGCCGGGGCCGGCGGCCCGCAGCCTCGGCAGCAGCAGCCCGGTCAGCGCGAAGTGGCCGAGGTGGTTGACCCCGAACTGCGTCTCGAACCCGTCGGCGGTGCGCCCGTACGGCAGGGCCATCACCCCCGCGTTGTTGACCAGCAGGTCCAGGGACGCGCGGCGCTTCGCGTAGGCCGCGGCGAACTCCCGTACGGAGGCCAGGTCGGCCAGGTCCAGCGGGAGGAACTCCACCTCGGCGCCCGGCACCTGCGCCCGCAGCCGCACCTCGGCGGCTTTCCCGCGGGCGGCGCTGCGGCAGGCCAGGACGACGCGGGCGCCGCGCCGCGCGAGTTCGCGGGCGGTGACGAAGCCGATCCCGCTGTTGCCCCCCGTCACGACGGCGGTCCGGCCGCTCTGGTCGGGGATGTTCGTGGCGTTCCAGCCGGGCATGTCGACTCCCTCACGAGCGGTGGTTACCGAGGGTAGACGGGCCTCGGCGAGGGGTGGCAGCGGGGGTCGTCCGTGCAGGCCAGTAGGCTGCGGGTCCGCACCCCGTCCCTTCCCGTCCCCGAGGTATCGCGCAGTGAGCTCCGCACCGCCCCCCATACCAGTGACGGTCGTCGGTCTCGGCGCGGACGGCTGGGCCGGGCTCACCGCCGCCGCCCGGTCCGCGCTGGCCTCGGCCGACGTGCTGATCGGCGGGCCGCGCCAGCTGGACCTGCTGCCCGCCGACGCCTGCACCGGCCTGCGCGTCTCCTGGCCGAGCCCGCTGCGCCCGGCGGTACCGAAGCTGATGGCCGAGCACGCCGGCCGCCGGATCGCGGTGCTGGCCAGCGGGGACCCGATGTTCTACGGGATCGGCCGCGCCCTCGCCGAGGAGCTCGGGCCGCAGGCCCTGCTGGTCCACCCCCACCCCTCGTCCGTCTCCTACGCCTGCGCCCGCCTGGGCTGGCCGGTGGAGGACACCGAGGTGATCACGGTGGTCGGCCGCCCGGTGGCCCGGATCGCGGCCGCGCTGCACGAAGGACGCCGGGTGCTGGTGCTCAGCGCCGGAGCGGCGTCCCCGGGCGAGATCGCCGCTCTGCTCCGGGAGCGGGGCTTCGGCCCGAGCCGGATGCGGGTGCTGGAACAGCTCGGGTCCGAGCGCGAGGACGCGTACGAGGGCCGCGCGGAGAGCTGGGACCACGCGCCCGGCGACCCCCTGAACGTGGTGGCCCTCGACTGCCGCCGGGACCCCGCCCACGACGCGCCCCGGCTCGGCGCGACCCCCGGCCTGCCGGACGCCGCGTACGAACACGACGGCCAGCTCACCAAGCGCCACGTCCGCGCCGCCACCCTGTGCGCCCTGGCCCCGGCCCCCGGCGAGCTCCTGTGGGACATCGGCGGGGGCTCCGGGTCCATCGGCATCGAGTGGATGCGCACGCACCCCTCGTGCCGGGCGGTGGCGGTGGAGCGCGTACCGGAGCGGGCCGCGCGGATCTCCCGTAACGCGGCGGCCCTCGGCGTGCCCGGCCTGCGCGTGGTGGTGGGCGCCGCCCCGGAGGCGCTCGTCGCGCTCCCGGCCCCCGACGCGGTGTTCATCGGCGGCGGGCTGACCGCGCCGGGCCTGCTGGACGCGGCCTGGGCGGCGCTGGCCCCCGGCGGCCGGCTGGTGGTGAACACGGTCACCCTGGAGTCGGAGGCGGTCCTCACCGACCGCTACCGGCGCCACGGCGGCGAACTGGTGAAACTGGCGGTCGCGCACGCCGTGCCGGTCGGCGGTTTCACGGGCTGGCGCCAGGCGATGGCGGTCACCCAGTGGTCAGTGACGAAGTCGACGAGCGAGAAGGATCTCTGACATGACCGTGTACTTCATCGGGGCGGGCCCCGGCGCCGCCGACCTGATCACGGTGCGCGGGGCGCGGACCCTGGCCGCCGCCCCCGTGTGCCTGTACGCGGGCAGCCTCGTCCCGCAGGAGCTGCTGGCCGAGTGCCCGGACGGCGCCCGGCTGGTCGACACCTCGCAGCTGAACCTCGACGAGATCATCGAGGAGTGCGTACGGGCCCACGCGGCGGGCCAGGACGTGGCGCGGCTGCACTCCGGCGACCCGTCCATCTTCAGCGCGGTCGCGGAGCAGATGCGGCGCCTGGACGCGGCGGGGATCCCGTACGAAGTGGTCCCGGGCGTCCCGGCCTTCGCCGCGGCCGCCGCGGCGCTGAAGCGGGAGCTGACCGTCCCCACCGTCGGCCAGACGGTGATCTTGACCCGCATCGCCCAGCAGGCCACCCCGATGCCGCCCGGCGAGGACCTGGCCACGCTGGGCCGCAGCGGCGCCCTGCTGGTGCTGCACCTGGCCACTCGCTACGTGGACCGGGTCGTGGACGAGCTGCTGCCGCACTACGGCGCCCAGTGCCCGGTCGCGGTGGTGGCGATGGCCAGCCGTCCCGACGAGCTGATCCTGCGCGGCACCCTGGCCGACATCGCGGCCCAGGTGAAGGAGCACGGACTGGTGCGGACCGCGGTCATCGTGGTGGGGCGCACGCTGGGCGCGGAGCAGTTCCGCGACAGCCACCTGTACTCGCCCGAGCGGGACCGGCATGTCTGCTGAACCCCGGCCGGGGCAGACCCAGTCGGGGCAGACCCACGCGGGGCAGACCCACTCGGGGCAGGCCCAGCCGGCGCACGAGGTGCCGACCCGCCACGTGCTGATCCTCGGCGGTACGACGGAGGCCCGGCAGCTCGCGCAGGCGCTGGCGTCCGACCCCTCGGTCCGTGTGACCACCTCGCTCGCGGGGCGGGTCACCGCGCCCGTGCTCCCGCCGGGCGGGATCCGCATCGGCGGCTTCGGCGGCGTCGCGGGCCTCGCGGAGTGGATCGCCGGCCACGACGTGACCCATGTCGTCGACGCCACCCACCCGTTCGCGGAGCGGATGAGTTTCCACGCCTCCGAGGCGCAGCCGCTCACGGGCGTCCCGCTGCTGGCGCTGCGGCGCCCCGGCTGGAGCCCGCAGCCGGGCGACGACTGGACCTTCACCGACTCCCTCGCCGGGGCGGCGCAGCTGCTGCCCGGCGTCGGCTCCCGCGCGTTCCTGACCACCGGCCGGATGGGCCTGCACACCTTCGCGCACCTCACCGACACCTGGTTCCTGGTGCGTTCGGTGGACCCGCCGGAGGGGCCGGTGCCGCCGCGCCTGGAAACCCTCCTGGCGCGCGGCCCGTTCACCCTCGACGACGAACGGGAACTGATCGCCCGCCACCGGATCGACGTCCTGGTCACCAAGGACAGCGGCGGCTCCGCGACCGCCCCCAAGCTCACCGCCGCCCGCGAGGCGGGCGTCCCGGTCCTGGTCGTACGCCGCCCGCCCGTCCCCCAGGGCGTACCGGAGGCGGACTCGGTGCCGGCGGCCCTGCGCTGGCTCGGCCGCGGGGGGGCCGCGTAGGTCCGGCGTCGCTCTCCCGCGAGGCCGGACACGCGGTGGAAGGACCCGTGGCCCGGGGCGGCGGACCGCCCCGGGCCACGGGTCGTTGAGCGCCCCGCCCGGTCACGGGTAGCGGCGCGGCGTCCACGTGATCCGCGAGCCGTCGGCCCGCTCGGTGACCTGGGTCTGCGAGGAGCCGATCAGCAGGAGCGTGCGCATGTCGACCTCGGACGGCTCCAGTTCGGCGAGCGTGACGATCCGTACCGACTGCTCCGGGCCGCCCACGTCGCGCGCCACGACCACCGGCGTCTGCGGCGAGCGCAGCTCCAGCAGCAGCTCCCGCGCCTGCGCGACCTGCCAGGTCCGGCTGCGCGAGCCGGGGTTGTACAGCGCGAGCACCAGGTCGGCGGAGGCGGCGGCGCGCAGGCGCTCCGCGATGACCTCCCACGGCTTGAGCCGGTCGGAGAGCGAGATGGTGGCGTAGTCGTGACCGAGCGGGGCCCCGGCCGCGGCGGCCGCCGCGTTGGCGGCGGTCACGCCGGGCAGCACCCGTACGGGCACGTCCTTGTACTCGGCCTGCCCGGCCACCTCCAGGACGGCGGTGGCCATGGCGAAGACCCCGGGGTCGCCGCCGGAGACCACGGCCACCCGCTGTCCGCGCCGGGCGAGGTCGAGCGCGAACTCGGCGCGCTCCGACTCCACCTTGTTGTCGGAGCCGTGCCGGATCTGGCCCGGCTTCACCGGGACCCGGTCCAGATAGGTGGTGTAGCCCACCAGCACCTCGGCGTCGGCCAGCGCCCGCCGGGTCTGCGGGGTGAGCCACAGCGGGCCCGCCGGGCCGGTGCCGACGACCACGACCTCACCGGGACCGGAGGGCACGCTGCCCGGGTTGCCGATGCGGCTGGGCACCACGGCGACGGCGAAGTACGGCACGCTGCCGGGGTCGGTGTCGGCGAGGACGCCGGTGCGCTCGCCGGCCATGGTGGCGCGTTCCACGTAGCGGGCCTCGGCGAGCCGGCCGCTGTTCTCCATGGCGGCGCGCACCGCCGGGAAGGTCCGGCCGAGCTTCATCACGACCGCCGAATCGGTGGCGGCGAGGCGGGCGGTGAGCTCCTCCTCGGGCAGGGTGCCGGGGAGGATGGTCAGGACCTCCTCACCCTCCACGAGCGGCGTGCCGAGCCGGGCGGCGGCGGCACTGACCGACGTGACACCGGGGATGACCTCGGTCTCGTACCGGTCCGCGAGCCGCTTGTGCATGTGCATGTACGAGCTGTAGAAGAGCGGGTCGCCCTCCGCGAGCACGGCGACGGTCCGGCCGGCGTCCAGGTGGACGGCCAGGCGGGCGGCGGCGGACTCGTAGAACTCCTCCATCGCGCCCTGGTAGCCCCCGGGGTGGTCGGTGGTCTCGGTGGTGACCGGATAGACCAGCGGCTCCTCGATGTGCGTCTCGCGCAGGTGCTTCGCGGCGATCGAGCGGGCGATGGAACGGCCGTGCCGGGCGCTGTGGTAGGCGACGACGTCGGCTTCGCCGATCACCTCGACGGCGCGCAGGGTCATCAGGTTCGGGTCGCCGGGCCCGAGCCCGACCCCGTAGAGGCGCCCCTTGCCGTCACTGGTCCTGGTGCTCATTCGGCCACGCTCGCAATGGCGTTGACGGCCGCGGCGGCGATGGCGCTGCCGCCCCGGCGGCCGCGCACGATCAGGTGGTCGAGGCCGGAGGGGTGGGCGGCGAGGGCGTCCTTGGATTCGGCCGCGCCGATGAAGCCGACGGGCACGCCGATGACGGCGGCCGGGCGCGGGGCGCCCTCCTCGATCATCTCCAGCAGCCGGAACAGTGCGGTCGGCGCGTTGCCGACGGCGATCACCGAGCCCTCCAACAGGCCGCGGTCGCGCCACACTTCGAGCGCGGCGGCGCTGCGGGTGGTGCCCATCTTCGCGGCCAGCTCCGGCACCGCCGGGTCCGAGAGCGTGCAGATCACCTCGTTGTCGGCGGGCAGGCGCTTGCGGGTGACCCCGCTCGCGACCATCTGCACGTCGCACAGGATCGGCGCGCCCGCCTCCAGCGCGGCGCGGGCGCGCAGCACCACCTCGGGGGTGTACCCCAGGTCCTGCGGGAGGTCGGTCATCCCGCACGCGTGAATCATGCGCACCGCGACCTGGGCGACCGAGGCGGGCAGCCCGGAGAGGTCCGCCTCGGCGCGGATCGTGGCAAAGGACTGGCGGTAGATCGCGGCGCCGTCCTTCTCGTACTCGAACACGGTGTACTCGCTCATTTCTTCACTGCGTCTTCGGACTCTGAGGTGATGAGGGGATCTCGCGTGCGGCCGTCAGGGCGTCCGCCAGGTCTTGTAGGCCTTGCTGGTACGGCTGGTGCGTCTGGTACGGCTGATGCGACAGGGCCTGCCCGTGCGCGGAGAGCCGGTAGCCGTCCTGCGTGGCTACCACGTCGACCCACTGCGTCCCCCGCGGGTGCCCGCACCGGCGCTCGCACCCGGACCAGTGCACGGGCAGCGGCCCCAGGGCCCGCTCGACGAGGGCGCGCGCGTCGGCGCGTACGTCCGCGAGGGATTTCGCGCAACCGGGGCGCCCCGTACAGGCGGTGACGGACAGCCAGGGACTGTCGGGGGACACGACCAGCCCGGCGGCCTCCAGCAGGGCCGGGCCGTCGACCGGCTCCCCGAGCGGGGCGCCGGGCAGGATGACGGTGCGCCACGGGGTGATCCGCAGCCCATCGCCGTGCTCGGCGACCCGCACCAAGACCCGCCACTGTTCGGTGGTCAGCCGCCCCAGCGGGGGCAGGACGCACAGGGCTCCGCGCGGGCCCGGTCCCGCGCCCCGGCCCCAGGGCTGGGGCGGCGGGCAGTACGGCCAGTCCACCGCGGCCTCGCGCGTCGCCTCGATACCGGCGGCGGCCAGCCGCGCGCCGAACTCGCCCTCGTCCAGGCCGTGTTCCGGGGGAAGCTCGCTCACCCGCCAGGCCCGGGTGCCGGCCGCGTCGGCGGCGTCGAGGAAGTACTCGGCGGCGAGCAGTGCGGCGCGCGGGGCGTCCTGCGCGGCGACGGCCACGGCGCCGGAGGCGGCCGGCCCCAGACGCACCAGCGCCCGCTCCCCCGCCCCCGGCCGGCCGAGCACGGTGATGTCCGGCTCCAGGGCGGCCACGTCCCCGCGCCCGTCGTCGAAGGCGAAGAGGAACCGCCCGGACAGGGCGGTGACCCGCGCGTTCGCGCACAGCAGCCGGTCCAGTTCGCGGACCCAGGGCAGCACGTCCTGCGAGGCGGGCGTGGCCACGATGTTGCGCACCCGCTCGTGACCGGGCGCGGGCAACAGCCCGGCGGAGTCGAGCAGCCGCGCGAGCCCGGCGCCGCACCCCTCGGCGAGGCCGCGCACCTGGACGTTGCCGCGGGAGGTGAGCTCCAGGTGCCCGTCGCCGAACCGGTCGGCGGCCAGCGCGAGCAGGGACCCCTGGCGCGCGGTCAGCGCTCCGCCGGGGATCCGCACACGGGCGAGGTACCCGTCGTCCGCCGCGTGCAGCCGCAGCGCACCGGGGCATGCGTCACCGCGATCCCGTATGACGGGTTCGTCCCGCGATACGGCGGAGGGGGGCTGGGGCATGGCGGCGAGCATACCCACGATTCCGATCCCCCGACCTGTGTCCGTCACCACCCTCCTGCCACCACCAGTCACCCCACCCCCCATCCCGGCCCCCACCCCCACCAGAAACCCCACCCCCTCCCGGCCTCCACCCCACCCACAACCGCACGCCCCTCCCCGCCTCCACCCCCACCAGCCAATCCACCCCCACCACCAGCACTCCCCCACCGCGATTCCACCCCGCGCCGCCCACTCCAGCCCCGCCGGCGTTTGAGGCGCGGGGCCCGGGGCAGAGCCCCGCCCATCCAGCCCCCCCCCCCCCCCCCCCCCCCCCCCCCCCCCCCCCCCCCCCCCCCCCCCCCCCGGGGCGGGGTCGGGGGCCGGGGGGGGGGGGCCCCCCCCCCGCAACGGCGCCGCGCCAACACCCCCAGCGCCACCCCCGGCAAAGCCCCTCCCGCCCCCACCAACCGAGGCGCGGCCCCCACCCCCCCGCCTACGGGGCCCGGGAAAAGCCCCGCCCATCCAGCTCCGCCGCCCACTCCAGCTCCGCCGCCCACTCCCGCCCCGCCACCCACACCAGCCCCGCCGGCGTTTGAGGCGCGGGGCCCGGGGCAGAGCCCCGGCAACGGCGCCGCGCCAACACCTCCAGCGCCACCCCCGGCAAAGCCCCCGACCCCCACCCGCCCCCGCCCACGCCCACCCCGGCCCGGCCTGCACAAACTCACGCCCTAAGATGACCTTCCGGCGGACCACACGGCCCGCCGTCGCCGAGGACGGCGACATGGGAGGAAGCCCGGTGAGATTCCGGCGCGGTCCCGCCACTGTGAACCCGGCAGAGCCACACCGCCGGGCAAGTCAGGAACTCCCGCTGTCCTCACTGCCCGGGGCGCGGAAACCCCGAGGAAGGCCTGCCGCCGCATGATCCTGCTGCTGTCGACGTCCGACACCGATCTGCTCAGCGCTCGCGCCGCGAACACGGCTGACGCCCCCGTCCCGTACCGGTTCGCGAACCCCTCCCGCCTCCCTCTCGACGACCTCCCCGGACTCCTCGACGGAGTCGACCTGGTCGTCGTACGCCTCCTCGGCGGACTCCGCGCCTGGCAGGAGGGCCTCGACGTCCTCCTCGCCCCCGGCCAGAGCCGCCCCGTGGTGGTCCTCACCGGAGAACAGGCCCCGGACGCCCAGCTGATGGAGGCCTCCACGGTCCCGATCGGCATCGCGGCCGAGGCCCACGGCTACCTCGCGCACGGCGGCCCGGCCAACCTCGACCAGCTGGCCCG
Organism: Streptomyces sp. NPDC016562; assembly: GCF_043076955.1. Classification (NCBI taxonomy): domain Bacteria; kingdom Bacillati; phylum Actinomycetota; class Actinomycetes; order Kitasatosporales; family Streptomycetaceae; genus Streptomyces; species Streptomyces sp. NPDC016562. The sequence goes on along the minus strand of NZ_JBIBRZ010000002.1, from coordinate 497,898 downwards.
GTTCCTCTCGGACACCGTCCTGCTCACCGGCCACGGCTTCGAACCCCCCGCCGCCTCCCCCACCTGGGGCCCCCTGGACCGCCCGGCACCCGCCCCAAGCACAGGCACGGCCCCCACCACAGGCACGGCCTCCACCACGGGCACGGGCACCACCCCCGGCACCACCACGGCGGCCCCCACCCCCAAGGTCGCCGTCCTCTACTACCGCGCCCACCAGATGAGCGGCAACACCGCCTTCGTCCACGCCTTGTGCGACGCCATCGAGGCCCACGGCGCCGAGCCGCTCCCCCTCTACGTCTCCTCCCTCCGCACCCCGGAGCCCGAGCTCATCCAGGCCCTGGAGTCCGCGGACGCGATCATCACCACCGTCCTCGCGGCCGGCGGCACCCGTCCCGCCACCGCCTCCGCCGGCGGCGACGACGAGTCCTGGGACGCGGGCGCGCTCGCCGCGCTCGGTGTGCCGATCCTCCAGGCCCTGTGCCTGACCGGCTCCCGCGGTACCTGGGAGGAGAACGACGAGGGCCTCTCCCCCCTCGACGCCGCCACCCAGGTCGCCGTACCCGAATTCGACGGCCGCCTGATCACCGTCCCGTTCTCCTTCAAGGAGATCGACGAGGACGGCCTCCCCGCCTACGTGGCCGACCCCGAGCGCGCCTCCCGCGTCGCCGGCATCGCCGTACGCCACGCCCGCCTGCGCCACATCGACCGCCGCGACAAGAAGATCGCCCTGGTCCTGTCGGCGTACCCCACCAAGCACTCCCGCATCGGCAACGCGGTGGGCCTGGACACCCCGGCCAGCGCCGTCGAACTGCTGCGCACGCTCATCGCCGAGGGCTACGACTTCGGCCCCGTCCCCGAGATCCCCGGCCTGGTCTCCGGCGACGGCGACGAGCTGATCCGCGCCCTGATCGAGGCCGGCGGCCACGACCAGGACTGGCTCACCGAGGAGCAGCTGGCCCGCAACCCGGTCCGCATCCCGGCCGCCGACTACAAGCGCTGGTTCGCCGAGCTCCCCGCCGACCTGCGCGAGAGCGTCGAGGAGCACTGGGGCGAGGCCCCCGGCAACATGTTCGTCGACCGCTCCGCCAACCCGGAGGGCGACATCGTCCTGGCCGCGCTGCGCCGCGGGAACCTCCTCATCCTGATCCAGCCGCCGCGCGGCTTCGGCGAGAACCCGATCGCGATCTACCACGACCCGGACCTCCCCCCGTCGCACCACTACCTGGCGGCCTACCGCTGGATCCAGGCCGGCGCCCACGACGGCGGTTTCGGTGCCGACGCGATGATCCACCTGGGCAAGCACGGCAACCTCGAATGGCTCCCGGGCAAGAACGCCGGCCTCTCGGCGTCCTGCGCGCCCGACGCCGCGCTCGGCGACCTGCCCCTCATCTACCCGTTCCTGGTCAACGACCCGGGCGAGGGCACCCAGGCCAAGCGCCGCGTGCACGCCACCCTGGTCGACCACCTCGTACCGCCGATGGCGCGCGCGGAGTCGTACGGCGACATCGCACGCCTGGAGCAGCACCTGGACGAGTACGCCCAGATCTCCGCGATGGACCCGGCCAAACTCCCGGCCATCCGCGCCCAGATCTGGACCCTCATCCAGGCCGCGAAGCTCGACCACGACCTGGGTCTGGCCGAACGCCCGGACGACGACGGCTTCGACGACTTCCTGCTCCACGTCGACGGCTGGCTGTGCGAGGTCAAGGACGCCCAGATCCGCGACGGCCTGCACGTCCTGGGCGGCGCCCCGACCGGTCCGGCCCGCGTCAATCTGGTCCTCGCCATCCTGCGCGCCCGCCAGATCTGGGGCGGCACGACGGCCCTTCCGGGCCTGCGCGAGGCGCTGGGCCTGGACGAGTCCGCGGCCACCCGTACCTCGGCGGACGCCATCGAGGAGCAGGCCCGCGCCCTGGTCCAGGCGATGGAGGACGCGCAGTGGTCCCTCGACGCCGTGGCCTCGGTCACGGCGGGCCACCCGCAGTCGGTGACGGACGTCCTGACCTTCGCGGCGCGCGAGGTCGTCCCGCGCCTGGCCGGGACGACGGACGAGATCGCCCACGTGGTCTCGGCCCTGGACGGCGGCTTCGTCCCCGCCGGCCCCTCCGGCTCGCCGCTGCGCGGCCTGGTCAACGTCCTGCCGACGGGCCGCAACTTCTACTCCGTGGACCCGAAGGCCGTCCCCTCCCGCCTGGCGTGGGAGACGGGCCAGGCCCTCGCGGAGTCCCTCCTGACCCGCTACCGCACGGACAACGGCGAGTGGCCGGCCTCGGTCGGCCTGTCCCTGTGGGGCACGAGCGCGATGCGCACCTCGGGCGACGACGTGGCGGAGGCCCTCTCCCTGCTCGGCGTGCGCCCCGTCTGGGACGAGGCCTCGCGCCGCGTGACCGGCCTGGAAGCCATCCCGCTCGCCGAGCTGGGCCGTCCCCGCATCGACGTGACCCTGCGCATCTCGGGCTTCTTCCGCGACGCGTTCCCGCACGTCATCGGCCTGCTGGACGACGCGGTCCGCCTCGCGGCCTCGCTCGACGAGCCGGCGTCCGACAACTTCATCCGGGCCCACGCCCAGGCGGACCTGGCCTCCCACGGCGACGAACGCCGCGCGACGACCCGTATCTTCGGCTCGCGCCCGGGCACGTACGGCGCCGGCATCCTCCAGCTGATCGACAGCCGCGACTGGCGTACGGACGCGGACCTGGCCGAGGTCTACACGGTCTGGGGCGGCTACGCGTACGGCCGCGGCCTCGAAGGCCGCCCGGCCCGCGACGAGATGGAGACGGCCTACAAGCGCATCACCGTGGCCGCGAAGAACACGGACACCCGCGAGCACGACATCGCGGACTCGGACGACTACTTCCAGTACCACGGTGGCATGGTGGCCACGGTCCGCGCCCTGCGCGGCACGGCCCCCGAGGCGTACATCGGTGACTCCACCCGCCCGGAGACGGTCAAGACCCGCACCCTGGTCGAGGAGACCTCGCGCGTCTTCCGCGCCCGCGTGGTCAACCCGAAGTGGATCGAGGCGATGCGCCGCCACGGATACAAGGGCGCCTTCGAACTCGCGGCCACGGTCGACTACCTCTTCGGCTACGACGCCACGACGGGCGTGGTGGCGGACTGGATGTACGACAAGCTCACCGAGACCTACGTCCTGGACCCGGAGAACCGCGCCTTCCTGGAGGAGGCCAACCCCTGGGCCCTGCACGGCATCGCGGAACGCCTCCTGGAGGCCGAGTCCCGCGGCATGTGGGAAAAGCCGGACCCCCAGATCCTCGAATCCCTCCGCCAGGTCTACCTGGAGACGGAGGGCAACCTCGAGGGCGAGTCCGACTAAGCCGGCTCACCATCCCAAGGCCGTCCCCCTCACCCGCCACGGGGAGGGGGACGCCTTTCGCATGCGCCCGACTCCCCCGCCCCCAAGCACACGACCGAACCGGCCCACTACCCCTTGCCGGTCCGTCACAGCACGCCAAGCGTCTGTACCCACCGCACGTTCTACGACTGCCCGCAAATCGGCGACGGCCTTGACCCCGAACGCCCCGCAGCAGCTCACCGCTCTTGTGGGTGACCCCCTGAGCGCGCCCACGGGACCCGCGAGCACCTCGGCAAGCGACTTGCCGGCCCACGCCTTGTCGAGCACCTTGAGCCAGATAAATGGCCATGGGTCCCCCTCCTGCGGTCCCCTCGGCCCTAAGCCGAACCACCCCTTTGGACCGGCCTCGCCCCCGACCTCGAACGCCTCGCCACCCTCATCGGTGGCGGTCCGACGCGCGAACAGGCGGTGGCGACTCGTGCGTGACGACGGACTCCTCACCGTCCCGGAGGGATGGCCCGACAACCACCTGAATCTGCGCAAGTGGGCCCACATGCTCGGCTTCCGTGGCCACTTCTCCACCAAGACCCGCGCCTACTCCACCACCCTCGGCGCCCTCCGGGCCGCCCGCGCCGCCTGGCACCGCGGCCACGCCCCTCCGGCCTCCCCGCCCACCCTCGTCCTCGCGCACTGGGCCTAAGACGGCACCGGCCTCACCCCCGACCTCGAACGCCTCGCCGCCCTCATCGGCGGCGGCCCGACGCGAGCAGAGACGGTGACAGCCAGTGCGTGACGACGAACTCCTCCGTCCCCGAGGCCGTGGCGCGCCTCAAGATCCGCCGCTCCGCCCTCTACGACCTCCTGCGCACCCGCCGCCTCGCCTCCCTGACCATCGGCCGCGCCCGCCGCATCCGCACCCACGCCCTGAAAGGACTACGTCCAGCGCCACCTGGAAGAGACCGCCCGATGACCGCGTCCAAGTACAGGAAAGCCCGCGCCAACGGCGAAGGCACCATCAACCAGCGCAAGGACGGCCGCTGGGAAGCCGCCGGCTACGTCCTCGCCGCCGACGGTAGCCGCAAACGCGTCCGTGTCTACGGCACCACCGGCAGGGAAGCGGCCGACAAACTCACCGAGAAGATCGCCGACAGCAACCGCGGTCTCCCCGTTGCCAGCGCCGACAGCACCGTGGGCAACTACCTGACCTACTGGCTGAACGGCGTCGCCGTCCACCGGCTCCGCGAGAACACCCACACCCGCTACGCCACCTGCGTCCGCCTTCACCTCATCCCGGGCCTCGGCACCAATAAGGTCGCGCGGCTCACCCCCAAGGACGTCGCACCTTCCTCGACCGCCTCCGTACTACCTGCCAATGCTGCGCCTAGGGGCTGGATGCGGAACGGAAGAGGTGCTGCGCGCTCGGCGAGTGCTGCCAGAAGCGGCTGTCGCTCTTGACCGTGACGTACGTGCACTCGGTGCTCAAGTCGGCGCTGGAACATGCAGTCCGCGAAGACGAACTGCCCCGAAACGTCGCCCGCAACGTCCAAAGCACCGCACCACGCCCGAGGCGCTTCCGGCCGCTCACTGCCGCCGAGGCACTCCAGCTCCTGCAAGCGGCCCGGGCCGACCGGCTCCACGCACTGTACGAACTCGCCCTGCGCACCGGCCTCCGCAGAGGCGAACTCCTCGGCTTCCGCTGGGAAGACCTCGACCTCAACGCAGGCACCGCCACCATCCGCCGCTCCCTCCAGCGCACCCGCACCGGCGGCCTCACCCACCTGCCGACCAAGACCCGCGCCTCCGAACGCCGTATCGCTCTACCGGCCGAATGCCTCCACTTCCTCAAGGAACACAAGGAACGGCAGCACAAGGAACGCGCGACGGCAGGACCGGGCTGGAGAGACAGCGGCCTCGTCTTCACCACGCCGACTGGCCAGCCTCTCGACCCGGCCAACCTCGCCCGCGGGTTCCGCACCTGCCTCGACCGGGCCGGGCTCCGCCGCATCCGCTTCCACGACCTCCGCCACTCGACCGCGACACTGCTTCTGAAACAGGGCGTCGACCTCGTTGTCATCAAGGAACTCCTCGGCCACGCCCACATAGGCGTCACCGCCGGCGTCTACGCTCACGTAAGGCTCAGCCTCCAACGCCAGGCCATCGACACCCTCAGCAACGCCTCGGCCCGACCGACCAGGGGTCCGACGATCCGCACACAGCAGCCGTAGTCCGCTGACGTTGCCGTCACCGTTGCCGTCAAACGCATCAGGAGCCCCGCCGAGGTTTCCCTCAGCAGGGCTCCTGCTCGTACAGCAAGAATTCCAGCTGTGTACTTTGGAAGGCGTTACATCGCCTCGACAGCTAAATCAGAAAACGGAAATCTGTTCGGCAGCCTACGTGGCATCAATGTCGAAGCAGTCTCGAATATGCGGAATCACTTCCGCAGCAAAACGGACTGCCTGCTCTTTTATGTGGTCGACACTTTCGCGGTCGAATCCTCCTGCGGTCGACTGGACATCCAGCACGATTTGCTCTTCCTGAACTTCCCGGCTCTCAAGCGGGCCCAGCGGAGGGGCAGGGTCACCGTATCGGGTGATTACGGTCTTACTCCCCCCCAGCCTGAAATCGAGGATAGACAGCATTTCCCTCAGGATGACAGAGGAGGCATTCACTCGCTCTGACGCCGGGCGTAGTGCAGTCACCATCGCGTTGCCAACCAGCTCCAGGGACCGGGCGGCGAAAAACTCCGGGTAGGAGGAATCAACTTGATCCGCTTGCGATTCTTCCCCTAGCTCGTCCAACGCTTCGGCGCATTCATCAGTGACATCCTCACCAGATGCTGCAGCCCAGATCAGCGCGAGGGAAGATTCGAGCCACTCAAGTTCCTCCTCGGGTCCGAGCACTCGAAAGAATGCGGACCCGCGCTCCGCAATCGCAGCTGCCGCGACTCGCAGGCATGCTTCGGACGGATTCGAGAGGGGCCCCGCCCCGGGATCTTTCTGCGTCATGATTCAGTCTCCGCTACCCCAGAAGATGGTGTACTCCGAGTTTTGTGGTTGATGCCCTCGAAATCCCTTTCCACCTAGCGTCATGCCAAATACATGATCATTGAGCATCGGGCTGCAAGTGCCCACACAGAAGTTCCGTGAGGCGGCACCGAATACTGGGTGTTCGTGGGCCGCCAGACTATTGAGGATGGTCTCCTCGGCATGCCCTGCCCCGCGAACGAATTCTTCACCTTGTCGCAGGGTCCACGATGCCGGCATGGCGCCATCACCATTGATTCCGATGCGGATCGAGTATGCCTTTGTCTTTGAATTGAATACACCGATCACCGCCGTGGTGGCCGAATTGTAGCCGCGGGTTGAATTGAGCTCTTCCGCGCGGTCCAAGGCCAGCATTGCATCGTCTTGAGTCCCGACGCCGCAGTTGTGAACGAGGACCGGCGTACCGCCCGCCAGCACATAGTACGTGTGGAAGTCGTCGACGGTGAGGTTGTGCGTGGTGACGGCGAGCGGGTAATCGCGGGTTGCCCGGACGGTCAGGGTTGAGCCGTCGGGCTGGCGGAGCCGCTCGCCCTCGGCGAATTCGCCGGCGTCGAGCCACTGGCGGCGGGTCTCGCTCCAGTGCGGGTGGTGTGAGGTGGAGGTGAGGGTGGCCGGCGGGCCGCGGGGGTTCGCGTCGTCGGTGAGGGTGAGGTCCGTGAACTCCTTGTCATCCGGCGTGGTGATGGTGGCCGTGACCGTCTTGGCTTCGGTTTCACCGGTCTGCGGGTCCGTGGCCAGGACCTTGTCGCCTACCTGGACGTCCTCGATGGCCTTGGTCGTGCCGTCGGCCATGGCGACGCGCGCGCCCGTGGGGAAGCTGTTCCTCTTGACGGCGCACGCGGCTCCGGCCTCGGAGTCGGCTGCGCGGGCTTCCGCTCCCCCGCCGCTCGCCTCGGCGTCGGCCTCGCCTCTGCCGGCCTTGGATTCTGTACCGGCGCTGTCGGTGGCTGTCTCGGACCCTGCTTTCTGGTCCCCGGCCTTTCGTGCCTGAGCCGCTGCAGCGGACGCCTCGTCCTCGGCCTTCTTGGCCTTGGTGAAGGCCTCCATGGCCTTGGAGGCCTTACGCTCGGCGGCATTGACCGCGTCGTAGGCCTTGTTGAGCTCCTTGTAGATCTTGAAGGCCTTGATGCCGATCTTGATGGCCTTGGCCAGCTTGCCCCAGGGAACCGCATTGAGCGCCGTGTTGATGCACGCCATGACGTCGCCCTTGGTGAAGCAGTCACGCGCATCGTTGTAGCCGATCAGGTCCATGACCAGATCGATCACGGCGTGCTTCAGTTCATCGCGCTTCTTCTTGGCCTTGTTGAGCTCGTGGGTGGTCTCCTCCACGGGGTTGAAGTTGCTGCTGCTGCCGCTTCCGCTGTACTGAGTCGCCGCGGCGTCGTTGGTGTTGCCCGTGTGGGTGTTCGTGGCGCAGGAGGAGAAGTTGTCGCAGTAGACCTTGAGGCCGGTCGAGTCCGACTTGTTGATCGGATCGTTGTTGGAGTAGGCGTACGCGTTCCACTGCTGCGGGTCGCCACCGTCGATGATCGGGTCGGGGCTGATGAACCGGCCCGTCGTGGGGTCGTACTCACGGGCGCCCAAGAGGGTGAAGCCGGTGGACTTCTCCTTGGTACCGCCGACGAAGCCCTTGTCTCCGGCCCAGGCCCCCGGCGACGGCTGGGTGCCGCGCTCGTTGCCGAACGGGTCCGCGGGACGACGGACCTGGGCCAGGTCCGTGGCGTTGAACTGCACGCCGTTCGTGCCGTGGTGGTCCGACGACTGGTAGGCGAGCGACGAGACGCCGGCGGTCGTGGTGCGGGTGACGGACAGTCCGCCGGGCGCAGTGTACGTACGGACGTTGGAGACATTGGTGGTGGCGGTGTCCAGAGTGATCTGGTCCGTGCCGAGGTTGAGCGTCGTCTTACCGGGCTCGCGGCGGATGAGCTGATTGCCGCCGGTGTCGTAGAGGTAGCTGGTGCCACCGCTCTCACCGGTACCGGTGATCTTGTCGATCTTGCCCTGGTCGTTCCAGGCCAGGGTCTTGGTGCCCGGGGTGCTGGTGATCGAGGCGGTGTTACCGGTCGCGTCGTACGTGTACGAGGTGACCGTGGTGCCCGTGCTGCTGGTCTGCGTGGAGGCCATCAACGCGTGCGGACCGCCCGTACCGCCGCCCGTCTTCGGGTCGGTGGAAGGCGTGTTGGGACCGGCACCGAAGGTCTGGGTGACCGTCGTGTCCTTGGCCGCGTTGCCGGTGACGTCCTTCTTCACCAGCTTGGTACGGTTCCCGATCTTGTCGTACTCGTACTGCTGCCAGTACGGGGCCGGACCGCCCACACTCGGCTTGCCGGTCCCGTCGAGCTTGGGGCCTGTGGAGTTGGTGCAGCCGCCGATGCCGCGCACGCTCGGCTGCGGCGCCGTGGTGGTGGTGCCGGTGTCGGTCCAGGCCTGGGTCAGCCGGCCGAGGTAGTCGGTCGTGAAGCACTGCAGGTCGCGGGCAGTACCGTCCTGCGTGTTGCTGATCGAGGTCAGCTGGCCGACCCGGTTGTAGGTGTAGTCGAGTACATCGACGCTCGCCGTGGCCGCGGTCTGCTTGTCGAGGGTGGACCGGACCGGCCGGCCCGTGGCCTCGTCGTAGTCGACGGTCGAGACGATTTGTCGGCCGGTGTCACCGACTGTGGTGCGGATGGCCCTGCCGAAGGGGTCGTAGCGCATGTCCACGACATACGGCGTCATCGTGGAACCGATGGTGCCGTCGAGCGAAGTGAAGCTGCCGACGGAGTTGATTCCGTACGTCAGTGTCTCCGCGCCGAGGCCGGCCTTCGCGATGGCCGGTAGGACCGTGGTCTTGAGCTGGCCGTACTTGTCGTAGGTGTTCTTCGTCTCGTAGGTGCCCTGCAACTCCTTTTCGACGGCAGGGACGGTGACCTTGGTGCCGAGCGGCCGGTAGCCGCTGTCATAGCCGGTGACCTCGGTGACGTACTCGCTGCCCGACTTACCACCGACGAAGCGCGAGCTGGTCGACGGCTTGCCGAGCGCCTTGGTGTCGTAGGTGGAGGCACCGACCTGCTTGGCCGGGTCGACTGCCGCGCCCTCGTAGGTCGCGATCGTGCGGCCGAGGAGGTCGCTGACGGTCGTGGCCTGCTTGCCGCGGGCGTCCTTGACCGTGACGAGGTTCCTACTGTCGTCGTAGACGGTCTCCGCCGTGCCCGAGTCCGGGTCGGTGGTCTTCACCGTACGACCGAGGAGGTCGTAGGCGAAGGTCCACTCGTTGCCGGCGGAGTCCTTGCGGGACAGCTCCTTGCCCTGGGTGTTGCTGACGTACGTGGTCTCGTCATAGTCACCCGTGGGCGTATTGCCCTTGTACTGGCGCACCACGGACGTCAGGCCGTTGCTGACGGAGGCGGTGGCGTATCCGCCGGCTGGCGGGATGTTCCGGACCTCGTCAGCGCCGGGGTATTCGGTCTTCGAGCGCCACTGCTCGATCCCGTAGGACTGGAACACAGAAGCGGTGGTCCGGCCGAGACCGTCGAAGACCGAGACGGTCTGGGAAGGAATCCTGCTGTCGGGGTTGACCCCGCCGTTAGGCAGGAAGAGCGCCCCGCCAGGAGCCTTCTCGTTGTTGTAGTACGGCGCGCTGGTCTTGACCTGCCAGCCGTGCGAGTCGAAGAGGGCATCGGTGATCATGCGTCCGAAGACGCCGGACGGGGTGTACGCCTGCGTCTGGCGGACGCGGCCGAGGCCGTCGTAGATCGTGTAGCTGTTGATGTACCTGCCGTCGTTCATGAGCGCCTGGCTCAGAACATTGGTCGGCGCGTTCGTCCCGTTCATGGCGTACGAGAACTTGCGGACCGGCGGGTCGACGGTCCGGTCCTGCCCCGGCTGCCAGATGGTGGTGACACGGCCGAGGGCGTCGTAGCCGCGCTCGGCCACGTGGTTGTTCTCGTCGGTCGTCTTCATCGGCAGCGAACGGCCGGTGTCGAGGGTGGTGATGGTCTTCCAGCCCAGCGGGTTGGTGTGAGTGACCTCGTAGGGCAGTGCGTTGGGCAGTGCCCTGTACTCGGTCTTGGTGACCGCGCCGTCCGGGTGGGCAGCGTCCTTTCGCAGCTTGTTCGTGCTGGTGGTGAGACGGCCGTACGGGTCGTACGAGGCCGTCATGTTGAGCCGGTAGACCGGCTTGCCCGTGTCGTCGTACTTCTCCAGCACCTCGGTGCCGGTCTGGTCGGCGGTCGCGCCGGTCTGGCCGTACGCCTTGTCGTCGTAGTAGGTGCGCGTGTCACCGACCGTGTTGGCCGAGTTAGGGGTCTGACCGCAGGCGCCCGTGACGATCAGGGTGCGGGAGGCGAGCTGGGTGAGTGCGCCTCCGGGGCCGGTGGCGTACTCGAAGGTGGTGCACATGCGCTGGTCGGTGCGGGACACGTCGCCCTTGTCGTCGACCTGGAGCGGCCGCGAGAAGAGCGTGTCGTCGTACGTCGAGGTGCGTTCGGTCGTGCGCCATGTGCCGTTGGCGAGCTTGGCACGGCTGACGACCTTACCGGTGTTCAGCGCGCGGGCCGTGATCGCGGGCATGCCGCCGGACTGGGCGCGCGTGGCGGTGACGGCGCCGAGCCACGGGGTGGACACCTCGTCGCCGACGACGGTGCCGCCGTCGCGGTCGTAGGTCTCGGTCTGGCGGACGAAGCCGGACAGGACTTCCTCGTCCTTGATGGTGCCACCGTGCGCGTCGGGGACGTTTACGCTGCGCTTGGTGCCGTTGGCGAGGACGTCGCCGTCCATGCCGCGCAGGAAGGTCGCCACCGACTTGGTGCGCGGCGCCTCGGACGCGTTGCCGCTTCCGGTACGGGTGGTGACCGTGGCGAAGCCGCGGAACTGGTCCCACGTACGGGTCTTGGGGTCGGCGAACTCGGAGTCGTTGCGGTGCCAGGCGATGCCGCCGCCGTACTCGTAGTTGGTCACCGTGCTGACCTGGCCGGCGACCATGTCCTGCTGGGTGACGGACTCGACGACGACCTTGTGGAACCAGTCGTTGACCGGGTCCGGGTAGGACTGGCCGGGCAGGTACCACTTGACCGGCATGCAGGCCATGGTGTTGGTGTCGTCGGCCGCCGGCATGGTGCCGTTGACCCGCGAACACTCCGGGGCCTTGTAGATCACGTTGATGCGGCCACCGGTCTCGGTGGTGATGGTCTGGATGCGCGGCCGGTTGTAGCGGGAGGTGTTGGCCTCGGTACCGTCGGGACGCTTGACCACGCCGTCGACGCGGTTGGGGATCTGCAGCGGCTCGAACAGCACGGGCGGCACGGTCAGCGGGGTGCGCGCGTTGGTAGCGCTCCGTTGGATGGACTCGAGCCAGAGGGTGGGGGAGGTTCCGTCACCAGGCGCCTCGAAGCGCTGCTTCAGCGTGTACGAGTCGATGTTGCGATAGCCGCCGGTGCCCAGGACCTCGGTGTCGATCTTCGTCAGCCGCTTGGTGGTGAAGAAGGTGGGCGACAGGTTGAGGCACTGGCCGGTGGACGCGCACTCCTGGTCGACCGGCGTATCGCCCCAGGCCGTGGGATTGGTCTTGCGCTTCGTGGGGTCACAGGCGTCGCCCGCTTCGAAGCAGCGGTCCGCGGAGCGCAGCCAGATCTGGGCTGCGGTATTGGCCTTGCCCTTGGCCGTGATCTGGTCGGGCAGGCGCTGGCCGTAGCCGATCCAGGTCGGGTAGGAGGCGCGCTGGTAGAGGGTCGGGGTGCCGTCGCCGTTGTTCTGGCCGCCGCCACGACCGTAGTAGTTGTCCTCCTGCTCGTAGCGGTAGGAGCTCAGGTTCTGGTGCGCGTCCACGACGTAGTCGAGGTTCCACTGCCAGCCGAGCTGCTGGTACGTGCTGTTGGCCGGTGTGTCGGCACCGAGGCACTTGTCCTGGCCGCTGTTGAAGTAGACGGGCACCGTGGAGACCGACTTGGCCTCCGGGTCGGTGCCGTCACCGCCGGGCAGGCGGTTGGCTCCGAAGTAGTACTGCGTGCCGTCTGTGGTGGTGACGCGGAAGCCCTCGCCCTTCCAGGCGGAGTTGCGCTGGCCGGTCAGACGCTCGATCTTCGTGCCGTCGTCGCCCTGCAGGCGGTACGCGCAGGTGGTGTCGTCACGGACGATCTGCCCGGCGTGGCCCGCCATCGAGAGGGAGAGGATATCGCCGGCCCAGCACTCGTCGCCGGAGTCCTTGATGCCGGCGTCCTTGCAGCCCTTGTACGAGCGGGAGATCGAGCCGGGGTGCCAGTCCCAGCCCTCACCGATCAGACCGGCCTGGGCGTTGGTCGACGCGGTACGGCCGTCGATCGAGGAGGAGTCGTATCCGAGAACCATGCTCGGCGCCGCTCCGGCGATCGTCGACGGGATCTCGGCCGTGTAGCCGTAGGTGAAGTTCGCCGAGTTCGCCCCGGCCTGCCAGGAGGCCGACGGCAGGAGCGGCGTCGCGGAGTAGTCGCCGAGGTTGCCGGACGGGCCGGGCTCCACAGCGAGGGCCACGCCCTGGGCAGCCATGACCTGCGGGGCATCCGCGGACCCGGCCTGGGCGGCAGGCTGCGACTTCAGCAGCATGCTGGGAGCAACCGAGTTCTTCGCCACCTCGACCTGGGCGACCAGGCGCCCTGAGGCGTCCCGGTGCGAGGCGACGGGCGTGCGCGTGGTGCAACCGGCCGCACCCGGCGTCGTCAAGGCACACGCGGGCAGCTGCACCAGACGGGCACGGTCGGCCCAGTTGGCGCCGGCACTCTTCGCCCATGCCGACACGTCCAGACCGACCTCGACCTTGCCCGTCGCGGCAACGCCGACGGGTTCGGTGAGGGTGATCAGCGCACCGTTCACTCCGGCGGTGCGTGCCTTGGCAGCGTCTTTGACTTCGACGCTGAGGCTGCCGGAGCTGCTGGTCGAGGCGGAGTCCGTGGACTCGGACTGCAAGGCCTTGCCCTTGCCCTTTGTGTCCTTCCCGGGTGCGACCCAGACGGGCAACTCGCCCGCCTGGACGGCCCCTGCCCCGGCAGCGGACTTCGCATCGGAGCGGGATCCGACCTCGACCCGGCTGGCCCCGACCGGGGCCTTCGACTTCGGGGCGGGCTTCCAGGGCTTGGCAGTCGGAGCCGTGCCCTTCGAGGACTTGGCGTCCAAGCCCTTGACCGGCTTCGCGCCGGGCAGTGCGGTCTTCGGTGGCACCCACACCTTTGGCGGTTTGTCAGCCGCCTGGACTGCGGGAAGACCCAGTCCAGAAACCAGAACGGCGAGTGCGGCAACGACCGCGACCCGTGCTCTGCCACGCGTCGAACGCATGGCAAAGCGACTCCGATGAGACAACAGGATCCCCCCAGGAAACCGGTACAGGAAAGACCGGACCGTCTCGGTCCGGATTAACCTCGCTTTATAGAGCGGGAATTTCGAAGTCTAATGAGATTCTAAGAATCTCCCCATGAGCAATGTCACCCAGGGACAACATGGCGTTTCGGGACATGAACCGGACATTGCCTCTTCACAGGACCCACACAGGCTGTTGACAAGCTTGCAGATTGAGATGAAATGTGCCCTGACTTCACTTCATTTACCGCTGACAGCGAGGACCTCCGCCTTGAGGCCTGCATTCCTTTCACGCCATTCCGATCCGGGGGAATTCGGCCGACGCCAATCCCCCGGCATGCTCACCATCACCCTGGCCGGCGCCGCCGTAGTCGCTCTCGGGGCCGGTCTGCTGACCGGCCCTCCTGCATACGCCGCCGAAGAACGCGGCCACGGACCGGCCGACACGTCCTGGTCCATGCCCACCACTCCTCCCCCCTCGGCGATCAGCACCGCCAAGGCTCAGGCGAAGAGCAGCGGCGAGCGGGTCGTCATCGACGCGCTGACGACAGCCAGTTCTCAGACATTCGCCACCCCGCAGGGGACGCTCGCGACGGAGACGGCCCTCGCGCCGGAACGGGTGAAGAACGCATCGGGAGGCTGGCAGCAGGTCGACGCGACCCTGCGGACCACCGCCGACGGCACGGTGGCTCCGACAGCCGTCCCTTCCCGGCTCGGCTTCTCCGGCGGCGGAACCGGTCCGATGGCGACCATGACGACCGCCGACGGCAAGAAGTTGGCCCTCAAGGCGCCTTTCCCGCTGCCCAAGCCCACGCTTAACGGTGACAGCGCCCTCTACCCGTCCGTCCTGCCGGGCGTGGACCTCGAACTCACCGCCACCCTCGCCGGCGGCTGGCGCCAGGTGCTGATCGTTCACACCGCCGAGGCCGCCACCAGCGCCGCCGTCAGAAAGCTCCAGTTCCCCATCGAGGCCGACGGCCTGACGGTCAGTGCCGACGTTGCCGGCAACCTTCAGGCGGTCGATGCCCAGGGCAGCGCCCGCTTCACCGCCCCGACCCCGGTCATGTGGGACTCGGCTCGCTCCGGGTCGGCCGCCGACGCCGGTCGATCGAAGTCGGCGGGCGCCTTCGCCCTGCAGTCCGCACCAGCCGAGGAAATCCCTCTGGCGCCCTCGACCGCGTCGAGCTCCGACGGCCCCGGCGAAGGCGCCGCCGTGAAGCCGGTCGCCACGACCGTCGACGACCGCGGCCTCCAGCTCGTCCCCAATGCCGACCTGCTCGGCCAGGGCACCGGCCCCTGGTACATCGATCCGGGCTGGGCACCCACCCTGGACAACGCCAACCAGGCCTGGTCCCAGGTCCAGGAGGCGTACCCGGACACCAACGAGTTCAACGGGACGCAGTACGGGCAGGACAGGCCCGCCACCGGCTACTGCGGCTACTACGTGGGCAACCCGCCCTGCGAGGGCATCGGCAGGACCCGCGCCTATTTCCAGATCGGCGTGAACACACAGCTCTACGGCGCCGAGGTCCTCAGCGCCCGGTTCGAGGCGAACGTGGTCTCCTCCTCGAGCCCGAGCACACCGACCCCGATGGGCCTGTACTCCACCAGCGCCATCGGCAGCCCGACCAGCTGGAACCGGCAGCCCTGCGACAAGAACTCGCACATGGGCGGCTGCTCGAAGGAAGCCGGCATCACCATGTCCGGGTCCGGCACCATCACCTTCGACGTCAAGAATCTGGTGAAGAAGGCGGTCCAGTACAGGTGGCCCACCATCACCGTGGGTCTCGCTCCCGACAACGAGTCTGAGAAGTACTACCGTCAGCGGTTCGACAACAGCCCCCGCATCGTGGTCGAGTACGACATCACGCCCACGGTGTCGTCACCCCGCACCGGTCCGACGCCCGGCTTCGCCGACACAGGCTCCTACGCCGGCTGCCGCACCCCCGGGACCACCTACCCCTGGGAGAGCCCGGGCTGGGTCGGCGCCAACAACAACATCACCTTCACGGCCGACACCCACTCAGCCACGGGCCTCCCGCTGTGGACGGCCTTCATCTACTGGGACGATGACAACGGCGGGAAGAGCGACCTCAAGGAGACCGGCTGGAACGGCAGCAGCGGCCCCGTCACCGTCGATGCCGGTCAACTGATCGACGGACATCAGTACGGCTGGCACGCCCGCAACACCGATGGCTTCCTGACCAGCGCCGACAGTGAATGGTGCTTCTTCCGCGTCGACCGCACCCCGCCGAGCGCCACCGTCAGCTCCACCGACTTCCCCGCCTCCGGCACCATCGGGGCACACCCGAAGCTCGCCGGCCAGGAGGGCACCTTCACCCTGACCGGCGCCGATCCCGCCCCGGCGACCGGTACCCGCACCTCGGGTCTGGCCTGCGCCCGGTGGACCACCGACCCCGTCAAGGTGGCCGCCACCGGCTGGAAGTGCACCGATCCCGGCGTGATCAAGCTGACCGACGGTAAGGCCACCGTCAAGGTCACGCCCCAGCAGTGGGGCACCAACTACGTCTACCTGCAGACCCAGGACAACGCCGGCAACATGTCGCAGCCGTTCGTCTACAGCTACTACGCGCCGTCCAACCCCGACGCGGGCAAGCCCGTGTTCGGTGATCTCGGCAACGACCGCAAGCCCGATGTCCTGCTCCCCGACACCGCCGGGAACCTTCGCACGATCGCAGGCGGCCAGGACCCGTACGGCGCGCCCAACGCGATCATCCAGGCGGCGCCAGGAGCCACCCCCAACTGGAACGGCGTCCAGATCAGCCACCGGGGCAGTCTGGGGCGCAAGACCGTCGACGACCTCTTCGCCCATGAGCCCGGCAAGCCCGAGCTCTACCTCTACAGCAATGACAATTACGGCCGCCTCGACGGGCAGGCCAATGCGCCGATCACGAAGCCGGGCACCTGCGTAACCCCGACCGGCGCCTCGATCGACTGCGCGGCCCACGGCTACGGCGTCACCAACTGGTCCAAGGTGACCCAGATCGCGGCCTTGGGTTCCCCCATCGGTGATTCGGGTGCCACGGCGGACACGCTGCCCACCACGTCCCTTCTGTTCGTCGAGAACGGACGCCTGTGGCTGGGCACCGCAGGTGCACTCAACGCGCTCGCCCCCCAGGCCGTCCTGCTCTCCGCCAACGACACCAAGTGGGCCGGCTACGACCTGCTCACCCCCGGCCGCGCCCAGGGCACCGACTTCCCGACCCTGTGGGCCCGTTCCAAGACCGACGGCAGCCTCCACGCCTTCTCGGTCAAGGGCACGGCCCAGGCTCCCGACCTCACCGGCTTCACCAACCCGGCCGCAGGCCTCATCTCCGGCAAGATCGACCCGAAGGTCTATCCGCGGGTCGGGTCTGAGGGTGACCTGACCGGCGACGGCATCCCCGACCTGTGGGCCGTCGACACCAACCAGCAGCTCGTCGCCTTCAACGGCGTGGGCACCGCGACGCCCTTCCCGGCCGCCAGCGGCGTCAGCACGACCCCCGTCACCCTGGGCAACCTCAACATGCCCAAAGCGCAGTGGAAGCTGACGGATCAGACCGGCGCCTCCACCCCGAGCGCCGTCGGCAACTTCCCCGCCATGACGACCAACATCACCTTCCCCGCCGCCGAGAACATCGGCTACCGCAGCTCGTCCTACGCGGCGTTCAGCAAAGCGGGCGGCTCGTACGCCACCACCGCCGGCCCCGTCATCGACACCCGCAAGAGCTTCACCATCAGCACCTGGGTCAAGGCCACTGAACTCGGCGGAGCCGTCCTCAGCCAGGACCTGGGGAACAACAGCTCGCTGCTGCTCTTCCCCAACCACAACACGAAGGTCTGGCAGTTCTCCATCGCCAACGGCGACACGAACCCCTGGCCGTACGACGAGACCAATGAGGTCAACAGCGCCAGCGCCATCACGCTGAACGCCTGGCAGCAGCTGACCGCCGTCTACGACGAGACCACCGGCCTCATGCGCCTGTACGTCAACGGCACCCTGGCGGGCACCGGCCACCACAAGGCGTCCACCAGCCCGGCCCCGGTCGGCCCCTTCCAGTTGGGCCGTTTCAAGGACTCCGGCGCATACGCCGCCTCCCCGTTCAGCGGCGGCATCAGCAACCTCGCCGTCTACCCCTATGCCGCCCCCGTCACGGCCCCGCAGGCCGCCGGGCCCATCCATCTGACTCAGGCCGCAGCCCACTGCGTGGACAACGACTTCAACCGTCTGGTGGACGGCAACAAGATCCAGATCGCGGGGTGCAACGGGACCGCTGCCCAGCAGTTCCAGGTCGCCAACGACGGCACCGTCCGCAACCAGGGCATGTGTCTCAACGCATCCAACGGCGGTGTGGCCAACGGCACTCTCATCGAGCTCCGCACCTGCGACGGCAGCGCCGTCAGCCAGCAGTACCTGCCCCGGGCCGACGGTGGCATCTACCACCCCGCCTCAGGTCGATGCCTCGACCTCGGCAGCTTCAACACCACACCCGGGACCCCGCTCGGGCTCTGGGACTGCAATCCCAGTCCGGCTCAGCGCTGGACCGTTCCCCTTCTCGGTACGGCGCCCCTCCCCGTTCCCACTCCGTAACCACCCACCGCACCGCACGGAGGCCGTCTTCCCGCCCGGGGAGGCGGCCTCCGCCGTTCCATCCCCCCTGCCCTAGCCCCCCGCGCGCCCCCGCGGTGCGGAATGGCCTCTGGGTCACCTGAAGCGGTGAACCGGCCCTTATCCCGCGGCGGCCCGGGGTAGGGCACTGCTGATCTCGTGCGGGGGGCCGGAACGACGACGGGCCCCGCATCCCTGGACGAAAGGCCGGCCCTGCCGTGACGCAGCCGTTTCAACTGCCGGAGTTCTACGTGCCCTACCCGGCGCGGCTGAACCCCCATTACGAGGACGCCCGGGTCCACACCAAGCGATGGGCGCGCGACCTCGGAATGCTGGAAGGTTCCGGCGTCTGGGAGGAGAGCGACCTCGACTCCCACGATTACGCGCTGCTCTGCTCGTACACCCACCCCGACTGCGACAGTGAGGCGTTGTCGCTGGTCACCGACTGGTACGTGTGGGTGTTCTTCTTCGACGACCACTTCCTGGAGATGTACAAGCGCTCGCAGGACCGCGACGGCGCCAAGGAGTACCTCGACCGGCTCGCCGCCTTCATGCCGATGGACCTGGCCGACGGTTTCCCCGAGCCCACCAACCCCGTCGAGGCGGGCCTCGCGGACCTGTGGGAGCGGACCGTCCCCGCGATGTCCGAGCACTGGCGGGAACGGTTCTCCTTGTCCACGAAGAACCTGCTCAACGAATCGATGTGGGAGCTCGCCAACATCAACATCGGGCGCGTGGCGAACCCGCTCGAATACATCGAGATGCGCCGCAAGGTCGGCGGCGCCCCCTGGTCGGCCGGCCTCATCGAGTACGTCTCCGCCGAGGTGCCCGCCCGCGTGGCCCACTCCCGGGCGCTCGGCGTCCTGCGCGACGCGTTCTCCGATGCCGTGCACATCAGGAACGACATCTTCTCCTACGAACGCGAGGTCGCCGACGAAGGCGAACTCTCCAACGCCGTCCTGGTGTTGGAGACCTTCCTCGGTTGCACCACCCAGGAAGCCGCGGACGCGTCGAACGACCTGCTCACCTCCCGGCTCCAGCAGTTCGAGCAGACCGCGCTCGTGGAGCTCCCCCAGCTCTTCGCCGACCACGCCTTGGACCCGGCGGAGATCGCGGCCGTCCTCGCCTACGCCAAGGGCCTGCAGGACTGGCAGTCCGGCGGCCACGAGTGGCACATGGTCTCCAGCCGCTACATGAACAAGGAGGCCAAGGCCACCGCCCCGCTCACCCTGCCCTTCCTGCCGTCCGGCCTCGGCACCACCGCGCTCGACCTGCGGTCCGTCTTCACGCAGCGCTCGATGGAGATGCGCCGCCGCTCCTTCACCCACGTGCCCTTCGAGTACACCGGCCCCTCCGTCATCCCCGACGTCTACATGCCGCACCGGCTCACCCTCAGCCCCCATCTGGCGTACGCCCGCGAGGAGTCGGTGGCCTGGGCCCGGCGCATGGGCCTGCTGGACCCCCAGCCCGGCGACCCCGGTTCGGCGATCTGGACCGAGGAGAGGCTGCGCGGCTTCGACTTCGCGCTCTGCTCGGCGGGCATCGACCCGGACGCCACGCCGGAGGCGCTCGCCCTCAACGCGAGCTGGCTGACCTGGGGCACGTACGGCGACGACTACTACCCGGTGGTCTTCGCGCAGGGCAGGAACCTGCCGGCCGCCAAAGCGACCACCGCCCGCCTGATCGCGATGATCCCCGTCGACCACGCGGAGCAGGCCGAGCCGGTGACCGCGATGGAGCGCTCCCTCGGCGATCTGTGGGTCCGCACCAGCGCGCCCATGACCGCCGCGCAGCGATCCGAGTTCCGGGCGACGCTGGTCGACATGCTGGAGAGCTGGCTGTGGGAGGTGGACAACCAGATCCAGAACCGCATCCCGGACCCGGTCGACTACGCCGAGATGCGCCGCCGCACCTTCGGCACGTACCTCACGATGTACCTGTGCCGGCTCCAGCACCAGGGCCGCGGCATCCCGGAGGAGATCTACGCCTCGGGGACCATCCGCTCGCTGGAGAACGCCGTCGCCGACGCCGCCTGCATGATCAACGACATCTTCTCCTACCAGAAGGAGGTGGAGGTCGAGGGCGAGGTGCACAACTACATCCTCGTGACCCGCAACTTCTTCGACATCGGCTACCGGGAGGCGCTGAGCATCTGCCATGCGCTGATGACCCAGCGCACCGAGGAGTTCGAGCACATCGTGGCCACCCAGCTGCCGCTGCTCTACGACGACTGGAAGCTGAGCGCCGAGGCGCGGACCGCGCTGGACGCGTACGTGGACGAGCTCAAGGACTGGCACGCCGGGATCCTCAACTGGCACCAGAAGATCCGCCGTTACCGCCCCGAGGACCTGCACCGCGTCCCCGGCGCCCTGTCGACCGGCGTCTGGGACTCCGGCTTCGGCATGTCGGCGGCCCGGATCTCCCTGCCGGCGTAGGGGGTGGCGTAGGGGTCGCGGTGGGGGCCCGGTCTCAGAACTCGTCGGCGGTGTGCGGCAGTACGGGCGTACGCAGGGCCGCGTCCAGCGCCGCCGCCGCGCCGGGCGCGTGCTCCCGTACCAGCCCGGCCGCGACGAGGTCGCCGACCCGGGTCCCGCCCAGGTAGCAGGCGGCCAGCTCGCGTACGTCCAGGGCCAGGTCGGCGGCGGCGTCCGCGTGTTCGTACGTCGCCCCGTCCGGCCCCGCCCGGAGCCGGAACCGCCCGGCGTTGGCGGGCAGCCGTACGTCGTGCACCTCCAGCACCACGTCGACCGGCGCGGCCCAGGACCGCGCGGTCAGCGCCGCGCCCACGTCGACCAGGCGCAGCCACAGCGCCGGGTACTGGGCGGTGACGCGCACCTGGTCCCGGTCTGCGGCGAAGTGCAGCAGCGGGTCGTCGACCGGGCGGCCCCAGGCGCAGACCTTGTGGGTGAGGTCGAGGGCGGTCAGGCACTCCCACAGGGCGGCGGCGACCGCCGGGGTGTCGGCCTCCAGCTCGTCGACGCGGACCAGGCCGGTGTGTGCGCGGGCGGACCCGCCCTCGCCCGCGGGCTTGGTGCGGTAGAGCACGTATCCGGCGATCGGCTCGTCCGGGTCGCCGAGGGTGATGATCCGCGGCGGGCTCAGCTCCTCGTCCTCCTCGTCCTGTTCGGCCAGCCACTCCTCGCGCCAGCGCTCGGCGCTGCGGGTGGGGCGGCCGGCCCGGACCGTGCGGGCGGCCTCGTGGTAGGGCCCGATCACGGCGGGGGCGTCGGCCGGGTCGACGAGCTGGAGCGGCCGGCGGTCCGGGTCGATGCGCAGGGCCAGCGGCCGGGTGGAGTCGATCTCGATGGTGACGCCGGTGGTCGCGCCGCCGAAGCCGAAGCGCCCGTAGATGGCGGCTTCGGAGGCCCACAGGGCGGCGAGCGGGCTGCCGGCGGCCGCGGCGCGGCGCAGCATTTCGCTCATGAGTCCGGTGAGCACGCCCCGGCGGCGGTGGGTGGGGGCGACGCAGACGAAGGTGAGCCCGGGGCAGCGGGGGTCCGCCCCGGGCACGGAGAGCCGGAAGTCGTGCGCGGCCATGAAGCCGACGAGGACGTCCCCGTCGTAGGCGCCGATCCGGTCGCACGCCAGGAGCAGCGCGTGGTGTCGGTCGCGGCCCTCCTTCTCCGGCCGGTCGTGGAAGACGAGGTACGCGAGCTCCAGAGCGCGGTCGATGTCGGCCTCGGGCACGTCACGGATGTCCACCATGATCACGAGACTAATCGGTCATAGCCGACCAGGTCACCTCACATTTACCCGATGTGGTGACGTGACGGCCGCGCGCGGGCGGTCACCGGGACGCCGGGCCCGTCCAGTCCGCGGGGACGTGGCCGAGCCGGACGCGCTGGGGATGGTCCCCCACCGGGACGGACACCCGCTTGGTGCCGGTGGCGAAGTCGATGGCGGTGACCTGGTCGGCGCCGCTCTCGGAGATCACGCAGCCCTTGCCGTCGCCGTCGACCGTGGCCCAGTACGGCTTCGAGGCGGGCACGAGGGGGCCTTCGGCGAGGGTGGCGCGGTCCACGATCGTCGCGTAGTCGTCCATGGTGCCCGCGACGCAGAGCTTCGCACCGTCGGGGCTCATGGACATGCCGTGGTGACGGGAGTCGTTGACCCACGTGGTGCGGTCGGTGCTGGTGGCCGGGTTCACGGGGAGGGTCTTGAGGCGCGTGATCCGGTCGGAGGCGACGTCGTACTCCAGGAAGCCGTTGAAGAAGGACACCTGGAAGTAGAGCTTCGACTCGTCGGGGCTGAAGGCGACGGGGCGCAGGGCGTCGGACAGGTCCTTGCGGCCGAAGGCGTCCAGCCGCTCCCGCATGTCGATCACCCGGACGGTGCGGAAGGTCTGCGTGTCGACGACGGTGAGCTTCCGGTCGCCCTTCGTCCAGTCCAGCCAGGGCGCGTCGAGGGCGGTGTTCACCTCGCCGATGGCGCTGTTCCACAGGTAGCGTCCGCCCCCGGTGAAGACGTTCTCGTGCGGCTTGTCCCCGGTGGCGAAGGAGCCGACCTGCTGCCCGGTGGCGATGTCCAGGACGTGCACGGTGTTCGCGGTGGAGGCCGAGACGGCGATGCGGGTCCCGTCCGGGGAGACCGCCATGTGGTCGGCGCGGTAACCGGCCACGGGGAAGCGCCAGTTGATCCGGCCCGAGGCGACGTCGATGGAGACCACGTCGGCGAAGCTGGGGCGGGAGGCGACGACGGCGGAGCCGTCCGGGGTGGTGTACATGTCGTCCACGAACTGGTCGTGGCCCTCGCCGGCGCTCTCCCGGATGCCGAGGAAGAAGCCGAGCTTGATGGGGTTGAGGTAGATCTCGTGGAGCCGCTCGGCCTTGTCGGGGATCATGTTGATCCGCCCGACCTTGGCGAGGTCGCCGGTGGAGGAGAGGACGTCGGCGGTCCCCTCCCAGTTGTTCCCGACGAAGAGCACCTCGCGCAGGCCTGCGCCGCTGGCAGCCGGGGCCGAGGGCAGGGCGGGCGACGGAGCGGGCGACGCCGGGGCCGGGGTCGGCGTGAAGGCGGTGAGCACAGTGGCCGCGGCCAGCGCTCCGAGGGTCCGCAGGGTACGTATCATCCGCTCAACTCCGGTGGGGGGAAGGGAAGGAGAGGGTGCTTCCTGTTACCGGCCGGTAAAAATAGACGGAACGTCAGAAGGGCACAACCCCTAGGGGTCGTGCCCTTTGCTCACGTGCGGCGGTCAGCTCTTCAAGCGACGGACCCGATGCGGTCGATCACGGTGTTCGCGGCGTCGGGATGGATCGGGATGCGCGCCCCGGTGAGGGCGGCGCCGGTGCCTCCGCGGCGGTTCGCGACGATCTCCGCGGCGATGGACAGCGCGGTCTCCTCCGGCGAGCGGGCGCCGAGGTCCAGGCCGATCGGGGAGCGCAGCCGGGCCAGTTCGAGCTCGGTGACGCCGACTTCGCGCAGCCGCTTGTTGCGGTCCTCGTGGGTGCGGCGGGAGCCCATGGCGCCGACGTAGGCGACGGGGAGCCGGAGGGCCAGTTCGAGGAGCGGGACGTCGAACTTGGCGTCGTGGGTGAGCACGCACAGGACGGTCCGGCCGTCCACGTCGGTGCTCTCCAGGTAGCGGTGCGGCCACTCGACGACGATCTCGTCCGCCTCGGGGAAGCGGGTCTTCGTCGCGAAGACGGGACGCGCGTCGCAGACCGTCACCCGGTAGCCGAGGAACTTGCCGATCCGCACCAGGGCCGAGGCGAAGTCGATGGCCCCGAAGACGATCATGCGCGGGGGCGGGACGCTGGACTCGACCAGGACCTTGAGCGGCTCTCCGCAGAGCCGGCCGTCGGCGCCGATCTCCAGTACGCCGGTCTTGCCGGCGTCGAGCATGGCGCGGGCCTCTTCGGCGATGGTGCGGTCCAGCTCGGGGTGTCCGCCGAAGCCGCCCTCGTGGGCGCCTTCGGTACGGACGAGCACCGCGCGGCCCATGAGCTCGGCGGGGCCCTCGGCTATGCGGGCCACGGCGGCGGCCTCGCCGCGGGACGCGGCGGCCAGGGCGGCCGCGAACACCTCACGCACCGGGGAGCCCACGGGCACCGGGGTGACGAGGATGTCGATGATTCCGCCGCAGGTCAGACCCACGGCGAAGGCGTCGTCGTCGCTGTATCCGAAGCGCTCCCGGACGGTTTCGCCGTCTTCGAGCGCCTGCCGGCACAGCTCGTAGACCGCGCCCTCCACGCATCCGCCGGAGACCGAGCCGATGGCCGTGCCCTCGCCGTCGACGGCGAGCGCGGCCCCGGGCTGGCGGGGCGCGCTGCCGCCGACCGCGACGACGGTGGCGACGGCGAAGTCACGTCCCTGCTCGACCCACCGGTTCAGCTCTTCGGCGATGTCCAGCATTGCGGCCTCCTCGGCGAGGTTCGATTTCCAGTATCGGATACGGAGAGGGTGCGGTGTCCGTACGGTCGCGCTGCGTGCGCGGCTGCCCCTGCCGGACCAGTCAGGCCGGTCGGACCGCCTGGCCGGTCGGGCCGGTCCCCGCAGGGGGACCGGCCCGACCGGTCCGGGTCAGCTGACCCCGAGCCAGCCCTCGATCGGGTGCAGGGCGAAGAAGACCAGGAAGATCCCGGTCAGCGCCCACATGAAGGCACCGATCTCGCGGGCCTTGCCCTGCGCCACCTTGATGGCCACGTAGGCGAGGACACCGGCGGCGACACCAGCGGTGATGGAGTACGTGAACGGCATGATCACGACGGTCAGGAAGACCGGGATCGAGGTCGCGCTGTCGGCCCAGTCCACGTGGCGGGCGTTCTGCATCATCATCGCGCCGATGACGACCAGGGCCGCGGAGGCGACCTCACCCGGGACGATCTGGGTGATCGGGGTGAAGAAGAGGCAGGCGGCGAAGAACAGGCCGGTGACCACGGAGGCGAGGCCCGTGCGGGCGCCCTCGCCCACGCCGGTCGCGGACTCGACGAACACGGTCTGGCCGGAGCCGCCCGCGATACCACCGATGGCGCCACCGGCGCCGTCGATGAAGAGCGCCTTGGACAGGCCCGGCATGCGGCCCTTGTCGTCGGCGAGCTTGGCCTCGGTGCCGACGCCGATGATGGTGGCCATCGCGTCGAAGAAGCCGGCGAGCACCAGCGTGAAGACGATCATGCCGACCGTCATGTAGCCGACGTCGCCCCAGCCGCCGAACGAGACGTCGCCGAAGAGGGAGAAGTCCGGCATCGAGACCGCGGAGCCGCTGAGCTCCGGCGGGCCGCTGCGCCAGGCCTTCGGGTCGATGTCCGCCACGGCGTTGAGGATCGCGGCCAGGATGGTTCCGCCGACGATGCCGATCAGGATCGCGCCGGGAACCTTGCGTGCCTGCAGCATGAAGATGGCGAGCAGGGTCACGCAGAAGATCAGTACGGGCCAGCCGGCGAGCTCACCGACGGCGCCGAGCTGGACCGGGGGACCGAATTCGGGGCCGCGGCCCACGAAGCCGGCCTTCACCAGGCCGATGAGGGCGACGAACAGGCCGATGCCCATGGTGATGGCGTGCTTGAGCGCGAGGGGGATCGCGTTCATGATCATCTCGCGGAGGCCGGTGACGACCAGGAGACAGATCACCACACCGTAGACCACACACATGCCCATGGCCTGCGGCCAGGTCATCTGCGGAGCCACCTGTGAGGCGAGCACACCGGACACGGACAGGCCGGCGGCCAGTGCGAGGGGCACCTTGCCGACGAAGCCCATGAGGAGCGTCGTGACGGCCGCGGCGAACGCCGTGGCGGTGATGATCGCCGAAGCTTCCATCGACGTGCCGGCGACGTCCTTGCCCGAGAGGAGCAGGGGGTTGAGCAGGAGGATGTACGCCATGGCCATGAAGGTCGTGATACCGCCACGGACCTCGTTGCCGACGTTGGAGCCTCTGTGCGTTATGTGAAAGTACCGGTCGAGCCAAGAGCGCCCGGCGGGGGTGCGAGAGCCGTCGCCGGCCTCTTCCGCGGTGGTCTTGGGCTCCACAGACGATTGGGTCATGGTGCCTAACTCCCAAGGTTCAAAGGGGCACCCGCTTGGGGATTGGAGACTGCGGGATTTGGGATGGTGCGTTTGGCTGCACGACCCGGGGTGACGGCCCGAGGCGACGCGAAATGTTCACTGCGTGTACTGCGGGTAGTGCGGGGGTGACCGCTGGTACTACGTGGGGGTTCTTGCAGGGGTACTGCCAGGTGAAGGGACCGCGAGCGGTGCGGTGCTTCGTATGTACTCCGGGCGGTGGGCGGTGAAGTGTGACGTTCCCGAGCCACACCGCCCGGAGAGTCTGAGGGGGTCCGGGGGCCTCGCGGCCCCGGGACCACGCCGTCCTAGAGGGTCCCGGTAAGGGCTTCCGGACGGATCGGCGTCTTGTTGAGCTCCAGACCGGTCGCCTGCCGGATCGCCGCGAGGACGGCCGGGGTCGACGAGAGGGTCGGGGCCTCGCCCATACCGCGAAGGCCGTACGGCGCGTTCGGGTCGGCGAGCTCCAGGACGTCGACCGGGATGGTCGGGGTGTCCAGGATGGTCGGGATCAGGTAGTCCGTGAAGGAGGGGTTGCGCACCTTCGCGGTCTTCGGGTCCACGATGATCTCTTCCATGATCGCCACGCCGAGACCCTGGGTGGTACCACCCTGGATCTGGCCCACCACGGAAAGCATGTTGAGCGCCTTGCCGACGTCCTGCGCGGTCGCCAGCTCGACGACCTTGACGAGGCCGAGCTCGGTGTCCACCTCCACGACCGCGCGGTGCGCGGCGAAGGTGTACTGGACGTGGCCGTTGCCCTGGCCGGTCTTGAGGTCGAAGGGGACGGTCGGCCGGTGCCGGAACTCCAGCTCCAGGTCGATCGCGTCCTCGCCCTCCAGGATCTCGGCGATGTCCGCGAGGACCTCGCCGCCGTCGGTGACGACCTTGCCGCCTTCGAGCAGCAGCTCGGCGGTCGCCCACGCCGGGTGGTAGGAGCCGTTCTTGCGGCGCCCGATCTCCAGGACGGCCTCGCGGACGGCCTCACAGGTGTTCTTCACGGCGCCACCGGTCATGTACGTCTGCCGCGAGGCGGACGTGGAACCGGCGGAGCCGACCTGCGTGTCGGCCGGGTGGATGGTCACCTGCGTGACGCCCAGCTCCGTACGGGCGATCTGCGCGTGGACGGTGACACCGCCCTGGCCGACCTCCGCCATGGCCGTGTGGACCATCGCGACGGGCTCGCCGTTGATGACCTCCAGGCGTACGCGGGCGGTGGAGTAGTCGTCGAAGCCCTCGGAGAAGCCGACGTTCTTGATGCCGACCGCGTAGCCGACGCCGCGGACGACGCCCTCACCGTGGGTGGTGTTGGACAGACCGCCCGGCAGTGCGCGGACGTCCGCGCCCTCGCCGGCGCTCTCCCACTGGCGCTCCGGCGGCAGCGGGCGGGCCTTGACCCGGCGCAGCAGCTCGGCGACCGGGGCCGGGGAGTCCACGACCTGGCCGGTGGGCATGATCGTGCCCATCTCCATGGCGTTGAGCTGGCGGAACTCGACCGGGTCCATGCCCAGCTTCGCCGCGAGCTTGTCCATCTGGGCCTCGTAGGCGAAGCAGGCCTGGACGGCGCCGAATCCGCGCATCGCGCCGCAGGGCGGGTTGTTCGTGTAGAGCGCGATCGCCTCGATGTCCACGTCCTCCAGGACGTACGGACCGACCGAGAGGGAGGAGGCGTTGCCGACGACCGCCGGGGAGGCCGACGCGTAGGCGCCGCCGTCCAGGACGATCCTGCACTTCATGTGCGTGAGCTTGCCGTCCTTGGTGGCGCCGTGCTCGTAGTAGAGCTTCGCCGGGTGACGGTGCACGTGGCCGAAGAAGGACTCGAACCGGTTGTAGACGATCTTGACCGGCTTGTTCGTGGCCAGGGCCAGGAGGCACGCGTGGATCTGCATCGAGATGTCCTCGCGGCCGCCGAAGGCACCGCCGACGCCGGAGAGCGTCATGCGCACCTTCTCCTCGGGCAGACCGAGGACGGGGGCGATCTGCTTGAGGTCCGAGTGCAGCCACTGGGTGGCGACGTACAGGTCGACGCCGCCGTCCTCGGACGGCACGGCCAGGCCGGACTCCGGGCCGAGGAAGGCCTGGTCCTGCATGCCGAAGGTGTACTCGCCCTCGACGATGACGTCGGCGCGCTTGCGGGCCTCCTCCACGTTGCCGCGGACGATCGGCTGGCGGTGCACGATGTTCGGGTGCGGGACGTGACCGGAGTGGTGGTCGTCGCGGCCCTCGTGGATCAGCGGCGCGTCGGGGGCGAGGGCGGAGGCCTCGTCCGTGACGAGCGGCAGCTCGCGGTAGTCGATCTTGATCTTGGCGGCCGCGCGGCGGGCGGTCTCCGGGTGGTCGGCGGCCACGAGGGCGACCGGCTCGCCGTGGTGGCGTACGCGGCCGTTGGCGAGGACGGGGGTGTCCTGGATCTCCAGGCCGTAGTTCTTCATCTCGGCCGGCAGGTCGTCGTACGTCAGCACCGAGTACACGCCCGGCATGGCGAGCGCCTCGGAGATGTCGATGGAGACGATCTCGGCGTGGGCGACGGTGCTGCGCAGGGTCTGGCCCCACAGCATGTCCTCGTGCCACATGTCCGAGGAGTACGCGAACTCGCCGGTGACCTTGAGGGTGCCGTCCGGGCGGAGCGTGGACTCGCCGATGCCGCCCTTGTTGTGCTTCTGGCTGACGTTCGTCGGCGCACCGGCGGGCGCCGTTCGGGTGTTCTGGGCCATGGTCAGACCGCCTCTCCCTGACGGGCGGCCGCCAGGCGGACCGCGTCGAGGATCTTCTCGTAGCCCGTGCAGCGGCAGAGGTTGCCGGACAGGGCCTCACGGATGTCCTGGTCGGACGGGGAGGAGTTCTCCTCCAGCAGCGCGTCGGCCTGGACCAGGAGGCCCGGGGTGCAGAAACCGCACTGGACGGCGCCGGCGTCGATGAACGCCTGCTGGATGGTGGAGAGCTCCACGCCCTCACCGGTCTGGGAGTCGGCGCCCTTCGCGGACCACTGCTTGGCCGCGTCCAGGGACACGCCCTTGCCGCCGCAGCCGCCGCCGGTGCCGCAGGCACCGCCGTGGCCGTGCTCGTCACGCTGCTTGGCGTACTCCGCCAGTCCCTCGACGGTCACGACGTCGCGGCCCTCGACCTGGCCGGCGGCGACGAGACAGGAGCAGACCGGCACGCCGTCGAGACGGACGGTGCAGGAACCGCACTCACCCTGCTCGCACGCGTTCTTCGAACCGGGCAGGCCCAGGCGCTCGCGCAGGACGTACAAGAGGGACTCGCCCTCCCAGACGTCGTCCGCTTCCTGCTGACGGCCGTTGACAGTGAAATTGACGCGCATGATTACGCAGCCCCTTCAAGCGAGCGGCCGTTGCCGGTACCGCGGTACTGCTCCCAGGTCCAGACGAGCTGGCGGCGAGCCATGATGCCAACCGCGTGACGGCGGTACTTCGCCGTGCCGCGGACGTCGTCGATCGGGTTGGCCGCGCCGGAGGCGAGGTCACCGAACTGCTTGGCGATCGACGGGGTGATGACCTTGCCGGACTCCCAGAAGCCGCCCTCTTCGAGCGCGGCGTTCAGGAACTCCTCGGCGGCCTTCGCGCGGATCGGGGTCGGCGCGGCCGAACCGATGCCGGTGCGAACCGTGCGGGTCTCGGGGTGCAGGGCCAGGCCGAAGGCGCAGACGGCGATGACCATCGCGTTGCGGGAGCCGACCTTGGAGTACTGCTGGGGGCCGTCCGCCTTCTTGATGTGGACGGTCTTGATGAGCTCGTCGGCGGCGAGCGCGTTGCGCTTGACACCGGTGTAGAACTCGTCGATCGGGATCAGTCGAGAGCCGCGTACGGACTCCACCTCGACCTCGGCGCCCGCCGCGAGCAGCGCGGGGTGGGAGTCACCGGCCGGCGAGGCGCAACCGAGGTTGCCCCCGACGCCGCCGCGGTTACGGATCTGCGGGGACGCGACCGTGTGCGAGGCGAGCGCGAGACCCGGAAGCTCCGTCCGGAGGTTCTCCATGATCTGCGTGTACGGGACGGAGGCGCCCAGACGGACCACGTCCTCGCCGACCTCCCACTCCCGCAGCAGACCGATGCGGTTCAGGTCCAGAAGGTATTCCGGCCGGCGGTGGTCGAAGTTGATCTCGACCATCACGTCGGTGCCACCCGCAATCGGCACAGCTGTGGGGAACTCGGCCTTAGCGGCGAGCGCCTCCTCCCAGCTGGCGGGGCGAAGGAAGTCCATGAGCGGCTCTCTTCTTCTTCATCGTGTCGTTCACTTCAAGCCAGGCGGCCTAGGGGCCCTCGACTGGTCGTTCACGTGCTGTTAACGCGGTGCGGACTCAGTACACAAGCCGCGCGTCCCCCGGGTGCAGTCACCGAAACCATGAAGGAGTTGGCTGACGGCCTCCCTCGTCTTGTAGATTCGTATGAAAGGCAGGATGCAACGACCTGCCCGATTTCCAACGGCAACAATCGAGACAGATCGGCGGCGACATCATGCGGCTGCGCGCACTGCTGGAAACCGAGGCGCTGGGGCTGCGGCTGCTCGGCGGCGAGGACGAACTCGACCGGACGGTCCGCGGGGTCATGACCACCGACCTGCGCGATCCCAGCCGGTACCTGACCGGGGGTGAACTCGTCCTCACCGGCCTGGCATGGAGACGAAATTCAGCCGATTCCGAGCCGTTCGTACGAATCCTCGCGAGCGCCGGTGTCGCGGGCCTCGCGGCGGGCGAGGCGGAGCTGGGAGACATCCCCGACGACCTCGTCTCGGCGTGTCTGCGCAACCGCCTGCCGCTGTTCGCCGTGAACGAGAACGTTGCATTCGCCACGATCACCGAGTACGTCGTGCGACAGGTTTCGGGCGAGCGCGCCGGGGACCTCGCGGCCGTCGTGGACCGCCACCGCCGTCTGATGACCTCCGGGCCGGCCGGCGGCGGCCCCGACGTGGTGCTGGATCTGCTCACCACCGACCTCGACCTCCGGGCCTGGGTGCTGTCCCCCACCGGCCGGCAGATCGCCGGGGCGGGAGAGCCGCTGGCGCCGGGCGTGTGCGCGGCACTGGCGAGCGAGCACCTTGCGGCGGTCCGGACGGGCCGTAGGGGGCCGCACCGGATCTCCATTCAGGGTATTACCTACTCGCTCTTCCCGATCAGGGGACACGGGCGCGGCGCGGCCGGTCCGGCCGCCCGGGACGTCCGCGAGACCGTGCTGTCGGACTGGCTGCTGGCGGTCGAGGCGGACGCGGGCGACTGGCCCGCCGAGCGCCTCGACCTGCTCCAGGGCGTCACCCAGCTGATCGCCGTGGAACGCGACCGGCGCGACGCCGCGCGTACCGTGCGCCGCCGCCTGGCACAGGAAGTCCTGGAACTGGTCCAGACGGGTGCACCGCCCGCCGAGATCGCCGCCCGCCTGCGCGTCGCGGCCCCGGTCCTGCTGCCCGGGCTGGGGGCCGCCCCGCACTGGCAGGTCGTCGTGGCCCGGGTCGACTGGGACAACGGGGACATCCCCGGCGGCCCGGTGGCCCAGTCGCTGCTGGAGGAGATCCTCGTCGACCCATCGGTCTCGGGGCCGGAGCCCTCGGACCGGATCGCGGTGGCCCATGCGGGTGACGAGGCCATCGCCCTCGTACCGCTGCCCTCGCTCGCCGGGGACGCCGGGGAGGACAAGGGCCCCGACTCGGCCCTGCACGCCGACGAGCTGCTCGCGGCCGTACGGGACCCCCTGGCGGCCGGTCTGGCCGACGACGGCCGGCTCACGCTGGGCGTCAGCGCGGCCGTGCACTCCGCCGAGGGGCTGCGCGGGGCGCTGGAGGAGGCCCGGCACGCCCGCCGGGTCGCCGCGGCCCGCCCGGGCCGGGTCTGCGCGGCGGGCCACCACGAGCTCGCCTCGCACGTGCTGCTGCTGCCGTTCGTCCCGGACGACGTCCGCCGCGCCTTCACGGCCCGCCTGCTCGACCCCCTTCGGGACTACGACCGGCGCCACCGCGCGGAGCTCATCCCGACGCTGGAGGCCTTCCTGGACTGCGACGGTTCGTGGACCCGCTGCGCGACCCGGCTGCACCTGCACGTCAACACGCTGCGCTACCGGGTCGGGCGCATCGAGCAGTTGACGGGGCGGGACCTGTCGCGCCTGGAGGACAAGCTCGACTTCTTCCTCGCACTGCGGATGAGCTGAGGAGATCCGCCCAGCGGCCGGACGCAGCCGCCCACGGGGCGGCTGATGATCCGTCCGGACTTTGTGAAAGAGTTCACCCGACCCCTTGGCCGATGCCGTCGATCCGTGCTCTCATTTCGCCCCAGGGCTCAACGATGTGCTGCTTGGTTGCTTTGGGGAGGGCAATGTGGCGGATACCGCCATGTCGGGTGCCGGTGCGACCGGAGGGGACGACCCCCTCCAGCGGGCGATATGGCGACTGCGCTCGCGCGGCTGCTGGACCGACGCGGCGGCCCTGCTGACGCCGCACCTGGACCATGCGGGGGCGGCCGTCCAGCGGACCGCGCTGTTGGTGGAGCGGTGCCTGTTCACGGGCCAGGGCTGGGCCGAGGCCGAGGACGCGCTGCGGACCGCCGAGGCGGTGGCTCAGGACGACGACGACCGGGGCGCGGCCGCCTGCGAGCGGGGCCATCTGGCGTACGCCGCCACCGTACTGGGCGTACGCGACCGGGCCGACGAGGCCCGCTCCGCGCTGGGCCGGGCGGCGGCCCTGCTGTCGCCGGGCTCCCGGACCCGCCCGCTGCTCGACTTCCGCCGGGGTCTGGTCGCCGAGCACCTGGCGGACGCCCCGCAGTCGGCCCGTCCGGCGTACCACCGGGCCCACGCGGGCGCGGAGGCCCACGGGGACACCCTGCTGCTGTCCTTCACCTGGCGGCACCTGGCGGCGCTGGCCCTGCGGGACGGCGAGGTGGCCGAGGCACGCAAGGGCTTCATGGAGTCGCTGCGCATCCGGGAGGACCTGGGCTTCCTGATCGGCACGGCCCCGGCCCTGGCCGCCCTGGCGGAGGCCGAACCGGAACCGGAAGCCGCCCGCCTCCGCGCGGAGGCCCGCCGCCTCTTCCACCTCCTGGGCGGCATCCCCACCTGGCTGGCGGACCAACTCCACCCCACCCCGTCATCCCCGGCGGCCTAGGCCCCGCTCTTCCAGCCCCGCCGCACATTCCAGCCCCGCCGGCGTTTGAGGCGCGGGGCGGGGGGGCGGAGCCCCGCTCTTTCAGCCCCGCCGGCGCTTGAGGCGCGGGGTCCGGGGCGGAGCCCCGGGGCCGCGCCACGGCGGGGCTCAGGCCGCCGATCCGGCGAAGTGCTCCCGCACGAGGGTCTCCACCGCCGACAGATCGCCGGCGATCAACGCCTCCAGCAGCGCCGAATGCTCGGCCGCATCCGCGACGAGATCAGCCCGCCGAACCCGCGGAGCACCCGGCAGGGGCCACTGCGCCCGCCGGTGCAGCTCCCCGGCCACCCGCACCAGCTGCGCGTTGCCCGCCAGCGCCAGCACCTCGCCGTGGAAGGCCCGGTCCGCCTCCGCGTAACCCGGCAGGTCACCGGCCGCCGCGGCCGCCGCGGTGGCGGCCGCGGCCGGGCGCAGGGCCTCCCACGTGTCCGTCGGCACCGCCCGCGCGAGCCGCAGCATCACCGGCACCTCCAGCAGCGCCCGCACCTCCGCCAGCTCGGCCAGCTCGCCCGGGGTCCGCGACAGGACCCGGAAGCCGCGGTTCGGCATGCATTCCACGGCCCCCTCAAGGGCCAGCTGCTGCATCGCCTCGCGCACGGGCGTCGCCGAGACGCCGAAGCGCTCGCCCAGGGCCGGGCCCGAGTAGATCTCGCCGGGCGCCAGCTCACCGTCGACCAGCGCCGCGCGCAGGGCGTCGAGGATCTGCCCGCGCACCGAATGGCGCAACACCTTGCCCGTGGCTTTCTGCTCCGGAATCAACGGCACCGGTCCTCCTCCCAGGTCTCGACCGGTCCCGAGAATATGCGACCCGCCACCGAGCGATACGTTCCGGCCACACCGGGTAAGGTAAGGCTTACCTGCTAACGATCGTGTGATTCGGTGGTCCCCCCATGACCGTCATGGCCGTCAACGCCTCCCAGCCCACCCCGGCCCCACCGGCCACCCCGGCCGCACCGCCCGCCCCGGCCACGCCACCCGCCCCGCCCGGCTCCCCCGTCGCGGACGCGTACGCGCGCCTCGCCGAGGTCTACAGCGGCCTGCGCGTCATCGAGCGCACCGCGCACGAGCCCGCCCCCCGCGGTGCGGGCTGGGTCGGCGCGGACGAGCTCGCGGCGGGCGGTCCGGCCCTCGACGCCTTCCTCGCCTGGGACGAGGCCCAGGTCCTCAAGGACTACGGCCACCGGGCCCGCCCCGATGTGATCGCGAGCTTCGGGCTGCACCGGTACGCGTGGCCCGCCTGCCTGCTGATCACCCTCCCCTGGTTCCTGCACCGGCGCGTCCCCCGCCTCCCCGTCGCCGACGTGGCCTTCCACCGCACCCTCGGCAGGATGGCCGTACGCGTCAGCTCCTTCGCCTGCCTGCCGGACGACCCCGCGGCCGCCCTGCCCGGCGCCCGGGTCCTGCCCGACGAGGAGGCGCTGCGCGGCGAGGTCCGGGCGGCGGTGGCCGAGCACCTGACGCCCGTGCTGGAAGGTTTCGCCCCGCGCATGCGGCGCGGCCGCCGCGCCCTGTGGGGCACGGCCACCGACGAGGTCGTCGAGAGCCTCTGGTACCTCGGCAACCTGCTCGGCGAGGAGCAGCGGGCCACGGCCGAACTGGAGGCGCTGCTGCCCGGCTCGACCGCCCCGTACACCGGGGCCGCGGGATTCCGTACGCTCACCGGCCCCGACGGCCGCGAGCTGCCCACCCGGGACCGCGCCAGCTGCTGCCTCTTCTGCACGGTCCGGCCGCAGGACACCTGCGTCACCTGCCCCCGGACCTGCGACGCGGACCGCATCGCCCGGCTCGCGGCGGCCCCCGCCGCCTGAAGCCACCCGCAGGGGTGATCGAATTCGAACGCAACTCGGCGCGTACGGGCGCCAGTTCGAGCTACAACACCCTATCCGGCGGGCCACGCCCCCCGATGGCGTCCACTTGCCCCGAAACCCGCGTGCACGACGCACCGGCTGCGCCACTATGGCGCCCGGAAAGCCGCACGGCCGCAGACGCGAGGCAAGGACATCCGCATGAGACTGACCGACATATCGCTGGACTGGCTGCTGCCCGGCAGCCTGCTGATCCTGGGCGTACTTGCGGCAGTTGCGGTATTGGCCCGGGGCAAGCGCGAGAGCGAGAAGGCCGCGGCCGACGACAGCTGGGAGCGCAGCGAGGAGCGGCGGCGGCGCAAGGAAGCCGTCTACGGGACCGCCTCGTACGTCCTGCTCTTCTGCTGCGCGGCGGTCGCCGCCGCGCTCTCCTTCCACGGGCTGGTCGGCTTCGGCCGCCAGAACCTCAACCTGACCGGCGGCTGGGAGTACCTGGTCCCCTTCGGCCTCGACGGCGCCGCCATGTTCTGCTCGGTGCTCGCCGTGCGCGAGGCCAGCCACGGCGACGCGGCCCTCGGCTCGCGCATGCTGGTCTGGCTGTTCGCGGGCGCGGCCGCCTGGTTCAACTGGGTGCACGCCCCGCGCGGGATGGGCCACGACGGGGCCCCGCAGTTCTTCGCGGGGATGTCGCTCTCGGCGGCCGTCCTCTTCGACCGCGCCCTCAAGCAGACCCGCCGGGCCGCACTGCGCGAACAGGGCCTGATCCCGCGCCCGTTGCCGCAGATCCGGATGGTCCGCTGGCTGCGGGCCCCCCGGGAGACCTTCGGCGCATGGTCGCTCATGCTGCTGGAGGGGGTGCGCACCCTCGACGAGGCCGTCGACGAGGTGCGCGAGGACAAGAAGGAGCGGGAGCAGGACCGGCACCGCAGGCGGGATCAGAACCGGCTGGACCGGGCCCGCATCAAGGCGCTGGGCCGGCAGAACCGGTCGTTCGGCCGATCGCGCGGCCGTCAGGTCGAGCTGCCGGAACTGACGCAGGGAGCGGGCTCCGCGCCGGTCGGCGCGGAGCCGGCCATACCGGAACCGGAGCAACTGCCCTGGCGCCGCCGGCCCTCCCTGCAGGCCGTGAACCGTACCGAATCCACTGACGCCCCCGGCACCCGGACGGTGGACCTCACCGCCGAGGACGACACCCAGACCATCCCCCGGCTGGACTCGCTGGAGCGCAAACTGAAGGAGATGGAGCAGCAGTTCGGCTGATCCCCGACGCGCCGGAACGACCCCGTGGGGCCCGCCCGTTCAGGCGGGCCCTCCGTCGTACCCCGCGTCGTACGGCGACGCGTCGTACCCCGCGTCGCCGTACCCGTCGAGCTCGAACCACACCACCTTGCCGCTGCCCAGGGCGAGCGCGTCCACGCCCCAGTCGTCGGCGAGCGCCTGCACCAGGACCAGTCCCCGGCCGTGCGTACCGTCGTCGGCGGTCGGTACGTACGGCCGGGGCCGGCGTGCGGCGTAGTCCCGGACCTCCACCCGTAAGCGGGTGGCGGCGAGGCTCGCGCTGACCTCCGCGCCCCGGTCGGTGTGGACGAGGGCGTTGGTGACGAGCTCGGTGACCAGCAGCTCGGCCACCTCGGTCGCCTCGGCCCGGCAGCGGTGGCGCATCAGTTCCCGTAACGCCCGGCGCACTTCGCCCACGGCCTTCAGGTCCGCGCGGCGCACGCTCCGCGTGATCCGCAGCGTGTCCACCGCTTCCCCGTCCTCGCGCGCGGACGGCTCGCGCGGCACCGGCCGCCCCCTCCTCCACGGCTTTCCGTTCTTCGCCCCCACCCGCACGGCGATGCCCTCCCCCGTAACCCTGACGATCGAACTGGTCTACGGGATGCATGCCCCCCGAGCCGGTCCGCACTCCTGCGGGCTCAGGGGCGGGGCACGTTGCGGAGGTTGGATCGAGCCATCTGGATCATCCGGCCCACTCCGCCGTCGAGCACGATCTTGCTCGCGGACAGTGCGAATCCGGTCACCATCTCGGCCTTGATCTTCGGTGGGATCGACAGGGCGTTGGGGTCCGTCACCACGTCCACCAGGGCCGGTCCCGGGTGCCGGAAAGCGTCCTTCAAAGCGCCCGTGAGCTGCTTGGGCTTCTCCACGCGCACCCCGTACGCGCCCGCCGCGCGGGCGATCGCGGCGAAGTCGGGGTTCTTGTTCGTGGTGCCGTAGGAGGGCAGGCCGGAAACCATCATCTCCAACTCGACCATTCCGAGCGATGAGTTGTTGAAGAGGACCACTTTGACGGGCAGGTCGTACTGCACCAGGGTGAGGAAATCTCCCATCAGCATCGAGAAACCGCCGTCGCCCGACATGGACACCACTTGACGGTTCCGGTCGGTGAACTGTGCCCCGATGGCCTGCGGGAGGGCGTTGGCCATGGAGCCGTGGCTGAAGGAGCCGATGATGCGCCGTTTGCCGTTCGGGGAAAGATAGCGCGCCGCCCACACGTTGCACATGCCCGTGTCGACGGTGAACACGGCGTCCTCGTCGGCCAGTTCGTCGAGGACGGCGGCCACGTACTCGGGGTGGATCGGGGTGTGCTTCTCGACCTTGCGCGTGTAGGCCTTGACGACGCCTTCCAGCGCGTCCGAGTGCTTCTTCAGCATCCGGTCCAGGAAGCGCCGGTCCGTCTTGGGCCGCACCCGCGTGTTCAGGACGCGCAGGGTCTCCCGTACGTCCCCCCACACCGCGAGGTCCAGTTGGGAGCGCCGGCCGAGGTGTTCGGGGCGGATGTCCACCTGCACGATCTTCACGTCGTCGGGGAGGAAGGCGTTGTACGGGAAGTCCGTGCCGAGCAGGATCAGCAGGTCGCACTCGTGGGTGGCCTCGTAGGCCGCCCCGTAGCCGAGCAGCCCGCTCATGCCGACGTCGTACGGATTGTCGTACTGGATCCACTCCTTGCCGCGCAGGGCGTGCCCGACGGGCGCCTTGACCCGGCCGGCGAACTCCATGACCTCGGCGTGCGCCCCTGCCGTGCCGCTGCCGCAGAAGAGGGTGACCTTGTCCGCCTCGTCGACGAGGCGGACCAGCTTCTCGATCTCGCCTTCGCCGGGCCGCACGGTGGGGCGGGCGGTGACGAGCGCGTGCTCCACCGCCTTCTCCGGCGCGGGCAGGTCGGCGACGTCCCCGGGCAGCGCGACGACGCTCACCCCGCCCCGGCCGACGGCGTGCTGGACGGCGGTCTGCAGCAGCCGGGGCATCTGCCGGGGATTGGAGATCATTTCGCTGTAGTGGCTGCACTCGCGGAAGAGCTGATCGGGGTGGGTCTCCTGGAAGAAGCCGAGGCCG
Source organism: Streptomyces sp. NPDC016562 (assembly GCF_043076955.1). NCBI lineage: Bacteria > Bacillati > Actinomycetota > Actinomycetes > Kitasatosporales > Streptomycetaceae > Streptomyces > Streptomyces sp. NPDC016562. Next base: position 459,342 of record NZ_JBIBRZ010000002.1, on the reverse strand, counting down.
ATCTCGCTGGAGGGGATGTGCGAGGCGAGCGCGAGGACCGGCGCCATCGAGCGGTGGGCGTCGTACAGGCCGTTGATGAGGTGCAGGTTCCCCGGACCGCAGGAGCCCGCGCAGGCGGCGAGGCGGCCGGTGATCTGGGCCTCCGCGCCGGCCGCGAAGGCGGCCGTCTCCTCGTGCCGGACCTGGATCCAGTCGATGCCGTCCGTGCGGCGGATCGCGTCCACCACCGGATTGAGGCTGTCCCCCACGACTCCGTACATCCGCCGCACGCCCGCGCGCACGAGGATGTCGACGAACTGCTCCGCGATGTTCTGCTTGGCCATGTCTCCCATCCAGCCACGTGTATGCCGGTTACGCCTCCCAGACCGCGGCGGCCGTGCGGTCGTCCGCGTACCCCTTGAGGCGCAACTGGGTGTCCGCGAGGAAGGCCGCGAGACCGGGCGGCTGCGCATCGGCCCAGCGTGCGGCGAGCTCCGCCGGAAGGGCGGCCTCCTCCCGCATGGGCTCGGCGAGGCCGCCGGAGCACAGGAGCAGGGTGTCCCCCGGACGGGCCACCGAGGCACGGAAGCGGAAGCCGCCGTATGCGTCCTCGTCCGACGCCGGGCCCTCGGCCGGGGCGGCGGGGGGCCCGAGGAGCTCCAGGTCCTGCCATTGGCCCGACCGGAGCCGGAACAGCCCGCCCGCGCCGGCGCCGAAGCACACGCGGGTGCGGCACTGCGGGTCCACCGGGAGCAGCAGGCCGCGCAGGCCGGCGGTGTACGCCGTCTCCGCGAGCCCGAGCTCGGCGGCGCGGGCCCGCAGCCGCCCGTAGCCCCGGTCGGTGAGCCGCTGGAGGCCGGAGCGCAGCGCGTCGCGGCGCCCGGTCAGGATGTCCTCGGCCAGCCGGCCCTGGCTGCGCCCGACGGCCGCCGCGACCGTGCGGCACAGCTCGGCGGCGGCCTCCGCGGCGCCGGGCGCGGCCCGGTCGCCGCCGGCGAGGGCCACCAGGACCAGGGCGTCGTCGCCGCTGCCGAAGCGGGCGGTGAGCAGGAAGTCCCGGCGGGACTCGCCGCGGAAGCGGGCGGAGTCCCCGCGCACGGAGGCGGCGCGCAGGGTGTAGGTGCCGTAGCGGGCCCCCTCCAGCGCCGTATCGGGGATGAGCGCGTCCAGGGCCGCCGGATCGGCCGTCGGCAGCGCGCCCGGCTCGGCGGCGTACGTGGGGGCGCGGTCGCCGAGGTGCCGCACCTCGGGCCGCCGCTCCGCCGCCGGCGGCTGTGGGGCACCGGGCGGCGGTACGGGGCCGGGCCCGGGCCCCTCCTCGGCCGGCGCCTGCCGGCTGCGGGCCGGCAGCCCGGCCGGCGGCGCGGGGGGCACGTCCACATCGCCGAGCGCGTACCCGGTGGCGCCCCCCGCCCTCGGATCGCGGGGCGGCGGCGCCGTGTCGTCCAGGGGCTCGGGGGCGCTGCGCGGACCCGGCACCAGCCCGCGCAGCGGCTGCGGCGGGTACGACGGCGGTGCGGGCACGACCTCCGCCGCGGCGGCGTACTCCCCCGGCAGAGCCGGATAGGCAGGCAGCCCACCCCCGGGCGCGGTCGGGCCCGCTGGCGGCCCCGAAGGCACGGGCGGGGGCGGCTCCGGAGCTAGGCGCGGCTCAGGCGGAAGCTGCGGCGCTGCCGGCGGCCCCTGCCCCGGCCCCACCGGAGCTTCCCGCAGCTCGGGCGGCGGTGGCGGCGCTGCGGGCGGCCCCTGCCGCGGCCCCTCCGGGGTTTGGCGCGGCTCGGGCGGAAGCAACGGCGCTGCCGACGGCCCGTGTCCCGGCCCCACCGGAGCTTCCCGCAGCTCGGGCGGAGGCGGCGGCTCTGCGGGCGGCGCCTCCCCGGCTTGGCGCGGCTCGGGCGGCGCTTGCCGCGGCTCCGCCGGAGCGTTGCGGGGCTCGTCCGGGGCTTGGCGGGGGGCGGGTGGGGTGGGGCGGGGAGGCTGAGGGGGTTCGGGGGCGGGGGGTGTGGCCTCCGTCAGGTCGGCCGCCGAGCGGAACCGGTGGTCCAGGGTGTCCCCCGGGTCCGGCTCCGGGCCCGTGTCCGGAACCTCGTAGAGCTTCTGCCACCAGTCGTCCGCGCCCCGCTGACTCATGCCCTCATTCTCGGCCCGCCGCACGGACGGAAAACGCGGAATGCGCGAAAAGGGTCCGGCGGGCCGGCCGCCCCGCCGGCCGCCTCCCCCGCGACCCGAACGGACCGGCCGGACGTCGCACGCCCGCGCGACCGTGCGTTCGCGAGGGCAGAGCTTTACAGGGGGCCGGGGGATACGGCGATGATGTGCGCGGCGGGTTCGCGCCGTGGCCGCTTTCCGCCAGGCGCTGTGTCGAGAGGTGGGGTGGGCGGGTTGCTGGGTGCGATAGGCCTGGACGAGGGCCAGGAGTCGGCCTACCGCGTGCTGGTGGCGCTGGGGGCGGCGGACGTACCCGACCTCGCGCACCGGCTGAACCAGCCGGTTCCGCAGACCGAACGGGCTGTGCGCCACTTGGAGCGCCACGGGCTGGCGGCTCAGTCAACGGCCCGCCCGGGCCGCTGGGTGGCGGCCCCGCCGGGGGTCGCCCTGGAGACCCTGCTCACGCGGCAGCGGCGCGAGCTGGAGCAGGCCGAGCGGGCGGCGGCGCTACTGGCGCAGGAGTACCGGGCGCGGGCGGCCGAGCCGCAGGTCCACGACCTCGTCGAGGTGGTGCAGGGCGCGAGCGCGGTGGCGCACCGCTTCCACCAGGTGCGGCTCGGCGCGCAGAAGGAAGTGTGCGTGCTGGTCAGCGGCCGGCCGCAGGGGGCGAGTGGGACGGACGACGAGGCCGGGGCACGGGACCGCGTACGCGGTGTCGACCACCGGGTGGTGATCGAGCGGGAGGCGCTGACCCTGCCGGGCGGGATCCGCGAGGCGTCCTCGGCGCTGGCCCGGGGCGAGCAGGTCCGGGTGACGGGACAGGTCCCCACGCGGCTGGTGATCGCGGACCGCACCCTCGCGATGGTCCCGCTGACGGCGGGCGGCCCGGAGCCGACGGCGCTGGTGGTGCACGCGTCGGGGCTGCTGGAATCCCTGACGGGCTTGTTCGAGGCGGTGTGGCGGGAGTCCCTGCCGCTGCGGCTGGGCGCGGCCGGCACGGCCGAGGAGTCGGACGGCTGCCCGGACGCCACGGACCTGGAGATCCTGTCCCTGCTCCTGGCGGGCATGACGGACGCGAGCGTGGCGAAGCACCTGGAGCTCGGCCTGCGCACGGTGCAGCGGCGGGTCAAGGGCCTGATGGAACGCTCCGGGGTCACGACCCGGCTCCAGCTGGGCTGGCACGCGTACGAGCGGGGCTGGGTGGCCCGGTAGCCCCTGGTCGGTCAGGCTGGGCAGATGGACCTGCCTCAGCTGCTCCTGGTGGGGGTGGTGCTGCTGCTCGGGGTGCTGGGGGTGCTGATTCCCGGCGTGCCGGGGACCTGGCTGGTGTGGGCGGGGCTGATGTGGTGGGCCCTGCACCAGCGGTCGGCGCTGGCGTGGTCCCTGCTGGTCGCGGCGACGGCCCTGCTGCTGGTGGTCCAGGTGGTGAAGTGGCAGCTTCCGCCCCGGCGGCTGCGGGGGCTGGGCATCACGCCCCGGATGGCGGTGTTCGCGGGCGCCGGAGCGGTACTGGGCTTCGTCCTGATCCCCGTCCTGGGGGCGGTCCCGGGCTTCGTGGGCGGCGTCTACCTCTGCGAACGGCTCCGCCTCGGCACGCACGGCGAGGCCGGGGCGTCAGTGCGCAGGGTGATGCGGGCGGTCGGGACGAGCGTGCTGGTCGAGCTCTTCGCCTGCCTGCTGGTGGTGGGCGCGTGGGTGGGCGCGGTCGCGGCGGGGGCCTAGGCACCCAGGCGAGCCCGCCTGATCCGCACGAGAAACGCCGGAACCCGGCCCCGCCGGCGGGCGGGGCCGGGCGGGGCCGGGCGGAGCCGGGGGCGGCGTCAGACCCGACCGCCCCGCTTGGCCGCGTAGTTGGACCGGCCCACCGCCGACTTGATGCGCCAGTCACGGCGGATCTCCGCCCGCAGCCGTGCGTCCGTCTTCGCCACGATCCGCTGGTTCTCCCGCAGCAGCTTGCGGTAGCTCTCCAGCCGGCGTTCCGGGAGCTCGCCCGACTCCACGGCGGCCAGCACCGCGCACCCCGGCTCCGCCTCGTGCGCGCAGTCGTGGAAGCGGCACCGCGCCGCGAACTCCTCGATCTCCGAGAAGACCTGACCGACTCCGGCCTCCGCGTCCCAGAGGCCCACGCCCCGCAGTCCGGGCGTGTCGATCAGGACGCCGCCGGCCGGCAGGGCGAGCAGGTTGCGCGTCGTCGTCGTGTGGCGGCCCTTGCCGTCGACCGCGCGGGCCTCCTGGACCTCCATGACCTCGTCGCCGAGCAGCGCGTTGGCCAGGGTGGACTTGCCGGCGCCGGAGATGCCCAGCAGCACGCTGGTGCCGTCGCCCACGACGGCGGCGAGGACGTCGGTGCCCTCCCCGGTGACGGAGGAGACGGTGAGCACCTGGACGCCCGGCGCGGTGGTCTCGACGTCCCGGACGAGGTGCCCGAGCGTGGCCGGGTCCGGGACCAGGTCCGCCTTGGTGAGGACGACCAGCGGCTGCGCCCCGGACTCCCAGGCCAGCGCCAGGAAGCGCTCGATGCGCCCCAGGTCCAGCTCGACGGCGAGGGAGACGGCGATGATCGCGTGGTCGACGTTGGCGGCGAGGATCTGCCCCTCGGACCGCTGGGAGGAGGTGGACCGTACGAAGGCGGTCCGGCGCGGCAGGTACGCCTTCACGTAGCGGGGGTTGCCCGCCGCCTCCACCGCTGCCCAGTCACCCGTGCAGATGACCCGGAGCGGGTCGTGCGGGGTGACGAAGGCGGTGTCGGCGCGGACGAGGCCGTCCGCGGTCATGACGTCGCACTGGCCGCGGTCGACGCGTACGACCCGGCCGGGCAGGAGGCCCTGTGCGGCGTACGGGGTGAACTCGGCCTCCCACGCCTCGTCCCAGCCGTACGGCGTGAGGGCGTGCGAGAGCGGAGCCTGCGGGAAAGAAGAGAAAGACAAGGGGAACCCTTCACAGGGTGGCCCCGGCAGCGCGCGCTCGCTCGGTGCGGCGCGCGAAGAGGTGTGAGGTCAGCCGGAGACCACGGAAGTGACATTGATGGTCTTCTGAGTGCGGGCAGCGCCCTGCGCGACAGTCATCAACTGGCTCACCTCCGGATCATGCACGTACTGACGGTGTCCCCCACCGGTCGGCGGGAGCGGACCCACCGTAACAAGTCCCCCCGGGCGCGCGCTACTTCTTTATCCGCTCGGGGGTGGTTCGCTGAAGTGGTCCAGGAGCCTCTGCTGAAGGCTCTGCAGGACGAGGGACATCTGCTTGAGCATGCCGATGCGGTGCACCGCCGTGGGGGCGTACTCCTCGGCCTCCCGCACGGCCGCCGCGATCATGTACCCGTTCAGGGCGTCCATGCTCGTCGCCGCGTCGAGCCCGGACCCCGTGGGCAGCAGGGAGCGGTCCAGAGGAGTCCCGTCACTGGTCGTCACCTTGGTGACCACCGAGGGCTGCCAGTCCCTGGCGTTGGTGAGCGAGTGGTGGGTGTCGAACCGTACGGTGACCGTTTCCCCTTCGGCGACGGCCACGCTGTAGCGGCCCTCCTCGTCGGTGAACACGTGGTCGATCTCCTTCAGATCGCCGTCGTAGACACTGACCTTGATCATGAAAATCGGACGCTGGTCCGTGGCTGATCGCACTTGGCCGAACACCGGAGTCTCCTCCCGGTCGGACTAACCCTGGACGCACCCCCGCCTCCAGTCTGTGTGCGCCCTACGGCTGCCGCCAGTCCGGCCCCGCGCCCGCCCCGGGTCCGGCCGGGTACGAGGCCTGCGCGCGGCCCGAGGCCGCCCGCAGGGTCAGGCCGCGGGGCGAGCCCGCGTCGCGCAGCGCGTCCGGGACCTCGCAGCGGCCGGCGCCCGCCTCGCAGTGGACCCGGAAGCGGGTGGCGGCGGGCACGGTGAGGGTGAGGCTGCCGGATCCGACCTGGCCGGTGACCTGGTCGGGCGGGGTGACGAAGGCCGCGTGGGCCGCGCCGGAGCCGACCCGGAGGTTCACCTGGGGCGAGGCGAGGTCCGTGGCCCGCAGGCGGCCCGAGGCGACGTCGGCGCGCAGGGCGCCGCGCAGCCCGGTGGCCTCGATCCGGCCGGAGTCGACCTGCGCGTCGACGGGGCCGGTCAGACCGCTGAGGGAGACCCGGCCGGACCCGGCCGTCACCTTCACGGGCAGGTCCGCGGGCACGCTCACTCCCAGCTCGACCGTGCAGCCGCCCCCGCCGGTCAGCCAGAAGCCCCCGCCGGGGCAGTGCGGGGTCAGCCGCAGGGTGTCGCCCAGCCAGCTCTCCTCGATGACGGGCGCCTTGAGCGACCAGCTGACGACGGCGCGGTAGCCGACCTCGTGGTCCGCGCGGGGGCTGACGGTCACGTTCGCGTCGCCGCCCACGATTTCCAGCGCGCTGACCGGGCGGCCGTCGCTGCCGCCGGTCAGGGTGCTGCTGCGGCTGGTCCCGTACGACCACGCCTGCCGGGCGACCGGCACCACGACGAGGAGCGCGCCGAGCACGGCGGCGAGGATCCACGCGCGGCGGTGGCTGCGGCGCGGCGGCGACCCCTTCGCGTCGGCGGCCTCCCGGGCGCCGGGCGCGGTCACGGGGTGCCGTCCAGGAAGCGGAGCACCGCGAGGACCCTGCGGTGGTCGCCGTCGGCGGGCGGCAGGTCCAGCTTGGCGAAGATGCTGTTGATGTGCTTGGCCACGGCGCTCTCACCGACCACCAGTTGGGCGGCGATGCCGGCGTTGGAGCGGCCCTCCGCCATCAGGGCCAGCACCTCCCGCTCGCGCGGGGTGAGCCGCTCCAGCGGATCCGGGCCCCCGCCGCGGCGCAGCAGGAGCTGGGCTACGACCTGCGGGTCGAGCGCGGTGCCGCCGGAGGCCACGCGCCGCAGGGCGTCGATGAACTCCTCGACGTCCGCGACCCGTTGCTTGAGCAGGTAGCCGATGCCGGCGCCGCTGCGGGTGGCCAGCAGGTCGGCGGCGTAGCGCTCCTCCACGTACTGGGACAACAGCAGGACCGCCGTGCCGGGGCACTGCTGACGGATCATCAGGGCGGCGCGGACGCCTTCGTCGGTGAAGCCGGGCGGCATCCGTACGTCGACGAGCGCGAGGTCGGGGCGGTGCTCCTCGACGGCCGCGAGCAGCCCTTCGGCGTCGCCGGTCTCGGCGGCCACCTCGAATCCGGCCATGTCGAGGACTTTGACCAGTCCTATGCGCAGCAGGACGGAGTCCTCGGCGATCACAGCCCGCACGGCAGCTCCACGGTGATGACGGTCGGGCCCCCGAGGGGGCTGCTGATCAGGATGGTTCCGTCGACCGACCTTACGCGTTTGCGCAGGCCGACCAGTCCGGTGCCGAGCGCCGGGTCCGCTCCCCCGACGCCGTCGTCGGTGACGGTCAGGCGCAGCCGGTCGCCCGGGCCGCCGGGGACGCGCTCGACCCGTACGCGACAGCGCTCGGCCCGGGCGTGTTTGGCGACGTTGGCCAGGGCCTCGGACACCACGAAGTAGGCGACGGCCTCGATCGTGGCCCCGGGCCGGGCGCCGATGTCCACGGCCAGCTCGACGGGGAACGGGGCCCGGGCGGCGATCCCGGACAGGGCCGCGTCGAGCCCGCGGTCCTCCAGTACGGCCGGATGCAGGCCCCGTACGAGGTTGTTGAGCTCCTCGATGGCCTCCTTCGCCTCGCGGTGGGCTTCGTCGATGACGGCCTTGGCCTCGGGCGGCAGGTCGGTGAGGGTGGCGCGGGCAATGCCGAGGTTCATCGCGAGGGCGACGAGGCGTTGCTGGGCCCCGTCGTGCAAGTCCCGCTCGATCCTGCGGCGTTCGAGGTCGGCGGCGTCCAGGACGCCCGCCCGGCTCTCGGCGAGGTCCTCGACGCGGCGGGCCAGCTCGCGGGAGCGGTTGGGGCCGAGGAGCGCGGCCGCCGCGAAGGCGTCGAGGCGGGTGAAGAGCGCGGCGAGCCAGGGCGCGGCGAGCAGCAGCAGGGCGCCGCCGACGGTGAACAGGTCCTGGTCGGGGATCCAGTCGGAGCGCGGCAGGGCCCAGGACCACCCGTACACGCCGGCGCCTGCTGCGCCCAGCGTCCAGGCGAGCACCACCAGCGCCCCGGCCGCGGCGCCGAGCGGGCCGGCCAGGAGGTGGTAGGCGTACTGGCGCCAGGTCGCTTCGGAGCGCAGCCGTTCCAGCAGCCCGCGGCGACTCCACCAGCGCTCCTTGCGCACGACCTCCGGGACGTCGAGGCCGAGCAGGGACCAGAAGCGGCTGCGCTGGAGCGCGGTGAGCAACGGGCAGGCGGGGAGGAGCAGGAGCAGGGGGACGGGGCCGCGCGCGGGCGCCGCGCCCGCGGAGGCCAGCGCGAGGAGGGCGGGCAGCGCCGCCGGGATCGCGGCCACCGTGAAGGCGGTGTTGCGCCGGGCCCACGGCGACCACGGCGCGTGGGCGGCGGTCCAGGTGTACGAACGCCTCAGCGCGCCGTGAAATGCCATGCCCGTACGGTAATCGCACTGGTCGGAGGCCTGCCATCACGCTGGTGCCCGGGCGGGGGTGTAGCTGGTGCCACCCCCGGTTGGGACCGTGGGGCTACTGATCGCGGGGGCCGGGCAGACGAGGCTGAGGAAGTGCCCGGGGACGGACCGCCGGGCCGGAAGGAGACCCGCGGCCATGGCACTTGTCGCTCCGCAGATCCGCGCCCGTCAGACCCGTCAGACCCCTCAGACGCGCAGCCCTCGCACACGCAGCGCTCGGACGCGCAGCCCTCAGGCACGCACGGGCCGGCTCGCCGCGGTGTTCACGGCTGCCGGGGTGGCGCTGGTGCCGTGGGTCCTGGTGCTGGCGCGGAACGTGCCGCAGACCACCGAGGTCTCCCACTGGGCCACCGCGTGGATCGGCCTGGACCTGGTGCTGGCCGCCGGACTGACCGGGACGGGCGCGCTGTTGCGCAAACGGGACCCCCGGGCGTCCCCCCTGGCGGCCGCGACGGCCGCACTGCTGCTGATGGACGCCTGGTTCGACGTCACCACCTCGGCCGGGGGCGACGGACGGGCGACGGCGCTGCTGCTGGCGGCGGGAGCGGAGCTGCCGCTGGCGGTGGCCCTGGCCGTGGTCGCGGCCCGCACGGCCCGAGGCCAGGGCGCCCCGTCCCGCGCCGGTCAGTGCTTGCGCAGCCGCGCGGAGTAGTCCTCCGGCGGCAGGAACTTCGACCAGCGCTCGGGGAACTCCGACGGCATGCCCTCGTCCTCGTCGTCCTCCGACTCGCCCTCGGCCATCGCCCGCCAGGCCGCGGCCCGCGCGATCAGCTGCGCGGCCTCCGCCTCGCGGGCCCGCTCGTTCGCCTCGCGGGCCGCCGCCGTGGCCACCGACGGCCAGACGCGGTCGATCGCGGCGTTGACGGCCGCGCCGACGAGCACCGCGAAGGCGGAGATGCCGATCCACAGCAGCACCGCCACGGGGGCGGCCAGTGAGCCGTAGATCGTCGGGCCCTCCACCGTGTTGGTGAGGTAGATCCGCAGCAGGAACGAGCCCAGCACCCACATCGCGAGGGCCACCAGCGCGCCCGGCACGTCCTCGATCCACGGCGAGCGCACCGGTACGGACACGTGGTAGAGCGTCGTCAGGAAGGCGATGGACAGCAGGGTCACCGTCGGCCAGTACAGGACAGCGATCACCTCGGTGCCCCAGGGCACCAGCCTCACGACCGCATCGGGCCCCACCACCATCAGCGGCAGCACGATCGCGCCGATCAGCAGCGCGATGACGTAGAGCAGGAACGCCAGCAGCCGGGTCTTGACGATGCCGCGGTGCCCGTCGAGCCCGTACATCACGGTGATGGTGTCGATGAAGACGTTGACGGCGCGGGACCCGGACCACAGGGCGAAGGCGAAACCGAGCGAGATCAGGTCGGGGCGGCCGCGCCCGGTGACGTCGTCCAGGAGGGGCCGGGCGATGTCGTTGACGCCCCGGTCGGACAGGACCGTGCCGACCGCGCGCAGGATGTTCTCCTCGATACTCTCGACGGTGCGGGTGTCCGTCCAGCCGTCGACGTAGCCGAGCAGGCCCAGCAGGCCGAGGAAGAGCGGGGGCAGCGAGAGCAGCGTGAAGAAGGCCGCCTCGGCCGCGAGACCGAGGATGCGGTACTCGATGCACGAGTTGACGGTGTCCTTCAGCAGCAGCCAGCCCATCTTCCTCTTGGAGACGTTGCGGTAGAGGGCGCGGGCCCGGTGGAGCCGTCCCGGGGGTCCCGGGATCCGCTCGGCTGCTTCTTTTGCTGGCTGCACGTCCTTACGGTAGCCGTATGGCAGCCACCACCCACACAGTCAGCAACCAGCCCCCGCCCCTCGTGGGCTACAACGCCTACGACGGCGACCGGGCCCTCACCGAGGGCGTCGAGCGTCACCTGGCGTCCGCGGATCCGCAGCTCCTCGACGAGGTGAGGGGCGAGCTCACCACCATGGGGCGGGCCGCGGGATCGGAGCAGGCCCAGGGATGGGGGGTGCAGGCGAACGAGAACCCGCCGAAGCTGCGCACACATGACCGATACGGCAACCGGATCGACGAGGTGGAGTTCCACCCGGCCTGGCACCGGCTGCTCGGCCACGCGGTGACCTCCGGGCTCACCGACGCCTGGGGGCGTCCGGCCGGTCATCTGCGCCGCGCCGCCGGATTCTTCGTCTGGTCGCAGGCCGAGGCGGGGCACGGCTGCCCGGTCTCGATGACGCATGCCGCCGTGCCGGCGCTGCGGGCCGATCCGGAGCTGGCCGCCGAGTGGGAGCCGCGGCTGACCTCGCACGTGTACGAGGAGGGGCTGCGGCCGCCCGCGCAGAAGGCCGGCGTGCTCTTCGGCATGGGCATGACGGAGAAGCAGGGCGGCAGTGACGTACGGGCGAACACGACGACGGCGGTGGCGCTGGACACCCCGGGCGAGTACCTGCTGACCGGGCACAAGTGGTTCTGCTCGGCGCCGATGTGCGACGGCTTCCTGGTGCTGGCGCAGGCGCCGGGAGGGCTGACGTGCTTCCTGGTGCCGCGGGTGCTGCCGGACGGCACGCGCAACGTCTTCGCGATCCAGCGGCTGAAGGACAAGCTGGGCAACCGGTCGAACGCGTCGAGCGAGGTGGAGTTCGACGGGACCTGGGCGCAGCGGGTCGGCGAGGAGGGCCGGGGGGTGCGGACCATCATCGAGATGGTCGCGGCGACCCGGCTGGACTGCGTCGTCGGCTCGGCGTCGCTGATGCGGCAGGCGCTGACGCAGGCGGTCCACCACGCGGAGCACCGCTCCGCTTTCGGAGCACCTCTCATCGACCAGCCGCTGATGCGCAACGTGCTCGCCGACCTCGCCCTGGAGTCGGAGGCGGCCACCACGCTCGCCCTGCGTCTGGCGGCCGCCTACGACGCCGGGACGGACCAGGAGAAGGCCTTCCTGCGCCTCGCCGTGCCCGCCGCGAAGTACTGGGTGACCAAGCGCTGTACGCCGATGGTGGCGGAGGCACTGGAGTGTCTGGGGGGCAACGGCTACGTCGAGGAGTCGGGACTGCCCAGACTGCTGCGCGAATCCCCGCTGAACTCCATCTGGGAGGGCTCGGGCAACGTACAGGCGCTGGACGTACTGCGGGCGCTCCAGCGGGAGCCGCAGGCGCTGAACGCCTTCCTCCAGGAGGTCGGCCTGGCGCGCGGCGCCGACCACCGGCTGGATTCGGCCATCAAGGGCCTGCTGACCGAGCTCGCCGACCTGGAGGGCGTGGAGGCCCGCGCCCGCCGGGTGGTGGAGCGCATGGCGCTGGTGCTGCAGGGCTCGCTGCTGGTGCGGTGGGCTCCGCCGGAGGTCGCCGACGCCTTCTGCGCCTCGCGGCTGGGGGGTGACTGGGGCGCGGCCTTCGGCACGCTGCCGCACAGCCTCGACCTGGGCGCGGTGGTGGAACGGGCGCGGATCTCGGGCTAGGCGGGAGGCGCGGAGAGGGGCGGGAGGGCTGTCCGGGGGCCGCCGGGCACCCCGCTTCCCCCCTGCGGTCGGCGGTCCCCACACCGCTCCCGGCCCCGATCCGGGCCCGTTGACCTGGAGCAGAGGTGGCGCCGCGCCGACTCGGCACCACCCCTGGTCCGTGAAGCCCCGAGGAGGAGCTGTCACGCCGCTCAGCGGCGTGCGCACAGTTTCGGTCGCCGGGCCTGGACTTGGCGAGAGTTGCATACCGTTGCAACCTGTGAGTCGGCTGCCGCCCGTCGGGGTGCCAGGGGAAGCGGTGCACGCGGACCGCCGGGCGGCTTTCGTCGTACGTCCTGTTCGCACGGGGAGGTTCCGGTGGCCGATACCACAGGCAGCACGGTCGATGTGGCGCGCATCTCGGCCATGGACGCGCGGGAGGCCGCGCGTCTGCTCAAGGGAGTACGGGCGGCCGCGCTGGCCGGGGCCCGCCCGCCGGCCGCGCCGAGACCGGAGATCGCCGAGTCCTGGCGCCGGATGATGGCGGGCGGCGTCCACCCGGACCGGGACGCGCGCTCGCGGATGCTGTCGGCCGCCGAGACCGAGGAGCGGCGGCACGTGTCGCCGCTGCGGGAAATCCTTCCGGTCCTGCGCGAGGGGCTGCTGCCCGCGCTGGACGAGACGCTGCACATCATGGTCGTCGCGGACGCGGACGGGCGGCTGCTGTGGCGCGAGGGCCACCGCGCCATCCTGCGCAAGGCGGACCGGCTCGGCTTCGGCGTCGGCGCCGACTGGGACGAGGCCGTGGTCGGTACGAACGGGGTGGGCACCGCCCTGGTGGCCCGGCGGCCCGTACAGGTGTTCTCGGCGGAGCACTTCGTCTCCAGCCACCACGACTGGACCTGCGCGGGGGCGCCCGTACGGGATCCGCGCGACGGGCGGCTGCTGGGCGTGGTCGACGTCAGCGGGCCGCTGGCGACCATGCATCCGGCGACGCTGGCGTGGGTGACCTCGGTGGCCCGGCTCGCGGAGCGGGAGCTGCGGATCCGTCACCTGGAGTCGCTGGAGCGGCTGCGGGCGACGGCCGCCCCGCTGCTGGCCCGGCTGCCCGGGCGGGCGCTGGTCGTGGACCCCAACGGCTGGACGGCGGCGGTGACGGGGCTGGCCCCCGCGGACCGGATCCCGCTGCCGAAGACCTTCGGGCCGGGCCGGGTGTGGGTGCCGCGGCTCGGTCACTGCGTGGTGGAGCCGCTGCCCGGCGGCTGGCTGCTGCGGGTCGCGCATGAGCGTACGAGCACGGCCGCGACCCGGATCGTCCTGGACCTGAGCCGGCCGGGTTCCTGGTCGGCGACGGTGTACGGGGCCTCCGGGAGCTGGGCGCACGAGCTGAGCCCGCGCCACGCGGAGCTGCTGTTCCTGCTGGCGGAGAGCCCGCGGGGGCGCTCGGCGGCGGAGCTGGCCACCGAGCTGTTCGGAGATCCGGCGCGCACGGTGACGGTCCGGGCGGAGCTCTCGCGCGTACGCCGCCACCTCGCGGGCGTGCTGGCCCACCGGCCGTACCGCTTCGCCCAGGACGTGGAGGTGGAGCTGATCCGCCCCCAGGACCCGGCCGCGCTGCTCCCGCACTCCACCGCCCCGGCGGTGGTCCGGGCCCGCCTGGGGTACGGGGGGCCGGGCATGGTTCCCTGAAGTGCATGAGCACCATCACCCTCACCACCTGGTCCCTGGAAATGACCTCCCCGGCGGAGCTGGTCCCGGCGGCCCCTCCGGGCCCGGAGGTCACGATCGCCCGGGCGGAGGTCCCCTCCCCCGAGTTCAGCCGCTTCCTGTACGCGTCCGTGGGCGGTGACATCCACTGGACGGACCGGCTCTCGCTGACCCGCGCGCAGTGGGTGGAGCAGCTGGGCCGGCCGGGGGTGGAGACGTGGGTGGCGTACGACCGGGGCACGCCGGCGGGCTACGTCGAGCTCGACCCGCAGGACGACGGTGTGGTGGAGATCATGTACTTCGGGCTGCTCCCGGACTTCCGCGGCCGGCGGATCGGCGGGCACCTGCTGTCGGTGGGCGTCGCGCGCGCCTGGTCCCTCGCGGAGCGCTGGCCGGAGCGTGAGGCGACCCGCCGGGTGTGGCTGCACACGTGCAGCCAGGACGGTCCGACGGCGATGGACAACTACCTCAAGCGCGGCTTCAAGCTCTTCCGGACGGAGACCTCCCAGAAGGAAGCCGCCCCCACCCCGGGACCGTGGCCCGGCGCGTAAGAGGTGTGACCGCCGTCACCCATCCCACGATCCGGGACGACTTCGTCCGGATCGTGGACAGTAGTGGACTCCTCCAAGACGCCCATGACACGCTTCCGCCATGAATGGAGCTGGAATTGCCTTGGTGAGTCGGCGGCACGTCGACCTCGGCCGCATGTCCAGCGCCATCTGTCCGGCCCGCTGAACGAACCAGCCACGCCGCACATCGACGTCGTCCCCGCCGCCGCGGACGCGTCGGTCATCCGCAAAGCCCCCTGAAGGCCGAACACCGCCCCCGCATGCCGGAAACCCCGACATAAGGGCGGAAATCAGCCGCACCTGCTCAGAGACTCCCGCGTGACAGGGGCGCGCCGCCGCTCTCCCCTGCCCCCTTGAGCCGTTGAAGAAGGACGTATCCGCCATGGCCGCCACCCCCGAAACGCCCGCAGCCGCTGCCGCCGCGCGCCGCAAGACCGGCCGTCACCGCGGCGAGGGCCAGTGGGCGGTCGGCCACCACACGCCCCTCAACGGCAACGAGCAGTTCAAAAGGGACGACGACGGTCTCAACGTGCGGACGCGCATTGAGACGATCTACTCCCAGCGCGGCTTCGACTCGATCGACCCCAACGACCTGCGCGGCCGGATGCGCTGGTGGGGCCTCTACACCCAGCGCAAGCCCGGGATCGACGGCGGCAAGACCGCGATCCTGGAGCCGGAGGAGCTGGACGACAAGTACTTCATGCTGCGCGTGCGCATCGACGGCGGCCGGCTGACCACCGAGCAGCTGCGCGTCATCGGTGAGGTTTCCGAGGAGTTCGCGCGCGGCACCGCCGACCTCACCGACCGCCAGAACGTGCAGTACCACTGGATCCGGATCGAGGACGTCCCGGAGATCTGGCGCCGCCTGGAGGCCGTCGGCCTGTCCACCACCGAAGCCTGCGGTGACACGCCCCGCGTCATCCTCGGTTCGCCCGTGGCCGGCATCGCCCAGGACGAGATCATCGACGGCACCCCCGCCATCGACGAGATCTACCGCCGCATCGTGGGCAACCCCGACTTCTCGAACCTGCCCCGCAAGTTCAAGTCCGCGATCTCCGGCTCGCCGCTGCTCGACGTGGCGCACGAGATCAACGACATCGCCTTCGTCGGCGTGAACCACCCCGAGCACGGTCCCGGCTTCGACGTCTGGGTCGGCGGCGGCCTGTCCACCAACCCCAAGCTCGGTGTGCGCCTGGGCACCTGGGTCTCGCTCGACGAGGTCCCGGACGTGTACGAGGGCGTCATCTCGATCTTCCGCGACTACGGCTACCGGCGTCTGCGCACCCGCGCCCGCCTGAAGTTCCTCGTCGCCGACTGGGGCCCGGCCAAGTTCCGCCAGGTCCTGGAGGACGAGTACCTGAAGCGGAAGCTGACCGACGGCCCCGCGCCGGAGCAGCCGACCGGCCAGTGGCGCGACCACGTCGGCGTGCACCAGCAGCAGGACGGCAGGTTCTACGTCGGCTTCGCGCCGCGGGTCGGCCGCGTCGACGGCGCCACCCTCACCAAGATCGCCGACATCGCCGAGCAGCACGGTTCCGGCCGGCTGCGCACCACCGCCGAGCAGAAGATGATCGTCCTCGACATCGAGGCCGACCGGGTCGACTCGGTGGTCGCGGCCCTGGAGGCGCTGGACCTGCGGGTCAAGCCGTCCCCGTTCCGCCGCGGCACGATGGCCTGCACCGGCATCGAATTCTGCAAGCTGGCCATCGTCGAGACCAAGGCGCGCGGCGCCTCGCTGATCGACGAGCTGGAGCGCCGCCTGCCGGACTTCGCCGAGCCGATCACCATCAACATCAACGGCTGCCCGAACGCCTGCGCCCGTATCCAGGTGGCGGACATCGGTCTCAAGGGCCAGCTGGTCCTGGACGACGACGGCAACCAGGTGGAGGGCTACCAGGTCCACCTGGGCGGCGCCCTCGGCCTGGAGGCCGGCTTCGGCCGCAAGGTCCGCGGCCTCAAGGTGACCTCCGCCGGTCTGCCCGACTACGTCGAGCGGGTCGTCACGCGGTACGAGGAGCAGCGCGAGGACGGCGAGCGCTTCGCGGCCTGGGTCGCCCGCGCGGACGAGAAGAGCCTGTCGTGAGCGAGCGCGCCGCACCGTTCTACTGCCCGTACTGCGGCGACGAGGACCTGTTTCCCCACGAGACGGGTCACGGCGCCTGGGAATGCAGGGCCTGCAATCGAGCCTTCCAGCTGAAGTACCTCGGGCTGCTGGCCCGGGGCGTTCGGCCCGACACCGCTGGAGGGGACGAGATATGACCACCACTCAAGACGCCGGTCTCAAGGCCGCGGCCGAGAGGGCCGCGACGCTCAAGAGCCTGGCCGAGCAGGCCGGCCGGGACCTGGAGGACGCCTCCGCGCTGGAGGTCCTCACCTGGGCGGCGCAGACCTTCGGGAAGAAGTTCGCCGTGACCTCCTCGATGGAGGACGCGGTCGTCGCCCACCTGGCCTCCCGCGCCTTCCCCGGCGTGGACGTGGTCTTCCTCGACACGGGCTACCACTTCGAGGAGACGATCGGCACCCGCGACGCGGTCGAGGCCGTGATGGACGTCAACGTCATCACCCTGACCCCGCGCCAGACGGTGGCCGAACAGGACGCGCAGTACGGCCCGAAGCTGCACGACCGCGACCCGGACCTGTGCTGCGCGCTGCGCAAGGTCAAGCCGCTGGAGGAGGGCCTGACCGCGTACGACGCGTGGGCGACGGGCCTGCGCCGCGACGAGTCCCCGACCAGGGCGAACACCCCGGTGGTCGGCTGGGACGAGAAGCGGCAGAAGGTCAAGATCTCGCCGATCGCCCGCTGGACCCAGGACGACGTGGACGCCTACGTCGCCGAGCACGGCGTGCTCACCAACCCGCTGCTGATGGACGGGTACGCCTCGGTCGGCTGCGCCCCCTGCACCCGCCGCGTGGCGCAGGGCGAGGACGCGCGGGCCGGCCGCTGGGCCGGGCGGGGCAAGACCGAGTGCGGACTGCACGGCTGATGACGACGAGCGAAGAACGTACGGAGACGAAGCAGATGAGCGTGAGCGACCAGGGCGCCACCGTGTGGCTGACCGGGCTGCCGAGCGCGGGCAAGACCACCATCGCCTACGCGCTGGCCGAGCGGCTGCGCGCCGAGGGCCACCGCGTGGAGGTGCTCGACGGGGACGAGATCCGCGAGTTCCTCTCCGCCGGCCTCGGCTTCACCCGCGAGGACCGGCACACCAACGTGCAGCGGATCGGCTTCGTCGCCGAACTCCTCGCGAGCAACGGCGTCAAGGCGCTCGTGCCGGTGATCGCGCCGTTCGCGGACAGCCGTGAGGCCGTCCGCGAGCGGCACGCGGCCGCGGAGACGAACTACCTGGAGGTCCACGTGGCCACCCCGGTGGAGGTCTGCTCCGAGCGTGACGTGAAGGGCCTGTACGCCAAGCAGGCGGCGGGCGAGATCTCCGGTCTGACCGGGGTCGACGACCCGTACGAGGCTCCGGAGTCCCCGGACCTCCGTATCGAGTCGCACACGCAGACCGTGCAGGAGTCGGCTTCGGCCCTGCACGCGCTGCTCACCGAGAGGGGTCTGGCATGACCACCGCCGCACACGTGCACGCCGAGTCCGGCGCGGACGCGCCCTACGCGCTGTCGCACCTCGACGCCCTCGAATCCGAGGCCGTGCACATCTTCCGCGAGGTGGCGGGCGAGTTCGAGAAGCCGGTGATCCTCTTCTCCGGCGGCAAGGACTCCATCGTCATGCTGCACCTGGCGCTGAAGGCGTTCGCGCCGGCGCCGGTGCCCTTCACGCTGCTGCACGTCGACACGGGACACAACTTCCCCGAGGTGCTGGAGTACCGCGACCGCACGGTGGCCAAGCACGGACTGCGCCTGCACGTGGCGTCCGTGCAGGACTACATCGACGCGGGCAAGCTGCGCGAGCGTCCGGACGGCACCCGCAACCCGCTGCAGACGCTCCCGCTGACCGAGGCGATCCAGCAGCACCGCTTCGACGCCGTCTTCGGCGGCGGCCGCCGCGACGAGGAGAAGGCCCGCGCCAAGGAGCGGGTGTTCAGCCTGCGCGACGAGTTCTCCCAGTGGGACCCGCGCCGCCAGCGCCCCGAGCTGTGGCAGCTCTACAACGGCCGCCACGCCCCCGGCGAGCACGTGCGCGTCTTCCCGCTCTCCAACTGGACCGAGCTGGACGTGTGGCAGTACATCGCCCGCGAGGGCATCGAACTGCCGGAGATCTACTTCGCCCACGAGCGCGAGGTCTTCCTGCGGAGCGGCATGTGGCTGACGGCCGGCGAGTGGGGCGGGCCGAAGGAGGGCGAGACGCCCGAGACGCGTCTCATCCGTTACCGCACCGTCGGTGACATGTCGTGCACCGGCGCCGTCGACTCCGACGCCGCCACGCTGGACGCCGTGATCGCCGAGATCGCCGTCTCCCGCCTCACCGAGCGGGGTGCCACCCGCGCCGACGACAAGATGTCCGAGGCCGCGATGGAAGACCGCAAGCGCGAAGGGTACTTCTAGACATGACCAGCACCACCGAGCAGGTCGCCGGGCTCGACGACCTCGCAGCGACCACCCTGCTGCGCTTCGCCACCGCCGGATCCGTCGACGACGGCAAGTCCACCCTGGTGGGCCGGCTGCTGCACGACTCCAAGTCGGTCCTGACCGACCAGATGGAGGCCGTCGAGGCGGTCTCCGCGGCCCGCGGCCAGGAGGCACCCGACCTCGCGCTGCTCACCGACGGCCTGCGGGCCGAGCGGGAGCAGGGCATCACCATCGACGTCGCGTACCGCTACTTCGCCACCGCGCGCCGCCGGTTCATCCTCGCGGACACCCCGGGGCACGTGCAGTACACCCGCAACATGGTCACCGGCGCCTCCACCGCCGACCTGGCCGTGGTGCTCGTCGACGCCCGCAACGGCGTGATCGAGCAGACGCGCCGCCACGCGGCCGTCGCGGCGCTGCTGCGCGTCCCGCACGTGGTGCTGGCCGTCAACAAGATGGACCTGGTGGGCTACGAGGAGAAGGTCTTCGCGGCGATCGCCGAGGAGTTCACCGCGTACGCCTCGGACCTGGGCGTCCCGGAGATCACCGCGATCCCGATCTCGGCCCTGGCCGGGGACAACGTGGTGGAGCCCTCCGCCAACATGGACTGGTACGGCGGCCCGACGGTGCTGGAGCACCTGGAGACCGTCCCCGTCAGCCACGACCTCACGGCCTGCCCGGCCCGCTTCCCGGTGCAGTACGTGATCCGTCCGCAGTCCGCCGAGCACCCCGACTACCGCGGCTACGCGGGCCAGATCGCCTCCGGCGTGCTGCGCGTCGGCGAGGCCGTGACCGTCCTGCCCTCGGGCCGTACGAGCACGATCGTCGGCATCGACGCGCTGGGTGAGAGCGTCGACATCGCCTGGGCCCCCCAGTCGGTGACGCTGCGCCTCGCGGACGACATCGACATCTCGCGCGGCGACCTGATCGCGCCGTCCGCGAGCGCCCCGGCCGTCACGCAGGACGTCGAGGCGACGGTGTGCCACGTCGCGGACCAGCCGCTGGCCGTCGGCGCCCGGGTGCTGCTCAAGCACACGACGCGCACGGTCAAGGCGATCGTCAAGGAGATCCCCTCGCGGCTGACCCTCGACGACCTGTCCCAGCACCCGGACCCGGGCCAGCTGGTGGCCAACGACATCGGCCGCGTGGTCGTCCGTACCGCCGAGCCCCTCGCGCTCGACGCGTACGCCGACTCGCGCCGCACCGGCTCCTTCCTGCTGATCGACCCGGCGGACGGTACGACCCTGGCGGCCGGCATGGCGGGCGAGTCCTTCGCCTCCAAGGCCGAGACCACCGTCCAGGCGGACGAGGAGGGGTGGGACTTCTAGACATGTTCACCGATCTCTACTCCACCTTCGCGAAGGAGGGCGGCCGCGTCGGCAGCGGCGCCCTCGGCAGCGGCCAGGGAGGGGTGGCGCGATGTGCGCGATGACGTACGCGCACCGCTTGCGCGCCCACACCCCCCACGAGCCGTACCCGCCCCTGCTCCGCAAACGAAGACGTGCGTCATGAGATGACCACGTCACGAGAGGAAGTCCTCCCGTGCCAGCCATCCGCACCCTCCGCACCCCCCGTACCGCCCGTACCCCGCTGCGCCGCGGCGTCGTCGCCGCTGCCGCCCTGCCCCTGCTGATCGGTGCGCTCGCCTCCTGCGGCTACGGCTCCCAGGCCGAGGCCAAGGACGAGAAGGCCGACGTCACCGCCGACGGCAAGAAGCTGTCGGCCTCCGAGGTCCGCATCGGGTACTTCCCGAACCTGACGCACGCCACCGCCCTGGTCGGCCTCCAGGAAGGCCTGATCCAGCGGGAGCTGGGCGGGACCACCGTCAAGCCGCAGGCCTTCAACGCCGGTCCGTCCGAGATCGAAGCCCTCAACGGCGGCTCTCTCGACATCGGCTTCATCGGCCCCTCGCCGTCGATCAACGGCTACGTGAAGTCCAAGGGCACCAATCTGCGGATCATCTCCGGCTCCGCCTCCGGCGGCGTCAAGCTGGTCGTGAACCCGGACAAGATCAAGACCCTGGACGACCTCAAGGGCAAGAAGATCGCCACCCCTCAGAAGGGGAACACGCAGGACGTCGCCTTCCTCAACTGGATCGCCGAGAAGGGCTGGAAGGTCGACCCGGAGTCCGGCAAGGGTGACGTCTCCGTCGTCCGCACCGACAACAAGGTCACGCCGGACGCCTTCAAGCAGGGCTCCATCGACGGCGCCTGGGTGCCGGAGCCCACGGCCTCCAAGCTCGTCTCCGACGGAGCCGCGGTCCTCCTCGACGAGACCGACCTGTGGCCCGAGAAGAAGTTCGTGATCACGAACGTCATCGTGTCGCAGAAGTTCCTCAAGGAGCACCCGGACGTGGTCGAGGCCGTGCTGCGCGGCACGGTGAAGACCAACGAGTGGATCCACGCCAACCAGGACAAGGCGAAGGCCTCCGCGAACGCCAAGCTCGCGGCCGAGGGCGGCAAGCCGCTCGACGCGAAGGTCATCGACCCGGCGTGGCCGAGCTTCTCGGTCACCGACGACCCGCTGGCCGCGACGCTGAAGACGCAGGCCGACTACGCCGTCAAGGCCAAGCTCATCGAGCAGCCCGACCTGACCGGCATCTACGACCTGACGCTCCTGAACAAGGTCCTGAAGGCCGCGGGCAAGTCCGAGGTCTCCGACGCCGGTCTCGGCGTCAAGTAACCCCGTAATCCCGCAATCCAGGAGGTGACGACCATGGCCACCACGCTCGCCAAGGCTGCCGAGGGCACCGTAGCGGAGCTGACGCACGCCGCCCGCATCGCGCACGTCTCGAAGTCCTTCTCCGGCCCGGCCGGATCGCAGCTCGTCCTGGACGACATCAGCCTCGATGTCGCTCCCGGCGAGTTCGTCACCATCCTGGGCGCCTCGGGATGTGGAAAGTCCACCCTGCTGAACCTGGTCGCCGGCCTGGACAAGCCGTCCGCGGGGTCCATCGAGACCCCCGGCGGCCGTCCGGCGCTCATGTTCCAGGAGCACGCCCTCTTCCCGTGGCTGACCGCGGGCAAGAACATCGAACTCGCCCTGCGCCTGCGCGGGGTGGCCAAGGCCGACCGCAGGCCGGAGGCCGAGCGGCTGCTGGAGCTGGTCCGCCTCGGCGGCGCGTACGGCAAGCGCGTCCACGAGCTGTCGGGCGGCATGCGCCAGCGCGTGGCGCTGGCCCGGGCCCTCGCCCAGGACAGCCGGCTGCTGCTGATGGACGAGCCGTTCGCCGCGCTCGACGCCATCACCCGCGACGTGCTGCACGGAGAGCTGACCCGCATCTGGAGCACTGCGAACACCAGCGGCTCCGCCGCGGGCAACCTCTCGGTCCTCTTCGTGACCCACAACGTGCGCGAGGCCGTCCGCCTCGCCCAGCGCGTGGTCCTGCTCTCCTCCCGGCCCGGGCGGGTCGCGAAGGAATGGACCGTGGGCATCCCGCAGCCGCGCCGCATCGAGGACGCGGACGTCGCGGAACTGTCCCTTGAGATCACTGAACACCTGCGTGGGGAGATCCGCCGCCATGGCCAGCACTGACATCAAGCCCAAGGGCAAGGCCGACGGCGCGGACGACCTCGCGGGGCTGGAGGCGGGCCTGGACGCGCTCGACGCGGTCCAGACCCACCGCACCCCGGTCCGCGAGCTCCTCGTCAAGAAGGTCCTGCCGCCGGTGCTGGCCGTCGGCCTCGTGCTGGCGGTCTGGCAGATCCTCGTCGCGGCGGAGGTCACCGACCAGACCAAGCTCCCGGCGCTGTCCGCGGTCTGGGACAGCCTGTCCGACATGTGGCTCAAGGGCACGCTGCTGGAGGTCATCTGGACCAGCGTCTCCCGCGGCCTGCTCGGCTTCCTGCTGGCCCTGGCCATCGGCACCCCGCTCGGTCTGCTGGTCGCCCGCGTGAAGTTCGTGCGCGCGGCGATCGGCCCGATCCTCCAGGGCCTGCAGTCCCTGCCGTCGGTCGCCTGGGTCCCCCCGGCGGTGCTCTGGTTCGGCCTGAACGACGCGATGATGTTCACGGTGATCCTGCTGGGCGCCGTCCCGTCCATCGCCAACGGCCTCGTCTCGGGCATCGACCAGATCCCGCCGCTGACCCTGCGCGCCGGCCGCACCCTGGGCGCCACCGGCCTGAGCGGCGCCCGGCACATCGTCATGCCGGCCGCGCTGCCCGGCTACCTGGCCGGCCTGAAGCAGGGCTGGGCCTTCTCCTGGCGCTCCCTGATGGCCGCCGAGATCATCGCCAGCTCCCCCGACCTGGGCCTCGGCCTCGGCCAGCTGCTGGAGAACGGCCGCAACAACATCGACCTGCCCGGCGTGTTCCTCGCGATCATCCTGATCCTGGTCGTCGGCATCGCCATCGACCTGCTCATCTTCAGCCCGCTCGAGCGGTGGGTGCTGCGCACCCGCGGCCTGCTGGTCAAGAGCTGAGCCCGGTGTCCGCCGCCCCCGCCCTCCTGGTCATCGCCCACGGCAGCCGCGACCCGCGGCACGCCGCGACCGTGCACGCCCTGGTGGCGCGGGCCCGGACGCTGCGGCCCGGACTGCGGGTGGAGACGGCCTACCTGGACTTCAACACCCCGTCGGTGGGTCAGGCCCTGTCCGCCCTGTACCTCAGCGGCGTACGGGACGTGGTGGCGCTCCCGCTGCTGCTCACCCGGGCCTTCCACGCGAAGTCCGACATCCCGGCGGCGCTGGCCGAGTCGGCCGCGCGCCTGCCGGGGTTCTCGGTGCGGGTGGCCGACGTCCTCGGCCCGTCCCCGCTCCTCCACTGCGCCCTGGAGCGCCGGCTCGCCGAAGCCGGCCTCACCCCGGCGGACCGTGCCACCACCGCGGTGGTGCTCGCGTCCGCCGGCTCCACAGACCCGGAGGCGATCGCAGTGATCGCTGAAACCGCGCGGGAGTGGCGGCGCACCGGTTGGTGCGCCGTGCGGCCTGCGTTCGCCTCCGCTGCCCTGCCCCGTACGGAGGACGCCGTACGGGCCCTGCGCGCCGAGGGCTTCGCCCGTGTGGCGGTGGCCCCCTACGTCATCGCCCCCGGCCGCCTCCCGGACCGCATCGCGGCCGGGGCCGAGGCCGCCGGCGCGGACGTGGTCGCGGGTGTCCTGGGCGCGGCCCCCGAACTGGCCCGGCTGCTGCTGCGCCGCTACGACGCGGCGCTCGCGGCCCCGGCGCGGCTCCCGGCCCTGTCGGCCTGACCCGCCAGGCACCCCCTAGGAGCGGGCGGTGGCCTCGTCCGCCAGGGCGGTCAGGTCCGCGATGGACATCGCGCCCGGCGGCAGGCCCTCGCGCGCGAAGATGTTGGCCGCGTGGCGCAGTACGTCGTTCACCGGCGTCGCGACCCCGTGCAGGCGGCCCAGCAGGGAGATCTCCCCGTTGAGGTAGTCCGCCTCGACCGAGCCGGTTCCCCGGGCCAGGCTCTGCCAGGACGAGCCGCCCCGCACGCCCTCCGGCGGGTTCACCTTGCCGTCGCGCGCCAGGGCCTGCTCCGCCTCCGACGCGTAGGCGATGCCCGCCGCCGCGAAGGCCGACTTCCCCTCCCGGACGGCCCGGAGCAGCAGCGCGGCCTTGGCCGGGTGGGGCTGCGGCCCGGTCGTCGCCTGGATCGCGTTGCCCAGGTTCCCCAGTAGCTTCGCGTACTTCCAGCGCATCACGTCCTCGACCACCGGCGCCTCGAAGCCCGCCTTGCCGAGGTCCGCCGCGACGGCCCGTGCCACCGCGTCCGCGCCGCCCGCCGCCCGGCCCAGGTGCAGGACGCCCGTCAGCGGCGCGCACAGCGCCGAGACCACGCCCGGCTCCAGGAAGGTGGCGGGCAGCCATACGCACACCCCGTACACGCGCGCGAAGCGCCGTAGGGCGAGGCGTTCGCTCTCCACGCCGTTCTGCGCGCACAGCAGCGGCAGCCGCTGGGCCGCCGTACCGCCGCCCGCGACCTCGGCGGCGCCCCAGGCGTCGAGCGCCGCGATCGCGTCCTGGGTCTTCACCGTCAGCAACAGCACGTCGTCGGGGCGCAGTTCGCCGAGCTCCTGCGGTCCGGTGACCACGGGCAGGCGGTGCACCCGCTCCCCGTCGGCCGTCGTGAGGCGCAGCCCGTCGGCCTGCAGGGCCTGCGCGTGCGCGCCACGGGCGACGAGCACGACCTCGCCGCCCGCCTGGGCGAGCCGTCCGCCGATGGTGGCGCCCACCGCGCCCGCGCCGATGATGATGTACCGCATACCGACGAGCCTGGCACATCCCGCTCCCCGCGTTACGGTCGGGGCATGGTGAACGAGGTGTTCGACATCGGTGGGGAGCTGCCCGTCCGGCGGCTCGGCTTCGGCACGGGCGGTCTGGTGGGCCCCGGCTACTGGGGTCCGCGCGGCGAGCGCGCCGCGGCCCGGGAGCTGCTGCGCACCGCGGTGGAGCGCGGGGTCACCCTCGTCGACACGGCCGACAACTACGGGCCCGACCTGGCCGAGGAGCTGATCGCGGAGGCCCTGTACCCGTACGGGGAGCGGCTCGTGGTCGCCACCAAGGGCGGGGTGGTGCGCACCGGGCCCGATCAGTGGCACGTGGCGGGCCGCCCCGAGCAGTTGCGGGAACAGTGCGAGGCGAGCCTGCGGCGGCTGCGCGTGGAACGCATCGACCTCTACCAGCTGCACCGCTTCGATCCCGCCGTGCCGATGGCCGAACAGCTGGGCGCGCTGGCCGAGTTGCGGGCGCAGGGCAAGATCCGGCACATCGGCCTGGACACCGTCACCGCCGGGCAGCTCCGGGCGGCCCTGGAGTCGGCGCCGATCGCCTCGGTCCAGAACCCGTACAACCTGCTGGACCGCGGGTCGGCGCCGGTGCTCGCGCTGTGCGAGGCGGACGGGATCGCCTTCCTCCCGTACTACCCGCTGGGCAGCGGCGCCCTGACCCGCGAGGGCGCGGCCGCCGTCACCTCGGTGGCCGCGGCCCACGGGGTCGGCCCGGGCCAGATCGCCCTGGCCTGGCTGCTGCACCACTCGCCCGTCCTGTGCCCCACCCCGGGCACCTCTTCCCCCGTCCACCTGGCTCAGAACCTGGACGCGGCGACGATCCATCTCACGCAGCGGGAGCTGGCACTGCTGGACGCCCTCGCCTGAGGGTGGCCGCACGCCGGGCGGGGGGCCGACGTCAGGACCCGCCGGTCAGTTCCACGAGCTTGGCGACGGTGTTCCAGTTGCGGGTGGTCGCGTCGATGCCCTTGGTCACCGCGGGCTTGGCGAGGGCCTCGGCCAGCTTGGAGCGGCCCAGGCCGTTCGGCGCGTAGAGGTAGAGGACGCGGTCGCCGAGGCGGTACTCCTCGGGGAGGTAGGCGGCCGGGTCGATCGCGGCGAAGCGCTCCGCGCCGGGCTGCTCGGAGAAGAAGGTCGCGTGCAGCTGCCTGCCCTCCAGTTCGGCGGCGGGGAAGGGGCAGGCGTCGGCGACGGCGCGCAGATAGGCCCCGTCGACGACCAGGCACCGCACGGGAAAGCCGAAGTGCGCCTCGATGGCCGCCTCCATCTCCCGGGCGAGCGCCACCGGATCCTGCTGGGCACTGCTGAAGACGGCGTTGCCGCTCTGGAGGTACGTCTGCACCTCGCCGTGGCCCAGCCCCTCCAGCACGGAGCGCAACTGCGCCATCGGGACCTTCTTGCTCCCGCCGACATTGACCCCGCGCAGCAGCGCCGCGTATTTCTTCACCATGAGGGCAATCTAGACGCCCCCTAGGACAGTTCGGCTTCGAGGAGGTCCGCGGCCCGGCGCGTGCCGCCCTCGGTGGCCATCCGGGCGCGGACGGCCTCGGCCCGGGCGGCGACCTCGGGGTCGGCGGCCAGGGCGAGGACCGCCTCCCGCAGGCTCGCGGCGTCCGCCCGCTCCATGGGGAGGTGGCGGGCCACGCCGAGGGAGGCCAGCATGTCGGCGTTGGCGAACTGGTCGACGGCCTGTGGGACGGCGACCATCGGGGTGGCGGTGGCGAGCCCTTCCTGGCTGCCGCCGGCGCCCGCGTGCGTGATGAAGGCGTCGGCCTGCCGCAGGACGTCCAGCTGGGGGACCCAGCGGTGGACCTCGACGTGGGCGGGGATCTCGCCCAGATCGGCCTCGTCGGTGAACGCGCCGATCTGGAGGACGACGTGCCAGTCGGGCAGGTCCGCGAAGGCGTCGATGCAGGCGCGGTAGAAGACGGGCTGCTTGGTGAAGGCCGAGCCGAGGGAGACCAGTACGACCTTCTTGCCGTCGGCCGACGCCGGGCGCTGCCAGCGCCCCTGGGTCGCCGAACGGTCGCCCTGGCAGGCGCCGACGAAGGTGTGGACGGAGGTGTCGACGCGGTCGGCGTTCGGCTGCAGGGCGCGGGGGATCAGGACGAGGCTGCGGCGCGGGCGGCCCTGGAAGCGGTCGACGTCGTCGCTGAGGCCGTTCTCCCGCAGCCACGCGCCGAACCGGGCGTAGTAGGCCCGTCCGCGCGCGGACGCCTTCAGCTCGGCGAACATCGGCGCGGCCACCTCCTCCTCGTAGCCCTCCCAGGCCACGAGGTTGGGCGAGAGGGAGACGGCGGGCACGCCCCACCGGTGGGCGAGCACGGGCGCCGGGTAGGAGGCGATGTCGTGGAGGACGAGGTCCGGTGCGTCGCCCGCGAAGGCGGCGGCGAGCTGCGGGAGGGCCTGGACGGCGTCGTCGAGGAAGGGCTCCAGGTGGTCGATGAGCTCGGTGCCCCAGGCCTGCGGGTCGTCGTCGGTGGGGAGGGTGGAGGTGTAGATCACGGGGGTGGCGCCGGTCTCCGCGACCTTCTCGGCGAAGGCGGCGGGGATGGCGTAGCTGACGCGGTGGCCCCGGGCGACGAGTTCCCGGATCACTTCGAGGCTCGGGTTCACGTGGCCGTGGGCGGCGATGGAGAACATGGCGATGTGTGCGGCGGGCTTCGCTGAGGTCATGCCCCGACCATAACGAGACGAGACGTCTCGTGCAACGATTTTCCATCGGGTCGGCCCGGCTCGGCTCGACTCCGGCGTCCGGATGGGAGACTTGGCGCATTCACGACGACCTGGAGCCGGAGTACGAGATGGACGAGGCGCGAGCCAGGGACGTACTGGCGGCCGCCGGGCTCGGCGGCGGCGCCGCGCTGCTGGCGCTGGGCGAGAACGCGGTCTTCGCGCTCGGCGGGCTGGTCGTCAAGGTGGGCCGCGCGGACCCCGCCCTGACGGCGCGGTCCGAGCGCGACCTGGCCGTCGCCCACTGGCTGGAGCAGGCCGGCGTCCCGGCGGTCCGCGCGGCGGAGCCGCGGCCGAGGGTGGTCACCGGGCACCCGGTGACGCTGTGGCACCGGCTCCCGGACGCCGTGCGCCCCGCGGCACCGGCGGACCTCGCGGGCCTGCTGCGGCGGCTCCACGCCCTGCCCGCACCGCCGTTCCCGCTGGCCGCACGGGATCTGCTGGGGGGCGTCGAACGCTGGCTGCGGCTGGCCGGCGACGCGATCGACCCGGCGGACGCGTCCTATCTGCGGGCCCGCCGCGACGCCCACGCGGACGCGATGGCCGGGCTGGTTCCCCGCCTTCCCCCGGGCCCGATCCACGGCGACGCGCTGCCGCGCAACGTCCATGTCGGCCCGGACGGCCCGGTCCTGGTCGACCTGGAGACCGTCTCGGCCGACCTGCGCGAACACGACCTGGTGGTGATGGCACTGGCCCGCGACCGGTACGGGCTGCCCGCCGAGTCCTACGCTGAGTTCACGGCGGCGTACGGCTGGGACGTCCGCGACTGGGAGGGCTGCGCGGTCCTGCGCGGCGCCCGCGAGACGGCGAGCTGCGCCTGGGTCGCCCAGCACACCCCGACCAACCCCAAGGCCCTGACCGAATTCCGCCGCCGCGTGAGCTCGCTGCGCGACGACGCGTCCGAGGTCCGCTGGCACTCCTTCTGAAGCACGCCGCGCACCGGGCCGCAAGGCCGTGGCCGTCAGGCCGCCAGGCCGTCAGGCCGCCAGGCCGTCAGGCCGCCAGGCCGTCAGGCCGTCAGGCCGCCAGGCCGTGGCCGCCAGGCCGCCAGGCCGTGGCCGTCAGGCCGCCAGGCCGTGGCCGTCAGGCCGCCAGACCGTCGCCGTCAGGCCATGAGACGGCCGTTCGGCACCGTCCCGGCGGTCCCGCCCGGCCGGTGCGGCCGGTGCGGCGGTTCGGCCGGTTCGGCCCGCGCGGCCCCCGCGGCCCGGTGAAGCCGGCCGGGCAGAGGGCTACGCGCCCGCCGGGACCAGTCCCCGTAGGGGCCAGGCCGTGTCGATCACTGCGTCCGGGGTGCCTTGGCGGCGTAGGTACGACTGGAAGTCGCGGGCCCAGCGGGCGTGCCAGGCGCCTTGACGCGCGTGCAGGTCGGCCGGGGTGAGCGCGGCCACCTCCGGATGCCGCTCGGCTATCGCGCGGGCCACCTGGACCGCGGCCAGCGCGTCGGCCCCCGCGTCGTGGGCGTCCTCCAGGGTGACCCCGTACACCCCGCAGACCGCCTCCAGCGTCCGCTTGCCCCGCCGGTAGCGGTCGACGGCGCGGTCGATGGTCAGCGGGTCCACCACCGGCCCGGTCTGCGCCCCGCCCAGCCGGTCGGCCAGTGACGGCAGCCCGTGCCGGGCCAGTTCGGCCGAGAGCAGGGTCAGGTCGAAGGCCGCGTTGTACGCGACGACCACCGCCCCGCGCCGCCAGTGCCCGACGAGCGCCCCCGCGACCTCGTCCGCGACCTCGCGCACCGGGCGGCCTTCGGCGACCGCCCGCTCCGTGCTGATCCCGTGGATCGCCGACGCCTCGCGCGGGATCGGTATCCCCGGATCCGCGAGCCACCCGCGCCGCTCGCCGACCACCGCGCCCCGCACCTCGACCAGTGCCGCCGTCACGATCCGCGACTCCCCCGGCTCCGTGCCGGTCGTCTCCAGGTCGAACCCGATCAGCACACCGCCGTGCCAGTCCTCCACCCCGTGCCCCTCCCCCGTACCCACCTCGTCAACGGCTTTCAGCCTGCCACGGGGCACTGACAAGCCGGACGACCGCCCCCTCACGACACCGGGCGGGAGTCCTCCCACATCGACTCGAACTCCTCCCGGTACGTCGTGAACAGCCCGTGGTCCGCGTCCTTCGGCACACCGCGCCCGCCCCCGCGCAGCACCAGGACCGGGGACTCCATGCCGCGCGCCCGCCGCAGGTACGACTGCACCACGGCGATGCCCGAGGACTCGCCCTCCACCAGGTAGGCGGTGAAGCGGGGCGTCTCGTCGAAGACGTGGATCTCGAACCGGGAGGGGTCGCGCAGGCCCGCCCGGACCCGGCGGACGTGCAGGATGTTCATCTCGACCGAGCGGCTCAGCTCGCCCTTGCGCAGCCCGAGCTCCCGTTCGCGCCGCTTGACCGCGCTGCTCGCCGGGTTCAGGAACAGCAGCCGCACCCGGCAGCCGGCCTCCGTGAGCCGGACGAGTCTTCGGCCCGAGAAGTTCTGGACCAGCAGGTTGAGCCCGATGCCGATGGCGTCGAGCCGCCGCGCGCCCCCGAAGAGGTCCTCCGCCGGGAGCTGGCGCTGGAGCCGCACCCGGTCGGGGTGGACCGAGATGACGTCGGCGTACCGGTCGCCCACCAGGTCCTCGACGGCGTCGATCGGCAGCCGGTCCGCCGAGGGGCTGCCGGCGCCCGCGTCCAGCACCTCCAGCAGCCGCGCCGAGGCCCGCTCCGCCTGCTCCAGCACCGGGCGCGACAGGGCCCGGTTGCGGGAGACGACGTTGCGCGTGACCTCCAGCTCGTCCAGGGCCAGCTCGATCTCGCGCCGGTCGTCGAAGTACGGCTCGAAGCACGGCCAGTGCTGGACCATCAGCTCCCGCAGCTGCGGCAGGGTCAGGAAGCTCAGCACGTTGTCGTCGGCGGTGTCGAGCAGGTAGCCCTTGCGCCGGCTGACCTCGCGCACGGCCACCGCCCGCTGCACCCACTCCTGTCCGGCGGGCCCGGCGGCCGCCACGACCCAGTCGTCGCCGCCGTGCACGGGCTCGTAGATGGGCCGCAGCACCGCCCCGACCACCGACCGCAGCCGTTGTTCGATCAGGTTCAGCCAGATGTAGGCGCGGCCCGCACGCTGGGCCCGCGTACGGACCTCGACCCACGCCTCCGCGCCCCAGTCGAGCTCGGCGCCCGCGGATCCCGGACCCCGCGCGCTGCCGGGCGCCGCCGGACCGCCCGCCAGGGAGACCGCCCCGGCGCCGATCCCCACCGGTGCCCCCTCGGGGACACTCCCCGGTGCGTCCGCCGGGCCACCCTCGTGACTGCTGTCACCAGGGGGCAGCTCCAGACCTCCCGAGCTCACCCGTGCACCGCCTCCTGCGTCTGGACGCCCGTCTCCAGTGATCACGGAAGGGTACTCCGCGCGCGCGGCCCGCTGCAGCCCGATGGTCCGCACGCCGACTGCCCGTTGACCCATTATCGGATGCCCGGACAGTCCGTTGACCCGCCTATCGGCTCTGCGGGTCACCCGGTAGGACCCCTGCCAAGTCCGCGACTGGCAGCCCTCTTTCGGGGAAGATCTGCCAGTGACGTGGTCCACGCCGGATCAGCCGGGCCATCCGACAACCAGGAAAGAGTCATCGTCTATGCAGGTCTGGCCGGGACAGGCGTATCCGCTCGGTGCCACGTACGACGGCGCCGGCACCAACTTCGCGGTCTATTCGGAGGCCGCCCGACGCATCGAGCTGTGCCTCCTGCACGACGACGGATCCGAGTCGGCCGTGGAGCTGCGCGAGACGGACGCCTTCGTCCGCCACGCGTACCTGCCCGGCATCATGCCGGGCCAGCGCTACGGCTTCCGCGTCCACGGGCCCTACGAGCCCGAGCGCGGGCAGCGCTGCAACGCGGCGAAGCTGCTGCTGGATCCGTACGCCCGGGCCATCAGCGGCAGCGTGGACTGGGGCGAGCAGGTGTACGGCTACCACTTCGGCCGCCCCGATTCGCGCAACGACCTGGACTCCGCCCCGCACACGATGAGTTCGGTCGTGGTGAACCCTTACTTCGACTGGGCCAACGACCGGCCGCCGCGCCACGAGTACCACCACACCGTGCTGTACGAGGCCCACGTCAAGGGCCTGACCATGAACCATCCGGACCTCCCCGAGGAGCTGCGCGGCACGTACGGGGCGCTCGCGCACCCGGCGGTCATCGCCCACCTCGTCAAGCTCGGGGTGACGGCGCTGGAGCTGATGCCGGTGCACCAGTTCGTCAACGACCACCGCCTGGTCGACGACGGGCTGAGCAACTACTGGGGCTACAACACCATCGGCTTCTTCGCCCCGCACAACGGCTACGCCTCGGGGGACCGGGGCCAGCAGGTGCTGGAGTTCAAGTCGGCGGTGCGGGCCCTGCACGAGGCCGGGATCGAGGTGATCCTGGACGTGGTCTACAACCACACCGCCGAGGGGAACCACCTGGGCCCCACGCTGTCCTTCCGCGGGCTGGACAACGCCTCGTACTACCGGCTGGCGGACGATCCGCGGCACTACATGGACACCACGGGCACCGGGAACTCGCTGCTGATGCGCTCCCCGCACGTGCTTCAGCTGATCATGGACTCGCTGCGGTACTGGGTCACCGAGATGCACGTGGACGGCTTCCGGTTCGACCTGGCGGCCACGCTGGCCCGGCAGTTCCACGAGGTGGACCGGCTGTCCTCGTTCTTCGACCTGGTCCAGCAGGATCCGGTGGTCAGCCAGGTGAAGCTGATCGCCGAGCCCTGGGACCTGGGCGAGGGCGGCTACCAGGTGGGCAACTTCCCGCCGCTGTGGACCGAGTGGAACGGCAAGTACCGGGACACGGTACGGGACTTGTGGCGCGGGCAGCCGCGCACGCTCGCGGAGTTCGCGGGGCGCCTGACGGGCTCCTCGGACCTCTACCAGGACGACGGGCGGCGCCCGCTGGCGTCGATCAACTTCACCACCTGCCACGACGGTTTCACGCTGAACGACCTGGTCTCCTACAACGAGAAGCACAACGAGGCGAACCGGGAGGGCAACCGGGACGGTGAGAGCCACAACCGTTCCTGGAACTGCGGGGTGGAGGGTCCGACCGAGGACCCGGAGATCCTGGAGCTGCGCGAGCGCCAGATGCGCAACTTCACGGCCACCCTGATGCTGTCACAGGGGGTGCCCATGCTCAGTCACGGCGACGAGTTCGGCCGCACCCAGGGCGGCAACAACAACGCGTACTGCCAGGACAACGAGCTGTCGTGGGTGCGCTGGCCGGAGCCCGGCAAACCGGCGCCGTCCCTGCTGGAGTTCACCCGGCGGATGGTGTGGCTGCGCCGCGACCACCCGGTGTTCCGGCGGCGCCGGTTCTTCCACGGCCGTCCGGTGGAGGGCACGCACGACGAGCTCTCCGACATCGCCTGGTTCACCCCGCACGGCGAGGAGATGCGGGCGCGGGACTGGCAGGCGCAGCACGCGCGGGCCCTGACCGTCTTCCTCAACGGGGAGGCGATCTCCGAGCCCGGCACGCGCGGGGAGCGGATCACCGACGACTCGTTCCTGCTGATGTTCAACGCCGGTGCGGAGCCGCAGGACTTCACCGTCCCGGCCGGGCACGGGGCGCAGTGGCGGCTGGTCGTGGACACCGCCCGGGCGGACGTGCTGCCACCCGGCACGGGGCCGCAGTACGCGGCGGGTGACCGGGTGGCGCTGACGGGACGGTGTCTGGTGGTGCTTCAGCGCCCGGCGTAGGAGGCGCCGCTCTCCCCGGCCACCGGCGCCGCGGCCCCGCCGGCGGCCGGGCCGTCCGCCGCGCCGTCCGCCGGGCCGGGCAGGGACGCCTTGACGGTGTGCGTACGGGCGGCTGGCACCTCGGTCACCAGGGCGAGGGTCAGACACAGCGCGGCCGCCCCCACGGCCACGGCGAAGGCCCCGGCCGGGCCGTACGCCTCGGCGAGGCGCCCGCAGACGACGAGCGCCACGGCCTGCCCGGCGACCAGGCAGCTGGCCGCGAAGGCCATCGACGCGGAGAGGCGGGCCGGTTCCACGGCGCGCTCGGTGAGGGCGAAGGCGGTGATCAGGTGGGGGGCGTAGGCGGCCCCCAGCACGGTGACGACGGCGTACAGCGGCACCAGGCCGTCGGTGACCAGCAGCGGCGCGGACAGCACCAGGGCCGCGCCGGTCGCCACCCGCCAGCGCAGCCGCAGGCCGAAGCGGGCGGGCAGCGCGCCGAGGGCGAGGCCGACGACCGCGCTGACGACGCCCATCGCGGAGTAGACGACGGCGGCCTGGTCGGGCACGCCCAGCCGGGCGGTGAGCGCGGTGATGCCGGCCTGGCAGGCGCCGAACATGGCGCCCTGGAGGGCGAGGGAGCCGCGTACGGCGTGGACGACGGCCGGCGGCCGGGCCCGGCGCCCTGGGCCCCGGGACGGGGCGGGCGACCCGGCCGTGACGGCGGCGGTCGGGTGCAGCGCGTAGACGGTGCCGAAGACGGCGACGAGTCCGGCCGCGCCGGCGAGGGCGACGGCCGGGTGCGCGAGGAGCGCGGCGAGCCCGACGAGGGCGGGACCGAAGACGAACGAGACCTCGTCCAGGGTGCCTTCGAGTGCGTGGACGGCGCCCACGACGCTCTCGTCGGACCCGGCGCGGCGGGCCAGGGCCACCGAGCGGGTGCGGGCGAGGGGCCCGATCAGCGGTACGGAGGCTCCGGTGAGGGCGCCGATCGCGGCGAGCGGGACGGTGGCCAGGTGGCCGAGCGCGCCGGCGACCAGAGCGGCGGTGGCGACGGCGTTGACGGCGGCCGCGGCCAGGACCACGGACCGCTGCCCGTGCCGGTCGGCGAGCCAGCCGAGGACCGGTCCGCAGAGGACCTGGCCCAGGGAGAGGGCGCCCGCGACCACACCGGCGGTGGCGAGGGAGCCGCTGGTCCGGGCGACCAGCAGGAAGCTTCCGAACTGTGACATCGCGACGGGCAGTCGGGCGAGGAAGGAGACGAGGGGAAGGAGGGGCCCGGTCAGGGCGATGACTCTTCGATAGGTGTTGACGGTTCCGGCCACTTGATCGACGATAACCGGGTGCAGTCACCCGGATGCATGGGGTAATGGCACGGAATCCGGCAGGCTGGGTACGTACGTTCTCATGAGCCAGTCGCACTCGACCACCGAATCGGAATCCGACCTTCCGGCACCTGTCACCCCCGCGTCGACCTACCGCCTCCAGCTGCGTCCGGAGTTCCCCTTCGCGGCGGCCGAGGCGGCCGTACCGCACCTCGCCTCCCTCGGCGTGTCGCACGTGCACCTCTCCCCCGTCCTGGAGGCCGTCCCCGGATCGGCCCACGGGTACGACGTCACCGACCACTCCCGCGTCCGGGCCGAGCTCGGGGGTGAGCCGGGGCTGCGGTCCCTCGCCGCGGCCGCCCGGGCGCACGGGCTCGGTCTGGTCCTCGACATCGTGCCCAACCACATGGCGGTGCCGACGCCGCTGCGCCTGAACCGGCCGCTGTGGGAGGTGCTCCGTGAAGGGCCCGCCTCGCCGTACGCCCGCTGGTTCGACATCGACTGGGAGGCCGGCGGCGGGCAGGTGCTGCTGCCGGTGCTCGCCGGACCGGTGGAGTCCTGCGAGCTGCGGGCCGACGGCGAGGTGCTGCGCTACGGCGAGCAGGAGTTCCCCCTGCGCGAGGGGACCGCGGGGATGGCGCTGCCCGAACTGCTCGCCGCCCAGTGGTACCGGCCGGCCTGGTGGCGCGAGGCCCGCACCGGCCTCAACTACCGTCGCTTCTTCACCATCTCCGATCTGATCGGGGTCCGGGTGGAGGACCCGGAGGTGTTCACGGCCACCCATGCGAAGGTGCTGGAGCTGGTCCGGGACGGGGTCGCGCAGGGACTGCGGATCGACCACGTGGACGGCCTCGCGGACCCGGAGGAGTACCTGCGGCGCCTGCGGGCGGCGGCCGGGGACGGCTGCTGGGTGGTGGTCGAGAAGATCCTGGCCCGCCACGAGCCGCTGCCGTCCGCCTGGCCGGTGGCGGGGACCACCGGATACGACGCACTGCACCGGGTGGACGGGGTCTTCACCGATCCGGCGGGCGCCGCCGACCTGGCCGACCGGTACGCGAAGACCACCGGCCTCCCTCCGTGGGCGCAGACCGCCCGGGCCTGTGCGCGGGAGGTGCTGACCGGTGACCTGGCCGCCGAACTGCGGACGCTGGAACGCCTGGCCGGTCCGGAACTGGCGCATGCGGTCCAGGAGTTGCTGATCGCCTATCCCGTCTACCGGCCGTATCCGGGCGAGTCGGAGCCGGACCCGCAGGCCCTGGAGCAGGCGGCCGCGCTGGCCGGTCCGGACGCGGTGGCCGGCGTACGGGAGCTGCTGCTGCGCGATCCGGCCTTCGCGGCCCGCTTCGCCCAGACCTCGGCGGCGCTGCGCGCCAAGTCCCTGGAGGACCGGGCGTTCTACCGGTACGCGCCCCTGCTGTCGGCCACCGAGGTCGGCGGGGCGCCGGGGCAGCCGGCGGTGTCCGCCGCGGAGTTCCACGCGTACTGCGCCGCCCTGGAGCGCGACTGGCCCGCGGCGGGCACGGTGCTGTCCACGCACGACACCAAGCGCAGCGCGGACGTACGGGCGCGGATCGCGACCCTGTCACAGGCGCCGGAGCTGATGGACGCCCCCGCCGGCCCGGACCCCCACCTGGCCTGGGTGGCCCGGCAGACCGCGCTGGGGCTCGGCCCGGTCCCCGACGCCGTGCCCCGGCTGACGCAGGCCCTGCTCAAATCGGTCCGCGAGGCCGCCCTGCGCACCAGCTGGACCGACCGGGACGAGGACTACGAGGCGGGCGTGCCCGCGTACGCACGGGCGGCCCCGGACCTGCCGCCGGAACTGGCGCAGGCCGCCCGGGCCAACCTGCTCGGCATGACCGTGCTGCACCTGGCGATGCCGGGCGTCCCGGAGGTCTACCAGGGCGCCGAGACGGAGTACCGGGCCCTGGTCGACCCCGACAACCGGCGTCCGGCCCGCTTCCCGCGCCGGGAGCTGGCCCGGCTGGACGAGGGGGCCGCCCCCGACGGCCCGGCCGAGGAGAAGCTGGCCCTGACGGCCTGCCTGCTGCGGCTGCGCCGCGACCGGCCGGAGCTCTTCCGGGGCTACGCCCCCGTCCAGGCCCGGGGCCCGGCCGCCGATCACCTGGTGGCCTTCACCCGGGCCCCCGGCCTACTGGTGGCCGCCACCCGGCTCGCGCACCGGCTGGCCGGGGCGGGCGGCTGGCGCGACACCGTCCTGCCGCTGCCGCCGGGCCGGTGGACCTCGCCGGCGGACGGCTCCCCGCACCGGTCCTACGAAGGCCCGACCCCGCTGTCCGACCTGCTGGCCACCCGGCCCGTGGCGGTCCTCCTGCGCGAGGAGTAGCCGGGGGCCACGGCTGTGGCGCCCCCGCGGGGGCGCCACAGCCGGCCAAGGCCTTGGCCAGGGATTTTCTCCCCGAGATTCGGTGAACTGCGAGGCCCCCACAGCAGTAGGGGCCCGGCCCGGCGGGCATGGCATCCCTTGTGACTCTCCTCCGTGACATGCGCTACCCCACACCGCGGGAGCTCGGGCTGTCGGCCCGTGCGCTGGCGGGCGAACACCCCGGCGCGGCGCGGCTGCGCCAGGCCGGCACCTCCCGGGCCGGGCAGCCGCTGTGGGTGCTCTCCGTCGCCCCGGTGGGCCCGGGCACCCGCAACGTCCTCGTCGTCGCCGGGGCGCACGCCAACGAGCCCGTGGGCGGCGCCACCGCACTCTCGCTCGCCCGGCGCGTCCTGGGCGACCCGGCGCCGCGGGCGGGCTGCGGCTGGCACTTCCTGCTCTGCGCCGACCCGGACGGCGCGGAACTGCACCGCACGCCCCGCCCGTACTCGCTCCTGGACTACCACCGGAACTTCTTCCGGCCGCCCGGGCCCGAACAGCCCGAGTGGGCGCCGTCTTTACTGCCCCCGGACCGGCTGCCGCCGGAGACCCTGGCCCTGACCGCGCTCATCGACGAGCTGCGGCCCGTCCTCCAGGTCTCCTTGCACGCCACCGATCTCGGAGGCTCCTGGGTCCAGCTCACCCGTGACATACCGGGCCTCGCCGAGCCGTTCGCCAAATCGGCCGCCGAGCTGGGCATCCCGGTGGAGAACGGTGCCTCCGACGCCGCCGGCTGGCCCTCCCCCGGGCCGGGGATCTTCGTGATACCGCAGCCGGGGAGCGAGGCCGCCGGGGCCTTCCACCCCGAGGACACCCGGCTCAGCACCTGGTACCACGCACACCGGTACGCGGGCACCACCGCCATCGTCGAAGTCCCCATGTGGGCCTCCGACCTGGTGGACGACCCGGCTCCGCACCCCGATCCGCGGGGGGCCCTGCGCATGATGGCCGGGCGGCTCACGGCGGACGCCGCGCTCGTCGCCGCCGTGCGGGAGCGGACCCGGTCCGGCCCGCCGCCGTACGAGGACCCGGCCACGGCCCCGCTGCTGCGCGCGGTGGACTGGACGCTCGCGCTGATCCCCCGGATCACCGTCGAGTGGACCGGCGCCGGGGCCCCGGCGGACGCCACGGCCGCGTACATCGCCAGCATCGACGCCTTCGGGCGGCGGATGTCGCTGCGCGCCGCCGCGATGCTGCTGCGGGTGCTGCGCGCCCAGGACCATCCGGCGGCGCCCGCGCTGGACCGGCTGGTCACCGGCTGGTGCGAGGAGTTCGCTGCCCGCTTCGGTGCCCGCTGGGTCCCGGTGGCCACCCAGGTCGAACACCAGGCCAGGACCGTCCTGGCGGCCTACGAACGCCTCCTGGCGGCCGGAGGATAGGGGGCCGGGGGGTGGCGCTCACCGGGAGAGGCCGTCCCAGAAGGCGCACGCGTGTGCGGAGTACGCGTCGACGGGCCGGATCCCGCCCGGCCCCGGAGCCAGCGACTGCACCGGCGGCGCCTGAGGTGACGCCGCGCGGAGGCGGGGCCAGAGCGGGGCGCCGTCGCCGTTCGGGTCGCCGGTGCGGGCGAAGTGCGTCCAGTAGCCGACCATCCGGTCCGAGAGGGCGCGCTGGTCCTCGTTCAGCGGCTGCTCCGTGGGGAGGGAGGGGAACAGGAGCGGCATCTCGAAGCCGTGCGCCGCACCGTAGGGGAAGCCCGGGTTCGCCGGCAGGCCGGCGAGGACGGGGGCGTCCGGACCGTTGAACTCATAGCCGTACAGGGGCAGGCCGGGGGCGTGCGCCGCGAGGGCCCGGCCGGCGGCCAGCGTGGTGCACGCGAAGGACCGGTCGGTCAGCGCCGCCGCCCAGGCCAGCGCGGGGGAAGGGTGCCGCCCTGCCGGATACCGCGCCTCGACGGCCGGGGCCGCGGGCCCGAAGGCCTCCGCCAGACGGGCGCGGTAGTCGCCCTCGGTGCTGATCGGGAACGCCGCCAGCGACAGGCCGACGAACATCCGCATCTCGTCGTGGTTGGTGCCCAGGACGACCGGCACGCGGCGGAAGCGTCCTGCCGCCAGCGCCCGGGCGGGCGCCTCGGGCAGCAGTGCGTTGCCGAATGCGGGCCGGTTGAAGGACTGCATCAGCTGCGCGGTGGCGAGACGGTCCGTGCTCTGCCCGCGCAGGCACGCCAGCACCTCGTCCCCGCCGCCCTGCGTGCAGCCCAGCTGCCGGGCGGCCTGCGCACCCGCCGTCTGGACGTCGGCCTGTGCGGCGAACGGCTCGTACGCCGGTGTTCCGGGACCGAGCGCGCCGGGCGGGAAGGACGTCAGGCAGGAACCGCTCTGGAGGACGGCCCGCTGGAAGAGGCCGGCGGCCGTCGGCGAGGTGAGGTGCGCACAGATGCTGAGGGCCCCCGCGGACTCGCCGAACAGCGTGACGCTGCCCGGATCGCCGCCGAAACGCGCGGCGTTGGCCCGCACCCAGCGCAGGGCGGCCTGCTGGTCCGCCAGGCCGGACGGCGGGGCGTCACCCAGCGCGGAGTGGCCGAAGTAACCGAACACGCCCAGCCGGTAGTTGACGGTGACGACGACGGCGTCGCCCTGGACGGCCAGCCGTTCGGCGCTGTAGTCACCGCCGGAACCGCCCAGGAACGCACCGCCGTGCAGCCACACCAACACGGGCCGCTTCTTCGCGCCCGGCTTGGCGCCCGGCTTCGCCGCCGGCACCGTGACGTTGAGGTAGAGGCAGTCCTCCGAGCCGGTGACCGCGCCCGCGCCGGGCATCGGCATCTGCACACAGCGTGGGGCCGGCCTCGTGGCGTCCCGGACGCCCTGCCACGCGGCGGCGGGCACGGGGGCACGCCAGCGCAGCGGTCCGGTCGGCGGCGCGGCGTAGGGAATGCCGTCGAAGGTGGTGGAGGCGTCGTGGGACGCGCCGCGCACCAGGCCCCGGTCGGTCCGTACGACCGTACCGCCCTGTCTCTCGGCGTCAGGGGAGCCGGGGCCCGCGCCCGCCGCGGGTACGGCGGTGGCCGAGAGCAGCGCCACCGCGCACAGCAAGGGCAGCAGCGCCACGCGGAGTCCGGCTTTCGCGCCGGACGGACGCGGCGCGGGTGCCGGGGTCGGGGTCGGGGTCTGGGACTGGGTCTGGGTCTGGGTCGGGGTCATGTCCACCACCACTCTGGGGGGTTGGGGAAGGAACGGGATCTGAGCTGCGAGAACGGTCCGGACCGACCCCTCAGTGATCCCTACGCTAGGACCTCCCCCGCACTGGAGGTTCAAGGGACTGTGACGCACGACACGTGGAGCATCGGTGAACTCGCGGACGGCACGGGCGTGCCCGTCAAGACGCTCCGCTACTACTCGGACAGCGGTCTGCTGCCCGTGGCCTCCCGCAGCACCGGCGGTCACCGGCGCTACGGCCCCGAGGCGTGGGAGCGGATCCGGCTCATCAGACGCCTGCGGGCGCTGGACACCCCGATCGCGACGATCACACAGGTGGTCACGGGTGAGCGCACGCTCGGCGAGCTGGTGTCGGCCGAGCTCGAAGCGGTGCAGGAACGACTCACCGAACTGCGGTGGCGCGAGGCCACGCTCAGGTCACTGGACGAATGCCCGGGCGAGGAACGCCTCCGGCGCCTGGAGATACTCTCCCGCGTGCAGCGGCTCCCCGAGGCGCACCGCACGCTCACCGACCACTGGTACCGCGAGCTGTCCGCGGCCCTGCCCCCGCGCCGGCTCGACATCATGGTCGCCATGCTGGCCCCCGCCCCGCCGCAGGACCCCGTCCCCGCCACGGCGCTGGCCTACGCCGAGCTGCACCTGCTCGTCTCCACGCCCGCCTTCACCCGCTGGACCCGGGACCACGACGAGGAGATGAGGCAGGGCCCGGCCTTCTACGCGGAGATCGACGAAGCCGCCGCCCTGACGGCCGCCGCTCTGGCCCGGGGCCTGCCGCCCGGCGCCGGGGCCGCGGTGGACGCGTTCGTGTCCGCCCACGCGCGCGCCCGGCGGGAGTCGGACACCCCCGCCTTCCGCGCCCACCTGCACGAGCTGGTGTCGCGGTCGTCCGGCTTCGACCCCCGCCTGCAGCGGTACTGGGGCCTGGTCGCCGCCGCCACGTCCGGGCGCGTGCTGAACATGACGGTGGCGCACCGATGGCTGACCGACGGGCTGTGGCTCTCGATCGCCGGGGCGAACGGCCGCGCCGTTGGCGGGGGCCGCGCTCAGGACCCGGCGGGGGCCACGGGCAGGGCGTAGCGGCGCTTGGGGTGGGCGGTGGCGCCGAGCCGGTCGTAGAAGCGGATGGCGCCCTCGTTCCAGTCGGGGGTCTGCCACTGGACCTGGTCCATGCCGAGCTCGCGGGCCAGGCCGCTCACGCCGTCCATCAGGGCGGCGCCCAGCCCGTGGCCGCGGGCGTCCTGCGCCAGGTAGAGGCAGTCCATGTGGAGGTGGTGCCGGGCGTCCCAGAAGGAGAACTCCGCCGAGCAGGAGGCGTATCCGGCGACCACGCCGTCCGGGGTCTCGGCGAGCAGCACCCACAGCCGCGCCCCCTCGGCGAAGAGCTGGGGGCC
The DNA here is from genome assembly GCF_043076955.1 of Streptomyces sp. NPDC016562. NCBI lineage: Bacteria > Bacillati > Actinomycetota > Actinomycetes > Kitasatosporales > Streptomycetaceae > Streptomyces > Streptomyces sp. NPDC016562. The sequence continues at coordinate 417,610 of NZ_JBIBRZ010000002.1, read as the reverse complement.
GAGCCGGCCGGCGAGGTCCGGCGGGCGCGGCGCCGACTTCTCGTACGCGATGTGCTCGTGCATGAGCTCGGCCAGGCGGGGCAGGTCCCCGACCCGTGCACGGCGGATGACGCAGGTGTGTTCCATGGCCTCATCCTGCGCCGTGCCTCCCGGCGGCCGACCGGCGGGGCCGCGGTCCCGCCGGTGTCCGGACCGGCCGGACCTATCCCGCCGACAGCCGGAAGGTCATCTTCCCGAAGCTGATCTGGTCCCCGTCCCGGACCACCGCCGAGCCCGTCACCCGGCGCCCGTTGACGGCGGTCCCGTTGGTCGAGCCGAGGTCCCTGAGCACCCACACCCCGTCCCGCAGGCTGAGTTCGGCGTGCGCCCGGGAGACGGTCTCGTGGCTGAGCCGCAGCCCGTTGCCGGGGTCGCGCCCGATCCGCAGCGCTCCCGAGCTCGGATGCGGGAGCAGCAGCTTGGGCAGTTTCTCGGCGGCCCAGGCCTGCCGGACGCCGACGGACACCGCCGAGGCCCGGCCGACCCAGCCGAACAGCCGACGGGTCCACGGACTTTCGGCGCCCTGCCTGGCCTGGAGGTCGGCCGTGAGGACGGCGAGGTCCTCGGGGCGGCGGGCGACCAGGGCGAGTTCCATGCGGCGCAAGAAGGTGTCGTGGGACAGCTTGCCGAGGGCGGCCCCTTCCCTGAGCTGGCCCAGCGCCCGGTCGCGCTCGGCGTCGGACAGCCGCGGCGCGGGGAAGGCGGGAATCTCGAAACTCGACGTCACAGGGTGATTGTCGGCCCGTCGGGGGCGGAGTGTCCAGAACTCCCCCGCCGCGCCCGGAATGATGGGCACGATACGCATGCTGGACACCGCCGCAGACGAGGGGACCGTCCGTGCAGTTCGAGGTGTGGGCACCGCTGACCGGTCGGGTCGCCGTGCGACTCGACGACGTCACCTACGAGATGACGCGCGATCCGGACCGGGAGGGCTGGTGGACCGCGCAGGCCCCGGCCGCCGACGGAAGCCGCTACGGGTTCCTGCTGGACGGCGAGGAGACCCCGCGGCCCGACCCGCGCGGCCGGCGGCTGCCGGACGGGCCCGACGGCCTGTCGGCGGTGGTCGACTTCGGGACGCTCGCCCCGCGGCGCACCCCGCCGCGCACCACGCTCCAGGACGCCGTCCTGTACGAGCTCCACATCGGCACCTACACCCCCGAGGGCACCTTCGACGCCGCGGCCGCCCGCCTCGGGCACCTGGCCTCCCTCGGCGTCACGCACGTGGAGCTGATGCCGGTCTGCTCCTTCCCCGGCCGGCACGGCTGGGGCTACGACGGGGTGGCGCCCTGGGCGGTGCACGAGCCGTACGGCGGCCCGGCCGGTCTGGCCCACTTCGTGGACGCCGCGCACGGCGCCGGACTGGGCGTGGTGCTCGACGTGGTCCACAACCACCTGGGCCCCTCCGGCAACCACCTGCCCGCCTTCGGGCCGTACTTCACCGACACCCACCACACCCCCTGGGGGGCTGCGGTGAACCTGGACGCGGCCGGCTCCGACGAGGTGCGCGCGTACCTCCTGGGCAGCGCGCTGGCCTGGCTGCGCGACTACGGGATCGACGGGCTGCGGCTGGACGCGGTGCACGCCCTGGCCGACGACCGGGCGCTGCCCTTCCTGGAGGAGCTGGCCGCGGCCGTCGACGAGCTGGCGGCGGACACCGGCCGGCCGCTGTTCCTGATCGCCGAGTCCGACCGGTGCGACCCGCGCACCACCACCCCCCGCGCGGCCGGCGGCCTGGGCCTGCACGCCCAGTGGAACGACGACTTCCACCACGCCCTGCACTGCGCGCTGACCGGCGAGTCCGACGGCTACTACGCCGACTTCGCCGCCGCCCCGTTCGCCGCCCTCGCCAAGACCATGACGCGGGCGTTCTTCCACGACGGGACGTGGTCCTCCTTCCGCGGCCGCAGCCACGGCCGGCCGGTGGACCGCCGCCGGACCCCGGCCCACCGCTTCGTGGGCTACACCCAGACCCACGACCAGATCGGGAACCGCGCCCTCGGCGACCGGCTCTCCGCCTCGCTCTCCCCCGGCCTCCTGGCCTGCGCCGCGACCGTGGCGCTGACCGGGCCGTTCGTGCCGATGCTGTTCATGGGCGAGGAGTGGGGCGCCGGCACCCCCTGGCAGTACTTCACCGACCACCCGGACCCGGAGCTCGCCGAGGCGGTGCGCAGCGGCCGGCGCCGGGAGTTCGCGGCGCACGGGTGGAAGGCGGTGGAGATCCCGGACCCGCAGGACCCGGCCACCCGGGACCGCTCCTGCCTGGACTGGTCGGAGCCCGAACGGGGGCCGCACGCACGCCTGTTGGACTGGTACCGCACCCTGGTCGCGCTGCGCCGCAGCCACCCGGACCTGCGCGACCCGGACCTGGCGGCGGTCCGGGTCGTCCACGACGAGGAGGGGCGCTGGATCACCTTCCGGCGGGGCGACGTACGGGTGTGCGTGAACCTCTCCCCGGAGCCGGTGACGATCACGCTCGGCCGCAACGGCGTACGGGTGCTGGCCTGTTGGGAGCCGGTCGAGGCCCCGGGCCCGGACGGCCGGGTCCGGGTACCGGGCGAGTCGGCGGTGGTCCTGGGCCCGTGACGCCCGTGTCGCCTGCGACGCCTGCGCGCGCTACTCGACGATCGCGAGCTCGCGCGGGGCGTTGTTGAGGCGGCGCCCGCCGTCCTCCGTCACCGTCACGATGTCCTCGATCCGGACGCCGAAACGGCCGGGCAGGTAGATGCCCGGCTCCACGGAGAAGCACATGCCGGGGACGAGGGGCTGCTCCTCGCCCTCGATCATGTACGGCGGCTCGTGGGTGGTGACCCCGATGCCGTGGCCGGTGCGGTGGATGAAGCGGTCCCCGTAGCCGAACTCGGTGATCACCGCACGGGCCGCGCGGTCCACCTCCTGGCAGGCGACGCCCGGCCGGACCGCCGCCACGCCGGCCTGCTGGGCCTCGCGGACGATGTCGTGGACGCGCTGTTCCTCGGCGCTGGGCTCGCCCACGTGCACGGTGCGGGAGATGTCGGATCCGTAGCCGTACCTCAGACCGCCGAAGTCGAGGACGACCATGTCGCCGTGCCGGATGACCCGCTCGCCGGCCTCGTGGTGCGGATCGGCTCCGTTGGGGCCGGAGCCGACGACGGTGAAGTCGACCTGGGAGTGGCCGTGCGCGCGCAGCAGCCCGGCCAGGTCCTCGGCGACGTCGCTCTCCCGGCGGTCGGCGAAGGGCACGTGGAGGATCTGCGCGTACGCGGCGTCGGCCGCCTCCCCCGCCGCGGCCAGGCGCTCCAGTTCGCGCGCGTCCTTGACCGCCCGCAGCATGGGCAGGCAGTCGGTGAGCGGCGCGTACGAGGTGGCGGGCAACTCCCGCTGGAGCCGGAGCAGATGCAGGGCCCAGGTGTTGTCGCTCACCCCGAAGCGCCCGGCGGCGTCGAGCAGGGGCGCGGTCACGCCGTACGGGTTCTTGCCGTCGGCCCAGTCCCGCAGGGTGAGCGCGGCGGCGCCGGCGGCCTTGGCCGCGTCCGCCGCCTCCAGCGCGGGCACGACGAGGACCGGGTCCCGCCCGGCGGCCAGGACGAGCAGGGTCAGCCGCTCGGTCTCGGCGGTGGGCCGGTAGCCGGTGAGGTGCGTGAGGTCCGGTCCGGGGGCGATCAGCAGCCCGGCCAGGCCCGCGTCGGCGGCGCTCCGCGCGGCCGCGGTCATGCGGGCGGCGTAGTCGGCGGCGGTGAAGGGGGCCGGGCCTTCAGTGGTGGCGTCCTGTGTCATACGGGCGATCCTGCCGTGAGCCGTGCGGCGAGGGCGGCGGCCGCGCCGGTCGGACGGCCCGGCGAGAGGAGCTCCGTACGGTGGACCAGGCGCGGCGCGGACACCGGGACGGCGACCCCCGCTCCGGCGGCCTCGGCCACCCGGCGCGGCAGCAGGACCAGGCCGTGCCCGGCGGTGGCGAGGGCGCACAGCGCCAGCACGTCGGTGCCCTCGTAGCGCACGGAGGCCCGGGCGGCGGTGAGCGGCAGCCCCACGCCGGGGGCGTCGAGCCAGCGCGCGTCGGCGAGGTCGTCCAGCCGGACGGCGGCCCGCCCGGCGAAGGGGTGCCCGGCGGGCAGAAGGACGGCCAGCTCCTCCTGCGCCACGCCCGTCACGGTGAGGGGGGCCACGTCGGGCAGCCGCAGCGGATCGCTGGGCGCGGCCGGGCCGTCGACGAGGCCGAGGTCGCAGCCGCCGGTGGCGACGGCGGCGGGCACCTCGGTCGCGGGCAGCACCCGCAGGGTGACCCCGGTGGGCGGCAGCGCGGCGAGGAGCGCGGGGCCGACGGCCAGCGGGGAGGCGGCGAGCGTGACCCGGCCGGGCGGCGCGGCGGCCAGCCGCAGCACGTCGGCGCGGGCGGCGTCGAGCCGCAGCAGCAGCGGCCCGGCGTGTTCGAGCAGCCGCGCGCCGGCCGGGGTCGGTGCGACGGGCCGGCGGGTGAGCAGCTCGGTGCGCAGGTCCCCTTCGAGGGCGGCGATGTGCTGGGAGACGGCGGACTGGGTGTAGCCGAGCTCGCGCGCGGCGGCGGAGAAGGAGGAGAGCCCGGCGACGGCGACGAAGGTGCGGAGGAGGTGCGGATCCATGGGCATCAGGATCACTTATCGAAGGTGCAGCAACAATCGTTGGCGCTGAAGCCGGGCGCGACCCCAGGATGATCTCCATGACCACCGCCGCACCCACCGCAGCCACTCCTGCCACCACGCCCACCACCCCGGCCGGGGGGATCGCGCGGATCGCCCTCGTCGGCGACCGCTCCCCGCACGTGAAGTCCCACACCCGGGTCCCGCTCCTCCTCGACGCCCTGGCCTCCCGCGACGGGCTCGTCCTCGACGCCTACTGGATCCCGACCGCCGACGCTGCGGCGCAGGCGGCCGACGGGACCCTGGCCCGCTTCGACGCGGTCTGGGTGCTGCCCGGAAGCCCGTACGCCAGCGAGGCCGGGGCCTTGGCCGCGGTCCGGGTGGCCCGCGAGGAGGGCATCCCCTTCCTCGGCACCTGCGGCGGCTTCCAGCACGCCCTGCTGGAGTACGCCCGGTCGGTCTGCGGGCTGACCGGGGCCGCGCACGCCGAGAACGACCCCGGCGCCGAGGACCTGCTGATCGCTCCGCTCGCGTGCTCGCTCGTCGGGCACGAGGGCCTCGTACGGGCCGAGCCGGGCTCGCTCGCCGAGTCCGCGCTCGGCGCCGAGCGGTCGATGGAGCGCTACCACTGCAATTACGGGCCCGCGCCCCGCCACCTGCCGGCCCTCACCGCGCACGGGCTGCGCCTGTCGGGGCACGACGAGGACGGGCAGGTGCGCATCGCGGAGCTGCCGGGGCACCCCTTCTTCCTGGCCACGCTGTTCCAGCCCGAGCTGCACGGGGACGGGACGCGGCCGCACCCGATCGTCCGGGCCCTCGCCGTGGCGGCCGTCGCTCGCGCCGCCCGGCGCGCGGAGGGCTCCGGCGACCGGTTCGCCGCCGCCCTCGCCGCCACCTTCGCCGGCAGCCGGTCCGCCGGATAACGCGTCGCGGGACCACCCTTCTGATCGGCTATGCTGTGCTTGCACATCGAACGGGCGGTCCGCCGCCCTTCGTGGTGGGTGTAGCTCAGTTGGTAGAGCACCTGGTTGTGGTCCAGGTGGCCGCGGGTTCAAGTCCCGTCACTCACCCTGTTGGTCCCGTGAGGGGTACGAGGTTTCCTCGTACCCCTCACGGGCGTTTTGCGGGTTCCTACGCGCGCAGGAATGCCTCGACCTCGGTGGCGAGGGCCACCGGGGTCTCGTGCGGCGGGTAGTGGCCGGCGCCGGGGAGGGTGTGGATCCGGCAGTGCGGGTACCAGACCTGCCACGTGGCGCGCATCACGTCGGCGGTGAGCGCGAGGTCGTACTCCCCGACGAGGACCAGCACCGGGACGGTGTTGCCCTTCACCGCCGGGGACAGGTCCAGCGCCTGCCAGCTGGAGAGGTAGGCGGCGAAGGCCTCGGGGCGGGAGACCTCCAGGGAGTGGGTGACCATGCGCTCCAGCCAGTGGCGGCTCGCCCGGTGGCCGGTGACCAGGTCGAGGATGGTCCGGCGCTTGCCGGGGTCCTGCGCGGCGCCGTAGAAGAGGGCGTGGGTCGCGTCGTCCATCGCGTAGGGCCCGGCGGGGACCGGGTTGATCCCGACGAGCTTCTCGATCCGCTCGGGGGCCCGGACGAGGACCTGCTGGGCCGCCTTGCCGCCCATGGAGTGGCCGAGCAGGGAGAAGGTGTCCCAGCCGAGCTCGTCGGCGAGTTCGAGGACGTCGTCGGCGATCTCGGGCAGGCTGTGGCGGCCGGGGACGTCACGGCGCTCGCCGTAGCCGCGGTAGTCGAGGAAGGCGTACGAGAACCCCTCGGGGTCCAAGTAGTCCAGCACGGAGCCCCAGTTGGCGGTGGTGCCGAACCAGTCGTGCAGGACGATGACGCGGACGGGTCCGGTGCCGATCCGGCGGTGGGCGATGGCCATGCGTTCTCCCTCGGTGACGGGGGGCGGTGCAACCGACGCCGTACGTTCTGCCCGCCGGCCCGGCGGTCACACCTGCCGCCCCGCCGCGCCCGCGGCCGCCGCCCCGCGGACCTCCGGGTCCTGGGGCGGCGGCTGCCGAGCGCCTCGGGAGAGCAGGTCAGACGGTCCTGATCGCCGGGTCGGAGACGCCCGGCGCTCCCGTCTCGACGTGGCCCGCGAAGCGGCGCAGGAAGGTGCCGTCCGCGTCGGAGACCACCCGCACGTCGTACCAGCGGCCCGTGGCGGCCAGGTCCGCCGTGTACGAGGCCGTGCCGCCCGCCGCGACCCGCAGGGTCTGGGTCGCGCCGCCGTAGGCGTTGGTCACCGTGAGGTTGACCGCGGTGGAGCCGGAGTTGGTCAGGGTCAGCCTGAGGTTTCCGGTGGCCGCGTCGTGGCGGGCCGTGACCTCGGGGCCGGCCTTCTTCGCCGGGCCCTTCCAGGTCCGCAGGAAGCCGTTGGGACCCCACACCGTCAGGTTGATCTGGTTGCCGGTGGAGCTGCTGGTCGACCAGGTGTCCGAGAGGGTCTTGCCCGCCTCGACCGTGTAGGGCCAGGGGCCGTCGGTGCGGTTGCCCGAGGTGCTGTGGAAGTGGGCGCCGAGGGTGGGACCCGACGCGAAGGTCAGGGTGAACTTGCCGGTGGAGGGGGTGGCCCTGCCGTCCACGTACGGCTGGTAGCCCAGCGCGCGGGTCGGCTTGGAGCCCGCCTCCTGCCTGGGCAGGGTGCCCGTGGCCGGCACGGTCGGGTAGAAGGACGGGTGGCGGTTCTTGTCCGGCGGGACGTACCCGGCCGTCGAAGGCAGCGCGGCGGGCGCGGCGTCGGCCCGGGTGAAGTCGAAGGCCGAGGTCAGGTCACCGCAGACCGCGCGGCGCCACGGCGAGATGTTGGGCTCCTGGACGCCGAAGCGCTTCTCCAGGAAGCGGATGACCGACGTGTGGTCGAAGGTCTCGGAGCAGACGTAGCCGCCCTTGCTCCACGGGGAGACCACGATCATCGGGACGCGCGGGCCGAGCCCGTACGGTCCGGCCGCGTAGCCGCCGCCCCCGTTGAAGAGGTCGCCGGTGACGCTCGCCGTGGACAGGCCCCACGCCGAGGAGGCGGGCGGGTACGGCGGCACCACGTGGTCGAAGAAGCCGTCGTTCTCGTCGTAGGTGATGAACAGGGCGGTCTTCGCCCACACCGCCGGGTTCGCCGTCAGCGCGTCCAGGACCTGCGAGATGTACCAGGCGCCGAAGTTCGTCGGCCAGTTGGCGTGCTCGCTGAACGCCTCGGGGGCGGTGATGTACGAGACCTTCGGCAGGGTGCCGTTCAGCACGTCGGCGCGCAGCCGGTCGAAGTAGCCGTCGCCCGCCTTGACGTCGGTGCCCGTGCGGGCCTTCTCGTAGAGGGGGCTGCCGGGCTGGGCGTTGCGGTAGGTGTTGAAGTACAGCAGCGAGTTGTCGCCGTAGTTGCCGCGGAAGGCGTCGTTGATCCAGCCCCAGTGGCCGTTCGCGTCGAGGCCGTCGCCTATGTCCTGGTAGACCTTCCAGGAGATCCCGGCCGCCTCCAGGCGCTCGGGGTAGGTCTTCCAGCCGTAGCCGGCCTCCTGGTTGCCGAGGACCGGGCCGCCGCCGGTGCCGTCGTTGCCCGTGTAGCCCGTCCACATGTAGTAGCGGTTGGGGTCGGTGGCGCCGATGAAGGAGCAGTGGTAGGCGTCGCACACGGTGAAGGCGTCGGCGAGGGCGTAGTGGAACGGGATGTCGTTCCGGGCCATGTACGACATGGTCGTGGCCGTCTTGGCCGGGACCCACTTGTCGTACTTGCCGTTGTTGTAGGCCTGGTGGCCGCCGGCCCAGTCGTGGTCCAGACCCGTCAGGAACTGCATGCCGAGGTCCTCGACCTCCGGATGGAAGGGCAGGATGTCCTTCGTCCCGTTGGACTGGTGGAAGACGGACTTGCCGTTGTCCTGGAGGACCGGCCGCGGGTCGCCGAAGCCCCGGACGCCCTTCATCGCGCCGAAGTAGTGGTCGAAGGAGCGGTTCTCCTGCATGAGGACGACGACGTGCTCGATGTCCTGGATCGTTCCGGTGGTGCCCTGCGCCGGGATGGCGGCGGCCCGCGCGATGCTGTCGTTCAGCATCGTGAGGGCGGCCGTGCCGCCGGCTATCTGCAGGAACCTGCGACGGTTGAGTTCTGCCATGGCGTGACGACCTCTGCGGGTGAGGGGGGAGTCGAGGGGCGCCCCAAGGACAGCGGTCCTGGGGGACCGGACGGAGATCCTTGTCCGACACCTGGCCGTACAGCCGGAGAACGAAAGGTCGCTCCTGCACGGCCCACGCGTCTGGCGAAGACGGTAGGCGAACCACTCACCGCACAACAGCCCCTGTCGGCACGCTCCTTCGAGGTCAGGGCGCCGGTCGGGGTACTCATCCGGCCCGTGCGCCCATCTGAGCATCCGTACTCATGCCCGCAAGGTGGCGGCTTGTCATCGTGTGGGCATGTCCTTTCAGCCAAGTGAGCCACGGCCCCGCGCCGGGATAACCGCCGTCGGCAGCCTGTTGCCCGACGACGTGCTGTCCTCGGACGCCCTTCAGCGGGAGGTGGCGCGCGCCAGTGGCCTGACGCTGCCGCCGAGACTGCTGACGCAGGCGACCGGGATCGTCTCCCGCCGCGTCGCCGCCGAGGGGGTGTACGCCTCCACGCTGGCCGTGGGCGCCGCCCGCCGGGCCCTGGCCCGCGCCGGGCTCGGCCCGCTCGACGTCGACCTGCTGGTCTTCGCCTCCGCCTCCCGCGACATGGTCGAGCCCGCCACCGCGCACATCGTGCAGGAGCGGCTGGGCTCGCGGGCCCACGCCCTGGACGTCACCAACGCCTGCAACAGCTTCGTCAACGGGATCGACCTGGCCCGCTCGATGATCCTCGCCGGGCGGGCGCGGCGGGCCCTGGTGGTCACCGGCGAGACGCCGAGCCGGGCCGTGCGGCGCACACCCGCCGACCTGGCGGAGTTCCGCAGCGGCTTCGCCGGCTACACCTTCGGCGACGCGGGGGCGGCCGTCGTCGTGGAGGCCGTGGAGCGCGGCGGGATCCTCGACGTGGACACCGAGACCCACTCGGAGCACTGGGAGGTAGGGGGCATCCCGGGCGGCGGGTCCCGGCACCCGCGCGGGGACGCGTACACCTACTTCCGCGGCGACGGCCACGAGCTGCGGGGCGTCTTCGAGAAGGTCGGCACCGCCGTCATCGACCGGACGCTGCACCGCACGGGGATGGACTGGGACGGCTTCGCCAGGGTGCTGGTGCACCAGGTGACGGTGCCGTACCTGGAGCGGTTCGCGGAGCTGACGGGGGTGCCGGCGCAGAAGCTGGTGGTGACCGTGCCCGAGCTCGGCAACGTCGCGAGCGCGAGCATCGGCGTCCAGCTGGACCGGGTGTTCGACGAACTGGAGCCGGGGGAAAAGGTGTTGTTCGTCGGACTGGGCGGCGGCATCAGCATCATGACGATGGTCTGGGAGAAGTCGTGAGCCGGATGTGGGTGGTGGTGCCCGCGCACGAGGAGGAGGCCCGGCTCGCGGACACGCTGCGGGCCCTCGCGGCCCAACGGGACGCCGACTTCACCCTGTTGGTCGTCGACAACGCCTCGACGGACCGGACCGGGGAGATCGCCCGGGAGTTCGCGGCGGGTGCACCCTTCCCGGTGGAGGTGATCGAGGAGCCGGAGAAGGGCGTCGGCTCCGCCGTGGACACCGGCTTCCGGTACGCGATCGGCCGGGGCGCGGCCCTGCTCGCCCGCACCGACGCGGACTGCCTGCCCCGGCCCGGCTGGACGGGCGCCGCGCGGGCCGCGCTCACGCACAGTCCCGGACTGGTCTGCGGGCGGATCGTGGCCCGCCGCGACGAACACGGCCCGCTCGGCCGGGCCGGTTTCCGGCTGCTGGTGGGGCTCGCCGCGCTCTTCGGGCGGCTGCGGCCGGCGCACTCCCGGCGGGGCGGGTACCGGGCCTCCTACCGCATGCACGCCGGGAACAACATGGCGATCACCGCCGAGCTGTACCTGGCCGTCGGCGGCATGCCCCGGCGTCCCTCGCCGACCGACCGGCTCTTCCTCAACGCCGTACGCCGCCACACCGACCGGATCGCGCACTGCCCGGCGATGGTCGTGGAGAACTCCACGCGGCGCCTGCGGGCCTACGGGCTCGCCGGCACCGCCCGCTGGTACCTCGACCAGGGCAGCGGCCGCCACGGAACGGACCCCCGCTGATGCTCGACCGACTCGACCACGCCCTGCGCAGCCGCCCGGAGCGGCCCGCCGTCCTGGCCGCCACCGCCACCGGCGCCACCCGGGTACGCGCCACCCGCGGCGAACTCGCCGAGCTGGCCGACGCGTTCGCGGCCGCGCTGCACGCGCGCGGGCTGCGCGCCGGGGACACCGTCGGCGTCGCGGTGCGCCCCGGGCCCCGGGCGCTGGCCGTGCTGCTGGCCCTGTGGCGGCTCGGGCTGCGCGGGGCCGTCCTGGACCCGGGCGCGGGGCCCGACGTCCTGCGGGCCCGCCTCGCGCTGGCCCGGCCCTCGCTGGTGCTGGCCGACGCGGCCGCGCAGGCGGTGGCGGGCTGGGCGCGGCCGCTGGCCCGCCGGGCCCGGCTCGCGCTGCCGGACCTGGCCGAGCTGGGTCCGGTGGCCACGGTCGGGCCGCGGCTGCCGGGCTGCGCCCCGGCGCTGGACCTGGGGGCGCCGCGGCTCGGCGTGCCCGTCCGCGCCGAGGTGGACGGCGACGCCGACGCGGTGATCGTGTTCACCTCCGGGACCACCTCGCGGCCGCGCGCCGTCGTGCACACCCGGGCGAGCCTGTCGGCCGGGATGGAGACGGTCTCCTCCCTCTTCGACGCGAGCGGGGACCGGCCCGTGCTCGGCGGCACCTTCTTCGTCCTGGTGCCCTCGCTGACGCGGGGCGCGCCCGTCGCCCTCCCGGCCGGCCGCCCGCGCGTGCTGGCCCGGCAGTTGGACCGGCTGCGGCCCGAGGACACCTATCTGACCCCGCCGCGGCTGCGGGACGCCCTGGCCGCGGGTGCCCGCTTCCACGGCCGGGTGTGGACGGGCTCGGCCCCGGCCGGCGCCGGGCTGCTGGAGCGCGTGCGGACGGCGGGCGCGGCCGAGGCGTGGGGGGTGTACGCGCTCACCGAGCTGTTCCCGGCCGCCGCGGTCGAGGCGCGGGAGAAGTCGGCCTTCGACGGGACGGGCGACCTGGTCGGCGCCCCGCTGCCCGGGGTGCGCGCCCGGACCGACGCGGACGGCCAGCTGCTGCTGGCCGGGCCCGCGGCCCGCCACCGCTACCTGGGCGAGGAGCCCGACCCGTGGGTGCGTACGGGCGACCGGGCGCGGCTGGACGACGCCGGCCGCATCGTGCTGGGAGGCAGGTGCAAGGACATGGTGCTGCGCCGGGCGGAGAACATCTACCCGGGGCTGTACGAGCCCGCCCTGCACGTGCCCGGGGTGGAGCTGGCCGTGCTCGTCGGGATTCCCGCGGGCGACGGCGACGAACGGCTGGTGGCCGTCGTACAGCCGCAGCGCGGCGCGGACGAACCCGCCCTGCGCGCGGCCTTGGCCGAGCCGGTCGGGCGGATGGGCACGGCCCGCCCGGACGAGGTGCTCCTCGCGCGGATCCCGCTGGCGGGGCGCTCGCGCAAGCCGGACCGGGCGGCGACCGCCGCCCTCGCGGCGCGGCGCCTGGGGGTGCCCGCATGACCGCCGGGTCCCACGCACGCGCGCGCCGCCGCGACCGCCGGGTCTACCTGGGCAGCCATCCCCTGCTGTTCGGGCTGCTCGCCGCCACCCGCGGGCGGCCGGTGCGCCGCCTCGGCGGCACGCTGCTGGTCCACGGCGCGGACGCCTACCGGGAGGCGCTGACGCGGCTGCCGCTCGACCGGACGGCGGCCGGTACGACGGGCGCCGCCGCGCGCTCCGCCCTGCGGGGCGGCGGGGGCGTGCTGTTCGACCAGGAGGGCGGCGGGCACCGGGCGGACCGGCGGGACCTGGCGGGCGGGCTCGGCGCGGCCGGGGTGGAGCGGCTGCGGGCGGGCTGGCAGCCGTTGCTCGTACGCCGCCTCGCGCCGCTGTCGCGGGGCGGCGAGGTCGACCTCGTCGACCTGGCGCGCGAGCTCGCCGGGTCGGTGGTGTGCGAGCTGCTGGGCTGCGCCGCCGATCCGCGGGAGGTGGCGCGGGCCGCCGCCGAGGCCGCGGCCGCCTCCGTACGCAGTCACCTGCCCGGGCCGCGCCGGCCGCGCGCCGAGGCGGCCGCGGCCCGGGCGGCCGACCGGCTGCGGCTGCTGCTGGGCCCGGCCGAGGAGGCGCGGGCCGCGATGGTGGCGGTGGCCGCAGTCAACACCACCGTCGCCGCGCTGCCCCGGGCGGTGGCCTGGTGCGCCGACGCGGGCCTGTGGGGGCAGGCGGCGGACGGGGCGCTGCGGCCGGCGCTGGCCGAGGAGCTGCTGCGGGTCACCGCGGCCTCGCCGCTGCTGCCGCGGGTGGCCGCGGCGGACGGCGCGGTCGGCGGCTGCCCCGTGCGCGGCGGCGAGCGGCTGCTGCTGGTCGCCCGGCACGCGGCGCAGGCGCACCGGCGCGACCCGGACGCCGTCCGGCCCGCCGGCCCGGCCGTGGCCGGGCTGGTGTTCGGGGCGGGGCCGCACGCGTGCCCGGGGGCCCGGCTGGCCCGCGTCCAGCTGGCCGACGTGCTGGCGGCGCTGGCCCCGCACCGGCCGGTGGTGACGCGGGCCCGCGTGGACCGGGGGGCGGCGCTGCCCGGCTGGCGTTCCCTGACCGTCAGGGCGGGCTCGTGAGGGCCCGGATCGCCGTGACCGGGGCGAGCGGTTTCTGCGGCGGGCACGTGGCCCGGGCGGCCGCCGCGCGCGGGGCGGAGGTGATCTGCGTGGGCCGCAGGCCCGGCCCGGTGGGGGAACACCGCTTCTGGGACGCCGCGTACGGGGAGCCGGATCTCGCCGGGGCGGACGTGGTCGTGCACTGCGCGGCGGCGGTCGGTGATCCGGCGCCCGGCTCACCGGCGGAGGCACTCATGCACGAGGTCAACGTGGACGGCACGCGGCGGCTGCTCGCGGCCGCCGGCGGGCGGCCCGTGGTCTGGGTGAGCAGCGCCAGCGTCTACGATCCGCGCCTCGACCGGAGCCTGGTCGGCGAGGACCATCCCCGGACCGGCCACCTCAACGCCTACGGGCGGACCAAGGCGGCGGGCGAGGCCCTGGCCCTGGCCGCGGGGGCGGTGGTGCTGCGGCCCCGGGCCGTCTACGGCCCCGGGGACACCCAGCTGCTGCCCCGGCTGCTCTCCCGGGTCCGGGCCGGGGCCCTGCTGCTGCCGGGCCCGGACGTGCGCCTGAGCCTGACGGCGGTGGAGAACCTCACCGATGCCTGCCTGCTGGCCCCGGGATGGGCTCCGGGGGCGTACAACATCGCGGACGCCGAGCCGTACGCCCGTGACGACGCGGTCCGCGCGGTCCTGCGGGCCCACGGCGTGCGGGCCCGGATCCGGCATCTGCCGCTGGGCGTGGCCCGGGCGGCGGCCCGCGTCGCGCAGGCCGCGGCGCGGGGAGGCGAACCGGCCCTCAGCCGCTACGCGGTGGACCAGCTGGCCCACCCGGTGGTCCTGGACCTCACCCGGGCCCGGTCGCGGGGCTGGAGTCCGGGCCGGGACCTGGCGCACTACCTGGCGTCGGTGGCCGCGGCCGGCCCGGGGGTCAGCCGCTGACGGCCGCGGGGACCCCCGGGACCGCCGGGTCCCCGGACCTCAGGATGAGCAGGTCCAGGAGCGCGAGGAGGGAGGCGCGGACGTCCGCGCGGGAGCGGGCGTCGAGCATGAGCACGGGCGTGTTCGGGTCGCGCAGGTGCAGGGCCGCCCCGATCTCCTGCGCGGTGTACGGCTGTTCGCCGTGGAAGCAGTTCGCCGCGACCACGAAGGGCAGTCCGCGGCTCTCGAAGAAGTCGACGGCCGGGAAGCTGCGGTCCAGGCGCCGCGTGTCGACCAGGACGATCGCCCCGAGCGCCCCGGACAGCAGGTCGTCCCACATGAACCAGAACCGTTCCTGGCCCGGCGTGCCGAACAGGTAGAGGACGACTCCGGCGTCGGTGAGGGTGATCCGGCCGAAGTCCATCGCCACCGTGGTGACCGTCTTGGACTCGATGCCGTCGAGGTCGTCGACCCCGACGCCCGCCGCCGTCAGCCTCTCCTCCGTGCGCAGCGGCTCGATCTCGGAGATCGTCTCCACCAGGGTGGTCTTGCCGACTCCGAATCCGCCGGCGACGAGGATCTTGACCGGGGCCGGTTCCTGGGGGGCGGGCGTGTCATATCCGGGCAAGGTTGTCCCTGATTCTCATGAGCAGGTGGACGTTGGTGGTCTCGGCGCCCTCCAGGGGCGGCCGGTGGTGGACCAGCCCGCGGTCGGCGAGTTCGCCGAGGAGCAGCGTCATCGGGGTGAGGCGGATGTTCATCCGGGCCGCGATCTCGGCGACCGCACGGCCGCCCGGCGGCGCGCACAGGGCCAGGACGTCCTGCCACTCGGTGGGCAGTCCGGCGTCGGCGTCCGCGGCGACCGCCGCCGTGATCGTGGTGTCCATGGTGAGGACGGTGTGCGGCACGGCCGTACGCCCGTCGGTCAGGGCGTACAGGCGTGTCCGGCGGCCGCTCGCGGGCTGGGGCTCGTCCTGCGGCATCAGGCGTTCGGTACCTGGGCGCGCTCGGGGGTGCCCAGCCACTCGCCGAGCGCCTGGGCGGTCCGTACGGCCTCGCCGCCCAGCTCCCCGAGCCGCGCCTTGCGGGAGGTCACCACGATGAGGGTGCTGCCCTCGCCGCATCCGACGATGCAGAGGTACCGGTCGTCCATCTCGACCAGCTGGCGGATGACGCGGCCGCCGTCGATCTCCCGGGATATCGCCTTCATCGTGGCCGCGATGCCGGAGGCGGCGGCCGCCATCCGCTCGGCCTGGGGCTCGTCCAGCAGGTAGGCGCTGAGTTTGATGCCGTCGTTGGACAGGAGCACCGCTCCCTGGATGCCGGCGATCCTGCTCAGGTTGTTGTCCAGGACGCTGTAGATCATGTCGTTGGCCGCGGTGTTCGGTGAAGTAGTCATGGCTGATCCCGTCGGAGCTCTTCTTCCACTGTCTGGGTCCCGTGTTCGTAGTCCGCCCAGGCGTCGGCCACCTCTTCGGGTGTCTCCGTGTCCGGCCGGACGGCGGCCTGCGGTACGCGGGGTGCGCGCAGTTGTTCGGCGATGTGGGTCTGCGGCACGCGCTCGGGGAGGGCGGGCCGCGTGGGACCGTCCGCCGGGGCCTGTCGGACGGCGAGCGCGGGCGTGGTCTCCGGCGCGGCCTCGCGGGGCGCGGGCTGGGCCGCGGCCGCCGTGGGGCGGCGGCTCGGCAGCCCCGCGGCCGTGTGCAGGACCAGCTCGGGCGCCCGCTCCTCGCTCGCGGCCGGGGCGGCGGACGGCTCGGGCACCGGGGGCGCGGCCGGGGCCGGGGGCTCGGGGTCGCGCGGCGCGTCCCCTTCGGTCGCCACCAGCAGCTCCCCGGGGATGATCACCACGGCGGAGGTGCCTCCGTACACCGAGCGGCGCAGGGTGACCGTCGCCCCGAGCTGGTCGGCCAGGTGGCCGACCACGAAGAGCCCGAGCCGGTGCGCGTTCTGTGCCAGGACGGAGTACGGCGGGGCCTCGTGCAGGCGCCCGTTCATCTCCTCGTACCGCTCGGCGCTCACGCGCGGCCCGCGGTCCTCGATCTCCACCGACAGCCCGTCCGCGACCACCTCGGCGCGGATGACCACCTTCGAGCGCGGCGGGGAGAAGCGGGTGGCGTTGTCCAGCAGCTCGGCCAGCAGGTGGCTGATCTGGCTGATCACCCGCGGTTCCACGCTGGTCTCGTCCAGGGCCTGCCGCTCGATGCGCCGGAAGTCCTCGACCTCCGCGGCGGCTTCGCGCAGCAGGTCGGCGATGCGCATGGGCTCGGTGTGCGGGTCGGGGACCTCGCCGCCGGCCAGGATGAGGAGGTTCTCGATCTGCCGCCGCATGCCCACCGTCAGCTGGTCGGACCGCATCAGCTGGGCGAGCAGCGCCTCGTCGTGGCCGAAGGCGTCCTGGATGTCCTCGGTGAGGCTCAGCTGGCGGCTGACCAGGTTTCCGGTGCGCGAGGCGATGCCCGAGGCGAACAGGCCGAAGCCGTGGCGCTCGGCCGCGAGCCGGCGGTGCCCGTCGACGGACACGGCCACGGCCCGGGCGAACGCGTCGCTGATGCGGCCGACCTCGTCCCGGTCGCCGCGCACCGCCGGCAGCACCCCGGCGTCGACGGGCTGGCCGCGCTGCAGCCGGGAGACGACGTCGGGGAGGGTCTCCTCGGCGACGGTCACGGTCCGTTCGTGCAGGTCGGCCAGGCGGCGGAGCACCGACCGCGTGGTGAAGACGACGACGATCACGACGAGGAGCAGCCCGCCGCCGCTTGCCCCGACGAGCCAGGCGACCTCGGTCTCCAGCTCCGCGGCCTTGGCATCGCCGCGCGTGAGCACCTTGCGTGCACGGTCGACGTTGAGCGTGGCCATCTGCACGGAGAAGTTGGCGTGCGCGGACCGCCAGCCCGCGACCTCGGCGGGCAGCTTGACGCCGGACGCGGTGTCGGTGTGCCCGGAGATGACCGCGTTCTCGATGTGCGTCTTCTTCTGCCAGTCCGGGGAGGCGACGATCCGCTCGTAGAACCGCCGGTCCCCGTCGGACAGATAGGGCACGACCCAGGTCTGGTACAGGTGCCGGTGGGCTCCGATGGCACTGACGAACTGGTCGAATCCGGCCGTGTCCAGTTCCCTGGCCGGTCCGGCCAGGGCCAGGAGCGTGTCCTCGCGCGCCAGCATCTCCGTGGCCGAGAGCATGGACACCACGGGCCGGGTCTCCTGGACGAGTTCGGCGTCCTGCGCGTGGCTGAACTCCTGCTGGTACACCTGGATGACCGCGCCGATCACCCCGGTGTAGTAGGCGAGGGTGCTGTCGGCGCCTCCGGTACGGGCGTCCGCGCGCTGGCGGTAGGCGGCCAGGCCGTCGAGCCAGCGGTTCACCTCGCCGAAGGAGGCGTGCGCGTCGCCCGCCAGACGGCGGAATTCGGCCGCGGCCCGGTCCGCGGCCTCCCGGCGGATGCGCAGCTCGTCCTCGGCGCCCGCGGTGCCCGCCCACCGCGCGGCGGTCGCCGTCCGCTCGGCCTGCATGTCGACCATGAGCGTGTAGAGCGGTGCGCCGATCCGTTCGGCGGCCGCGACGTCGGCCCGCAGGTGGTTCGACTGCTCCAGCAACCGCGCTGCGGTGACGGCCACTTGGGTGCCCATCGCCACGGTGGGGAGCACGGCCAGCCAGATGAGCAGGGTGCGCAGGCGTACGGTGCGCCGCCGACGGGTCGTCGACTGCCCTGGTGCGTCTTCGGGTTCTATGGGAGACATCGGACCTCGGGGACGGGGATGGCCGGGGGCCGATCATAACCAGCCATGACGAGGAAACAGATAGGTGTCTTCCGCGATCAAAGCGTGCTATTGGCGGCGGACCGGAACAGGCGGGAGACCTGATCGGAATCGAACCGCGACGTCCCCGACACGTCCCCGACACCAGAACGGGCCCTCCCCACCAGCCCGGGTGGGAAGGGCCCGACGGTGCGCGGGGTCAGCCCTCGTCGGAGGCCGGGATCAGGCGCAGCGAGATCGAGTTGATGCAGTACCGCTGGTCCGTGGGCGTGGGGTAGCCCTCGCCCTCGAAGACGTGGCCCAGGTGGGAGCCGCACGTCGCGCAGCGGACCTCGGTGCGGACCATGCCGTGCGAGGTGTCGGCGATCAGCTCGACCGCCTCGGTGTCCTTCGGGTCGAAGAAGGACGGCCAGCCGCAGTGCGACTCGAACTTCTCCGAGGAGCGGAACAGCTCGGCCCCGCAGCCCCGGCAGGAGTAGACGCCCTCCGTCTTGGTGTCCGTGTACTCACCGCGGAAGGCGGGCTCCGTGCCGGCGAGGCGCAGCACCTGGTACTCGGACGGGGTCAGCTCCGCCTGCCACTGCTCGTCCGTCTTCTCGACCTCGTACGCCATGACTCCCGCTCCCTCAGTTCGACAGACGGGCGAGGATCTGCGGTCCCAGATCGGTGACGTCGCCCGCCCCCATGGTGAGAACGAGATCACCGGGCTTGGCCATTCCCGCGATGACGTCGGCGACGGCCTCCTTGGAGTGCTCGGCGGTGACGTCGGCTCCGGCCGCGCGGGCGGCGGCGATGATGAGCTCGCTGGTGACGCCGGGGATCGGGTCCTCGCGGGCCGGGTAGACGTCCAGGACCACGGAGGCGTCGGCGAGGGCCAGCGCCTGGCCCATCTCCTTGCCCAGCTCCTGGGTGCGGGAGAAGAGGTGCGGCTGGAAGACGACCAGGATCCGCTCGTCCCCCGCGGCTCCGCGGATGGCCTCCAGGTCGGCGGTCATCTCGGTGGGGTGGTGCGCGTAGGAGTCGATGACCTGGACGCCCGCGGCCTCGCCCTTGAGCTGGAGGCGGCGCTTGACGCCGGTGTACTTGCCGAGCGCGGAGGCGAGGTTGTGCGCCGGGATGCCGAGGGCCACACCGGCGGCGAGGGCCGCGACGGCGTTGTGCGCGTAGTGGCGGCCGGGCACCGAGACGGTGAAGGTGAGCATCCGCCCGTCCAGGACGACGGTGACCTCGCTGGTCAGCCCGCGCGGGGTGATCTTCGTGATCCGGACGTCGGCCTCGGGCTCCTCGCCGTAGGTGACGACGTGGAGGCCCTCACGGCCGGCGACGCGGCGGGCGATCTCGGCCGCGCCCTCCTGGCCGTGGGCGACGACCAGGGTGCCGCCGGGCACGACCTTGCCGACGAAGGTCTCGAAGGACTCGTAGATCTCCTCGATCGACGCGTAGTTCGCGTGGTGGTCGAGCTCCGCGTTGAGGATGATCGCGACCTGCGGGCTGTACTTGTGGAAGGTGCGGTCGCTTTCGTCCGCCTCGGCCACGAAGACGTCGCCCTCGCCGTGGTGGGCGTTGGAGCCGGGGGCGTCCAGGTCGCCGCCGATGGCGTACGAGGGGTCCAGGCCCAGGGCCGAGAGGGACACCGCCAGCATCGAGGTGGTGGTGGTCTTGCCGTGCGTACCGGCGACGGCGATCGGGCGCAGCCCGTCCATCAGGGCGGCGAGGGCGTCGGAGCGGTGCACGACGGGGATGCCGAGCTCGGCCGCGCGGGCCAGCTCGGGGTTGTCGGCGCGGATGGCACTGGAGACGACCACGCAGGTGGAGTCGGCGGCGAGGTTGCCGGCCGCGTGTCCGCCGTGGACCGTGACGCCGTGGGCGCGCAGCGCCTGGGCGGTCTCGGAGTCACCGCGGGTGTCGCTGCCGGCGACCCGCGCGCCGCGCTGGGCCAGGATCTTCGCGATGCCGGACATCCCGGCGCCGCCGATGCCGATGAAGTGGGGCCGTTCCATGGCGGTCGGCAGGCCGGGCTTCATTCAGGTCGCTCCAGGATCGTGGGTGGTGCGGTGGTGCTTTCGGGCTCTGACGCCCCCAGCCTATTCGTTGTGGGCGAAGAGCTTGAGCACGGGAACGCCGACCTTGTGGCGCGCCCGGGAGGCCCAGTCCCGGTGGAAGAACTCCTCCACGAAGTGCGGGGCGGTCAGAACGATCACCTCGTCGGCGCCGGTCTCCTCCACGACCGCCTTCAGCTTGTCGAGCGGGTGGTGCTCGACGATCTGCCCGGTGGCGCTGGCGCCCTTCTGGCGCAGGGCGTTCAGGGAGTGCGCGAGGGCGTGCGCCGCGGGGCCGAGGGCGGCCTCCCCCTCGGGCTCGTCGGCCTCGCGGATGGCCTCGGGCAGTTCACCGAGCGCGACGTCGTCGATGGCGCGCAGCAGTCGGTCCTGGTCGCCCCGGGGCTGCATGAGGACGACGAACGAGACCGGGTCGTCCCCGTGCAGGGTGGTGACGAAGTCCACGTCCACCGCGGTCAGGGGCTGCTCGATCATCAATACGCTCGTGAACACGGACGCCCTCTCCTTCATGGGCCGAGGCCGGCTGGCCGGCCCCCTGCGGAAACCATTCCGCCCCGCTGTGGCGCGGGACCTTGCGCAGTTATGTGTGCCCAGGTTCGTGCCCGATGGAAGCTAAGCGGAACGAGAAATTCCGCTTCTTTTCAGATCCGACGGTAGCTCGTGAAGAGGAACCCGGCCTCTTCCAGTACGCAGGCGGGCGCGAGCCGGTGCGGAACCGTGACGGAGGGGCCGCCGGCGATCCGCTGGGCGTCACCCGCCGTGAGCATCGGGGCGATCGTCAGGCACAGCTCGTCCAGGGCGTCGGCGGCCACGATCTGGCCCAGCAGCCGGGGCCCGCCCTCGGTGAGCTGGCGGCGCAGCCCCCGCGCGGCGAGCTCCCGCACGGCCCGGGCCGTGTCCACGGCCGTGCCCTCGCCCGCCACCACGACCTCGACGCCGGCCTTGAGGGCCTCGGCCACCCGCCCGGCGGGCGCGGCGGCCCCGGTGACCACCAGGGTCGGCACCAGCGGGGAGGTGAAGAGGGGCAGGGAGAAGTCCAGGTCCAGGCTGGCGGTGACCACGGCGATGGCCGGGGCGGGGCCCTGTCCGGCGGCCTCGCGGCGCGCCGCGAAGGCCTCCCGGGCGCGGGCCGGGCGGTAGCCCTCCTGGCGAACCGTTTCCGCGCCGACGACCACCACGTCGGCCAGTGCCCGCAGGGTGCCGAAGATCCGCATGTCGGTCTCGCCGGAGATGGGGTGAGAGCGGCCGTCGTGCTGGGCGGCCCCGTCCAGGGTGGACACCATGTTGGCGCGCAGCCAGTGCCCGTCGGCCCCGAGCGGGGGGTAGGCGTAGGCCTCCGCGATCTCGTCCAGCGACCACTCCCGGTCGGCCGGGTCCTGGGACGGGGCTGATGTCTGATCGGTCACAGGGAACAGGCGTCGCATCGGTGCAGTGTGCCACGCCCCGTAGAGTTAAGAGCTGTGTCAACATCACTCTCCACCTCTGGTCACACCACCGGGCGGCCTCCGATAGCCGACGCGGGCCCGCAGGCCCTGTGTGCGCGCGAGCCGCGAGTGCCCGCCGAACGGCTGGTGGCCGAGATGGTGCCGCCGCCGCGGTTCGACTCGGTGCGCTTCGACACGTACGACCCGGACCCCACCCAGCCGAGCCAGCGCGAGGCCGTCACCGTCCTGAGCGGCTTCGCCGCCGGGCTCGGCGGTGCGCATGCGAGCGGCGCGGGCAAGAAACGCTGGTTCTCCAAGAAGCCGGCGGCCCCCGCCGGCCCGCGCGGGGTCTACCTCGACGGCGGCTACGGCGTCGGCAAGACCCACCTGCTCGCCTCCCTGTGGCACGCCACCCCGGCCGAGCCCGCGCTCAAGGCCTTCGGCACCTTCGTGGAGCTGACCAACCTGGTCGGCGCGCTCGGCTTCCAGCAGACCGTGGCGACCCTGGGCGGGCACCGGCTGCTGTGCATCGACGAGTTCGAGCTGGACGACCCGGGCGACACCGTATTGGTGTCCTCGCTGCTCAGCCGCCTGGTCGAGCAGGGCGTGGCGCTGGCCGCCACCTCCAACACGCTGCCCGGCAAGCTCGGCGAGGGCCGCTTCGCCGCCGCCGACTTCCTGCGCGAGATCCAGGGGCTCTCGGCGCACTTCCGGCCGCTGCGCATCGACGGCCAGGACTACCGCCACCGCGGCCTGCCCGAGGCCCCGGCGCCGTTCTCCGACGAGCAGGTCACCAAGGCCGCGTACGCGACCGAGGGCGCGAGCCTGGACGACTTCCCCGGGCTGCTGGAACACCTGGCCCGGGTGCACCCGAGCCGCTACGGCGCGCTGACCGACGGGATCTCGGCGGTCTGCCTGACCGACGTCGGCCCGGTGCCGGACCAGTCGACGGCGCTGCGACTGGTGGTGCTGGCCGACCGGCTGTACGACCGCGAGATCCCGGTGCTCGCCTCGGGAGTGCCCTTCGACCGGCTGTTCAGCGAGGAGATGCTGAACGGCGGCTACCGCAAGAAGTACTTCCGCGCCATCTCGCGGCTCACCGCCCTGGCACGCGACGCGAAACCCCTGGTGTCCCAGTAGGTTTGGGGACGCCGGCCCCTCGCGGGGCCGGCCGTTCCCACTTCTACGAAGGGATCCACCATGGCCGCCACACGCAACGCACACGCCGTCTGGGAAGGCGACCTGTTCGAGGGCAAGGGCGAAGTCACCCTTGACTCGTCCGGTCTCGGCAGCTACGCGGTCTCCTGGCCCGCGCGCACCGACGAGGCGGCGAACGGGCGGACCAGCCCGGAGGAGCTCATCGCCGCCGCGCACTCCAGCTGCTTCAACATGGCCTTCTCGAACGGACTGGCGAAGGCGGGCAACCCGCCGGTCAAGCTGACCACCTCGGCCGCCGTCACCTTCGTCCCGGGCAAGGGCATCACCGGCATCCACCTCACCACCGAGGGCGAGGTGCCCGGCCTGGACGCCGACGCCTTCACCGCCGCGGCCGAGGACGCCAAGAAGAACTGCCCGGTCAGCCAGGCCCTGACGGGCACGACCATCACCCTGAGCGCCAAGCTCGTCTGATCGCGTGCGGCTCCGGCGGGGCACGCCCCGCCGGAGCGCGCCCCGTGGTACCACGGGCCGGTACATCTCGTACATCTCCTGTCCCGTCGCGGGGAGTTGCCGCCGATGTCCGTCACCCGACGCAGCCTGCTCGCAGCCGGCACGATCGCCTTCAGCGGGGCGCTCGGCGCCCTCTTCCCCACGGACTCGCGCGCCGCCCGGCCGAGGCGGGGATACGGCCCGCTGCTGCCCGATCCGCGCGGACTGCTCGATCTGCCCGAAGGTTTCTCCTACCGGGTGCTCTCCCGGGCGGGAGACCCGCTGCGCTCCGGCGAGGGCCCCGTCCCCGGCCACTGCGACGGCATGGCCGCCTTCGACGCCGGCGGCGGCCGCGTACGGCTGGTGCGCAACCACGAGAACCGCCCCACCGCCGCGCTGCGGGTGCCCGCCGTGGCGGGACTGACCTACGACCCCGGGGCCCTGGGCGGCTGCACCGCCCTGGAGCTCGACCCGGCGGGCTCCGTCACCGGCGAGCGGGTCGCCCTCGCCGGCACCGCCGTCAACTGCGCGGGCGGCCGTACCCCGTGGGGCACCTGGCTGAGCTGCGAGGAGACCGAGGACCGGGCCGGCACCTCGGGATACACCCGCGACCACGGCTACGTCTTCGAGGTGGATCCCGCCGACCCGCACCGCAGCGGCGCGGTCCCGCTCACCGCGATGGGCCGCTTCGCGCACGAGGCGGTCGCCGTGGACCCGTACCGCGGGGTCGTCTACGAGACCGAGGACGCCTTCGTCCACCCGTTCGGGCTGTTCTACCGGTTCCTGCCCGAGCGGCCCCTCGGGGGGCGCGGCTCACTGCGGGCGGGGGGCCGGCTGGAGGCCCTGCGGGTGCCCGGCCTGGCGGACCTGTCGGTGGTGGACCGGCCGGGGGCGCGGTTCCCGGCCGAGTGGGTCCCCGTACCGGATCCCGCGGCGACCGGGACCCCGATCCGCCACCAGGACTTCGGGCCCGGCGGGATCACCCACGCGCAGAAGCTGGAGGGCTGCTACTGGGGCGACGGCGGGGTCCACTTCGTCTCCAGCTTCGCCCGCCGCGGCGAGGGCGCCGGGGCCGACCACCACGGGCAGGTGTGGTTCTACGACCCGCGCAGCGAGCGGCTGCGGCTCGACGTCGTCTTCGGCCCGGCCGCCGACGTGCGGCTGCCCGGGGACTCCCCCGACAACATCTGCCTCGCCCCGGACGGCGGCCTGATGGTGTGCGAGGACGGCGGCGGGGCCCAGTACGTCTTCGGCGTGACCGTGGACGGCGAGGTCTATCCGGTGGCGCGCGGCGCGCAGGACATCGGGCAGCCGGGCGCGCCGGAGTTCGGGGAGTTCGCCGGGGTCACGTTCTCGCCGGACGGGCGGACGATGTACGTGAACGCGTACGACCCCGGGACGACGTTCGCGGTGACGGGTCCCTGGCGCTGAGCCCGCGGCCCGGTGGCCCTTGTGGTCCTGTGTGATCGCCGGGAACGCGGGAAGGCGGGAACGCGGGTAGGCGCGAACGGTCCCGGGGGCGTCCCGGGAACCGACGAGAGGGGGCGGCACGTGGCCGGGAAGCGGACTTCGACACGACCCCCCGCGGCGGACCGGGCCGCGGGCGGCCAGGACCAGGGCGCGGCCGTGGGCAGGCAGCTGCGCGAGCTGCTGCGGGTCCCGGCCGGCGAGCGCCCCGACCTCGGGCGGACGGACGCGGCGGCGATCCCGGCCGGCCCCCGGGACAAGGCCGCCGGGCGTGCGGCCACCGCCGCGATGGCGCCCCGGCTCGCCTCGCTCCAGGAGCGGCTCTACGCGGCCGGCACCGCCGGTGACCACCGCCGCCTCCTGCTCGTCCTGCAGGGCATGGACACCAGCGGCAAGGGCGGCACGGTCAAGCACGTCATGGGCCCTTTCAATCCGGCCGGGTGCCGCGTCAAGGCGTTCAAGGCGCCCACGCCCGAGGAGCGCAAGCACTCCTTCCTCTGGCGGATCAGGAAGGCCCTCCCCCAGCCGGGTGAGATCGGCATCTTCGACCGGTCCCACTACGAGGACGTCCTCATCGCCCGCGTCCGCGGGCTGGCGCCGCGCAGCGAGCTGGCCCGCCGGTACACCCGGATCAACCGGTTCGAGGAGTCCCTCGCGCAGGAGGGCGTGACCGTGATCAAGGTGTTCCTGCACATCAGCTACGAGGAGCAGCGCGAGCGGCTCCTGGCCCGGCTGGACAACCCGGACAAGCACTGGAAGTTCGATCCGGGCGACATCGAGGAGCGCGGCGCATGGCCCGCGTACCAGGAGGCGTACGAGCGGGTCCTGGAGCGCTGCTCCACCGACGCCGCGCCCTGGTTCATCGTCCCCGCGGACCGCAAGTGGTACCGCGACTGGGCCGTCAGCAGGCTGCTGCTGGAGCACTTGGAGGACATGGACCCGCAGTACCCGCGGGCCGACTTCGATGTCGAGGAGTGCCGTAGCCGACTACTCGCCACATAGTCATATATTTTGCGTCCGTGACCCTTTCTGTGCGCAAAGCGGCGGTCGCGGCCGCTCTCACCGCCGCCCTCAGTGCCGCCCTCGCCGGGTGCGGCGGCGCCGGCACCTCGGACGCCGGCCGCGAGGCCCGTATGGGCACCCCGACGGGGTCCGCCCCCGCGGCCGCCACGGCCTCGTCGTCCCCTTCTGCCTCCACCTCCGCCTCCGCCTCCAGCTCCGCCTCCCCGCAGGCCGGCGCGCCCGGCAAGGCCCCCACCATGGCGCCCGGACCGAACGGCCTGACGCCGGTGTTCGAGCGGACGAAGCAGCAGGGCGACAAGACCGTCGCCCTGACCTTCGACGCCGACATGACCTCCGACCAGGGGCCGCGGGCCGCGGGCGGGGAGCACTTCGACAACCCGCAGCTGATCGCGACCCTGCGCCGGCTCCAGGTCCCGTCGACGATCTTCATGACGGGCCGCTGGGCGGAGGAGTACCCGGACCAGGCGAAGTCCATCGGCACGGACCCGAACTTCGAGATCGCGAACCACTCGTACAGCCACCACGCCTTCACCTCCCCCTGCTACGGGTTGCCCGCGCTCGACACCGCCGCCGCCCGCGCGGACGTGGACCGGGCCTTCGCGGCCTTCCGCACCGCCGGCGCGGTCAACACCGTCCCGTACTTCCGCTTCCCCGGCGGCTGCTACGACGACGAGGCGCTGCGCGCCCTGTCCACGGCCAAGGTCACGGCCGTCCAGTGGGACGTGGTCAGCGGGGACGCCTTCGCCAAGGACCCGGGCGCGGTGGCCGAACAGGTGCTCGCCGGGGTGAAGCCCGGCTCGGTGGTGGTCATGCACTGCACGCGCAGCGCCGCCCCCGTCACCGAGGAGGCGATCCAGAAGATCGTCCCCGAACTCCGCAAGCGCGGCTACCGCTTCGTGAAGGTCTCCGAACTCATCGGAAAGTAACGCGGCCCCCGGCCGGGGGCCTGTCCTGTCATCCGTCGGCGAGGACGCGCGTGACCGTGACCCGGACGGTGACGGGGCCCGGGGAGCCCTCTCGGGTCAGGTGAGTGGAGACCGCGGCCCGCACCTCTTCCCTCACCTGGCGGGCGACGTCGACCACCCGGCCGCCCTCGTGCACGATGCACCGGACTTCCACGTGCCAGCCGCTTCCCGAGCCGGGTTCGACCCGGATCCCGGGTACGGCGGGCCGGGGGTCGGCGCCCACGCCGCGC
The DNA here is from genome assembly GCF_043076955.1 of Streptomyces sp. NPDC016562. Taxonomy (NCBI): domain Bacteria; kingdom Bacillati; phylum Actinomycetota; class Actinomycetes; order Kitasatosporales; family Streptomycetaceae; genus Streptomyces; species Streptomyces sp. NPDC016562. The sequence continues at coordinate 390,773 of NZ_JBIBRZ010000002.1, read as the reverse complement.
CGCACGCGGACGGCCGCGGCGGCCAGGCGGTCGGCGAGGACGGGCTGCAGGGCCGCCACGCCGGGAACGCCGAAGGCGGCGCGGGCGGCGGCTTCGCGGACGTCCGCGCCCGGGATCGGGGTCATCGCCGGGTCGCTGCGGGCGCGTCGTCCCGGGGCGCCTGGAGGGGATCGAGCAGGGAGTTGATGTCCAGGTCGACCTCCGTGACGGCCAGGCCGAGCGTGTGCTGCGCGGCGTGGAGGACGGCTCGGCGTACGCGCGCGGCCCGCTCCCGCAAGGGGCGGTCGAGCGTGGTGGCGAGCGTCATGGCGACGTGCACGGCGCTGTCGTCGGGGGTGGGGGTCAGGCGGCAGCTGACGGCGCGGACTCCGGGCACGGTGTCCGCGGCGTGGCGCAGGACCTTCGCGGCGGCGCTTTCGGCGATGCGCAGGTCGTGGTCGGGGTCGTCCAGCGGCAGCGACGCGCCGAGCCGTACCTCGGCCCGCACCGCGTTGATGACACGGTTGGTGAGGCCGTGCACGTCCGGTTGCTCTTCGGCGCTCAGGGACCGGGTGGCCAGGTCGAGGGCGCGCAGCCCTTCGAAGGCCTGCCGGCAGTGGGGGCAGTCGCCGGTGTGTGCGTCGGGCGCCGCGGCGCCGGGGCTGCGGGCCTGTTGCCAGGCGTCGAGGAGGGGGCGGCCGCAGGGCAGCAGTTCGCCGCCGGCGAGCAGCTCAGCTTCCGAGAGCGCCGTGGTGTCCGCCCTGCGGGCGTTCGGGGGCGTCGGGCCGCCGCCCGAGGTGGGGTGCGGGTCGTCTAGCGCCATGGGCGCATCGCCTCCGTCAGAGCACGTCTTGCACGAAAGAGTCTGCCGCGCACGGCCGTTTCGCTGCTGCCCGTCACCTGGGCGATCTCCTCGTAGTGCAGGCCGTGCAGTTCGCGCAGGACCCAGCAGGCCCGCAGCTCGGGCGTGAGTTCTGCCAGTGCCTGGGTCAGGGCGGCCGCCGTGGCGTCCGTCTCGGCCATGCGCGGCGGCGCGCTGCCCGCGTCGGGGGCGACGGGCTCCGGGACGGCGTCCAGGGGGAGCGCGGCGGCCCGCCGGCGCAGCGCGTTGAGGCAGCGGTTGGTGACGATGCGGTACATCCAGGTGCCGAACGCTGCGCCGTGCCGGAATTCGGGCAGTTGCCGCCAGGCGCTGAGGAAGGCGTCCTGCACGGCGTCCTCGGCGTCCGGCCGGTTGCCCAGCAGGTGGTACGCGAGGGCCGTCAGCCGGCCGCTGTGCCGGCGTACCAGGACGGCGAACGCGTCGTCGTCCCCTTCTGCGGCCCGTACGGCCAGAAGTTCGTCCGGCAGCGCGCCGGCGGACCGTTCCGGGGCGGCCGGGACAGCGGCGACCGGCCGCGGAGCGTCCCGGCGCGGGTGTGCCGCGCCTGGTGGGGTCGGGGGCCCGGTCCGCTCGCGCATCCGCCGCCCGCTTCCTGTCGGAAACCGCCGTCTCGGCCTTCGCACGTACTCCTCGATCATAGGTGCGTCCGTGAGCGGCGTGAGGAATCTGCCCGCGGAGTGTCTGAACCTTCGGGGGCACCGCCCGGCGCTCCCGAAGGACATCCTTGGGAGGTCCTCATGTCGGAGAGCATCAGTTCGCCCTCAGGTCCGAGCCGGCAGGACGGCACGAGCACGCTGCAGGGCCGCAGCGGCGTCGGGGCCCCTCCGGAGACACGGGGGCGTACCACCATCGCCGACAGCGTCGTCGAGAAGATCGCGGGGATGGCCACCCGGGAGGTACCGGGCATCCACAGCCTCGGCACCGGGATGAGCCGCACCCTGGGCGCCGTACGGGACAAGGTTCCGGGAGGACGCCCCAGCGTGAGCAGGGGCGTGAAGGTCGAGGTGGGCGAACGCCAGACAGCCGTGGACCTGGACGTGGTCGTGGAGTACGGCGTGTCCATCGTCGACATCGCCGGCGACGTCCGCACCAACGTGATCACGGCCGTGGAGCGCATGACCGGCCTCGACGTGGTCGAGGTGAACATCACCGTCGACGACGTCCACCTGCCCGACGAGGAGGAGGAAGCCGAGGAGGGCGAGAGCCGCGTCCAGTGACGGGGCGCAGCCCGGCCGCCCGCGGTCCGCGGCCGGCCGCGGAAACCGATCGACGTGAGATTCAGGTGAGTGAGATGAGCGCAGCACAGGTGGGCCTGCTGGCCGGAATGGCCTTGGGTTTCGCTGCCTACTTCGGAGGATTCTGGGCCTTCCTGCTGGTGGCGGTCCTGGGCGCCGTGGGCCTGGTGGTCGGCCTCATGCTGCAGGGCGACCTTGAGATGTCCGACTTCAGCCGGTCCCGGGACCGGCAGTGACCCCGCAGCCCGCCCCCGGGCTGCCCGGGGGCGCCGCGGACACCGCGCAGGCGCTGCCCCCGGCGGCCGAGCGTGGCGCGACGGTCATCCCGGACAAGGTGGTGGCCCGCATCGCGGCCCGCGCCGCACGCGAGGCCCTGCACCGGCAGGCGGGCACGACGCACACGGGACTGACCGCCCCGCGCGCCTCGGCCGCCGTCGCCGGCGGATCCGCACGGCTCGGGCTGACCCTGGACCTGCCCTACCCGGCCGACCTCGCCGGCGCCGCCGGCGAGGTGCAGCACTACGTCGGTGAGCGCGTGGCCCAGCTGACCGGCATGAACGTCACCGAGGTCGCGCTGACCATCGAGCGCCTGGTGACCTCTGACGGATCCGGACACGGACGTGTCCAGTGAGCCCGACCGGGCAGCCCACCGGGAAGGAGAGCCGGCATGACACGGGACCAAGACCCCACGGCCGGCAGGGAGCGGGCCTTGGGGAGCGACGAGACCACGTCCCGCACGGTGGACCTGTTGGTCAAGCAGCCTCCCGACGCGCCGGACCGCGAGCACGGCAACGACACGCGTGGCGGCCCGCGCCCCTCGCACCGCCCCTGGTCGGCACGCCGGACACCCGCCGCGCTGGCGGCCCTGGTCATCGGGGCGGCGGCCGGGTTCCTGCTGGTCGACGTCGTCAGGGTCCGCGCGGGCGCGTCCGCCGCCGCCTGGCGCACGCGCCTGGCCGACGAGCTGGCCACCCGCCCCCTGGACGACGTCTGGGTCCGGGTGGGAGCGGCCCTCCTCGCCGCCGTCGGCCTCTGGCTGATCATCCTGGCGCTGACCCCCGGCCTGCGTCGTCAGCTGCCCCTCAGGACGCCCGACGACCGCGTACAGGCCGTACTGGACCGCGACGCCGCCGCCCTCATGCTGCGCGACGCCGCCCTGCGCGTCCCCGGTGTCAGTGCCGCCAGGGTCCAGGTGGGACGACACCGCATCGCTGCGCGCGCGGAGGTCCGCTTCCGTGCCCAGGCCGACGTCAAGGCCGATCTGCTGACGGCGCTGCGCGAGCAGCGCGACCGGCTCGCCCTGGCCCGCCCGCCACGTATCGGCGTCCGGGTACGGCCGCGCCGCCCGTGAGCGGCCAGGAGGAGAGGGGACGGATCCCATGAAGAGGAAGTCCGCGGTCAACCGGATTCTGCTGGCCCTGACGGGCGTGGTCCTGTTCGGCGCCGGTCTGCTGATGCTGGCGGGTGGCTTCGACCTCTACCGGCGCTGGAACCTGCGCCCTCCCCAGGACTGGCCGCTCAGCACCCCGCACGCCGTGCTGCTCAGCGAAGCCGGCCGCACCCGCTGGACGGACGAGGGCTGGTGGTGGCCCGTGGTGATCGCCGCCCTGGCCGTCGTGGTGTTGCTCGCGCTGTGGTGGCTGCTCGCACAGCTGCGCCGCACGCACCCCGGCCCCCTACCCGTCGGAGGCCCAACTGCGACGGACGGCGTGGAACTGCGCGAGGGCGCCCTCAGCGACGCCCTGGCCGCCGATGTCCGCCGCCAGCCCGGCGTGCGGGACGCACGGGTGCGGATGACCGGCCGCGCCGACCGCCCGGAGGCGCACGTCGACCTGGTCCTGACCCCCGGCAGCGAGCCCGGTCCCGTACTGGAGGCCCTGTGCGAAGGCCCGGTGGAACGCGCACGCCGGTCCACCGGTCGGGCGCGCCTGCGCGCACGGGCCCGTCTGGGGGTCGCACGCCACAAGCCGCACCGCGCGCAGTAGCGGCGGCCGTGAGAGGCGTCGCCGGACGGTCAGCGCACTAGCCGGAGCAGGCCGTGCGCTGCGCTTCCTGCCATTCGCACACCGGGCAGAGCACCACGCCCGGGGTGGCGACGCCGTACTCGGTGGGCCGGGCGCACTGCACGCAGTCGGCGTAGGGGGGTCCGGGCACGCGCCCGGCCGGTGCGGCGGGGGTGGGGCAGTACGAGGGGGTCTCGGGCGGCTGGTCCATGGGGACGAGCCTACGCGCGCCCGCAGGACGGGCACCTCGCAATCATGCCGTCCGGACACTGGTAGGAAACTTTCCTTCCTGTTAGTGTCCCGCTCGGCGGCTTGGCGCGGTGCCCGGCCCCCGTGGGCATGACGCGCTCAGTGAGAGCTCTGACCCGGCCGCCGTGGCGCCGCTCCCTGCCCGGCGACGGGCAGGGCGCGGCGCCCCGCGCCAGAGTCCAGCTCTCGCCGCCCCCCTCAAAGGGAGTCCAGGTATGCACCTGAACGCTTCCGCTCCACCCCCCGCGCTCCGCCGCGGACTTCGGTCCCTCCTCCTCGTGGCCACCGCCGTGTTCGCCCTCGTCGGCGGCCTCCTCCTCGCCTGGCCCGAGCGGGCCGGGGCCGCCACCGACCCCCTCATATCGCGCGGGAAGCCCGCCACCGCGTCCTCCACCGAGACCTCGTCGCTGGGCGCGAAGAACGCCTTCGACGGCAATCCGGCCACCCGCTGGGCCAGCGCCGAGGGCGTGGACCCGCAGTGGATCCGGGTCGACCTCGGCGCCTCGGCCACCGTCTCCCGCGTACGGCTGACCTGGGAGGCGGCCTACGCACGGGCCTACCGCGTGGAGGTGTCCGCCGACGGCGCCACCTGGACCGCGCTCGCCACCGAGACGGCGGGCAACGGCGGCGTCGACGACTGGACCGGCCTCGCCGGAAAGGGCCGCTACCTGCGGATCCACGGAACCGCGCGCGGCACCGCGTACGGCTATTCGCTCTTCGAGGCCGAGGTGTACGGGGTCGTCGACGGCGGCCCGCCGCCCGGCGGCGCGTTCACGGTGGTCGCGGCCGGTGACATCGCCGCGCAGTGCACCGCGTCCGACAGCGGCTGCGCGCACCCGAAGACCGCCGCGCTCGCCCGGAGCATCGACCCGAAGTTCTACCTGACGATGGGTGACAACCAGTACGACGACGCCCGGCTGTCCGACTTCCGCTCTTACTACGACAAGACCTGGGGCGCCTTCAAGGCGAAGACCCGGCCGGTTCCGGGCAACCACGAGACGTACGATCCGGCCGGCCCGCTCGCCGGGTACAAGGCGTACTTCGGCAGCATCGCCTACCCCCAGGGCAAGAGCTACTACAGCTACGACGAGGGCAACTGGCACTTCATCGCCCTCGACTCCAACTCCTTCGACCAGGCCGCCCAGCTGGACTGGCTCAAGGCCGACCTCGCCGCCAACGGCAAGCAGTGCATCGCGGCCTACTGGCACCACCCGCTGTTCTCCTCCGGCGGGCACGGCAACGACCCGGTCTCCAAGCCGGTGTGGAAGATCCTGTACGCCGCGAAGGCCGACCTCGTGCTGAACGGGCACGACCACCACTACGAGCGGTTCGCCCCGCAGGACCCCGACGGCCGGGCGCGGGCCGACGGGATCGTGGAGATCGTCGGCGGGATGGGCGGCGCCGAGCCCTACCCGATCGAGGACGTCCAGCCCAACAGCCAGAAGCGGATCAGCGGCCCCTACGGCGTCGTGAAGCTCGACTTCACCGACTCCGGCTACGGGTGGACGTACGTCGCCGCCGACGGGCAGGTCAAGGACACCAGCCCGAAGTACAGCTGCCACTGATGTACCTGGCCGCCAACGGCCGCCCGGACGCGCCGCCCGCCCCCCAGGGGGTCCGGCGGCGCGTCCCCGCCGCCGTCCTCGCGCTCGGCGCGGTCAGCCTCGTCACGGACGTCTCCTCGGAGATGGTCACGGCGGTGCTGCCGCTCTACCTGGTCCTCGACCTCGGCCTGTCGCCCCTCCAGTTCGGCTTCCTGGACGGCATGTTCAACGGCGCGACCGCGCTCGTACGGCTGCTCGGCGGACGCCTCGCCGACCGCGGCGGCCGCCACAAGCGGGTCGCCGGCGCCGGGTACCTGCTCTCCGCGCTCTCCCGGCTCGGGCTGCTCCTCGCCGGCGGCGCCACCGCCGGGATCGCCGCCGCGCTCGCCGCGGACCGGCTGGGCAAGGGCGTCCGTACGGCCCCGCGCGACGCGCTGATCTCGCTCAGCGGCCCCCCGGAGTCGCTCGGCCGGTCCTTCGGCGTGCACCGGGCCATGGACACCACGGGCGCCCTGCTCGGGCCTCTCGCCGCGTTCGCCGTGCTGTGGGCGACGGCCGACGCCTACGACGCGGTGTTCGCCGTCAGCTTCTGCGTCGGCCTGCTGGGGGTGCTGCTGCTCGTCGTGTACGTCCCGTCGGCGCCCGGTGCGACCGGGCGCGCGGCCCCCCCCCCCCCCCCCCCCCCCCCCCGGCCCGGGGGGGGGGGGCGGGGCGGCCCCCCCCCCCCCCCCGGGCGGGCCCCCCCCCCCCCCGCCGGCGCCCCCCCCCCCCCGGGCCCCCGGGGGGGCCGGGGGGGGGG